>NZ_JBITGA010000031.1:0-1410 GCF_044456565.1 Streptomyces sp. NPDC050842 | reverse complement strand
CTAGTACTGCAACGGTCTTTGCTGTGACGGTTGGACAGGTCGGTCGTTGGATTGTTCATGGGTGGGGTTCTTGTTGATGCCCGGTCGTGGGCGGGTGAGTTGAAGGCTCTGCATGAGCGGTTCGCGCATCGATTCGCCAGGTCGGAGCCGCGTGAGTCGACGCTGGCGTATATGCGGGGGTTGATCGCTCCGCTCGAGCGGAAGAACGGCTGGACGCTGGCTGAGGAGGCCGGTCATGCGGGTCCGGACCGGATCCACCGCTTGTTGAACCGGATCGACTGGGACGCGGAGGAAGTCCTCGACGACGTGCGTGGGTATGTCGTCGAGCATCTCGGCGACCGGGACGCGGTGTTGATCGTCGACGACACCGGATTCCTGAAGAAGGGCGTGCGGTCAGCCGGTGTCCAGCGGCAATATTCCGGAACCGCGGGCCGGACGGAGAACTGCCAGGTCGGGGTCTTCCTGGCCTATGCCGGTGCCCGTGGCCGCACACTGATCGACCGCCGTCTGTATCTGCCCACGTCATGGACGGACAACCGCGACAGGTGTCGCCAGGCCGGCATCGAGGACACGGTCGGCTTCGAGACGAAGGTGGTGATGGCCAAGGCCATGGTCCGCCGGGCGATCGCGGAGCGGATTCCGTTCCGGTGGGTGACTGCGGATGCCGCCTACGGATTCTCCAAAGGCTGGCGGTCCGAACTCGAGCAGGCCGATGTCTTCCATGTCATGGCCACCACCCGGCACGACACCGTCGTCACCCGCTGGGCTATCGACCATCCCGTCCACGACCTGTTCCACGGGCTGCCTCGGCAGAAGTGGAAGCGCCGGTCCTGCGGGAACGGGGCCCACGGACCACGCGTTTTCGACTGGGCGAGAGTCGAGGTCCGTCCCTGGCATCGGGCCGACCGACAGCACTGGGTGATCGCCCGCCGCAGTGTCAGCCGGCCCACGGAGGTCTCCTACTACATCGCCTACTGCCTGGCCGGGACCACCCTCGACGAACTGATCCACGTGGCCGGCAGCCGCTGGGCGGTCGAGGAATGCTTCCAGACCGCGAAGCAGCAGTGCGGTCTGGACGACTACCAGGTCCGCCGTTACCCGGGCTGGCACCGCCACATGACCCTGGCCATGGCCGCCCACGCCTGCCTCACCGTCCTGCGGGCCCGCGAACTCGATACAGACAAAGCAGAAACGGATCCTCCGACCTCGTCCCCCTCAGTCTCCCCGAACTCAGACGCCTGATCCACCGACTCACCCACCGCCGCCCAGCACCCATCGACCACGTCATGCACTGGTCCAACTGGCGACGCAGACGACAACACCAAGCCCGCATCAGCCACTACAAACGACGCGGCCACACACCACCAGAAACTGCCCAACCGTCACAACATAGACCGTTGCAGTACTAGG
>NZ_JBITGA010000030.1:0-2422 GCF_044456565.1 Streptomyces sp. NPDC050842 | reverse complement strand
GTGCGCCACGAGGCGCTCTGTTTGTATCCCCGGCTCAGCCGGGAGGAACTCGGAAGGAGGTTCCTGGGCCGGATGACTTACCTGGATCCGAAAGGCGAAGGGGACAACAGCATGTCAGATAACCAGTGACCGGGCTCAGTTGTCAGAGACGGTGTGCTGGGCGGCCCGCGCGATATGGCGAAGACTGGATTGTTTGAAGCCCAATCTCCAGAAGATGCAAGTTCCCATCCGCCGGAAAGACGACTGAAACCGGCGCCGCGCTCTGCCTTGGATTCGAAGGTTGTCCGGGGCACTTCCGGGGCTCGGAGCGATGTCCAGCGAGGACATCCAAGGAGATGAGTGGGACGCCTAAGTCGCGCTAGAACGTACAGACAGAGACGAACGTGGGATCGCCTACGGGACGCGAGTCCTATGGCGACGGAGGCCCCGTAGTAGTCGCCGGAGTCACGACCGGCCAGGGAGGACGGGAAAGCCGTCCACATCGGGCGAAGGGGGCCAGGTGATTCGGACACCTCAGAGTCGGGAGGTATGCGAAATGCAGAGTGCCAAAACGGTGCTGGGTGTCCTGCGTGATCGCGGCAGGCGTGGCCTGCCGTGCGAGGAACTGTATCGGCAACTGTTCAATCCGCAGTTGTATCTGCTGGCCTACGGGCGGATCTACGCCAATCACGGCGCGATGACGCCCGGGGTCACGCCGGAAACCGTGGACGGCATGTCACAGCGGAAGATCGGACGGATCATCGAGGCGATGCGCTATGAGCGCTACCGCTTCCGTCCGGTCCGGCGTGTTCATATCCCGAAGAAGAACGGGACGACGCGTCCGCTGGGGCTGCCGACCTGGTCGGACAAGCTCGTCGGTGAAGTGATTCGCCTGCTGTTGGAGGCGTATTACGAGCCGACGTTCTCCGACCGCTCCCATGGGTTTCGCCCCCGCCGTGGCTGCCATACCGCTTTGCGGGAGGTGGACCACACCTGGACCGGGACGTCCTGGTTCATCGAAGGGGACATCGCCGACTGTTTCGGCAGCTTGGACCATCAGGTCCTGCTGTCGATCCTCGGCGAGAAGATCCATGACCAGCGGTTTCTGCGGCTGGTGCGCAACATGCTCAAGGTCGGATACCTGGAGGACTGGAAGTGGGGGGCCACGCTCTCAGGAGCACCGCAAGGCGGAGTGGCCTCCCCGGTTCTGTCCAACATCTACCTGCACAAGCTGGACGAGTTCGTCGATAAAGTCCTCGTTCCGGAGTACACCCGAGGAAAGCGCCGGGCCAGGAACCCGGCGTATCTGGAGTTGCAGAATCTGCTGGCGAAAGCCCGCCGGCGCGGCGACCGGGTCCAGGCCCGTGCGTTGCGTCAGCGGATGGTCAGTCTGCCGAGTGCGGATCCGAACGATCCGGCATATCGCAGGCTGCGCTACATACGCTACGCGGACGATCATCTCCTCGGCTTCACCGGACCGAAAGCCGAGGCCGAACAGATCAAGCAACGCCTGGCCCAGTTCCTGCGTGACGAACTCAGGCTGGAACTGTCCCAGGAAAAGACGCTGATCACTCACGCCCGCACCGGGGCAGCGAGGTTTCTCGGCTACGAGATCACGACCCAGCACAACGACACGAAGAAGACCGGCCGTTACCGTCGGGTCAACGGCCAGATCGCCCTCCGTGTCCCACGGGACGTGATCAAATCCAAATGCGTCCCTTATCTTGACCGCGGAGAACCCGCGAAGAAGACGGCCCTGATCAACAGCACCGATCACGCGATCGTGGCGACCTTCGGGACCGTCTACCGGGGCATTGTCCAGTACTACCTGCTCGCCGGAGATGTCTTCCGGCTGCACCGGCTGCAATGGGTCATGGAAACATCCATGCTCAAGACCCTCGCGGCCAAGCACCGCTCGTCGGTATCGAAGATGGCCGCCAAGCACAAGGTCAGAATCGACACACCCAACGGGCCCCGAGTCTGCTTCGAGGCCCGTGTCGAGCGGAAGAACAGGAAACCACTGGTGGCACGGTTCGGTGGAATTCCCCTCCAACGGCAGCGAGCGGCTCAACTCGCCGACCGCGAGCCGGTCCGGGTGGACTATCCGCAAAAGGAACTCATCGCGAGACTCCTGGCGGACACCTGCGAAATCTGTGGAAGCAAGGGCAACGTGCAAGTGCACCACGTCCGCGCTCTCGCCGACCTCGCACATGCCGGATGGCAGCCTTCCGACTGGGCACGCGTCATGCTCCAACGACGCCGCAAAACGGTCGTGGCCTGCGACGTCTGTCACGACCGTATCCACTCGGAACAGCCAGCCAGAACACACACGCCGTAGTCACTGGAGAGCCGGATGACTGGGAAACCGTCATGTCCGGTTCGGCGGGAGGCCGCGCGGAACAGGACTCGCTCACAGCGGGCACCTCACCGCGCGGCCGACCCA
>NZ_JBITGA010000029.1:0-3124 GCF_044456565.1 Streptomyces sp. NPDC050842 | reverse complement strand
CCCGCGGAGCGGGATATGCCCCGGCAAGCCGGGGCATAGAGTGCAAATTGCGCAAGCGCAATTTGAATTCCGGCGCAAGCGCCGGAATAGAATTCCGTAAACGGAATTCAGAAAGGGAATGTAATTCGCGCAAG
Source organism: Streptomyces sp. NPDC050842 (assembly GCF_044456565.1). Lineage (NCBI taxonomy): Bacteria > Bacillati > Actinomycetota > Actinomycetes > Kitasatosporales > Streptomycetaceae > Streptomyces > Streptomyces sp. NPDC050842. The sequence continues at coordinate 2,990 of NZ_JBITGA010000029.1, read as the reverse complement.
CGCGAATTACAGGCGACCGCGCAAGCGCGATCGCCCGGGCTGGCTGAAAGGGGAGGGTGCATCGCGTGCGGGCCTGTGTAGGGTCTGGGAATACTCACTATTCCCGCAACGAGGATGACGGACCATCGACCTGACGGAGTGTCGGCCCCACCGTAGTGACGGGCTCCGCTGCGCTCCACCCGAACCACCCCTCCCCCACCCTCGAAACCAGCCACTCACGTTTACCCATGGCCGTCAGTACGCCGAATGAACCATGAGTGCGAGGGCGAATCAGTCAAATGTCAGTCTCCAGGTCGAACCTGCCGCGGGAGTGATGCATCATGGGTCTTACCTGTGTAGAGTCTGGGATCAGACACCACTACCCCGTCCCACCACTCGCCGCACCGGACTTTCTTTCTGATTACGCCGCGCCGTATTCCGCAAAAGGAGAACATGGAAATGGCCATGAAACTGCGTGCCCATCAGATCGAGGCTGTTTCTGCCATTGTGCGCGGTCTCGATGTTCCGCCGGGTGGTATTCCTTGGAATGGCCTGCGTGGGCAGGTACACGCCGCGTGCGGGACGGGGAAGACCATCATTGCGGCGGCGTCGGCGAGGCGGCTCGTGCCCAAGGGGCGCATTCTCGTCCTGGTGCCGACGCTGGATCTTCTGACCCAGACCGTGCAGGCGTGGCGCGGGGCCGGGCATGCGGGGCCGGCGGTTGCGGTGTGCAGCCTCACCGATGACCCGGAGCTGTGGAGCCTCAAGGTGCGCTCCACGACGAATCCTGTGCAGCTGGCTCTGTGGCATGGCTCCGGGCCTGTGGTCGTCTTCGGGACGTACGCCTCGCTGGGGGTCCTGGCGGAGGCTTTCGAGGGTGTCTACGGGCAGCAGTTGGATCCGATGGACCTGACGGTGGTGGATGAGGCGCACAGGACGTCCGGATCGATGGGTAAGGCGTGGGCGGATGTCCATGACCAGGGGGTCATTCCGTCGCACCGCCGGCTATATCTGACGGCGACGCCGCGGATCTGGGAGGAGCGGCTGAACCGCGAGGTCGCCGAGGGGGTGCGGGACCCGCTGCCGCGCGAGATGGCGGCCTCCATGGACGACGAGAAGGTCTTCGGGCCGGTCCTCTACAAGCTCTCGCTCGCGTCGGCCGTGTCGCGTGGGCTGCTGGCGCGGTACCAGATCATCGTCCTGGAGCTCCAGGACCCGGTCGTCACCCCGGAGCGGCTGATGGGCGAGGGGCGGCACAGCGAGAAGGTGCGCGGGGAGCGTCTCGGAGCCCTTCAGGCCGCGTTGCTGCACGCGATGGCGCAGCACGGTCTGTCGACGTGCATCACGTTTCATCATCGGACGATGGAGGCGCAGGCGTACGCGGAGGGTTTGGAGCGCGTCGCGGCGAAGCTGCACGCGGACCGGCTCGAGACGTACCCGAAGCGGATCTGGGCGGACTGGCTGTGTGGTGAGCATGTCCCGGAGCGCCGACGGGAAGTGCTCGCCGGGTTCGGGACCACGGCGCGGCGGGCCGTGCTCTCGAACTGTCGTGTCCTGGGTGAGGGCGTCGACATCCGGGCCGTGGACAGCGTGGCCCTGTTGGACCCGAAGGGCGCGCCGCATGACATCGTGCAGGCCATCGGCCGCGCTTTGCGTCAGAAGCCGGGAGAGGGAAAGCTTGCGTCTTTGATCGTGCCGGTTTTTCTTCAGTCCGGGGAAAAGCCGGAGGATATGTTCACGTCGGGTTCGTATCGGCCTTTGGTGAAGGTTCTTGAGGGGTTGCGGGCTCACGATGAAGAGGCCGTGGAATTGCTGGCGATTCCGCAGGAGCCTCAGAAGGACGTGGCGCAGCCGTCCGCGTACATCGGTCCGCCGCCCGGGGAAGGCGAGGATGAATCCCGTCTGCTGCTGCGTTTTGCTGCTCCGCGTGACCCGGTGATGGTCGCGGAGTGGGTGTCGTTCAACGTGATCGACACGGAGAAGCAGGACTGGGCGCGTGGCTGGGTGTCGCTCAAGAAGTTCACTGAGCGTGAGGCGCATGCCAGGGTTCCGTACGGGCACAAGGAGGGGGCGTACCCGCTGGGGCAGTGGGTCGCGGAGCAGCGACGGGCGTACGGGGCGGGGCAGATGAGCGGCTCGCGCACCGGGCGGCTGGAGAAGTTGGGCATGGTCTGGTCGCTGGCGGATGAGCGGTTCCAGGAGAACCTTCAGGCCGCCAAGGCGTACTACGAGGAGCACTGGACGCTGTGCGCTCCCCGGTCGGCGACGATGTTGGACCGGCCGGTGGGGCAGTGGCTGTCGAATCTCCGGCGGCCTGGTGCGCTGGACGGGCATCCTGAGTGGAGGACGGCGCTTCAGGCCGTGGACGGGGACTGGAACCCGGTGTGGCCGGCCGAATGGCAACGGCACTACGCCGTGGTGCGGGAGATGCTCGCCGAGGAAACCATCCTCGCCTACGTCGAACCAGGCGTCACCGTACACGGCATGGACATCGGGAAATGGCTGGCCAAGCAGCGGAAGCCGGAGGTGTGGGCGGCCCTGACCGACGGGCAACGCGAGCGCCTGGAGGCCATCGGCGTCTTCCCGCATGCGCCGGAGCCGGACGCGCCCGCGAAGCCTTCCACGGCACCCGTGAGCGCCTTCGAGCGGGGTGTTGCGGCCCTGGCGCAGTACAAGGCCCGGGAAGAGCACCTGAGGGTCCCCAGGGGGCACGTAGAACGGCTCGAGGACGGCAGCGAAGTCCGACTCGGAGTGTTTCTGAGCAACAGCAAGAGCAGGCGCGGGAAGCTCACCGCCGACAAGCTTCAGGCGCTCGCTGCTCTCGGGCTGGAGTGGGCGGCCACAGAAGGAGCGGCATGATGACCGCGCTCGAGGAAGAGCGCCGCGTGCAGGAAGCCTTGCGACGGCACGCCCTTCTTCTTGCGGTTCGCGGCCTGGTCCTTCTTCTCCGGGACGACTGCTGTGATGTTGCGTTTTCGCAGGTAGCGGCGGTTTCCGCGCGATGAGTAGGC
>NZ_JBITGA010000028.1:0-5217 GCF_044456565.1 Streptomyces sp. NPDC050842 | reverse complement strand
CTTCAGAACTAACACAGTGGACGCGAGCAACTGAGGACAAGCCCTCGGCCTATTAGTACCGGTCAGCTCCACCCATTACTGGGCTTCCACATCCGGCCTATCAACCCAGTGGTCTACTGGGAGCCTTACCCTCTCAAGGAGGTGGGAATACTCATCTTGAAGCAGGCTTCCCGCTTAGATGCTTTCAGCGGTTATCCCTCCCGAACGTAGCCAACCAGCCATGCCCTTGGCAGGACAACTGGCACACCAGAGGTTCGTCCGTCCCGGTCCTCTCGTACTAGGGACAGCCCTTCTCAATATTCCTACGCGCACAGCGGATAGAGACCGAACTGTCTCACGACGTTCTAAACCCAGCTCGCGTACCGCTTTAATGGGCGAACAGCCCAACCCTTGGGACCGACTCCAGCCCCAGGATGCGACGAGCCGACATCGAGGTGCCAAACCATCCCGTCGATATGGACTCTTGGGGAAGATCAGCCTGTTATCCCCGGGGTACCTTTTATCCGTTGAGCGACGGCGCTTCCACAAGCCACCGCCGGATCACTAGTCCCGACTTTCGTCCCTGCTCGACCCGTCGGTCTCACAGTCAAGCTCCCTTGTGCACTTACACTCAACACCTGATTGCCAACCAGGCTGAGGGAACCTTTGGGCGCCTCCGTTACCCTTTGGGAGGCAACCGCCCCAGTTAAACTACCCATCAGACACTGTCCCTGATCCGGATCACGGACCGAGGTTAGACATCCAGCACGACCAGAGTGGTATTTCAACGGCGACTCCACCATGACTGGCGTCACGGCTTCAAAGTCTCCCACCTATCCTACACAAGCCGAACCGAACACCAATATCAAACTGTAGTAAAGGTCCCGGGGTCTTTTCGTCCTGCTGCGCGAAACGAGCATCTTTACTCGTAGTGCAATTTCACCGGGCCTATGGTTGAGACAGTCGAGAAGTCGTTACGCCATTCGTGCAGGTCGGAACTTACCCGACAAGGAATTTCGCTACCTTAGGATGGTTATAGTTACCACCGCCGTTTACTGGCGCTTAAGTTCTCAGCTTCGCCACACCGAAATGTGACTAACCGGTCCCCTTAACGTTCCAGCACCGGGCAGGCGTCAGTCCGTATACATCGCCTTACGGCTTCGCACGGACCTGTGTTTTTAGTAAACAGTCGCTTCTCGCTGGTCTCTGCGGCCACCCCCAGCTCACGGAGTAAATCCGATCACCAGTGATGGCCCCCCTTCTCCCGAAGTTACGGGGGCATTTTGCCGAGTTCCTTAACCATAGTTCACCCGAACGCCTCGGTATTCTCTACCTGACTACCTGAGTCGGTTTAGGGTACGGGCCGCCATGAAACTCGCTAGAGGCTTTTCTCGACAGCATAGGATCATCCACTTCACCACAATCGGCTCGGCATCAGGTCTCAGGCTTCATGTGTGACGGATTTGCCTATCACACGCCCTACACCCTTACCCCGGGACTACCACCGCCCGGGCTGGACTACCTTCCTGCGTCACCCCATCGCTTACCTACTACCACCTTGGGTCGACGGCTCCACCACTTTCCTTTCCCCGAAGGGTCCGGAACGGCTTCACGGCCTTAGCATTAATGGGCTCGATATTGGGCGTTTCAAAGCGGGTACCGGAATATCAACCGGTTGTCCATCGACTACGCCTGTCGGCCTCGCCTTAGGTCCCGACTTACCCTGGGCAGATCAGCTTGACCCAGGAACCCTTAGTCAATCGGCGCACACGTTTCTCACGTGTGTATCGCTACTCATGCCTGCATTCTCACTCGTGAACCGTCCACAACTAGCTTCCGCTGCTGCTTCACCCGGCACACGACGCTCCCCTACCCATCACAGCGGGCGTTGGCCCTATTGCTGCAATGACACGACTTCGGCGGTACGCTTGAGCCCCGCTACATTGTCGGCGCGGAATCACTTGACCAGTGAGCTATTACGCACTCTTTCAAGGGTGGCTGCTTCTAAGCCAACCTCCTGGTTGTCTCTGCGACTCCACATCCTTTCCCACTTAGCGTACGCTTAGGGGCCTTAGTCGATGCTCTGGGCTGTTTCCCTCTCGACCATGGAGCTTATCCCCCACAGTCTCACTGCCGTGCTCTCACTTACCGGCATTCGGAGTTTGGCTAAGGTCAGTAACCCGGTAGGGCCCATCGCCTATCCAGTGCTCTACCTCCGGCAAGAAACACACGACGCTGCACCTAAATGCATTTCGGGGAGAACCAGCTATCACGGAGTTTGATTGGCCTTTCACCCCTAACCACAGGTCATCCCCCAGGTTTTCAACCCTGGTGGGTTCGGTCCTCCACGAAGTCTTACCTCCGCTTCAACCTGCCCATGGCTAGATCACTCCGCTTCGGGTCTTGAGCGCGCTACTAAATCGCCCTATTCGGACTCGCTTTCGCTACGGCTTCCCCACACGGGTTAACCTCGCAACACACCGCAAACTCGCAGGCTCATTCTTCAAAAGGCACGCAGTCACGACCCATTGGGTAAACCCAATGAGCGACGCTCCCACGGCTTGTAGGCACACGGTTTCAGGTACTATTTCACTCCGCTCCCGCGGTACTTTTCACCATTCCCTCACGGTACTATCCGCTATCGGTCACCAGGGAATATTTAGGCTTAGCGGGTGGTCCCGCCAGATTCACACGGGATTTCTCGGGCCCCGTGCTACTTGGGTGTCTCTCAAACGAGCCGTTAATGTTTCAGCTACGGGGGTCTTACCCTCTACGCCGGACCTTTCGCATGTCCTTCGCCTACATCAACGGTTTCTGACTCGTCTCACAGCCGGCAGACTGTGAAAGAGAGATCCCACAACCCCGCATGCGCAACCCCTGCCGGGTATCACACGCATACGGTTTGGCCTCATCCGGTTTCGCTCGCCACTACTCCCGGAATCACGGTTGTTTTCTCTTCCTGAGGGTACTGAGATGTTTCACTTCCCCTCGTTCCCTCCACATGCCCTATGTGTTCAGGCATGGGTGACAGCCCATGACGACTGCCGGGTTTCCCCATTCGGAAACCCCCGGATCAAAGCCTGGTTGACGGCTCCCCGGGGACTATCGTGGCCTCCCACGTCCTTCATCGGTTCCTGGTGCCAAGGCATCCACCGTGCGCCCTTAAAAACTTGGCCACAGATGCTCGCGTCCACTGTGTAGTTCTCAAACAACGACCAGCCACCCATCACCCCACCGGACAAGCCGATGAGTTCACTGGGGCCGGCATCACGAAGGCAACGACCATACGGCCGTACCCTCAGATACCCAACAACGTGCCAAGCACAGCCGGTTCATCGATCTCGTTTTCCACGCCGAAGCAGTACTCACGATCTCTCAGACAGCGACTGTGCCAACTAATCAACGTTCCACCCATGAGCTGACCGTGCAGAACGTTTGTCTGCAATCGGTACTGTGCTCCTTAGAAAGGAGGTGATCCAGCCGCACCTTCCGGTACGGCTACCTTGTTACGACTTCGTCCCAATCGCCAGTCCCACCTTCGACAGCTCCCTCCCACAAGGGGTTGGGCCACCGGCTTCGGGTGTTACCGACTTTCGTGACGTGACGGGCGGTGTGTACAAGGCCCGGGAACGTATTCACCGCAGCAATGCTGATCTGCGATTACTAGCAACTCCGACTTCATGGGGTCGAGTTGCAGACCCCAATCCGAACTGAGACCGGCTTTTTGAGATTCGCTCCGCCTCGCGGCATCGCAGCTCTTTGTACCGGCCATTGTAGCACGTGTGCAGCCCAAGACATAAGGGGCATGATGACTTGACGTCGTCCCCACCTTCCTCCGAGTTGACCCCGGCGGTCTCCTGTGAGTCCCCATCACCCCGAAGGGCATGCTGGCAACACAGGACAAGGGTTGCGCTCGTTGCGGGACTTAACCCAACATCTCACGACACGAGCTGACGACAGCCATGCACCACCTGTATACCGACCACAAGGGGGGCACTATCTCTAATGCTTTCCGGTATATGTCAAGCCTTGGTAAGGTTCTTCGCGTTGCGTCGAATTAAGCCACATGCTCCGCTGCTTGTGCGGGCCCCCGTCAATTCCTTTGAGTTTTAGCCTTGCGGCCGTACTCCCCAGGCGGGGAACTTAATGCGTTAGCTGCGGCACCGACGACGTGGAATGTCGCCAACACCTAGTTCCCAACGTTTACGGCGTGGACTACCAGGGTATCTAATCCTGTTCGCTCCCCACGCTTTCGCTCCTCAGCGTCAGTAATGGCCCAGAGATCCGCCTTCGCCACCGGTGTTCCTCCTGATATCTGCGCATTTCACCGCTACACCAGGAATTCCGATCTCCCCTACCACACTCTAGCCTGCCCGTATCGGATGCAGACCCGGGGTTAAGCCCCGGGCTTTCACACCCGACGTGACAAGCCGCCTACGAGCTCTTTACGCCCAATAATTCCGGACAACGCTTGCGCCCTACGTATTACCGCGGCTGCTGGCACGTAGTTAGCCGGCGCTTCTTCTGCAGGTACCGTCACTTTCGCTTCTTCCCTGCTGAAAGAGGTTTACAACCCGAAGGCCGTCATCCCTCACGCGGCGTCGCTGCATCAGGCTTTCGCCCATTGTGCAATATTCCCCACTGCTGCCTCCCGTAGGAGTCTGGGCCGTGTCTCAGTCCCAGTGTGGCCGGTCGCCCTCTCAGGCCGGCTACCCGTCGTCGCCTTGGTAGGCCATTACCCCACCAACAAGCTGATAGGCCGCGGGCTCATCCTTCACCGCCGGAGCTTTTAACCAGCTTCCATGCGGAAGCCGGTGTTATCCGGTATTAGACCCCGTTTCCAGGGCTTGTCCCAGAGTGAAGGGCAGATTGCCCACGTGTTACTCACCCGTTCGCCACTAATCCACCCCGAAGGGCTTCATCGTTCGACTTGCATGTGTTAAGCACGCCGCCAGCGTTCGTCCTGAGCCAGGATCAAACTCTCCGTGAATGTTTACCGGTAATCCGGTGCACACACACGAGAGCGGAACGATCGAGTCGGAATAAGACCGATCGTTCACAGCGTCCTCGCTGTGTTTCGCCACCCGGCTAGGGGTGGACTTTTTCAAAGGAACCTCGACCATCCGAAGATGGACGGGGTATCAACTAATCTGGCGTTGATTTTTGGCACGCTGTTGAGTTCTCAAGGAACGGACGCTTCCTTTGTACTCACCCTCTCGGGCTTTCCTCCGGGCTTCC
>NZ_JBITGA010000027.1:0-10264 GCF_044456565.1 Streptomyces sp. NPDC050842 | reverse complement strand
AACGGACCGACCGCCACCGTCGTCTCCGGTGACCCGACCCAGATCGAAGAGCTTGCGCGGGCGTGTGAGGCCGACGGGGTCCGTGCGCGGATCATTCCCGTCGACTACGCCTCCCACAGCCGGCAGGTCGAGATCATCGAGGGCGAGCTCGCCGAGGTTCTCGCCGGACTCACCCCTCAGACTCCGCGCGTGCCGTTCTTCTCCACGCTCGAAGGCGGCTGGATCACCGAACCCGCTCTCGACGGCGGCTACTGGTACCGCAACCTCCGCCACCGCGTCGGCTTCGCCCCCGCCGTCGAAACCCTCGCCACCGACGAGGACTTCACCCACTTCGTCGAGGTCAGCGCCCACCCCGTCCTCACCATGGCCCTCCCCGACACCGTCACCGGCCTCGGCACCCTCCGCCGCGAGGAGGGCGGCCAGGAGCGCCTGGTGGCGTCCCTCGCCGAGGCGTGGGTCAACGGCCTCGCGGTCGACTGGAGCCCTCTCCTCCCTGCCGCGACCGGCCCGCTCCCCGGCCTCCCGACGTACGCCTTCCAGGCCGAGCGTTACTGGCTCCAGAACACGCCCGCCACGCTCACCACCGCCGACGACCGGCGCTACCGCGTCGACTGGAAGCGGCTCGCGGTCACCGAGGAGGCCGCGCGCGCCGGGCTGTCCGGGCGCTGGCTGGCCGTCACCCCCGAGGACCACTCCTCGCAAGCTGCCGCCGTGCTCACCGCGCTGGTCGACGCCGGCGCCCAGGTGGAGGTGCTGGCGGTCGGGGCGGATGACGACCGGGAGACTCTGGCAGGGCGTCTGGACGGTCTGACGGCCGGTGCGGAGTACACCGGTGTGGTCTCGCTCCTCGACGGGCTCGTGTCGCAGGTGGCGTGGGTGCAGGCGCTCGGTGACGCCGGGATCGGCGCGCCGCAGTGGTGTGTCACCCGGGGCGCTGTCTCCGTCGGCCGCGACGACTCCCCCGCGGACCCCGACCGGGCCATGCTCTGGGGCCTCGGCCGCGTCGTCGCCCTCGAACACCCCGAACGCTGGGCCGGTCTCGTCGACCTCCCCGCGGACGCCGACCAGGCCGCTCTGGCCCACATGCTCGTGGTTCTCGCCGGCCGCACGGGCGAGGACCAGGTCGCCGTACGCGCCACCGGGCTCCACGCCCGCCGTCTCGCCCGCGCTCCTCTCCACGGACGTCGGCCCACCCGCGACTGGCAGCCCCACGGCACCGTCCTCATCACCGGCGGCACCGGAGCCCTCGGCGGCCACGCCGCCCGCTGGATGGCCCGTCACGGCGCCGAGCATCTGCTCCTTGTCAGCCGTAGCGGCGAGCAGGCTGCCGGAGCCTCCCAACTGGCCGACGAACTCCGCGCATTGGGTTCGCGTGTCACCATCGCCGCCTGCGATGTCGCCGACCTCGACGCCATGCGCGCCCTCCTCGACACGCTCCCCACCGACAGCCCCCTCACCGCCGTCCTCCACGCCGCCGGCGCGCTCGACGACGGCGTCGTGGACACGCTGACCGCCGCGCAGGTCCAGCGGGCCCACCGTGCGAAGGCCGTCGGTGCCGCGGTGCTCGACGAACTCACGCAGGACCTCGACCTCGACGCGTTCGTGCTCTTCTCCTCGGTGTCGAGCACCCTGGGCATCCCCGGTCAGGGCAACTACGCCCCGCACAACGCCTACCTCGACGCCCTCGCCGCCCGCCGCCGGGCCGGCGGCCGGACCGCCGTCTCGGTGGCCTGGGGGCCGTGGGACGGCGGCGGCATGGCCGCCGGTGACGGGGTGGCCGAGCGGCTGCACCGCCACGGCGTGCCCGGCATGGACCCGGAACTCGCCCTGGCCGCACTGGAGTCCGTGCTCGGCCGGGACGAGACCGCGATCACCGTCGCGGACATCGACTGGGACCGCTTCTACCTCGCGTACTCCTCCGGCCGCCCGCAGCCCCTGGTCGAGGAGCTGCCCGAGGTGCGGCGCATCATCGACGCGCGGGAGAGTGCCGCCGCCGGGCAGGACGGGAGCCCGTCCGCGGGCGGGAACCCCCTGGCCGAGCGGCTGGCCGCCGCGGCTCCCGGCGAGCGTACGGAGATCCTCCTCGGTCTCGTACGGGCGCAGGCCGCCGCCGTGCTCCGGATGCGCTCGCCGGAGGACGTCGACAGCGGCCGGGCCTTCAAGGACATCGGCTTCGACTCGCTCGCCGGTGTCGAACTCCGCAACCGGCTGACCCGGGCGACCGGGCTCCAGCTGCCCGCGACGCTCGTCTTCGACCACCCGACGCCGCTGGCCCTCGCGGCCCTGCTCCGTACCGAGTTCCTCGGCGAGGAGGAGACGGCGGACGCCCGGCCGTCCGCCGTCGGTGTCGGCACCGCCACCGCCACCGACGCGGGCACCGACGCCGACACCGACACCGAGACCGACCCGATCGCGATCGTCGCGATGAGCTGCCGCTACCCCGGTGGCGTCCGCAGCCCGGAGGACCTGTGGCGGATGCTGTCCGAGGGCGGCGAGGGCATCACGCCGTTCCCGACCGACCGCGGCTGGGACCTGGAGGGTCTCTTCGACGCGGACCCCGACGCGCTCGGCAGGGCGTACGTCCGCGAGGGCGGGTTCCTGCACGACTCGGCCGAGTTCGACGCGGAGTTCTTCGGTGTCTCGCCGCGCGAGGCGCTCGCCATGGACCCGCAGCAGCGGTTGCTCCTGGAGACGTCCTGGGAGGCGTTCGAGCGGGCCGGCATCGAGCCGGGCTCGCTGCGCGGCAGCAGCACCGGTGTCTTCATCGGCCTCTCCTACCAGGACTACGCGTCCCGCGTCCCCAACGCCCCTCGCGGCGTGGAGGGTTACCTGCTGACCGGTACCACCGCCAGCGTCGCGTCCGGCCGTATCGCGTACACCTTCGGTCTCGAAGGGCCCGCGACGACCGTCGACACCGCCTGCTCGTCCTCGCTGACCGCCCTGCACCTGGCGGTGCGGGCGCTGCGCGGCGGCGAGTGCACGATGGCGCTCGCCGGTGGCGTGGCGATGATGGCGACTCCGCACATGTTCGTGGAGTTCAGCCGGCAGCGGGCGCTCGCCCCGGACGGCCGGAGCAAGGCCTTCTCCGCGGACGCCGACGGATTCGGCGCGGCGGAGGGCGTCGGGCTGCTGCTCGTGGAGCGGCTCTCGGACGCGCGGCGCAACGGACACCCGGTGCTCGCCGTGGTCCGCGGCACCGCCGTCAACCAGGACGGTGCCAGCAACGGCCTGACCGCGCCCAACGGCCCCTCGCAGCAGCGGGTGATCCGGCAGGCGCTGGCCGATGCCCGGCTGTCGCCCGGAGACGTCGACGCCGTGGAGACGCACGGCACGGGCACCGCGCTCGGCGACCCCATCGAGGCGCAGGGACTGCAGGCCACGTACGGGAAGGAGCGGCCCGCGGAGCGACCGCTCGCCATCGGCTCCGTGAAGTCCAACATCGGGCACACCCAGGCCGCGGCCGGTGCGGCGGGCATCATCAAGATGGTCCTCGCGATGCGCCACGGCACCCTGCCGAAGACCCTGCACGCCGACGAGCCGAGCCCGCACGTCGACTGGGCGAACAGCGGCCTCGCCCTCGTCACCGAGTCGATCGACTGGCCGGCCGGTACCGGTCCGCGCCGGGCCGCCGTCTCCTCGTTCGGCATCAGCGGGACGAACGCCCACGTGGTGCTGGAGCAGGCGCCGGATGCGCCGGATGCAGTCGAGGCGGCTGAAGCAGCCGACGTCGCTGACGGGCGGCACCTGCCCTGGGTGCTGTCCGCCAAGGACGAGCAGTCGCTGCGCGGGCAGGCCGCCGCCCTGCACAGTTGGATGAGCGGCACCGACAGCGACACCGGCACCGCTGGCGACACCGCCGGCCTGCGGGACATCGGGTACGCGCTCGCCACGAGCCGTACCGCCTTCGCCCACCGCGCCGCCGTGACCGCCGCCGACCGGGACGGGTTCCTGGACGGGCTGGCCACGCTGGCCCGCGGCGGCACCTCGGCCCACGTCCATCAGGACACCGCCCGGGACGGCTCCACCGCGTTCCTCTTCACCGGCCAGGGCAGTCAGCGGCCCGGCGCCGGCCGTGACCTGTACGACCGGTACCCCGTGTTCGCCCGGGCGCTCGACGAGATCTGCGCCCATCTCGACGGCCACCTCGAACTGCCCATGCTCGACGTGATGTTCGCCGCCGAGGGCAGCGCGGAGGCCGCACTGCTCGACGAGACCCGGTACACGCAGTGCGCGCTGTTCGCCCTGGAGGTCGCGCTGTTCCGGCTCGTCGAGAGCTGGGGCATGCGGCCGGCCGCGCTGCTCGGCCACTCGGTCGGCGAGATCGCCGCCGCGCACGTCGCCGGGGTGTTCTCGCTCGCCGACGCCGCACTCCTGGTCGCCGCCCGCGGCCGGCTCATGCAGGAGCTGCCCGCCGGCGGCGCGATGCTCGCCGTCCAGGCCGCGGAGGGCGAGATCCGCGCGTGGCTGGAGGTTGAGGAGGAGCGGTACGCGGGACGCCTCGACGTCGCCGCCGTCAACGGCCCTCAGGCGGCCGTCCTGTCCGGCGACGCCGACGCGGCACGGGAGGCGGAGGCGCACTGGTCCGGTCTCGGCCGCAGGACCCGCGCGCTGCGGGTGAGCCACGCCTTCCACTCCGCGCACATGGACGCCATGCTCGACGGTTTCCGTGCCGTCCTGGAGACGGTGGAGTTCCGGCGGCCCTCCCTGACCGTGGTCTCGAACGTCACCGGCCGGGCCGCGGGACCGGACGAACTGTGCGACCCCGAGTACTGGGTGCGGCACGTCCGCGGCACCGTCCGCTTCCTCGACGGCGTCCGCGTCCTGCGCGACCTGGGCGTGCGGACCTGCCTGGAGCTGGGCCCCGACGGGGTCCTCACCGCCATGGCGGCCGACGGCCTCGGCGCCGACGGCACCGGCTCCGACTCCGCCTCCGATGGGCCCCGGCCCCTGCTCGTGGCGCTGCTGCGCCGCAAGAGGCCGGAGACCGAGACCGTCGCGGACGCCCTCGGCAGGGCCCACGCGCACGGCACCGGACCCGACTGGCACGCCTGGTTCGCCGGATCCGGGGCGCGCCGCGCGGACCTGCCCACGTACTCCTTCCGGCGCGACCGCTACTGGCTGGACGCCCCGGCGGACGACACCGCGGCGGACACCGCCGGGCTCGGCCTCGGCACCGCCGACCACCCGCTGCTCGGCGCCGTGGTCAGCCTCCCGGACCGGGACGGCCTGCTGCTCACCGGCCGTCTCTCGCTGCGGACCCACCCGTGGCTCGCGGACCACGCCGTCCTGGGAAGCGTCCTGCTTCCCGGCACCGCGATGGTCGAACTGGCCGCCCACGCCGCCGAGTCCGCCGGACTGCGCGACGTGCGGGAGCTGACCCTGCGCGAGCCGCTGGTCCTGCCCGAGCGCGACGGCGTCGAGCTGCGGGTGACGGTCGGAGAGCCGGCCGATGACGGAGCACGGCCCGTGTCCCTCCACTCGCGGATCGCCGACGCGCCCGCCGGCACCCCGTGGTCCTGCCACGCGACCGGCGTGCTGGCCACCGACGGGCCCGAGCGGTCCGCCGAGTCCGACCGTGTGGCCGTGTGGCCGCCTCAGGGCGCCGAAGAGGTTCCGCTCGACGGCCTCTACGAGCGGCTCCACGGCAACGGCCTCGCCTTCGGTCCGCTGTTCCAGGGGCTGAGCGCGGTGTGGCGGTACGAGGACGAGGTCCTCGCCGACATCGCCCTGCCGACGGACGCACCCGCGAGCGCGGCGGCGGCCCGCTACGGCATCCACCCCGCCCTGCTCGACGCGTCCCTGCACGCCATCGCGGTCGGCGGTCTCGTCGACGAGCCCGAGCGCGTACGCGTCCCGTTCCACTGGAGCGGTGTCACCGTGCACGCGGCCGGCGCCGCGGCGGCCCGGGTCCGCCTCGCACCCGCGGGGAAGGACGCCGTCTCGCTGTCCCTGACGGACGGCGAGGGACGCCCGCTGGTCTCCGTGGAACGCCTCACGCTGCGCCCGGTCAGCGCCGACCAGGCGGCGGCGAGCCGCGTCGGCGGGCTGATGCACCGGGTGGCCTGGCGTCCGTACACCCTGGCCTCCGCCGGCGAACAGGACGGGTACACCGGCCTGTTCGGGCCGACGGCCGTCCTGGGCAAGGACGAGCTGAAGGTCGCCGCCGCCCTGGAGTCCGCGGGCGTCGAGGTCGGGGTCTACCCCGACCTGGCCGCGCTGGCCCGCGACGTGGCGGCGGGCGCCCCGGCGCCCCGTACCGTCCTGGCCCCGCTGCCCGCGGGTCCCGCCGACGGCGGCGCGGCGAGCGTACGGGGCACGGTGGGCCGCACCCTGGAGCTGCTCCAGGCGTGGCTCGCCGACGAGCGCCTCGCGGGCGCCCGGCTGGTCCTGGTCACCCGCGGCGCGGTGCGGGATCCCGAGGGGCCCGGCGCCGACGACGGCGGCGAGGACCTGTCGCACGCGGCGGCCTGGGGTCTCGTGCGGTCCGCACAGACCGAGAACCCCGGCCGGTTCGGCCTGCTCGACCTGGCCGACGACGCCCCGTCGTACCGGACCCTTCCGTCGGTGCTGGCCGACGCCGGGCTGCGCGACGAGCCCCAGCTCGCCCTGCACGACGGCACCGTCCGGCTGGCCCGCCTGGCCTCCGTCCGCCCCGAGCCGGGCGCCGACGCGCCGCGGCTCGACCCGGAGGGAACGGTCCTGCTGACCGGCGGCACCGGCGGTCTCGGCGGAGTGGTCGCCCGGCACGTGGTGAGCGAGTGGGGTGTGCGGCGTCTGCTGCTCGTCAGCCGTCGCGGCCCGGACGCCCCCGGGGCGACGGAGTTGGTCACCGAGCTGGAGGGTCTCGGGGCCGTGGTGTCGGTGGTGGCGTGCGATGTCGCGGACCGGGAAGCCCTGACCGGCGTACTGGCCGGGATTCCGGCCGAGCACCCGTTGACCGCGGTCGTCCACACCGCGGGAGTCCTGTCCGACGGAACGCTTCCGTCGATGACGACGCAGGACGTGGAGCATGTGCTTCGTCCGAAGGTCGACGCCGCGTTCCTCTTGGACGAGCTCACCTCGACGTCCGCGTACGACCTCGCCGCGTTCGTCATGTTCTCCTCAGCCGCCGCCGCTTTCGGTGGCGCGGGACAGGGCGCGTACGCGGCAGCCAACGCCACCCTCGACGCCCTCGCCTCACGCCGCCGGGCGGCCGGACTCCCCGCCCTCTCCCTCGGCTGGGGACTCTGGGCCGAGAACAGCGGCATGACCGGCGGACTCGGCCAGGCGGACCTGCGCCGCATGAGCCGCGCGGGCATCGGCGGGATCAGCGACGCGGAGGGCACCGCCCTCCTCGACGCCGCCCTCCGCGACGGCCGGTACCCGGTCCTGCTGCCCCTGCGCCTCGACGCCGCCGGACTCCGCGACGCGGCCGGGAACGACCCGGCCGGGATCCCCGCGCTCTTCCGGGACGTCGTCGACACCAGGACCGTCCGGCCCCGGCCGTCCGCGGCCTCCGCCCCGGCGACGCTGGGGACTCCGGGGACTCCGGGGACGGAGACCGGCCCCGGCCAGGCCGCCCCGGCTGCGGAAACGCTCGCCGAACGGGCAGCCGCCGTGGACGGGCCCGCACGGCAGCGCCTGCTCCTGGAGTTCGTCGTCGGCGAGGTCGCCGAGGTACTCGGCCACGCCCGCGGCCACCGGATCGACGCCGAACGGGGCTTCCTCGACCTCGGCTTCGACTCCCTCACCGCGGTCGAACTCCGCAACCGGCTCAACTCCGCCGGCGGCCTCGCCCTCCCGGCGACCCTGGTCTTCGACCACCCGAGCCCGGCCGCGCTCGCCGCCCACCTGGACGCCGAACTGCCGTGCGCAGTCGAGGACATCGAGGCCGGGACCGGGACCGCGGCCTCCAGGAGCAGCGCCGACACGGACGCGCTCCTGGCGCAACTCACCCGCTTGGAAGGCGCCTTGGTGCTGACGGGCCTCTCGGACGCCCCCGGGAGCGAAGAGGTCCTGGAGCACCTGCGGTCACTGCGCTCGATGGTCACGGGCGAGGAAGGGATCGCAGCCGGGTCCGGAACCCCGGATGCGTCCGGCGCCCAGGCCGAAGACCGGTCCGGGGCCGGGTCCGGGTCCGGGTCCGGGTCCGGGTCCGGGGCCGGGTCCGGCGGCGGGAGCGGGAGCGGGAGCGAGGACGGTGCGGGAGTGCCGGACTTCATGAACGCCTCGGCCGAGGAACTCTTCGGCCTCCTCGACCAGGACCCCAGCACGGACTGATCCCTGCCGCACAGGTCGCCTCCCGCCCGGACCCCGTCCCGGGCACCTCGACTCGAATCACTTCATGCGCGCCTCGGGCGCCTCCAGGAACTCAAGGGGACAGCGTGTCCACGGTGAACGAAGAGAAGTACCTCGACTACCTGCGTCGAGCCACGGCGGACCTCCACGAGGCCCGCGGCCGCCTCCGCGAGCTGGAGGCGAAGGCGGGCGAGCCGGTGGCGATCGTGGGCATGGCCTGCCGTCTGCCGGGCGGTGTCGCCTCGCCGGAGGACCTGTGGCGGCTGGTGGCGGGTGGCGAGGACGCGATCTCGGAGTTCCCGCAGGACCGCGGCTGGGACGTGGAGGGCCTGTACGACCCGGACCCGGAGGCGACGGGCAAGAGCTACGCCCGCGAGGCCGGATTCCTGTACGAGGCAGGCGAGTTCGACGCCGACTTCTTCGGGATCTCGCCGCGCGAGGCGCTCGCCATGGACCCGCAGCAGCGGCTCCTCCTGGAGGCGTCCTGGGAGGCGTTCGAGCACGCCGGGATCCCGGCGGCGACCGCGCGCGGCACGTCGGTCGGCGTCTTCACCGGCGTGATGTACCACGACTACGCCACGCGGCTCACCGACGTCCCGGAGGGCATCGAGGGGTACCTCGGCACCGGCAACTCCGGCAGCGTCGCCTCGGGCCGGGTCGCGTACACGATGGGCCTGGAGGGCCCGGCGGTCACGGTCGACACGGCGTGCTCGTCGTCGCTGGTCGCGCTGCACCTCGCCGTGCAGGCCCTGCGCAAGGGCGAGTGCGACATGGCCCTCGCCGGCGGCGTCACGGTCATGTCGACGCCCAGCACGTTCGTGGAGTTCAGCCGGCAGCGCGGCCTGGCCCCGGACGGCCGGTCGAAGTCCTTCTCGTCGACGGCGGACGGCACCAGCTGGTCCGAGGGCGTCGGCGTCCTCCTCGTCGAGCGCCTGTCGGACGCGCGCCGCAAGGGTCACCGCGTGCTCGCCGTGGTCCGGGGCACCGCCGTGAACCAGGACGGCGCGAGCAGCGGCCTTACGGCTCCGAACGGGCCGTCGCAGCAGCGGGTGATCCGGCGCGCGCTGGCGGATGCCCGGCTGACGACCGGTGACGTGGACGTCGTCGAGGCCCACGGCACGGGTACCCGGCTCGGCGACCCGATCGAGGCGCAGGCCCTGATCGCCACGTACGGGCAGGGCCGGGACGGCGAACAGCCGCTGCGGCTCGGGTCGTTGAAGTCCAACATCGGGCACACCCAGGCCGCGGCCGGTGTCTCCGGCGTCATCAAGATGGTCCAGGCGATGCGCCACGGCGTCCTGCCCAAGACGCTGCACGTGGAGAAGCCGACCGACCAGGTGGACTGGTCGGCGGGCGCGGTCGAGCTGCTGACCGAGGCGATGGAGTGGCCGGAGAAGGGCGACGGCGGGCTGCGCCGGGCAGCGGTGTCGTCGTTCGGCGTGAGCGGGACGAACGCGCACGTCGTGCTGGAGGAAGCGCCGGACGTCGAGGAGACCCCGGCCGGCGGGCCGGCGGTCGACGGCGGCGTGGTGCCGTGGCTGGTGTCCGCGAAGACCCCGGCCGCGCTGGACGCGCAGATCGGGCGCCTTGCCTCGTACGCGGACAGCCGTACGGATCTGGACACCGGTGCGGTCGCACGCGTACTGGCCGGTGGGCGTGCTGAATTCGAGCACCGCGCGGTCGCGATCGGAGCCGGGCGGGACGCCCTCGTACAGACGCTGACCGCTCCGGAAGGGCTGATACGCGGGACGGCCTCCGACCTGGGTCGGGTGGCGTTCGTGTTCCCGGGGCAGGGCACTCAGTGGGCCGGGATGGGTGCCGAACTCCTCGACACATCACCTGAGTTCGCCACAGCGATGGCCGAGTGCGAGACCGCGCTCGCCCCGTACGTCGACTGGTCGCTTGAGGCCGTCGTCCGGCAGGCGCCCGGCGCGCCCACCCTGGAGCGGGTCGACGTCGTCCAGCCCGTCACCTTCGCCGTCATGGT
>NZ_JBITGA010000026.1:0-14736 GCF_044456565.1 Streptomyces sp. NPDC050842 | reverse complement strand
GCCTACTCATCGCGCGGAAACCGCCGCTACCTGCGAAAACGCAACATCACAGCAGTCGTCCCGGAGAAGAAGGACCAGGCCGCGAACCGCAAGAAAAAGGGCCACGAGGCGGCCGGTCCATCAGCCACGACGCCGACCTCTACAAGGAACGGAACACCGTCGAACGCCTGATCAACAAGCTGAAAGCCTGGCGAGGCATCGCCACCCGCTATGACAAGTCGCCCGAAAGCTACCTCGCCGGCCTCCACCTGCGAGCCTCCATGATCTGGATCGACGACCTGCTCAAGACCACCGCGTGATCACGACATCACACAGGCCCTAGCTGCATGAGGTGTCTTTCCCCGCGATAGCCTGGGAAGAGGTTCTACGCAGTGCCCGGCGCGGCGGCGGGTGCTGGAAGCAGCCAGCCACCCTGGAGCCTGACGCGGCAGGGCCCTCTGGCCGCATCGGCAAGCCGTACGCGCCTGACCGGGGGAGGCTGTGGGATGCAGGGCCCGGAGCGCGGTGAAGGAGGCCATCCCGAGTGGTTCTCACCCCGCCCTTCGAGCCGATGCTCGCCCAGGCCGCCGAGTACCTTCCCGTCTCCGGCGTCCTGGCGAGTGGCTTGGCGGCGGAGCAGAAGTTATGGACAGGGTTGTCGTCTGTCCGTTGTCCGCGCTGATCTGTGGCTCTTCCCGCGGAGGAGATTGACGTGCTGCTCTCGCTGCGGCGCGAGTGGGTGTCGGGGCGTTGTGGTGGGAGCTCACGGGGAGGACGTCCGGGGCTGGTGGGCGCGCAGGTTAAGGGGCTTGCGTACTCGGAGCTGACGGTGTCCTCTCGTGAAGGGTGTCGCCGGGGCAAGCCTGGACGAGGCGATCAGATGATCTTGAATTTGTGATCCACGTGCGCCCGTCGGCTGCGCAGCCAGAGGCCCCGCTCGGCACTTCGATTGTCCGACGCGGCTGGCACTATCGATGCTGTGAACGGCATACGTACCACCCCACCGCGGCCGTGCGACATCAGCGCGCTTTTCCCTGAACTGGCGCCGCTGGCTCGCACTACGATCCGGCCGCATCCCCGGCCTGGCTCTCCCTCGCTCTACGACAGCTCGGTCGGCGGGCCGCTGCTGTGGCCCGCCTCGCAGCCATGGCTGTACTGCGACAAGTGGCACGAGGGCCCGGTCTCTCCGCTGGTGCCCGTGGCCCAGCTGTACGCGCGCGACGTGCCTGAGCTGCGGCCGCCCGGACGGGCCGATCTGCTTCAAGTGCTGTGGTGCCCCTCCGAGCACCCGCCGTACCTCAAACCCACGACCAAGCTGTTCTGGCGGACCGCCGCCGACGTCAGCAGCGTCCTCACCTCCCCGCCCACTCCGACCGACGTCCAGTACGGCTACATACCGAAGCCGTGTGTGCTGTCCCCGGAGCAGGTCACCGAGTACCCCAACTTCCTAGAGTTGAGCGAACAACTACGAGAAAAGGTCAACAACTGGAGCGCCTGGCGGGCGGCCGGCATCGTGATGGACGATGCCTACGAGGAGCCGCAGGAGTACTACTCCGACGAACTGTCCGAGGCCCCGGGGTGGAAGGTCGGCGGGTGGCCGCCGTGGGGCCTGACCGACCCCGCCGCCCGGTTCTGCATCAACTGCGGAACCGTGATGGCCCCGCTGCTGACCATCGCCTCGGAGGAGTCCCGCGACTACCGGAGGGGCTGGGTTCCGACTGAGGACCAAGGCATCGCCGTGATCGACGACGACCCTGTGCACAACTCGCCCGGCATCCAGGTCTCCAAAGGCAACCATCTGCAGCTCTACTCCTGCACGACGTGCTCCAACCACACCACCCTGATCCAATAGACCCAGGCAGGGGCCGTGTCAGCGGCTGCTGGCAGCATCACCGCTATGAGCGCCATGTTCACCACCCCGCCGCGGCCGTTCGACGTCACCGTGCTTTTCCCTCAACTGGCTCCGCTGGCGAGGACGGCGACCCGGCTGCACCCGCGGCCGGGATCGCCTACCGTGCACGACAGCTCCGTTGGCGGTCCGCTCCTGTGGCCCGCCGAGGAGCCGTGGCCCCACTGCGACGAGCCGCACGACAGCAGGGCGTCGCAGGTGCCCCACTCCCCGGATGACGTCCGGGTCCTCCCCGCGATCTCGCCGCAGCGACCGAGCGGCTGCGTCTCGACCCCGGGGCGCCCGAGGTTACCCCCGAGGAGCGGGCGAACTGGGAGCGTGTCAGGGAGGGCCGTCCGTGGTTCGACGGCTCGAAGCCCCTGCTGCCCGTCGCCCAGCTCTACGCCCGGGACATTTCCTTTCCCCGCCCGCCCGACGCGGACCTGCTCCAATCCCAGTTTCCCGAGTTCGCCGAAACCGCCGGCCGCGAGCAGATGTCCTACCTCGGCTTCCTCTCCGAGCTCCTGCTGGCCGAGTGCGACGACCGGGCCCGCCGCCGGTCCGAGCGGCGCATCAAGGCCGCAGGCTTCCCCCGCGACAAGTCCCTGCGCAAGTTCGACTTCGACGCCAATCCCAACATCGACCCGGCCATGGTCCACACCCTCGCCAAGTGCGAATGGATCAAGAAGGGCCTGCCGCTCTGCCTCATCGGTGACTCGGGAACCGGCAAGTCGCACCTGCTGATCGCGCTCGGCACCGAGGCCGCGATGGCCGGCCACCCGGTCAAGTACGTGCTCGCGACGAAGCTGGTCAACGAGCTCGTCGAAGCCGCCGACGAGAAGCAGCTGACCAAGACCATCGCCCGCTACGGCCGCGTCGACCTGCTCTGCATCGACGAGCTCGGCTACATGGAACTCGACTGCCGCGGCGCCGAACTCCTCTTTCAGGTCCTGACCGAACGCGAGGAGAAGAACAGCGTCGCCATCGCCTCCAACGAGTCCTTCTCGGGCTGGACCAAGACCTTCACCGACCCCAGGCTCTGCGCGGCCATCGTCGACCGCCTCACCTTCGGCGGCAACATCATCGAGACCGGCACCGACTCCTACCGTCTCGCCACCACACGCGCCCAAGCGGAACGAGCAGCCGTCTGAGCGCAGTCCGCCTGCTCTATCGAACTGGCCCGCACTCATCGACGATTACGGTCGGCTCTGACAGGAAGACATCCCGGTCGACGGGGCCATAAGCGATGTTGAACGTGTCGAGCCAGTACGACCAACCGCGGATTCCCAGGGCGCTGGTGAACCGGTAGTTCAACTGCCAGCGGACCCACTGCCCGGGAAGCAGTCGAACTGCCGGCGGCCTGCGCGGCCGAGGCGGCAACCCGAAGAGCGGCTCCACACGAGCGAGCACTCAGAGCCGATCGCCTTCGTCCCGCAGGCTGACACCGATCTCGCGAAGGTCTTTCTGGCTCGAACATGGTTCGAAGCTGTCACGCTCGGACATTTGGACGAAGTGGGCAAACCCAGAGGGCACCTGAGACAACGAGAAGCCGACCGGCGCCGCGTTCCTGCGGGCAGCGGCCTCCCCGCCTCGAGACTGCTTCGTCCAGGATGTCTTGATCCACTGCACCGTGATGTCCACCGCACCTGCCCTTCACCGAGAGCCTACGGTCAACATTCGCTTGACGTCACTCAGGTTCCGGCGCAACTGCCTGCTGCCAGTTCTCAGCAACATTCCACAGGGGTAGAGACCCAGACCGCTCTCCGAAACCGCCTACAAGCGCTCTCCGGTCTCACCTACGCAGCCAATGGCCGCCTGCTTCGGCCTGGACCCCGTACCGGGAAAGGTGGAGGCACTGCGATCGAAGGCCAAGCGGCTGGCGGCGCGCGGCTGGCTGATTGAGCCGGCACCTGGCCGATTCACGCTCGCGAAGGACGTGGCCGGGCAACGCGGCGGGTCATGAGCATCGTCATCGACCAGTAGACCATCGCCTCCGCGCTGGCGATGGAACGCTCGAAGTCGTGCACGAGACGGCGACTTCGCATCAGGTGGGCGATGAACCGCTCGACGATCCACCGCTTGGGCAGCACGACGAAGCCGCGCATGTCGTCGCTGCGTTTGACGATGGCGAGGACCAGGGCGAGGGCCGCGAGGCAGTACTCGACGAGGCTGCCGGTGTATCCGCCGTCGGCCCAGACCAGGGCCAGCAGGTGGTGCGCGGCGGCAGTGACCTGGGTGAGCAGGACCTGGGCCGCGGCGCGGTCGCCCACATCCGCTGCGGTGACCATCACCGCGAGCAGCAGGCCAAGGGTGTCGACCACGACGTGCCGCTTGCGCCCGTTGATCAGCTTGCCGCCGTCGAAGCCGCGGCTGTCAGAGCCGACGACCGCGTCCGCTTTGACCGACTGCGAGTCGATCACGCCCGCGCCCGGCTCCGAGTCCCGCCCGGCCTGCTCGCGGACCAGGCGGCGGAGCCGGTCGTGGAACTCGCGAACCAGATCGTGGTTGCGCCAGCGCCGGAAGAACGCGTAGACCCGGTCCCACGGTGGGAAGTCGGCAGGCATGGCCCGCCACTTCGTGCCGTTGTCGACCAGGTAGCGGATCGCTTCCAGCATCGCGCGGTGGCAATAAGCCTCCGGTTGCCCGCCCCGGCCCCGCAGCCAGCCCGGCACCGGCAGCAGTGGCCGGACCACCGCCCACTCGGCGTCCGACATGTCGGTGGGATACCGACGCTCGCGCGCCCCGTGGTCTCTGGCGTTCCCGAACCTGTGAGCCAGACAGTCACACGCGAGAGTGGCTGAAGTGGACCCCACTCCCGCGTTGCCGTAGAAATGCGACAACAGGGCCTCCTGGACCGCACGTTGGCTTTGACACCCTTCGAGCTACCAAGAGGCCCTGCTCTCATGCACGGCAGCCGCCGCAGTCACTCGATCGACTGACTTCTCGACGAGATCGGGACGACGGCAGTCGCGTCGCTTCTCGTGATCGCTGGGACGGACAAATTCGCACTGCCATCCAGGTAGACGGTCGGCTTGGTGACGCCCCGAGGCCGCCTCGCGGGTTTGAGTCCGGTGCCGCGACTGACGAACCTGGCGAAGAGTCGTGTCTTACCGGCTCGAGGCGCGGCCAACAGCCCCCGCTACGTCCTACTTCTCCTCCGGCTCCCAGGCGCGGAGCAGGTCGAGCAGCCCTGCGTCTCCGTCAACGTGCAAGGAGTCGGCCTGGATCCGGTCGTACAAGTAGAGGACCAGCTCACTGGCCGTGCCGTGGACGGAGGCGCCGGCTGCGTCCGAGTCTTCGCCGGTCGCGGGGATGCGGGTGGTGCGTGCGCCGTCGCCGTCGACGGTGAGGCGCCAGGAGCGGCCCTCGGCGGCGTGGAAGTCGAAGGCCGTGGGCTTGTGCGGCCAGGCACTCGGCGTTGCGCAGACGGTGTACAGGAACTCCTCCACACCGTCGAGTGCCAGCTCGACCGGCAGCGGCTGCGGGGCGCCCCCGGCGAGCTGGGCGTCGTAGGTGTGCACCGCGGTCTCCTGGACCCGGTGCCGGGCGGTGCCGCCGGCGGTCTGCGGTGACTGCGACGCGGGCCACCACGTCCAGCAACCGCTCTCCGGTCCCGCCGCGCGCAGGGCGCCCAGTAGAAGCTGCGTCGACGCGTCCAGCCAGGCCAGCAGGGCCTCACGCTCCTGCGGCACTTCCAGCGCGGCGCGCGCGGCGACGGCCTCGGCCGGGGGAGCGTCGGCAGACCCCGCGCCGACGATGGCGGCCCAGAAACGGTCTCCCCCACCCAGGTGCTCCACCAGATCGAACAGCGTCCACCCGGGGCAGGTCGGCACCTGCGCGTCGAGACCGGGCGCGGCGGCGACCACGGCGCGGAAGGCGGTCGACCGTTCATCGATCAGTCGCAACAGGTCAGGGAACTCAAGATTCTTTTCCACGCCGGATGTCTATCACCGTGCTCCGGTGATCGGACAGCGATTTCACAGCCGCCGCCGGTTGGCCATTGCGGACGTCCTCGCCGGACGCCCGGACACCACCCCGGCCGCCAAGCCCACCGCAGCCGTTCCGCCCGTCCCAGCGGCCCCTGCTCAGGACGACCCCGCAGAGTCGGCGGTCGGTGCAGCCTCGCCGTCCCCAGCAGCGGACCCGGCGCCCGCTGCCGAGGAGATCGCAGTCGTCCGCCCCGTCCCCGTCCCGGCGGCCGCCACCAAGACGGGGAAGATCGCCAAGATGCTGATCACCCTCCTGGCGCTCACGGTGGTGCTCCTCATCGGACGCTGGGCCGCCATGCCCGATCCGGACAAGAACGCCCTCGGGCCCCAGCCCACAAGGCCCCAGACCACCGGGCCCCAGGCCACCGGTGAAACCCAACCCGGTGCTACCGAAGGCGCCGACGAGGGCGATGACACGGGCAACGAAGAGTCACCCCAGGACATGCCCCCGCCATCCGATGACCCGACGACGGCAGGAAACGACGACAAGCCGCAGGACTCCCCTGGCACCAGTCCCGGAGACCTCGGATCACCCGCGCCGGGCGCGTCGACCGGCATCGAGAACACCACCGCCCCGAGCGGGCGGGCGACGCCGGACAGGACGCCTTCGGGTTCCCAGGCTCCGACCACGGCACCTTCGACGGCGACGCCGACGACCGCGCCCACCACGGCCCCGACGACAGCCGCGTCGCTCGGTGAGGAAGGGCGCACCGCGTGCGCCCACTACAAACCCAACCGCAGGGTGATCCTGGCCAAGGGCATGGTCGGCACCAACGTCGCCCAGGTCCAGTGCCTGCTCAACCACAACTATGACTACACCCTCCCTGAGAACGGCGTGTTCGGCGCCAACACCGAGACCGGGGTGAAGACTGTCCAGCGCTGCTCCGGCATCACGGCCGACGGCAAGGTCGGCCCAAACACCTGGAAATACCTCGACTACCCCAAACCCGCCTGCGGCCACTGACCACCCGGCGGTACGAGCGGGCGGGACGCCGGGCCAGTCACGACCAGGAGCCGGACTCAGATACGTACCTGAGCCCGGCTCCTGGTCGTCCAGCATTGCCCGCGCCGACGGATTGGCGGGGCCGGGGAGTGTTAGTCCGGGATCCATCTGACGCGGTAGCGAGCCTGGAGTTCGTCGGCGGTCATGCCCCGCCGCTGGGCGCGTTCCTGCTCCGCGGCGGCCCACTGCGCGGCATCCGGCCCGAATCCCGCGGGGGGAGAGGCGTCATCAAGGGCGAGCTCGGGTGTCTCCCAGTCCGTTTCACCGCCGTGGACCGGACCGAATGGAGCTGGGCCCAGTCCGGAGACACCGACAAGGTCGGGTGACCCGCTCGTCGACATGAACGTTCCCGTCCGACCATCGGGGAGAGTCAGCCGGCCTGGCGCGGCGTCCCGGAGGTCGTCGTCGGTGTCTGTGTGGATGCTTCCGGCCCAGCTGGTGTGCCGGTCGTAGGTGAAGCCCGGCACCATGTCGGGATCGACCTTGAGTACCAAGGCGGCGACGACCGGTACTTCGCGCCCATCGGCGAGCGTGACCGTACCCCCACCTACAAACCGGGTCTTCCTGTCTTCCCACGGCATTGCGCCCCCTTTGCGTGAGCATGGACGGGGATCGTTCCGCACATGCAGGACGCAGGCAACCGCCCTGAGGTGTGTGGGACCGACAGCGCCACTTCGTCGTCCTCGCGTGCGAAGGGTGGCCTGAATGTGCGAAAAAATGTGCAGAACGGCTGTTACCCGGGCTGGTCACACGGTTGGCGGAGTGCGCCGGGCCTGCAAGTAGACCTGTTGTAAGTCATAGGTGTTGGGCCACCCAGGGGATCCCCCGGGTGGCCCTACACGCTGGCTGGGTCGGTCTAGGCCTTCATGTCGGTCGGGGTCCAGACCGTTGCATCAGAGGCGCCGGTGATCGTGGCCAGCTTTCGGACGTGGTGTGCCCCGAGGTCTGGTCTCACTGGCCCGTGCGGCCAGTCTTCTGAGTCAGGAATTCTGTTCAGATATGAGGTGAGGCGTTCGAGGTACGTCCGTGCCGGCACCACCACTCTGTTCGCCGCTCTGGAGGTGGCCACCGGCAAGGTGATCGGCTCCCTGCACCGGCGCCACCGGGCCGAGGAGTTCAAGAAGTTCCTCGTCAAGCTCGACAAGGAAGTCCCGGACGGCCTCGCGGTCCACCTGGTGCTCGACAACTACGCCACCCACAAGACCCCGGCCATCAAGACCTGGCTCCTGGCTCACCCCCGGTTCCACCTGCACTTCACACTGACCGGGTCGTCCTGGCTCAACCTGGTGGAGCGGTGGTTCGCCGAGCTGACGAACAAACGGATACGGCGAGGCGTCCACAAGACCGTCCAGGCCCCGGAGCAGGACATCCGCGACTGGATCGCCGCATGGAACACCGATCCCAAGCCCTACGCCTGGACCAAGACGGCGGACGAGATGGCACCAAGTAGCCCAGCCCCGGCGCAGCCCGGATGTGGTCCTTGCGGACCGCGGCTACGACCACTACAGCCTGGTCTGGGATCTCGGCGTGAAGCGCTGATCGCCCGTCGCGGCACCGAACATCGCGCCCGTCTGGGTGCCCAACGCTGGCTCGTGGAGAACGTGTTCGCTCATCTCCACCGTCTACGGATCCGCTGGGAGATCCGCGACGACATCCACGATGTCTTCCGCACTCTCGGGTGCGCACTCATCTGCTGGCGACGCTTGAACTCATTCCGATGGGAGTTCTGAGGGAAGGCATTCGGTGAGGAGGTCGATGATGTCGCGCCAGGCTCGGTGTGCGTGTTGCGGGTGGTAGCCAATGCCGGGAACTGTCGTCTGGTCGACGGGCGGGTGGTGGAAGGCGTGCAGTGCTCCGCCGTAGACCGTGAGGCGCCAGTCGACGCCGGCTGCCTGCATCTCGGTGGCGAACGCGTCTCGTTGCGCGGGCGGCATGATGGGGTCTTCTGATCCGACCCCGGCCCAGACGGGGCAGCGGATGCGGGCTGCCTCGCCCGGTCGGCCGGTCAAGAGTGCGTTGACTGTCCCGATCGCGCGCAGGTCGACGCCGGCACGTCCGAGTTCCAACACGATTGCGCCCCCGGTGCCGTAGCCGATGGCGGCGATGCGGTCGGGGTCGGTCCGTCGCTCGGCGCGCAGCACGTCGAGTGCGGCGTGGCCGATGCCGCGCATCCGGTCGGGATCGGCGAGTAACGGGGTCGTGCGCGCGAGCATTTCTTCGGGGTCGGTGAACCAGCGTCCGCCGTTGATGTCGAAGGCCAGCGCTACGTAACCCAGTTCGGCGAGGGCGTCGGCCCGGCGTCGTTGGAAGTCGTTCAGACCCGGCCCTTCGGGCCCGATCAGGACTGCGGGCCGGCGGCCGACACCGGAAGGGAGTGCGAGGTGCCCGACCATGGTCAGGCCGTCGGCCGGGTACTCGACCGTACGTGTGGTGATCGTCGTCATGAGGCCGGACTGTAGTGACGCCCGAGCCCGGTTGGGCCGGTCTTCGCCCTCGGCGGAACGGCGAGAGCGTGGCCCCATGGCTGGGCACACGACAGGTTCTGGCCCCTGGTGAACACGTCGATGCCGCTGCGACCCTGGCTGCGGCGGCAGCCACGTCATCAGGGAGGACGCCATGTCGGCCGCGGGCACAGGCCATGCCACGTCCCTGAGACAGCGCTGTGCCGACTCGGCCTGAGACGACATGAAGAACTACAGGTCACCCGGGCCGGAACGATCCGGACGGGTCTGCCGGGCGGCGTGAGGATCACGGCCTGCGAAGTCGCGTCCGGTCCGGACTGGCCGCACGCGGACCTTGATGTCACCCACCGCAGCAGCGAGGCCGGCGATTGAGTCATCGCCAGCCCCAGGCATACGCGACCGCGCGCGAGGAAGCCCTCGCCGGGATTCGAACCCGGGTTTCCGGCTCCGGGCGAACCGGCGACCGGTGTCCTCGGCCGCTGGACGACGAGAGCCGGGCTGTGTCGGTCGGGCGGCACTGCAATCTGGCCTTCTCCACGGCGCCAGGCCCCCAAGAACCGGCTCCAGCTGGCCCCTCGGACGGTAGGTGCCGCCCACGAGGCGCGAGCGTCCCACTCAAGTTCAGCAACGGACACCGCAGCGCCCATGGAGGTGCGTCCGACCAGGTTGTCGACCCGCAGCCGCTCTCCGCTCCCGGTATGTTCATTGGCTTGGGCGACGGGTTCGAGGCCGCGGCCTCTGCGGCGGACAGCGGCGGCCGCGAGAGCTCGCCGGGGGAGGGGCTACGCGGCACCCGCCACTGCCAGTACCGCGACAGGGAGGAGGAGAATCCACTGGGGCAGGCGGAGTAGTGGTCTGGGCCAGCCGACGGACAGCGTGACGACCAGGAAGGCCGCCGCGTACGCGACGAAGTGCGCGGCCACGAACCACGCCACCAGGCTGGTCCCCGGCGTACCGTCCGTCAGGGAGAGGTAGAGCAGAACGAGTCCGGAAAGCACCAAGTCGACGCTCACCATGTGCCACACGGCGTGGAGGACACGCTTGGGTTCGTCCGCGAGCCCACTGGACAGCAGCGGGCGCACCACATCGCGGCGCCCGCCGACGATGTGCACTGCGGCCACGCCGACAGCGGTGGTGCCAGCCGCGAGAAGCCAGCCGTTCATCGGACCTCGATTCCCTTGGCCACGACAGCGGCCAGAAGTGCGGCCAGCTTCTGGTCGGGGTGTTCCCCGACCAGCCCTACGTGGAAGAACACAGCTCCCGCCAGTGTGTCCAGGACCAGGTCCACAGGCGTTTCGGCCGCGATCTCCCCGCGCACCACCGCGCGTTCGAAGACAGTCAGCAGCCGATCCTTCGACGGGGCCAGGAAGTCGCCGCGAATACGCGCCTTCAGTTCCGGATCGGCGGCGAAGTCGGCGAGCAGCCCTGGGAGTGCCGCGGCTGCGGCAGGCGCGCTGAACTCGTCGACCAGGCCCTGCAGCAGCACGGTCAGATCCCCGGCCAGCGTTCCGGTGTCCGGGGGCGGAGCGTCATCGGTGGTCGTGAAGACGGCCTCGAAGACCAACTCCGGCTTGCCAGGCCACCGCCGGTAGATGGTGTCCTTGCCGACACCGGCCCGCGCGGCGACCGCCCCGATCGATGTCGCGGCGTAGCCGACCTCGACCACCAGCTCGGCCGTCGCGCCGATGATCGCCTCGTGCGAACGGGGATCTCTGGGGCGCCCCCTGGGGGGCAGAGAAGAACTCATGGCATTTACCTTACGGGTCGACCCGTAAGGTAAACAAGAGGCCGACTTGTCCCAGCAGTTCTCGGCGCCACAGCGGTGTGGTTCCCCCCCCCGATGGGAGCAGGCCGAGGACGGTGGCGGCCCTGCTCAGCCGCCTGTTCGGCGTGGTGGAGTGCCTGGTGAGGGTGCCTCGGGTGTCGTTGAAGGCGCCGGCTGAGCCGGTGAGGATGTGTTTGCTGACCGGCTTGGTCTGTCCCGGGGATCAGCTGGGGGACTGGTGCCGCATTCGGTTGCCCCGGGGTGGAGGATGGAGAGTGTGATCTCCAAGGAACGAGCGGTCGAGCTGGTCGAGTCCCTGCTGGCGCGGGAGCGGCCGACCTGGGCTTGGGCGCGGTTGATCCCGAACTTGGCCGTCTACCACGTCGAGGAGAGGGATGTCGGGTGGCTCGCCTACTGGAGCTCGGCGGAGTACGCCCGAAGCCCTGATCGGCGCTCGAATCTCCTCGGCGGCCCCTACCTCGTGGACCGGGAGGACGGGAGCATCCACTTCATTCCCGGCACCGAGTGGACTGAGGACTGGGAAGAGCTCTACCTCTGGCAGGTCAAGGGCATCAGAGCACCCGACCCACTCGCTGCGGCCGTCCGGCACCTCGCGGACTCCGTCGGGGCCGCTGCCGCAATGCAGCACCTGCGCAAGCAGGCCCCGCGGATAGGCATGGAGGAGGCGAAGGCATACGTGACGATCGTCAGGGCGGGAAGTGAACCACCCGAGGAGCTGGCGAGCCTCACCCGCGAGCGCAATCCCTGGCATCCGGGCACGATCACGACACTGGCCGGCCCGGTTCAGTAGCCTTCTGATTGCGCGGCCGGACGGCTACCAAACCGGTCAGAGGTCTACTCGCCGTACCCGTTCGCCGGGAGGCTCGTCGCGTCGACGCGCCTCTGGGCGCCACTGACCTCTGCCGCAGCATGCGCGAGCTTGCGCCGTTGCGGGATCAGGGAATGGACGTGCGTCACGCGCGTGCGCGGGGCGGCATCCCCGTCAGAAGTAGAAGACGGGACATGTCTTGACGGTGACCTCGCAGTTGTTGCCGTACGTCTTGGACCAGTCGACGGTGCGGCCCTTGTACGTGCCGCGTGCCGTCAGGGTGACGGGGGCGTACTCGGCGGTGCAGGTGGCGTCCGGTTCGGCATTCAGGCGGTCGAAGTCGCCGTCGACGGCGGCGAGGGCGGCGCAGGCCTCCTCGCGGTGCGGGTGGGCGGGGCGGTCGTCGGCGGGGCAGTCGAGCCAGACGTTCCCGATCACCTCGGTCTCGCCCTGAGGCCGGGCGGCGGTGAGGTGGAGGCGTGTGTCCTCGGTCGGCGAGGGGGCGACGGCGGTCGCGCGGGGGCGAGTCCGGCGGCGAAGAGCACGGCTGCGAGGGCAGTGACGATCTTGTTCATGCTCGGATCAACGCGGGGGAAGGTTGCCGGTCACCTCGCTCGATGGGTTCATGGGTTCAGTCCCGGGTCGGGTCGCCGGCCGCGCCCCAGCCGATGTCGGCCCCTGGGATCGGTAGGCGTTGTTGATTGTGTAGCCGGTGTACGGCTGCCCGGTGTCGTGCGTGGGAAGCGAGTGTCACGGCCTGTGGTTGCGTCCGTCCCGTGGGGCGAAGGCTGCGAGGGCGTCGGTGTCGGTCGCGCGAGCGTGCAGGAAGTAGTCGGCCCATTCGGCGATGTCAGGGTAGGACGAATCTTGGCCAAGTCGGGTGGCTGCGGCCTGGAGGTCGAAGGAGGTTGTGCGGAGTTCGACGCCTGGGCCCAGCAGGGCCCAGTGTGCTCCGGTTCGTCCGTAGGGCATACCGATGCTGCCGGGGTTGATCACGAGTCGGCCGTGGGCGAGGCGGACGAACGGCATATGGGTGTGGCCGCAGACCACCGTGCGGATGTCGGCATCGAGTCCGCTGAGGACTTCCTTCCAGCGATCGAGGCGGGAGTCGACCAGGACGACCTCCTCGTCGTCGCGCGGGGTCGCATGGCAGAACAGCACCTCTCCCAGGCCGTTGATGGACAGTGAGAGTGATCGTGGAAGCGAACCGAGAAGGTCGAGATGGTCCTCGCGGAGTTGTTCGGCTGCCCAGGGGGCGATCGGGTCGGGGATCGTGTCGCGTTGTCCCCGGCGGTATTCGAGGAGTTCGCGGTCGGCGTTGCCGCTGATCCAGATGACGCGGTCGCCGAGGCTGGTCAGCAGGTCGAGAACCTGGGTCGGTTGCGGGCCGGCGGTGATGTCGCCGGTGAGCACGATGTGATCGGCGGCGGTGACGTCTGGTTCGGCGAGTACTGCCTCCAGGGCCGGCAGGACGCCGTGAATGTCGGACAGGACGGCTACGCGGTTCAGCATGGTCGCCACTATGAGGTGAAGGCAGCCGAGTGGTGCGACCTTTCGCCCCGCGCGTAGTTCAGGGGGGCGTTCAGCTGTCTCCACCTCGGCGGTGATCACGATGTTGTGGCCGCCGTCGTCCCGGACGGTGTCGTGGCGTCGCTACGGGTTGGTTGGTGGCGGTACGAGGTGGGTGGCGGTGTGGCGGGCGGTGGTGAGGGCTGACCAGGCGGTGATGGTGAGGAGGTCGTTGTCGGTGGTGCCGTTGTCGCGTAAGGGGGTGATGACGGTGTCGTCGATGCGGTAGGAGGCGTAGGCGGTGAGGAGGACGAGGCGGGCGGTGGGGCGGTCGTGGGGAGGGAGTGGTTCGAGGGCGGTGTTGAGCCAGGTGAGGTCGAGCGGTTTGGGGGCGCCGTCCCAGTCGGTGAGGTGTGTTTCGAGGAGGGTGCGGATGGTGGTGGGGATGGTGTGTTCGGCTGCGGTGGTGATGGTGGCGGTGGCACGGGCGAACGCGGCGGCGATGGTGGGGGTGTTGGTGGCCCAGTGGAGGTCGGGGGGAAGTGGTGCGGGGGAGAGGAGATCGAGGGAGCGCCCTGGCTCGTGGTGGGTGTGGGTGGTTTTGCGTAGGGCGCGGGTGAAGAGGCGGGTAACGGTGCGTCGGGCGGTGGGAGGGATGCGGTCGGGGAGGGCTGCGGGGCCGAGGAAGACGTTCACCATGCGGTTGAGGTAGTGGAAGGTCGTGGCGACGCCGAGTGCTTCGGGAAGTTGTTGTGGAGTGGGGGGTGTGGTGGGGCGTTTGTCTGGGGGGTGGGTTGCCCAGGCGGCGAGGTGGTGGGCTTCGTTGTTGAGCGTGTTGGGCGTGAGGGCGTCGAGTGCGCTGGTGTGCACGTGGATGCAGTAGGGACAAGAGTTGGCTTGGGAGACGGCGGTGGCGATGGCTTCTTTGTGGGCGCGTGGTAGTTCGCCGGTGGCGAGGAGCGTTTCGCGGAGGAGGGTCCATGCTGCGGCGAGGAGCGGTGGCTGGGGGGCGTGGAGGGCGATGGGTGGCGCGAGCATGCCGAAGTCGCGTTCGACTTCTTCGTAGACGGCCGCGGCCAGGCCGGTCGCGGCCGTCGGGGGGACGGGTCGGATGTGGCGGATGTGGGTGAGTGACCTGCGCGCGGCCGGTCGGATGAGGAGGTGCGACATCATTTTCCTTCCTCGCGTGGGTCTGCGGGTGTGGTTGGTGGGGGTGTTAGGTGGGTGTGGGTGCGCCGTAGGTGGTGGGGGTGCCTTGGTTGGTGAGGGTTTGGGTGATGTGGGGGATGGCGCGTTCGGCGAGGGCGCTGAT
>NZ_JBITGA010000025.1:0-18193 GCF_044456565.1 Streptomyces sp. NPDC050842 | reverse complement strand
GCACCCCCGGCCCTTCATCTGGACGAAGACGGCCGACGAGATCCTCGACAAGGTTGCCGCCTACTGCCACCGAATCTCTGACTCAGGTCACTAGGGGGTCCTGGCGGGTCGTGGTTGCGTGGTGCGGGCGGTGACGAGGAGGAAGAGTCCGCAGGCCGATACGAGCAGCCATCCCGGACGGGTCTCGGTAGCGAGGCCGACGGAGCCGGTGTCCGCGATCAGGGCGCCGGCGATGGCGATGCCGATGGCCGCACCGACCTGGCGCGAGGTGGAGGTGATCGCCCCCGCTACTCCGGCCCGGGACGGCGGCAGGCCGCTGACCGCGGTGTTGGTCAGGGGGGCGTTGGCGAAGCCGAAGCCGATGCCGATCAGCAGGAAGGCGAGGAGGATCGGCGACACGCTCGTGTCCTGGTCCAGGTTGACCAGGCACAGGCCACCGGCCGCGGTGAATCCGCCCGAGAGGGTCAGCGGACGGCGTGGTCCGAGACGGCTCACCAGGCTGCCGGACCAGGGCGCGCACACAGTGGCTCCGAGCGCCATGGGCAGGGTCGCGGCGCCGGTCGCGAGTGGTGTCCAGCCACGGGTGTGCTGGAGGTAGAAGGTGTTGAGCAGGAGGGTCACGTTCAGCGCGACGAACACCGCCGTCGCGCCGAGTACCGCGGTGACGAACGGCGGTCGGCGGAAGAGGCCGGGGTCCATCAGGGCCGCCTCGCCGCGGCGCAGTTCGACGAGGACGAAGCCGGCCGTGGCGGCCGCGGTCAGGGCGTAACCGGCAAGGGCCGCGGGCGACGTCCAGCCGATGTGGGGTCCTTCGATGAGGATTCCGACCGAGAGGCAGAGGAGCGCCTGGCCGGGCAGGTCGAGGCGCCGGGCGCGCTGCCCGCGGGACTCCGGCACGAACACGGCGGCCAGGACGAGAGCGGCGACGACTGCCGGCGCGTTGATCCAGAAGACCGACCGCCAGCCGAACGCGGCGATGAGCTCCCCGCCGGTGACCGGGCCCGCCGCCATGCTGAGCCCGAAGACCGAGGCCCACACCCCGATCGCGCGGGCCCGCTCTTGCGGGTCGGGCATCGCGTTCACCACGATCGCCAGGGCTACCGGACTGAGCATCGAGGCCCCTATCCCCTGGACGGCCCGGGCGGCGACGAGCACGCCGAGGGACGGGGCGAGGGCACACGCGAGCGACGCCAGGCCGAAGACGAGCAGTCCGCACCGGAAGACTCCACGTCCACCACGGCATGCGCCTTTCACATGCCGACCGCCACGGCGGCCTGAACGGGGCCGGTCCCGGCCGGCGATACGGCCCGGTCCGCAGCCTTCCCCCGCCCGGTCGGCGGCCGGGCAGAGGACCGGTGTCGTACCTCCGTGGTACTCATGCCCCATGAGCCAGTTCCGCGACTTCAACCTCAAGCTGCTCGTCATCGAGGAGCTCATGTACGGCCCCGAGCCGCTCCTCCCGGTCTACGACCTGCCCATGCGGCTGGCCGAGCGGGGGGTCGCCGACCCCGCGTCCTACGCCCTGGCAAACGGCCTCCACGCGGAGGTACTTCCGCAGTCCCGGGCCCATTTCGAGGCCCTGGAGATCCCGGCCGAGTTGCTCGCCCGCGTCGAGGAGCTGTGCTTCGACGCCGGGGCGGACGTCTTCCGGCACTGCGCCCCCGCCTGGGACGGCGAGGACGACCTGTTCGACGTCCGCTCGCTCGACGACCTCGCCCTGCTGCCCAACCTGCGAGAGGTCACCTTCGTGGACGACGGCGTCCTGACGGTGCCGAACGCGGCGGAGGTCTTCGCCGCGCGCGGCATCGATACCGACTGAGCCCAGGCACCCGCCCCGCCGGGGCCTACCGGGGAAGGCCGCGCGCCGCGTCACGCGGACGCCTCCAGAGCTGCGGCTCCGGCGCCCCCGCCGGCCCCGACCGGCGGCTGCGTCAGCCCCAGGGTGTAAACCCGTGGGCCAATGCCCGAGCGACGCAATCAAACGGTGGGCCGATGCCGCGCGGGAGCGGCGCGTGACAGCGTTCCTCTGTGCCCACGGACGCCCCGTCGCGGCACGGTTGACGAGCCGTCATCACGGGAGGGCCCATGACCACCACCACGTCGTTCATCAGCCGGAAGGGCATGACGCGCCGCGGCATGCTGGGAGCCGCGCTGGCCGCCGGTGCCGCCGTGCCGCTTGCCGGCGCTGCCGGCCCCGCGTGGGCCGCCCCCGTCCCGACCGCCCCCGTCCCGACCGCCCCCGCGGCGACGCGGCTCGTGCTGCCCGGGCCGACCGGGCCGTACCCGGTGGGCACGGTCCAGCTGCACCTCGTCGACCGGTCGCGTCCGGACGACATCGCGGGCCCCGGGCACTTCCGCGAGCTGATGGCCACCGTCTGGTACCCCGCCCGGAACGTCGAGCGGTGCCCGGTGGCGCCCTGGATGCCGCCCGGCGCACTCCAGGCGTTCCTCACCGACGCGGGGTTCAGCGAACTGGCCTCCCTGGGGCCGCTCACCGCCGGCCACGTGGGCGCTCCGGTACGGCGGTCGGGCCGACGGCTGCCCGTCGTCTTGTTCTCGCACGGCGCGCACAGCCACCAGGGCGACCACACCGTCATGGTCCAGGAGCTCGTCAGCCACGGATACGTGGCTGTGACGGTGGCTCACCAGTACGACACGTACACCGAGTTCCCCGACGGCCGGGTCGCCGTCCCGCTCCACGACAGGCAGGCGCCGACGCGCCCAGGGGACTTCGCCGCCGATCTGCGCTTCCTCCTCGACTGCGTCGAGCAGCTCGCCGCCGGGTGCAATCCCGACGTCGACCACAGACAGCTGCCGGCCGGGCTCCTCGGCTCCCTCGACCCGCGGCGGATGGGCGCGTTCGGCTGGTCGAAGGGCGGGACGGCCACGGCCTGCGCCACGCTCGCGGACGAGCGCATCCGGGCCGGGCTGAGCCTCGACGCCCCGATGCAGATGAACCCGCCACTGACCGGCGACCTGCACCGGCCGTTCATGATGATGTCCGCCGAGTTCACCCGGGCCACGGATCCCGAGGCGGCCGCATTCTGGTCGCACCTGCGGGGCTGGCGGCTGAACATCCAGGCCCAGGGCGCCGTCCACATCTCCTACGGTGACAATGAGGCGCTGTTCCCACAGGTGGCGAAGCTGTTCGGATGGAGCGGGCAGCAGCTTCAGGACGTGATCGGCACCCTCGATCCCGACCAGGCGGTGAAAATCCAGCAGGCGTACCCCCTCGCGTTCTTCGACGAGCACCTGCGCCACCGCCGGGGACACCTGCTCGACGGGCCGTCCCCTGCCTTCCCGGCAGTGACGTACCTCCCCTGAGCGACGGTCTGCGGGGGAGTACCAGTGGAGATTCGTCCTCCGATCGTCAGCGATGCAGCCCCAACACCCTGGTAGTCCACATCGACAGACCGCGGCGGCCTGGTCTTGACACGGATGACGAATGGCCACGCCATCCGCACGCACCGACCATCAGCGGACTCCAGTAGCCGCTTCGTCGGCTGCCGGGGAGCAGCCCGCCCTCACCGGTCAACTGCCAGACCCCCGCTCGATCCCAGGCCACGAGCTCCTCGACGAAACAGCCATGCACTGCTGCCCGCACAGCCCCCGAACCGGACGCCTCGGCGATGTTCCCGCTGGTCACCGGTGCACTCGTCCATGACCGGAGTGACACCGCTCTTCTTACAGTTCTGGGCCCGACGGGGCCTCGGAGGCGCATGAGAGACTCCTCGCGGGAGGCGGTACGGGGGAGACAAGTCCCGCCACCTCATGGGTAGTTCACAAGGGGAATCTGATGGCTTCCACCCGACGTCCGCGCGGCCTGCAGGGCTCGCTGGCCTTCACCGCTTCGGTGGCGGCACTGACGGCGGCAGCGGGGACGGCCGTCGCGGCGGGGAATCCGACGGCGATCGCGTCCGGGCAGTCCGACGCGCGGGATGCGCGGGGTGCCACGGCGGGGGAAGCCGTCGTGCAGACACCGAGCTTCTCGATGTCCGCGGTACACAAGCGCACCATGGACCTGTACCTGTACTTCCCGGACCGCGAAGGAGGCTTCGAGCCGCAGTACGACGCGGCCATCAACTTCGAGGGCGTAGCCAACGCGCTCCGCGTCGACAACGACAAGGACGGCGAGGCCGACGCCGTCTGGTACCGGCACACGAACGGCCTGCTGACCTACAGCGGGAGCGACGGGCTGAACCTCCACTCCAAGGACATCGGCCGCGGCTGGAACACGTACACCACCGTCCTCTCGCCCGGCAACCTCGGCGGGGCGAAGGAAGCAGACCTCATCGGCGTCGACAAGACCGGTGTGCTGTGGTCGTACCTCGCCTACCAGGACGGGCGGCTGACCCCGCGCACGCGGGTCGGCGGCGGCTGGGGCAGTACGACCAGATCGCCGGGCAGGCGGACCTGACCGGGGACGGCAAGGCGGACATCGTCACCAGGGACAAGACCGGCGTGCTCTGGCTGTACCGGGGGACGGGCGACTACAAGGCGCCGTTCGCGGGCCGCACCCGGATCGGCGGCGGGTGGAACGCCTACGACAGGCTGCTGTCCGTCGGCGACCTCGACATGGACGGCACGCCGGACCTCCTCGCGCGGACACCCGGCGGCGACCTGCTGCGCTACTCGGGCACCGGCAGCGCCCAGGCGCCGTTCGCGAAGCCGGTCAAGATCGGACACGGATTCCAGAGCTACAACCTGCTGTAGACGCGGCAACCCCGTCCGCTGTCTACGGCCGTCTGCGGCGGGGTCAGGGACTGCTCCCCGAACCCGCGCCGACGGCCCCGTGAGGCTGAAGATGCCGCCGGCCGGGTGCGCTGCTCCCCGCGCCCCCGGCCCCGCCCGGTGATCGCCTGCTGAGACACAAGGCGCCGAACCCGCCCTCCGTCGTCCGAGCTGCCCCGTCCGGGTCATCCGGGCAGGACATCGTAGAGATGGTCCGACCGCCGCCCCCCCGCAGGGCGAGGACACCCTGATGGTCCGCGGGGGAGTGCCAGTGGAGGTTCGTCCTCTGGTCGTCAGCGGTGCAGCCCCAACGACCTGGTAGTTCAGCCCGTTCGTGGCCGACACTGCCGGTTGGGGGATCACAACACCGTCCGGGTACGCCTGCGCGCCGCCCTCGCCGGGTTGTCGAGCGCGCCGTGCCCGACTGCACTGGTTCCGCCGGCTGCGGATCCGCCGGGAGTTCCGCGACGACAACCACGAAGCCTTCCTCCCGGGGGTGCCCACTCATCTGCTGGCGACACCCGTCACAGCTGAGCCGAGCCCTCGCCCTCCCGCAGCAGCCATTCCCTGACCGAAGGAGCATGGTCAAAGACCTGGCTGACCTGCATTCCTTCCTCGCGTGAGGTCACCCGCGACAGCGGGGTGAAATCGTCGGGAAGCACGTCCAGCAGGCTTACCACGCGGTGTCCCGCACGCAGAGTGATCAACAGCTCGCACCGCAGCTGACGTGGAACGTCCGGGCGGTGGGACAGGCTGTGCCACAAGGCCGGCCACAAGTAGTGGGTGCCGTTGGGCGCCGTATTCGCTCGCACCCAAGCCGGGTCCAAGCGCTGGCTCAGGCCGAGGTCACACGCCCGCTCCTCCAGCCTGAACAGCGAGGACGAATCAACACCTTTCAGCTCGCGAGGCAGTGGTTGATCGAAGTCCATCGCCCCATGCTGCCCGACAGCAACCCGCAACGAGGAGCCCACCCCAAAAAGTCATTCGGTTGGGAGTTCTAAGTACCTGTTCCTGAGCCGCACAAGACGGGATTGGTCCTGCTCACGAGTTCCGGGTTCCGGATTCGGTGAGAGCGGTGGACGAGTCTTCCCCGATCGGCAGACTGGAGCGATGCGGATCGAGAACGTCGCCAGGGTCCAGGCAGTCCGGCTCGCCGTGACGGCCGGTGCAGTCGTTGCAGCTCCAGTCCTGATCGTGGCTGGGACTCCTTTGCGCCGCCGCATGATGCGTCGCTTCTACCGCGAGGACGGTCCGGGCCTCGTGAGCAAGGAGGACGGTTGGGTGAGCCCGGGGTACTTCGTCGTCACAAACGTGGTTGTTCGAGCCCTCTGCCGGCCGTCGGAGTACGTACTCCGACGGCTTCGTCCTGCTTGAACGGGACGGCGAGTGTGGCCGGGGTAACAGTTCATCCGACCCGCGGCCAGCCCGCGCAGTGCATGCACGCCCCGTTGCCACGCCAGGAACACCCGCGCACAACAGGCCGAGCTGGCTCTCTACGAGAATCCGGACGCCGTCGAGGACGAACCCGCCTGACTCGGACGGTCAAACTCACCCGCTGGGGCCTGGGCCCTACATGGTGGGGCCTACCTGGCGGGCCCCAGCCCATTGGTCCTCGAACTCGCGTTGGCTGATCTCCTGGCCCGCCAGCGCGGGATCGAAGAGGTCAACGATCGGCGGGTTGAACGGCCAGTCATCAGGGCCACTGCGCAGGACTGTTCCATCCTCGGCGAGCTCCACCTGGCGAACCCGGCGCCCATCGGGCCCGATTTCCATCAAGTAGACAACCGGCTCGTCATCCTCGTCCCATGGCCGCCGCAAGTACACGACGTTCCGGCCCGCGAGCGCGCCGAAACCCTCATGCCCACGCTGCGGGTCACGCTCGGCACGCAGGCTGTCCAGACCAGGAGGCATCAGAGGAGCGTCGATGTCGACTTCCTCCAGCTCGTCGTCTTCGAACCGTGCCACCGCCTCCGGATCAGTGACGACCTCGACCCAGGCGAACGTTTCGAGGACTTCCCGCGCAGACCGCGCATGGACCCACCACCACGAGCCGCCCATGCCGTAGTCGTGCAGGACGAGGAGGCGGTGCTTGTGCGCGCTGTCGGTGCCAGTCATAGGGACTGAGCCTAACGACGAACGCCGGGGCTGCCTGCCAGGTCAAACGCACCTGGCAAACGGTCAAGATCACCTGTCAAAGGTCCAACGATCTGGTAGTTCACACTGACAGGCCGTGACGGACTGGTGCTGCTACGAGCGACCAATAGCCAAGTCATTCTCACGCCGACCATCAACTGAACCCGACACCCCGACTTTTGAGGGTGGGGTAAGCCCTACCCTTCGGTGGCCGGGTAGCAGGCTCGCTGCGGCATCGTGAAACCGTGAGCGTAGTCCCATGACTGAGACCACCTCACTCCTCACTGTGCCGCAGGCGCCCACCGCACCCGAGCCGGGTGCCCGCCGGTTCCGCTACGAGCTGGGATACCTGCTGTCCGGACTACCGCTCGGGCTGGCGGCGTTCACTGTCGCGGTGACCGGAGCCGCCCTCGGGGTGTCCACCCTCGTGGTCTGGGCAGGGCTGCCAATCCTGGCCGGAACACTGCGAGCAGCCCGGGCCCTGGCCAACCTGGAACGCCGGCGCGTCATGGCCGTCACCGGCCGCCCGTTGCCGTCGCACCGCCCGCGTCCGTCCGGCACGGGATGGGCGGGAACGCTGCGCGCGGTACGCGATCCACGGTCCTGGCGCGACCTCGTTTATTTGGTTGTCGCCTTCCCGCTCCAGGTCGTCACCTTCAGCGTGGCACTGACATGGACCCTCGGCGGCATCGGCGAGCTGCTCTACGCCACCTGGTCGTGGTCCCTGCCTCGGGGGCAGGACAACCAGGGCCTAGTCGAGCTGATATTCGACACCTCCTCGCAGGCCGCCGACATCGGCTTCAACACCGCCATCGGGGTGTTCCTGCTGGCCACCGCGGTCCCGGTGGTCCGCAGGCTGGCCGCATTGCAGACCCGGTTCGCCATCGCCCTGCTGACCGACCGGGCCGCGTAGCCATGGGCCGACCAACCCAAAACGCGTGCGCGGGTGATGGTCTGCGGGGAGTGTCCGCACAGGGTCGAGCACATGTCTGATCACGGCGGTCCGGCCGGCGGCAGCTTCTAGGATCTGAGACATGGCAACAAGACTCGTGCAGATCAATATGAAGTCCCGGGATGATTCCGTGCTCGGCCGGTTTTGGGCGGAGCCACTCGGTTGGGGGTGTCGACAGCGGCCTGGTGCCTCACGCCTGGCAGACCGCACCAGCCTCGCTCCAAACTGGCCGCGGAATTCGCCCGCCGGCAAGAGCTTTGCGCCGCCGACCGGCGGCGGCCGGGCCCTGAGTCATCTGGTCGGCCCACCTCCGTGTGGACGCCCCTTCGCTGATCAGGGGAGGGGCGTACACGGCTCTCTCGGCCCGAGAGAGGTGGAGCAACAGAAGTAGGCGATCCAACTGGATGCGTGGCACGCGGCGGGTGGGCCGGCCGGCGTCAGTGGCCGGTGGGGGTGGGCGAGATTTGCTGCATGAGGCTGATCAGGTCCGGCGCGACCCACTCCTCGGCGATCTGGTCGCCCTCGAAGCGGTAGACCTCGACGCTCCGGTAGCTGACCTGTCGTCCGGTCGCCTCGAACTGCTGGAACGCGCCCTGGTGCGTGCCCTGGAAGTGGACCAGCACCGTTACCTTGTCGCCGACGCCGAACATGTCTTGAACAGTGATCTTCAGGTCAGGGAAGGCGTCCTTCATGATCTTTGCCCCCTGACCCCAGATGTCGCGGCCGTGCAGCGGGTCGGGGCTCCCGGGGACGTTGGCGATGAAGTTCCCGGTCAGCATCTGCTTGGCCGCGTCGAGGTCATCGCTCTCCAGAAGCTGGTACGCGGTGCGTAGCAGGGTCATGTTCTTCTCGGTGGTGGTCATCTCGGTGTCCTCTCTGGGGGATCGTCCCGCGAGCTCGGTATTGCTTCGAGCCGGATGCGAACCAGTTGAAACCCTGACGTCGCGGCAAGGTCAAGGAGGGCGCCAGACGCGCGTGCCGCCCCTCACGTGGTCGTGCCGGGTATGCCCACCCGCCGCGTGGCCGCCCTTGACCTTGCCGGGACGTCATGGTTTGTACTGGGCTCATGCGAATCGGCGAGATCGCCGCCCTCGTCGGGGTCATCCCGCGGGCCGTGCGGCACTACCGCCAGGCTCGGGCTGTTGCCCGAGCCTGTACGGCGCAGTATCGGCTACCGCGAGTACGGCATCGACCGGGCGTGTTCTGGCGTCGGGAGGTAGACCGGCCGGCGGAGGCGGCGTGCGGACTCGCGGACAGCCTGCCCCTCGAGGACGCCCCTCCGGTGGTCAGGGCGGCAGCTCCACCAGCAGCCCGCTCTCGCCGAACAGTTGGAGATGGGGTGGTATCGCCAGTCCCGCCCGATCGGCGCCTCGTCGACTCCCTGCGCGAGTTCACGACCCGCTGGCCCGCCCCACGACCGGACGGGCACGGCAACTGAGGCGGACCCTCACGTGGGACCGCGGCCGGGAGATCACCGAGCACCAGACCATCACCGCCGAGACCAGGATGCCGATCTACCTCTGCAAGCCGCGAAGCCCGTGTCAGCGGGGCACCAACGAGAACACCAACCGGCTGCTTCGTCAGTACCTCCCCAAGGGTGCGGACCTCCGAACGTTCCGTCAGGCCGACCTGGACGCCATCGCCCACGAGCTCAACCAACGTCCGCGCAAGACCCACGGCTACCGGACTCCCGCAGAGGTCTACGCTGATCTTCTGAACAGCGGTGATGCGCTGACTGCTTGAGCTCGCCGTCGTTTGTGAGAAGTGCGCTCCCTGCCCGCATACCCCGATCGTGCAGCTTGCGATGGCACAGGTCGAGAAGGGTTCGGCGGGTGGGAATAGCGTCTCTTCGTAAACAGTGGGTGCAGTTTGGAAGTGCTTGCGACGTGTCCGCAAGGGCGATACGGAAGGGCTCAGGCGACCGAGGGGAGGTCGGCCTCGGCACGTGCGGTGCCGCCCTCAGGCTGCGAAGTGCTTGAGGCGCGGACGCGGGAGGCGCGACGCTTCCCGGCGCCCAAGCATGTGGCGAGGGCGGAGGCACTGGCGACGGCGGCGATGCCGAGCCACTGAGGCCAGTTGAGGTGCTGGCCGAGGATGAGCAGGCCGAACAGGGCGCCTGCGGCCGGTTCCAGGCTGGTCAGGACGCCGAACACGCGGGGTGGGATGCGGCGCATGGCTTCCAAGTTCAGGGAGTACGGCAGCACGCTGGAGACCACGGCGGCGACGGCGGCCACCCACAGGACATGCGGGTCGAGCAGGCCGGTGCCCGCCTGGGCAATACCGTATGGGGCGCTGAGCAGGGCCGCGAAGGCGATGGCGGCGGCCAGGCCCTGGCCGCCGCTGAAACGGGTGGCCATGCGCGCGGAGACGAGGATGTACCCGGCCCAGCAGCAGGCCGCTGCGGCGGCCAGCGCGAGACCGGCCACGGGCAGGGACGAACTGCCGGCGTTGCCCAGCAGGAACACTCCCGCGGCGGCCAGGCAGGCGGGCATCAGGTCGAGCGCTCGCCGTGAGCCGGCCAGGGCGATGGCGAAGGGGCCCAGGAACTCGATCGTGGCGACGATCCCCAGCGGAATGTGGTTGACCGCTTCGAAGAACGCGATGTGGTGTCCGGCCAGTAGCGCCCCGGCGGCCAGGACCGTCTTCCACGTCCCCTCGACCGCGGTGAGCGAGGCGGGCCGGGGGCGCCACAGGGCACACAGGATCACGCCGGCGATCAGCAGACGGAGGAAGACCACACCCGCCGCGCCTGCCTGAGGATAGACGCGGGGGGCGAGGGCGGCGCCGAACTGGAGGCCGCACACGCCGGTCAGGACGAGGGCGGGTGCGGGAACCTTTCCGGCGAGGGTGGATATGGAGTGTGCTGGGCTATGTTGCTGCATGAGGGAATCCGGAGTCGTTCAGGCCGGGCATGGGACCCGGACCGCAGGTGTGTGGAGGTCGGCACGATGACCGGCTGGCCGGGCCCAGGTGTCCCGGCGCGTCCGGTCAGCCGGCGATGCGCAGCAGCAGCTTGCCGGTGGAGGTGCGCCCGCCCATGAGCCGGTGAGCGCCGGCCGCGTCGGACAGCGGAAACTCGGCGGTGACGGGCAGCGACACCACACCGTCGGCGACGGCTCGCAGGGCCCGCTCGGTGAGCGTGCGGACGGCATCGGGAGCACTCTGAGCGAGAGCGAGCACGGAGAAGCCGCCGACAGACCGGCCCTGCGCATAGAGTTCGCTCTGCCCGGCCCGCCAGGGCTCTGCGCCGCTGGCGTTACCGAAGGACACCAGGCGCCCGAAGACGGCCAGCGCGTCCAGCCCGCGGCGCAGCGTGTCGCCGCCCACCGGGTCCAGGATCAGGTCGACGCCCCTGCCGCAGGTAGCGCGGTGCACGTCCTCGGCGAAGGTGCCGGTGCTGAACAGCTCGTCGTAGCCGTGGGAGCGGGCGTACTCGGCCTTGGCGTCGGTGGAGACTACGCCGTAGACCGCACCGGCGCCTGCTGCCCGGGCCAGCTGCCCCACCGCCGTGCCGATGCCGCCCGCCGCGCCATGCACCAGCACGCTCTCCCCGGCGCGTAGCCGCCCCACCTCATGGATGAGGGCGTGTGCGGTCGGCAGCACGGTCGGCACGGTCGCCGCGGTGCGCAGGTCCAGCCCCTCGGGCAGTGCGAACACGGCTGAGGCGTTGGCGAGGACCA
This sequence comes from Streptomyces sp. NPDC050842, assembly GCF_044456565.1. Lineage (NCBI taxonomy): Bacteria > Bacillati > Actinomycetota > Actinomycetes > Kitasatosporales > Streptomycetaceae > Streptomyces > Streptomyces sp. NPDC050842. The sequence continues at coordinate 6,697 of NZ_JBITGA010000025.1, read as the reverse complement.
CCTCGGCATAGCCGCCGCCGTCGACGAGCGCGGCCACTTCCTGTCCCACCAGCAGGTCCTCGACGCCTTCCCCGAGGGCCCGGATGTGTCCGGAAATCTCCAGACCGGGGCGGTAGGGCAGTGACGTCACCCGGTAGCCCTCGGCGCGAGCCTTGATATCGGCGAAATTTACCCCCGCGTACGCGGCGTCGATCGTGACCTGGCCCGGCCCTGGCTCAGGTACCGCTGTCGGCACGATCTGCAGGACCTCGGGACCGCCGTACGCCTGGAACTCGACTGCGCGCATTCTTGAAACCACCCTCCCCGAATGTTCAATCAGAAGCGAACATCGGCAATGTATGATGGAGGTCGAACATTAAGCAAACGTGTGTGCCGCGCAGGAGGCAGAGGGATGTCGCAGCAGGCTGGATCCGCAGGTCACCGACAAGCCCCTGTACACACCCACCCCGACGTCGTCCCCGTTCTCACCGCTCTGTCCGCACTCGCGGACCCCGTACGCATCCAGTTGATCCGCACCCTGGCGCGTCACCCCGACTGGACGCTCAGCTGCAGCAACTTCGACGTATCGGTCGGCAGAGCTGCCAAGAGCCACCACTTCTCGGTCCTGCGCGACGCCGGCCTCGTCGAACAACGCGACCAAGGCACCAAGCGCCTCAACCGGCTGCGCCGTGAGGAGTTCGACGCCCGCTTCCCGGGCCTCCTCGACCTGACGCTCCGTGCCGACGACAACGACGAGCCGGATCCGGCATGAGTAGAGTTTGACGCCGCCGTCGGCTGGCCGCCGTCGCGCTCGCCGGCCAGCCGACGCCGGCGGCGGGGAGTGGCCTCAGGGCGTCCACGGCGTTGACGTCGTCGTGGAGCTGGTGGAGCGGGCGCTGTCCAAAGTCGAGGAGTACGCCGATCAGGCGGCGGTGAGAGCCTGCAACCTCGCGGACGAGGTTGAGCCGGATGGCTGGAGCAAGGCGGTCGCCGAAGACGCCCTCACCACGATCGAGACCCTGACCGAGGCACTCGGCAGGATCGCCCCGGAGGTCGAGGAGGCCCTCGTCTCGGTGGCGGCTGCTGCGGTCGCCGCCCGTCGCGCCCTGGGCCTCCCCGTGGATGACGAGCGGGAGATGGTCACGCCGCCGGAACCGGGAGCGCTGCCGCCCCCGCGAACTCGACGTCGGCCCAGGCGGCGCGCCCTGGGATCCGGGTTCCAGGGAATCCGCTGAGAGGTGACGCTCGTTCACCCGTTATGAGCAGCACGATGGGCGGCTTCGCCGCTCCCCAGGACGCCGCGGACCCGATCGTCGACGAGATCCTGCGCCGCCGCACCTCCACCGAGGACGCCGGCCGTCAGGGCCGACGGCTCCGTCGGCCCCAGCGGGAGAGCCCCTGGTTTGGCCGCGTAGATGTTGTAGTGCGGATCGAGGCCGAGGTGGAGGAGCGCGCTCTCCTCGTGGCGCTCGCGCATCTTCATACCGGAACCGCTCCACGGATGTGCGCCGGCCGGCCCGGAAGTCGACCAGGGCGGCGCTGATATCGAGCGCGGAGCCGGAGAAGAGCACCGACCGGTCGGCTGACCTGTATCGGCGTCTGCAGCGATGCGACGGCACAACGCCTCGCCGAACTCGATGAGGCTCTGCTGTTCAGGCGTGGGCGCCACGGCCTTTCCCGTGCTCCCCTCCGTCATCCGCTGGCATCTCTCCACGGTGGACCGCTGCGAGCTCAGCGATCAGGTCCGCGTCGCGCATCCCGGGCAGGGCGTACCCTTCGGCCTCGTCCCACGGGACGTCGAGGTCGTCCATGTGCACACGCCACTCCGCATCCGGCATGGCCCGGCGCAACTCCGTCACGCTGTCCAGGACATGGGCGATCACGGGCATCAGGCGACCGGGATCGGGCGGCATTTTGGTGGACCCGGCCACGATCTCGTGCGGCCCGGCCGTATGCCCGTCGTACAGGTACAGGCTTTCCTCGTCGTCGTACGGAAATGACGCCGTGTGCGCGGCGACGACACGCGCCACCGAGGCCGACTCGGCCTCGGTCAGCGGTGTCGTGCGGTGCGCACTGTAGTAGAGAGAGACACTCATGACGGGAAGCGTATGGCGGGGATGTGACAGCGCGGAGCCGAGCGCCCGACAGGCCGTGGCCCGGACACGTCTTCTGGCCTCCCATGTGCCTCATGTGCTCGCGGTAGAGGTCCTCAAAAGTCGCCGCCGCTGCCGCGTCGTCGGCGGGGCGGAATCCTTCCCGAACAGGTGAGGCGTAGCTCATGGCCGCATGGGGCTTGGTCCGACTGACAGCCATGCCACCCGCTCCGGGACGAGCTGCTGGTCGCGCTGGTCGAACTTCGGTGGCACGAACTCGCTAGTGATCAAACTTCGATGGCAGAGGACAGGAGCGCCTGACCCGTCTCATGGAAGCGTGACCAGTGTCAGCGAAGTTTGACCGGCACGGCTGCTGTTCTGTGACTGGTTCAGTCGGTGGAGCTCTCCGCTGGGGGCCAGGGCCCTTCGAATGCCGGCCCACAGTCGTGCGGAAGGTGGGCCACCACCAACGCGGCCGCCTCATTCGGTGCGAGTGACTCGCCCAGGACGCGCGGCAACGCACCCAGTGGCGCGTACACGATGCACGATTGCGCGTCGCCCACGATGAACGGCAGGTCGTTGCTCCACGGGAACTGCGTGTTGCGGTGAAAGGTGAGCGCTCCGTGGCTCGGAAACGGGAACAAGGCCCGCAGCCGAGGTTCGGCGTAGGCGGCCTCTATGACTGCGGGCTCGCCCCGTCGCGCCGTGGGATGCCCCTCCAGCATGAGCCGCCAGGTCTTCTCGACAACCGTCTCCTCAGTCATCCCGCGATCATGACGTCTGTACTCGGCCAGGACAAACCGCTCCACCTTGATGGTCAACTTCGATGAGACTCGCCAGACTTCGCTGAGACACGTCAGCGCCCGTTGTTCCGGGCTGGCCCCTCACCCCTCGACAGTCGTCCGATAGGGTTAAAGGTGCAGGTTGAAGAAGGGGTTAATTGCTGCCAGTGTCTGTGGCATGGGCCTTACTGATCGTTTCAGAATGAGGTTCGCAGGCGGCGGAAGCATATGAGGCTGCAGGCCAGTTCGAGCAGCCCCTGGTGGAGATCGGCGCGTCGTTCGTCTACCTACAACACACGTAGGGCATGGTCAACGTCACGCTCTCGCCTGGCGAGCGCGTGCAACACGGCTTGGTCGCCGTGCCGGTCCCGGGCGGCGGCAACGAGCACATCCACCGCGATGGCGAGCGCGGCATCGGGCACTCGGCATGGCGCGTCGACACTGAGCGCGAGGTCGTCGAGGTGAACCGCCAGCTCGACGCAACGGGTCTGCAGGTATCCGTCGAGCAACATCTCCTCTCCCGGCCGGTGAAGGACGGCCACCCGCCGATCGGCCGACTCCATGCTCAGCCTCTGGCCCAGCCGCACCCACGCTGCCCGGGCCTGCTCAGCCACGACAGCGGGGCCGGCTGCGGCGGTTTCCTCGCTGCGGGCACGCACCCCGACGTTCAGCGCAGAGTCCGGCAACGACGTATCGGCGAGCCGCGCGTAGTACCGAACCGGTGACACCGGTTCCGCGCCGACTACCTGACCGTCGAGGAACCACTCGACCTGGAGGACGCTCCGCGCAAGGTGGCCTGCCAGCCCACCCACTGACATCCCGGGGAGCACGGATTCGGTCTCCCAGCGTCGGGCTACCTGCTCTGTGGCCAGCAGGTGCACCGCCTTCTCGGCAGCCTGCAGGTAGGTCTTGCGGATCTCATCAGTCATTCGGACATCGTCGCAATCTCATCGTCACAGCCGCTGACAGGTCCACGTTGTGGATCGACCCGCCGCCTTGGCCGCCTGGACAGCTCGCCCATGTGGGGAGTGGGTGGCAGGCGGGTCTGTCTCAGGCCGCGGTCCCTTGGAGGGTTTGGTGGGTTTGGTGGGTTTGGTGGGCTTGGTGGGTCCTGGTGGCGGACAGGGCCGCCGCTAGCCGGACCGAATCAGCTGAGGCGGCCAGCAGCGGCAGCCGGACGGCCGGGCTGGGAATACGGCCCTGGGCGTGCAACACCCCCTTGATCACGGTCGGGTTCGGCTCGACGAAGAGCGCGGCGGACAGCCGGGCCAGCTCCATTCCCAGCCTGCGGGCCGGTCCGGTGGCGTCTCGCTGCCATAGCGAGATCAGCTCGGCGAAGTCAGCAGTGCGGACATTGGCCGACGCCAGGATGCCGCCGCGGGCGCCCGACGCGAGCAGCGGCGAGATGACGGCGTCATCGCCGCCGAGCACCGCGAAGCCCGGTGTCGACGAGCCGAGCAGTTCCATCGCGGCCGCGTCGATCGCACCGGTCGCGTACTTGACCCCGACGACCTCCGGTAGGTGCCCGAGCGCGTTCAGCGTGCTGGTGCTGAGCGCCTGACCGGTGCGGTACGGGATGTCGTAGACGACCAGCGGCAGGCTCCCGTGTTCGGCGAGTGCCGTGAAGTGCGCCAGCGTTCCCGCCTCGCCGGGCCGGGTGTAAGGCGGCGTGGGAACCAGCGCCGCGGCGACGTCACCGCTCTGAGCGAGCTCCCGCAGTGTCGTGATGGCGGCGGCGGTGTCGTTGGTGCCGACGCCGACGATCAGCGGAGCTCCGTGTGCCCGGCAAGCGGCCGCACAGATGCGGACCACCGCCCGCTTCTCCTCTGTGGTCAGCGTGGCCGCCTCCGCGGTGGTGCCCAGGGCGACGAGTCCCCGAGCGCCGCCGACCGACAGCGCCTCGTCGGCGAGGCGGGCGAGCGCGTCCGGGGCGAGGCGCAGATCGTCGGTGAACGGAGTCACCAAGGGGACAAACAGGCCGGTGAGATTCGCTTCGGGCTTCATACGCCCAGCCTGACCGACACCAACTCAGTAGATCCAGTTCATATTTCTTCGCTTGTGCGTAAGCTCACCTTATGCTCGATGTCCGACGACTCCACCTGCTGCGCGAACTCGACCGACGCGGCACCATCGCGGCCGTCGCCGAGGCGCTGACCTTCACCGCCTCGGCCGTCTCCCAGCAGCTGAGCGTGCTTGAGCGCGAGGCGGGCGTACCCCTGCTGGAACGAAGTGGCAGACGGGTGGTGCTCACCCCCGCGGGCCGCACCCTCGTCACCCACGCCGATGCCGTCCTCGAACGCCTCGAACTGGCCGTCTCCGAGCTGGCCGGGGCACGCGAGGGCATCGGCGGGCCGCTGCGGATCGGGACGTTTCCCTCTGGCGGCCCCGCGATCGTGCCCGCCACGCTGGCCGAACTGGCCCAGCGGCATCCCGCGCTGGAACCGATGGTGCAGGAGATCGACTCGGCGCGGGTCTCCGACGGCCTACGCGCCGGCGAACTCGACGTTGCCCTCGTTCACGACTACGACTTCGTGCCCGCGTCACCGGACACCACCGTCGACCAGGTGCCCCTGCTGGAGGAGCCGATGTACCTGGCCACCGGCGGCGCTCCCGCCACCGGTCGCGTCACCCGTGGCGAAACGCTGGCCGAGCAGCTCGGACCGTGGGCCATGTCCCCATGGATCACGGCACGGGATGGCACGACCGGTCACGCGATGGCCGTACGCGCCTGTCAGGCAGCCGGATTCCAGCCGCGCATCCGCCATCAGGTCAACGACTTCCGTACGGTCCTGGCACTGGCTTCCATCGGCCAAGGCGCCGGATTCGTACCGGAGATGGCCACCGCGCACGCCCCCGAGGACGTGGTCCTGACCCGGCTGCCCCTCTTCCGCCGCTCGAAGGTCGCTTTCCGCGCGGGCGGCGGCACCCACCCGGCGATCGCAGCATTCGTGGCGGCGGCGCGAACAGCGGTGGGTGCCACGGGCCGTGCCTCCTTACTGATCGCTTCAGTGAGTTGAGTTGCGGGTCTTGTGCTCAGTGTTCTTGTCGGCAGGGTGTCAGGAGTGCGTGCTGATCTTGTTCCTGACGACTTGTGGGAGCGGGTAGCCCCGCTGCTGCCGCCCGCTCCCGAACGGCGCCGCTGCTACCCCGGTCGGCTGCGTGTTTCCGACCGGGCAGCACTCGCCGGCGTCATGTACGTGCTGCGGACCGGTGTCGCGTGGCGCGATGTCCCCGCAGAGACCGTGGGCTGCTCCGGAGTGACGTCCTGGCGTCGGCTGCGGGACTGGACCGAGGCCGGCGTCTGACCACGCCTGCACGCCGCCTTGCTGGCCGAGCTTCGGCGCGCCGCCCTGCTGGACCTGGACGACCGTGCCGTGGACGGGTCGCACGTCCGGGCCCTCAAAGGGGGGGATCACGTTGGTCCCTCGCCCGTCGACCGCGCCCGTTCCGGCTCCGAGTACCACCTGATCGTGGACCGCCAAGGAACCCCGCTCACCGTGACGCTGACCGGCGGGAACCGGCATGACGTCACCCAGCTCCTGCCGCTGCTGGACGCCGTTCCGCCGATTCGGGGTCGGCGGGGACGTCCCCACCGCAAGCCCCGGCGTCTGCACGCGGACCGGGGCTACGACTTCGACAAGTACCGCCGCCTACTGCGGAAACGCGGAATCAAGCCGTTGATCGCACGACGCGGCGTCGCCCACGGGTCCGGACTGGGCAAGGTGCGCTGGGTGGTCGAGCGTGCCTTGTGCGCCACGAGGCGCTCTGTTTGTATCCCCGGCTCAGCCGGGAGGAACTCGGAAGGAGGTTCCTGGGCCGGATGACTTACCTGGATCCGAAAGG
>NZ_JBITGA010000024.1:0-18833 GCF_044456565.1 Streptomyces sp. NPDC050842 | reverse complement strand
GAGTTGCCTACGCGTCACGCCCACAGTCCTACCGGGTCCCACCCCACGAAGAGCACAGAACCCGGCAACTGATCACGACATCACACAGGCCCTAATTCCAGGGCTCCAAGGCCCGCCACCTCATCAGCCGTGCGCGGCACCGCGAGGCCGCACGCCGTGTCCAGAGCTCGAAGCTCGTGAGGAGAAACGCGTCACCGTGCGGCAGCTCATCCAACGAGGATCCCGAACCAGACGGGCCCGCGGGGGCAGAACGTGCGAGGACCGGCCGGCGCCCAGCGCCACCGGTCTTTTCAAAGACCTCACACGGTCGGAGGTGTCGTAGGGGTCACCACGGCACCGACCGGACCACACACGTCCTGCCCCAGGCTGGACAACCGCCCGGGCCCCTCAGAGATCCAGAACCTCTAATTACTAACGAATTAGAGGTGTCGGCGTGCGGATCCGGCTTGCCCACGAGGTCTGATCAGGGGGAACGCTCAAGATCACGGAAGGGGGGGTTCACACCTGCGGTAGTACCTCCGGTGCAACTTCGGGTCCCCCGGTGCAGACACCTGTGGGGGCACCTGTCGGTGCAACCCTGCCGAGGCGGCGAATAGGGCGGATACGGAGCGGGCTTGCCCAGGGTCCGCGACCCGGACACGCGCGGTGGCGCGCCCGGGCCGCGGACCATGGGGGCCGCTTACCGGCGGCGGAGCAGGGTCAGGGTCATCAGCGCGATGCCGGACGCGGCCACGGCGGCGAGGACGCCAATGGTCTCGCGCAGGGCGGGGCGCCCGTGCAGGACGTAGCCGAGGAACAGCAGGGCGAGCGTGATCACGGCGCCGTGGCGGCGCAGGAGGGTCACGGCGGGCTCCGCGGCGGGCTGCTGGGCGGGCTACCCGGGCGCGGGCGGCTGGACGGGCTCCGCGGCGGACTGCTGAGTGGAATCGGACATGGATGTCCCCCTGGGATGAGTGTGGGATGGCCGGTCGGTCAACGCGGCGATCCGCACCTTCAAAGGGGAGAGGGTTAGCCGCGCAACTCCCCGGCACTCTTGGCCGCGAGGAGACCGCATTCAATAGATCCCGGGCTTATGGCCTGGCTCTTTACGCGGTGGGCAAGCCTTGGACAGAGGCCGTACACGAGGTAAGGGCAAGCCCCGCAACCCGTACGAGGACTTCGGGTATGCGGGGAAGGCGGTAGGCCGTGGCGGCGGGCGGGGCCAGCCACGCCACAATCCGGCGCCGTCCGGCACACGGCCCTCTTCCGCCCGGGCGTCACGGGCCCGCATGCCGAACGGCCCGCACCGTCACCCGGTGCGGGCCGTTCATCCACCCAAGGGCCCGCCGGAAGGGGGAGTACGGCAAGCCCTGCATATCCAGATGCACTGCGGGCCCATGCCGACCGACACCCTGGACGCTACGGCTGCAGACCGAGCATCTGGGGTCGATTCAACAAGTCAGGAGCTTGGCCACCAGCCTCATCACTGTCTCGTCCGTCGGCCCGGGCAGCACACGCTGATCCGGTACCCATACGGAAGGACGGCGGAGCCGAGCATGACAGCGCCCGCGATAGCGGTGATCGGCGGAATCGACACCCACACGGACGTCCACCAGGCCGCGGTGATCGACTCGGTCGGCCGCCACCTGGACACCCAGCCGTTCGAAACGAACTCGGCCGGCTACGAACAGCTGCTGGCCTGGCTGCGTGCCCAGGGCGACGTCATCACGGTCGGGATGGAGGGCACCGGCGCCTACGGCGCCGAACTCGCCCGGTTCCTCACCGCGAACGGCATCACGGTCGTCGAGGTCGACCGCCCGGACCGAAAGGCCAGGCGGGCCCACGGCAAGTCCGACCCGATCGACGCCTACGCGGCGGCCACCGCCGTCCTGTCCGGCCGCGCGAACGGAACCCCGAAGAGCCAGGACGGGATCGTGGAAGCGATCCGCGCGCTGCGCGTGGTCCGCAAGAGCGCGGTCAAGGCCCGCACCCAGACCATCAACCAGATCCGCTCTCTCATGGTCACCGCGCGCCCTCCGCCCTGCGGGACAAGCTGCGTGGGCTGCCCACCAGCGTGCTGATCGACACCCTCGCCCGGACCCGGCCCACCGGTGACCTCACCGACCCGGCCTGCGCTGCCAGGACGGCACTTCGCCGCCTGGCCCGGCGCTACCAGGTCCTCCAGCAGGAGATCAAAGAGGCCGACGCGGACCTGGCTCCCCTCGTGACCCAGGCGGCACCCAGCCTCGTCGCACTGCCCGGGGTGGGCACGGAGACGGCCGGTCAGCTGCTGATCACCGCGGGAGACAACCCCGACCGGCTCCGGTCCGAAGCGTCCTTCGCGCACCTGTGCGGGGCGGCACCGATCCCCGCCTCATCCGGCCGGACCCACCGCCACCGCATCAACCGCGGCGGGGACCGCAACGCCAACAGCGCCCTCTACACCATCGTCCTGGTCCGCATTCAGCACGACCAACGAACCCGGGACTACGTCGCCAGACGCACCGCCGAGGGTATGTCCACCAAAGACATCATGCGCTGCCTCAAGAGGTTCGTCGCCCGCGCGGTCTACAGGCACCTCAAGAGCACAGGCATCCTGAACACGGCAGGCTCGGCCGGTGCCGGATCATGACGCCGACCGGCTGCCGTCCGCGTCATCGAGGTCGAACGACGCGGCCGCAGTCAGATGCTCGACGAACATCTGGAAGTCCGTCGCCAGCGGGAGCTCCGTATTGATGTCCACGTCGAACCACGTCACGGACGGCTCCCCACGCGCTCCGCATGCCCGGTAGTCGAGAGCGATCCAGCAGTGACCATCACCGGAAAGCAGAACCAGAGGGGACGGGAGACCCCACTCCTCGACCAAGTAGGGCGTGTCCAGCAGTGACAGCCGGCCGTCGTGACGGCCGATGCCCATCATGTCGTCGAGCGGAACGTGGTTCTCGCTCCACGATGTCGGCACATCCGTCGGGAACGCGTTCCACGACTCCGCCACCAGGCCGCCGTTCCGGACCTGCAGGATCTCCAGCAACGAGGCGGGCAGACGGACACCGAGCTGACGCTCGGTATCCCGAACGACCTCGTCGGTCAGCGGCGCCTGCATCCCATACAGGCCCCCCTCGCCCGAGAACGTCGCCTTAACCTCCTCAAACCGAGCCACAAAAGCATCCTATGGACTCCACAGACCGGCTTGACGACCTATAGGAGCTTCATCAGCCTCCAGCCCCGGCATGGGGCGCATTCTGGCTGATGAGGTCCTGGAGGAACTCGCGGGTGGGCGGTGGCATCAGCCCCTCGGTGCTGAGGAGGTGCCACTGGCAGCCGGGAACGAGATCATCGAGCCGCGCTGGAACTCTCCGAGCCGGCTGGTAGAGCAGCAGCAGGACGTCAAGGGCGCGTTGTGCGGGTGGCCAGTCGCGCTCCTTCAGCGTGCTTAGCAGGGATAGGCCGGCCATCGCGTAGCGGCAGTTCTGCCACTCCCGGGCCGCCTCGCCCAGATGCTCGGCAGCGAGTTCCTCCTCGACGCGGCCGCACAGGTCCAGGGCCCACTGCCGTACGGCCGCGGCGGTCCCCCATGCCCGCGTGAGGTCCTGCACCGGAGCCGTGGCGGCCAGGTCGCGTAGATGGTCGCGGGCATCGCGCACGGGGCCGAGGACCAGGTGGTTGTCGTCGGTGAGGACCGCGTCGGCGACCTCGGGGACATCTTGGCGGGTGGTCTCGACGAGGGAGGCGATCGGGTTGGCCATGGCGGTGGGGTTCATCGCGCGGAGCATGTCGCCGATGTCCTCCAGGGACATCGTCCCGGTGAGCACGGCGGCGGCCGAGGAAAGCGCGGCGTCCTTAGGTGTAGCGGTCGACGGGCCGGAGTTCTCGTCGAAGGCGGAGAACTCGGCTGGGGGCCAGGTGAGCCCGTTGGCGCGGATGAGGCGGGCGATGCCTTCGTCGATCCGCCGGGCCCGGGCGGGGACCAGGGTGACGGTCAGACCGGTGTCGTCGAGGTGGGCGGCTAGATCGTCGAGCCGCTGGTCCGGGTCGCTGTCGGGTTCGTCGTCGCCATAGATGCTGATGGTGTCCACCGATGCGGTGAAGGCGGCCCGTACCGTCTGCTCGGGTACCGGGAGCCCCTCATCGAACAGGAGCAGCGCCACGTCGGTCGGGCGCTTGCCGCGGCCGGCATGTCGGGCGAGGCCAAGGACGAGGTCGAAGCTCTCGGGAGCCGGGCTGGAGGTGCTGCCCTTGCCTCGGCCCAGGCCTCCGCCGGGCACATTGCCCGGCAGCAGGCCGCGGCTCCTCCAGACCTCCAGCATCTTCGCGGTCACGGTGAACCCGTGGCGGTGCGCATGGTCGATCAGCAGCTGATCGGCCGCGCTCGGGGTGTCAGTGGACATGCCAGGGGAGGTACCGCCGCCTCGCAGGAACACGGCCGAGCTTTCACCTCTTCCGGTGACTCCTCGCGGAATGGAAGCCAAAGAGCTACCCCATGCGTAGCGGTGGCGCCCCTTTAGAGCCCCCCCTACCTCCGCCGGGTCACCTCGGAGTCCGTCCGCTCAAATGGCGTGGACCTGAGGGGGGTTGCGTGGCTAACCCCCCGCACCCGCACTGTGCCGCCCAGGACGCGACGTTAGCGCGCGGCCCTTCATGCTCCGCCCGTCACCACACAGAGACAAGGGCACCGACATGCTCACCGACGTGCTCACCGGCTGGACCGCGGAGACCCTGGGCGGCCTCACGCTGCTGGCGGGGGCCGCAGCCTGGGGCTGGCTCCGCCGGCGCCGAAACCAGGCCGCCCCCGGCGTGGCCCCGGCCATCGCGGCCGGCGAGGCCGTGCGGCCGGTCCGCACCTACACCCTGCTCGGAGCCCGGGCTGCCGACGGCCAGCCCGTCCACTTGCCCAGCAGCCGCCCCGCTGGCATCCGGGTCACCTGGAGCGGCCCCGCAGGGAAGACGGAGCAGTTCGAGTTGACCGACGCGGTGCTGCCGGACGGCACCTATGCAGCGGAGCGCGTATCGGCGTACCCGGAGCCCGGCGCCCTGTAACTGGAGTTCGCTGAGACTAGTCCTCACAGGCCGGAAGGAAGTCCCGTGGAATTCCACGTCATCGAGCGGTCCGCTAACGCCTTTCAGCAGGGTAGTGACCGAACGCCAGATCCTGACGGTCGCCCGGCGCGCCTTCGGGCCCGGTGCCGAGGTCCGTTCCGCGACGGAGCTGGGCGGAGGCATGTACAACACGACCTACCGCATCGACCTGGCCGGCCGCGAGGAGCCGGTCGTCCTGCGGGTGGCCCCCGAAGCGGGCCGCCAGTTCCACTCCGAGCAGGTGCTGATGGGCGCGGAGTACGTGTCGGTGCCGTGGCTCGCGCCGCTCGCCGACCTGATGCCGCGGGTCCTGGCGGTCGACTTCACCCAGGCCGTCATCGGACGGGACTGGATGATCCAGTCCTTCCTGCCCGGCACCCCGGCGCCGGAGCTGCTCGGGTCGTACCCGAAGGAGGCCCACGGGCGTTCTTCCGGCAGCTGGGGGGGTGCCCCTATGTGTTTGGTCAAGGTCGAGGACCAGTAGGTTCGTGCGGTCGGGGGTGGGGCCGAGCCGGAGGGGTGTGCATGGGTGATAGCCAGGTCACGATCAAGCTGACGAATGACGAGGCGCTGGTGTTGTCTGACTGGCTGGAGAAGCTGCAGATGACGGACCTGAGCCGGGTTGTCGACGATCCGGCGGTCTGGGCGCCGATCCATCGCATCGCCGGGACGCTGGATAAGTCACTTGCGGGGCTGTTCGCGCCTGACTATGACCAGCGGCTTGAGGCAGCTCGCCGACGGCTTCGGCCGGAGGAGGACTGACCGGTGAGTCTGAACCGTCACCGGGCCCGTGCGGGTTGGGGTTCGTAGAAGGTTCCGTCGCGGAGCATCGCGAAGAGGACGTCGGCTCTTCGCCGTGCGAGGCAGAGCAGGGCCTGGGTGTGGTGCTTTCCCTGGGCGATTTTCTTGTCGTAGTAGGCCCGCGATGCCGGGTCTCCCAGGGCGGCGAACGCGGAGAGGAAGAAAGCCCGTTTGAGCTGCTTGTTTCCCCTCCGGGACGGCTGTTCACCGCGGATCGATGAACCCGAGCTCCGGGTCGCCGGGGCGAGGCCGGCGTAGGCGGCGAGGTGGCCGGCGGTCGGGAAGGTGCTGCCGTCGCCGACCTCGATCAGGATCCTGGCTCCGGTCCTGACGCCGATTCCCGGCATCGACGTCAGGACTTTCGAAAGAGGGTGGTCCTCCAGCAGTTCCTCGATCCGCCCGGCCAAGAGCTTCCGCTGATCAAGCACGGCCGACAGCGAGCCGGCGAGGCTCGGAACGATCAGAGCGGCTGCCTCGGTCCCCGGAACGGTGACGGTCTGCTCGTCCAACGCGGCGAATATCTCCTCGACCAGCCGCTCGGCCATCCTCGGTACCTTCGGCCGCAGCAGGGTGACCAGCCGTCGACGGCCGGCCTTGCGTATCTGAGCCGGGGACCCGAACCGTTCCAGCAGCGTGAGGACGGCAGGGTGCTGCAACCGCGGTCCCAGGACCCGTTCCAGAGACGGGTGGATCTGGGTCAGCAGGCCGTGCAGCCGGTTGGCGACCCGGGTCGCTTCGCCGGCCAGGTCGTCGTCGAAGCCGACGATCATCTCCAGCTCGGCGATCGTCTCGTCCTCGCCGTCGATCGCCCGCAGCGTGTGGGGCATCGCGCGGGCCGCGTCCGCGATGATAAACGCGTCCTTCGCGTCGGTCTTGGCCTCGCCGGGGTAGAGGTCGGCGATCCGCCGCATCGTCAGGCCCGGAAGGTAGGCGACCGGGCAGCCCATGTCCCTGGCGACCGCCAGCGGCAGGGCGCCGATCGAGGCCGGCTGATCGACCACGACCAGCACCGTTCCGTGCTTGGCCTGGAGTTTTGCGAACAGCTCGCGGAGCTTGGGCTCGGTGTTGGGCAGGCGCTTGTCGAAGGCTTTCTTCCCGGCCGGGGTGACGGCGGTGGCGTGGTGTTAGCCTTTGCCGACGTCCAGGCCGAGGAAGACGTCGATGTCGCCGGTTTCGATCACGTGCAGGCCCCTCCATCACGCTTTCGTCCGGCCTTGCCAGGGCACCGAGCTGCCACATCCACGTTACGGAGAGCTCTTCCGGCTCGGGTGAAGCCGGTGCTCAAGCCCCTCATCAGCGGTCCGTCGATGCCTCCGGGCCCGGTGACACCACCCCCCGGATCATGAACAACAAGGGGGGAAGTCATGCCGGACCCGAAGGCCGGTAGCCCCATTGCGGAGCCACGAAAAAGGTAACGGGGGGGAGCACGGCGGCCGTGCACGCGGTCGCCGGGCCCTGGTGCGGTCCGCTCACCGGTCCCGGGCACGCGCGTTGGAGCGAGGCCGTCGTCACGTCCCTGCACCTGATCGCCGAGGACGTCGAGAGCTGCGGCTTGGACGCGGCCGACCTGCGCCAGGCCGCCGACGCCGCCCAGGCCAGCGCGCAGGTCCTGGACGAAGTCGCGGTGCTGATGAGGATCTGTGAAATCGGCCAGTGCCGCTCCTCGTACCCCACTCGGCTGCCGTCAGCAACGAGGGCCTGGGCCGCCCGATTGTGCAGTGTGCGGCCCGTGCCGAGCTGTCAAGGACCACGAAGGAGAAGCGCTGTCGTCAATCCCACGTGCCCATCAGCACCGGACGGACCGGCGGCGGAGGGGCGAAAGCTGGCAACGTGGGCGCCAGCACGGCTCGTGCGGCTTCCACTACGTCGCGAAGCCGCCCCTCGGCTGTGTGCTGCGCCTCGTGCCTCTCCGGTGACAGAGGCGGATTTTCGGCATCCTGCAGGAGGGCCGTAATTTCCTCAGGCGACAGGCTAGGAATGTTTCTCAATGCAGACTCAGCGGCCTCGCGAAGCCGCAGACCTTCTTCACCGAGATCACGTCGAAAGACTGGATTAACACTTCGAGCTGCCAGACAGTACTGCCCATAGGCTTCTCGCGCACGCTCTTGGAACTGGCCTGGATCTTCAAGCTTGCGGTACACCTGTACAGCGTTGCTGCGCTGTCGCGCTAGACGCGTTACCCGCAATACGGCCTTCAGTGCCTCCTTGGCGGGTACTACAACGCTGGGTGGCGCGATGAGCTCGAGCTCAGGAAGCTTTCGGCGCATTGACCATTCTGCCGCGCGCATGGCTTCTTGATCATTGGTTCCCAAGTTTCGCTGGAGCATCGAGAGCGCGAGGCGCAGGGTTTCTCGGGCCTCTCTTACGAAACTCGCCACCTCGACCTTAAGGTCTTGATGCATCGCCAAAAGGTGCTGGGCCTCAGCCGTGATTTGCGCTGCCTCCCGAGCTGCGTTCGCCTGGGCCCGCCCTCCGTTGGCTTGAATCTTTGCGCCGATCACACTGCCGGCCAACCCACCGATGATCGAGAGGGCCGCAACTAAGGCGGCGAACACCTCTGGATGGTCTTCGAAGTACTTCCTGAGAGTTTCCATGGAGACATCCTGGCCTGACAGCGATCACCAGAACATGCCCCTGGACTATCCCGCACGAGCGGGGGACCTCCCTGGACCTGGCTGGTATCGGGCTGCTCCTCCCGAGTGACCTCCGTCCGCAGCTCAGCGCACCGCAGGTGGGGAGACAGGTGAGCAGGTCTGGGGAACTCCTGAGTGCCGAGTGGGGAAAATCAAGGCTCTGACCGCGCTTGCGTGAGAGCTGTTGATCTCGACCGTGTTGTGCGGCTGGTGGGGCATGCTGTAGCGATGGATGACGCTGAGGCGAAGTGGCAGTCGTGGTTGTCCGGGCTCGCTCCGTCGAAGCGGGCCGCGGCGGAGTCGCTCCGCACGCAGTTTGAGGCTCTCGGCGCGACTGATGCGCAGGGTTGGGCGAGGTCGGAGATTGAAGAGAACCAGCCGCAGTTGGCTCGCTTCGTGCTGCTCCGTTCCCTGTGGCGTGGTGCGATCGACGGATGGGCAGGCCCTGGAGCGTTGGAGCAAGTAGCGGCGGCTCGGCGCTTGCTGGATGCGGGTGCGGACAGGGATGACCTCGAACTCCTGGCTCGTGCAGTTGCCTACGAAGCGGTCTTCGCCACGGTCGACGAGCTTGATTGCGGTGCCGATGTGAACGTGTCCGGCGTCGACGCCGGCTGGGTGGTCGTGGAGTCCGGCGAGGATGGGTCCCCCACCGGCCGCCGCCTCTCGGGTCTTCACGAGGACCTGCTGACGATGGACCCGAGTGGCCGTGACGGGGCGGACTTCTGGCGGTAAGCCATCTGACAAGGCCGGGCGATGCCGCCATCACGGCCGGGTGAGGATGCGTATCCGCAGGAGTCGGAACGATGCCCGCCCATACATGGCTCCTTTGATCGTTTTCACGCGGTTGACGTGACCTTCCACGATGCCGGAGCTCCATTCGAGGGTCAGTCCGGCGGTGACCGCGTCGAGGTCCTGGCGGAGGAACGAGGCGAACTTCGCGACGGAAATGGGACCGGCCTGTTTCAGCTTGGCGGATCCAGTCGAACAGCAGTTGGCCTCGACGGTGACGGACCAGGCTTGTGAAGACTCTGGCAAGGTCGCAGGCCCGCGCGACGTCGGGGCAGGCCGGGCGGACCTGTGTAGGCGTACGCCTCAACGTGGCCAGTGAGGTACAGAGATACGTCCCCAACCGGTAGGTGTGGAGTAAACCTGACAAGAAACCCGCCACGAGTCGATCACGAAGTCTGAGCCGTCCGGCTCCAGCACACGGTTCACAGATGGGTGGTCTGGGGCCGTGCGACAGTCCTACTGTTCAGTGTCCTGCGCCCCTATGCGTGCTGCTGTGCCGCCGGTCCGGGACACGCCGAGGTACTGCTCCAGAGCCTGCTTGACCACTTCGTACGGTGAGCAGTCCTGCCGATCTGCTTCAGCACGCAGCCACTCCTCGAGCTCGGCTGGGAGGTACTTAGAGCGGTTGGCCAGATTCTCGAGCTTGGTCACCCAGCGGCAGTTGTCTGGGCTGTAGCCGCGGTCATTGTCCTTGCGGTCGATCTCCTTGCCGTCGGCGTAGCCGTTGGCCAGGGCCCAGGTGCGGAAGGCCGCGAAGTCCTGCCATTCGTCGCAGACGGTAATGCCGCGGCCGACGTAGCGGTGGGCGCTGCGGATGTTGGGGATGGAGCAGCGGTGGCGCATGCTGGCCCAGATTCCATAGAGCCGTGATGCGTGCTGGCCGTGTGTAGTCGTCCGCTCGCGTCCCAGGCAGCCGCAGCTCTTCGTCCGGCCGCTGCGCAGGTTACTCAGGCGCGCTTCCTTGGTGGTCTCGTCGTTGCATGAGCACTTCACCAAGGCGAAGCTGGCGCGGGTCCCGGACTTTGTCCGGCGTACGCCCAGCAGCTCGACGACGGTCAGCCGCTCGTAGACATCGCCCACCCGCGTCGGCGGCTGGGCGGCGGTTGTGCTCATGAGGTGCCACCGGCGGGACGGGCGCTGGCACGTGCAGCCACAAGGGCGCATCGGATGACGGTGTAGGTGTCTGTGCCGTCTGCGGCCGCGCGTTCCTCAAGGGCTGCATGCAGGGGCTCGGGAAGATAGCGGCTGCGATTCATCAGGTTCTCCAGGTCCGTCACCCACCGACAATTGTCTGGGTTGTAGCCGCAGTCGTTGTTGATCCGGTCGATGGCGAGCCCCTCGGCGTAGCCGTTTGCCTGCGCCCAGGCGGCAAAGGCGAGAAAGTTGTGCCATTCGGCGCAGACTGTGATGCCGCGGCCGCCGTACCGGGGGTACTTTTCGGACTTCGGATTCGAGCATCGCTCGCGCATGTTGGTCCACACGGAGTGGAGACGGGTGCGGGACTGGCCGTGGAAGCGGTAGCGCTTGTAGTGCTGGACCTGGCCGTTCCAGACGCGCGTGACCGCGATGCGTTCCTCGGGGTCGACGTCGATGCCGGCGTAGCAGTAGCCGCATGGGGTGGCGGTCCGGCGCTCCAGGTCGTCCTCGCGCGCATCCGTTTCTCGGGCGCAGTGCTGGCAGCGTAACGGCACGAAGTATCGGTTGCGGGCCGAGCGCTGGCCGCTGTGGCCAGGCACCCGCTTGGCGAACGAGGGTCCGGTGACGCTGTAGATGCCGAGCTCGGTACCGGTCGGCAGGTCTTCTCGTTTCCGGGCAGGCACAGGGTATTCCTTCCAGGGATGCAGGCTCGCTGCATCATGCCGTGAGCCACTGACAGCAGGAACAACACGCAGCGGATCGACTGCCTGGCCTCTCAAGGATGGGAAATGACGGATCGTCATGGGGTCGCAGGGGCATCGCTGCGTGATGGGGGCGCCCCACTCTGCACCCCCTGTCTCGGGGCTGGCTGCCTATCGGTTGGTCTTCCCCGTTTAGGTGAGGACGTTCGCTCGTACCAGGCAGGGGAGGTAACCGCGTACGCCGACACGTGGCCCCTGGACTGGCAGCGCCACTACCGCGTCCTCGCCGACCTGGTCGACGCCGACGGCCACCTGCCGCCCATCGAACCCGGCGTCGTCTTCGACGGCGACGACATCGGGCGATGGCTCCAGCGGCAGAAAAAGCCCGCCACCTGGAAGCTGCTGTCGACCGAGCAGCAGGAACGGCTGACCGCCCTTGGCATCCAGGCACCGGCTCCCCCTCCTCTCCGGCCCCGGCGGCGGGCGGCCCGGCGGAAGGGGGCCGAGCAAGGCGCAGCAGGCGTTCCAGCGCGGCCTGGCAGCCCTCACGCAGTGGGTCGAACGGGAAGGTGCCGAACGGGCGGTGCCACGTGGCCACGGTGAGCCGATCGCGGTCGACGGTGAGGCAGAGCCGGTGATCGTGAAGCTGGGCGTATGGATTTCGAGCACACGCGCGAGACGCGAGAAGCTCACCGCAATCGCGGCGCTGGGCGTGTACTGGGCGTGACACCGGCTGCGGCTGGTCGTTGAACAGGACGGTCAAGCGAAGTGCACCGAGAGGCCCCGGGCGTCATCGCCCGGGGCCTCGTGCTGTCGGCGGCGGCTCCGCCCAAACATGGCGCGGGCCTGCAACGCGAGGTGCAACACCGATTTCACGAACCTCTATCCGAGGCATCACCGCAGGTCAGAGCGCGATGCGCGGCGGTGTTGCACTGAACGTGTCGCCCTGGACGCTTTCGACGCTGCGGCCGCTCCGTGGCGTGAGGCCCTCGAGGACCTGGACGAAGACGTCCTCGCCGAGGCCGCCGCCGAAGCGCGGGCCTTCGGCGCCGGCCCGGCGGCCGCCGTCGACGAGCTGGTGCGCGGCCTGCTCGGGCAGTTGGCCGACTGGCAGCAGTCGATCGGCGAGCTGGGCCGCGCGCTCACCACGGCAACTGAACGCCGACCGCTACCCGGCTGGTCCACCGACGCCGGCCGCACCGAGGACATCGGGTGGCGCCAGGGCCCGCACCACGCTGCTCGAGGCCGTCGCACGCCACCACCACGCTCACCTGCTCGCCGCCATCGTCGAGCTCGGCGGTGAGCTGGAGCTCCCAGCTACCCGTAACGGGCGCTTCAGGGGCGCGGTCATCCCAGAAGGCTGCGCGGTCAGCGACGCCGGCCGCCGCCGATGCGGCGGTCGTCGGCCAGTGCGGTAAGCGGGCCGAACTCGCGGGCAAGCTGGCTCCACGTCAGAACCTCGCCACAGCGGGCCGGGAACTCCTTCGGGTTGAACTCGGGCATGGTCCAGGTGCCAGTGCCCCGGTCCCGCAGCCACAGGTCCCCGTCACCGTCGACCACAGTCGGCGGGACCGGTACGGGCTCGGCCTGATCGGTGGGCTCCCAGGTGACCCGGCCCGGGTGGGAAACGCGGCGCAGCTCGGTGGTGGCCAGCCGCGCGGCCAAGTCACGGGTGGACTCTTCGGCGTCCTTGACCGACTCGAGTCGGAATGCGTCGTCAAGGACGGGCAGGGCTGGATTCTTGCTGCGCTTTGAACTCATACGCTGACTACCTCCGGTGGGGGGCGTCACATCCGTTATGGCACCCCGTAGAGCAACACGGTATCCGAGGCGGGAGCCGGGCCAGGCCTCCTCCGCTGGAACGGTCAGCAAGCCCGCCGACGCCCAGGAAGATGCTCTGCGCCAGGTCAGCGACTTGTTGGGTGAGGCGAGGAAGGCACTCGATACGCTGACGAAGTAGCTGGAAGCAACCGTCCAGCCCACGGTTCAGCCCCCGCTCGGTACAAACCTCTCCGGGGCGAGCGCGGCCTCCAGGCGGTCCAGCCGTTCGTAGAGAGCGCGAACGAGGCGGGCGCGGTTCTGGACGCAGTGCACGTACCCTCGATCGTCGTGGACAGCCGGCCGTCTGCCTCGCGCAGGACAACGTCGGCGAGCACTCTGGGTCCGCTGTCCTTCGGCAGGTGATGGGCGCGGCGGCGGACGTCGGAGGCGACGGCGCGGGCGTGGCCGGTGAGCTGGAGGGCGATCTGTTCCAGGTCGCGGGTGGTGAGCGTGTCCTCGTCGGTCCATGCGAGGACGGCCGTGACGAGGCACTCGTACGGTTCGCGGTGCAGCGGGAGTCCGGCTTCGATCAGGCCGTCGGGGTCGTAGAGGACCGTGTGGGTGCTGGTGTGCATGGCGGGCCTCGCTGCCGGGAGCGTCGTGTGCGGGTGGTCGGCGGTCACTGCTGGGTGTCCTCGCCGCCGTCTGCTCCGTCGTCCTGGTCCTCGTCGTGCTGACCGAGGAACCGGGCGAAGCCGCGGTCCGCGCGACATGTACATGGAGTCGACCGCGCGGGCGGTGGCGATGAGGTCGTCGGCCTGGTCCTCGGCGCCGCACGCCGCGCACCAGGTGCGGATGTCGATGTCCGAGGGCGCGGCCGTGCCCGGCCTCGGGGTGTGCGGGGATGACCATGTCGACGGACGCGGTGGTGTAGAGCGCGACGTCGGCGGCTCCGGCCCGGCTCGTGCCGCCACCCTGCGCACCACCAAGCCGGGCGGGAGGCCATCACCAAGTCGTGTCCGCCGACGCTGGCCAGACGGGCCGTCTGGTCAGCCCGAGACGGATGCCGCCGACTCGTAGGAACACCAATCCGGCCTCCCGCGCCTACTACGGCAAGCAACGCGCCCGCGTAAAACCCACACGCAGGCCCTCCGCCTCGCCCGCCAACGCATCGCGGCCTGTTCGCCATGTTCCGAGCATCCCCGGGTTGCCCCGGGGAGGACGTACGAACTCCGGCTCCCTCAGAGTTTGCCTTGCATGAGAACCGTGCGATGCCCCCCGAGCGCGCGGGAGAGGCCTTCGAGAAAGCCGGGGCTGAAGTCGGGCCAGTCCCAGAACTCGAAACCGAGATACCCGAAGGCGAAGTAGTCATCCGACCAGGTCCACGCAGTCAGGTCACCGGAGCACCGACAATGCGGGCAGGCCACTGCCGCGCTGCCTGTGTCGCTCCAGGCGTTGATGGCCTCACCGAAGGGTTCCCACGCACCCTCGCTCTCCTCCAGCCGGTCGGTGTAGAAATCCGCCCGCCCGGCACAATGGGGGCACACCGCGAACCTGGGTTCGCCCTGACCGCAGTCTTAGTCCGTCGCTGGGCTCCCAGTCCTCCTGACCGACCGCCCTGGCCCAGGAGGGACCGGGCGGATGCCCCGACGGCGCCCGAGAACACAGTCGGTGACCTCAGCCCGGACTATCCCCTCCCTGACCAGCCAGTCGAGTCCGCTGTCTGCCAGGGTGCGGGCGTCCGCATGCGTGGCGTCGAGGTCGACGACGATCTGAAAATAGTTCCCCATGAGGCAACAGTAGAAGCAGCCACCGACAGCACGTCACTGAGCCCATTCCACCTTCGGGAAGCTTCCGCGACCCGGTTCAGATCTCTGCCGCAGCAGCTGACGCGCCGGCGACGACCACCGGCCGTACGTGAGCCAGCAGCAGTTCGAGGAACTGCTCCGGCTGGCGGTCGGGGGCGGCGTGGTGCTCGTGGTCGGGGTTAGGCGTGATGTCGGCGGCCCGGTTTCTCCGGCCGGCGGGCCGGGTCGGTGGTCGTCCGGCCCGTGCGCGGATCTGTGCACGGGCCGGAGCCACTGTGAGAAGCCGCCCCTTGACCGCGGTCTGACGGCTACCGCCGACGGGTGTCCGTTTTCGCCTTGACTGACCCTTGACCGGGCGGGTTTGTCCGTGGCCGACGCCATATCCGTCCGGCCGGAGTTCAGCGAGCGGGACGCGTGTCCTGGAGGGCGGGGAGCCGAGCCGCCAGTCCGAGGGCTTCTGCCCGCGGAAGGTCTCGCCGGCCTCGATCCGGGCTTTATTGCGGGCGAACTCCCGCTCGGCCGCCGACAACCGCCGAGCCCACGTTGCGGGTGGACTGGCTAGAGCAGGTAGGTGCACCGGGCCGTGTGCTGGGCCATATTGACTGCATGGTTCACGAGGGGGCACCTGGCTCAGGATGCGGAGCCTCCCGGAACTAACCGTGCTGGGGGTGAGCGCGGCCACCTGCCGAGTGGTGGTGACCGCGCTCAGACCGATGAATTGGGGGGAATTCATGGCTACGACTCCACCTACACCGCGTCAAGCACCCGGGTCAGAGGAACCAAACCGGGACGAGGCTGTTCTGGCGCCTACCCGGGCATCGCCGGAACCGAGTGGGGCTGCTCCAGCAACAAACCCGACACCGCCTGAGGTACCGGGCACGACTGCTCCGGTACCGGTCCCGACGTCCTCTCCGGTCCACAACGGCGCGCCTCGGCCTGCTCCGGAGGCATCTGACGTCCCGCCGCAGACTGCGTGGGACGTTCTGGCTGAGGAGCGCCTGCCAGGGTTTCGTCGGTTGTCTGCGAAGCATCGGACGCTTTACATAGCGGTCGCGGTCGTAGTCGTCCTGGGCGGCCTTCTGTTTGCCTACTACGCGAACTACATCCTGGACCGGACCACGGCCGACGATCGGGCGCGCGCAGACAGGAAAGCCGCCAGTACCGCTGACCATGAACAGCCTGCCTTCGTCTCCGTTCGCACTCCCCGTGACATTGAGCAGGACCCGCCAGAGAACTTCATCGTACTGCTGGATCGAAAGCTGACCGCGAGTGAACAGGCAGGGCTCACCGCCGTCAATGTCGAAGGTGACGGCCTGGGTGTGTGGCAGTTTCTCAAACCGCTTGGAGGGCGGCTCGTGGAGTACGCGGCACCGCCGGCCTTCCCGAACGATGGTTTGGAGGATGGCCGTTACACACCAGACTGGCGGTGGTCGCAGTCGTTCAACCTGAACCTCAACAGCGACCGCAGCGCCGGACTCACGATCAACAGCATGACCGCTGTCAAGGACTCATGCCGACCGTCGACCGCACAGACTGTCGTTGACCTCCCACCGGCCGGCGCCGAGGTTCGGCAGGGGCTGATGTGGGATCTGACCGGAAACACGAAAGACCGAACGTATGGGCCCTATGTCCTAAACGAGGGCGAGGACCAGGGACAGCTGTTCTTCCGCCACAACGTCATCGAGCTGGGCAACGGACAAGCAAACATGGCCATGAACATCCAACCCCGCGTGTCCGACCGGACATGCACATGGCACATCAACGCGTCCTACACCGACACCACCGGCACTCACACCCAACGCATCCCCAAGGGCACCGAAACCTTCACCACAGAGGCTGCGCCGAAAAGACCCGCCCAGTACTTCACCCACGTCATCGGCGCAGGGTGGGGTTGTACCGGCCAGGTAATCCGCAAGAACTGCCCGGCAGCCGCAACAGTCGAGCAGCTGCCACCTGAGTGGTTCGGATAGTCACATCAATGCCGATGTCCCCTGCACCGCAGAGCGGCACGCCGACATCGGCTGCGGCCCGGCCGGAGACCTCATCGCCCGCGACAGGAACGGCGTCGACTGGCTCTACCTCGGCAAGGGCGACGGCATCTTCGCCACCCGGACCCGGGTGAACAGCACCTGGGGCTACTACACCGACCTGATCCCCGTCGGCGACGCCGACCGCGACGGCCGTGCCGACCTCGTCGTCCGTCATGTGACCGGCGGCGACACGGGCAGCATCAGCTTCCACCGCGGCAGCGACGACTGGCGGGACCCCTTCCCGAATTCGGAAGAGATCGACGCGTCGCGGCGGTTCATCAGCGACGGCTCCCTGCTGTTCTGACCCGCTGCCCGACCCGCGCACCCCAAGAGAGCCGCCGCCCCGCTCAACTTGCCCGCCTGATGCCTGGGGCGCCGGCGGCTGTCTACTCCGGGCCGGGGTCGCGCAGCGGGTTGTGGTGACCGCAGTCGGATCTGCCCACCGTGTCCGACGGGCACTCCGCCATCACCCGGACGAGACCCTCCTCCCCTCCGGGCAACGCCGGGCGCGCCGTACTCAGCGCGGCTTGGGCAGCGCGGCGAGCGACCGCCGGGCCTGCCCGCGGCCCATGACCCTCCGCACCGGCTGGTCCGCCCCTTCGCGGGTCAGCAGGGACAGGGTCGTCGTCGCCACAGTCATGCGGTAGTTCACGTTCGAGAAGCGGCGGGCTCGGTCGTGGAAGGCGGCCTCCCTCGTGGCTGGGGCCCGCGGCGCGGGACGGGGGCGAAGACGAACAGCAGCGGCGGGAAGGGTCGCTCCAGCGACGGTCCGGCGTAGGTCTCCTGCCAGTGGGAGCGCGGAGCGCGGGCGGCGTTCCCCGCTCCCGGATGGCGAGGCGTTGCGGTAGGCGTCGTAGCGCTCCAGCTTGGCGAGCAGACGGGCGTAGGAGATGGTGCGGTCGATTTCCACGAAGGCGCTGGAGCCGTCGGCAAGGAGGACCACGGCGTCAGGGACGAGGGAGCCGGCCGGGGTGGGGCGGGCGACTTCCACCTGCCAGTCGGCGCGGTCGGCCGCTTCGGCGTGGTGGAAGGCGACGGTGGTGTCGACCAGGGCGAGGCCGTGCTCGCGCAGGTCCGTCTTGCTGGCCGCACGCTTCCCGGTGGTCCGGCTGGCCGTCGGCACGAGTTCGCCCGAGGAGGTGGCTTCGGCGAGGCCCGCGGGGGTGCAGTACCAGTAGATCTGCTGGGCGCGGTGGGCCCGGCCGCACAGGGCCGGGGATTCGTCGAGCAGGTTACGCAGGGCGCGGCAGCGTACGTGGTCGGTGTCCTGCTGGTGGGGCAGCAGCAGTTCCTTGAGCTGGAGGGGTGTGGCCAGGCTCAGCTGGGCGAGGGTGAGCAGGACCTCGCCGCGGATCTCCGCTCCGGCCTTCGCCGCCGCCTTCCGGGCCCGGGACGCTTCTTCCGGTACATCAGAGCAGTGGTCGTCTGATTGGCCTCCCTGCCACGATCTGGGTGTGACCACGTTGTTCCTGATGGTCGGCCTGCCAGGGGCCGGAAAGACCACGCGGGCTCGGCAGCTCGCCGCAGAGCACGGCGCGCTGCGCCTGACGCCCGACGACTGGATGATTCCCCTGTTCGGCGAGGCGGAGGCCGACGGGAAGCGCGACGTGCTGGAGGGGCGCATGCTCTGGCTCGCCTTGGAGGCGGTCAAACTGGGCACCAACGTCGTCGTGGACTACGGCTGTTGGTCACGGGACGAACGGTCCGCGATCCGCTGGCTGGTGGAGGCCGAGGCGGCGTGCTTCCGCATGGTCTACCTGCCGGTGGACGATGAGACCCAACGCGCCCGTATCGCCCATCGCTGGGCGACCACCCCAGAGGAGACGTTGTCGATGTCCGAGGCCGACATCCTGCACGGGCGGGCGCATTTTCAGGAGCCCGACGCGGCGGAGCTGGAGGGCCGCAGGGTCGCTGGCCCGCCGCCCGGCTGGGTGGGCTGGCGGGAGTGGGCCGCCGACCGGTGGCCGTCGTTCACGTGACTGCTGCGGCCCACGACAACTCAGCCGTACCGGGCGTGCCTGCACTAGGGGGCGTCTTGTCGATCATCGGTCGAGCCAGATGAGGGTGCTGGCGAGGGTGATGGCGGCGAGGTAGCGGTCGGGGTGTTTGTCGTAGCGG
>NZ_JBITGA010000023.1:0-23302 GCF_044456565.1 Streptomyces sp. NPDC050842 | reverse complement strand
GCAGGAGACGGACAGTGGCGAGCGGGTCGTCGTCGGCGTCAACCGCTACACGATCGACGTCGAGGAGCCCTACGAGCCCCTCCGCGTCGACCCGGCGATCGAGGCCCAGCAGGCCGAACGCCTGGCCAAGCTCCGCGCCGAGCGGGACCAGGCAGCCGTGGACGCGGCCCTCGTCGAGCTGAAGAAGGCGGCGGAGGGCACGGACAACGTCCTCTACCCGATGAAGGACGCCCTCAAGGCCCGGGCGACGGTCGGCGAGGTCTGCAACGCCCTGCGCGAGGTGTGGGGCACGTACGTCCCCACCGACGCGTTCTAGCCTCCGCCCAGGGCGCGTAGACGCAGGTCACAGCGGAGTGTCGTACTCGTGTGCGACACTCCGCTTCATGTTGGGTGTCACCGATCTGCCGACCTATCTCGTGGGGCTCGTCCTCATCATCCTTCTGCCGGGGCCGAACTCGCTGTACGTGCTCTCCGTCGCCGCCCGCAAGGGCACGCGGACCGCGTACAAGGCCGCCGCCGGAGTCTTCACCGGGGACGCGGTCCTGATGACACTGGCCGCCCTCGGCGCGGCCTCGCTCCTCCAGACCACCCCGCTCCTCTTCACCGTCGTCAAGTACGCGGGCGCGGGCTACCTGGTCTGGATGGCGTACGGGATGCTGCGGGCCGCCTGGGCGATGTGGCGAGGCCGGGGCGACGCGGCGGACGACGCGGAGCAGCCGTCGGCCGGGCCGGTCGAGCGTCCGTACCGCCGCGCGCTGGTCATCAGCCTGTTCAACCCGAAGGCGATCCTCTTCCTGATCTCGTTCTTCGTGCAGTTCGTCGATCCCGGATACGCCTACCCGGCCCTGTCCTTCCTGGTGCTCGGCACGCTGCTCCAGATCGGCAGCTTCCTCTACCTCACGATGCTGATATTCGGAGGGACACGGCTCGCGGCCGCGTTCCGCAGCCGTCGTCGGCTCTCCGCCGGGGCGACCTCGGCGGCGGGCGCGCTCTTCCTCGGCTTCGCCGCGAAGCTCTCCCTCAGCAGCGCCGCCTGACCCTGGGCCGTGTCGTCCGGTTGACCCTGACACCGTGTGAGGCCGTTCCGTAGGAGCCGTCATGTTCACCATCGGAGACTTCGCCCGGCACGGGCGGGTGTCGGTCCGCATGCTGCGTCACTACGACGGCATCGGGCTGCTGCGCCCGGCCCGGGTCGACCCGCACACGGGCTATCGCTTCTACACCGGGGAGCAGCTCGCCCGGCTCAATCGCGTCATCGCGCTCAAGGACCTCGGCTTCACCCTCGAACAGGTGGGGGCGATCCTCGACGAGCAGATCGACGCGGACGAGCTGCGGGGCATGCTGCGTCTGCGCCAGGCCGAGCTGGAAGCGGCCCTGGAGGCGGCGCGGGCCCGGCTCACCCAGGTCGGTGCGCGGCTCCGAGCCATCGAGACGGAGGGACGCATGTCCACCCAGGACGTCGTCGTCAAGAAGATCCCCGCCGTGC
This sequence comes from Streptomyces sp. NPDC050842, assembly GCF_044456565.1. Taxonomy (NCBI): domain Bacteria; kingdom Bacillati; phylum Actinomycetota; class Actinomycetes; order Kitasatosporales; family Streptomycetaceae; genus Streptomyces; species Streptomyces sp. NPDC050842. The sequence goes on along the minus strand of NZ_JBITGA010000023.1, from coordinate 21,816 downwards.
GGATCGCCGAACTGAGCACGGTCGCCGCGAGCTTCGGCCCGCACGACATCGGCCCTGCCATCGGGCCGCTGTACGACGAGCTGTGCGGCCGCCTCGAAGCCGCGGGTGTCACCGGATTCGGTCCGGGCATCGCATACTACGAGGACGCGGGCAAGGGGGACGGCTCGGTCCTCGTGCACGCCGGCATGACGGTCCCCGAGGGGACGGCCGTGGAGGGCGTCCTGGTGCACGTCCTGCCCGGCATCGAGCAGGCCGCGACCATCGTCCACCGGGGCTCGATGGACGACATCCTGCCGACCGTGCAGACCCTGGCGCGCTGGATGGAGAGCAACGGCTACGCGTCGGAGCACTACGCGCGCGAGCTGTACCTGGAGTGCCCGGAGGACCGGTCGCGGTGGGTGACGGAGATCCAGGAGTCGATCGTCCGCGCCTGACGTCACGGAGGAGGGGCCCGGGACCCCCGCACGGGTTCCCGGGCCCCTCCTCTCGTCGGCCGCCTATTTCCGGGCGGCGCCGCGCTTCCGCAGCTCCTTGCGGAGCCGCAGCGCGCGGCGCGCCAGGCGGCGGACCTGCGGATGCCGGGGGAGCGGGATGCCGCCCGGCAGGTTCAGGACGGTGAGGCGCCGGCGGGTGAAGTGGTGCCGGGTGCGCTCGGCGTGCGGGCCCGACAGGTGCCGGGCCGCGGCCTCCCGCAGGTCGGCCCGTATCTTCGGCTGCATCGCGAAGCCGACCGCGGCGACCAGGTCGTTCAGCTCCGCCACGTCCAGGGCCGGCCCGGCCGGCTCGTCCGTGTCGTCCTCCTCCAGGGGCGGGACGACCGCGTCCACGACGGTGAGCGGGATCCGGTTGCTGTTCGGGAACGGGGTGAGCCGCTCCAGGAGCGTGCCCGTACCGACCCGGGCGACCGGCAGCCCGTAGAAGGAGTGCGCCGTGAGCAGCGCCGTGGAGAAGCAGCCGACCACGAGCGCGGGCCGCAGCTCGCGGTAGAGCACCTCGGCGAGTACGGGCCGGTGCTCGACGGTCAGTTCGGCGCCGAGCCGCGCCGCCTCGTCCACCAGCGTCCGCGTCCAGGTGTCCGGGGCCGTCGGGTGCGGCTTGAAGACGAGCTTCCGGTGGCCCCGGGCGACCGCCCCGCGGACCATCCGCAGGTGCAGCTCCTCCTCCTCGGCGGCGGTGAGCAGCTTCAGGGCGGCCAGGTACTGGCCGAGGAGGAGCGCGGGGCCCTCCTCGGGCGTCGCCGTGACCGGCCCGGACAGCTCCTCGACGACCTTCGTGAAGGCCTCCGCCGGTACGGCCTCCGGGACCGCCCCGAACTCCGCGAGCAGCAGCGGTTCGAGCCCGGGTACGAGGTCGAGGTGGAGCAGTGCGCGCACCCGCCCGCCGATCAGCGGGTCGATCTTGTTGCGGGTCGGCCCGTAGCTCATCAGCCCGTCGGCGTACACCGTGATCGGCGCTTCGGGCAGCAGGTGGGCGATGGCGAGGGCAGGTGTCACCTGGAGGGATTCCAGGGCGAGCTCGACCCGGTCGTCGCCGAGGTCCCAGATCCGCCGCAGATAGCGCTGGAGCATCGGCATGTCCTGTCCCCGGGGCATCCAGCCGGCGGGGTGGAGCGGGGAGATCGTCTCGTTCCAGGACAGGACGGAGTCGAAGCGGCCGCGCAGTCGCTCGAAGCCCTCGGCCTCGTCGAGGGCGGGCGTGGTCTCCGGTACGGCGGCGTTGTTGGTGACGAGCAGGATCCGGCGGTCGGCCCGGCCGAAGCAGCCGCTGTCGAGCGCGGCGGCCAGGGTCGCCGCCCCGTAGAGGGTGGAGGCGCAGAAGATCTGGGTGGTGCGTCGGGCGGCGCTCATGCCGCCACCTCCGGGGAACGGGTCGCGGCGGTGGCGGAGACCGGTGCCGACACTGCCGACACCGTCTCCGCCGTGGTCACCGACACCGACACGGGCGTCGGATCCGGCGCCGCCGGTGGCGGTGCCGGGCGCTGCTTCCGCAGCTTGCGGAGCATCGTCGCGCGGTCCCCGCCCATCGACGTCAGGGCCTCGTCGAGGACCCCCTGCGGCATCCGGCGCAGCGCGCCCGCGCTCATCGCCTTCAACAGGCGCGCCACTTCGGGTTCGAATCGTCCGATCCCGCCGATGTGATGGGAAATCAGCGCGCAATAGGTGCGGACGGCTTTGGGGAGAAGAAGGTCCGCGTCCCGGTCCTTCGCCGTTTCCTCGATCACCTGGTCGAATGCGCGGATGAAATCCAATTGCCGGACGTCGCCGATCTGGGTGAGCGAGGTCGCGACCCCGCGGCGGTAGAAGACGCCGAGTTCACCGATCGCCGCGAACGTTTCCGCCTCGCGGTGCAGCTTCCAGATCCAGGGCCGGTCCTCGGCCGTCCGCAGACCGTGCGGGAAGTGGAGGAGCCCGCGCTCCAGGAGCCGTCGGTGGTAGATCCCGGCCCACGCGTACGGGTAGTCGACGGAGGTCGTCCGGTGAGCGGGCAGTATCGCGTCGCGGGGGTTCAGCACCTCGCCGAGGCGCGGGACCGGGACCCCGCGGACCTTGCGGCTGCGGCCGGAGACGGAGACGTGGCCGGTGCGCAGGAAGTCGCAGCCCAGGTCGTCCATGGCGGTGACGAGCCGCCCGTAGTAGCCGGGGGAGAGCCAGTCGTCCCCGTCCAGGAAGGTCACGTACTCGCCGCGGGCCGCGTCGAGGCCCGTGTTGCGGGCGGTGGCGAGTCCTTCGTTGCGTGCGTGCCTGAGCAGGACGGCACCCGGGACGTCGCGTACGGCCCGTTCGAGGAGCTCGGGGGTCCCGTCGGACGAGCAGTCGTCGACAAGGAGGAACTCGAAGTCCTCGCGGGCGTTGGCACGCAGGCTTGTGAGGGTGTCGGGGGCATATGTCTGCACGTTGAAGAACGGCACGACCACGGAGAGCTTGACCACGTGGCCGACGCTAGGCGCCGACCCGGCACTCCCCCCGACCGGTGGGGGGATATTCGGTGAACACCAAGCGGCGGGCCGATTAACCGCCTTTACCCGCAGGGAAATCCGGCCCCTCCCCGGCCCGATTGCGGCCGGAATCCGACCCGTTTAACACGTCGGAGAGGCGCTGTTCACCCGTTGTTGTGTCTCAGTTGGGCCGGAAAGCGAAATGCCCTTCTAGCGTCCTCGACGTGCCAGCAAGTACCAACGAGGCAGTACGAGTAGCCGTACTCGCCGACTCCGACACCCGGTGGAAATGGGGCGCCCTCACGGCGCGCCGCATCACCACGGCGACAGCCGAACCCACCGGATTCGTCCTGCGTGGACGGGCCACACCCACCCCGCGCCAACTCGCCGAGACCGGGGTGTCCACGACCACCCCGAGCGAGGTGACCGGCGCGGAGTTCCTCCGTGCCGTACGGGACGCGGCGGAACGCGGACAGGGATACGACGTCATCGTCCTCGCCCTCGTCGGCGGCACCGTCCGGGCCGTCCTCCAGGGTCTCGCCGATCTGACCCTGGACCGGCGCCCGGTGATCGTCACCGGCTACGTCGGCGTGGTCTACGAGAAGCTCACCGACGGGCTCCTCCTGCGCCACGGTGCCGACGTCGTCCTCGCCAACTCCCGGCACGACGCCGAGCGTTTCCGCGCCGTGTACGAGGGCGTGGGCGCCGGCTCCGACTCGGTCGTCGAGGCCGCGCTGCCCTTCCTGGGCGGCGCCCCGCACACCCCCGAGGCCGGCCGCGACACCCTCGTCTTCGCCGCGCAGCCGTCCGTGCCCGCCGGCCGGGCCGAGCGGAGCTACGTCCTGGAGCGGCTGATCCGGCACGCACGGCTCCACCCGGACCGCGAGGTGCTCCTCAAGCTCCGCTCCAAGCCGGGCGAACACACCACGCACCTGGAGGAGTACCCCTTCCAGAAGCTGGTCCGCGACCTCGACCCGCCCGCCAACTTCCGTCTCGTGTACGGACACATGGGCGAGGTCCTCGACCGCACCGACCTCCTGGTCACCGTCTCCTCCACGGCCGCGCTCGAAGCCCTCCACCGCCGGATCCCCACCGCGATCCTCACCGACCTCGGGGTCCGCGAGCCGCTCGGCAACCACCACTTCGTCGGCTCCGGCCTGCTCGCCTCCTTCGAGGCGCTCGACAAGGGACTCGTCCCGACCCCGGACGAGACCTGGCTCGCCCGGCAGGGCGTGGCATCCGACGGCTCGTACGAAGAGGCCTTCGACGCCGCCCGCGACCGGGTCGCCGCACTCCTGGCGCTCCCCGCGCTGCCCCCGATCACCCCCTACTACACAGCGGAGACGGCCCCCGGCTACCTGCCCGGGATCCTCGCCCGCCACCGCCTGGACGTCACCGCGCAGGAGACCCGCGAGAGCGGCCTCCGCCGGATCGTCCGGGAGGCGGCGCGGGGCGCGTACCGGCACGGCGTGCAGCGCGTGGCCCCCGTCATCCGCCGGCTGGGAGAACTCTGATGACCACCTCCGCCACGTCGGCACCGCAGCAAAGCGCCACCGTGCTCGCCGTGATCCCCGCGAGGGGCGGATCGAAGGGCGTCCCCGCCAAGAACCTCGCCCCGGTGGCCGGCGTCCCGCTCGTGGCCCGCGCCGTCCGCGCCTGCCTCGGCGCCCGCCCGGTCACCCATGTCGTGGTCTCCACCGACGACGCCGCCATCGCGGCGGCGGCCCGCTCCGCCGGAGCCGAGGCCGTGCACCGCCCCGCCGAGATCGCGGGCGACACCGCGACCAGCGAGGCCGCCGTCCTGCACGCGATGGACGCCTTCGAGGCCACCCACGGCAAGGCGGCCGACGTCGTCCTCCTCGTCCAGTGCACGAGCCCCTTCCTCACCTCCGCCGAGGTCGCCGAGACCGTCGAGCGCGTCACCTCGGGCGCCGCCGACACGGCCTTCACGGCCGCCCCGTCCCACGGCTTCCTCTGGCGCGACACGGTCGACGACGGCGCCGAGGGCGTCAACCACGACAAGGCGCACCGCCCCCGCCGCCAGGACCGGGAGCCCGAGTACCTGGAGACCGGCGCCGTCTACGCCATGGACGCGACCGGCTTCCGTACCCACGGACACCGCTTCTTCGGCCGTACCGCGCTCGTCGTCACCGACCCCGCCCGGGTCCTGGAGATCGACGACCCGCACGACCTCGCCCGCGCCAAGGCCCTCGCGCCGCTCCTCGACGAGCCCGCCACCCCCGGCTTCGCCGACGTCGACGCGGTCGTCCTCGACTTCGACGGCACCCAGACCGACGACCGGGTCCACCTCGACGCCGAGGGACGCGAGTTCGTCTCCGCGCACCGCGGCGACGGCCTCGGCATCGCGGCCCTGCGCCGCGCCGGACTGCCCGTCCTCATCCTCTCCACCGAACAGAACGCCGTCGTCGCCGCCCGCGCCCGCAAGCTCAAGATCCCCGTCCTGCACGGCATCGACCGCAAGGACCGGGCCCTCAAGGAGTGGTGCGACGCCGAGGGCATCGACCCCCAGCGCGTCCTCTACGCCGGCAACGACGTCAACGACCTGCCCTGCTTCCACCTCGTCGGCTGGCCCGTCGCGGTGAGCAGCGCCCACGACTCCGTACGGGCCGCGGCCCGCGCGGTCACCGCCACCCCTGGCGGCTTCGGAGCGATCCGCGAGATCGCGGCCTGGCTCCTCGGACCCGAGCTCGACACCCCCGCACCCCGCATCCCCAACTCGTAAGGAACAGCACCATGAGCACTCGTCTGCGCACCTTCGGCGAGAAGACCGCCGGCCCGGGTCAGCCCGTCTACATCACGGGCGAGATCGGCATCAACCACAACGGCGACCTCGAGAACGCCCTCGCGCTCGTCGACGTCGCCGCCGAGGCGGGCTGTGACGCCGTCAAGTTCCAGAAGCGCACCCCGGAGATCTGCACCCCGCGCGACCAGTGGGACATCGAGCGGGACACCCCCTGGGGCCGCATGACGTACATCGACTACCGCCACCGCGTGGAGTTCGGCGAGGACGAGTACCGCGCCATCGACGAGCACTGCAAGAAGCGCGGCATCGACTGGTTCGCCTCCCCGTGGGACACCGAGGCCGTCGCCTTCCTGGAGAAGTTCGACGTCCCCGCCCACAAGGTCGCCTCCGCCTCCCTCACGGACGACGAGCTCCTCCGCTCCCTGCGCGCCACCGGCCGTACGGTCATCCTCTCCACGGGCATGTCCACCCCGAAGCAGATCCGCCACGCGGTCGAGGTCCTCGGCTCGGACAACATCCTGCTCTGCCACGCCACCTCGACGTACCCGGCCAAGGCCGAGGAGCTCAACCTCCGCGTGATCAACACGCTGAAGGACGAGTACCCGAACGTCCCGATCGGCTACTCCGGCCACGAGACCGGCCTGCAGACCACCCTCGCCGCCGTCGCCCTCGGCGCCACCTTCGTCGAGCGCCACATCACCCTCGACCGCGCCATGTGGGGCTCCGACCAGGCCGCGTCCGTCGAGCCGCAGGGCCTCCAGCGCCTCGTCCGCGACATCCGCACCATCGAGACCGCCCTCGGCGACGGCGTCAAGAAGGTCTACGAGTCGGAGCTCGGCCCGATGAAGAAGCTCCGCCGGGTCCAGGGGCTCGTCGCCGCATGACCGGGCAGCTGGCGTTCGTCGAGAGCCCGGTCCAGCTCCTCAACGTCCTGGAATGGGCGCACACGCAGGCGCCCGACCGGGCGCCCGGCGCGGCGCCCGCCCCCGGAGCATCCGCTCCGGACGAGCCCGTCGGCACGTCAGCCGCGGCGTCCCGCACCACGGACGCCACCACCCCGGGGGCGGCACCCGCTCCCACCCCGGGGGCGGAGCGTCCCACGCCCGCCCTCACCCCGGGGGCGGAGCCCGCAACGCCCGCCCTCACGGTCGTCGTCCTCTCGCCGACCGACCCCATGTCGCGGGGCCAGCTGCGCCGGATGGCCCAGCTGGCCCGCGACGAGGGCCTCACCGTCCACTGGCAGGAGGCCCGCGGCGGCCGGGGCGCGCTCGTCCGCACCCTGCGGCAGCTCGCCCCGCCGCTGCGCCGGGCGGAGCGGGTCATCATCGGCGACCCGTTCTCCCGCTACGTACAGCTGCTCCTGTCGCTCTTCTCGCCCCGGCACCTGACGGTGGTCGACGACGGCACAGCCACGATGGAGTTCGCCGCCCAGCTCGGCCGCGGCGAGCGCCTGGTGCGCTGGCACCGCAAGGGCAACCTGGGCCCGCGCGAGCTGGTCCTCGCCCCGGTGACCTCGCTGGCCCGGCGGCGGCTCGCCCCGGCCCGCGGCCGTACGGTCGAGATCTTCACGTCGCTGCCCGTCGAGGCGCCGCCCGGCATCGAGGTCACGGAGAACTCCTACGCCTGGACCCGGACCCGCTTCGGACCCCCGCTGCTCACCGGCGGCGCGGACCTGGTGGGCACCTCGCTGGTCGAGACGGGCGTCGTCGACGCCGACCACTACGCGCGCGTGGTGGCGGAACTGGCCCGCGCCCACGGCGCGACGCGCTACTTCGCGCACCGCCGCGAGAGCGCGGAGAAGCTGCACCGCATCGCGGTCGACACCGGCCTCCAGGTGGTCCGGCCCGATCTGCCGCTGGAGCTGATCGCCCGCCGCGGCCCGATCGGCCGCACCGTCGTCAGCTTCCCGTCCACGGTCGTCCACACCCTGCCGCTGGCCCTCGCCGGTACGGGAGTGAAGGTCGCCGTCATCGAGGTCGCGCCCGAGTGGCTGCGGGCGACCGCGTCGCCGCGCGCCCAGGGTTTCCTGTCCGGAGTGGCGGGCACGGCGGCCCACGAGGTCGACCGGCTCACGGCACGCGTCACAGGAGCCACAGGAGCCACAGGAGCCACCGGAACGGCCTGACAGACCCAACCTGGTCCATCCCGGCCGAATTCGGCCGAGCGTACCCACACAGAAGGCCCTTCATGCCTGTCAAACCGAGATTCTTTCCCCTAACGGGCTGAACTTTTCGTGATCAACGGGCAGTTGACCATGTGAGGGGCCTACCCTTCAAAAGGTGAACCAGTTGAAGTCCCGTGAGCCAGGCTCCGTCACCCTGCCCGGAACGCTGTCCGCACCCCTGCGCGCCGAACTGATCGCCTTCCGCAGGGACTTGCACATGCACCCCGAGCTGGGCAACCAGGAGTTCCGTACGACCGCCGCGCTCAAGGCCCGCCTGGAGGCGGCCGGCCTCGTGCCGAAGGTCCTGCCGGGCGGCACCGGGCTCATCTGTGACATCGGCACCCCGGACCGCCGCCGCCCCATGCTCGCGATCCGCGCCGACCTCGACGCGCTGCCCATCCCCGACGTGAAGACCGTCGCCTACCGCTCCACCGTGGCCAACCGCGCGCACGCCTGCGGACACGACGTCCACACCACCACCGTCCTGGGCGCCGGACTCGTCCTCGCCGAACTCGACCGGCAGGGCCTCCTCCCGCACGCCGTACGCCTCCTCTTCCAGCCCGCCGAGGAAGTACTGCCCGGCGGCGCCGCCGACGCGGTCGAGGCCGGCGTGCTCGACGGGGTCGGCCGCATCATCGCCGTCCACTGCGACCCCAAGGTGGACGCGGGGAAGATCGGGCTCCGCCCCGGCCCCATCACCTCGGCCTGCGACCGGCTGGAAGTCACCCTTGACGGCCCCGGCGGCCACACCGCCCGCCCGCACCTCACCACCGACCTCGTGACCGCCGCCGCCCGGATCGCCACCGACGTCCCCGCCGTCCTCGCCCGCCGCGTCGACGCCCGCTCGGGCCTCTCGGTCACCTGGGGACGCATCGAGGCCGGTCACGCCTGCAACGTCATCCCGCAGCACGCCGAGCTCTCCGGCACCGTCCGCTGCCTCGACCTGCCGACCTGGCGGGACGCCCCCGACCTGGTCCACGCGGCGATCGACGAGATCGCGGCCCTGCACCGCGCGAAGTCGACCGTGAACTACGTGCGGGGTGTCCCCCCGGTCGTCAATGACGGGGTCGTCACCGATCTGCTCGCCGACGCGATGACCGCCCGCCGCGGACCGTATGCGATCGAGGACACCGAGCAGAGCCTCGGCGGCGAGGACTTCTCCTGGTACCTGGAGCACGTCCCCGGCGCCATGGCCCGCCTCGGCGTCCGCACCCCCGGCGACACCCGCGTCCGCGACCTGCACGCGGGCGACTTCGACGTCGACGAGAGCTGCATCGAGACCGCGGTGGAACTCTTCACGGCCGCGGCCCTGCTGGACGCACGGGGCGCCTGAAATCGCCGGCGGACTCCGGGATGAACCCGGAGTCCGCGCCTTTGCCGACCGGGGCGCCGATCCCCTAGGGCGCCCCGCCTGCCCCGCCTGCCCCGGGGGACCGGCGGCGCGGGCGGGCGTGATCCGGGTCACGTATCGGCGCGCTCGGGGGGTCATCCGGCTGTTCGGCGTGGCGCGCTTGCCCATGGGGAGGGTTTCGCGTGTGCTGGATGCGCTCGCCGGCGACGATCCGATAACGACTGATGAACGGGTCTTTAACTGACATCTACGCGCGTTACGATCGCCGCGAAACCAGCGCCGGAAGAGGCGCTTTCGGTCAGTCTCGAAGGGACCTCCTCTTGCGCCGGATCACCAGGATCACGACCGTGGGCATCGCCTCCGCGGCGCTCGCCCTCTCCGCCACCGCGTGTGGCAAGTCTTCGACGGACTCCGGCTCCAGCCCGAGCTCGAGCGCGAAGGCGACGAAGGCCGCCATCGCGTACGACATCGGCGGCCGTGGCGACCAGTCCTTCAACGACGCCGCCTACGCGGGCCTGAAGAAGGCCGAGGACGAGCTCGGTGTCGACGGCTCCGAGGCCGAGCCCTCCGAGGGTGAGGGTGACGCCGACAAGGTGCAGCGCCTCACCGCGCTCGCCCGCGCCGGGAACAACCCGGTCATCGGTGTCGGCTTCGCCTACGCCCCGGCCATCGAGAAGGTCGCCAAGGCCTACCCGAAGACCACCTTCGGCCTCATCGACGACACGTCGAAGACCGGCCCGAACATCGCCAACCTCGTCTTCAACGAGGAGCAGGGCTCCTACCTGGCCGGCGTCGCCGCCGCCAAGGCGTCCAAGACCGGCACGGTCGGCTTCATCGGCGGTGTCGAGGTTCCGCTGATCAAGAAGTTCGAGGCGGGCTTCGCGCAGGGCGTCAAGGACACCAACCCCAAGGCGAAGGTGCTCGTCCAGTACCTGACCCAGCCGCCGAACTTCGACGGCTTCTCCAAGCCCGACCTCGGCAAGGCCGCCGCGGAGGGCCAGCTCGACAAGGGCGCCGACGTGATCTACGCCGCCGCCGGTCTGGCCGGCTCGGGCTCGATCGAGGCCGCCTCGGCCGCCGGCAAGTGGGCGATCGGTGTCGACTCCGACCAGTACAACCAGCCGGGTCTGGCCTCTTACAAGGACAGCATCCTGACCTCGGTCACCAAGGACGTCTCGGACTCCGTCTTCAACGTGATCAAGTCGGTCCAGGACGGCAAGCCGCAGTCCGGTGAGGTTCGCTACGGCCTCGCCACGGACGGCGTCGCCCTGGCCGACTCCAACCCGAAGTACAAGGAGATGACGGACCTCATCGCCGCGGTGGACAAGGCGAAGAAGGACATCATCGACGGCAAGATCACGGTCAAGACCGCTCCGTAAGGACGCCCTGGTCATCGACCCAAGGCCCGGCAACGGTGGGACCCCCACCGGGGCCGGGCCCCATTCCCGTACGGGTTTTCATTTTTCGGCAGCGCTACGCGTGTAGATGTCTCCCTGGCACGATAACTTCGCCCCGCCCCGCCCTGCCCTCCTGCTCCCACTCCTTCCGGCCAAGGAGAGTGCGTCATCAACGCGTCCAGCCCCCCTGCCGTAGAACTGCACGGCATCACCAAGCGATTTCCTGGCGTCGTCGCCAACAAGGACATCGCCATCACGGTCCGCAAGGGCACCGTGCACGCCCTCATCGGCGAGAACGGTGCCGGCAAGTCGACCCTCATGAAGATCCTCTACGGCATGCAGAAGCCGGACGAGGGCACCATCGCGGTCGACGGCCAGCAGGTCACCTTCTCCAGCCCCGGTGACGCCATCGCGCGCGGCATCGGCATGGTGCACCAGCACTTCATGCTCGCGGACAACCTCACCGTCCTGGAGAACGTCGTCCTCGGCGGCGAGAAGCTCTACGGCATCGGCGCCAAGGCGCGGAAGAAGATCCGGGAGATCTCCGACGCGTACGGCCTCGGGGTCCGCCCCGACGCCCTCGTCGAGGACCTCGGCGTCGCCGACCGCCAGCGCGTGGAGATCCTCAAGGTCCTCTACCGCGGCGCGAAGATCCTCATCCTCGACGAGCCGACCGCCGTGCTCGTCCCGCAGGAGGTCGACGCGCTCTTCGACAACCTGCGCGAGCTCAAGTCCGAGGGCCTGACCGTCATCTTCATCTCGCACAAGCTGGGCGAGGTCCTGAAGGTCGCCGACGACATCACCGTCATCCGCCGGGGCACCACCGTGGGCACCGCCGACCCGAAGACCGCCACCACCAAGCAGCTCGCCGAGCTGATGGTCGGCAGCGAGCTGCCCTCGCCGGAGACCCGCGAGTCGACGGTCACCACCGTCCCGATGCTCTCCGTGCGGAACCTGACCCTGGTCGAGAGCGGCGTCTCGGGCGCCCCGCTGACCAGCGCCGCCCCGCCGGACCCGGCCAGGACCGTCGTCGTGCTGGAGGAGACGGCCGTGGGCCGCAAGCTCCTCGACGACATCTCCCTCACGATCCACAAGGGCGAGATCCTCGGGATCGCGGGAGTCGAGGGCAACGGCCAGACCGAGCTGATCGAGGCCCTGATGGGCATGGCCACCCCGGACTCCGGCGTGATCACCCTCGACGGCCAGGACATCTCCAAGGTCTCGGTGCGCAAGCGCCGCGAGGGCGGCATCGGCTACATCCCCGAGGACCGCCACCGCCACGGCCTGCTCCTGGATGCCCCCCTCTGGGAGAATCGCATCCTCGGCCACGTCACCGAGGCGCCCAACTCCAAGCGCGGCATCCTCGACCCGAAGGCCGCCCGCAAGGACACCGAGCGGATCGTGCGCGAGTACGACGTGCGCACGCCCGGCATCGACGTCACCGCGGCCTCCCTCTCCGGTGGCAACCAGCAGAAGCTGATCGTCGGCCGCGAGATGAGCCACGCGCCCAAGTTCCTGATCGCCGCCCACCCCACCCGTGGTGTGGACGTCGGCGCGCAGGCGCAGATCTGGGACGCGATCCGGGACGCGCGCCGCGAGGGCCTGGCGGTGCTGCTGATCTCCGCCGACCTCGACGAGCTGATCGGCCTCTCCGACACCCTCCGGGTCATGTACCGCGGCAAGCTCGTCGCGGACGCCGACCCCGCCACCATCACGCCCGAGGAGCTGGGCTCCGCCATGACCGGCGCGGCCAGCGGTCACCTCGAAGGCAACGAAGAGCCCGAAGACGGTGACGCCCGATGATGAAGTTCGACAAGGACAAGCTGATCCTGGGTGCGGCGGGACCGGTGCTCGCCCTGGTCTCCTCGTTCGTGCTCACCGTGCTGGTGCTGCTCGCGACGGGCCTCGACCCGATCGAGCCGATCCGGCTGATGATCGAGAACGCCGGGTTCGCCGACATCCAGGTCCTGATCGTCAACCAGACCGGGATCTACTACCTGGCAGCCCTGGCCGTCGCCATCGGCTTCCGGATGAACCTGTTCAACATCGGTGTCGACGGCCAGTACCGGCTCGCCGCGATGGTCTCGGCGCTCGTCGGCGCCTCGATCGAGCTGCCCGGCCCGCTGCACATCTTCGTGATCGTGGTCGTCGCGATGCTGACCGGTGCTTTCTGGGCCGGCATCGCCGGCATCCTGAAGACCACCCGCGGTGTCTCCGAGGTCGTCTCGACGATCATGCTGAACGCCATCGCGACCTCGCTGGTGGCCTGGCTGATCCTGCCGAAGAACTTCGGCGTCCAGCCCGAGGGCTCGAACAACCTCACCACCGGTGAGATCTCCGAGTCCGGCTGGTTCCCGGGCATCGACATGGGCGAGGGTAACGGAGTCATCTACGGCTTCACGTTCGTCGCGCTCGCCCTCGGCGTCGTCTACTGGTTCACCCTCAACCGCACCCGGTTCGGCTTCGACCTGCGCGCCACCGGCGCCAGCGAGTCCGCCGCCCAGGCCAGCGGCGTCGACGCCAAGAAGATGATCCTCACCTCGATGCTGCTCTCGGGCGCGCTGGCCGGCCTCGCCGGCATGCCGACCCTGCTCGGCGAGTCCCACACGTACAGCCTCGACTTCCCCGTCGGTGTCGGCTTCACCGCCATCACCATCGCGCTGCTCGGCCGTAACCACCCGGTCGGCATCTTCTTCGCGGCGCTGCTCTTCGCGTTCCTCGACAAGGCGTCCAGCTCCCTCGACACCTACGGGTATCCGAAGGAGATCACCAAGATCATGCAGGGCATCATCGTGATCGCCGTGGTCGTCTCGTACGAGCTCGTCCGCCGTTACGGCCTCCGCCGCCAGCAGCAGAAGGTCGGCGAGGAACTCGCCGCCGGCGGCGCCATCAAGACCGACAAGGAGGTCTCGGCATGAGCACCGGCACTGTCACCAAGCCGAGCGCCGCGCCCAAGGGCGGCGGACGCCGCAAGCTCACCCTGCCGTGGATCATGCTGATCGTCGCGGCCGGTCTCCTGCTCTTCTCCCTCGTCCGGGCCGTCTCCGGCGCCAACGACCTCACCTCGGTGGGTCAGGTCTCGGGCGCGCTCAAGCTTGCCGTGCCGATCGGTCTCGCCGGTCTCGGCGGTCTGTGGGCCGAGCGCGCGGGCGTCGTCAACATCGGCCTCGAAGGCATGATGGTGCTCGGCACCTGGTTCGGCGCCTGGGCCGGATACCAGTGGGGTCCCTGGACGGGTGTCCTCGTCGGTCTCCTCGGTGGCGCGCTCGGCGGTCTGCTGCACGCGATCATCACCGTCACGTTCAACGTGAACCACATCGTCTCCGGTGTGGCGATCAACATCCTCGCGGTCGGCTTCACCCAGTACCTGTCGAACTTCACGTTCGCCGAGGCCGAGGGCGGCTCCTCCAAGCAGTCCCCCCGCATCGACCAGATCCACGAGATCACGGTGCCAGGGCTTTCGGAGTGGCTGACCGATGTCCAGGGCAAGCACTGGTTCTTCATCTCCGACCTGGCCGGCATCCTCGGCGGCCTCGTGACGAACCTGTCGCTGCTGACGCTCGTCGCCCTGCTGCTGGTCCCGGCCACCTGGTGGCTGCTCTGGCGCACCGCCTTCGGCCTGCGGCTGCGCTCCTGCGGTGAGAACCCGGTCGCCGCCGAGTCGCTCGGCGTGAACGTCTACAAGTACAAGTACATCGCCGTCACCGTCTCCGGCGCCCTCGCGGGCCTCGGCGGCGCGTTCCTCGCGATCGTCTCCACCGGCATCTACCAGGAGGGCCAGACCGGCGGCCGCGGCTACATCGGTCTCGCCGCGATGATCTTCGGCAACTGGATGCCGGGCGGCATGGCGCTCGGCGCGGGCCTCTTCGGCTTCACCGACAGCCTCAAGCTGCGCGGCGGCGCCGAGAACGTCCACGCGCTGCTGCTGCTCGTCGCCGTGCTCCTGGTGCTCGCCGCGGCTTGGCAGTTGTACAAGAAGAAGTACGTGGCCGGCGTGGTCGCGGCGGCCTTCTCCGCCACCTTCTTCCTCTGGTACGCGCTGACCGACGAGGTCCCGAGCCAGTTCGTCGACGCGGCTCCGTACATCACCACCCTGCTCGTGCTCGCCCTGTCGGCGCAGCGCCTGCGCATGCCCAAGGCGGACGGCCTGCCGTACCGGAAGGGCGAGGGCAAGTGACGACGTCCCTTCCGGCGTCGGACTGGGAGGCCCTGCGGGTCACGGCCCGCGAGGCCATGTCCCGTGCGTACGCCCCCTACTCGGGCTACCCGGTCGGCGCGGCGGCCCGCGTGGACGACGGACGGACGGTCTCCGGCTGCAACGTGGAGAACGCCTCCTTCGGCCTGGGCCTGTGCGCCGAGTGCGGGCTCGTCTCCCAGCTCCAGGCGACCGGCGGCGGACGGCTCACGCACTTCGTGTGCGTGGACGGCCGGGGCGAGTCCCTCGTCCCGTGCGGCCGGTGCCGGCAGCTCCTGTTCGAGTTCGGGGGCCCCGAACTCGTCCTGGAGACGCCCGCCGGGTTCCTGACCCTGGCCGAGATGCTGCCGCAGGCATTCGGCCCGGACCACCTTCGCAAGTAACACCTCGGAGCGGCCCTTCCGGCACGATGGAAGGGTCGCTCTCCCTTTTCCCCTCTATGCGCGTAGAAAGAGGCACCACCTCATGGACGTCATCTCCGTCATCCGCACGAAGCGGGACAAGGGCGAGCTGAGCCCGGAGCAGATCGACTGGGTCATCGACGCGTACACCCGCGGTGTCGTCGCCGACGAGCAGATGTCCGCCCTGGCCATGGCGATCCTGCTGAACGGCATGAACCGCGCGGAGATCGCCCGCTGGACCGCCGCGATGATCGCCAGCGGCGAGCGCATGAACTTCGACGCGCTCTCCCGCCCGACCTCCGACAAGCACTCCACCGGCGGCGTCGGCGACAAGATCACCCTCCCGCTCGCCCCGCTCGTCGCCGCCTGCGGCGCGGCCGTCCCGCAGCTCTCCGGCCGCGGCCTCGGCCACACCGGCGGCACGCTCGACAAGCTGGAGTCGATCCCGGGCTGGCGCGCGCTGCTCTCCAACGAGGAGATGCTGCACGTCCTCGACACCACCGGCGCCGTCATCTGCGCGGCCGGCGACGGCCTGGCCCCCGCCGACAAGAAGCTCTACGCCCTCCGCGACGTCACCGGCACCGTCGAGGCCATTCCGCTGATCGCCTCCTCGATCATGTCGAAGAAGATCGCCGAGGGCACCGGCTCGCTCGTCCTGGACGTCAAGGTCGGCACCGGCGCCTTCATGAAGACCATCGAGGACGCCCGCGAGCTCGCCTCCACCATGGTCCAGCTCGGCACCGACAGCGGTGTGAAGACGGTCGCGCTGCTCACCGACATGTCGACCCCGCTCGGCCTGACCGCGGGCAACGCCCTGGAGGTCCGCGAGTCCGTCGAGGTCCTCGCGGGCGGCGGCCCGTCGGACGTCGTCGAGCTGACGATCGCGCTCGCCCGCGAGATGCTCGACGCGGCCGGCATCAAGGACGCCGACCCGGCGAAGGCCCTCGCCGACGGCTCGGCGATGGACGTCTGGCGCCGGATGATCGCGGCCCAGGGCGGCGACCCGGACGCCACCCTCCCCGTCGCCCGCGAGCAGCACGTCGTCACGGCGCCGTCGACCGGTGTCCTGACCCGCCTCGACGCGTACGACATCGGCATCGCCGCCTGGCGCCTCGGTGCGGGCCGCGCCCGCAAGGAGGACCCGGTGCAGGCGGGCGCCGGCGTCGAGCTGCACGCGAAGCCGGGCGACACGGTG
Source organism: Streptomyces sp. NPDC050842 (assembly GCF_044456565.1). Classification (NCBI taxonomy): domain Bacteria; kingdom Bacillati; phylum Actinomycetota; class Actinomycetes; order Kitasatosporales; family Streptomycetaceae; genus Streptomyces; species Streptomyces sp. NPDC050842. The sequence continues at coordinate 5,414 of NZ_JBITGA010000023.1, read as the reverse complement.
ACGGCGGGCCAGCCCCTGCTGACCCTCCACACCGACACCCCGGAGAAGTTCGACTACGCCCTGAAGTCCCTGAACGACTCCTGGGACATCGCCCCGACGGGCACCGATTTCACGGCGAACCCGATCGTCCTGGACCGCATCTCCTGACGCCCGGCGCCCGGCGCCCGGCGCCTGATGCCCGGCCCGCGAAGGGAGCCGGTGGCGGCGACCGCCTACACCGGCTCCCCGAGCAGCTTGGGCAGCTCGCGCATGTCGTCGAAGACGACCGTCCGCGGGCCCATCAGGCGGTCCGCCCGCGTCAGGCCGCCGCAGTAGCCGAAGGCGCGCATGCCGGCCGCGCGGGCGGCCCGGACGCCGTACGGGCTGTCCTCGACGACCGCGCAGCGCTCCGGGGGCACGCCCATCGAGGCCGCCGCGTGCAGGAAGAGGTCCGGGGCGGGCTTGCCGCGCGCGACGTCGCGGGCGCTGAACATCCGCCCCTCGAAGCGGTCGAGCAGCCCGGCCCGGCCCAGGTTCTTGCGGACGCTGGTGTGGCTGCCGTTGGAGGCGAGGCAGTACGGGAGCGGCAGGGCGTCCAGGACGTCCGTGACGCCCTCCACGGCGGTCAGTTCGGCGTCGAGGGCGTCCTCGTACCGCTGCCGGAAAGGCGCGTTCCAGTCGGGCTCCAGCGGGCGGCCCCGGCGCTCCTCCACGATCGACGTGAGGAGCTCGTGGGAGGAACCGACGAAGTGCTCGACGATCTCCGCCTCGGTGAACTCCGCCCCGAGGGAGGCGAACACCTCCCGGTCCACGCGGCAGTAGATCCGCTCGCTGTCCACCAGAACACCGTCACAGTCGAAGATCACCAGTTCGACAGGCTCGTGAGTCATGATCGACAGCGTAGAGGTACGCACGGGGCGCCCGCCGATGAGTTCCGGGTCCCGGACCGGTCACAAGCCATGTGGACATCAGTCAGCCGCTCGTCGTGACCCTGCCCGCCCGCCCCACCGGGGACGAGGTGGCCCTCCTCTGCGCCGAACTCGGCGCGGCCCCGCCCGGTGACGTGGTCTGCGAGGTCGGCGCACTCGCACCCGCCGACCTCGCGGCCGTCGACGCCCTCGCCCGCCTGAAGCTCGCGGCCGGCCGCCGGGGCCACCGCATCCGCTTCCACGGAGCGGGCCCCGAGCTACGGGCCCTGCTCCTGCTGACAGGCCTCGACGGGACGTTAGGCATCCAGTGACGGCCCCTAGGCGTCCAGCCGCTCCGGCAGGTCGAAGAGCGGGAACCAGCGCTCGGTGTCCAGGAAGAAGTCCATCCCGGCGACCTTGCCCTCGCGGAGCTCCAGGACGATCAGCGCCCACGGGGCGAAGCCGCCCTCCGGATCCGGGTGGTACTGCGCGAACGCCGGGGAGCCGTTCGCCACGGTCGGCACCAGCTTCGAGCCGGAGCAGACCTCGCCGACGCCCAGCATCCAGCCGACGATGTCGTCGTGCCCCTGGAGCCACAGGTCGTACGGCGGCATCGACATGGTCGCGTCCTCGTGGAGGAGCGCGGTCAGCGCCTTCATGTCGTAGCCCTCGAAGGCCGCGACGTACCGCTCCAGGAGCGACTTCTGCTCCTCGTCCAGCGGGTTCGCCGGGTCGGAGACGGCCGGCGCCTGATCGGCCAGGGTCGCCCGGGCCCGCTGGAGGGCGCTGTTGACCGAGGCGACGGAGAGGCCGAGGAGCTCCGCGACCTCGCTCGCCTTCCAGGCGAGCACCTCGCGCAGGATCAGCACGGCCCGCTGCTTGGGCGGCAGGTGCTGGAGGGCGGCGACGAAGGCGAGCCGTACGGTCTCCCGGTGCACGGCCGTCTCCGCCGGGTCGGCGACCGACGGCAGGACCCGCCCGTCCGGCACCGGCTCCAGCCAGGTGATCTCCGGCTGCTTGACGAGCTGCGCCTGCGCGACCGGCGTCGGCGAGGTCAGGTCCATCGGCCGCGCCCGCTTCTTGCCCGCGTTCAGCGCGTCCAGGCAGACGTTGGTCGCGATCCGGTACAGCCAGGACCGCAGCGAGGAGCGGCCCTCGAAGGTGCCGATGGCCTTCCAGGCGCGCACCATCGTGTCCTGTACCGCGTCCTCCGCCTCGAAGGAGGATCCGAGCATCCGGTAGCAGTAACCGGTCAGCTCCCTGCGGTACTTGTCGAGGTCTTCGGTCGTCACGGTCGCGGCGTCGCTCATCGGGTCCATACCCCACTCACCCCTCACCGGCACCCGTTCGGTGCCGGTGAGAGGGAAGCTACCTCAGCCGACTGACAGTGCCGGTCAGGTTCCCGGCTTACGCCCGTAGACGAAGACGTCGTCGCCGTTCCTCAGCAGGTTCCAGTACGCCTTGGCGTCGGCCGAGCGCATGTTCACGCAGCCGCCCGAACCCGGCGGGTTCCACATGGACTTGGTCGTCGAGTGGAAGGCCTGGCCGCCGTCGAAGAACTGCGAGTACGGCATGGAGACGTGGTAGATCGTCGACCAGTGGTTGATGTTCCGCCAGTAGATCTTCTTGGAGCCCGTACGCGTCTCGGTGCCGTCCTTGCCCGTACGCACCGGCACCGGCCCGTACTTGAGGCGCGAGCCGTCCTGGATCCAGGTCAGCTGCCGCGTCAGGTCGACACAGGCGATCCGGCCCCGGTTGGTCGGACACTTGCGGTCCTTGTTCGGGTTGGTCCCGGCCGCCTTCTGCTGGAGCATCGTGTTCATCGTGCGCCAGGTGATCGTCCCCGCGTACCCCGCGGTCGGGGTGATGCCGTGCTTCGCCTGGAACGACTGGATGGCCTTGCAGTCGGCGAGCGACTGACGGCCGTCGACCGTGCGCCCCAGGAACTTCTCCACCTGCTTCTGGTACGGCCCCGTCGTCACGTTGCACGACGCCGCCTGCGCCGGGGCCGCACCGAGCGCGATCGTCATCGGCACGACCAGTGCCGTGAGACCGGTCGCGATCCCCGCTCTCTTCCCTATACGACTCGCTATTCGCTTCATGATCGTCAACTCCCCCTAGAGTCCCTGATATCGAGGACGCCGGAGGAAGCCGGTCAGTTGCAGGCAGCCGCGGCGAGTCCCGGCCGCCGCGCCGCGACCCGGGCGCTGTGGCTGCCGTACAGGGTCACGGAGACGACGCCGAGGACCGCGACCAGGCCGATCAGGACCGTGCCCGCCCAGCCGCCGGCGTGGAACGCGATCGCGCCGAGCGTGCCGCCCGCGCTGCTGCCGAGGTAGTACGCGGACTGGTAGAGCGCCGAGGCCTGGGCCCGGCCCGTCTTCGCCGTACGGCTCACCGAGGAGGACGCGACCGCGTGGCCCGCGAAGAAACCGGCCGTGATGAGGACCAGGCCCGCCAGGACCGCGGCGAGCGAGTCGGCGAGCGAGAGCAGCAGGCCCGCGGCGGTCGTGGAGACCGCCAGGTAGAGCGCCCCGCGCCGGCCGAGCCGTCCGACGAGCTTCCCGGCGGCGGCCGAGGCGACCGTACCGACCAGGTAGACCAGGAAGATCGAGCCGATCACGCCCTGCGGGAGCGAGAACGGCGCCTCGACCAGGCGGTAGCCGATCACGGTGTACACCGCGCCGAAGACCGTCATGAACAGCGCGCCGATCACGTACAGCCGGACGAGCAGCGGGTCGGACAGATGGGTCCGTACGGCGCTCGCGAGCGCCCTCGGGTTCAGCGTGCCCGGCGTGAAGTGCCGCGCCTTCGGCAGCAGCGCCCGGAAGGCGATCACGCAGAGCAGCGAGGTCAGGCCGACGGCGGCCAGACCCGCGCGCCAGCCCCACATCTGGGCGACCCAGCCGGTCACGATCCGGCCGCTCATGCCGCCGATCGAGTTGCCCGCGACGAACAGGCCGATCGCCGCGATCAGCGCCTTGGGGCGGACCTCCTCGGCGAGGTACGCCATCGCGGAGGCCGGGAGCCCGGCGAGCGCGGCGCCCTGGAGGGCGCGGAGCGCGATCAGCGACTCCAGGCTGGGGGCGAACGGCACGAGGAGCGAGACGGCGACGGCGACCGAGAGGGAGGCGGTCATCATCGCGCGCCGCCCGAAGCGCTCCGAGAGGGCGCTGAGCGGCAGGACACACAGGGCGAGGGCACCGGTCGCGGCGGACACCGTCCAGGAGGCGGCGGACGCGGTGGCGCCGAACTCGGCCGAGATGGCCGGGAGGAGGGCCTGCGTGGAGTAGAGGAGGGCGAAGGCGGCCAGTCCGGCGGCGAAGAGCGCGAGGCTCGTCCGGCGGTAGCCGGGGGCTCCGGGGGAGAGGCGGGTGTCGGCGGACGCGTGGGTGGCGACCGCCTTGGTACTGGCAGGAGGCATGTCACGAACGTAGGACGGTCCGTTTCATGCGTCCAATGCACGGAACTGCTGTAATCGTTCCCATGGCGCATGAGTACAGGTCACAGCCTCGGCTGTCACCGAACAGTAACGAAGAAGACATGGGACTGCTGCTCGCCCCGCGGCTCGCGTACTTCGCCGCCGTCGCCCGGCACGAGCACGTGACCCGCGCGGCGGCCGAGATGGGCGTGCCGCAGTCGACGCTCTCCCGGGCGATGGTCCGGCTCGAACAGGACCTCGGCGTCGCCCTCTTCGCCCGCCGCGGCCGCACCGTCTCCCTCACCCCGGCCGGCCGCCGCTTCCTCACCGCCGCCGAGAAGGCGCTCGCCGAGGTCGAGCGGGCCGCCGACACCGTACGGGCCGACGCCGACCCCACCGCGGGCCGCGTCGCGTTCGGCTTCCTCCACACCATGGGCTCCGAGACCGTCCCCGCCCTCATCCGCGCCTTCCGCGTCGACCACCCGCGCGTCCGCTTCACCCTCGTCCAGAACTACGGCGAGGCGATGATCGAGCGGCTCAGGGCCGGCGACCTCGACCTCTGCCTCACCTCACCGGTGCCGGACGCCCCCGACCTGGTGGCCCGGCGCCTCGACGAGCAGCGGCTGCGGCTCGTCGTCCCGGACGACCACCGCCTCGCGGGCCGCCGACGCGTCCGCCTCGCCGAGGCAGCCGACGAGACGTTCGTGACCCTGGAACCGGGCTACGGGCTCCGCCGCATCACCGACGACCTGTGCGCCGAAGCCGGCTTCAAGCCGCGCGTCGCCTTCGAGGGCGAGGAGGCCGAGACCCTCCGCGGCCTGGTCGCCGCGGGCCTGGGCGTCGCCCTGCTGCCGCCGCCCGCGGTCCCGCGCCCCGGCGTCGTCGAACTCACCGTCACCGCGCCGCGCGCGGCCCGCGAGATCGGCGTCGCCTGGCTCGACGGCCACCCGGACACACCCCCGGTGGCGGCCTTCAAGAAGTTCCTCCTGAGCAGACGAGGCCACCTGCTCCCCTAGGGAGTGTCTTTCCGATCATCGGATCGTTGGTCTGGTCGTGAGGGATGGGGAGATTTCTGATGCGGCGTGGGCGGTGATCGAGCCGTTGCT
>NZ_JBITGA010000022.1:0-26738 GCF_044456565.1 Streptomyces sp. NPDC050842 | reverse complement strand
CCTGGCTCCACCAGTTCAAACGTCTCCGCACCCGCTACGAGATACGCGCAGATCTCCACCTCGGCCTGCTTCAACTCGCCTGCAGCATCATCTGCTTGCGACGACTCCGAGGCTCATTCTGAAACGATCAGTTATAGGGGGAGGGCGAGGAGATCACCCGCATCACTTCTCCCCAGCGCCCCGTATGGGTGGTTTGCGCGGCGATGTATGCGTAAACAGTGCGCGGCGCGTGTTTGAGACAGGTGCCCGCTACGGCCAGCCTCTCCGCTTGAAAATCACGTACAAACTGCCTCATACCACCCCCATCATTGCGATGGCGAAGGGTACCCGAGGCCCCAGCGCAGCTCCGGAATGGAGTCGAAGCTCATGCCTTAAATATTCCCACCAGTGTGGGAGCAAAGGGAATCGCCACCCACGAGAAGATCTTCAAGAAGTCCTCGCCCTCAACCCGCTGACCTGCACAGATGGCCGTGTGAGGCTTGCTGACCTGCGAGTTTACTCATTCCCGGAGCTTTCACTGTGACGTCATTTTGCGCGGTCGATTCTCCCTAGCCGCTCCCCAGCGACGTTGATTCTCCCCGAGTTCTCCCCAAGGAGTGCCGCATTATGAGGGCCGAGCCGCTGACAGTAGGGCCGTTCTGCCCTGCGAAGCCGACTACGTAATGTGGCCACCCTGGGGCTGGTGTTGGCGGAAGGTGGCCGGGTCCAGGAGAGGAACAGACCACCGAGACCTGGGGGATTCAAGGGGCGGACGGAGCTTCGTGGAATCCCACCGCACGCTCTGTTCCATCCGAGCCGCTCACGCCAGAATCAACGCGTCACGGACGGTCCCTCTACGATCATCAGGATCCACTGTCTCAGCGATGCTGCGGTCTCCTCTGCTCAAACCGTTGGCCGCAGCGGCCGCTCCTCCTGATCGTGCACGCGAAGGGATTCCGCACCAATCGCGGTGACGACCTCGGGGGCGAGACGGACCAGTGCCGGCAGGCAGATGCTCCAGTGACCGGCGCAGAGGGCCGGCGCCACCAGCGCTGTCGCATGGTCGGCATTGGAATCGAGCGCGATCGTCGTCAGGGCCCTGGAACGCTCAGGCCTGGCGCTGGTGACACAGCCGACCGGCACGGCGGGCATCAGCCTCCGCAGGGGTGTTTGCGGCATCACGGAACCGTGATCCGGCAGTTGTCACCGGAATCGGGCCACCGGGACAGGTGTCGCACCTCCGCAGCGATCCGCGTGAGGGCTCGGACTTGCCCAGGCGGCACGGTAGGAAGGACTCTTCCGCCGACTTCGCCAGTTCACCGGCTCGGACTCGGACCTTGTTTAGGTCGCCGATGACGCGCAGGAGGAGAGCCAGCTGTCCTCGAACGAGGCTCCACGCCCGAGGGCGGTTCCCACGGAACCGCTGACGACCGGCCATTTCCCGGGCGGCGCGGGGGCCGTGTCCACCTGGGCCAACGCTGACCGCCCCTATGTTTCCGGAGCCGCGTGGGACCGTCTGGCGGTGTAGTTCTGCCGCCACTGCTCGGCGGTTTGTAGCATGGCGTGCCCGACGTGCTCGAAGAAGTCGCCGATGTCCCGCAGCCGGGCGCCCGCGGGGGTGGTGGCGCCGAGGGTTTCGGCTCCCGTACGGGCGAAGTCGGCCAGGGCGGTGTTCTGGCGGGCGCTGGCCATCCAGCCGCGGAACCAGGCTTCCGCGTCGATGACGTAGTGGTCGCGCCGCTGCCGCGGGTCGCGATCACGGCGGATCAGCTCGTGTTGTTCGAGCTCGCCGATGGCCTTGGAGACGGACGCGGGGCTGACACGCAGCCGTTGGACGAGCTCGGCGGCGGACAGGCTTCCGCTGTCGGTGAGGTAGAGACAGGTGAGTACGCGGGCGGTCATGCGCGGCAGCCCCGTACCGATCATGATCGCGGTGAACTGCTCCTCGAGCGCGTGGACTGCTTCACCGCCGGGTGTCTCCGGTGTCAGGTCCTTGGAGGTGGGGACGGACGTGGGCCTGCGCCGGCGGGCGCGCTCCTCAGTGGCGCGTTGCGCTTGGTCGGCCCGGTAGCCGTCGGGGCCGCCGTTGCGCGTGACCTCCCGGGTGATGGTGGACAGCGGTCGTTCCAGCCGGACCGCGATCTCGGTAGGGGTGAGCCCCGCGGCCAGTCCCTCGGCGATGTGCCGACGGTCCTGGTGGGTCAGCCTGCCTCCGGGCATGGGTGGGACCTCCTGTCATCGAGGGAGCCAGTCTGACGTTCAACTTCATCTCATTGCAAGTCCCGGAGGGGTGAACCTTGCATTCAGTGTCATTCTCATTGCAAGTGTGCGCGAAACCTCCCTGCAAATAAGCTTCTTCGGCTCTCGTTCATCGTTGACGATTTAGTGAATGCAAGTTAGCTTTCGTGGAGACGTGAACGCTTACCGCCGCAGGGGGACCCCGTGATGTCGTTGCTCGATTCCGCACACTCCGTCAGGCTCGGCGCCTGGCGCACCTGGCACCGCCCGCTGGTGATCTGCGCGGCCCTGCTGGCGGCCCTCGTGGTCGTCTGCGGTGCCGGCACGGCCGTGGACGGCCGGACCCTGCTAGGTGAGTCGGTATGGGTTAAGCCGTTGAAGTTCAGCTTCGCCTTCGCCCTCTACACCGGCACGCTGGCCTGGCTGCTGACCAAGCTGGACAAGGGCAGACGTCTGGCCTGGTGGGTCGGTACGGTCTTCGCTGTCGCGGTGACGGCGGAGGTCGGGGCCATCACCCTTCAGGCGGCGCGTGGCACGTTCAGCCACTTCAATGCCGACCAGAGTGACCCGGTCACCCTGGCCCTGGTGCCGATCCTCACCCTTGGTGTGATGATCATCGTCATCGCGCAACTGGTCGTCGCTGTGGTCGTGTTGATCCAGCGCACGGGCGGGCGGGACCTGAACCGGGCGATCCGCGCCGGGCTCGGCCTCGCGACCGCCGGCATGCTCATCCCGGTCTTCTGGATGGCCGCCGAGATCCACCCGCGTACCGTTACCGATGCCAACGGCGCCGAGATCCCGATGTACCAGGGCCACGGCATCGGCGACCCCGACGGCCACGGCATGCCCCTGACCAACTGGAGCACGACCGGGGGCGACTTCCGGGTCCCGCACTTCTTCGCCCTGCACGGCATCCAGGTCCTCCTCGTGCTGGCCGTCGCCCTGATCGCCCTCTCGGCCCGGCACGCCTGGCTGCGCGACGAGCGGGTCCGCGCCCGCCTGGTGGGCAGCGCGGCACTGGGCTACAGCGGCCTGGTCGCGGTCGTGACCTGGCAGGCTGGACGTGGCCAGTCGCTGATCCACCCGGACGGCGCGACCCTCGCCGCTCTCGCGGCTGTCCTCCTGCTCACTGCCGCGGCGACTGTACGCGTCGTCGTCACGGGCCGACGTGGCACCGCCGCCGCACACTGTCCGGCGACATGAACTCGCCATAGCCGACGACCAGTAGTACGCGGTGGCCGCGCCGAGGGAGACCCCGCCGACCGTGATCGGGTAGTGGTAGCGGAAGCCGGGGACCAGCCAACCGATGAGCGCGAATCCCCAGCTGAGTACCGTGGTTCAGGAGGTGTCCGGGCCCCCGCCCGCGTCCCGCCGTCCGCAGTCGGCGACGAGGACGACACCGCTCACCAGGGCGATCCGGTCCAGCTGGTAGGCCCGTACCAGTCTGGAAAGCATGCTTCCCGCAGTGCGTCTCAGAGCAGGCTCTTCACGGGCGTCCCACCGGCGAGGCCCTGAGGCATGGGGCGCCCGGGCAAGTCCCTGCCATGTCCTCGCCGGAGCCATGCTCGCCTCAGCGCGTTGTCGCGGGATCGGGCCCGAGCCGCCCCTCCAAGGTCCATGCCGATCAGGCCCGCGATCGGCTGCGCGTAGGGGACCCGATCTGCACGCGAACGGGGCGGCGTACCCGACGAGGGATCTGAGTCCGCCGCCCTCGGGCGGGACGGGCTGCGAGAGGCAGCCCGCGCCCTCATTCCGGGTCGCGGTTGAACTGCGCCGTCGACCAGCGGTAGCCGAGCGCGATCAGGCCGACGCACCAGGCGAGGGCGAGCCATCCGTTGTGGCCGATCTCGGTGCCGAGCAGCAGGCCGCGGAGCGTCTCGATGGCGGGGGTGAAGGGCTGGTACTCGGCGATCGGCTGGAACCAGCCCGGCATCGTGTCCGCCGGGATGAAGGCGCTGGAGATGAGCGGGAGGAGGATCAGCGGCATGGCCATGTTGCTGGCCGCCTCCGGGTTCGGGCTGGCCATGCCCATGCCGACCGCGATCCAGGTGAGGGCCAGGGCGAACAGCGCGATCAGACCGAACGCCGCCAGCCATTCCAGGGCCGTGGCGTCCGTGGACCGGAAGCCAATGGCCACGCCGACGGCGCCGACGAGGACCACGCTGGCGATCGACTGCAGCACGCTGCCGACGACGTGTCCGACGATCACGGAGCCGCGGTAGACCGCCATCGTGCGGAAGCGGGCGATGAGGCCCTCGGTCATGTCCATGGAGACGTACACCGCGGCCCCGATCACGGTGCTGCCGACGGTCATCAGCAGGATGCCCGGAACGATGTAGGCGATGTAGTCGGAGCGGTCGGCGCCGCCGCCGGCGATGCCGGCGCTCATCACGTCGCCGAAGATGTAGACGAAGAGCAGCAGCATCATGATCGGCGTGAGCAGCAGGTTCAGGGTCCCCGACGGGTAGCGCCACGCGTGCAGCAGATTGCGGCCCAGCATCGTGTTCGAGTCGCGGACGGCGAGGGAGAGGGAGCGCATGCTCATCGGGCGTCCTTCCTGGGCTGGCTGGGGACGTTGGTTCCGCTGGTGAGGGCGAAGAACACGTCGTCGAGGTCGGGGGTGTGCACGGTCAGTTCGTCCGCCTCAACGCCGACCGAGTCCAGCCAGTCGAGGATGGAGCGGAGTTCGCGCTGGCTGCCGTCGCTGGGGATCTGCAGCGACAGTGCTTCGTCGTCCCGCGTGACCTCGCGCAGGGCGTCAGCGGCGGACTGGTACGCGACCGGGTCGGTGAAGCGGAGCCGGACGTGCCCGCCTGGGATGAGCCGCTTGAGCTCCTCGGCGGTGCCCTCGGCGGCGATCTTTCCGTCGTTCAACACAGCGATGCGGTCGGCGAGTTCGTCGGCCTCATCCAGGTACTGGGTGGTGAGGAAGACGGTGACGCCGTCGGAGACGAGGCCGCGGATGATCTGCCACATGTTGTGGCGGGAGCGCGGGTCGAGCCCTGTCGTCGGCTCGTCGAGGAAGATGATCCGCGGGCTGCCGACCAGCGTCATCGCGAGGTCGAGGCGGCGCTTCATGCCCCCGGAGTAGGCGGAGGCGGGCTTCTTCGCGGCCTCTACCAGGTCGAAACGCTCCAGGAGTTCGGCGGCGACCCGCCGCCCCTCGCTCTTGGAGAGGTGGTGTAGATCCGCCATGAGGAGCATGTTCTCCTCACCGGTGATCAGACCGTCGACGGCGGAGAACTGGCCGGTGACACCGATCGCGGCGCGGACCGCCTGCGGGTCGGCCGCCAGGTCGTGGCCTCCGACGCGCAGATCGCCGGCGTCGGCGGTGATCAGGGTGGAGAGGATCTTCACGGCGGTGGTCTTGCCGGCGCCGTTCGGGCCGAGCAGCGCGAACACGGACCCGGCCGGGATGTGCAGATCGATGCCGTCGAGCACAGTCTTTTCGCCGTATGACTTGCGGAGCCCGACGGCGGAGACGGCGGTCGGCGACGGATGACCGTCACCTCGCCTGGATGTGGGCATGACAGATGAAGGCATGGCGGCTTCCTTTCGGAGGCTGAAGACGCAGGGGGAGTGGAAGCTGTTTCGGAACCCGGATCGAGTGACTGTCCGTACTGCACGTCAGCCGTGTCGTCCTGGGGATTGGTGTCGACCGGTCCGCCCCGGAGACCTGCCCACCGGGTGCATGGGCAGGGCTGAGCCAGGTATCGCCAGCCTGCTCGACCACCTCGGTGGACAGGATCTGCGGCGGCTTCCGGTAGCAGTTCGGCTCGCGCCTGTACGCGCTGCGCCGAGGCGAACGAACCGCGCGTGCGGGCCACTACGCCCGCTGGCATGAGGTGACGAGTGTTACTTCTCCGCGGTTCCGTGTTCCCCGCTGATGGACTCCTGGTAGACGTCCGCGTAGGTGGGCGAGTCCTTGACCAGCTCGTCGCAGAACGCGGCGACGTCGTTGCCGATGAGCTCCAGGACCCCCTTGCCCGCGGCGACGCCCTCCTCGAAGAAGTCGACGATCCCGGGGAGCAGGGGCCCGTCAGGCAGGTCGACCGGTCCGACCTTGAAGAAGTACTTCTGCATCTCCTTGTAGACGATCTGATAGTCCGGCGGGAGCGCCTTGACCCGCGCCTTGTGCGCCCGCCACTGCTTCTTGCCCTCGATGATGTCCTGGATGCCCACGTCAGCCTCCCAGCCGGCTCAATTTCCTTGCGACGTTCCTGTTCAACTGCTCGCGCCACCGGTCGCGATAGGTCCGAGCCCCTTCTCCACCGGCCAGCGCCGCGCAGAAGCCCCGGACGTCGTCGCCGAGGACCTCGTGGACGCTCTGCCCGTCCGCCGCCGTCTCCTCGAGCAGCCCCAGGGCGGAGTCGAGAATCGGCATCAGGTTGCGGCCGGTGAAGTCACCATGGGGAAAGAGGTGACCCTTGGTCTGTTCCCACGCCGCCCGGTAGTCGTCCGGCAGGGCCTGGGCCCGGGCTTCGAACGCCTTCCAATCCCTGGTGAGATCGCTGCCTGTGATGGTCTCCCAGAAGTTCATCTCCCGCCCTCCTTGAGCCTGTCGATGCGTGATGAGACGTACTGCCACTTCGCCCAGAACTTCGCGAGTTCCTCGCGTCCGGCGTCGTTGAGCGCGTAGAACTTGCGCGGCGGACCGACCCCGGACGGTCGTTTCGTCACCTGGACGAGTTTGTTCCTCTCCAGTCGCAGCAGGATGGTGTACACCGTCCCCTCGACGACGTCGGTGAAGCCGAGCTCGTTCAACTGACGAGTGATGGCGTACCCGTAGGTTTCCTCGCCGCAGATGAGTTCGAGCACGCACCCTTCGAGCGTGCCCTTCAGCATCTCCGTCAGGTCGTCCATCGCGAGTCCTCCTCGGCCCTAGTGGTACTCCGTAGTACCGAGTACCACTACACGGTAGCACTGAGTACCGCTATGCGGTACCACTGAGTAGTGGAGGGGGGCAGCGTGACAGTCTTGCCTCCTGCGGGCTTGGGGCTTCCTCTACTGCAACGCGCTGAACTTGACAGAGAAGCCCTCGGTGACGAGCGATGTCAGCGAGGGTCCGGGGCGCCGCCGCAGAGTGCTGGTTGTTCCCTGGCCGCTTTCCGGGTCGGCATCTCGGTGGTGGGTGGTTGGTCAGCCGCCTCCGGCTGCTCGGTGTCCGGCCGCTAATGGCCCGCATGTCGCCCTGGTCGAACTGGCCTCCGAGCTGTCCGCGGTCGTCGTCAGCCGCCGTGCGGCATTCATCAGACCAACGCCGACGCCTGGCGGCGCCTCGTCGGTCATGGCCATACCTACGCCGCAGAGATCGCCCATCGACCATCCACGGTTATCTGAATTCAGGATTCGATGTACTGTCGTGGCGTGCTCACTCTTGCCGCTGACATCGAGGTGCTGGCGCGGTTCGGCCGTGCCCTCGCCGACCCCATCCGCTGCCGCATCCTGCTTACCCTGCGCGAGGCCCCGGCCTATCCGGCCGACCTCGCCGACGCCCTGGAGATCTCCCGGACCCGGCTGTCGAACCACCTGGCCTGCCTGCGCGACTGCGGCCTGGTCGTCACCGTGCCCGACGGTCGGCGCACCCGCTACGAACTCGCCGACGAACGCCTCGGCCACGCGCTCGACGACCTGCGGGCAGCCGTGGTCGCCGTCGAGGCCGACAAGACCTGCCCGGACGCCGCAGAGAAGGGCTGCTGCTGAATGACCGCGATATCCCTCGGCCTCAGCCCAGCCCGCCGCGACACCCTCACCCGGCGCATACGCCTGCTCGTCGCCGCGAGCATCACATACAACGTCATCGAAGCCGTCGTCGCGATCACCGCCGGCACCCTGGCCTCTTCCACCGCCCTCATCGGCTTCGGCCTCGACTCGATCATCGAGGTCTCCTCCGCCGCAGCCGTCGCCTGGCAGTTCTCCGCCAGAGACCACGCCGTCCGCGAAGCCCGCGAACAGCGCACCCTGCGGATCATCGCCGTCTCGTTCTTCGCGCTCGCGGCCTACGTGACAGTCGACTCCGTCCGGGCGCTGACCGGCGCGGGCGAAGCCGAGCACTCGATCCCCGGCATCGTCCTCGCCACCCTCTCCCTGGCGATCATGCCGTTCCTCTCCGCAGCCCAGCGCAAGGCCGGCCGCGAACTCGGCTCCGCTTCGGCCGTCGCCGACTCCAAGCAGACCCTGTTGTGTACCTACCTCTCCGCCGTACTCCTGGTCGGCCTGCTGGCCAACCTGCTGCTCGGTTGGTCCTGGGCAGACCCGATCGCCGCCCTCGTCATCGCCGTCATCGCCGTCAAGGAAGGCCGCGACGCCTGGCAGGGCAAGGGCTGCTGCGCACCCATCCCCACTCTCACCGTGAGCACCACGGAATCCTGTGGCTGTGCCAAGGGCTGCAGCTGCTGCTGACTGGCGCCGCCCACGGCGGCTCAGGTCACTGTTTCCACGAGACCGAGCGCCACTTCGGTCGAGGTTCGGAAAGTGTTCGTCGACTCCGGTCCTCGTGAAACGTTCACAAGCTTCGACAGCACCGGGCGTGCCTGTGCCGTCGCGGAGAATGCCCGGGCGTCGAATCCAGTGCTCGGAGGTCTGAACAAGCCCCGAGCGGACGGCCGGTGCCTTTGCCTGAAGGTGGGGGCGCGCTGCGGTTGGCAGGGACGGCCACCAGCGAGGATGCCCGTCATGGCTACTGACCAGAACCTCGCCCTCTTGCGCTCGACACACTCCGCACCCGTGGTGTTCGGTGCGGGAGCGTCCATCGGCGTTCTGGGGGGAATGATCGGACTGGGCGGCGCGGAGTTCCGGCTGCCACTGTTGATCAGCCTCTTCGGATTCGCCGCGCTCTCCGCCGTCATCCTGAACAAGGCAATGAGCCTGGTCGTGGTCCTGGTCGCCTTGCCCGCCCGTCTGGCAGCCGTTCCGGCCGCCGAAGTGGCCGCTCGCTGGCCGGTAGCGGTCAACTTGCTCGCCGGCAGCCTGCTCGGAGCCTGGGCCGGGGCGGCCTGGGCGGTACGCATGCGCGCCGCCACCCTCTACAAGGTGCTGGCCGCCCTGATGGTGCTCATGACAGCCGCCCTGGTCGTCACCCACACCACCACCCTCGACTCGCTCGCGCTGCCGTTGTGGGCTCAGGTGCCCTGCGGAGTCGCAGCCGGGTTCGGCATCGGAGTCGTTGCGGCCGTCATGGGCGTGGCCGGAGGGGAGCTGCTGATCCCGACGATCGTGCTGCTCTTCGGGGAAGACATCAAGACCGCAGGAAGCCTCTCCCTGTTGGTCTCCCTACCGACCATGCTCGTGGCCTTCGCCCGCTACAGCCGCGACGGCAGCTTCGCTGTCCTCGGCACCAACATTCGATTCACCACGATCATGGCGGCAGGCTCGATCGTCGGCGCGGTGCTGGGCGGACTGCTCATCGGCGTGTTCCCGGACCTGGCCCTCATCCCCGCGCTGGCCGTGATCCTTCTCGTTTCCGCGGTCAAGCTCGCCCGCCACAACTGACATCGCTCGATCGCCCTGCGGGACCCCATTGCACAACTCCTGCTAGCCGGAACTACCAGCAACGGCCAAGAAGGCTCCCAAGGAGGCGAGTGACGTGGATGGGAGCGAGGGGGCAGGCTGGGCCAGCTCAGCGAACAAGCGGTTGTTCGGCGCAGGGTGGACCGGCGCCGTCCGGTCAGCGGTCCCGGCCGCGGCCTGCTGTCGGTGAGAGGAGTGGGGCGGTCAGCGTGTGCTGCACGTCGTGCGAGGTCAAATGCACCGTTCCCGTTTCTCGTTCCGCGGTACGCCCCACCGGAATCGGCGGGGCGCGGTCGCGGATCGCGGGTGCAGCTGCACTGGACCTGGCGTTCTGCCGGATCTGGCTCTGGGGCTGGTTCCGGTGTCAGCCGACGTGGACGCGGGGGCGGCGGTCGCGGTCCGGCTCCGCCTCGCGCAGAACCTCGCGGGTGACGGGGGCGACCTCGCCCTGGCCGAGCAGGAAGAAGCGGAGGAAGTTCGCGAAGGGATTGCCCTCGGTCCACTCGAAGTAGACGTGGGGGCGCGTGCCGGTGGTGTCGCGAGCGTGGAGGAGGAGGGCCGCGAGGGCGTTGGGGACCGAGGAGGACTCGACCGTCAGGACGCGGTAGCGGTCGTGGAGCACTTCACCGCGGACGGTCAGGCCGGCTTCGAACTCGGAGGGGTCGGTGACGGTGACCTCGACGAAGACGAAGTCCTCGGTGGTCGGCAGATCGTTGTCGGCGCGGATCTGCTCGATCTTGTCGCGGTACTCGGCCACGTCCCGGTTGTCGGGTTCGTTGGCGATGAAGCGCGGCGTGCGGCGGGAGATGTCCTGGATGAAGCGCTCGGCCATCTCGTCGAGGTCGACGTGGGTGACGCGCAGTTCGAAGGCGCGGCCGAGGCGCGAGAGGAGGGAGATGAGGATGATGCCGGCGATGAAGCAGGCTCCGATCTTCACGCCGTCCGGGCGCTCGATGACGTTGACGACGGTGGTGTAGAGGAAGACGGCGGAGATGACGCCGAAGCCGATCGTCCAGCCGCGCTGGCCGGCCTTGCGGGCCGCGATCGTCACGGCGATGGCGGCCGAGCAGATCAGGACGAGGACACCGGTGGCGTACGCGCCGCCCTGGGCGTCGACGTCGGCGTCGAAGATCCAGGTGACCAGGAACGCCACGAGGGTGAAGACGATGACCATGGGGCGTACCGCACGGGCCCAGTGCGGGGCCATGCCGTACTTGGGCAGGTAGCGGGGCATGAGGTTGAGCAGGCCGGCCATGGCGGAGGCGCCGGCGAACCAGAGGATGGCGATGGTCGAGACGTCGTAGACCGTGCCGAAGGTGTTGCCGAGGTACTCGTGGGCGAGGTAGGCGAGGGCGCGGCCGTTGGCGTCGCCGCCGGACTCGAACTCCTCGTGGGGGATGAGGACGGTCGTGATGAAGCTCGTGGTGATCAGGAAGACGCTCATGATCAGCGCGGCCGTCGTCAGAAGCTTCTTCGTGTCCCGGATGCGGCCGGTGGGCTTCTCCTCCGTGTCCCCGGGGTCGCCCTGGACGTGCGGCATGACGGCGACGCCGGTCTCGAAGCCGGACAGACCGAGCGCGAGCTTGGGGAAGACGAGCAGGGCGACGCCGATCATGGCGAAGACGTTGCCGTGTTCCGCTGTCAGGGCGGCGGTCCAGTCGGTGACGACGTGGCCCTCGGTGAGGACGTGCCAGAGGCCGTTGACCACGACGACCGCGTTGAGCGCGAGGTAGATCCCGACGAGGACGACGGCGACGCCGATGGCTTCGAGGAAGCCCTTGAGGAACACCGCGCCGAGCAGTGCGATGAGCACCATGGTGATCACGACCTGCTTGTCGTGCAGGGCTTCGGCCAGGTGGGGGTTCTCCACCAAGTGGGTGGAGGCGTCGGCCGCGGACAGGGTGATGGTGATGAGGAAGTCGGTCGCGGCGAAGCCGAGGAGGGTGAGGACGAACAGCTTGCCCTTCCAGAAGGAGAGCAGCCGCGACAGCATCGCGATCGAGCCCTCGCCGCGCGGGCTCTCCTCTGCCACCCGCCGGTACACGGGCAGGGCGCCGGCCAGGGTGACGATCACGAGCACGATCGTCGCGATGGGCGAGAGGAGACCGGCGGCCAGGGCGGCGATGCCGGGCTGGTAGCCGAGGGTCGAGAAGTAGTCGACGCCCGTCAGGCACATGACCCGCCACCAGCGCTGGCCCTTGTGTCCGGCGTCCGGCGCCGCCTCCCTTGGCCGGGAGGGTTTGCCCTTCCCCATGTCGGAGAGGCCCTCCAGCATCCACGCGCGCAGTCGTCCGGTGCGCGCGTCCGGTGTGGTGGCCATGGGGGTGCTCCTGAGCTGTGCTGGATGAGGGGTTCCGCCCGTCGTGCGGACGGGCCGGGCCAGCGTAAACAACGCGCCAACGACCGATCGGGGCGGGCGCGTCAGGAATGCGTCAAGATGCACCGGTCGGGCTCATCCTTGGTTCCCACCCACCGAGGGCGCCGGCGCTCTGTGAGACCGGAAGGCGCTGACGCGTGCCTCTGGGGGACCGATTCTCGTCCTTGACGGCAGGGCCCCGACGTCTGGATCACGGTCGGTAGACGAGCTCGATCAGGATGGCCGCGATGAGGAACCAGGCTCCTACGCCGAGCAGCCACATGGTGCCGTAGACGACTCCGAGGACGCTGACGGGCAGAGCAGCCGAGGCGAGCGACAGCGACATGCGTCGCATGCGGCTGTCGGCGGACGACCGCGCGCTGTTCCGGTTCATGTCATGACCGTAGCCCCGTGGGCGCCCATGGTTCCTGAGCGCTCGCGTCAAGAAGGTGTGAAGAGAGCACCGTCGGGCGGCAAGAACCCGACAGGAAGCGCGGGGAGCCTGCTGACCGGGGCACACCCTGAGCGGACCTGAGTACGAAGGAGACCACCCGCATGTCCGCTCTGACCGCCGAGAACGGTGCCACGCCCGTCGTCGAGGAGCCCCCGGATTCCGGCGCACGCCACAAGCTGACCGCCGTCACCGGGCTCGCCGCCCTCTCGCTCGACGCGATGGCCTCCGTGGCGTACGGCCCCGAAGCGATCGTCCTGGTCCTCGCGGCGGCCGGCGGATACGGGCTCGGCTTCACCCTCCCGGTCACTCTGGCCATCGCGGGCCTGCTGGCCGTCCTCGTGGCCTCGTACCGGCAGGTCATCGCCGCCTTCCCGGACGGCGGCGGATCGTACGCGGTGGCGAAGGCGCACCTGGGCCGACGCACCAGTCTGGTCGCCGCCGGTTCGCTCGTCCTGGACTACGTCCTGAACGTGGCCGTGGCCGTGACGGCCGGCGTCGCCGCCCTGACCTCCGCCTTCCCCGAGCTGTACGGCGACCGGCTGTGGATATGCCTGGCGGTTCTCGTGCTGATCACGGGGGTGAACCTGCGGGGCATCGTCGAATCGGCCCGCGTGTTCATCGCCCCGACCGCCGTCTTCATCGGCGCGATCCTGGTGCTGATCGTCGTCGGCCTCTTCCGCGACGCCCCCGTCTCCACGGCAGCGTCCGCCGGTCACGCCTCCGTCCTCGCCGACAACGCCACCACGGTCGGCGCGCTGCTCCTGCTGAAGGCGTTCGCCTCCGGCTGCTCCGCGCTCACCGGCGTCGAGGCCATCGCCAACGCCGTGCCGTCCTTCCGCGCCCCCGCTGCCAAGCGGGCGATGCGCGCGGAGGTCGCGCTCGGCGCGCTGCTCGGGGTGATGCTGATCGGTCTGTCCGTACTGATCTCCCGTTTCGGTCTTCAGCCGGTCGAGGGCGTCACCGTCCTCGCCCAGCTCGCCGACGCCTCGCTCGGCCACAACTGGGCCTTCTACGTCATCCAGTTCGCCACCATGGTGCTCCTCGCGCTCTCCGCGAACACGTCCTTCGGCGGTCTGCCCGTCCTGCTGAAACTGCTCGCGCGAGACAACTACCTTCCGCACGTCTTCGGCCTGAAGGCCGACCGACAGGTCCACCGCCACGGCGTCGTCTGGCTGGCCGTCGTCTCGGCCGGCCTCCTGGTCTTCTCCGGCGGTGACACCAACACCCTCGTGCCGCTCTTCGCGATCGGCGTCTTCGTCGGCTTCACGATCGCCCAGACCGGGATGGTCCTGCACTGGCGCCGCGGACGAGGCCCCCGCTGGGCGGCGAAGGCCCTGCTCAATGGCCTCGGTGCCGTCCTCACCGGGGTCTCCGCGATCGTCGTCACCGCCACCAAGTTCCACGACGGCGCCTGGCTGATCGTGATCGCCCTGCCGGTCCTCGTCCTCGTCTTCGAGGCCGTGCACCGGGCGTACGGGCGGATCGGCGAGCGCCTCGGTGTCGGCCGGGTCCCCGAGCCTCCGCATCGGGAACGCTCCCTGGTCCTCGTGCCCGTGTCCTCCCTGACCCGACTCACCAGCGAGGCCCTCACCGCCGCTGTCTCCCTCGGCGACGAGGTCCGTGCCCTCACGGTCTGCCACCCGGACCCCGAGGACCTGGCTGCCACCGAGGCACTGGAACGCGACTGGGCCCTGTGGAACCCAGGCGTCCCCCTGGTACGGCTCCCCTCGGAGCGCCGCTCTCTCGGCCGGCCCATCACCGCCTACGTACGCGACCTGGAGGCGACCGAACCGGGCACCCGGGTCACCGTCCTCGTCCCCGAGGCCGAACCCGAGCACCTGTGGCAGCGTGCGCTGCAGAACCAACGGGGGGCGGTCGTAGCCCATGCCGTCCGCCGCGACACGAACGCCGTCGTGTGCCGGCTCCGTTTCCGCTGCTGACCGCTTCCCGCTCCCGACCGTCAGAGATCCATCAAAGACGCCTCCGCCCGGTGCCACCCACGCCGCACCGGGCGGAGGCTTGGCATGTCAGAGGGAGAGCGGGGGCCGGATCCTGCGAGGTGGATCATGAAGATTCCGCTTCGGGGCACAGCCGCAGTGGCGGCCGGAGCCCTGGCACCGTCTGCCGCGGCCCCCGTGCTGTTGCCGCTGCGGACGTCCGTCACGCACACCAATCTCGCGCTGCTGCTCGTCGTCGTGGTCGTCGCCGTGTCGGCGTTCGGCAACCGGTTCGCCGGTGCGCTCGCCGCCCTGTCGGCCGCCGCTTGGTTCGACTTCTTCCACACCGAGCCGTACCAGAGCTTCCACATCGAGGACCGGGCCGACATCGAGACCGCCGTCCTGCTCCTGGTCGTCGGCCTGATCGTGTCCCAGCTGGCCGCGCGCGGTCGGACCATGAAGCGGGTCGCGGTCACGGATGCCACACATCTGGAGCGGCTGCACGGCACGACCCGCCTGGCCCGATCGAGTACGTCCTCCGACGACGTCGTCCAGCAGGTGCGGCAAGAGCTGGTCGAGGTGCTGGAGCTGAGGGCGTGCCGTTTCGAGTACGGATCGCTGCTCGGGCGCCCGCCGCGTCTTGACCCGGACGGGACGGTGAAGGTGGACGGCTGGATCTGGGACCTGGAGCAGCAGGGCTGGCCCGAGGGTGAGATCGAACTGCGTGCCATCGTCCACGGGCGGCATCAGGGCCGCTTCCTGCTGACCCCCGAACCCGGCACCGATCCGCCGTCACTGGAGGCCCGGCTGGTCGCCGCCGACCTGGCGGCTCAGGCCGCCGCGCTGGACGACGAGGTGGTCAATGTAGGCCCGAGACCGTGAAGACCGAGTGAGTCGTGTCCCGCTCGACGCGGCGCGCGAGCCGGTCGAGGTCCCGCACGCCTTCCTGGAGGGTGCCCTCCTCGTACGAGGTCCGTGCGTCGGCTTCCAGGAGCAGCCAGAGCGGCGGATTGGCGAGGAGGACGCGCACGTCGATCTGGGCCCTGCCACCCTCTGTGTCGGTCAGCACGAGGCGCTGTTCGATCCCGTCCGGCCAGCGGACGACGGCGAGCCGGTCCGTGCGTACGGTCGTCCGGGTCCACAGGCCCTGAACGGTCAGCCGGCCCGGTGCCGCGACGACCCTGGCGGGCAGCAGGACCACGAAGAGTGCGACGGAGAGGGAGATCCACAGCAGCGCGGTAGGCAGGGCCAGACCGCCGTCGCAGGCGTCCACGATCAGTGACAGAGCCAGCAGGAGGCCGGCGCAGCCGACGGCGGCGTAGGCCTCGTCGGCCCACTTGCTGTCGTGGACGGTGAGGTCACAGTGTTTTGGCTGCGGGACGAATCGGGGCTCCATGGAACGGACGCTAGATCCGCGGCCGCCTGCTGTCGGTGTGCCTTGACGGGGTGTCTATGCCGCCTCGGCCAATTTTGACGCGTGGCTGACGGGTCCGGCGATGTGGTGGACGTATTCGTGGGCCAGCCGGAAGCCCGCGGTCCAGGCGAGGAGGCGGCTGGGGCGGTTGTCGCGGGAGCAGGACCAGCTGGCGAGGTGGCCGCGCGCCGCGATGTCGGCGGTCAGCCCGGAGACGCAGGCCAGGGCCAGGTGTTGACGGCGCTCGTCGGGCGCGGTGGCGCAGGCGACGTCCTCGTAGCGGCTGCCGACGTACCGGCTGCACGCCACGGCGAGGACCCGGCCCTTACGCACCGCGACCCAGCCGGCGCCCGATGCGGCGAGGGCGGTGGGTCCTTCCCAACTCCCGTGGATCCAGGACATGGATGGGTCGAGCGCGGCGAGCGCCGGGGCGTCCTCGGGGGTCAGGCGGCGGACGGTCACGCCTCGGGGGACGCGGGGCGCCATGGCTTCGGCGCGGTGGATGTAGAGCATCCGTTCCCACGGTACGAGCTGCTCGAAGGCGGCGCCCAGGGCGGGCAGGAAGCGGTCGGCCGTCTCGATGTAGTGCCCGGCGAGCGGGGCCAACTCCGTCGGAGTCACGGCGGTGGGATCGCCGGCCAGGAGGGCGTGATCGCCGCACGAGACCGCCACCACGCGCGGACGGTCGGCCCGGTCGGTCCACCACTGTCCGTGGCCGGTCGCGAGGACGTGCTCGGCGAGAGCCGCCGTACCGGGAGCACCGGTGAGGAACGCCCGGGCGGAGGCAGGGGGTTGGTGGGACGGGTGCGGGATCACAGGACCTCCTGGTACGGGAAGTACGGAATGGGAAAGGGGGGCGGCCCGAATGGGAAAGGGGGGCGGCCCGGATGCGGGGCCGCCCCCCTTTGAGTCAGCGCTGTCCGGCCTTGCGGCCGTGGTTCGCCTTCTTCTTGCGACGATCCCGCCGCTTTCTTGCGCGCTTCGACATGAGGGGTTGTCCTTTCAGGTCGGTCAGGCGCTCTGACCGACGAGGAGGTCGGCGAGCTTGGTGAGGCGCTTGACGGTGCGGGCCTCGGAGGCGGCGGGCGCGGGAGCGACCCGGTGATCGCGGTCGTAATAGGCACCGTTGACGATCTCGACGGTCGGGTCGCAGAGCCGCACGACGTGGGCGGCACCCTCGGCCGGCGCGGCGCCCTCGTGGGCGTACAGAGGGAGGAGGCTGGTGGTGCAGATGCCGGGGTGGACGGAGACGGCGGTGACCCGCGGGTCGGCCGCGAAGACCGTCAGGGCGAGCTGCGACTGGGCGTAGGCGGCGAGGCGCGAGTAGCGGCGGACGCGGTTGGGGTCGTTCCACGCGATGGAGCCGGTGCGGTGCAGCGAGGACGAGACGTTGACGACCCGGCCGCCGGGGTCGGTGGTCAGCGCCGGTTCGAGAAGGTGGGTGAGCAGGTAGTGTGCGAGGAAGTTGACCTGGAACGCGATCTCGTTGCCGTCGGCGGTGACGGTGTGCCGCTCGGGCGCCGCCATGCCCGCGTTGTTGACGAGGACGTCGAGGTGCGGATGCTCGGCGAGAACGCGGGCGGCGAGCCGCTCGACCTCCTCCAGGCGGGTGAAGTCCGCGCCGAACGCGCACAGTCGGGACCCGTCGACGTCGGCGAGGGTGACGAGCCGGTCGGTGGCGGCGTGCGCCTCCTCGGCCGTGCGGCCGTGGACGAGCACTGTGGCGCCGCGTTCGGCGAGGAGCCGTGCGGTCTGGTAGCCGATGCCGGAGGTGGCTCCGGTCACCAGGACGGTGCGGGAGGAAAGGTCGGATACGGACATGACTGGTCAGTCCCTCGGGAGTGAAAGGTGTGTACGGGTACGAAGAAGGGGCGCCGGACAAGGGATGTCACGACGCCCCGGGGTGATGCGGAGGTACGTCAGCGGCGGGCGGACGTCTCCGGACAGCGGGGCTCACGACGGGGCGCCCGATGGGGCGGCCGGTCGGTCAGGAGCCACGCGCTGTTCATGGTTCCCATCGAACCCGCGCCGGAGGTCTCGGACAAGGCGAACGACGGTTCCCTGACGCCCTCCTGATGAAGGCTCACCCGAGCCCGGGGACGGTGGAGACGAGCAGGTCGATGACCTTGATGCCGAGGAAGGGCAGGACGAGTCCGCCGAGGCCGTACACCAGGAGATTGCGGCGCAGCAGGTCGTGCGCGGAGGCGGGCCGGTAGCGGACGCCGCGCAGCGCGAGGGGGATCAGGGCCACGATGATCAGGGCGTTGAAGATGATGGCCGAGGTGATCGCCGAAGTGGGGCTGTGCAGCCCCATGATGTTCAATGCTTCGAGCCCTGGGTACGCCCCCGTGAACATGGCCGGGATGATGGCGAAGTACTTCGCCACGTCGTTCGTGATCGAGAAGGTCGTCAACGCGCCTCGTGTGATGAGGAGTTGCTTGCCGATCTCGACGATCTCGATGAGCTTGGTCGGGTTGGAGTCGAGGTCGACCATGTTGCCGGCCTCTTTCGCGGCCGACGTTCCGGTGTTCATGGCGACACCGACGTCCGCCTGGGCCAGCGCGGGTGCGTCGTTGGTGCCGTCGCCGGTCATCGCGACCAGCTTCCCTCCCTCCTGCTCCTTCTTGATGAGGGCAAGCTTGTCCTCGGGGGTGGCCTCGGCGAGGAAGTCGTCGACGCCGGCCTCGTGGGCGATGGCGCGCGCGGTGAGCGGATTGTCGCCGGTGATCATCACCGTACGGATGCCCATCCGGCGCAGCTCCGCGAACCGCTCCTTGATGCCGTCCTTCACCACGTCCTTGAGGTGGACGATCCCGAGGACCCGGGGCCCGTCCCAGTCGTTGACGGCCACCAGGAGCGGGGTGCCTCCGGCGCCCGAGATTTGGTCGCTCCAGGCGCGCGCCTCGCCCGGCACCTTGCCCCCGTACATCTCGACCCAGGCGATGACCTGCGCCGTCGCGCCCTTGCGGAGGTGGCAGGCGGCGCCGTTGTCCCAGCGCAGGTCGACGCCGCTCATCCGGGTCTGCGCGCTGAACTCCACGAACCGGGCATTCGCCAACTCGCCCTCGGCGGGAGCCCGCAGCCCGTACCGCACCTTGGCCAGGACCACCACGGACCGGCCCTCCGGGGTCTCGTCGGCGAGTGAGGCCAGCTGCGCGGCGTTCGCGAGCTGCGCCTCCTCGACCCCCGGCAGGGGCACGAAGTCGGCGGCTTCCCGGTTCCCCAGGGTGATGGTCCCCGTCTTGTCGAGGAGCAGGGTGGTGATGTCCCCCGCCGCCTCGACCGCGCGCCCCGACATGGCGAGGACGTTGCGCTGTACGAGCCGGTCCATACCCGCGATGCCGATCGCCGAGAGCAGCGCGCCGATGGTCGTCGGGATCAGGGTCACGAGCAGGGCCACGAGGACGGTGGTGGACGGGACGGCGCCGGCGTACGAGGCCATCGGCTGGATCGCGACGACCACCAGGACGAAGACGACGGTGAGCGCGGCGAGCAGGATGTTCAGCGCGATCTCGTTCGGCGTCCTCTGCCGGGACGCACCCTCGACGAGGGCGATCATCCGGTCCATGAAGGAGTGGCCCGGGCGGGAGGTGACCCGTACGACGATCCGGTCCGACAGGACCGTCGTCCCGCCCGTCACTCCCGTCCGGTCGCCGCCGGACTCACGGATGACGGGCGCGGACTCTCCGGTGACGGCTGACTCGTCGACCGCCGCGACCCCGTCGACGACGTCACCGTCTGCCGGGATCAGCTCGCCCGCCTCGACGAGCACGAAGTCGAAGAGCCTCAGGTCGGTGGCGGCGACGGCCTCCGTCTCCGCCCGGTCGAGGTCCGTCCCGTACCGCCAGTGGCGCAGCCGCAGCGCCACCGTGTCCGTACGCGCCCGGCGCAGCGACTCGGCCTGGGCCTTGCCGCGGCCCTCCGCCACCGCCTCGGCGAGGTTCGCGAAGATCACCGTCAGCCACAGCCAGACGCTGATCACCCAGGTGAACACGGACGGGTCGAAGAGTGCCGACAGCGTCGTGAGCACCGAACCGACCCCGACGACGAACAGCACGGGATTGCGCACCAGAGTCCGCGGATGCAGCTTGCGCACGGCCTCGGGGAAACACTTCACCAGCTGTACGGGATCGAGCAGGCCACTGCTCCGTGCGGAGCGCCGCCGCTTCGGCCCGGGGGCCGGGTTGCGCGGCGGAGCGGACGGTGGAGCCGACATGGGTGGAGCGGAAGGCGCCTGCTGGGGCGCGCGGGAATGCATCGCGGAAGACCTTCTGATGAAGCCCGGCAGCCCGATCGGCGCAGGCCGGGAGAGCACGGGCCGTCCTCGTCCGCGCCCCGTGGGCGCACGGGGAGTTCCCGGCACCCACAGGACGGCTGCGGACGGACAGCGACGCTCATGGTGCGGGGGCACGGCTGCCGGATGGGAGGGGCTGCCGTGCCCCCGCGGTCCGGGACGATCAGGCCACTGACGTCCGCGGCCCGGTGAGCGACCGAGAAGAAAGCTAGGCCCACCAGGAGACGGAAGTCGCATCAGAGCACCCGAATTGACGCCTCTCTGACGGCTGTTGGCCGCCGCCGTCAAGGCCACGTCAAATCGGACCGAAGGAGCGTCAGGGTCACGTCAACGCCGTCGGGGTGTGGCCGGAACCGACCACAGACTCCTCACCACGGGGGATCGGACAACCGTCCGAGGTGTGAGGTGGGAGGGATGCGTGGCCACCACTGCCGGTAGCGCGCACGGTCCGGAAATGACGGCCCGGACCGTCACCACCACACCCACGACGGCTGGACGACCGGTGGGCCGTTCCGGTCCGCGACAACGCGGGGGTCGCGGACCGGACGGCCGTCCGTCAGCCCTGCCGGCAACGCGAGCAGGACGCCACCGACGAGGAATGACGCCCGGCGCCTGCCCCGGGCTCTTGTCTCTGAACCCAGCCGCGAGGTAGCGGTCGAGCTCGTTGTCAGTCGATGGCCTGGTAGAGCGTGGTCCAGAAGTCGTTCATGGCGCGCGGCGAGTCCGGGGTGGACAGTCCGACCTGGGTGAGCAGGACTCCGGTGAGCTGGTTGGTCCTGTCTGCGTAGGCGGTGGTGCCGGTGCCGCCGAACCAGCCGAACTGGCCGATGGGCGCGTAGTCGCCGCGATGTGTGCGGACCGCCATCCCGAAGCCCCAGCCGCCGTGCGACCCCTGGCCGGACGACAGGTGGGCGACGTTGCCGAACATGGCGTCCCGGGCGGCTAGTTGCTCGGACGAGAGACGGTTGGTGGTCATCAGCTCGACGGCGGCCCGGGACAAGATCCGTTCGCTCCCGTGCATTCCCTGGTTCAGCAGCATCTGGAAGTAGGCGTGGTAGTCGTCGGCGGTGGAGACCAGCCCGCCGCCGGCGCCCTGGAACGCGGGGGGCACGCTGGACCTTCCCCCTGCCGCCTCGTCCCACACGACGAACTCGCCGGTCTGCGGGTCGGGCCCGTACAGGGGCGGCAGTCGGTCGATCTTGTCGGCGGGCACGTGGAAGGCGGTGTCCTTCATCCCCAGCGGATCGAGGACGCGCTCGCGCAGGAACGCCTCCAACGACTGTCCTGTGACCCTGGAGACAAGCACGCCGACCACCTCGTTGCTGAGGTCGTACTGCCACCGCACTCCGGGCTGGTACTGCAGCGGCAGCTCACCGAGGCGGCGCATCCACTCGTCCGGCTCGGGCGCCGGCCCGGAGGCCACGCTGTAGTCGAGACGCTCGAAGGTCGCGGCCCTGATCGGGGAAGCCATCGACTCGAAGTCCACCCCGAGACCGAACGTGGAGGTCAGCAGGTCCCGTACGGTGATCGGGCGCTGTGCCGGCACGGTGTCGTCCAGCGGCCCGTCGGGCCGCTTCAACACCTGCCGGTCGGCGAGTTCGGGCAGCCACTGATCCACCGGGTCGTCCAGCCGCAGCCGGCACTCGTCGAGCAGGATCATCGCCGCCGCCATCGTGACCGGCTTGGACGTGGACGCCATCCGGAAGATCGTGTCCCGGCGCATCGGCGAGCCACCGTCATGACGCATCATCCCGATCGCTTCGACGTGCGTCTGGCCGCCGCGGCTGACCAGGGCGACAAGGCCGGGAATCTTCTTGGACTCGACGTGCCGTGCCAGCGCCTCGCGCAGTCGGCGCAGCCCGGCCTCGGAGAAACCGCTGTTGCTCGTTCCCATGATGAATCCCCTGTTCACAGTGTGAGTTCGCACGGCGGCCCTGGTGGCTGCCTGGCCCTTCGACCGGCCATGTGAAGAGCCTGCAGCCTTGACCCACGGTCAAGGTCAACCCCCTGTCGCGATCAAGGGGTGACCTGTACCGACCGAGGGCGTCCCGGACCTCCTCGGCGGCAGGAGGGATGGGCTGGAACTGGTGCGCGCTATCCTCGCCCCTGTGATCGTCCGGACTTCCCGGCCGTCGCCAACGCGGTTCGCGAGACCGCGGCCGCCCACGACCTGGAGGTGTGCCGAGCCGATGGCAGACGGGCTCACGATCGGTCAGGCGGCGGCGTTCGTCGGTGTCACGATCAAGACCGTGCGGCACTATCACCGGCTCGGCCTGGTCGCCGAGCCGGAACGCGACGGTTCCGGCTACCGCCGTTACGGATCGGGCGAGCTGTTCCGGCTGGTCCAGGTCCGGACCCTGGCCGCGGCCGGCGTGCCACTGGCCGAGATCGGTGACCTGCTCGACGCCGATCCGAAGACGTTCGCCGCCACCCTGGACGACGTCCATCACCAGCTCACCGAACGGATCGACGACCTGATCGCGCGGCGCGACAGGCTGCACCGTCTCGACCACGGCGACCGGGCCCTGCTGCCCGACCGGGCCTGCGCGGTCTTGGACCGACTCGCCGAACTCGGCTTCAGCCCCGACTACGTGGCCGGGCAACGGGAGGCTCTGGTCCTGACCCGGGCGCTGGTCCCGGAGATCTTCGACAGCTTCCTGAACCGGCTCGAACACTCGCTTGGCGATCCCCAGTCTGTCGAGCTGACCAAGCGCGGTTGGGAGGCGAGGACCTGGGATCCGGACGACCCGCGGATCGAGGAGCTGGCGTCCACGCTGGCCGACAAGCTACTGGCCAACCGCGCGCTGCTGGCGATGCCGACCGAGTTCCGGAACCAGTCCGACGCCGCCTCCCGGTATGGAATGGTCAACCACCACCGGGAAGACCAGTCACCGTCCATCGCCCGGTTGAACACGCTGATCGAGGCGAAACTGCGCGCAGCCGGCATCGCCGTTCCGCGTCAGTGAAGGCCGCCCAGCGGGCCCGGCACTGCGGCGCGAAGGGGAGCGCCTCGGCACATAAGCGGCCCTGCTCCTGGCCCTCGGCTTCACACTGCTTGCCGTACTCGTTCTGCTCCAGTGGTATATAGCGCGCCGCTTTCAGCGCAGCCTCAACCCGGGCCTGGTCGCCGCCACCGCCTGCGCCCTCCGCGCCGTCTTCCTCGGCTCCCAGGCGCTCACTGCCACCTCTGGCGGGAGCTGTACAGAATCACCTTCCCCGGGGGCGGCCGCCGCGGCGTTTGCGGGGTCCCAGCGGGACGACCGCACCGTCCGCTCCATGGTCGCCGCCGGTAGGGAACGGGAGGCCGTCTCGTTCGCATCAGCTGGGAACTGGAGAGGTTTAACGCCCACTTCGGCGCGTGGATGAAAGCCCTCGACGAGGTCACGGCCATCAGCAGCCGGGCCTTCGGCACGGCCGCCGACGACGGCAGCGCGCTCGCCGGGTGCCTGCCCTGGGCGGTCGCCTGCCCTCTCGCCGCCATCCTGGCCGTCCTGGGGCTGCGACCACGCCTCGCCGAGTTCCGCTGATCGAGCGGCTCTGCGCAAGGGATCCGACAAGACGCCGTCAGCATCCTCCGGGACCGCGCAAGGGACCCGTCAAGGTGCTCGTACGCGCGCCGCGTGCCGGGTTTCCTTGCAGCAGGACACCCGTCGGGAATCACCAGGGAGTGAACCGCTCATGAGCGTGGAGAACGTGGTCGGACTGATCGTCGCCGTCTGCCTCGTCGGCTATCTGGTGGCAGCACTGATCCGACCGGAGAAGTTCTGAACCTTCACGCACCGTCGGAGCCTGTCGACCCGGAGGTCCGTCCGGGGAGGCTCAAGGTCTTCGTCGGTGCCGCCACCGGGGTCGGCAAGACCTATCGCATGCTGGACGAGGGCCGCCGCAGAGCCGCGCGCGGAGCCGACGTCGTCGTCGGCATCGCCGACTGCCACCGTCGCCCGCACACCGAGGCGATGCTCGCCGGCCTGGAGACCTTGGAGCCTGCCCGCGCCGTCCACGGCGCGCGATCCCGCCCCGAGCTCGACCTCGACCGGGCCCTGCGTCGCGGACCGGCCCTGATCCTCGTCGACGACCTCGCCCACACCAACGCGCCGGGCCACCGCAACGCCCACCGCTGGCAGGACGTCGAGGAACTCCTCGCCGCCGGCATCGACGTCGTCACCACGGTCAACGTCCAGCACCTGGAGTCGCTCAGCGACGTCGTCGAGAAGATCACCGGGGTGCCGCAGGGAGAGACCGTGCCCGACGCGGTCGTCCGCCGTGCCGACCAGATCGAGCTCGTGGACATGGATCCGCAGGAACTGCGACGCCGGATGGCCCACGGCAACATCCACCCACCCGAGGACGTCGACGCGGCCCTCGCCAGCTACTTCCGTACGGGCAACCTCATCGCGTTGCGTGAACTGGCCCTCCTGTGGGTGGCCGACCGGGTCGACGAGGCCCTGCGGAAGTACCGTTCCGAGCGCGGCTTAGGTGGCGTGTGGGAGATACGCGAGCGGATCGTCGTCGCTCTCACCGGCGGCCCGGAGGGCGACACCCTGATCCGGCGCGCGAGCCGGATCGCCGCGCGGACGGCCCAGGGCCGGCTGCTCGCCGTGCACGTCGTCCGCAGCGACGGCCTCGCGGCCGGTACGTCGTCCGCGGCCCTCGCCCGCCAGCGGCAGCTCGCCGAGAGTCTCGGCGGCACGTTCCACACAATCGTTGGGGACGACGTCCCCACGGCCCTGGTGGAGTTCGCCCGGGCCGAGGACGCCACCCAGCTGATCCTCGGTACCAGTCGGCGCGGCCGTCTCGAACGCTTCCTGACGGGCCGGGGGATCGGCGAGGCGACCGTCGCGCTCTCCGGCGACATCGACGTCCACACAGTCACCCACGAGCGCGCGGGGCACGGCCGGCTGCTGCCCTCCCGCCGTCGTACGCTGCCGGTCTCGCGCCGCGTCGCCGGGCCGCTCACAGGGCTCGTCCTTCCAGTCCTGCTCACCCTGCTGCTGGACCACACGCGGGGAGTGTTCAACCTGACCAGCGAGGCGCTCCTGTTCCTCGCCACCGTCGTCGGCGTCGCCTGCCTCGGTGGGGTCGTCTCGGCACTCGTCGCCGCGGTCACCGCGTCGCTGCTGCTCAACTACTGGTTCATCCCACCCGTGGGCGCCTTCACCTTCGCCGACGCGGACAACATGCTCGCCCTCGCGGTGTTCGTCCTCGTCGCCGCCGTCATGGCCGGTGCCGTCGACCGCTCCCTCCGCCTGTCCAGACGCGCGGCCCGGGCCACCGCCGAGGCCGAGACCCTCTCCTCGCTCGCCGGTTCGGTGGTACGCGGTGACCACACGGTGGCGGCTCTGCTCGCCCGTACCCGGGAGATCTTCGGCGCCGAGTCCGCCGAACTCGTACCGGCCGCACAGCTCCCCGCAGCCCATGCGGGCGAAGCCGCCGTCAGCCAAGTCACCGTCGGCGACGGCCACTTCCTCGTCCTGCGCGGCCGGACCCTGCCGTCCTCGGACCGCCGTGTCCTCGCCGCCTTCGCCGCCCACGTCACCGCGGCTGCCGAGCGCGCCCGGCTCGCCGAGGCCGCCGCCGAGGTGGAGCCCGTCCGGGCCGCCGATCGCATGCGCACAGCCCTGCTCGCCGCCGTCAGCCACGATCTGCGCACGCCTCTCGCCGCCGGATGGGCAGCCGTCGCCTCCCTGCGTAGTACCGACGTGGAGTTCACCCCGGACGAGCGCGACGAACTGCTCGCCACGGCCGACGAGTCCATGGCCCGACTGGCCCGGCTCATCGACAACCTCCTCGACATGAGCCGCCTCCAGGCAGGCGCCCTGAACCTCTCACTCCGCCCCACGGCTCTGGAAGAAGTCCTGGCCGCCGCTCTCGAGGCCCTGCCCTCCGGCGCACCCCGACCCGTCATGCACGGCTTCGAGCAGGCTCCGTCGGTCTTCGCCGATCCGCCACTGCTCGAACGCGTGATCGCCAACCTGGTGGGCAACGCCAGCCGCTACGCCCCACCCGCCCACCCCGTCCTGCTCACCGTGAGCGCCCTCGCCGGCCGGGTGGAACTGAGGGTCGTCGACCGAGGCCCGGGACTCCCTCCCCGCGACCGGGAGCGGGTCTTCGAGCCGTTCCAGCGCATGGGTGACACGGACAACACCACGGGGGTGGGCCTCGGCCTGGCTCTCGCCCGCGGCCTCACCGAGGCGATGTCCGGCACGCTGACCCCGGAGGACACCCCCGGGGGAGGCCTGACTATGGTCGTCTCGCTGCCCTGCGCGGTCTGAGACCGCAGACGGTCGTGGAACGGGTGATCGATGACACGCGGGCAAGGTTCGGCGGCACGGGATGGACGTGCAGCAAGAGTGGTCGCCTGAGAGGTCGTTTTCGTCCGATGTTTCATCCTGAGATGGGATGTTCTGTGGTCTTCGTCGGGTCGCGCCAGGAGATGGTGTTCTCGCTGGTGAGGCGGCGGGCCATGAGGCTGGTCATGGCGAGGTGGATCAGGGCTTCTGAGCGGGTGGGCAGGGTTTCGTAGTCGCGGGCCAGGCGGCGGTTCAGCATGAGCCAGC
>NZ_JBITGA010000021.1:22816-36733 GCF_044456565.1 Streptomyces sp. NPDC050842 | reverse complement strand
CCGTCGAGCGCATGATGCGCGACGCCAAGATCACCCAGATCTACGAAGGCACCAACCAGGTCCAGCGCATCGTCATGGCCCGCAACCTCCCGTAAGGGGGTACGGGAAAGGGCGCCCCCCCGAAGAAGGAGGGGCGCCCTTTCCCGTACGGCGACGGGGGTCACTTCGACTCGACGGTGACCTTCTCGTCGTTCCGGATCTGCTCGACCATCTGCTTCACCTTCGCCATGTCCCACTTGTAGGAGTTCTGCGGAGCCGCGCCCGCGAGCGGCATGTTCATGGACTTGCCGTCGCCGCCGCTGATGCCCTTCATGGCGAAGAACATCTTCCCGAGGTCGTACAGCGACATGTCCTTGTCCACGATCAGCGTGTCCAGACCGGCGCCGAGCGTCGGGTAGAGCGTGAACGGGTTGAGGATCGTGCCCGGCGTCGCCGCCTGGTTGGCGAGGGCGGCGAGGAACTTCTGCTGGTTCTTCGTCCGCGCGAAGTCCGACTCGGCGAAGGCGTACCGGGTACGGACGAAGGCGAGGGCCTGCTCGCCGTTGAGGGTCTGCTCACCGGCCTGGAAGTCCGCCCCGGACTTCTTGTCCTTGAAGCCCTTCTCGATGTTGAGGTCGACACCGCCGAGCGCGTCCACGATGTTCGCGAAGCCGGCGAAGCCGATCTCCGCGTAGTGGTCGATGCGCAGGCCCGTGTTGAACTCGACGGTCCGCACGAGCAGCTCGGGGCCGTCCATGGCGTACGCGGCGTTCAGCTTGGCGCCGCCACGGGCCGGGTACGACTTGCCGGACTCCGAGCCGACGAAGCTCGGGATGGTCACCCAGGAGTCACGGGGGAGCGAGACCATCGTGTTCCCGCTGGAGCAGGCCGCGAGGATCATCATCGAGTCGGTCCGCTTGCCCTCGGCGGAGCCGGTGTGCAGCTTCTTCTTCTCCTCGGCGGACATGCCCTCGCGGCTGTCCGAGCCGACGATCAGGTACGTCGTGCAGTCGCCCTCCGACGGCCGCTCGATGACCTTGGAGAGGTCGACCTCGTTGCGCATCTGGGAGCTCGCCCAGGCGTACGTGCCGATGCCCCAGGCGAGGACGCCGACGACCAGGACGATCGAGCCGACCTTGATGCGCTTGCGCCAGTCCGGGGCGGGACGCCCCGGACCACCGGCGCCGGGGCCCGGCGCGTACTGCGGCGGCACGCTCCCGTGCCCTCCGCCCTGCTGGCCGCCGTAGACCTGGCCCGAGCTGTACCCGGAGTCGTATCCCGAGCCCTGCGCCTGCGTGAAGTTCGGGTTGTAGCCCTGGTCGTGCCGAGGCGGCTGCTGCGGGACCTGCGGACGCTGCACATGGCTCATCCGGCGAGGTCCCTCGGGCTGGGAATTCGCGTTGCCACGGCCGTGTCCGCCGTCATGGGGCCAGTCATTCATGCGGACCAGTGTGCCGGGCGGGGGAATCCCCTGGACAGGCCGGGTGGAATATCGGACCGGCCCTGTTGCCAAGCTGATGCAAAACGGACCCCACGGGGACGGTGACAGGACCCGGCATAAGGTGGAGGGCATGACAGATCAGGGCGATATCCCGGGCAAGCCCACCTCGGCCTCCCGCACCACCCTCAGCCACATCATGACGAGCCACGACACCAACCTCCTCGGTACGGTGCACGGCGGCGTGATCATGAAGCTGGTGGACGACGCGGCGGGCGCCGTCGCGGGCCGGCACTCGGGCGGCCCGGCGGTCACCGCCTCGATGGACGAGATGGTCTTCCTGGAGCCGGTGCGCGTCGGTGATCTGCTCCATGTGAAGGCCCAGGTCAACTGGACCGGCAGGTCCTCCATGGAGGTCGGCGTACGGGTCATGGCCGAGCGCTGGAACGAGTCCACGCCCGCCACCCAGGTCGGCTCGGCCTATCTGGTCTTCGCCGCCGTCGACGCGGACGGCAAGCCGCGCCGCGTCCCGCAGGTCGTCCCGGAGACGGAGCAGGACAAGCGCCGCCACCAGGAGGCCCAGATCCGCCGCACCCACCGCCTGGCCCGCCGCCAGGCCATCAAGGAGCTCCGCGAGCGCCGGGCGGCCGAGGGCTACGAGGACTGACCCCCAGGACGCAGGGGGCCGCCCGCGACGAGCGGCCCCTGGCTTCCTGGGCGAGCCCAGGACTCCCTGCCCCTACGGGCACACCACCTGGTCCCCGGTCACCGCCTCGAACGGCCCGCTCCGCCCCGCGTCCTCCGCCCGGACCTTCGTGACGCCCCGGTAGTCCGCGCCCACCGTCACCCGCAGCGTCCCGCCCCGCCCCGCCACCGCCCGCAGCTCCGCCCCCGGCAGGGCCGCCGCGAGGGTCTTCGCCGAGCGGTCCCAGCGCGGGTCGTACTCCACGAGCGTCCGCGCCCGCTCCTGCCCGGCCCCGGTCATCGGCGTCCGGGTCGTGTCGAAGCCGGTGCCGCGCAGCGCGTCGTCCACCTTCCGGCCGAGCCCGTCCGTCCGGGTCCCGTTGTAGACCTGCACGCGGATCGTGCGCGGCGGCACGTCCACGACGACCGACTTCGGGGCGTCACCCGCCTTCCCGGAGGACGACCCGGAGGACGACCCCGAGGACGCAGGCTTCTGCGACGCGGGCGCCAGCGGCCGGTCCTCCCGCAGCGCCTGGAACAGCTTCTGCGCCTTCGCCGCGTCCCACTTCACCGTCGACCCGATCCCCTTGACCGGGAAGCTCATGTCGCCGATCGGCACGGACACGAACTCCGACGACGCCGGCGTGAAGCCCCGCATCGCCTTGGCGAGGGCCAGCAGCTGATCCGTACCGAAGTCCTCGTCCGCCCGGACCGAGCTCAGCATCGTCGTCGCCATCGCACGGAACCGCACCGGGTTCAGCAGCACCCCGCCGCTCGTCACCCGGTCGATCAGCGCCGCCAGGAACTTCTGCTGCCGCTGCATGCGGCCGATGTCGGCTGCCCCGTCGATGTGCCGGGACCGGACGTACTGCAGGGCCTGCCCGCCGTCGAGCTCGTGGGTGCCGGCCGTGAGATCGAGTCCCGTGTAGGAGTCCTTGACGGCCCTGGTCGTGCAGATCTGCACCCCGCCGATCGCGTCCACGGTCCGCATGAAGCTGGTGAAGTCGACCTCCAGGTAGTGGTCGATCTTGACGCCGGTCATCGACTCGACGGTCCGGACGGTCAGCCCGGGTCCGCCCTCCGCGTAGGCGGCGTTCAGCTTCACGGGATGGGACTGGTGCTTCCTGCCGCTGGTCAGATCGGTGTGCTCGGGCATCTCGGCGTACGAGTCCCGGGGCAGGCTGACGACGCTCGCCCGTTCCCGGTCCTCCGAGATGTGCACGAGCATCACGGTGTCGGTGCAGTGGCAGGGCGCGCCGCCGAGCCGGTACTTCTCCTTCTCCTCCGGGGTGATCCGGTCCCGCCCGTCGGTGCCGACGACGAGGACGTTCATCCCGTGCCCGGCCTGCGGCCGGTTCTTCATGTCCTTGAACGGGTCGACCCGGGTGATCCCGGTGTCGAGGCCGGTCACCACCGCGTGCCCGATCCCGCCCGCCGCGAGGACCACCACGGACAGCGCGGTCGCCATCCGCATCCCCCACCGGGGGCGCCGCGGTCGCCGCCGACGGACCGGTACGGGCGGCCGGGGTGCGGGCCGGCGACGGGGCGCGGGGGGCGGTGTGGGCACGGACGGACACCTCCGCGGGTGGGACAAGGGGAACCGTGAGCACGGTAGGCCCATACGATCAGCGCAAGGGTGCACCACCCATGCGGCGCGCACCGGTGTCCCCCGTTCGCGGTAACGTGGCGGGCAATGAACGCCACGCCCCCCGTCTCCGTGATCATGCCGGTCCTCAACGAGGAGCGGTATCTGCGCACCTCGGTTCGTCACATCCTGGAGCAGGAGTACGACGGCGAGATGGAGGTGGTGATCGCCCTCGGCCCGTCCACGGACCGTACGGACGAGATCGCCGCCGAGCTCGTACGCGAAGACCCCCGCGTCCACACCGTGCCGAACCCCACCGGCCGTACGCCCGCCGCGCTCAACGCCGCGATCAAGGCCTCCCGTCACCCGATCGTGGTGCGCGTCGACGGCCACGGCATGCTCTCGCCGAACTACATCGCCACCGCCGTCCGGCTCCTGGAGGAGACCGGCGCGCAGAACGTCGGCGGTGTCATGCACGCCGAGGGCGAGAACGCCTGGGAGGACGCGGTCGCCGCCGCGATGACCTCGAAGATCGGCGTGGGCAACGCGGCCTTCCACACGGGCGGCGAGGCCGCCCCGGCGGAGACCGTGTACCTGGGCGTCTTCCGGCGCGAGGCGCTGGAGCAGCAGGGCGGGTACAACGTGGAGTTCATCCGCGCCCAGGACTGGGAGCTGAACTTCCGCATCCGCGAGGCCGGCGGCCTCATCT
This sequence comes from Streptomyces sp. NPDC050842, assembly GCF_044456565.1. Taxonomy (NCBI): domain Bacteria; kingdom Bacillati; phylum Actinomycetota; class Actinomycetes; order Kitasatosporales; family Streptomycetaceae; genus Streptomyces; species Streptomyces sp. NPDC050842. The sequence continues at coordinate 32,338 of NZ_JBITGA010000021.1, read as the reverse complement.
GGTTCTCGCCGGAGCTGCGCGTCCAGTACCGCCCGCGGCCCTCCGTGAAGGCCCTCGCGAAGCAGTACAAGGACTACGGCCGCTGGCGCCACGTGGTGGCCCGCTACCACCAGGGCTCCATCAACCTCCGCTACCTGGCGCCGCCGACCGCCGTCTGCGCCATCGCCGCCGGCCTCGTGGTGGGCGCGACGCTCACCCCGCTCGGCTTCGTGATCCCGGCGGGCTACCTCGCCGCGATCGCGGCGGGCTCGGTCCCGGCGGGCAAGGGCCTGCCGCTGAAGGCCCGCCTCCAGATCCCGGTGGCGCTCGCGACGATGCACATGTCGTGGGGGTACGGCTTCCTGACGAGCCCGCGCTCGCTGGCCCGCAAGGTCATCGCGAGCCGCCGCCCGGCGGTGAAGGCGGGCGAGTCCGAGACGGTCTGACCGGATCGGATCACACACACGACCGACGGCCGGGTCCCCCCAGGGGGCCCGGCCGTCGTCATGTGCGCGTGCGAGTGAGGGGGATCAGCTCTTCCCGTCCCACCGGTAGACCGAGTAGATGTCCATGCACTCCGCCTTGTCGTCGGCGCCGTCCGGCAGGTCACCGGCGACCTGCGTCGGCTTCTTGTACGTGGTGCCCTCGCGCCAGTCCGCGCCGACGACCAGGGTGATGCCCTTCGCCTCGGCGTCGGCCCGTACGGCCGAGTCGGGCAGCCCGAGCGCCTTCGTCACCGACAGCGCGTTCGCCTTGCCCTGGTCGCCGTCCGCCTTGGGGTAGGTGACCACGGTGTCCTTGCGGCCGCCGCCCTCCTGGGAGGATTCGGCCTGGGTGAAGCCCTTGGCCTGAAGGGCCTCGGCCATGTCGCCGGCCCGGCCCTCGACGGCCGGCTCGTCGGCGCCGTCGGTGCCGTTGACGACGGTCACGGCGAAGGAACCGGGGGCCTCGGCCGGGGTCTTGGGCTTGGGCGAGGCGGTGGGCTTCGGCTTCGCCTTGGTGCCGGACTTGTCGCCGTTCTTGTCGTAGGCGACGTCGTCCCGGAGCATCGCCCACATCTTGTCGGCGGAGGAAGGCCGCAGCTGGAGCCACTCGTCCGGCCGCTGCGGATACGGGTCCGTGGGGACGGTCGCCGTCGTCAGACGGTCGATCTTCACGTTCTTGAGCTGCATCGACAGATCGAAGAGCTTCTTCACGGTGTCGAGGTCCTGTGAGACCTTGAGGGACTTGGTGGCGGTCTCGGCCAGGCCCATCAGCCGCCCCGTGTCGGTCCAGGCGTTCTGCTCCTGGAGCTTCTTCATCATCCCGTTCATGTACATGTGCTGGGCCTTGGCGCGGTTCTGGTCGCTGCCGAAGGCGTGCCGGGTACGCAGCCACTGGAGCGCCTGCACGCCCTGGACGTCGGTGGTGCCCTGCTGCAGCTTCAGGCCGGAGCCGCCCTTCACCTGGCGGGTCGACTTGTCGTGCACGGCCGTCTTGACGCAGACGGGGACGCCGCCGACCTCGTCCGCCATGGCCACGACACCGGCGAAGTCGACCATCAGCCAGTGGTCGATGTAGACCCCGGTGAGGCTCTCCCAGGTGGTGAGGGTGCAGCCGGGACCACCGCGCTGGAGCGACTCGTTGATGGGCCGGTTCGCGGTGGCGGCGTAGGGCGTGCCGTTCTCGTCCTTGCACTCCGGGATCTTGACGACCGTGTCGCGCGGGATGGAGATGAGCGAGGCGTTCTCGCGGTCCGCGGAGACGTGGAGCAGCATCTGCACGTCGGCGAGCGGCTTGCGGTCCTTGTCGTTCCGGCCGCCGCCGAGGGCGATGTTCTTCTCGTCGGCCCGGCTGTCGGAGCCTATGAGGAGGATGTTGAGCGGGGTGTCGCCGAGCGCGTTCGGCGCGGCCTTCTTCACGCCGCTGCTGCCGCCCGCGCGGTCACCGCTGCGGATGTTGCCGTTGAGGTGCTCGTAGTACAGGTATCCGGCGCCGGCCGTCCCGAGTATCAGCACCGCCAGGGTGATCGCCACCCAGCGCAGCACCTTGTGCTTGCCGGCCTTCTTGGCCCGTCGGCGCGAGCCGCCGCGGCGGTGGCTCGTCCGGGCGTCGCCGCCGGCTCCCGCCCCGCCACCGGCGCCGTTGCCGCCGTTGCGCCGCCGCTCGGCCCGGGTCGACGCCGCCGCGGACGTACCGGAGGATCCGGCGTCGTCGGAGGTGCCGCCGCTCCCGGCTTCGCCCCCGGCGCCGGTCGCCTCCCCCGCCCCGTACAGCTCGTCGTCCCAGCCCAGTTCACGGGCGCGCGGAACGCGTCCCCGCGTTCCCTCCCCACGCACGTTCTGTCCCACCCCAGGTCCCCTCGTGAATCAGCAGTGCGCCGAGGCCTGGTGTTTCCAGGTCATTCGGCACACACCTTCTTGTCGGCTTCTACCTTGTCGACGTCCGGCGCCTTCGTCGGACCCTTGATGGGCACCCCCGCGCCCTTGAAGTCGGAGCCGAGGACGAGCGTCATGGGCTCGCGCTCCGCGGCGTCCACAGTGCCCGGCTTGAGAGCCGTGGCGGCCAGACCCATCATGTCCGCGAGCTTGCGGGCCTGATCGGCCTGGTTCGGTGCGTAGGTGAGCGTGGTCTTCGCCGCCTTGTCGGGGGCGTTGCTCTTGTTGGTGGAGCGGTTCACACCCATGTCGTTCTGCAGCCAGTTGATCGTGGACTGCGCGGCGCCCGTGATGCCGCTGCCGTTGTAGACGTCGACGCGGACGTCGGCGGCCTGCGCGCGCGTGCCCTGGAGGAGCTTCGCCTGGGCCTGCGCCTTCGCGTTCTTGGCGTCCTTCTCCTTCTTCTTCACCTCGGTGAAGGAGACGTCGTTCTGGATCATGCTGAAGACCTGCGGGGCCTTGGTCTGGTCGAGGACGACGGTGGCCCGCGCGTTCGGCGGCTCGTCGGGGTTGTCGACGACCGGCACGGTCATGAAGCTGATGTTCTTGAGGTCGACCTTGCCGATCTCCTTGGCGAGGCTGGTCAGCTTCAGGGCACTTCCTATGCCCTTGTCGACCGTCAGCGCGTCGGTCGCCGCCTCGGCGACGTCGAGCAGCTGCGTCGGGCTGTCCAGCGTGTCTTCCTTCAGCTGGCGCATCATCGACGCGAGGAACTGCTGCTGCATCTTGATGCGGTCCAGGTCGCTCTCGTTGCCGAGGCCGTGGCGGTTGCGGAGGAACGCGAGCGCGTCCTCGCCCTGGATGCGGTGCTCGCCCTCGTCGAGGTCGAGCTTGGAGCTCTTGTCGCGGATGGGCTTGGTCAGGCAGACCTTCACCCCGCCGACCGCGGTCGACAGCGTCTTGACCGCGTTGAAGTCGACCATCATGAAGTGGTTGATGCCGATGCCGGACATCTCCGTGATGGTGCGCATGGTGCAGCCGGGGTCGCGGCCGTCCACGCCGAACGACTCGTTGAACTTGGTCGTCCCGACCGAGCCGGGGATGACCTTGGTCGAGCCGTCGGTCTGCTTCGTGGGGCAGTCCGGGATCTTGATCTTGAGGTCCCGGGGGATGCTCACCGCCGTCGCGTTGGTGCGGTCCTCGGCGATGTGGATCAGGAACGTCGTGTCGGCGTGGCCGGTGACGTTGGTCTTGTTCCCGTAGCTCTCGTTGCCCTCGCCGGTCCGGACGTCGTTGCCGATGACCAGGATGTTGAGCGGCCCGTCCATCCCCGGCGTCTCCACCGCGGCGTTGCCGACGTCGACGGCGTCGATGTTGCCGTCGAGCTTCTGGTAGAGCATGTACGCGCCGGTGGCGCCGCCCACGAGTACGAAGGCCATCGTGCCGCCGGTCCACAGGAGGACCTTCTTCTTGCGGGACGCGCCCTGCTTGCGCTTGCGGCGGCTCGCGGGCGGCTGACCGCCGCCCTGCTCGGAGACGCGGCGACGGCGCTGACCGGGGACGGGCGCCTCGGTGGCGGTGCCGGTGCCGTGGCCGGTGTCGGTTCTGTCGGCGGCGGTGGCCGTGCTCGATCTCCGGGGCCGGGACGGCGACTGCGGTGCGTGCGACTGCCCACCGGAGTGGTCCAGTCGCAGTTCGTAGTTGCCGGTCTGTGGGTTGAGCACCCACTGGTCGGCGGGGTCGATCTCGTCCGCCCGTCCACGGCTGTGCGCGTCCACGGTTACTCGAGTCCTCCGTCGGTGCCACGCGAGGCGCCTCCCCCGAAGGGCGCCGCTCTCTCGGTCGTTCGATCCTTGGTGAGTGCGACGACCAGACGGTCGGGGTGCACCGGATCGCGTCACACTATCCGCCCAGTTCAGCGTGGGGCGACGTCAGTGACAAATTCCACGCCCCTTACAACCGGGCAATTTGCTCAAACCTCATCCCTCCCTGCCCTCCCCTTGGGGCGCCCTTTACTCACCGCCCCCGAGGGGTGTTCAGGAGCACACCCCTTCCGCCGCGTTCCGCCCCGTGAAGGTCGGCGTCGTCGAGGGCGTCGGTGCGTCCGCGTCGTCGGGCTTCCCGTCGCCGCGGCCCCCGCCGCCCGTCCCGCCGTTCCCCTCGCCCGCCCCGCCGCTCCCCTCGCCGTCCTCCTCCTCGGTGTGCGGAGTCACGAGGACGGGCTTGTCCTCCCGTAGCTGCCTGAAGAGTTGACTTGCTGCCGGCTGTACCAGTTCGTCCCGATTCGCGTTGTACGTGTACGGGCGGCGCGGCACCGTGAGGAACTGCACCTTGTCGGTCGGGATCGCCCGCATCGCGCGCGCCAGGTCGTACAGGTCCCGCAGCGAGTCGAGCCCGGGGTCGGTCGTGATCGCCTTCGTGGCCGCGTCCAGGACCGGGTAGAGCTTGGTCGGGTTCAGCAGGACCCCGTCGCTCTGGACCTTGTTGACGAGGGCGCCGAGGAACTGCTGCTGGCGGTCCATGCGTTCCGTGTCGCTGCCGTTGCCGATCGACTTCCTGGCCCGTACGAAGCCGAGGGCCTGCTCGCCGTGGAGCGTCTGGCGCCCCGCGGGCAGCTTCAGCTTGGCGTCGGCGTCGTCGACGGGCTCCTTGAGGCAGACCTCCACCCCGTCCACGGCGTCGACCATCTTCTTGAAGCCCCGGAAGTCGATCACCATGTGGTTGTCGACGCGGATCCCGGTCAGCTTCTCGACGGTACGGATCGTGCACGCCGTGCCGCCGAACTCGAAGGCCCAGTTGAACTGCGCGAACTGCTCGCGGGTGCGGGTCCCGTCGGGCTTGGTGCAGCCCGGGATCGTCACCATCAGGTCGCGCGGGACGGAGACGGCCGTCGCGCTCGACTTCTCCGCCGACATGTGCAGCAGGATCGTCGTGTCGGAGCGCTGGGTGCCCTTGTCCTTGCCGTACTTGCGGTTCCCCTCGCCGGTCCGGGTGTCCGAGCCGATGAGCAGGATGTTCCGGGCGGCGGTCGCGCCCGCCGCCGGCCGCTCCTTCTCGTACTTCCGCAGCTCGGCGGCGGCCGTCGTGTCCGTGGTGATGTTGCCGTCGAGCTTCCGGTAGAACCACCAGCCGACCGCGGCCGCGATCAGCACCACGACCGAGACGGCGAGGGCCGTCCACCGCAGCCAGTGGCGTTTGCGCGGCTGCTCCGGAGCACCGGGCGCCGTGACCTCCGCTGCCGGGGGATCCGGTTCGGCGGGCGTGCCAGCACGGTCCGTCACGTCTCAGTCCGTCCTTCAAGGCGTCGGCGGCGCGCCCGGCGGCCACCGGTCATGGAAGGAGACGGCCGAACCCGACGCATGGTTGTGCGGAAGGAGTCGACTCCCCCTCGGCCGATCATGTACCGGAGTCGGCGCGGGGACCCGGGGACTCGGCGCGGCACTAGTCCGAACGGGTCTCATCGGGTCAGGCGGCGCCAGGGTCGGTGGGGGCTGGTGCCGGAGGGTGTCGACCGGGCGCCGGGCCGGGGTGGGTGGGCACCGTGCGGCCCGGGGGCGGACAGGCGCGCTTGCCGGGGTGCTCAGAGCACCGTGTGCGTCACGCGCTCGCTCTCCACGCGCTTCTCCAGGGACTCGGGCGCGAGCTGGTTCAGGTTCCGGCAGAGCACCACCGAGCCGCCGGCCGCGAGCGGCGCGTACAGACCGGACGAGAGCCCCTGCCAGCCGTCGTAGTCGAGGCCGGAGAGCAGCCGGGAGCCGGGGGCGAGGCCGAGCGCCGCCGCGTCCACGCGGGCCTGCTCGACGAGCTGCGTGCCACTCCGTTCCGTACCGTCGACGACGAGAGCGGCAGCCTCCGCGTCGACCGGGACGAACGGCGCGAACCGGTCGCCCTGGCTCGGCACCTCGACCGCGTAGTCCGCGTACCCGGCGGGCGGGGCGGGGAAGCGGCGCCCCAGCGGCGCCAGCGAGAGCGCGATCCGCTCACCGGAACAGGCGAGACCCGCTTCCAGCGTCTCCGGCCCCGCCACCACGACGTCGGCGTCCGCGGGATCGCCGCCGACCTCGACGGCCACGCCGACGGAGGAACAGGCGAGCAGCCAGACGGCCGTCTGCCAGTGCGCGGGCAGCAGCAGCGCGAGCCGGTCGCCCGGTCCGGCGGACAGCTCGCCCTGGAGCAGGTTCGCCGTCTTGGCCACCCAATTGGCGAAGGTGGCGACGGACAATTCCACGCGCTCACCGGTGGCGTCGTCATAGAAAGTGACCAAGGGGCGGGCGGGGTCCGCGGCGAGCGCGGATCGCAGCAGGTCGGCGGGGGTGCGGTCGCTGGCGTTCACGCCGGACAGCGTACGCGGGCGGGCGCGCGCGGTCCTCCGTACCGGTGACGCCGTCCACCGGTCGGCCCGACGCCCCGTCAATTTCCGTGCGGATTCCCGGCGCGCGGAACGGCCCGGGGATACGCACGATCGGCCCATGCGTGCTTCACTCGCCACCTCGATCGCCGTCACCTGCGCGGCGGTGCTCGCCCTGCCGGTCTCCCTCGCCGCACCCGCGGCGGCCACGGCGCCACCGGCGGTCGCCGCGCTGCCACCGGGGCCCGAGCAGCTGCCCGGCTCCACCCAGTCGCTGCCGCTCGAGCCCCTGGGCGATTCCGTACGCGGCTTCGGCGGCGGAACCGGGTCCGATCCGGGCGAGCGGGGCCTGGCCCGACGCGACGTCAGACCGTTCTCCCTCGTCGGCGTCGTCTGGGACGACCCGACGGTCGCGCTGCACGGCACCGTGCAGGTCCGCACCCGGGCCACCGGCGGCGGGATCTGGTCGGAGTGGCAGGACGTGGAGACCCACAACGACGAGCACGGCGCCGACCCGGGGACCGCGGAGGGCGCCGGCCCGGCGCTCAAGGGCTCCACGGCACCGCTGTGGGTGGGCGACTCGGACGGCGTCGAGATCCGTGTACGGGGTGAGGAACAGCTCCCCGAGGGCCTCCGCCTGGAATTGGTCGACCCGGGCGCGGACCGGGCCGGCACCGTCCCCCAGGTCCGTACGGCCGCGGTCCCGGCCGGCCCGACGGCGGCGGAGGCGGCGGCGAGCGCGGTCAACTCCCAGCTGGTGCCGTACGGCGCGGCCTGGATCCCGGCGCTGTCGAAGGAGGCGACGGAAGTGACGTTCCGCCACTTCCCGGGGGAGGCGCAGCGCCCGCAGACGACACCGGCGAAGGCCACCACCCAGGCCGCTCCGGTCGCGGCGGCCGCCCCGGTCGCGGCGAAGCCGTACATCGGCCCCCGCCCGAAGATCATCACGCGCAAGGGCTGGGGAGCCGACGAGAAGCTCCGCGAGAAGGGCTTCGTCTACACGAAGAGCATCAAGGCGGCCTTCGTCCACCACAGCGCGACCGGCAACAACTACACGTGCGGCCAGGCCCCCTCCGTCCTGCGCGGTATCTACCGCTACCACGTCCTGAGCAGCGGATGGCGGGACTTCGGCTACAACTTCGCCGTGGACAAGTGCGGCAACATCTACGAAGGCCGGGCGGGGGGTGTGGCCAAGCCGGTCCTGGGCGCGCACACGCTCGGTTTCAACACGAACAGCATGGGCGTCGCCGTCCTCGGTACGTACAGCAAGACGAATCCGCCGGCCGCCGTGCTCACCGCCGTCGCCAAGCTGACGGCCTGGAAGCTGGGCCTGCACGGCGTGAACCCGACGAGCACGACGTACCTCACCTCAGGTGGTGGAAACCTGTACAAGAAGGGCACGAAGGTCAAGCTCCGCACGATCGCCGGACACCGTGACGGATTCGCCACGGAGTGCCCCGGCGCACGCCTGTACGGCAAGCTCTCCACGGCCAGGACGACATCGGCGAAGTACCAGGGAAGGCTCTGATGGGGTCAGCCGGGCAACCATCTGCATAAACTGACCGGTCATATCGCACGGAAGACCGAGACGGGCGGGCGGACCGGCCCCGAACAGGAAGCAGAGACGACAAGGTGACTGAAGCGATCCTCCTGGTCGGTGGCAAGGGCACAAGGCTGCGACCCCTCACGGTCAACACGCCCAAACCCATGGTCCCGGCGGCGGGCGTCCCCTTCCTGACGCATCAGCTGGCCCGCGCCCGCGCCGCCGGCGTCGAGCACATCGTGCTCGCCACCTCCTACCTGGCCGAGGTCTTCGAGCCGCACTTCGGCGACGGCTCCGACCTCGGCCTGAGCCTGGAGTACGTCACCGAGGAGGAGCCGCTCGGCACGGGAGGCGCGATACGCAACGTGGCCTCGCGCCTCCACTCGGGCCCCGACGACCCGGTCCTCATCTTCAACGGCGACATCCTCACGGGCCTGGACATCCGAGCCCTCGTCGACACCCACGCCACCTCCGGCGCGGACGTCTCGCTCCACCTGACCCGGGTCGAGGACCCGCGCGCCTTCGGCCTGGTCCCCACAGACGCCACGGGCAGGGTCACGGCCTTCCTGGAGAAGCCGCAAACCCCCGAAGAGATCGTCACGGACCAGATCAACGCCGGCGCGTACGTCTTCCGCCGCTCGGTCATCGACCAGATCCCCACGGGCCGCCCGGTCTCCGTCGAACGCGAGACGTTCCCGGAACTCCTCTCCGCGGGAGCGCACCTCCAGGGCATGGTCGACTCCACGTACTGGCTGGACCTCGGCACCCCGCAGGCCTTCGTCCGCGGCTCCGCCGACCTGGTCCTCGGCCGCGCCCCCTCCCCGGCCGTCCCGGGCCGCTGCGGCGACCGCCTGGTCCTCCCGTCGGCCCGCGTCGCCCCGGACGCCAAGCTCACCGGCGGTACGGTCATCGGCGCGGACGCGCAGGTCGGCGAGGGCGCCCGCATCGCGGGCTCCACGATCCTGGCCGGCGCGGTCATCGAACCGGGCGCGGTGATCACCGACTCCCTCGTCGGCGCGGGCGCCCGCATCGGAGCCCGTACGGTCCTCACGGGCGCGGTCATAGGCGACGGCGCCCACGTGGGCCCGGACAACGAACTCCGCGACGGCATCCGCATCTGGTGCGACACCACCCTCCCCGCCAACGCGGTCCGCTTCTCCTCGGACCAGTAGCCCCACGCCGCCCCGGCGCGGACCCGCCCCCATCGCGGGCCCACGCCGAGGCCGCCGCCACGCACGACACCCCCCCCGCGCGCCGGGCGCGTTGCGCGCACGGCGGGGCCGCCGCCACAGCGC
>NZ_JBITGA010000021.1:0-22720 GCF_044456565.1 Streptomyces sp. NPDC050842 | reverse complement strand
GCGCCGCGCTTCCGCGCCCGCGCCGCGCTTCCGCGCCCGCGCCGCGCTTCCGCGCCCGCGCCGCGCTTCCGCGCCCGCGCCGCGCTTCCGCGCCCGCGCCGCGCTTCCGCGCCCGCGGCGGGGCCGTCGCCACCCACGTTGTGGGCATACGTTCCGCAGGGCGGAACGGGTGGGCACAACGCCCCCAGGGCGTCGCCCGTCCCCCTGCTCGTTCACCCCCAGGACCCGCACGGCACCAGGCAGGGACCCGCACGTCCCCGGGCCAAGGCCCCGCACGGGAGATCCCGCACGGACAAACCCCGCCAAGCCCCGCACGAGCCCCCGCTAGGCTCGTAGCCATGGCCGGCCGCTTCCCACCCCGCACCCCCACCACCCGCACCACGGTGCGCGGCGGCGCCGTCCCCGTACCCGCCACGGCGGACCAGGACGAGGTGGTCCAGGACCAGGACGAGGTCCAGGACCTGGACCCGGGTCCGGCGGGGCGTCCGGCCACGACCCCACCCCCCGACCTCGGCCTCACCCTCGGCCCCCTCCGCCGCGGCCCCGCCGACCCCACCTTCCGCGTCACCCCCGACGGCTCCGTCTGGCGGGCCAGCCGCACCCCCGCCGGCCCCGGCACGATCCGCGTCGACGTCCGCGACGGCCGGCTCGCGGCCGAGGCCTGGGGCGCGGGCGGGCCCTGGCTCCTGGACCGCCTCCCGGCACTGACCGGCGCCGAGGACGACCCCACCGCCTTCGTCCCCCGCCACAAGCTCCTCGCCGCCATCCACCGCCGCCGCCCCGGCCTCCGCCTCACCCGCACGGGCCTGGTCCTGGAGTCCCTGATCCCGTCGGTCCTGGAGCAGAAGGTCACGGCGGACGAGGCCTACCGGTCCTGGCGGCTCCTCGTACGGAAGTACGGCGAACCCGCACCGGGCCCGGCCCCCGAGGGCATGCACGTGATGCCGGACGCCCGCACCTGGGCCCTGATCCCGTCCTGGGAGTGGCACCGCGCGAACGTCGACGGCAAACGCTCGGCCACGATCGTCCGCGCGGCCAGGGCGGCGGCCCGCCTGGAGGAGGCGGCGCAGATGGACCCGCCGGCGGCCCGCCGGCGCCTGGAACTGATCCCCGGCATCGGCCCGTGGACGAGCGCCGAGACGGTCCAGCGCAGCAACGGCGCGCCGGACGAGGTCACCACGGGAGACCTCCACCTCCCGGGCATCGTCGGCTGGGCCCTCACGGGCGACCGCACGACCGACGACGCGGCGATGCTGGAGCTCCTGGCCCCGTACGAGGGCCAACGCCACCGCGCGGCCCGCCTGATCCTCCTCAGCGGCCGCGTCCCGCCCCGCAGGGCGCCCCGGATGGCACCGGGCAAGATCGCCCACCTCTAGAAAAGGTTCAGCGAACCTCGACGAACTCCGCAGCCCGCCGCGCCGGCCGCGCACCCGGCGCCACCGCCGCATGCCCGATGGCCACCGCCCCCATCGGGTCCCAGCCCTCCGGCAGCCCGAGGACGTCCCGTACGACGTCCCGGCAGAACATCGTCGACGACACCCACGCCGAGCCCAGCCGCTCACCGGCCAGCGCCACCAGGAAGTTCTGTACGCCCGCGCCCGCCGCGACCACGAACATCTCGCGCTCGGCGGCGTCCCGGCGCGGATCGCCGTAGTGGTGGGCGCCGTCCATCACGAGGCAGGGCACGGCCAGATAGGGCGCGTTGCGCAGGACGTCCCCGCGCCGCACCCGCTTGGCGACGGACTCCTCGGACTTCCCGTCCCGCCGCAGGTCCGCGATCCACGCGTCCCGCATCGCGTCGAGCAGCCGCACCCGCGACTCGGGCGACTCGAGGAGGACGAACCGCCAGGGCGTGGTGTGGTGCGGGGCCGGCGCCGTCACGGCCGCGGCGACCGCACGCCGTACCGCACCCGGGTCGACGGGCTCGTCGGTGAACTCCCGTACGGTCCGCCGCAGCGTCACCGCCTCCCGTACGGCCTCCGACGTCCCGAGCCGGAACATGTCGTCGGCGGCGCCGCGCACGAGCGCCCGCGCCCCCGCCTCCTCGTCCCCGCCCACCACGTGCGGCAGGCCGCGGACGACGGCGACCGGCAGCCCGTTCGCCTTGCCCTTCACGAGGTCGCCGGCGGCGGCGAGTTCGTCGGCGGTGGCGACCACGGTCGCGCTCAGCGGATTGCCGTACGCGTCGGTCCCGCCGCGCAGGTCGTCGAGGACCCGCACCCCGGCCGCGCCGATCGCGACATCGGTGAGGCCGCTGCGCCAGGGCCGCCCGAAGGTGTCCGTGACGACGACCCCGACGTCGACGCCGAGCGCGTCGCGAAGCCCCGAACGGATGCGCCGCGCGGAGGCGTCGGGGTCCTCGGGCAGCAACAGCACCGTCCCGGAAGGGGTGTTGGAGGCGTCGACCCCGGCGGCGGCCATGACGAGACCCTGCCGGTTCTCGACGATCCGCAGCGCGCCGCGCCGCGCCACCACCCGTACCGTCTCGGCGTCTATCGCCTCCTCGCGGTCGCCGGCGGCGATCACCCGCCCCTCGGCCTTGCTCACGATCTTGGAGGTGACGAGGAGGACGTCACCGTCGACGAGCTCCGGCGAGACGGAGGCGATGAGCTTGGCCAGATCGTCCCCGGCCGCCACCTCGGGCAGCCCGCCCAGCGCCCACACCCGGTACGAGGGGGAGCCACCGACAGAGGAGCCGCCCGCAGGAGAGCCACCGACAGGGGAACCACCGGCAGCAGAGACACCACCGACAGAGGCCCCCCCGACCGGGGAGCCGTACGGGGACGGGTGGCCGCCCGTCACCCCCGTACCTCCTCGGCGAGCGCCAGCGCCTCACGCGCCATCGCGGCCGTCGCCTCCACGTCCGTCATCATCAGCGGCACCGCGCGGCAGCGGATGCCCGCCGCCTCGACGTCCGCCACGGCGCCCGCGTCCACGGTGTCCACCAGCCAGCCGGCGACGAGTTCGGAGCCGTAGTGCAGGGCGACCGCCGTCGCGGTGGACTCCACGCCGACCGCCGCGAGCACCTTGTCGGCCATGCCGCGCACGGGCGCGTCGCCGACGATGGGGGAGAGCCCCACGACCGGGGTCCCGGCGGCGCCGGCCGCGACGATCGCGTCGCGGATCCCGGGCACGGCCAGGATCGTCCCGACGCTCACCACGGGGTTGGACGGCGGGAAGAGGATGACGTCCGCCTCGGCGATCGCGTCCAGGACGCCCGGCGCGGGCTTCGACGCCTCCACGCCGACGGGCACGACGGCCTTCGCGTCCACGGAGGCGCGCAGCTTCACCCAGTACTCCTGGAAGTGCACGGCCCGCTGCTCGCCGTCGACCTCGATCGCGACGTGTGTCTCGACGCGGTCGTCGGTCATGGGGAGCAGTCGCACGCCCGGCTGCCAGCGGGCGCACAGCGCCTCGGTGACGGCGCTCAGCGGGAAGCCCGCGCCGAGCATCTGCGTGCGGACGATGTGGGTCGCGAAGTCCCGGTCGCCGAGGCCGAACCACTCGGGTCCGACGCCGTACGCCGCGAGTTCCTCCTTGACCGTGAAGGACTCGTCGAGGCGGCCCCAGCCCTGTTCCTCGTTGATGCCACCGCCGAGGGTGTACATCACCGTGTCCAGGTCGGGGCAGACCTTCAGCCCGAAGAGATGGATGTCGTCACCGGTGTTGCCGACGACCGTGATCTCCGCGTCCGGCGCGGCCTGCTTGAGGCCGCGAAGGAAGCGGGCACCACCGATGCCACCGGCCAGAACCACAATGCGCATGGTCGGCAGTCTGTCAGGCGACGACGACAGCCGGGTCGGCCGGGGCGCACTGACCCTGGAGCGACTCGTGCATCGGCATGTCCGTCAGGCCGGGGAAGTAGACGTGCAGGCTGACGGCCGGTTCGAGCGAGTCGTTGACGACCTCGTGGACGTACCCCGGCGCGAACACGCGCTGCGCGCCGCCGTCGAGCGTCCGCGCGCCCCTCTCCGTACGCTCCGTCAACTCGCCCTCCAGGACGGTCAGGACGCCGGAGGAGAGGCCGTGGTCGTGGAGCCCGCTGCCCTGGCCCGGCACCCAGGAGAGCAGCCACACCTCGTAGCCGGGGCCGGTGCGGAGCCGGTGGTACCAGCGGGTCGTGGCGTCGTACTCGACGTACGGGGCCCACTGGGAGCGGTCGTCGGCGATGGAGCGTGCGAGCCCGGCGAACTCGGCCACGGTGACGGGGTGGGCGCGCTCGGGCTGGAGGAGGTGCGGGACCTCGAGGATGTCGCCGGCGATCTGAAGGTCGCTGTCCATGTTCATGGGTGGGGAGGTTCCTCAGCAGAAACAGAAGCGGTGGGGGGTCACGAAGAAAGGTGACGCGAGTGACGCAGGGTGACGCTGGGGGAAAGAAGCTGGAGCTCTACGGCATCAACAGCTGGAACAACAACAGCGACAGCCGACCTGGACAGCGCGGCGGAACCCACGGGTGTGGGTCGCGGCGGTCGCAGTGGTCGCTGGCATGCCACCAAAGGTGGCGGGAGGAGGACCCGACTGTCAACCCAATGCCCGATTTGGCGGTAATGTTTCACCTCATCCGGTTACCGTGCGCGGAGAAAGGTTTGTTCACGTGCGGACCAGGAGAGATGGCGCATCAACCGTGCCCGTAAACATGGCGGCGCCCACGCGGTGAGCCTCTGGCTCACCCGTCACTCTCCGTGATCGGAATGTGATCCGGATCGCTTCCATGGCTGGATCGCAACAAGATCCAAGTCTCGGACGTCCTCTCTTGCGTGAGGGGCCTGTGCGGTACGGCCAGGCCGGTGGCATGTGTCACGTTTTTTGGTGATTTGAACACTTTCCGCATAGGCTTGGTTCCGCAGAGTGAATACGGGGCCCAATAGCAGATCTCGGCTTGACTCGCACAGAGCACGAACTTGTAATTTCACTCGTGTCGTTCGGCCGGGTTCGGCAACGGCCACATCACGGGGACGCACAGAACAGACGAGGGGCGCACATGACCGAGTTGTTCCAGGAACTGCTGGTCGAGGACGCGGACGAGGAACTCGGCTGGCAGGAGCGCGCGCTGTGCGCCCAGACCGATCCCGAGTCCTTCTTCCCCGAGAAGGGCGGCTCGACCCGCGAGGCCAAGAAGGTCTGCCTCGCCTGCGAGGTCCGCTCCGAGTGTCTCGAATACGCCCTGCAGAACGATGAGCGGTTCGGCATCTGGGGCGGCCTCTCCGAGCGCGAGCGACGCCGCCTGAAGAAGGCCGCCGTCTGAGCCGCGTCCGGCCCCGGGCCCCAAGCCCGATCCCGGTCGAGGCCGGGCTCCCCAAGCCCTCCGGGCCCCGCGCGCGGAAGCGCGCACACCAGGACATGACGAACGGTCCGCCCCCTGTGCTCTGTCCACAGGCGGCGGACCGTTCTGCGTGCCGCCCCGCGCACAGCCGTTAGTGTGGGCCTCCGTCCGAGACGCACCCCACGCCCCCCGCGGGCGACCCCGGCCGGAGGGCCCGTAGCTCGATGTCCTCAACTCCTGAGTTTCCGCGACACGTCGTCACCGCCGTGCTCGTCACCCACGACGGTGCCCGCTGGCTGCCCGACGCCCTCGCCGGGCTGCTCGCCCAGGAGCGCCCCGTGCAGAACGTGGTCGCCGCCGACACCGGCAGCGCCGACGACTCGGCACGGCTCGTCGCCGACGCCATCGGCACCGACCGCGTCCTGCACCTCGCGCGCCGCACCGGCTTCGGCACCGCGGTCGAGGAGGCCGCCCGCACGGCCCCCGTCCTGGGACCCGAGGACCTGCCGTACCTGAAGCGCCCCAGCGGCTGGGACCCCGTCAGCCGGACGTGGAACGACGACGCCTACGACCTCCCCGAACTCCCGCACGGCGAACCGGTCCAGTGGCTCTGGCTCCTGCACGACGACTGCGCCCCCGAGCCCGGCGCCCTCGCCGAACTCCTGCGCGTCGCCGACTCCGACGCGTACGCCGCCGTCATCGGCCCCAAGCTGCGCGGCTGGTACGACCGGAAGCAGCTCCTCGAAGTCGGCGTCTCCATCGCCCACAGCGGCCGCCGCTGGACCGGACTCGACCGGCGCGAACAGGACCAGGGCCAGCACGACCAGGTCCGCTCCGTCCTCTCCGTCTCCACCGCCGGCATGCTCGTCCGCCGCGACGTCTTCGAGGAGCTCGGCGGCTTCGACCGCCGCCTGCCCCTCATGCGCGACGACGTCGACCTGTGCTGGCGCGCCCACTCCGCGGGCCACCGCGTCCTCGTCGCCCCCGACGCCGTCCTCCGGCACGCCGAGGCGTCCGCCCGCGAGCGCCGCACCGTCGACTGCGCCGGGCGCACGGCCGCCAGCCCGCACCGCGTCGACAAGTCCGGCGCCGTCTACGCGCTCCTCGCCAACACCCCGGGCCGCGCCCTCCCGTACGTCCTCCTGCGCCTCGTCCTCAGCACCCTGGTCCGCACCCTCGCCTCACTCGTCGGCAAGGTCCCCGGCCAGGCCGTCGACGAGGTCACCGGCCTCCTCGCCACCCTCCTGCGGCCCGAGAAGATCCTCGCCGCCCGCAAGCGCCGCAAGAACCCGGCCGTCGCGGCGGGCGAGCTCCGCCCGCTCTTCCCGCCGCCCGGCGCGACCGTCCGCGCCGCCGTCGAGCAGCTCGCCGCCAACGTCGGCGGCGCGGAGGCCGACTCGGGCGGCTCCCGCCACGGCGTCGTCGAGTCGGGACCCGGCGGCGACGACGCCGACTACCTGGAGATCGAGCAGTTCGCCCGGCTCAAGAAGATCGCCCGCAAACCCGGCCCGATCCTCTTCGGCCTCCTGCTCCTCGTCTCCCTCGTCGCCTGCCGCAACCTCTTCGCGGGCGGCTCGCTGGCCGGCGGCGCCCTGCTGCCCGCCCCCGACACCGTCTCCGACCTCTGGTCGCGGTACGCCGACGCCTGGCACGCCATCGGCACCGGCGGCACCCAGACCGCCCCGCCCTACCTCGGCGTCCTGGCCGCGCTCTCCGCGCTCTTCCTCGGCTCCACGTCCACCGCGCTGACCCTGCTGCTCGTCTGCTCGGTCCCGCTGGCCGGCTTCACCGCGTACTTCGCGGCCCGACCGATCGTCGAGTCCCGGCTCCTGCGCGCCTGGGGCGCCGTCGCGTACGCGTTCCTGCCCGCCGCCACCGGCGCCCTCGCCACCGGCCGGCTCGGCACCGCGGTCCTCGCGATCCTGCTCCCGCTGGTCGCCCGGGCCGCGGTCGCCGCCCACGGCTTCAACAGGCCCGACCGCGGCAGCTGGCGCGCCACCTGGGCGTACGCCTTCCTGCTCACCTTCGCGACGGCGTTCACCCCGATCGTGTGGCCGCTCGCCGTCCTCCTCGGCCTCGGCGTCCTCGTCGTCCACCGCTCCGACATCACCGCGTACGGGCTCCGCTTCCTCGCCGCCGTCGGCACCCCGATCCTCGCCCTCGCGCCCTGGTCGCTCTCCCTGCTCACCGACCCCGCAGCCTTCCTGCGCGAGGCCGGTCTCGACGTCCGTACGGGCACGGCGACCGCGCTCGACCTGCTCGCGACGAGCCCCGGCGGCCCCGGCACCACCGGCGGCCTCCTCCTCATCGGCCTCGTCCTCGCGGCCCTCGCCGGCCTCCTGCGCGAGGAGCGCAGGTTCGCCGTCCTCGTCGCCTGGACCGCCGCCCTCGCCGGACTCCTCTTCGCCGTCCTCTCCAACGGCGCGGACGGCACCGGCTGGGCCGGCCCCGCCACCCTCGTCTACGGCGCCGCCCTCATCGCCGCCGGCATGATCGGCGCCGAGGGCGGCCGCACCCGCGTCGCCGCCCACGGCTTCGGCTGGCGCCAGCCCGTCGCCGCCCTCATCGCGCTCGCCTGCGCCGTCGGCCCCGCCGTCGCCGCCGCCGGCTGGATGATCGGCGGCGCCGACGGCCCGCTGACCCGCCGCGACCCGGTCCAGGTCCCGGCCTTCGTCGCCGAGGAGAGCGGCACCCGCGACCAGCCCCGGACGCTCGTCCTCGGTGGCACCTCGCCCGGCGAGGTCACGTACACCCTGGTCCGCGGCTCCGGCGCCCGCCTCGGCGACGGCGAACTCTCCGCCGCCGCCGACACCGACCCCCGCCTCGACGCGGTCGTCGCCCACCTCGTCGCCGGCTCCGGCGCCGACCAGACCCAGGAACTCAGCGGCTACGCGATCCGCTACGTCCTCGTACGGGACGGGGCGCCGCGCCAGATGAGCCGTGTCCTCGACGCGACCCCCGGCCTCAGCCGCCTCAGCCAGCTCGACGGCAGCGCGCTCTGGCGCGTGGACCGCGAGATCGCCCGGATCATGATCGTCCCGCCGGCCGCGAAGACCGGGGACGCGGCGAAGGCCGACGACACGACCGGGGCCGCGAAGCCGGTCGCCGTCGCCGCCGGCCCCGTCGAGGCGCACACCGACATCCCGGCGGGCCCCGCGGGCCGCGTGCTGCGCGTCGCCGACCGCGCCGACGAGGGCTGGACCGCCACCCTCGACGGCAAGGAGCTGACGGGCACCACCGTCGACGGCTGGGCCCAGGGCTTCGAGCTCCCCGCCACGGGCGGCCGCCTCGACCTCACGTACGACCAGCCGTTCACGCACACCGTGTGGACCTGGACGCAGTTCGGCATCGCCGTCGTCCTGCTCGTCCTCGCCCTGCCGGGCCGCCGCCGCGAGATCGACGACGACCTGCCCGAGGAGGAGCTCGCGATCCCCGCCCAGGCGACCGACGGCGACGGCCGCCGCGCGCGCCGCCTCCGCGCCGCCGCGGAGGCGGAGGCCGCCGAGGGCACCGAGGCACCCGACCAGGAGCAGCACCCGGCTCCGGCTCCGGCTCCGGTCCCGATCCCGGAGCAGCAGGCGTACGAGCCGGAACAGGCACAGGACCAGGCATGGGACGGCAGCGGGTACGACCCGGCCTACGCCCAGACCGCCCAGCCCCACGCGCAGGACCAGGGCGGGGCTCAGGACCCGACGCACGCCCAGCCGTACGCGGACCAGGGCTACTACCAGGAGTACGCGGCGGACCCGTACCAGCAGCAGCCGTACGCGTACCCCCAGCAGGGCTACGAGCAGCCCCAGCAGCCCCAGCAGTACGCGGACCAGGGCTACGAGCAGCAGCAGTACGACCCGCAGGCGCAGTACGAACAGCAGCCGCAGCAGCAGCCGTACGACCCGTACGCCTACGGCTACGACTACCCCCAGGGTCACGAGACCGAGCAGCGTCCCGACGGGAGCAGCAACCAGTGAAGCGCACGACCCTCTCCCTGATCGCGGTCACCACGGCCCTCGCCGCCGTCACCGGCTTCGCCACCCTGACCACCCCGGACAGCACCGCCGCCCCCGTGGCCAAGGCCCCCACCCGACTGCCCGTGCAGCGCGCGGGCCTCGTCTGCCCGGCCCCGAGCACCTCCGAGGTGGCCGAGACCGTCTACACCTCGTACACCCCGGCAGGCACGCCGGGCACGGCTCCGGCGGGCACGACGGCCGGTACCTCCGCCACGGCGGAGCAGCCCACGGCCCAGCTGAGGCCGGCGGCGAGCGGGGCGACCCGCGGCGGCGGCTCGGGCGGCGGCAAGAAGTCGAAGGCCCCGAAGGCCCCCGCCACCGTCACCGCCCCCGGCAAACCCGTGACCGCCGAGGCGAACGGCGGCTCCGCGCCCGCCCTCACCGGCGCGGCGACCGGCACCCTGGCCCCCGGCTGGACCGTCCAGCAGACCACCGCCGTCACGGCGGGCGGCGCCCGCGGCCTCCTCGGCCTCACCTGCGGCGCTCCCGACACCGACTTCTGGTTCCCGGCGGCCTCCACGGCCAAGGACCGCCAGGACTACGTCCACCTCACCAACCCGGACGACACGGCCGCCGTCGCCGACATCGAGCTGTACGGCCCCGAGGGCGTCCTCAAGTCCCAGTTCACCGAGGGCATCCCGGTGCCCGCCCGCTCCACGGTCCCGGTCCTCCTCTCCACCCTCACCGGCTCGGCCGCCCAGCGGGACGTCACCGTCCACGTCACCACCCGCAGCGGACGCGTCGGCGCCGCCATCGGCGCGGCCGACGACAAGCTCGGCAGCGACTGGCTCGCCGCCGCGGCCGACCCGGCGAGCAGCGCCGTGCTCCCCGGCATCCCGGCCGACGCCACCTCCGTACGGCTCGTGGCGTTCGTCCCCGGCGACGACGACGCCGACCTCAAGATCCAGCTGGCCACCCCGACGGGCACGATCGTCCCCGCGGGCGCCGGCACCCTGCACGTGAAGTCCGGGATGACGGCCTCCGTCGACCTGCCGGACCTCACCCGGGGCCAGGCGGGCTCCCTGCTGCTGACTCCGAGCGACCCGAAGAAGGCGACCCCGGTGGTCGCCGCCCTCCAGGTCGTCCGCGGCAAGGGCGAGAGCGCCGAGATCGCCTTCATCCCGGCGACGTCGGCGATCTCCGCCCGCGCGACGGTCGCCGACAACCGCGCCAAGGCGTCGACGCTCGCCCTCACGGCGACCGGCGCCGACGCCCAGGTCAAGGTCACGGCCTCGGCGGGCTCACGAGGGGGCACTCCGGTGTCGAGGACCGTCACCGTCAAGGCGGGCACGACGACGGCCCTGACCGACCTCGTCCCCCAGGGCCTCAAGGGCACCTACGCGCTGACCGTGGAACCGGTCTCGGGTGGCAAGGTGCACGCGTCACGGACGCTGGCGCTGCCGGAGGACGACGTCAAGATGTTCACGGTCCAGCCGCTCACCGACGACCGGGGCACGGTCGAGGTCCCGTCGGCGCACCAGGACCTCAAGGTCCTCGAAGACTGACTCGAAGACTGAGCAGGGCGGGACAGTCCCCGTAAGAGTGGTTCCGCCACCCCTACGGGGCTTTCCCGCACCGGGGCCGGTCCTAGCCCTTACGGGGGTCAGTCCTGCCCGTACCGGGGGTCGACCGACTCGGGGGAGAGCCCGAGGAGCTCGGCGACCTGCTCCACGACCACCTCGTGGACGAGGAGCGCGCGCTCGTCGCGGCTCTTCGAGCGGATCTCGACCGGCCGCCGGTAGACGACGACCCGGGCTGGCTCGCCCTTGTCGGCGGGTGCCGAACCGCCCAGCGGCACCGTCTCGCCCGGCACGGGCGGCGGCACCTCCATCACGAGGAACTCGATGTCCGCGAGCTGCGGCCAGTGCCGCTCCAGGCGCTCGACCGAATCCAGCACCAGATCGCGGAAGGTGTCGGACCGGCTCGTGGAGAGCGGCACCTGGGGCGGGGCGACAGGCCCCCGCATCCCGCGCCCGTGACGGTCGCGGCGGCGGACCCGAGGCTCCGCCGGGGGCTCCGTGGAGGGGTGCGAGGGGTTCGGCGGCACAGGACTGTCCATCACTGACGCAGCGTAACCCTCCTCGGTGTTTCCGCACCGTGGCGGATCCTCGCCAGGTTCTCCCGCCCGACCGCCCCCACTGTCGAAACCTGAACATTCCGGCCGCCCACGCGCCCGAATCGGCAGCGTGTCGCGATCGGCCATCTGGCCCTGGTTGACCGGATTTGTATCCCCGACTGTCCGGATCGCCTCCTGCCCCCACCGCCGTACGTCCCCTCCCGTGCAGGTCAGCACCGTCGCGCCCCGAAGGCGCGTGTCGGAGGTCACAGCGCGACACGGGCGAGTGACCTGAGGGAGAGTCGTCGCGGCCCGGTCAAGAGTGCGGTACCGTCCAACGTCGTGAGCCCTGTACGTCGCTGTTCGCGCACCGCGTGCGGCCGCCCTGCCGTCGCGACACTGACGTACGTCTATGCCGACTCGACTGCGGTCCTCGGCCCGCTCGCCACCTACGCCGAGCCCCACTGCTACGACCTGTGCGCCCAGCACAGCGAGCGCCTCACCGCGCCGCGCGGCTGGGAGGTGGTGCGGCTCACCGACGGGTCCGCCCCGGCCCGCCCCAGCGGCGACGACCTCGAAGCCCTGGCCAACGCGGTACGGGAAGCGGCCCGCCCCCACGAGCGCGCGGCCGAGGCCGGCGGCAAGGGCGGCGGAGGCCGTGGCGGAGACCCCATGGAGGTCGGCCGCCGAGGGCACCTCAGGGTGCTCCGTTCCCCCGACAACTGACGCCAACCGGCCACCGTCCGCGTACCCCCGATCCTCTCCGGGTAGTTTTGGCGTTCCTACACGCGCCGCACACGCGTGCCGAGAACTCAGGAGGGTGATCCGTGACTGCCGATCTGTCGCAGATCGTGAAGGCGTACGACGTCCGCGGAGTGGTACCGGACCAGTGGGACGAGCAGCTCGCGGAGCTCTTCGGCGCCGCCTTCGTACGGGTGACGGACGCGGACGCGATCGTCGTCGGCCACGACATGCGGCCCTCGTCGCCCGGCCTCTCGAACGCGTTCGCGCGTGGCGCGGCCCGCCTCGGCGCCGATGTCACCCTCATCGGGCTCTGCTCCACCGACCAGCTGTACTTCGCCTCGGGCAGCCTCGGCCTGCCGGGCGCGATGTTCACGGCCTCCCACAACCCGGCCCAGTACAACGGCATCAAGATGTGCCGCGCGGGCGCGGCCCCCGTGGGCCAGGACACCGGACTCGCCGACATCCGCGCCCTCGCCGAGGAGTGGTCGGAGACGGGCGCCCCGGAGGCGGCCGCCACCGCCGGCACCATCACCGAGCGCGAGACCCTCGACGACTACGCCGCCCACCTCAAGGGCCTGGTCGACCTCACCGGGATCCGCCCGCTGAAGGTCGTCGTCGACGCGGGCAACGGCATGGGCGGCCACACCGTCCCCACGGTCTTCGACGGCCTCCCGCTCGACACCGTCCCCATGTACTTCGAGCTCGACGGCACCTTCCCGAACCACGAGGCCAACCCCCTCGACCCGAAGAACATCGTCGACCTCCAGGCCCGCGTCCTCGCCGAGGGCGCCGACCTCGGCCTCGCCTTCGACGGCGACGCCGACCGCTGCTTCGTCGTCGACGAGCGCGGCGAGCCGGTCAACCCGTCCGCGATCACGGCCCTCGTCGCCGCCCGCGAGCTCGCCAAGAACCCCGGCGGAACGATCATCCACAACCTGATCACCTCCTGGTCCGTACCCGAGGTCGTCCGCGAGAACGGCGGCGCCCCCGTCCGCACCCGCGTCGGCCACTCCTTCATCAAGGAGGAGATGGCGAAGACCGGCGCCATCTTCGGCGGCGAGCACTCGGCGCACTACTACTTCAAGGACTTCTGGAACGCGGATACGGGCATGCTCGCCGCGCTCCACGTCCTCGCGGCCCTCGGCGGCCAGGAGGGCACCCTCTCCGACCTGGTCTCGGCCTACGACCGCTACGCCTCGTCGGGCGAGATCAATTCCACGGTCGCCGACCAGCAGGCCAGCACCGCGAAGGTCAAGGCGACGTACGCCGCCGAGGACGGGGTCACCTTCGACGACCTCGACGGCCTCACGGTCACCGCCGCCGACTGGTGGTTCAACCTCCGCGCCTCGAACACCGAGCCGCTGCTCCGCCTCAACGTCGAGGCCCGCGACGAGGCCACCATGACCAAGATCCGCGACGAGGTCCTGGCCCTGGTCCGCGCGACCGGCTGACACCACCCCGCCGGGGGTACGGGAGGACCGGCCGCCGAGCCGCGCCCCCCGTCCCCCGGCGGTAGGCTGACCTGGCCCGAAGGGCAGCACCACCACCGTTTGTTCGAAGGGACACCCCATGCCGCTCGAAGCCGGCCTCCTGGAGATCCTGGCCTGCCCCGCGTGCCACGCTCCGCTGAACGACCGCACGGCGGACGAGACCCCCGAACTGGTCTGCACCGGCACGGACTGCGGCCTCGCGTACCCGGTCCGCGACGGCATCCCGGTCCTCCTCACCGACGAGGCCCGCCGCCCCGCCTGACCCACCGGTGCTCCCCGCCCCGAGCCCCGCGACACCCGGCCCCGGAACACACCAGACACTCCGGGGCCCGGGCCGCGGAACGACGCCCCCTGGCGCAGTGCCCCGCAGAGGCGGCGGGCGGCGGGTGCCCCGCCTGGTAGCCGTGCCACGACCGGCGCCGACGGCCACGGGCAGCCCGCCCCACGAGCCCGCAGCCCCGCCGCCACCCCCGGAGGGTCCGCCGCCGACGGCGAGCACCCCCTACGGGACGACCCGCGCTTCTGTCGTCCCACCCGCACGGGTGGTGCGGGTGGGTACACGACAAGCCCTGCCGAAGGCAGGGCGCAGCCGGCACGACTGCGCACCCGCACCCCGCACCCGTACCCGGCACCACCGCGCACCCGGCACGCGCACGCGCACCCGGCACCACCACCCGCACACACCCCGCACCCACCCGGGAGGCACCGCCACATGCTCGACGAGACCCTCCTCGACGCACCGGACGCCCTCGCCCTGGCCGACCGCCGCGGCCTCCTCCGCGGCGCCGCCGAAGCCGGCGCCCGGGTACGGACAGCCGCCCGCCACGCCAGCGACGCGGGCATCGCCGACCTGCACCCCGAGGGCCGTCCCCGTACGGTCCTCGTCGCGGGCCCCGGCACCGCCGCCGCGGGCGTCGCGGACCTGATCGGCGCCCTCGCGGGAGCCTCCGCCCCCGTCGTACGGCTCCGGCCGACCGGCGTCGCCCCCGCCGCGGGCGCCCTGCGCTGGGCCCTGCCCGGCTGGGCGGGCTCGGTGGACCTGCTCCTGCTGCCCACCACCGACGGCTCGGAACCCGGCCTCGCGCTCCTCGCCGAACAGGCGTACCGCCGCGGCATCACGGTCGTCGCCGTCGCCCCCAAGGCCTCCCCGCTCGCCGAGGCGGTCGGCGGCTCACACGGCCTGTTCGTCCCGATGGCCACCGCCCCGAACGAGTCGCCCGACGAGTACGCGGAGAGCCTCGCCGCGAGCCCGGGCGCCCTCTGGGCCCTGTTCACCCCGCTCCTCGCCCTCCTCGACCGCGTCGGTCTGGTCGACGCGCCGCCGGAGGCCCTCGAGAAGGTCGCCGACCGGCTCGACCGCACGGCCGAACGCTGCGGCCCGGCCATCGCCACGTACAGCAACCCGGCCAAGACGCTCGCCGCCGAACTGGCCGACTCGCTCCCGCTGATCTGGACCGAGGGCCTCGCGGCGGGCCCCGCCGGCCGCCGCTTCGCGAGCGTCCTGGCCGAGCTCGCCGGCCTGCCCGCGCTCGCGGCGGAACTTCCCGAGGCCCTGCCCGCGCACGGTGTGCTGCTCGCGGGCGACTACGCGGCCGGCGCGGACCCCGACGACTTCTTCCGCGACCGGGTCGAGGAGCCGCAGGCGCTGCGCGCGAGGGTCGTCCTGCTGCGCGACAGACCGTCCGACGGCCTGACCGCCGCCCCGGCGGCGCGGGAGCTGGCCCTCGGCCACGAGACGGCCATCAGCGAACTGGAACCCGAGGAGGGCGGCGACCTCGAAACCCTGGCCGAACTGCTCGCCGTGACCGACTTCGCGGCCGTCTACCTCGCCCTGGCGACCCCGGGCCGCCCGGACCACGAGCACTGACCCACCGCGTCCATCACCCCGTCACCACCCCGACCCCCGCCACGTCACCCATCCGTCACCCGCCCCCTGTCACCTGTCACCCGACACCCCTCACCATCCGTCACCACCCCGAGGAGCTGGCAGGCATCATGGACCGCCTCGTCAACACCGTCCGCCCCTACGCCTGGGGGTCCCCGACGGCCATCCCCGAACTCCTCGGCGTCGCCCCCACCGGCGAACCCCAGGCCGAGATGTGGATGGGCGCCCACCCCGGCGCCCCCTCCCGCACCGAGCGCGGCCCGCTCAATGAGCTCATCGCCGCCGACCCCGTACGCGAACTGGGGGAGCCCTCCGTCGCGAAGTTCGGCCCGCGCCTCCCCTTCCTGTTCAAGGTGCTCGCCGCAGGCGCCCCGCTCTCCCTCCAGGTCCACCCCGACCTGGCCCAGGCACGCGCGGGCTTCGCCGCCGAGGAGGCCGCCGGCATCCCCGTCGACGCCCCGCACCGCACCTACAAGGACGCGAACCACAAGCCCGAACTGATCTGCGCCCTCACCCCCTTCGAGGGACTGTGCGGCTTCCGCGCCCCGACCGAGGCCGCCGACCTCATCGCCGCGCTGGGCGTCGACTCCCTCAAGCCGTACGTGGACCTCCTCCACGCCCACCCCGAAGAGGCAGCGCTCCGCGAGGTCCTGACAGCCCTGCTGACAGCCGACCGCGAGGAGATGGCGCACACCGTCGCCGAGGCGGCGGCCGCCGCGGACCGCCTGGGCGGCGCCCACGCCCCGTTCGCGAGCCTCGCCCACCACTACCCGAGCGACCCCGGTGTCATCGCCGCGATGCTGCTCAACCACGTCCTGCTCCAGCCGGGCGAGGCGCTCTACCTGGGCGCGGGCGTGCCGCACGCCTACCTCGACGGCATGGGCGTCGAGATCATGGCCAACTCCGACAACGTGCTGCGCTGCGGCCTCACCCCCAAGCACGTCGACGTCCCCGAACTCCTGCGCGTCGTCCGCTTCGAGCCGAACGACGCCGGCGTCCTGCGCCCAGAGGCCTCCCCGTCCGGGGAAGAGGTCTACGACACCCCGATCGACGAGTTCCGGCTCTCCCGCTTCGTACGGGCCGAGGGCGCCGCCCCGACCGACGTCACCACACCCACGCCGCAGATCCTGCTCGCCGTCGCGGGCCGCCCGAAGGCCGGCGAGGTCACCCTCGCTTCCGGCCGGTCCGTCTTCGTGCCGGCGGGCGAGCCCACCGAACTCTCCGGCGAGGGAACGGTCTTTCGCGCGACCGTCGTGGCCTGACCGCCGTGGCCTGATGCGAGAATGACCGGCCGAACCGCGGCGACAGAGCCGGAGCATCGACGAAGGGACCTCGTACACCCATGAGCGCGTCAGGCGGAACCAAGGCGATCGTGGCGGCACTCGCCGCCAATCTCGCGATCGCCGTAGCCAAGTTCGTGGCGTACCTCTTCAGTGGGTCGTCCTCGATGCTCGCGGAAAGCGTGCACTCGCTCGCCGACTCCGGCAACCAGGGTCTGCTGCTCCTCGGCGGCAAGAAGGCCCAGCGCGAGGCGACCCCGCAGCACCCCTTCGGCTACGGCCGAGAGCGCTACATCTACGCCTTCCTCGTCTCCATCGTGCTCTTCTCCGTCGGTGGCATGTTCGCCATCTACGAGGGCTACGAGAAGATCAAGGACCCGCACGCCATCGAGGCCTGGTACTGGCCGGTCGGCGTCCTCGTCTTCGCGATCATCGCCGAGTCCTTCTCCTTCCGGACCGCGATCAAGGAGTCGAACGAGGTCCGCGGCGGCCTCACCTGGACGCAGTTCGTCCGCCGGGCGAAGGCCCCCGAGCTCCCCGTCGTCCTCCTGGAGGACCTCGGCGCCCTCGTCGGCCTGGTGCTCGCCCTCGCCGGCGTCGGCCTCGCCCTCGGCACCGGCAACGGCGTCTGGGACGGCATCGGCACCCTCTGCATCGGTGTCCTGCTCATCGTGATCGCGATCGTGCTCGCCGCCGAGACCAAGTCGCTGCTCCTCGGCGAGTCCGCCGGTGTCGACGACGTCCAGAAGATCGAGGCGGCCGTCGTCGACGGCGACACCGTCACCCGCCTCATCCACATGCGCACGCTCCACCTCGGCCCCGAGGAGCTGCTCGTCGCGGCCAAGATCGCGGTCCGCCACGACGAGACGGCGACCGAGGTCGCGAACGCCATCAACGCGGCCGAGGAGCGCATCCGCGCGGCCGTCCCGATCGCCCGCGTGATCTACCTGGAGCCGGACATCTTCAGCGAGACCGCGGCCTCGACGGGCGAGAACCCTGCCAAGACATCGGGCGGCTCCGCCCACTGACCCACCACGGCGGGGCCCGACCCCGCCACCACCACCACCAGGCCCCCGCGACCTCCAGGTCCCGGGGGCCTGGTGCGCTCGCACGAGTCATCGCGTGGATCAAGCCAGAACGGGCCACCGCTGGCCAGAACTGACGTGAACCCGCCCGAACTGCCTCCGATGCGGACTGTGGGCGGCCGCCCCTGTCGGTGTAGATTCGAGATCAGCCAGACGTCGCTGCTGATGGCGGTCGGGCGGTCCAGCGGACCGGCCGAGGGAGAGAGGGCCTCCGACGACGGCACCGTGGAACGCCCGGGCATTCGTGTGCCCAGGGCCGGCCGTGGTGCCCGGCGCCTCAATCGACCCTCGCACCCGAACCACATGAGGAGCAGCACAGTCATGACGACTGCCGCCCATCAGGACTTCAAGGTCGCCGACCTCTCCCTGGCCGTCTTCGGCCGCAAGGAGATCACCCTCGCCGAGCACGAGATGCCCGGCCTGATGTCGATCCGCCGCGAGTACGCCGAGCAGCAGCCGCTCGCCGGCGCCCGCGTCACCGGCTCCCTGCACATGACCGTGCAGACCGCCGTCCTCATCGAGACGCTCGTCGCGCTCGGCGCCGAGGTCCGCTGGGCCTCCTGCAACATCTTCTCCACCCAGGACCACGCCGCCGCGGCCATCGCCGTCGGCCCGAACGGCACCCCGGAGAACCCGCAGGGCGTCCCGGTCTTCGCCTGGAAGGGCGAGACCCTGGAGGAGTACTGGTGGTGCACCGAGCAGGCCCTCACCTGGCCGAACACGCCCACCGGCGGCCCGAACATGATCCTCGACGACGGTGGTGACGCCACCCTCCTCGTCCACAAGGGCGTCGAGTTCGAGAAGGCCGGCTCCGCCCCGGACCCGTCCACCGCGGACAGCGAGGAGTACGGCTACATCCTCCGTCTCCTGAACCGCACCCTCACCGAGAACCCGCAGAAGTGGACCCAGCTGGCGTCCGAGATCCGCGGCGTGACCGAGGAGACCACGACGGGCGTCCACCGCCTGTACGAGATGCACCGCGAGGGCGCCCTGCTCTTCCCGGCGATCAACGTGAACGACGCGGTGACGAAGTCGAAGTTCGACAACAAGTACGGCTGCCGCCACTCCCTCATCGACGGCATCAACCGCGCCACCGACGTCCTCATCGGCGGCAAGACCGCCGTCGTCTGCGGCTACGGCGACGTCGGCAAGGGCTGCGCCGAGTCCCTCCGCGGCCAGGGCGCGCGCGTCATCATCACCGAGATCGACCCGATCTGCGCGCTCCAGGCGGCCATGGACGGCTACCAGGTCACGACCCTGGACGACGTCGTCGAGACGGCGGACATCTTCATCACGACCACGGGCAACAAGGACATCATCATGGCCGCCGACATGGCCAAGATGAAGCACCAGGCCATCGTCGGCAACATCGGCCACTTCGACAACGAGATCGACATGGCCGGCCTCGCCAACACCCCCGGCGTCGTCAAGGACGAGGTCAAGCCGCAGGTCCACACCTGGACCTACCCCGACGGCAAGGTCCTGATCGTCCTCTCCGAGGGCCGCCTGCTGAACCTCGGCAACGCGACCGGCCACCCCTCCTTCGTCATGTCGAACTCCTTCGCGGACCAGACCCTGGCCCAGATCGAGCTCTTCACGAAGCCGGAGGAGTACCCGACCGACGTCTACACGCTCCCGAAGCACCTGGACGAGAAGGTCGCCCGTCTCCACCTCGACGCCCTCGGCGTCAAGCTGACGACCCTCCGCCCGGAGCAGGCCTCCTACATCGGCGTCCAGGTCGACGGTCCCTTCAAGCCGGACCACTACCGCTACTGATGCCCCGGCCGACGGCACCCGCGCGCTGACGCGACGCCGTCCCGGACACCCGTAGAGGACTCAGGCAGGCCCCCCGCACCCCCGTGTCGGGGGGCCTGCCCCGTCCCGCCCCCGTCACCGCTCCTGGAAGCGCACCCTCCCGAGGACCGATCCATGCCCCGCGGCCGATATTCGCTCCATGACCCGCACGACCACACCCCCCTCGGTGAAGAACACTTCCACTGCGCCCCCGGCCCCTCCGGCTGGCGCTACGTCTCCCAGACCGTCACCCCCTCCGGCGACCACCTCGGCTCCGTCGACCTGGCCGTCGACGAACTGGGCCGCCCGATCCGCCTCGAACTCAACGCCTCGAGCTGGCAGGTCCGCGGCGCGGCCCTCGACGGCGTCACCTGGGTCCGCACGGACCCCACCGGAACCCACGCCACCGAAGGCAATGTGCGCGCCCACGCCTTCACCGGCACGTCCCCGGCGTTCCTCGTCGCGATCACGCGACTCCTGCGACTCACCCCCGAATCCCCCGAGACCCGCCTCCGGCTCGTCGCCTTCACGGATCCGGTGCTCGCCCCCCTCACGGTCGACCAGTCCTGGGCCCTGCTGAAAAGTGAAGCGCACGCCACTGACAACGGCCCCCTGATCGTCGACGAGTACCAGGTCAGCACCCTGGACACGGGGGAGCGGCACACCGTCCACATCGCCGGCGACGTGGTCCTCGCCGCTCCCGGCATCGAGCTGGAAGCCCTGGAAACGCCGCCTTCGGTCTTCCCCTGACCGTCAGGCGGGCGGAGCGAACCCGGTGGCCCGAGGCCGGCCCTCCTCACGCACCGCACCGGCCGCCGGGACCACGGGAGGCAGGACGACCGGAGCGACGACCGGAGCGACGACAGGAGCAGCGGGCAGGCCCTCCACCGACGACGGGGCGAAGGCCCGCCGCGAGTCCCGCGCCTGCCGCTCGGCGACGACCCCCGCCAGAAAGGCGTCGGCCGGCACCCCCGGCGGCGGAGGCGTCCCGGTCAGCGCCACCAGCTCGTCGGCCAGCCGCTCGGCGAGCCGCCGCCCCACGAACGGGTCCAGCTCACGCGCCCGCGTCAGGTACTGACGTATCTCCAGCCACAACCGCTCCGGCACCGACGACAGATCGATCCCGGCGAACCGCCCCACCAGCCAAGGCGGCGGCGGAGGCACGACCATTGCCCGCGCAGCAGGTATCCGCTCGCGCACGACCAGGGTCCCCGCGAACACGTCCCCGATCCGCCGCCCCCGCTCGGACACGAGCGAGGCGATACAGGCGATCACCCCGAAGGTCATCAGGATCTCCACGACCCCCATCGCCCCGCGGACCAGCGCGTGCCGGAACCGGATCGGCCCCCCGTCGTCCCGCACGACCCGCAGCCCACAGGCGAGCTTCCCCAGCGACCGCCCGTGCGACAGCGTCTCCACCGCGATCGGCGCCCCCACCAGGACCAGGAGAAAGCAGGCGATCGACACGGCCGTCGCCGCGGCCTCGTCCAAGGACGCCGTCGCGAACGCCAGCCCGATCATGACCAGCAGATACACGGCCCACACGACGACGAGGTCGATGAGCACCGCCAACGCCCGGCTCGGCAGCCGCGCCGACTGCAACCCCAGGACGACGGCGTCCCCCGTCACCACCCCACTCACGGCGCCCACCTCTCCCAGACTCTCCGAGACTCTCCGAACGCCAGTCTGCCAAGCTGATCCGCAGCGCGCCGCAGTAGTACGGACCTGTCCGCAGCAAGTGCCTGGAGCAGCAGCCGATCATGGACCTCGACGTCTACGTCACCGCCCACCGCGCCGAGTGGGAACGCCTGGACCTCCTGCTGCGCAGGGGCGGCAAGCTCACAGGCGCCGAAGCCGACGAACTCGTCTCCCTCTACCAGCGCACGGCGACGCACCTCTCCATCGTCCAGTCCACCGCCCCGGACCCCCAGCTCACGGCCCGCCTGACCCAGCTCGTCGCCCGGGCCCGCGCCACGGTCACCGGCACCCGCCGCTCCTCCTGGCGCGACGCGGCCCGCTTCCTCACCGCCGGTTTCCCCGCGGCCGTCTACCGCTCCCGCCACTGGTGGATCCCGACAGCACTCCTCTCCACCCTGCTGGCGGTCCTCCTCGGCTGGTGGATCGGTACGCACCCGGAGGTCCAGTCCTCGATCGGCGCCCCCACGGACCTCCGAGAGATGACCCGCCCCGGCGGCCAGTACGAGACGTACTACTCCAGCCACCCGGCGGCGTCCTTCGCGGCCCAGGTCTGGACGAACAACGCCCAGGCCGCCGCCATGTGCCTGGTCCTGGGCGCGTTCCTGGGCATCCCGGTACTGGGGATCCTCTTCCTCAACATGCTGAACCTCGGCGTCGGCATCGGTCTCATGTCCTCCGCGGGCCGCCTCGACGTCTTCCTGGGCCTGATCCTTCCCCACGGTCTGCTCGAACTGACGGCGGTCTTCGTCGCCGCCGGCACGGGCCTCCGCCTCGGCTGGACCCTCATCGACCCGGGCCCCACCACCCGCCGCGCCGCCCTGGCGGAGCAAGGACGCGCGGCCGTCGGCATGGCCATCGGCCTGGCCCTCGTCCTCTTCGTCTCGGGCCTGATCGAAGGCTTCGTCACCCCCTCGGGCCTGCCGACCTGGGCCCGCATCGCCATCGGCATCGCAGCTGAGCTGGCGTTTCTCTCCTACGTCTACGTCCTGGGCGGCCGCGCCTCCCGCGCCGGCACCACGGGCGACCTCGAGGAACCCGACCGCAGCGCGGCACTCCCCACCGCAGCCTGATGTGCGGACCACCCCTCTGAGCTGCTAGTCTCCTCCGGTGCCCACAAAAGCCCTTGACACGGCGGCCGTGGGGAGGTAGATTCAAACGGTTGCCTGGAACTGGACAGTTCGGCAGCAACCGAGTAGAGTATTACTCACTCCAGTAGGGAATTCTTCCCCCGGAGTCATTCCGATTCTCATTCGAATCACGAAAGCCACCGATTAGGTCGGCCGAAATGAATCTGATAAAGTCGGAAACGCCGAAAGGCCCCCGGAGTGAAAACAAAAGGGACCGGAAAGCACCGAGGAAATCGGATCGGAAAGATCTGATAGAGTCGGAAACGCAAGAACACGAAGTACCGAAGGGAA
>NZ_JBITGA010000020.1:0-40063 GCF_044456565.1 Streptomyces sp. NPDC050842 | reverse complement strand
AGCAACGGCTCGATCACCGCCCACGCCGCATCAGAAATCTCCCCATCCCTCACGACCAGACCAACGATCCGATGATCGGAAAGACACTCCCTAGGTTCTGTCCGGCGGATCATGTGACTGTCGGACTGTTGGCTCGTTGTGCCTGGCATGGGGCGGGGTGATCTGACGAATGCCGAGTGGGTCCGGCTGGAGCCGCACTTGCCGGCGTCGGGGATGCGTGGGGGACGGTGGAACGACCACCGCAGAGTGATCAACGGGATCTTGTTCCGGGTCCGAACGGGCATACCGTGGCGGGACCTTCCCGAGCGTTTTGGCAGCTGGAAGACCGTTTATGAACGGCACCGGCGTTGGTCGGCGGACGGCACGTGGGACCGGATCCTGTGTGCCGTCCAAGCCGACGCCGACCTCGCGGGCCTGATCGACTGGAGCATGGTCAGCGTCGACTCGACGTCCTGCCGTGCCCATCAGCACGCGGCTGGCGCTCGCAAGAAGAAGCCACGTGTCCCGAAAAAAGGACGACGCCTCGGCACCACCGCCCCGACGAAGGACTCGGACGGTCTCGGGGCGGCCTGACCTGCAAGATTCACCTCGCGGGTGAAGGCGGATGCAAACCTTTGGCCTTCCTGGTCACGCCCGGCCAGTGGGGCGACGCGCCGCAGATGATCGAGGTCCTCGAACGGATCCGCGTTCCCCGCTCCCAGGGCGGTCGTCCCCGCACCCGGCCGGACCACTTGGGCGGCGACAAGGCATACAGCTCACGTCGGAACCGGCGCTACCTGCGAAGACGCCAGATCAAGCACACCACCCCCGAACCGAAGGACCAGCGGGCCAACCGCAAACGCCGCGGCAGTGGGGGCGGCCGGCCCACCGGCTTCGACAGCGAGATCTACAAACGCCGCAACGAAGTCGAGCGGACGATCAACCGGCTCAAGAACTCCCGGGCCGTCGCCACCCGCTACGACAAGAGGGCCTACGTATTCCACGGCACCGTCACCACCGCGGCTGTCCGGCTATGGCTCCGGGGCTGACCCGGCCTGCAGTCTCAGTCCCCGAGGAACCACAGGTACAGGCCCTGCCCGTCGAGGACTACCTGCCCCAGCTCGATCAACTCGCGCACGAACTCATCAGTTAGCACGCCTGCAGGCAGCCGCGGTACCTCCTCCAACAGGGTGGACACCTGCCGGTGGTTGAAAACGGTGTCCGCGTACGGCAGCAGGTGTCCCAGCATTGGAAACACTGACTGATCAAGACCAGCCAGCTCAGGACCCCAGACCACACCGTGCTTCGCGCGGGCCTCGATCGTGCCGTTCTCGCCTCGGACCTGGAGGTTAATCACGGTCAGACCCTATGGCCTCATGATCCGCCGGACAGAACCTAGTGCATCAGCTCGGCGTGGGGGTGCTCCGGCGCCGTCGGGCAGACGTAGAGCTGCTGGTCGTAGCCGCTGCCTATCTGGACCGCGGTGTGGTTGAAGCCTGTGGCTGGTTCATGCGCCGGTTCCTCGTGCGGGAGCCAGCTGCTGTCGTCGTCGGCCTCGAACGTGGCGATGGTCAGTAGGGCATCCATGTCGCTGTCGCAGGTAGGGCAGAGCCGGGGGGCGGGGTCGGTGGCGCCCCAGCGAGGCCAGCCGCCGACTTTCCAGCCGGGTGCGCCGGCCAGCTCATTGTCGTAGAAATTCTGCGGGTACGACGCGTAGGCGCTGTCCACACCCGTCTCGGCTGCCTGCCACACGCTCCAGTTTCCGAGCTGCTCCTGGAGTTCCTTGGTCAGCTCCAGGTGGTCGGGGTACTCGGTGACCTGCTCCGGGTTGAGCAGGCACGGCTCGGGCAGGTAGCTGTCGAACTGCATCGCCGGCGGTTCTGGGGGCGTGGCGAGGATGTCGGTGATTGCGGCGGCCGACCGCCAGAACAGCGCGGTCTTGGGCATGATGGGGTGGTCGAAGGGGCACCACAGGACCTGGAGCAGGTCTGTTCCTTCAGGCGTTTGCAGATCGGGCACGTCCCGCGCGTACAGCTGCGCGACCGGCAGCATCGCTATGGAACCCTCATATGGGGCGACCGCCAGCCAGTGCGGATACTCCCGCGGGGGGCGGATTCGCTCAAGGGTTTCTCGTTCCTGCGGGGTCAGGTTCCTGCCGCGCGAGGCGGCACGGATCCGCCGTTCCACCCTCACGTCTACTGGGGACAGGGCCAGGTTCATTCCGTCCACTACATGAGGTCCGTCGCAGTGCGGCCACGGCTCGTCGGCGGGCCATAGCAGCGGTCCGCCGATGGAACTGTCCTGCGGTGACGGCAACCCGGGGCGGGGGTGCAACCGGGTCGCGGTGCGTGCCAGCGGAGCCAGTTGCGGGAAGACGGTGGTGACGTCGAACGGCCGCGGTGGAGTGGTCGGGGTGCTGGTCATAGCCGCGATCTTGCCAAATGCCTCTGACAACACGGTCGCCGGTCAGGGTGTCGGGGCAGGCACGCGGGGTGCTCCAACCGTCCCCGGTAGAGGGACCGTGCCGATCGGCCTCCCGCATCTTGCGGCGCTGCCACTCCTCCAGAGCCGACAGCGGGTAGCGCACCGACGAGCCGGGGCCTGCCGTACGGAGGAAGGACGGACCGCGGGGCGCGATCTTCCGGCCCTGACGGTTCCTGACAGTGCGCCAGTTGCTCAGCGTCTTTTCCGTGACGCCGATGACCTCCGCGGCCTCGGCGGGCGTCAGCAGGGGATCAGTCTTTCGGCCCGGGCAGGCATGACTACTCCAAGGAATCTCGCTCATGAGCGGCTTCCGGGTGGGCCTGCCGTGGTCCGCGTTGAATCCTAGATGCCCCACGCAACCCGCACGCTGCCTTCTTCTGGAACCCGATCCGGTAACTCCCGGGAAGCACGGAGGGCGCGACTCCCGGAAACGATGTCCTTGCCAGTGGGCAACTCGATCGCATCGCACCGACTCACGAATAGGCGAAACCGCTGGTCAACGAACTGGGCAGTGGGTAGAACTGACCCGTGATCAGTCGGCACGTCAATGACGAGGGCCACCCCATTCCCCTGGAGGGCGAGGGTCTGACGGAGTGGCTGATGTTCCGCCGGTGCCTCACCCTCCAGGACTGGGAGGAGCCGTACGAGGCACTCGGGTACCTGTCCCACCGCACTCCCGCCGCCGCCCGGCGGCACTGGACCGAGCCCGCGAACGCGGCCCCGCCGCACTGAGCCGTGCCCGCACGTGACGGCGGCCCGCCCCCGGGTGCCGGGTGGGGAGCGGGCCGCCGAGATCCGCCGGTCAGGCTGCCTTGAGTCGGGCGACGTGCCGCGCGCGTTCCTCTAGGTCGCGGACTCCGGCGATGCTCCGGTACGCCGGCAACTCGGTGAGCATCGTCTTCAGGTGCTCGTCCCCGCGCGCGGACGCGATCGTGACGTGCTCGTCCAGGAACGTGGCCCACGTCTGGCAGGCCGCCTCAACGTGCCGCGTCCGGAACTGTCGCTCAGCGATGACGCCAAGGCAGTGCAGACGCCCCTGACGCTCCAGCGGGCTGCGGACCGCGTTGGACCGCCGTAGGGCCTTGATAGACCCCTCGGGGTCCTTCAGGTGCCAGCGGACGTGCGCCTCATGGAAGTGATAGGCGGCCTGGTCGTAGCCGCCGACGGAGTCACGTCGGTTGTCCGCCTTCGACAGTGCGTCCTCGGTCTCACGGAGTCGCGTGAAGGCGATGTGCCGGTCGCCGGTCATTGCCGCGGCCGCGGCCTGCTGGCCACGCAGGAAGGCCACCAGACGCGGGCCCGCGCTCGGGGCTGCTTCGGCGGCCGAATCGGCCAGTTCGAGCCCCTTCTTACCGTGCCCGAGGTGCGTGGCCTGGAGGCTCATCCCGCGCAGCGTGCGGCAGTAGGTGAGGTGGTCACCGCCTTCGCCGGCGAGGTCGAGCGCCTTTAGGTAGTACTGCTGGCCGAGCCCCTGTCGGTTCTCGTACATCGCCATCCACCCGGTCAGGTAGACCAAATCCGCGGCGGCGCCCTGCATAGCCCGGCGCACCCGCTCCGTACTGGACGCCCGCAGGTACGTCCCCACGGAGTTGACGAGGAAGGCGGCGGCCATGGGCCGGGCGTGGCCCGCTCCCACCTGGTCCAAGATGTCGGCGATCTTGTCCGTCATCATCCGAACGGTCTCTACATCGGACTCGCCGATGTGCACCGTCCGGCCCGTGTTCGCGGCCTTGTCCCGGTCTGCGGCCTCGGCGTGCCCGGCGAAGGCGGCGAAGACCGGGACGGCCATGCCGACGGAGTACATGCCGGTCTTGAGTACCCCCCGGCGCGAGGGGTCCATGTCTGCTCGGCTCAGGTCGATCACTCCCGTTACGGTGTCGCGCTGTTGACCGGCGGGGGCCTCCCATCCGATCTCGGCGCACGTTACGGGTCGCCCGAGGAGCCGCGAGAGCGCTTCGGCGACCGCCGGGCGAGCCTCCGGCTTCGGGACGCTGCCCGCGAGCCAGTGAGACACGGTCGACTTGTCGTAGTGCAGGGTGAGCCCGAGTTCGCGGCCGGTGACGTTCACCCGCCGTGCGAGCTGCGCGTTTCCGATCCCCCCCGTCTGCATGATCTCCGCAAGCGCGGTGTTGGGCGTGCGTGGACGTCGTGGCATGTGGCACCCCCGAGTGCGTTCAACCAGTTCAACCCTCCCTCCACTGTGCTCCCTTACTCGTCGTCGCGCACCGGTGTTGGGTGATTACCGGCCGCGTTGACGTTCTGTCGGGCGGTCGGTTGACGGCCTGCCGGTCCTTCCCACCCCCGAGAGGGACCGGCAGACGCAGAGACGGACGAGAAGGCCGACGATGAGCAGACCCATCGCCCCCGTTCCCGGCGGGCTGACCGACGCCCCCGCCATCCACGCCGATCAGCTGAGCCCCGCGCAGCGCGACGGCCGGTCCTGCTGCTGGTGCTCGGACTGGGCGCCCGGCAGCTTCCCGGTGCCGATGCTGCGCGGCGCCGCGACCCTCGGCGCCTGCGAGCAGTGCGCGGGCCTGTACGGCGTGCCGGAGGTGACCCGATGAACCGCGACGAGAAGTTCCCGGCCGCGCTGGACGCCTGGATGCCCGACGACTGGCAGGAGTACCGCGACCGGGTGGCCGACGGCGAGCCGACCACGACGGCGATGGACACGATCAGCCGCCGCCGCGAGCGCGAGGCCCGCCGCGAGACCGGCATGGAGGTGACCCGATGACCGCCCAGACCGCGCAGGCCGCCACCGGCGAGCCGATGCCCGGGATCGGGGACCTGCTCCGCGACCAGGAACGGGGCTGTGACGCCGTGGTCACCGACTTCCAGGGCGGTAAGCCGCTGCTGCGCCACCGGTACGGCGGCGGCGAGCCGTGGGCTGCTGAACCGGTCGCCCTGCGGATCATCGCCCGCAGCGGCGAGTGGACGCAGCCGTGAGCGCCCGGTGGGTCGGCGTCGACGAGCCACGATCACGCCCCGCTCCCCGCCACGCTAAGCCCGCGCCGCTGCCGTGGCGCGACCGGCTCACGCTCGGGCTCGGTCTGCCGCTGCTGTCGCTCGGCGCCCTCGGCGCGACGACGCAGGCCCGCGCCGAGCAGCCTCCGGCCGTCACCCCCGACCTTCCGCCGGCGGACACACTGCCGGACCGGCCCGACCCCCACCCGGACCGGCACGGCACCCGCCCCCCGTTCCCCACCCCTTGAAGCTCCGGCGGCGGCCGGTCCGGTCGTCACACCCGAGGCCGCCGCCGGTCACCAACTCCGTCCCGGTCGGTGGGCACCCCCTCCCACGCCCGCCCACCGACCGGGACGGCCCGCAGACTCCCGCCGCTGAAGGACTGGCGGGACGGCCCGGGAGGAGCCCCCGTCGCCACCCGGGACACGAGGCCCCGCCCGCTACCCATCCAGGCAAGACCGGGCGGGCGGGGCTCTCCGGTGCACCACTCGAACCCAACGATCGAGAGGGCAACACCATGAATCTCCCGCTTCTCCCGACTGCGGCCCCGGCCGTCGACTGGACGGCCCTGCACAACTTCGCGGCTCTGCGCGGCCAGCTCCGCGTCTCGCTCACGCCGCGCTGCAACCTCGCTTGCTGGTTCTGCCACAACGAGGGAGACGTTCCGCCCCCGCTGACGCGCGCTGACCGCAAGCACCAGCCGCGAAACGGGGAGCTGGACGCCGCCGACTACGTCGACATCCTCACGGCGGCCATCGGCTCCGGCCTCAAGCGCACGTACTTCACCGGCGGCGAACCGCTCGCCTCGCCGCTCGCCCGCCCCGTCCTCAACAGCCTGCCCGACCCGGGTCCCGACGGCTCTTACACCCTGATCACGAACGGCACCCTCGTACGCCGGAATCAGGAATGGCTCGCGACCACGCGCCTGGACAAGGTGAAGGTCTCCCTGCACTACTTCTCCAACGAATCGCTGTGGGAGATCGCGAAGTACAAGAAGGAAGGCGCCGGCGGTATCGGCGTCATCCTGGACGGCATCGAAGCGGCCCGCGAAGTCTTCGAGCGCGTCGAGCTGAACACGCTTCTCCAGCGCGAGAACGAACACGAGATCCTCCCGATTCTCGAATACGCCCTGGAACGCCGCCTGCCGGTTCAGTTCATCGAACTCGTGGACACCGACTACAACGCCGGTCAGCGCTCCTCGGCGATCTCGGCCGACGGCATCATCGGGCACCTGCGCACGCTGACCAGCGACGAGCGGGTAGAGACCGCTGGAGTCGGTCAAGGGCGCCGCGTCTTCCGTGTCGACGGTGTGGAGATCGACGTCATCCACAAGGGGCTGGGACGCCACCACGTCGGGCAGTGCGGAACCTGTCCCGTCCGCCCGCAATGCGTCGAAGGGTTCTGGGCGCTGCGCATGGACCACGCCGGCGGGATCCAACCGTGCCTCCTGCGCACCGACCTACGCCTGAGTACCATCCTGCGGCGCGACGACCCGGAAGCGGTGATGGAATCCGTCGCCCGCCACGTCGCCTCGTTCACGGACGGCACCCTCACGAGCGGCATCCTGTGACCGGCCTGCACGGCGCCTACGACCCCGGGGCGCCGGTCGACCGGCGGGGACCGCTCGTGATCCTCGAAGGGATCTCCGGCATCGGGAAATCAACTCTCGCCCGGGTACTCGCTGACCGGCTGGACGCCGCCACCCTCCACACCGTCCCCGACCACTACATGCCGTGGGCGCCGGTCATGAACGCCCGCACGGCGGCCCTGCCGCAGTTCGTGTTCTACCTGTCTGGGGTGCTGCACGCCTCCGACATCATCCGCGGCCACCTGGCGCGCGGGCCGGTCGTCTCCGACCGGTACATCTCCTCTGTCGTCGCGTACCACTCCGCCGTACACGAGCTGGACATGGACCAGGTACGGGCGCTCATCGGCCCGTTCCGGCCCTACCTCGTCCAGCCGGACCGGACGTTCTACCTGCGGTGCACGGACGCGACCCTCAAAGACCGCATGGCGTCGAAGGCGGACTACAACCGCGACGACGACGACATGATGCGCGTCCCCGGCCGCCTGGAACGGCTCCGCGCCAACTTCGACGCGGTGGCCGCCCAGGACCCCACGACGGTCATCGTCGACACCGACGACCGCACCCCCGAAGACCTCGCAGACCTGATCCTCAACCGAATCTGAACGAAGTGGCGCGAATGCCTGCAAACCAGCCTGGGCCGCGAGTAACCTCGCGGCCCATGGACACCACCCAACAGCCTTCCCCCCTACAAGACGCCTCCATCGTCGTCGCCATCGACGACCGCAACCACGTCGCCCTGATCACCAACGGCGAAGACGACCACCTGTTCATCCCCGGCGGCCGACAGGAACCCGGGGAGACCCCTGAGCAGTGCGCCCGGCGCGAAGCCCGCGAGGAAGCCGGGGTCACGGGCGAGTCCTGGAGCCACCTCGGAACGTACGTGATCGCCCCGTACAGCACAGCGAAGGTGTCCCTGTTCCTCGCCCGGAACCTGACCCTGGGACCCCAGGAACTCACCCCGAGTGAGGCCGGATTCAAGGTCGAATGGTGGCCCCTCGGCGACGCCATCACCGCCGCGACCCAAGGTCGCTTCCAGCTCCCCGCCGGTCCGCTCGCCCTACTCCTCGCGCAGCGACTCACCGGAGATCAGTGACCGGCTGGAACGACTGACCGACCGCGCGTCAAAACGGCGCCCCTCCCCCAACTCGGGGGCGGGGCGCCGTGGCGCAACGAGGAAAGCCCCGCCGGTGAATGACCGGCGGGGCCAGAGGGACAGCCTCAGAACCCGAGGCAGACGGGCCGCGCCCGCAGACCCTCGCTGGAGCCGCGTATCGAAGTCGGCCGAGAATGCCGCATCAACGAGGGCGGCGGCATCGACCGGCGGCGGTGCGGACCGGTGGGCGAGCTGGCCACGTTCTGCGCCCACGACCCCATGGGCCAAGATCTGGGCGGCTGTGGCCCGGCCGTCGAGCTTCACCCGCCGTCGCGGCGACAGCGGACGCATCCCGGCGAGCACCTGCGCCGGGCTCACCGCTCGCCCCCGCGCTCGCGCTGCTCCGCCACCTGCGCACGGCCGTACTGGACCCCCGTGACAACCGCCTGCATCCGGCGGGCGCGGGCCCACAGCTCCGCGCGGCGCTCCTCGTCCGGGGTCTGCCCGGCCTGCGCGCTCACGCGAGACCCTCCGGCCTGGCCGCGCTGAAGATCGCGTCAACCGCGTCCGGAGCCGTCCTCGCGTCCACGGCGGCGGGTGCCGGTTCGACGACGACCCGCGTCAGCTTGAGCTGAGGGGACGCGGGACGGGTCGGGATCTCCTCGCCGTGTCGGGCTTAGAACGCGGCGATGGCCTCCCAGTCCCAGTCCCGGCGCGAGGGCTGCACCCACGACACCGCCCAGGGCCCGTAAATGCCGGTAGGCGCCCTGTAAAGCACCTTGCGGGC
The DNA here is from genome assembly GCF_044456565.1 of Streptomyces sp. NPDC050842. Lineage (NCBI taxonomy): Bacteria > Bacillati > Actinomycetota > Actinomycetes > Kitasatosporales > Streptomycetaceae > Streptomyces > Streptomyces sp. NPDC050842. The sequence continues at coordinate 31,168 of NZ_JBITGA010000020.1, read as the reverse complement.
GGCACGCTTCACGCGGGCACCCTCGTTGTACTCCTCGCGGGCCGCCTCGTGCTTCTCGGCCACGTTCGCGATCTCCTCCACGGTCGGGACGTCGTCCCCGTCCGGACCGCTGACGACGGTCTCGGCCTGAGCCACCGCCTCGTCCTCCTTCAGCAGGAATACGACGCGGCTCCCGGGACCCCGTACCGCTCGGTCGCGGCCCGGACAGCGCGTGATTGTCAGCGCAGACGGCTGTCAGGCGCCCACGTACTCCTCGGCGATGCCGCCCACGACGAGTCACGTACGCCCGCGACCCCGACGCTCAGCCGGTTCCCTTCAGTCGGCCCGGCCCTGGACCTGTCCGCCCCTCAGCGCCCGACCCCGTAGGCGCACGGGCGTGACAACCCGCTCGCATAGCGGCAGCGACACACCAGACGGCCGGCGGTGGCTGACCGGGGTAGGGGGGCGGGCGCCACCGGGCAGGCGGGACGATCGACACACGCCCTACGTCGGCGCACCGTCCGCCAGGTCGTCCTCGTCCCCGGCCGGCCGCTCCGGACCCGCCGGAGCGGTGCGCGGCGAGCTCCCGGCCCGCAGGGCAGCGACCTCGCCGCGGAGCTCGGTCAGTTCCCGGTGCAGGGCCTGGATGGCCACGAGGGCCACGCCGTTGGTGTCGGTGCAGCAGATCGTCCTGTCGTTCTCACCCACCCCGAACGCCTTCCACCAGTCTTGCGCCATGGGGCCCAGGTGGCGTACGTGGGGAGGGTCCCAGTGATATCGCCACGTGCTGACGGGCAGCCGCACCACCTGTTCCAGCACCTGGTAGCCATTGACCGGATCGCTGCCAGCCACCACCTCCGGCATGGCCCCCGACGCCAGGCCGGCGGCGGAAGCACCTTGTCGAAGACGCTTCCTGACCAGGGGCGGCATCCGCAGCCCGGCCAGGGTGTCCCTCAACCACCGGCAGCTCATCGCTCCCAGACCACCGGGACGACCTCGGTCTTCAGTCCGCGATCCGAGAAGAGCAGGCTGCCCCCTCCGCCGCGGTTGGCCGGGTGGTTCACCGGGAGCTGGACGAGACCGTTGCCCAGCCCGCTGCTGTGGGTGGTCTCACCGACCGCCGTAACGTCCCGCTCCTGGTTGATCATCGTGGTGTCGTAGGCGGGATTCCCGACCGCCAGCACGTTAGTGCTCGCCACGGCCGGAACGCTCAAGGCGCCCGCGCAGGTGGCCGCTGTGGCCGACAGGACCAGCAGACGAGGGGTGACGCGCTTCGTGGACATGGGGCTTCCTTCCGGCTGGGACGCCGTGTGCGCCCGCGCTACCACTAACGGCCTAACGGCGCGAAAGGTACGTGGCCTGCGCTCCGCGCTCAGGCTGCGGGCACTGAAGCTGCCAGTACTACGGGGCACCAGGTGGACCTCCGCGATGGCGCTCGTGTCGACGCGGTCCTTGACTCCGTGGCCGAGCGCGGTGATCAACGTCTCGAGCGGCGACGCCGACTGGGCGGTCACCGCCGGCGTTCGCGGCCCTGGTCACCTGGCCGAGGGGGACGTACCCGGGGCTCGGCTGGGTCCCGTCGCCCGGGACCTCGTTCAGCCGCTTCTGGATCTGCGGCTTCGACGGCACCGGCACCTTCACCCGCCGCCGCGCCTCCGCCTCCTCGATCCCTTGAGCGACGAGCCCGTCGACCTCCGCCCGCCACGCTGGTGCGCGGACACCTTCACGGCGAGCGCGTAGCCCGTGAGGCGTCCCAGGGCGCCGGAGCGGGACCATCCCGGCGGGTGCGGGGAGCAGGCCGTCATCCACGTCAGCAGTGCCTCGGTGAAGGGATCATCCCCGCGGGCGCGGGGATGGTTCCTCCCCGAGCTCGCGGACGCTGCGCAGACGCCGCTGCTCCCCGCCCGCGCGGAGATGGTCCCGCCGTGGTCGCCGGTACCGGCGACAACACCGTCTGCTCCCCGCGCCTGCGGGGATGGTCCCAAGGTCGTACAGGCCTACCAGTGGATGTCCGCTGCTTTGTGGCGGTCGCGCTCGATGCCCTTCTGCAGGGTGCATCCGGTCTCCATACATGGCCGCAGAGACACTCATCCGGCCTGGCGCAGTGCGGAAGCGGGAGCCGTCACCGGCTGGCCGGCCCGCTCGGCGCGGGCGCGGCGGATCGCGGCCGCGCGCACGGCTTCGGCGGCCTGGCGCTGCTGGGCACGCACGTCCTCGAGCGACGTCGGCACCTTGTCCTCCTGGTCCTGCTCGACGTGGGGGAAAGCCGTAGTGGCGAGCTCGCGGCGGACCTGCTCCTGCCGTACGACGGCAGCGGCCAGGGCCGGGTCCTCCTGGCGGGGCGGGGCGACCGCGCGGTGGGGGGCGAGGGCACGGTGGTAGCCGGCTGAGGCGCTCTCCCGCGTCTTCACCGGCCCTGCCTGAACGACCTGACGCGGAGCCGGGTCGTCGACGGCCGTCAAGGGCGTCGCCGTGGGGTGGCGGTGCGGGCCGGGGCGCCAGGACGTTGGCCGTTGCCGGCCGCGATGACGCGGGTCTGCTCCAGCCGGGCCTTCGTCGCCCACACGGACGAATCCGCCGGAGCGGACCAGAAACCTACGGCAGCGTGTTGCGGTCAGGCAGAGGGGCGCCGCTTGGTGCCGCCCCCGCTGCCGTTCAGCGGGATCAGGCTCTCCAGGTGAGCGCCCTTGACCCAGGAGCCCAGCAGGTCGCGGTGCAGGGCCACAATGTCCTGGCGCAGCGCCAGGCCCAGCGCGTCCCTCGTGAACGCACGGCAGGTGGTGACGAACAGGGCGACGTCCGCGCCGTGCTCGAGGCGGGCGGTGCCGACGAACTTCTGCATGTCCTGTGAGGGCACGCTCCGGTGCGCCGCGTACTTCTTGCACTGGATGACCAGCTTGCGGCCGTCGGCCAGGTAGCCGACGACGTCCGCGCCCAGGTCGCCGCTCTTGCCGCTGACGACGACCTTTGTGCAGCCGTCCCGCCGGCACAGCTCCGCGATGTACGTCTCGAATTCCTGCCACGTCAGAGCATCGACCTGGGCCATGGACAACTCGCGCGCCCGGGCCTCCTCCTGTGCCCGCCACGCGCGGTCCCTGCTGACCGCAAGGCGGTGCGCCCGCAGCAGCACCCAGCCGGCCCCGCCCAGCGCGGCCGCGGCGAGCACCGCCACCAGGACGGGCCACACCGTCGACCAGTTCGCGGCGACCCACACCACTGCGGCCAGCGCCGCCACCGCGCCCCAGCCCTGCAGCTGCCTGCGGGTCTGCTTCTTCAAGCGCCTGCGCCGTCGACGTGCCGCCATCACTCCCCCGCCCCCTGGGGCCGTGAGCCGCAGTACGTGCCGGCGAGTGCTGCCCGGACGGTGTGTCGGCGGGAGCTCATCGACTGGCCTGAGTGACGCCGCTCGTGAGCTGCCCCAGGATGCTCAAAATCCCCTGACCGACCGGGGTGGGGGCGAGCAGGACTCCCAGTGCCAGGACGATGACGACGGTCAGTTTCTCGTCGAAACGGCTGCGGGCCTCCGTGCGCCGCCGAAGCCGCCAGATGACGACGACTGCGAACAGCACCGCCACGTTGATGGTCACCAACCGCCCCAACCTCCTGCCGACCGGCTTTCACCCCACGGACGGCTGGATGGTGCCGCCAGCCTTCTTGTGTAGCGGTACCTCGGTGATGTTGGAGGCGGGTTGCCGACGAATGGCACAAAGCCATCGGACCTGGCCGAATAGCGCGCGGCGGCGCTATTCGGCCGTCACGGCTCGCTCGGTCGGCACGCCTTACACAGCTGGTAGACCCGTCCTCCGCGCGGTCACCGTCGACCGGCTCACCGCCCTCACCACCGCCGGACTCCTGCCCGGCGAGCTGCAGGAGATGGCCGTCTACTACCTCGCCAAGGCCCAGCGGGAACTCGGCCGCTCCGCCGACTCCCGCCGCGGCATGCAGTAGGTCGCCGACGGCGGCGGCCGACTCGGCCCCCGCTGCCCGACGCGGCCTCGTAGGTCTGGCGGGTGTTGCGGGCTCGGACCCGCCGGATGGCCCAGGTGACACAGGCGATGACAGAACCGGCGGATAGGCTGCCGAGGAACTCGGGGAGGGTTGCCCAGGCGAGTGCGGACGCGATGTTCACGCGACACCCACCAGAGCGGCCTGCCGCTGCCGGTGTTGCAGGCCGAGCCGCCTGAACTTGCGCATCACCCGCTCACCGAGCTGCGCCGGCAGTCCGGTCGCAACCGCAGCCTCCGCCCACGAGCCGCCGCCGAGCGCGAAGGCTCGGGCAACGTGCTGCTCGTCCTCCTTCAGCCGGGCGAAGACGGCGCCGGCGTCGTGGCGGTCAGGGGACCAGGACAGCACGTCGTTCTCGAACCGGTACGACCCGCAGACCACTTCGTGCAGCGTTTCACCGGAGGGAAGGCGGTAGTCCAGCATCCACACCCGCCCGGGCCCGGACTTGCGCTGCCACAGAGGCATCAACTGCCGGTGCACCGTCTGCGCCTCCCTGCGTAGATGGTGCAGTGTGCCGTCACCGTCCGGTGAGTATGTAGCGAGAACATCGATCCAGTCGCCGAGCAGAGCGGTCGAGACGGCCTCCAGCCACTGCCCGTCCGTCCGAGTGATGCCCAAGTAGGTGCGAGAGAAGGCTGCGACTGTCGGCCGCCAGTCGTCATCATCAGCACACTCCAGGATGGCCCTGCGGGCATGGAGGGCTGCGACCACCGCTTTCTTTGCCTCTGCTCGAGCCCCGCAGGTGGCCGGAGCGACCTGACCCGCGTACGTCCGGTACGGAGGATCAGACGGCCACGAAGACATCCCCGGCGGTGTCGCGGAGGACGAAGCCGTTGTCGAGCCGGACGCGGACCCGGACCGGAATCTGACCTTCCGCGTAGGCGGTCCACGCGGGTTCCAGGGCGCCGATCTGCTCCTCCAGCTGTGCCCTGCTCCCCGGCGGCATCTGGTGGCCGAAGTCGTCTAGGAGCGACTTTTGCCGTACGTACTCGCGGATCTCCTGGCTCTCCTGCCGGTCGTCGTTCACCTCTTCGACGGTGCCCTCGGTGCCCGCTGCCAGGGCCAGGAATCCCACGACGTCGCCCGGTTCCTCCGTGGATTCCGTGACCACGGTGACCTGCCCTGTCCATGCGAGTTCCACCGCCAGCTTCACGCGCTGGCCCACCTTCGGCGTCATCGATCCTTCGTCTCTTCGCTCGGCCGGGCCACGGCCACGCACGCGCGTGGGACGGCCCTGGGAGTGCGATTATCCCCGCTCCGAGCCGTCCCACGAGCCTCCTACGAGTCGTCCCCTCTCAGCAGGCGGGAGGTGCCGTGCCACCGACCGCGATGCGAAGGTCCGCGCCCTGGGTGCCCACCGAGCACACCCTGACGGCCGCGTCGGCGACCTCGTCCACCAGCGTCCTGCCCACCTCCAGGGGCGCGTCGTCGGTGGTCGGTGTGGCCGGCGTCGCGTCCACGAGCCGGTTCTTCACCGTGCCGCCGGCGGTGACGATACGGACGATCACGCCGTTGACCAGGGGGTCGGTCGCGACGTAGTCGTCGTAGGGCGGAGTGGCCCGGCGGTACTCCAGGGACAGGAAGCTGCCGTCGGGCGGGCGATCCGGAACTCCTGGGTCCCGCCCTCTCCCAGAATGCCCAGCCGGTAGCTCCCGGTGGAGGTGACGCGTGGGACCTGGGAGTCGGGCACCCAGCCGGCGAACTGCGGGTAGTCGACCGGATAGATCGCGGGAGGCGGCTCCGAGGTGACGGGTGTGAGTACGCCGAGGGTGTCGGTCGGGGCGGGGTGCGCGGGGTGTCGGTGATCGCGCGGTATCGGGGTCCCGTGAGCCGGCAGCCCCATTTTCCGTGGTGGACTTCGTACAACCCTGGGCGGCTGCTGTGAGTCCTGTGGTCGTGGCGCGTGGGTGCCACGACCACAGCGTTCCAGGAGAATCCCCCTTGAAGCACCGCAGAAGCGTCGACCGGCTTGCCCTCGCAGTCTCCCTCGTTCTCACGGCGACGGCCGGCCCTGCGCTGGCAGCCGGGCCGGCAGCCGCCCTCCCTGCTGCGGACGGGGGCGGGGCCGGGGCCGCGGTCTGGCAGGAGCCGACGAGGCCGTTCGTCCTCGCCGGCGACGCGCAGCTGTGGGCTGGAAGCCCCTCCGGGTTCGTGACCTATGCCGCCCCCGCCGGGTCGACGAAGTACACCTATCGGTGGCACCGGTCCGCGGATGGGGTCACCACCACGCTTCCTGCCAGTTCCGACGGTGCTTTCCCCGGTGTCGCCCTCGACAGCGGCCGCGTCGTGGTGCGGACGCAGGAGAACGTCTACCGGATCCTGGACATGGCGGGCGGCGCGCCCGTCGACCTCGATGCTTCCTCCGTCGCGGCGGACCGAAACTTCAAGCTTCTGCTGCAGGACACACTCGTGTTCTGGAGGACCGATGCTGGCGGGGAGGGCCTGCGCCTGCTGTCCAAGCCCGCGGGCACGACCGTCCAGCGGCAGGTGACCGGTCTCCCCGCCGGCATGAAGGTCAAAAGGCTCGCGTACTCCCTGCCTGGCACTCTCGCCATCCACTACCAGGTCGCCGTCGGTGACGCGTCCGAGGAGCGTCTGGCCGTCATCGACCTCGCGGAAGCGAAAGTGATCGAAGACCGGGTACTCCCCGGCGCCCAGGGCGTCTCCGACCTCGCGGTCTCCTCCACCCACCTGGCGTGGATCGAGCAGGAGCTCACCGGCGCCAGCACCCTGGTGACCGCTCGCCGCGGCACGCGGGAAACGACACGTCACACGGCCCTGAGCTCTGCCTACTCCACACAGATCGGTCTGCTGGGCGACTGGGTGGTGTACGGGACGCCTGAAAAGGCCCTCTCGGCTGTGTCCCTCACGGACGGCACCATCATCAGCCTGCTCAAGGACATGAAGACTCTGGTCGGCGCTGACCAGGGCCTGCTGGCGCAGGGCACGACGCCGGAGCTTGGCCGGGGCGTCTACCGGATCGGCACCGGCCCGGACGGCCTGCCCGCCGCGGTGTTGTTGGCGACCAACGGCGTGACCACGCCGACCACCGTCGTGACCCATCAGGCGCCCGCGACCGCCGGCTTCCGCGCGGTCGGCGACAAGGCGGTGCTGCGGTGGGTATACGGCCGCAGCGACCTGCAGGTGAACCTGCGTGTCACGCACAAGCAGACGGGTAGGACCTGGACCGCGGACCAGACGCTCCTGGGCACGGACACCGAAGCCGTTTTCGACTGGGATGGCACTTTCACCAACGGCACGGCCGCCTACAACGGCGCCTACGAATGGAAGATGATAGCCTTCCCGCTCAGCAACATCGGCGGAGCCGTCGAGCGCACCGGCTTCCTGACGGTCGCGAGCGGCAGCGCCATGCACGACTACTCCGACAGCAACTCCCCCGACCTGCTCGTGCGGACCGGACAAGGACACCTGGTCTCCTACGACGTCCGGCAGATCCTCGGCCCCCCTGGAGCCGACTGGGAACCGACCGAGCGGGGCGGCGGCTGGCAGATCTACGACCGGCTGCTTTCCGCCGGGAACCTCGATGCGCCCCCGCACTCCGACATCCTCGCCCGCGACACGTCCGGCGTCCTGTGGCTGTACCCCAGCACAGGCCACTTGCTCGCCAAGCGGATCCCGGTCGGCGGCGGCTGGAACAGGTACGACAAGCTCGCGGCCGGCTCCGACCTCACTGGCGACGGCCGTCCCGACCTGATCGCGACCGACCACTCCGGCGTCCTGTGGCTCTACAAGGCCACCGGCTCCGCCACTAAGCCCTTCGCGCCCCGCAAACGAGTCGGCGGCGGCTGGGGAACGTACAACCTCCTCACGGCCCCCGGGAATCTCGGCGGTGCCAAGGCCGGTGACCTCCTCGCCCGCGACCGCTCCGGCGTCCTGTGGCTCTACCTCGGCAAGGGCGACGGCACCTTCGCACCCCGCACGAAGGTCGGCGGCGGCTGGGGCGTCTACGGCCAGATCGTCAACATCGGCGACACCGACCGCGACGGACACCCCGACCTGATCGCCGACAGCGGCAACAGCGGATACTCCTGGCTCACCGTCTACAAGGGCACCGGCGACTGGAGGGTTCCGTTCCGTCCCGGCCGGTTGCCTGACCACGTTGCCCCCTACTCCAGGCCGTACTCCCCACAGCCCCTCCCCTTCTGACATCCCTGAAAAACTCAGTGGTGCTCCTCCACGCGCGAGGGGAGGGATCGAGCCCCCCGCGACGTCTCCCGCGCCGGACCGTGCCCGCGTGTTTCCGTCACGGTCCGGCACGGCGAGCGGGCCATGCGGGAACCTTGGGGCGGTCCCGGACTTCGCCCGACGTCGGCGTCTCCTCCCGGCCCTCTTCGACGTCGGGGAAGGCACGGTCGGCATCACACCGCGGTCAGGCGGAGGTCCCCAGCCCAGCTATCACAACGGACCCGACCGGTGGGGAATGAGAGCTCCAGGGCGATGCGCCCGGTGTTCGGTTCGTGGTCCTCCCGCACCGCGAGAACGCTTTCTCCGATGTGGTCTGCGAACGGCGTCCCGACGCCCATCGCTCCCACTGTGATGAGACCCGAGTCCCCCATGTCGTGGCCGACGTGCGGCTCCGACATCTCAACTATCAGACACCAATCCGATCCGGTTGCGATGTGCACGGCAGTCTTCTGGCCATCGATCAGCCACACATCGAGCGGGCCCGCAGGAGCGTCTCCGCCGTACCAGTGCAACGACCCGAGGACACCTACGAGCCGGTGCCCCACCAAGCTCTGCGCGCTCACACCACCGCCATGAAGCGGGCACTCGCTCGACCTTTCGGGCTCCATCGGGCGACAGTACCGCCGACCAGCACGCGGACATCCACCGCGACGGGCTCGACGCCCTCCACCCGCCCGCGCCCCGGTCCGCCCCCTCACGGGGCGGGCCGGGACGCCGGCGTCAGGAGCCGAGGGGCCGTCCACCTCAAAGGGGTGCTCCGTCCCCTCGTACGGCCCGCGCGACTCCCTGGTCGAGTCCGGTTCGCGTGCGGTGTCACGCGTTGAGCCGCAGGATCAGTAAGCGAGGGTCACACGCAGGAGCGCCCGGTGGACGGGAGGATAGCCGCCCACGTAGATGCACGTGTAGTAGACCCTGTACCCCCGCGACGCGTAGTAGTACCGGTAGTACGCGCCGCGGACCTCGCAATCCGCCCACAGGTACACGCCGACGTTGTACGTCCGCGCACCGGTGTAGGACCCGGCCCTGGGCGCGGCCTCGGAGGCGGACGTGACGCCGAGCGCGGTGGCCGACTGGGTTACGGACGTCGGCGCGGCTTCAGCGCTGCCGGCGGTGGTGATGGTGCCGAGGGCCAGCGCGGTCGCGAGCGTCGCGACTGTGGCCGCCTTTCGCAGGCGCAGTCTCATCGGGTCTCCTCTGGTCTCGGGACGTGATGGTGCAAGGGCGTTGTCGCGATGGCCTACCAGGTAGGCCCGGAGTGGGGGCGCTCCTCCGCGCGCCGTCGGGCCTCCTCCTCCGCGAGCCGGGCCTGGTGGTCGGCCTCCTGCTTGGCGCGGAACTCCGCGTGCTCCTGCTCGGCGCGCCGGCGGTTCTCCTCGATGATGCGTACTTCGTCGTCGCTCAACGGCATGACGTCGTCCTCTCTGCCAGGAGGCGCTGTCGGCCCCACTGCCTCGAGTTTTCGCTGCCAGGAGGTTGTTGCGCAGGCCGGTGCCGGTGACGAAACAATCCCGCCCCGGCGCTGCCGCGCGACGTGAAACCGTCTTGTCGTACGGGCACCGGAACCGGTTGGGTGCGTGATCGGCAGGTCGGCGGCGGATGGTGCCGTCGCGCTGGACGGGGGGGTTATGGGGCGTCAGGAGAAGCCGCTCGATCCGGAGCAGGGCCCGGTGGCCCGGCTGGCCCATGATCTGCGCCGGCTTCGCCGGGAGGCGGGTGGGCCCACGTACGCCGCCATGGCTCGGCGGGCCGGATACTCGGTGGCGACACTGTCACGGGCGGCCGCGGGCGAGCAGTTGCCCTCTCTGCCCGTCGTGCGGGCCTACGCGACAGCATGCGGCGCCGACCCCGAGGAGTGGGAGGAGCGCTGGCATGCCGTGTCGGGGGAACTGGCGGCGCGTGAGCGGACGGACGATGTCCCGTCCCCGTACCGGGGTCTGGCGCGGTTCGAGCCCGGTGATGAAGAGGTCTTCTTCGGCCGGGAGGCGCTGAGCGACGATCTTCTGGCGCTGACCAGGGGCCATGGCGTGGTCGCTCTTCTGGGTCCTTCCGGCAGTGGCAAGTCGTCATTGCTGCGTGCGGGTCTGATCCCCCGTCTGCGGCGAGAGCTCCGGTCTGGAGAGCGGGACATGGGATCGCGTCCTGCGGCGGTTCGTGTCCTCACTCCCGGCGCGCGTCCCCTCGACCGTCACCGGTCCTCGTTCGTGCCCGCTGCCGGTGAAGGGCAGACCTGGGTGATCGTCGACCAGTTCGAGGAGCTCTTCACGCTGTGCCCCGACCCCACGGAACGTCTCGCCTTCACGGAGATGCTGCTGACCGCGCGGTCGGCGGAGAGCCGGCTGCGCGTCGTGCTCGGCATCCGGGCCGACTTCTACGCCCGGTGTCTCGAACACCCTGATCTGGCGGTCGTGATGCGGGAGTCGACGCTGCCGGTCGGCCCGATGACCGATACGGAACTCCGCCAGGTGATCACCAAGCCCGCCGGTGTGCGGGGCACCGTCGTCGAACGTGCTCTGACCGCCCGTCTGCTGGAAGCCGTCGTCGCGGAGCGGACCGCTCTGCCGCTGCTGTCGCACGTCCTCTTGGAGACGTGGCGGCGGCGTCAGGGCCGTACCCTCACCCTGGCGGCCTACGAACAGGCCGGCGGGCTGGGAGGATCCATCACCCAGGCCGCGGAAGCCGCGTACACGAGCCTGGACGAGGACCGGCAGGCCACGGCACGCCGCATGCTCCTCCGACTGGTCACACCGGGCGATGGCGCCCCGGACACGAAGCGCCCCAGCACACGCGGGGAGCTGGCAGGCCTCGGACCGGGGGCCGCCGACGTCCTCGACCACCTCGGCCGCGGCCGCCTCGTCACGCTCGATCACGAACGCGTGGACCTGACCCACGAGGCTCTGATCACTGGCTGGCCCCGCCTCGCGGGGTGGATCGAGGAGGACCGGGACCGGCTGCGGCTCCATCGCCGTCTCACCGAGGCCGCCGAGGGCTGGAAGTCCCTCGGGTGGGACCGGGGCGCGCTGCTGCGGGGCACCGGGCTGAAGTCCGCCGCCCAGGCGTTCGCATCCGCCGACGACGCGAATGCGCTCACCCCCGGCGAGCGCGACTTTTTGACCCGAAGCATGGACGCCCGGCGCTTGCGGATCCGGCTGCGGCGCACGACCACCGGCGTCCTGAGTGTCCTGGTGTTGTTGTCGGTGCTGGGGGCGGTGATCGCCGTCCAACAAAGCCGAGCCAGGAACGAGCAGCAGACGCAGAACGCGGCCCGCCGCACCACGACGGTGGCGGGCAGTCTCCGCACCACCGACCCCGGGCTGGCCGGACGGCTCAGCATCGCGGCCTGGCGGCTCGCGCAGACGCCGGAGTCCCGTTCCGCGCTGCTCGCGGCCTTGGGACAGCGGTCCGAGCCGGACTTCACCCCGTCGGTGCGGAACACCGAGACGTCTCACGCATCGCTGAGCTCGGACGGAAGGTTCATGCGGATCCAGGAGGGCGAGCGCGTCCAGGTATGGAACACGACCACCCACATCAGGACGGGCTCCTACACCGTTCCTGGCCTGACCACGGTCAGCAGTATGGGCGACCCGCGCGACGACGAGCTGTGGCCCTCGTATCCGGGACTGCCGGTATGGAGTCCGGATGGCCGATGGGCCGCGGACGCGGCCCGCGGAGGCGGCCTCACCTTGTGGGACGTGCCGGCCGGGGAACGTCGCACACTTCTCGCGCGGTGGACGAACCCGGTCATGGACATTTCCCTGTCCGAGCAGGGACGCCGGGTCGCCGTCGCGATGGAAGGCCACGCGGAGGTGTGGGATTCGACCGGGAAACGGCCGCTGGTCACACTACGGGGCGCCCGGATCGGCGACGGCGCCGTCACACTGAGCCGTGACGGAAGCCTGGTGGCACGCTGCGGAGCGGGCGTCAGGGTCGAGATCTGGCGAATTCCCAGCGGCAGGAGGGTGCCCCTCAAGGCACTCGAGGTTCCCCGGGAAGCGATCCGCCCCACCTGCCGACCGGGATCCCTGCGCTTCAGCCCGGACGGCAGAACGCTGCTCGCTCTGCGCGAGCAAGGAGTCGAACGCATCGACACCGTCACCGGGGACACGTTGGACGAACTGGCTCAGCGCGGGCTCACCGAGGTGTTCTTCAGCCCCGACTCCCGGTTCGTCGTGGGCGTCACCAACGACCGTCTGCTCGTATGGCGCAACACGCGCAACCCGCCCGACTGGCAGGATCCGTACAACGAGTGGGACGGCTCGATGCTCCTGAATCTGCCCCTGTCTCCGCAGGACAAGCCGTACAGCGTACGAATCGACACCGCGGCCGGCGTCATCCGCTACATAGGCATGGGAGGACGCACCGTACGCACCATCAATACACGCGACATCCTCACCGCGGTCTGGGACGACAAGAAGCGCCCTCCCTCCCTGCCCAGCCCCACTGGACACGTCACTGCGGTGCCGAGGACCACGGGCCACGAGCTTTCCTACGAGTTACGGGACACGGGAACCGGCCGCCTCATCGGCACCACTCCAGCCGTGCGCTATCTACCCGGCCGGGCCCCCAAGCCCGTGGCGGCGTTCAGCCCGGACGGCAGGTTCTTCGCCTTCACCCCCATTTCCACGCCTCCGGATCACCGCAACGCGCCAGGGATGCCCTCCCAGCACATCCTGGTCTGGGACATGGACCTCCGCCGCCCGGCAGGGGACATCACCATGCGTCGAGGCCAGCAGCCGCCCGATCCCCTCGCCGTGGTGAACTCGGGCGGAAGACCTGTCGTGTACGGCATCGTCTCGATACAGGTCTGGGACCTCACGAACTCCAAGCCGCTGACACCTCCCCGGGAAGGGATGTCTGCAACACAGATGGCGCTCCACCCCCGCACATCGCTGATGGCCCTCAACGACGGGACGGTCCTGAAACTCCCCACGGGCCGACTGTTGCGCGACCGTACCGAACGGGACCTCGGTGACGCCATGACGTACAGCACCAGCGGCGACCTGCTCGCCGTCGCCGACGGCTCCGGCCGGATCCTGCTGTACGACGGTGCCACGACGTCGCCGCGGGGCGTACTGGCCGGCGGAGAGCCGGACGGCCCTGACGGCACTCCCGTCCCCGTCACCGCCCTCGCGTTCTCCCCGGACGGCCGCACACTCGCCGCCGGAACCCGGGCGGGCGGCATCCGGCTGTGGGACATCCCCTCCCGCACCGTGATCGGCGCACCTCTGCCCACCAGCGGGGACAGAGTGCGCACCCTCGCGTTCTCCGCGGACGGCCAGTCCCTGCACATTCAGGGAGCCAGCACCCGGCCACGTACCCAGCTCCTCGCCCCGGAGCGCCTGGCTGCCGAGCTGTGCGCCCGCTTCGGTTCCCTCACCCGCAGCCAATGGACGACGTACATCCCGGACGAGGAGTACCGCGACATCTGCTGAACAGGGCTAAGGGACACCTGCCACACCGGCCCGGTCAGCCGAAGCTGGTTCGACCACCCCCTCTTTTGGCTGAAGGAGGTCATGCCGGCCGTCGTCACCTCCGTCGCCTACGGCCCTCCATAAAGGACCGGTCGTCAGCGTGGCGGAGCCCAGGCGGCAATGCACGCCGAGCGCCAGGCGCGCGGTGGGCCATCCGCAAGAGCAGTACCGGCGTGAGTGATGCCTCCTGCTTGCTATCCCTAGGGCCTCTAGGTTAAAGCTAGGACCCCTAGGCAATGAGGAGGGTGCCGTGGTGCGGGCAGGGCTGACGGCGGAGCGGGTGACGATCGCAGGCGCCGAGTTGGCGGACGAGGTCGGACTCGACCAGGTGACCATGTCGCAGTTGGCGCGGCGGCTCGGCGTGAAGGATGCGAGCCTCTACACGCACGTCCGCGGCCTCGAGGATCTGCGCGGACGAATCGCACTGCTGGCGGCCGACGAGAAGACCATCCGTATCGCGGAGGCGACCTCCGGGCGGGCAGGCAAGGACGCGCTGGTCGCGTTTGCCAACACCTGGCGGGAGTACGCCCACGAGCATCCGGGGCGCTACACGGCGACGCAGACCCCGATCCAGATCGACCCTGAGCTGGCCGCAAAGGCGCCCGGACCGCGGCGCGCGGTCGAGCTGACCTACGGCATGTTGCGCGGTTATGGACTGGCCGAGCCCGACCTGACCGACGCGGTCCGGTTGCTGCGCAGCACGTTCCACGGGTTTGTCGCCTTGGAGGCCGCGGGTGCGTTCGCACACGAGCGTTCGCCGCAGCACTCCTGGATCCGTGCACTCGACGCCCTGCACACCCTCCTTGAGCACTGGCCCCCGTCCCGAGAAGGAGACTCCTCATGACCGACCCGACCATCGGCAGCCTGCGCGTGAAGGGCGCGACCCTGCACTACGAAGTGCGTGGCCAGGGCCCGCTCCTGCTGCTGATCCCCGGCGGGGCGGGGGGCGCGGCCTCCTTCGACGGCATCGCCGACGACCTGGCCGCCGAATACACCGTCGCGACCTACGACCCGCGCGGCATGTCCCGAAGCGCGCTGGACGACCCCGAGGCCGAGCAACGCGTGGCCGAGCACGCCGACGACACGTTGCGAATAATGGACCTGCTGTCGCCCGGTGAGCCCGCCCGGGTGTTCGGCGCCAGCTCGGGCGCCATCACCGCCGTGCACCTGCTCACTGCCCACCCCGAACGCGTCGAGCGCTTGGTGGCGCACGAGCCGCCGCTGGTGGAAATTCTGCCGGACGCGCCCGAACATCGCGCGCTCATCGCGCGCATGCAGGAGGCCTTGCGCTCCGAGGGGCTCATGCCGGCGATGGCCGTGTTTGCCGCCGTCATGAAGAAGGACGGTGACACCACCGAGCCGAGGGCCGAAGTCAAGCTGCCCCCGCAGGCGGCGGCCCGCGCCGAGCGGACGATGGTCAACCTGCCCTACTTCGTCGGGCGCATCGTGCCCAGCTTCATGTCCTACGCTCCGGACATCCACCGGCTGGAGGCCTTGTCGGACCGATTCGTGCTCGCCTGTGGCCAAGACTCACGCGGCGAGCTGCCCTACCGTCCGGCCGCCTTCCTGGCCGAGCATCTTCGGACGGAACTCTGGCACTTCCCCGGCGGGCACACCGGCCTGACCACGCACCCCGCCGAGTTCGGCGAGCTCCTCCGGAAGGCATTCCGAGCCTAACCTCGAATCAGCGCCCGGGTTGGCACCCACCCAAGGGTGGTCACGGAACGTCACATCCTCAACTGACCGTACGCGGGGAGATCCTCGTGGCCGCTGTCAAAGTAGCCCTCTCCACGCCGACCGCCCGGCGGATATCAATACTGCCGGCCGCTGCCTCGGCCATCGAGATACCTGATCAGTTTCGCCTCGCTGCGAAGCAGTCGATCGCGCTCGTCCGCAGGGAGGGACGCCAGTGCGTCGACGAGGACACGTGCTCGGGGAACGTGAACCATCGCACCGGAGTAGATCCGGCATCCGGAGCACCAGGCCAAGCCGACGCACCGCTCGAACAACGAGGACTCAGGCGGATGGACACGGAACCGGTAGGAGCAGACCTCGGTTTCACAAGCGGCGCAGATTCGGCGGTCACCGTCCCTGACCGTGTCCCAGGTCGTGACCTTGACCCAGTGCTGCCGCCCGTCCGGTGCTCTTCAAGTCGTCATGCGCAGCATTTTCTCTCATCGCCCCCCTGCGACATCAGGCCGCCCCGAGCGAGCCCCAGGGCTGGAACAGCTGAGACCGGAAACCGCGGCCACCTCGGGCCGGAACAATCGTCGCGGCGACCATGAAGTGGGGGTGACTCAGACCGGAAACGTGGGGCCAATTCGAACCGTTAACGCCACAGCAGACCCCCGTGCTCGCGACCGGGCCCGCATTCGAGTTCTGACCCCATGCGCGCGCCCGCTGATGAGCCGTCCGGTCCGTGCAGCGCAGTAGCGTGCCTCTCCTGACGCCAGGCCGGGGAATGGGCTACGCAGGCCCACTCCCCCGGCTCAACACGCCGAGCCTGACGGCACGACCACTACCTGGACGTCGTCCTCGTAGATGATCCGGCCCGGAGCTGAAGACTCGACCCGCTCGCATTCGACGCCGTGAGCGGCGAGAAGGTCCAGGTATCCAGCCACTCCGTCGATGAGATGTACGGCTGTGGTTTTGAACCAGGCGACAGCACCTGGGTGCAGCTCGTGGTCATAGACATGGGGGTCCGTGTTCGACGGGTTGGGGTAGTTGGCGTCGTACCAGTCGTTGCTCGCCCGCCAGAACCGGTACTCCTCCTCGGAGAGCCGGCCTTCGCGCGCCAGACCATTGGCCAATGCGAAGATGCCCGGGAAGATCCCCCGTGGACTGCGGGTCCTTCCCTGGTACCTCACGAACAATGCCTCGTCCACGAGGACTACCTCCATCCGTTGTTGCCGCTACCCCCGCATACCCAACGCCAGGCGGAACAGGAGCACAAGCCCGGCCCGGGTCCGGGCTCGTGAGGGCGTCCTCGCCAGCGGGGTGAGGATAGGGATGTAGTCAGCACTTGTCCTTGGGATGGCCTGTCGCCCTTGTTCCCTTCGTCTCGGGGGCAGGAACTACTGTCGTGAGCATGGTCGAACACGATGCCTTCAGTGCCGCCCGCGAGGCCTACGACACTGCTGCGCCTCTCTATGCGCAGTTGTTCCGCGACACGTTGCGTGACAGGCCCCTGGACCGCGCGATCTTGGGTGCCTTCGCCGAGGTCGTCAGCGCGAGTGGAGACGGTCAGGTCGCGGACCTGGGATGTGGGCCCGGCCATATCACCGCTCATCTGGACGAGCTGGGGCTGGAGGCGTTCGGTGTCGACGCCTCTCCCGCAATGATCGAGCTGGCTCGACAGGCCTATCCGGGGCTGCGGTTCGACGTGGGCTCCATGGCGGAGTTGGACGTCGCTGATGGCGTGTTGGGCGGCGTACTCTCCCGTTGGTCCGTCATCCATACTCCGCCACTGGAGCTTCCGGTCATCTTGGCGGAATTCCATCGCGTGCTGGCACCTGGCGGCCACCTCTTGATCTGCTTTTCGGCGAGCGACGGCTCTTCTCACCCGACACAGGTCTTCGATCACACGGTCGCTCCGGCCTATCGGTGGTGGCCTGACCACCTTGCCGCACTGCTGCGCAAATGCGGCTTGGGCGAGGTGGCCCGGATGGTTTGCGAGCCTGAGCCCACGGACCGACGGCAGTTCCAGGAGATCCAGCTACTCGCCCGCAAGGACTGAGCCTTGTCCGGCGCGTGATCTTGGGGGGCGCCGGCTTACGCGTTGCCGCGTCATCCGAGGAGGGTGCGTGGTGCGGGCGGGCGGGCGATGGCGAGCATGGCGCGGTGGACGCTGCCTGGTCGGTGAGGCGGCAGCCACGGATGAGCCTCCAACCTCTTTGGCGGTGCTGCGCCGTCTGGAAGCGCGACGGGCGATCGTGCCTGAGCTCCTCCGTAGGGGTGTTTGGTTCGGCTCCTAAGCTGGGGCGCTATGGAGAACCAGCTCACCCACGAGGCCAGTGCCTTCATCAATTCTCGGGACTATAAGTTCCAGGATTCGAGCTCGCATGGCTTCAGGTGGGTTGACATCAAACATCTGCGGCTCCCTGCGGAGTCCGTCGGGGGCTCGGGAGCTACTCACGGCGCTCATCGGGCATGAACAGTTTCGGGACGACTATGCGGGCGGTGGAGTCCTGCCGGAGGGGCCCAGGCACGGCCCGTACTGGCTGAGGCTGGTTACCCCAGACGTCTACGCAACCGTCAGCCGGGAGAAGAGCGCGCATGTCCTCCGGGGGTGGGCGAACCAGTGGGGGGACGTGCCCGCCGAGCTGGAGGCGGATCTGCGGCAGGAGGTGTTCGACCGCTTGTCGTCGGCCAACCACATCTCCTACCTGAGCGGGCTCGGGGACGAAGCCATCCATGACTGGGGCCGTGTGCACGAGTACTTCCACGATTTCGTGCTCATCGACCACTCTGCTGGACGGATCACGCTCCTCGTCGCAGCCGACGACTGAGTCGATCGATCGACACAGCCACTGTGGACGGCGCCTACAGGTCAGGGCGGAGCCGCGGCTGAAGGGTGGCCAGGACCGTGTTCCGCCTCGGCAGAGCGGCGCTCGGCGGGGCGGCGCCGTCGCCCGAGCACGCGGGGCGGCCGGCGGCGAGCCTCGGCGGCATGCTGACGAGCTTCTGCGTGGGTGGCGGACACGGGGGTGTGGGTGTGACGGTGCGGTTCGTACTTCCCCGGGAGTAGTCGGCTTAGTGTGCCGACCCTCGTAGTAGTCCTCAACTCGGCCTTCGGTGCGACGAATCCTCCCTCAGCGAGCGGGAATCTGGGATCGACCTGTTGAGGATCTATGGAGGGAGACCCGATGGAAGGGCGCAAGAGAATCGTCGGATGGGGGGTGTTGGCGTTGTGGGTGATCGTGATCGCTCTCGCCGCGCCCCTCGCGAGCAAACTCGGTGACGTACAGCGCGACCGGGCCGTCGACTACCTGCCCGCGAGTGCCGACTCGACCCAGGTCGCGAAGATCACCGAGCAGATGCCGGGCGGGGAGTCCACCGACCTCGTCCTCGTCTATCACCGCGAGGGTGGGCTCACCGCTGCCGACCGGGCGAGTGCCGCTCGGGAGGTGGAGGCGGTCGCTGCCGAGTACCCGCTCACTTCGGTTCCGCGTCCGGTTCCTTCCGAGGACGGGACGACCCTTCTGTACGCGGTGTCCAGTACCGAGCCCGGGACGGACGAGGTGGCCAGGGACGCCTTCGTCCACGACGTCCGCGAGAGAGTGAGCGGCGAGGTCGGCGGGTCCGGTGCCCTGGCCACGGACGCGAGCGAGGTGTACGGCTCTCTCGACGGGCCGTTGCTCTACACGACCGTCGCCGTCGTCGCGATCCTGCTGATCGTCATCTACCGCAGTCCGTTCCTCTGGCTCGTGCCTCTGACCGTCGCCGGGGTCGCCGACTATCTGTCGATGGCCGTCACCTACGCCCTGCACCAGGGCTTCGACATCAGCGTCTCCGGCCAGAGCACCGGTGTGATGACGATCCTCGTCTTCGGTGCGGGAACCGACTACGCGCTGCTGCTGGTGTCCCGGTACCGCGAGGAACTGCGCCGGATACCCCGCCCGTACGACGCCATGGTCGCCGCCCTGCGGGGCTGCGGGCCCGCCGTCCTCGCGTCGTCGGGGACCGTGGCGCTGGGCATGCTCTGCCTGCTTGCCGCCGACATGAACAGCAGCCGGGGCATGGGGCCCACGGCGGCCGTGGGTGTGCTGTGCGCGCTCGTCGCGATGCTGACGCTGCTTCCGGCCTTGCTCGTCGTACTCGGGCGACGGGTGTTCTGGCCGCTGATCCCCGCGTACGGGAGCCCACCGAAGGCCGCGCGCCGTTCACTGTTCGCCGCCATGGGCTCCTCCGCCGGACGGCGTCCCCTCGCCGTCCTGCTCACCGGTGCCGCCGCTCTGGCGGCCCTGGCCCTCGGTGTGCTGAACCTGCCCGGGGCCATCAAGCAGGAGGACTCCTTCAGCTCCACCCCGGAGGCCGTCACGGCGATGAAGACGCTGGCCGCCGCGTATCCGCAGATGGGCACCCAGCCCATCACCGTCGTCGCTCGCGAGGCGGCTTCCGTCGGGGTGCTGGAGCGTGTCCGCGCGGCCGAGGGGGTCGCCCGGGTCGACATCGCCCGCAGCGGCGGCGGGTGGAGCGAGATCTCAGTCGTCGCGTCGCATGCGCCGCAGTCCGCGGGCGAGACCGCCACGATCAGGGAGCTGCGTTCGGCACTCGGCGAGGGCGTGTACGTCGGCGGGCCGAGCGCCGAGCAGCTCGACATGGCCGACACCAGTACCAGCGACCAAAGGATCGTCGTACCGCTCGTTCTCGTCGTGGTGTTGATCGTGCTCGTCGTGCTGCTGCGCAGTCTCGTCGCGCCGCTGATCCTGGTCGCCGCGGTCGTCGCGGTCTGGGGCGCGGCCCTCGGCATCGGCGGTCTCGTCTTCGAGGGGTTCTTCGGCTTCGAGGGCACTGATCCGGGGTTGGCACTGCTCTCCTTCGTCTTCCTCGTCGCCCTCGGCGTCGACTACGGCATCTTCCTGATGCATCGGATGCGCGAGGAGTGCCTCAACGGGCTGGAGCCGGGGCCCGCTGCCTTGGCCGCGCTGCGCTCGACCGGCGGGGTGATCGCCTCGGCGGGGCTCGTGCTCGCCGCCACGTTCGCGGTTCTCATCAACATGCCGATGGTGCAACTGGCCGAGCTCGGCTTCGTCATCGCGGTCGGAGTCCTCCTCGACACCTTCCTGGTCCGTACGTATCTCGTGACCAGTGCGAGCGTGCTCCTCGGCCGTAGGGTGTGGTGGCCGGGTCCGTTGGCCAAGAAGCCCTCGTCAACGGCCGGTTCAGAGTCCGAGCGGCTGCCCGTAAGGGTCTGATCAGGGGCGGGTGGGGGCTCCCCCGGACTGCCAGGAGCCCCCGCCCGCTGGGAGGATGGACATCATGGACTTCGCAGCGGCTTTCACCCGTGAACCGCAGGCCGCACCGCATCCGGTGCGGCGTGACGCGACGGCCGCCGCGGTCTTCGCGGTGCTCGCCGGAGTGCTCGCGCTCACGGTCGACGACGGCCGTCGGCCGGACCTCCTCGGCTGGGCGCTGCTGCTCGCCGCGCACGTCCCGTTGGCCTGGCGGCGCAAGGCACCCATGCCGGTGCTCCTTGCCGTGGTGGCCTGCGTCGCCCCATACCACGCACTCGACTACATGCACCTGGCGCCGATACCGGCCTCCATGACCGCCTTGTACACGGTCGCGGCGACCGGTCGGCCCCAGCGGACAGTGCTCGTGGGACTCATCGTCACCTCCGTCACGCTCAGCATCCAGCTCCTCGTCAACCCGCACGAAATGGTGGAGCTGCTCAGAGTCTCGGGCTGGGTGATCGCGATGCTCGTCTTCGGTGCGAGCATCCGGCTCTACCGGCAGCTGGTGGCCGGTGTGATGGAGCGGGCCGAGCGGGAAGCGGAGCGGAAGGTCGTCGAGGAGCGGCTGCGGATAGCGAGAGACCTCCACGACCTCCTCGCCCACTCCATCACCCTCATCGGTGTGCAGACGTCCGTCGCCGCGCACGTACTGGTGGCCACACCGGACCGGCTCGACCGGGAGGCGCTCGTCCGGGCGCTCGACGAGATCGCCGAAACCTGCCGGGACGCCCGCGCCGAAGTCCGTACGACGCTGGACGTCCTGCGGGCCGCCCCGGAGGGCCCGTTGCCGGACCTGGCCTCGCTGCCCGACCTCGTACGGACCTCGGGCGCCGATCTGACGGTACGGACGGGGACGGCGAAGGTTCCCGCGGCGGTCGGCGCGGCGGCCTACCGGATCGTGCAGGAGTCACTGACCAACGCCGTACGGCACGCGGGACGGGGAGCGGGCGTGCGGGTCGATGTCGGGCTCGTGGAAGAGGTGTTGACCGTGAGAGTGACCGATGGCGGTGTCGGCGGAGGGGGTGGGGCCGGCCGCCGCTTGGACGCCGTCGGTGATCCTGATGGTGATGGCGGGTTGGATGGTCTCGGTGGCGTCGGCGGTCTCCGTGGTGTGGGTGGCGTTCATGGGTCCGGGCGAGTGGAGGGGGCGGGGTACGGGATCCTCGGGATGCGGGAGCGGGCCAGGAGCGTGGGCGGCACCCTGAGTGCGGGCCCGCGCGAGGGTGGGGGTTTCGAGGTGTCGGCGCGGCTGCCGCTCACTGTGGGGAAGGTGGCGGTGTGATCCGGGTCCTGCTGGCGGACGACCAGAACCTCGTACGGGCGTCGTTCGCGATGCTCGTCGAGTCGGCGCCGGACATGGAGGTCGTGGGGCAGGCGGCCAACGGCAAGGAGGCGGTGGAGCTGGCGCGTTCGGCGCGGGCCGACGTGGTGGTGATGGACGTCCGGATGCCCGAGCTCGACGGCATCAGTGCGACCCGGCTCATCGCCGCCGACGAGGACCTGGCCGGGGTGAGGGTGCTGGTCCTGACGACGTACGACACGGACGAGCACGTCATGGAGGCGCTGCGGGCGGGCGCGTCGGGCTTCGCGGTCAAGGACATCCGCCCGGCCGAACTCCTCGCCGCGATCCGTACGGTCGCGGCCGGCGAGGCTCTTCTGTCGCCGGGCCCGACATCCCGGCTGATCGCCCGGGCCCTGGCGCTCCCCCAGGCCCCGGTCATAGGCGGACCTGAGGGCCTGACGGACCGTGAACGCGAGGTCCTGACCCTGGTGGGTCGGGGCCTGAACAATACGGAGATCGCTGAAGCCCTGGGGCTCTCACCCCTCACAGCGAAGACGCATGTCAGCCGGATCATGGGAAAGCTGGCAGCGCGGGACCGCGCTCAACTGGTCATCGTCGCCTACGAGTCGGGGCTGGTGACCCCTGCTCGCTGAGCGCGGGCGGCGATCGGTCCGCCTGGGCGGCATGTCGCACGGTCCCCCGTGTTCGCTTCGCGGCGGAGCGCCAGGCATGGGGGCTTCTCCTCTCGGAGGCGTGCCTTAAGGGGCCCCACAATAAACCGCGCATGTGGTTTGATTTGCATGCCTCGTCGCGGGCTCCTCCCCCGGCTCGGCGTCCCTCCGGCGCGCCATGGGTACAACCGGGTGCCGGTGAGTCCTGTGGCCAACGCCGAACCGCCCTGGCCGTTCGCCCTGAAGGAGAGTGCGCCGTGCGATTCAACCTCATCGGACCGTTTCAGATCGTCGGCGGCGACGGCGGGATTCTTCCGGCCGGCAGCCCCAAGGTCTCCCAGGTCCTGGCCGTGCTCCTCGCCCATGCCAACGCCCCCGTCACACCGGACACCCTCATCCGGGAACTCTGGCAGCACGGCCCGCCGCGCTCGGCCCTCAACACCGTGCAGACCTACGTGCACCACGCACGCCGGCTGCTCGCCTTACCGGACGCCCGCCCGGACGCCGCCTCGGATGGTGGCCGCCCGGTGCTGAGCACGCAGTTCGGCGGGTACACGATGCACGTCGACGCGACGACCGTCGATATCAAGGTCTTCGAGCAGCTGGTCGCCCGTGGGAAGGAGGAGTTCCTGGCGGGCCGGTACGAGGCCGCGGCCGGCGCGGTCGGCACCGCACTCGGCCTGTGGCGCGGCCCCGTGCTCTCCAACGTGCCGACGGGCAGTGTCCTCGCCGGCCGGATCGTCCATCTGGAGGAGTTGAGGATCAGGGCACTGGAACTGCGGATCGAGGCCGCACACCTGCTCGGGCGACTGCGTGAACTCATCCCCGAGCTGCGCACGCTCGTGTACGACTACCCGCTCAACGAGTGGTTTCACGGCCAGTTGATCGCCGCCCTGCATGAGGCCGGGCGGCGCGCCGAGGCACTGGACGCCTACCGGAGCGTCCGGCGCCTGCTGCGGGATGAGCTGGGGCTCGAACCGTCGCCCGATGTCCAGCGGTTGCACGAGCGGGTGCTCAGTCCTCTTCGGAGCCCGTCGGAGCGGGGCGGTTCCACGGCTCCCCTGACTCAGTGGGTGATACCGGCGCCGGACCCTGCCGTCTCGGCACGCCAGGCCGGCATGTCGTCGTAGAGGCGGGCGGCGCGAGCGGCCGAGACGTCCAGGCGAGGCAGGACGGTGGGGGTCGCGACGCCCGCCAGGAGGAGCCGGACGAGCAGGGAGATCTCGCCCGGCAGGTCGTACGTGCCGGGGAGGCCTTCAGTCACCACGCGGACCCCGGTCCAGGTGGACACCATCATGCGGGCGATCTCTTCCTCGTCGGTGTGCGCGAGCACCTCCCCCCGCGCCTTGGCGTCCCTGAGGAAGCCGGCCAGCAGCTCGGTCCACTCGGGCCAGGCGGTGCCGAACTGGCGGCGCGACTGGGGGTCGACCGCCATCCGCAGGGCCGCGCTGAGCATCGGCTCACGGGGCAGCCGGTAGGCCAGCAGCAGGAGGGTGTCGACCATCTCCTGCAGCTTGAGGGCGTGCGGGCGGACGCCGTCGGTGGTCACGGCGGCGGCCAGGACCCCGCGCGCCAGGTCACCCTTGGACGGGAAGTGGAAGTACAAGGCCCCCTTGGTCACTTCGGCCCGCTCCAGGACCTCGGCGATGGTCGCCGCCTCGTAGCCACGCTCGTCGAAGATCGCCGCGGCGGCCTCCAGGATGATCTTCCGGGTACGGATCGCCCGCTCCTGCTGCGCCACAGCCACCCCTCGCTCTCGCGTTCTTCATCACGATCGAAATAGACCGCTTGCGCGGTATCTTATCTTGTGGTGGCAGCCCGGCCCCCTCGCTCCCGGCCCGATCCAGCGGCTCAACGCCGCCGGTATCGCCCTGGGGAAGGGGCCGTTCAGCCGTCCACGCCGGGAGTCAGCGGCGGTCACCGTCGGTCCAGATGCGGCTCTTGAGGTCCGAACCGCGGAGCACCTGCACCCGCCAGGGATCGATGCGCAGGACGTGGTAGCCGGGGTCCTCGGGGCCGCCGCGCCAGAAGCCGATCGGGTCGTAACCGACGCCCGCAGGACTTCCCTTGCGGTACAGGTCCCAGGCGTACTGCCGGGATTCCGGGTCCGTGGCCCAGGTGGAGACGCTGTCGATGAACACCGCGTTCTGGCGGGGGTTCCAGTACGAGTACGTCGTATGCGGGTTGTGGGCCAGATGAGCAGCCTTCACGGGGGTCTTGTACGCCGCCAGCCAGCCGACCGGCTTCCCGTCGACCATTTCCCAGACGGGCAGCAGCACACGAGCCCTGGGGCGGGATTTCTTGTCCACCGTGATCATGGTGCAGTAGACGATGTCCTGGATGTAGGCGAAGAATTTGTCCTCGATTTCCGAGAAGGATTCCACGGTGGCTGCAGGCATTTCGATTCCTCTCGGCAGGTGTTCCGTGACGGCAGGGGGCGGAGCTGTTCGTGGGCGCCGGGCGGGAACTACCTCGCCGCCTCGACGGGCACGGCCTTGTCGGGGGCCGCGGCGGGTACGGGGCCGGTGTCGCCGTCCCCTGTCCCGGCCCCGGATCGGGTGCGCAGGCCGAAGGCGCTGATGACGGCGGCGACGAGGGCGGCGAGCAGCGGCACGACCAGGGCGGCGCGGTAGCCGTCGAGGAGAGCCGCAGGGGACGTGCCGTCCGTCGCGGCGATGTTCACGGTGGCGACGAACGACAGGCCGAGGGCGGCGCCGAACTGGAAGGACGTGTACAGCAGGCCGCCCGCCACGCCCTGCTCCTCCTCCGCGACACCGTCGGTGGCGAGGATGGTGAGTGGCCCGTACGCCAGGGAGAAGGCGAGGCCCAGGATGATCAGGCTCGGGAACATCGCCAGGTACGTCCAGTCCGCGCCGACCGGCAGGAACAGGGCGTACGACAGTGCCGCGAGGAGCAGGCCGCCGAAGATCACCCGGGCGTTGCCGAACCTCGCCACGAGCCGGGGAGTCAGCGTCGGAGACAGGATCGCGTCCACGCCGATGACGATGAGAGCGAAACTGGTCTGCAGGGTCGACCAGCCACGCAGCTCCTGCAGGTAGAGCACGGCGATGAACTGGAAGCCGAAGAAGCCCGCGGCGAAGAGCATGCCGGCCAGGTTCGCGCGGACCAGCGAGCCGCTGCGGAAGATCCCCAGGCGTACCAGCGGCGAGGCCGATCTGCGCTCGATCGCGATGAACACGCCGAACAGGACCAGGCCCGCCCCGATCGTGGCCGCCGTCACGGCCGCGGAGGCGTGCGCGGCACGCTCGACACCGAAGACGAGCAGCAGGATCGCGCCGGTGACGCTGAGCGCGCCGGCCAGGTCCACACCCTGACCCTCACGGTCCGGGCGGGGCGACTTCGGGATGAGGACGAGCGCCGCGACGAGGATGAGGAGCGTGAGGATGACCGGGGCGAAGAACACCCAGCGCCAGTTCACAGCTGCCAGCAGACCGCCGACCACCAGGCCGATGGAGAAGCCGCCGGCTGCCGTGCCGGAGTAGACCAGGAGGGCCTTGTTGCGCTGCGGGCCCTCCTCGAAGCCCGTGGTGATGATGGACAGGCCCGCCGGCGTCATGAAGGCGGCCGCGACACCTGTCACGAAGCGGGCGACGATGAGCATCCAGCCCTCCGTGGCGAATCCGCCCAGACCGGAGAAGAGCAGGAAGACCACGAGCCAGAACACGAACATCCGGCGGCGCCCGAACAGGTCGGCGGCCCGGCCGCCCAGCAGCATGAACCCGCCGTAGCCGAGCACGTAGGCACTCATCACCCACTGGAGCATGCCCGTGGACATCTCCAGGTCCTCGCGGATCGAGGGCAGCGCCACGTTGAGCATGGCCACGTCGATGCCTTCGAGGAAGATCGCGCCACAGAGCACGAACAGCACGCCCCACGCGCGCCCGCTCATGCGGCCGGTGCCGCTGTCCGAAGGTGATTGCAGTGTGGACACAGAAATCTCTCCTTGTAGGTTCAGGAATATTCCGAGGGAACCGCCCGCATTCTGGCCGCGGGCGATTGGAGTTCCCTTGACGTGCGCGTGAGAAGGGGAAGGGCGGAAGTCGGGACCGGCCGGTCGGCCGTCGAACAAGGAGCCCGTTAGGGGTCTCTTCTGCCGCCACTGGAATCATGCGGTGGTGGTGGGAAGGACGGAAGAACGCACTTTGAAGTCACCAAGGCACCCCACGGGTACCGAGCTCGACGAGGGGACCCGATGACGAGATCCGCCGGCCGTTGCTGTCACGGTGACGGCCCCGGCGCGGGCCCCTCGCCCAGGGCCAGGGGATGATCCGAAAAAAGTTCGGCCGACGATGTCGAGAAGCCGTGGCCTGCTCCGTCCCCGTAGTGAACGCGGCCAGAATGGCCCGCACCAGACCGAGGAGAGACACCATGGCGAAGTACCTGCTGCTGAAGCACTACCGCGGCGCCCCGGCCGCCTCCAACGACGTGCCCATGGACCAGTGGACACCGCAGGAGATCTCGGACCACATGCAGTACATGCACGACTTCGCGGCCCGGCTGGAGAAGACCGGCGAGTTCATCGACGGCCAGGCGCTCGCACCCGAAGGCGCCTGGGTCCGCTACGACGGCGAGGGCCGCCCGCCCGTCACCGACGGCCCGTTCGCCGAGACCAAGGACCTGATCGCCGGCTGGATGGTGATCGACGTCGACAGCTACGAGCGCGCCGTCGAACTCGCCGGGGAACTCTCCGCCGCCCCCGGAGCGGGCGGAAAGCCCATCCACGAATGGCTGGAAGTACGCCCGTTCCTGACCGCGCCGCCCACCATCACCGAGTGACCTCACCCATGAACGACGCTCTGCTGCGCACGCTCACGCCGAGCGTCCTCACCGTCCTCGTCCGCCGCGGAGCCGACTTCGCGGCGGCCGAGGACGCCGTGCAGGACGCCCTCGTCGAAGCCGTACGCCTCTGGCCGGACGACCCGCCGCGCGACCCCAAGGGCTGGCTGGTCACCGTGGCCTGGCGCAAGTTCCTGGACTCGACCCGGGCCGACACCGCCCGACGCCGGCGTGAGGACCGCCTCGACCAGGAACCGTCACCCGGACCCACGGCCCCGGCGGACGACACGCTCCAGCTCTACTTCCTGTGCGCCCATCCCTCCCTGACGCCCTCGTCCGCGGTCGCGCTCACCCTGCGCGCCGTCGGCGGGCTCACCACCCGCCAGATCGCCCAGGCCTACCTCGTCCCCGAAGCGACCATGGCCCAACGCATCAGCCGGGCCAAACGCACCGTCTCCGGCGTCCGCTTCGACCAGCCCGGCGACGTCGCCACCGTGCTGCGCGTCCTCTACTTGGTCTTCAACGAGGGTTACTCCGGCGACATCGACCTCGCCGCCGAAGCCATCCGGCTCACCCGGCAGCTCACCGCCGCGATCGACCACCCGGAAGCCGCGGGGCTGCTCGCCCTCATGCTCCTCCACCACGCCCGGCGCGCCACCCGGACGACGCCCGACGGCACCCTGGTCCCCCTCGCCGAGCAGGACCGCGGCCGGTGGGACACCGCCGCGATCACCGAGGGCGTCACGATCCTGCAGGCGGCGCTCGCCCGTGACCGGCTGGGCGAGTTCCAGGCTCAGGCCGCCATCGCCGCACTGCACGCCGACGCGCCCACCGCCGGAGAGACGGACTGGGTGCAGATCGTCGAGTGGTACGACGAACTCGTCCGGCTCACCGGCAGCCCCGTCGCACGCCTCAACCGCGCGGTGGCGATCGGCGAAGCCGACGGACCACGAGCCGGCCTCGCCTCGCTCGCCGCCCTCGACGACACGCTCCCCCGCCACACCGCCGTAGCGGCCTACCTCCACGAACGCGACGGCGACCTGACGACCGCGGCGCGGCTCTATGCCACGGCCGCCCAGAAGGCACCCAATCTCGCCGAGCGCGACCACCTCACACGTCAAGCCGCCCGGCTCAACACACACCGGCATCCGCACCCGAACCCAAACCTGAAGCCGAACCCGGCCCCGGACCCTGGCCCGGACGACGAGGCCTTGTCCGGCTGAAACACACCATCGACCTTTTCAGACGTGGTCCACGCTGCAGACGATGTCGGCCGAGAAGCTGAGCTCGCCGCCGGTGAGGGTGAGGTGTCGGCTCACGAGCGTGACCGTCTCGTCGCTGACCCCTTCGCGCCCATCGCCGACCGGGAACGCGAGGGGCGTGCCGGGGCCCGTAGCGCCGCCGAACGATCCGGGGGTGACTTCCTCGTCGTCGGCGTCCGGCGGGAAGGTGCCGGAGTCGTCTTCGACGCCGGCCACCCAGACTCCCATCCTCTGAGCCGCGTTCGGTGGCGAGATCGTGAGGTCGGCGGCCCCGGCTGCGATGTCAAGCGGCTCGGTCGGCGTCATCGGATCCCATGTGATGGCGGGAGCCGTCACCTTCGTGGCCCCGGCGGAGAGGCCGAAGGTGAAGGGTGCCGGTACCGGAACCCCAGTCGTCGCTGGTGTCGTGGCAGTGCAGCTTCGCCAGTCGGGCGCGCACGGCACGGTTCTTGGTCGTGAATGGCTCCGGCGGTGTGGCGCCCACCAGACCGGTGGTGTTCCAGGCGATGTCGTATCTCCCCTGCTCGTTCCAGACCAGAAGGCTGAACCAGAACTCCTGGTTGGTCCGCAGGGCGATGTGACCGTCGGTCTCGGGCGCGAGGAGCTCGTCGACCATCGACAGCCTGTGCACGATCGTCGGCAGGGTCGTGACCGCGCCGGCGATCACGCTCGGCGTGGGGAAGAACGGGTGCTTGAGGGCGTCCAGTTGGGGCGGACTGTCGAACACCTGGACCCGGGCCAGGGCCGGCACCTGGGTGATGAAGGCCACGGACACGAACGTTCCGCCGGGAGTGACGAGAACCCTGGGCGTGCCGTCGCAGACCGTCAGGAAGGTGTCGGGGGCCTCGCGCCTGATGCAGGGGTAGTCGACCTTGCCGAGCAGCATCCTCCGGTCGAGGCCAGGGTTCTCGGCCAGTTCGGCGCTGCCCTGCCCTAGGCCGCGTCCGACGGATCATGTGACCATCCGGTCGGGTGTTCGTTGGTTCAGGCATGGGTCGGGGGGATCTGACGAACCATGAGTGGTCGCTGCTGGAGCCTCATCTGCCGCCATCTGGCGGACGTGGGGGCCGGTGGAGCGACCACCGCACCGTCATCAACGGGATCATCTTCCGGATCTGCACGGGAGTTCCCTGGCGTGACCTACCGGACCGATACGGTCCGTGGAAAACCGTCTACGAAAGGCATCGCCGCTGGTCGGCGGACGGAACCTGGGACGGGATCCTGCACGCCGTCCAGGCTGACGCCGATCTCGGCGGACGGATCGACTGGAGCATGGTCGGCGTGGACTCGACCTCATGCCGGGCCCACCAGCACGCAGCCGGTGCCCCGAAAGCCACACCTCGGATCCCGAAAAAAGGACGACGCCCCGACACCATCGCACCGACGAGGGGCTCGGACGGTCACGGGGCGGTCTGACCTGCAAAGTCCACCTTGCAGGGGAAGGCGGCTGCCACCCTCTCGCACTCCTGGTGACACCGGGGCAGTGGGGCGACGCCCCGCAGATGACTAACGTCCTCGAACGAATCCGGGTACCCCGGCCGAACGGCGGCCGCCCCCGGACCCGCCCGGACCGCGTCAGCGGCGACAAGGCATACAGTTCCCGCCGCAACCGCCGTTACCTGAGAAGACGCCACATCAAGCACACGATTCCCGAGCCAAGGGACCAGCGGGCCAACCGCAGACGCCGTGGCAACAAGGGCGGCCGACCCGCCAGCTTCGACAAGGAGCAGTACAAGCGCCGCAACGAAGTCGAGCGGACCATCAACCGGATCAAGAACTTCCGGGCCGTGGCAACCCGCTACGACAAGCGGGCCTACGTCTTCCACGGCACCGTCACCGTCGCCGCGATCCGGCTATGGCTGCGGACGTGATCCGCCGGACAGAAGCCGATTGCTACTCGACGGTGATGTCTTCGTAGGTGATCGTCACCTGCTCCGTCGCGGGCCCGGACTCGGAGGCTCCCAGCGACGGCCCCTCCCAACGGGACGCCCAGGCGTTGCTGAGGTGAATGCGGCGGACGGTCTGCTTCTGCGCATCCTTCAATGCGATGGTGATGTTCTGGCGGGCAGCGTCGAGGTCGGCGTTGACCAGGGTCGCCTTGATCCAGTCAGTGAACGCGGTGCTCTTGTCCATGCCACGGGTGATCGTGATCTCGCCGGTCTTGCGCGCCCCCGGCTGCTTGCGAATGAGCAATTCACCGGTCGGTGAGACCTGCCGGACCTCCACCACGTCCTGCTCCAACTGGAGTCCCGAGACGTCCTGGACGGTCTCGACCTGGAACTTGCCAAGCTCGATGGCGAAGGTGCTGCTGCTGAAGCTGTCACCGGTCAACACGATGTACGCCTCCCACTGCTCATGGCTGAATGGCCGGCGGTCACTTCCTCCGGCCCGCTTGCGTGTGCCTAACGCCATGAGCGCAAGGAGGTCACATGATCCGCCGGACAGGCCCTAGTGACCTGAGTCGGAGGTTTGGCGTTAGTTCGGCATGAGCCGTCCTGGTCCGAAGATTCCGCCGTTGTCCGTGACTGATGCCCAGCGGGCC
>NZ_JBITGA010000019.1:0-48841 GCF_044456565.1 Streptomyces sp. NPDC050842 | reverse complement strand
GAAGCTAAGCCTTTCAGCGCCGATGGTACTGCAGGGGGGACCCTGTGGGAGAGTAGGACGCCGCCGAACAATCATTGTGGGAAAGCCCCGCACCTTATGGTGCGGGGCTTTTCTGCGTTCTGGATCGGAAATGCGCGGCCCGTCAGGCCGGCGCTACCAGTTGGGTGTCGTAGGCCAGGATGACCGCCTGGACGCGGTCGCGGGCGCCCGTCTTCGCGAGGATGCGGCCGATGTGGGTCTTCACCGTGGACTCCGCGAGATGGAGACGCTCGGCGATCTCCGTGTTCGTCCAGCCCTGGCCGACGACCGTGAGGATCTCGCGCTCCCGTTCCGTGAGGGAGGAGAGACGCGGATCCTCCTGGGGCGGGGCCGCCGCCGCGGCGGACTGCGGCAGGTGGTGGATGTAGGCGTCCAGGAGACGGCGCGTCAGGGACGGGGCCACGACCGCGTCGCCGCTCGCGACCGCGCGGATGCCCGCGAGGAGCTCCTCCGGCTGGGCGTCCTTCACCAGGAAGCCGCTCGCGCCGGCGCGCAGGCCCTCGTACGCGTACTCGTCGAGGTCGAACGTCGTGACGATCAGGATCCGGGTGCGGGCGCCCGTCGTGACGATGCGGCGGGTGGCCTCGATGCCGTCGAGGCCGGGCATCCGGATGTCCATCAGGACGACGTCGGGGTGGTGGCGGTCGACCAGGCGGATCGCCTCGGTGCCGTTCGAGGCCTCGCCGACGACCGTCATGTCGTCCTGGCTCTCGAGGAGCATGCGGAAGCCGAAGCGCTGCATCGGCTGGTCGTCCGCGATGAGTACGGTCGTCACGAGGGGGAGTCCTCCAGGGGGAGTCGGAGACGGACCTGCCAGCCGCCGGCCGGCAGGGGGCCGCAGGCGAGTCGGCCATCGTAGAGGGCGGCGCGTTCGCGCATGCCCGTGAGGCCCTGGCCGGGAGCGGTAGCGAGGGCCGGGGTGTTCTGCGTGCCCGTGTCGGCCACCTCCACCAGGAGTTCCTTCGGGGCGTAGGCCAGCAGTACGGTCGCCGTTGCCGACGGGCCCGCGTGCTTGAGGGTGTTCGTCAGGGCTTCCTGGATCACCCGGTAGACCGTCAGCTGGGCACCTGGTGCGAGGGGTTGGACGGTCGGTTCGTCCTGGACGTCGAGTCGGACCGACAGGCCTGCCTTCCGTACGCCGGTGAGGAGGGTGTCCAGGTCGGCCAGGGTCGGCTGGGGGTCGCGGACCGCTTCCTGTTCGTCGTCGCGCAGGACGCCGAGGAGGCGGCGGAGGTCGTCGAGGGCCTGGCGGCTCGTCGTACCGATGGCGTCGAGGGCCTGGGCGGCGCGCTCGGGGTTCTTGGCCGCCGCGTACCGGCCGCCGTCCGCGAGACCGGTGATGACCGAGAGGTTGTGGCCGATGATGTCGTGCATCTCGCGGGCGATCCTGGTGCGTTCGGCGGCGGCGGCGAGCCTGACCTCCTGGTCGCGTTCGATCTCCAGGCGCCGGGCCCGGTCGACGAGTCCCGCGGTGTGGTCCCTGCGGGAGCGGACCACGATGCCGAGGAGGGCGACGAGCGCGTACGCCCACAGGGTGGGGACGACGCGCTGGTCCCAGGTCTCGCGGGGGAAGCGGACCGCGCCCGTCACGAGCGGCGGGAGGATCAGGGCGAAGGCCCAGAGGAGCGTGCGCGGCGGGCGGGTGAGCGCCAGGTGGAAGACCGGGATCATCTGGAGGTAGCCGGCCTGGAGGAAGGCTCCCGTGCCGTCGCCGACGAGTGTCGCGCAGGCCATCACGGCGAGGACGGCCAGGGGGCGTCGGCGGCGCCAGTAGAGCGGCAGGGTGAGGGCCAGGCTCGTGGCGAACACGAGCCAGACCGGGACGGACGGGTCGGGGGCGGTGTTCCGCCAGCCGCCGGACGCGTCCACGAGTGCCGCCCCCGTCCAGAAGAGCGTCACGGCGGCGTCCCACACCGCGGGGCGTCGCGCGTCGAAGGCCCGTGCCCGGGCCAGCAGGCGCTGGAGGTACCTGCTCAGGCCCGTCGCCTCGGCTGTCGTCTCCTGTGTGGTCACCCGGTCATCATCCCTATACGTCGCGGGACTTGAGCAGCAGGGCCGGGACGGCGAGTGTCGCGGCCGCCCACAGGAGCAGGGCGAGGAGTGCGGCGCCGGGCGAGGCGGCGCCGGGCATCGGGGTCGCGGAGCCGAGGGCCCCGGCCGCCTGGGTGGGGAAGTACCGGATGGCCGTGTCCATGGCCTCGTACGGGAGCATCCCGAGGATCTCGGGCACGATCAGGACCCCTCCGACGAACGCGCCGATCGCGCCTGGCACGGAGCGCAGGGCGGCGCCGAGGCCGAGGGCGATGAGGCCGAGGAGCGTGACGCCCGCGGCGTTGCCGGCGATCGCGGCGAGGACGCCGTCGTCGGTGAGGGAGGCGGCCTGGTCGGTGCCGGAGAGGAAGAACTGGGCGGTGAGGAAGGTGAGGAGAGCGGTGGCGAGGGTGAGCGCGTAGACGGTGACGGTGTAGACGGCGGCCTTCGCCCACAGGACGGGGAGGCGGCGCGGGACGGCGGTGAAGGAGGCGCGGGCCATGCCCGTCGCGTACTCGCCGGCGGTGACGAGGATGCCGAGGACGGCGAGGGCGATGCCGCCGAGCTGCGAGCCGTAGAGGGTGAGGACGACGGTGTCGACGTCGGAGTCGCCGCCGTCGGAGGTGTAGGTGGCGCCCATGAGGATGCCGACGCCGAGGACGAACGCGACGGCTGTGAGGGCGGTGATCCAGGTGGAGCGGACGGTCCGGAGCTTGTGCCATTCCGAGCGGAGGACGCGGGCGGGGGTCAGGTCGTAGGTCGTGGTCGTCATGCGGGGGCTCCCTGGTATTCGACGGAGTCGCGGGTGAGGTCCATGAACGCCTGCTCCAGCGAGGCGGCCTGCGGGGTGAGTTCGTGGAGGGGGAGGCCGTGGGCGGCGGCCGCGCGGCCGATCTCCGGGGCTTCCAGGCCGGTGACGACGAGGGTGTCGGGGGCCTCTGTGGTGACGCGTGCGCCGGGGAGGAGTTCGCGGAGGCGGGCCGCTTCCGGGGTGACGACCTTGACCGAGGCGCCGCCGGAGGTGCGGACGAGTTCGTCGACCGTGGTGTCGGCGAGGAGGCGGCCCTTGCCGATGACGATCAGGTGGTCGGCGGTGAGCGCCATCTCGCTCATGAGGTGCGAGGAGACGAGGACGGTGCGGCCTTCGCCGGC
Source organism: Streptomyces sp. NPDC050842 (assembly GCF_044456565.1). Classification (NCBI taxonomy): domain Bacteria; kingdom Bacillati; phylum Actinomycetota; class Actinomycetes; order Kitasatosporales; family Streptomycetaceae; genus Streptomyces; species Streptomyces sp. NPDC050842. The sequence continues at coordinate 45,619 of NZ_JBITGA010000019.1, read as the reverse complement.
CAGGGACTTGAGGAGGGTGCGGATCCAGAGCACGCCCTCGGGGTCGAGGCCGTTGACGGGTTCGTCGAGGACGACGGTGGCCGGGTCGCCGAGGAGCGCGGCGGCGATGCCGAGGCGCTGGCCCATGCCGAGGGAGAAGCCTTTGACGCGCTTGCGGGCGACGTGGGTGAGGCCGGTGAGGGCGAGGACCCGGTCCACGCGCGTGTGGGGGATGCCGTGGGTGTGGGCGAGGGCCATGAGGTGGTGGTACGCGGAGCGGCCCGGGTGCAGCGAGCGGGCTTCGAGGAGGGCTCCGACCCGGGTGAGCGGGGCGCGGTGGGCGGCGTAGGGGAGGCCGTCGACGGTGGCGTGGCCGCGGGTCGGGGCGTCGAGGCCGAGGATCATGCGGAGAGTGGTGGACTTTCCGGCGCCGTTGGGGCCGAGGAAGCCGGTGACGGCGCCGGGGCGGACGGTGAAGCTGAGGTCCTGGACGACGGTGGTGTCCCCGTACCGCTTGGTGAGGTTCTCTGCTCGGATCATGTCTTCGACGGTAGGGAGACGGCCGGGGGCGTTCGTCCGACCGGGGGTGGGAGGTTCGGCGCGGGCGTAGTACCGGGGTACGACGGCGGGTGGGCATGGTCTCGGGGAAAAGTCCTTGTCAGGAGGGCGCGGGCGTCGTCAGGATCGTCGGCATGGACTATTCGATACGCACCATCCGCGCCGACGAGTGGGAGAAGACCCGCGAGATCCGGCTGACCGCCCTTCAGGACCCGGTCGCGCACCTCGCGTTCCTCGACACGTACGAGGCCGCCGTCGAGCGGCCCGACTCCTTCTGGCAGGAGCGGGCGGAGGGTGGCTCCGAGAGCGGCGCCGGGAACGCGCGGCAGTTCGTGGCCGAGGGCCCGGACGGCAGCTGGTCGGGCACGATCTCGCTGCTCGTGGAGCGGCCGGCGGACGAGGTGCGCTTCGGTGAGGCGGCGAAGGTCGTCCAGACGCACATAGTGGGTGTCTACGTGCGCCCCGAGGCGCGTGGGGCGGGTGTGATCGACGCGCTGTTCCGGGCGGGCGTGGAGTGGTCCTGGTCGCTGGCGGAGCCGGTCGAGCGGGTGCGGTTGTACGTCCACGAGGAGAACGCGCGAGCGGCCGCGTTCTACCGCCGGTTCGGGTTCGTGGCGACGGGGGACCGGGTGCCGGTACCGGGGCACGAGACGGCCATGGAGAACGAGTACGAGATCAGGCGCACCTCGGTCAGCGGCTGAGCGAGTCCTCGGGCCAGCGGGATCTGGCCTGTTCGGGGGAGCGCATCAGGGCCAGGGTCGGGAGGCCCTGGTCGTGGCCGGTGGCGAGGAGCTCCGGGAGGTGGGGGAGCGGGGCCACGGCGGCGACGTCGTCGAGGACGAGGGTCAGTGGTGGGTCGAGCCGACCGTCGGATGACCGTGCGGCCATGCGGCGGCCGTGCTCGACCACGCTTGCGGCGAGGGCCGTGAGGAGCGGCATCGCGCCGGGGTGGGTCCGCGGGTCCTCGATCGGTTCGCCCACCACGTAGAGGGTGCCCCCTTCGGCGACGAATGATGCGAGCGTCAGCGAATCCGTTCGATTCGGGACGCAGGCCTCCCTGATGTGGATCGAGGACAGGGCGGCGAGCGCACGGGCCGTCAGTTCCTGGGCGAGGCGGCGGCTTTCGGGGTGGGCGGTGAGCGCCGATTCGAGGAGGCCGGCGTGGCCGGACGCGGCCTTGGGGTGGCTGCGGAGGATACGTACGGGCTCGTGGGCGCCGGCGCCCTGGGCCCAGCGGTGGACCTGGCGGAAGGGGCGGCCGTCGACGGCGGCGGCGTGCAGCCAGCAGCGCAGGAGCGTTTCCGCGGTGTCGGCGGTGGCCGCGTCGAGGCGGGAGTGCGGGCGTACGGGGGCGAGCAGGGCGGCCGCCCGCTGCTGGGCGACGGCCGGGTCCTCGCAGTGCTCGGACGGGGACCAGTGGAGCCGGGCGGGGGTGTCGCAGAGGTGGCCGGGGTCGTGGACGAGGACCGGGCCGAGTTTGCCGCGGGCGTCCTTCGTCGACGACCAGACGGTGGGGTCGGAGGTGACGACCAGGACGGGGCCCTCGGCGTCCCTGATCGCCTGGACGGCGACGGGGTGGCGGGTCTCCGGGGGGCCGTAGACGAGGCGGGGGGCGGCGGTGCCCGCGGGGAGGGGAGCGTGCGGTGCCGGGGTGGTCGCCGGGACCGGGACCGCGGGGGGAGACGTCTCCGGTGCCTCCGCCGGCGCGGGCCGTCGGGGGGCCGGGGGAGCGGCCGTCCGTACGGGCTCCTCGTGTATGGGCTCCTCGGGCGCGGACTTCGGGGGCCGGGCCTTCCGTGCGGGCTTCTCGTATGCGGGCTCCCGGGTGTCCCGTACCGGCCCCGGGGTGTCCCGTACCGGCTCCCGGGTCGTCCCGTACGTACCCGCCTTCCTGTTCGCCCGCACCGCTCGCCAGCGGGCGATCGTGCCCAGGGCGAAGACCGCGAGGACGAACAGGATCATCGCCTCGCCGATCAGCAGGCCCCAGAACAGGCCGTACCCCGACAGCTGGCCCGGTGGTGTGGTCGGCCAGGCCGCCGGGAGGTCCGTCGGGGCCGTCGCCAGGGAGCGCAGGGCCGACGGGGTGCCCGTGTAGGCGACGCCCTGCGGCCAGGCGCCGTGGGAGAAGAGGCCGGCCAGACCGGTCGCCGTCCACACCAGGACCGTGAGGCAGAGGAGGAGGCCGAACAGGCTGAGCAGCAGCCCGTCGGAGATGCCTCCCCCTCCCTTTCGTGTCGTGTCCATGCGGCTACGCCACCGTCGACTGCGACGTGCCGTTCATCTGCTGTTCGACGAGGATCGCGCGCTGCTCCGTCTCCCACTCGAGTTCCGGGTCGGCGACCGAGGACTCGGTCATCGCGCGGTCGGTGTAGACGAGGGGGCGTTCGCGCTCGGTGATGAGGTGTTTGACCACCTGCACGTTGCCGTTGACGTCCCAGACCGCGATGCCGGGGGTGAGGGTCGGGATGATCTCGACCGCCCAGCGTGGCAGGCCGAGGACCCGGCCCGTGTTGCGTGCCTCGTCGGCCTTCTGGGCGTAGATGGTCCGGGTGGAGGCCATCTTGAGGATCGCCGCGGCTTCCTTGGCCGCCGCTCCGTCGACGACGTCGGAGAGGTGGTGGACGACGGCGACGAAGGACAGGCCGAGGCGGCGGCCGAACTTGAGCAGCCGCTGGAACAGCTGGGCCACGAACGGGCTGTTGATGATGTGCCAGGCCTCCTCGACGAGGAAGATGCGCTTCTTCCGGTCGGGGCGGATCCAGGTGTGCTCCAGCCAGACGCCGACGATCGCCATGAGGATCGGCATGGCGATGGAGTTGCGGTCGATGTGGGAGAGGTCGAAGACGATCAGGGGCGCGTCGAGGTCGATGCCGACGGTCGTCGGGCCGTCGAACATGCCCCGGAGGTCACCGTCGACCAGGCGGTCCAGGACGAGGGCGACGTCCAGGCCCCAGGCCCGTACGTCGTCTATGTCGACGTTCATCGCCTCCGCCGATTCGGCCTTGGGGTGGCGGAGCTGCTCGACGATGTCGGTGAGGATCGGCTGGCGGTGGGTGGTGTGCTCGGTGACGAAGGCGTGGGCGACCTTGAGCGCGAAGCCGGAGCGCTCGTCGAGGCCGTGGCCCATCGCCACCTCGATGATCGTGCGGAGCAGCGCGAGCTGGCCCGTGGTGGTGATCGAGGGGTCGAGGGGGTTGAGGCGGATGCCGGAGTCGTTGGCGACCATCGGGTCGAGCCGGATGGGAGTTATTCCCAGCTCCTGCGCGATGAGGTTCCATTCGCCGACGCCGTCCTCGCCCTGGGCGTCGAGGACGACGACCTGCCGGTCGCGGAAGCGGAGCTGGCGGAGCACGTACGTCTTCTCCAGCGCCGACTTGCCGTTTCCGGACTCGCCGAGGACCAGCCAGTGGGGGGCGGGGAGCTGCTGCCCGTACAGCTGGAAGGGGTCGTAGATGTACCCCTTGCCGCTGTAGACCTCGCGGCCGATGATCACGCCGGAGTCGCCGAGGCCGGGGGCGGCGGTCGGCAGGTAGACGGCCTGGGCCTGTCCGGTGGAGGTGCGGACGGGCAGGCGGGTCGTCTCCACCTTGCCGAAGACGAAGGAGGTGAAGGCGTCGGTCAGGACGGACATCGGATCTCGCATCGGACGGTGCCCCTTCGGCCTTAGCGGCGGATGCCGGTCGCGAACGGCAAGGTGTTCACAAAGGCCCGGTGGTGCTCGCGGTCGCACCACTCCAGCTTCAGGTACGACTTTCCGGCGGAGGCCCTGATCGTGCGCTTGTCCCGGGCGAGGGCCTCGGGCGAACGCGACGACACCGTGATGTACCCGACGAGGTTCACTCCGGCCGCACCGCTGGCGAGATCTTCACCCCGCTGGTCGAGCCGGCCGTGGGCGGCGATGTCACGGGGGTCGACGGTGCGGTTCATCTTGGCGGCGCGGCTGGCGTCGGCCTCGTCGTTGGTCTTCTCGGTGAGCATGCGCTCGATGGCGACCTCGGTGGGCTCCAGGTCCATGGTGACGGCGACCGTGCGGATGACGTCCGGGGTGTGGACGAGGAGCGGGGCGAGGAAGTTGACGCCGACCGGGGTCATGGGCCACTCCTTCACCCAGGCCGTGGCGTGGCACCAGGGGGCGCGCGTGGAGGACTCGCGGGTCTTGGCCTGGAGGTACGTCGGTTCCATCGCGTCGAGTTCGGCGGGCCAAGCGTTTCGTTTCGTCATGGCCTGGATGTGGTCGATGGGGTGGTCCGGGTCGTACATGGAGTGCACGAGGGAGGCGAGCCGGGACTGGCCGAGGGGCTGGCGTACGCGGATGTCGGCCTCGGCGAGGCGGGCGCAGATGTCGGTGAGCTCGCGGGCCATGACGACGGCGAGGCCGGCGTCGCGGTCGAGCTTGCGGGCGCCGGAGGCGTGGCGGGCGGCGCGGGCCATGACGTTGGCCTCGGCGGCGAGTTCGCGCGTGTAGTGCATGCAGGCGACGAGGTAGGCGCGGTGCTGCTCGCTGGAGGTGGAGACCATCGACTGGAGCTGCTCGTACGACTCCTTGAGCCAGGCGGGCGCGGCCGTGTCGCCGCGCTGGCTGACGTCCTTGGCGTGGGCGTCGGGGTCGGCGGGGAGGGTGCGGGCCAGCATCTGGAGGCGGGTCACGAAGCCGTCGCCGTTGGCGACGTGCTTGAGGAGGGTGCCGAACCGGTCGACGAGGGCCTCCTGGTCCTCGCTGTCGCGCAGGCCGACGCCGGGGCCCTCGATCTCGATGGCGGCGGTGACGGTGCGGCGGTCGGCGTGCAGGAGGACGGCGATCTCGTCGGGGCCGAAGGGGGCGGCGAGCCAGCCGACGCGGCCGATGCCGGGGGGCGGGCCGATCTCGACCTCGCGGCCGTCGAGGCGGGTGCCGGACTCGGCGGCGACGGAGCGGTAGGCCGTACCGCGCTTGAGCATGCGCTTGTAGCTGCGGTTGATCTCGAACCACTTGTAGAACGTGCGGCCCTTGTACGGGAGGTACACGGCGGCGATCGCGACCATGGGGAGGCCGGCGAGGAGTGCGATCCGGAGGGGGAGGAGGGGGACGAGGAGTCCGCTCATCATGCCGAGGAACGCGCCGACGATGATGAGGGCGATCTCGCCCGTCTCACGGTTCTTGCCGACGATCGCGTTCGGCCGGGCCCGGCCGACGAGGTACGTGCGGCGGGGCGCGACCGGCTGGGACTGGGTCGTCAACGCCCTCCACCTCCAGAGTTGCGGTTGCTGTGCGGGGTACCCGTGGTGGGACTGCTGCTACGGGGTGCGGGCGGGGGCGTGGCCCCGCCGCCGCGGTTGTCGCCGCCGCGGCTGCTGTGGGCGGCGACGCCGCCGGCGAGGGGGTTGGCGGGGCGGGCGGCCTGGGAGCCCTGGCCGCCGCCGCCTCCGCTGTCGCGGGTGCTGTGGGTCTTGATGCCCTGCGAGACGAGGGAGGCGGGGGAGGAGATGACGGCGGCGGCCGTGTTCTCGCCGGCGCGGTGGAGCCGGTTGTTGCGGGAGGCGGCGATCTCGTCGCCGAAGCCGGGGACGAAGCGGTAGATGACCCCGGAGGCGAAGATGGCGAGCAGGATGATCGCGAGTCCGGAGACGACGGCGGAGAACGAGTCGGGGCCGGTGCCGGAGGAGAGTGCCCCGGCGAGGCCGAGGACGATCACGATGACCGGCTTGACGAGGATCACGGCGATCATGATTCCGGCCCAGCGGCGGACGTGGCCCCACATGTTCTTGTCGACGAGGCCGGAGTAGACGACGACGCCGAGGAGGGCGCCGACGTAGAGCATCACGGCGCGGAGGAACAGTTCCAGGTAGAGGACGCCGGCGGCGAGGACGGTCACCAGCGACACGATGATCAGCATGATGGGGCCGCCACCGATGCTGTCGCCCTTCTCGAGGGCTTGTTTGAAGCTGCCGAAGAAGACGTCGGTCTGCTGGCCGGTGCCGGAGGCGATGACCTCGGTGACGGCGTCGGTGGCGTTGACGACGGTGTAGAGGATGAGCGGGGTGAACGCGGAGGCGAGGACCGTCAGCCAGAGGAAGCCGATGGCCTCGGAGAGGGCGGTGGCGAGGGGGACGCCCCGGATGGCCCGCTTGGCGACGGCGAGGAGCCAGAGGAGGAGGGTGAGGACGGTGGCGGCGGCGAAGACGATCGCGTACCGGCCGAGGAACTCCACGTTGGTGAAGTCGACGTCGGCGGTTTCTTTGACGGCCTTGGAGAGGTAGTCGATGGTGGCGATGGCGGCGTCTGCGCAGCCGCGGGCGAGGGAGGAGAGGGGGTCGACCGCGGTGTTCGAGTCGGGGAGGGGGGTGCCGGCTCCGCCGGACTCGCTCCTCTCGCAGAGCTGCTTGGCCGTTCCCGTGAGGAGCTCGCACTCCTTGTTGCCCGCGGTCGGGGACGGCGTGGGGGCCGACGGAGTCGGAGTCGGGGTGGGGGCCGCCTGGGCGGCCCGGGAGAGCAGGAGGGGTACGGCGAGGAACGCGGCGAAGGCCGCGGTCGACGCGCGCCCTGCGAGGCTTCGGCTAGCGGGCATAGGTGAACCCTCCGTATCCCTCGACGGCCTCGGCGATCTCGTCGGCCGTGGAGGCGCGGCTGTCGCCGTTGACCGGGGTGGGGCCCTCGCTCTGGCTGAAGGACTCCACGCGCCAGTCGCCCCCGACCCACGTGAGCTTCTGGGTGATGGTGAACCAGGTGGAGGTGACGGGCTTGGTCGAGCCCGCTCCGGCGAGGCCGCCCAGGCCGGTGCACCAGACCTCGACCGTCGCGGAGTTCTCCGTGTGGTCCCGGACCTTGGTGCCGACCGGGACGGTGCGTGAGACGAAGGTCGTGCCGGAGGGTGCCGCGCCGTTCTCGTCGAGTCCCATGCCGGCCATGAGGCCCGCGGAGTACGAGGCGTCGAGCTTCTTCAGGAGGTCCTCCACGACCGCGGGGTCGTGGATGGCGCGCACGATCTCCGCGCGGGGCCCGTCCTGGAACATCTCGGCCGAGCCGAGCACCACCGCGTAGTTCGACGCGGCGCTCTGGGCTCCCTGTTCGTCGTGTGCGAAGCCTGCCGGGAACTGGCCGTTCTTGCCCGTCACCGGGCGGACGCCTGTCGCTGCCGTCGGGGCCGCCTTGCCCGGGGTGCCTGTCGTGGGGGCCGCGTCCGCCGGGTCCGCGCCGCCGCGGTTGGCGAAGGCGATCGCCGCGATGAGGAGGACCACCACGCCCACGACGGTGATCAGGGAGCGGGAGCTGCGTACGGGGCGGCGGGCGCCGCCGTAGACGTCGCCGCTGTTGCCCTCGGGCAGGCGGGTCCGGGTCTGGCCCGAGCCGCCCACGCCGCCGAAGCCGTCGTGCTCGTCGCCGAGGCTCATGCCGGGTACGCCCCCTCACTCGTTCGCGGGTACGACAGTGCTGCAACATGGCTGGGCATCAGGGAACGCAAACACGACATCAGCAGGCCTCAGGAGGATGGAGTCCGACGGGGGATCAGACGGCCATCCCGTACACGATGGTGAAGAGCGTTCCCAGCGATCCGATGATGAAGACGCCGGTGAGGCCGGCCACGATCAGGCCCTTGCCCTGTTCCGCGCTGAACGTGTCGCGGAGCGCGGTCGCGCCGATGCGCTGCTTGGCCGCACCCCAGATGGCGATGCCGAGGCAGAGCAGGATGGCCACGGCCATCACGACCTCGATCATGATCTTGGCCTCGGCGCCCAGGCTCCCGAAAGGCCCCCAGTTCGGGGCGATTCCACCGATGATGGTGGTGATGTCGCCCTTTTCTGCCGCCAGGTACATGTAACTCACCGCCCCTGTTGGGTAGTTAACTGCCCCTGCCGGACGGCATGGGTCATCGCCCTATCTTCGCTGATGAAACCGCTCGCGTGTGACGCCTTGACGGGTCTCTTTACCCGATCCCCGCACACTTGACCGGTCTGACCGTCTTGACCTGCGCGGGTGTGGCCGGTTTCCATGCGAAGAAGCGTATGGTCACTCTGTGTATCACGGAGGGTGACTCCGGGCAATGATTGTCGTTGTTGCACTCTTGGGGCGCCGTCGCGCAGCCGCGGGGTCGTCAGACGTACGAGGCGACCAGGCGCGACAGGTGACGGCCCGCCAGGAGGAGGGGGTCCTCGCTTCGGGTGACCTGGGCGGTCACTTCCGCGCCTTCGAGCGTGTTGATGACGGTGGCGGCCAGGTCGCGGGCCTCGGGGGAGGGGAGTCCGCAGCCGAGGAGCTTGTCGGCGACCAGGTTCTGCCAGGCGCGCAGGGCGTCGGCGCAGGCCCGCTGGATGGGGTTGTCGGGGCCGAGGGTCTCCAGGGCGGCGGCGGTGACCGGGCAGCCGTCCGTCCAGCCTGAGGCGCGGAGTTCGCGGGCCAGGAGGCGCGCGCAGGCGTCGACGGCCTCGGCGGGGTCGTCCTCGCCGTCCAGGGCGGTGCGCAGGAAGCCGGCGAACTCCTCGCGGCTGTGCGCGATCGCCGCGACCGCGACGGCTTCCTTCCCGCCCGGGAAGAAGTGGTAGACGGAGCCGAGGGTGGCGTCCGCCTCCTTCGCGATCTGCTTGATGCCCGTTCCGACGTAGCCCTGGCGCTGGATGAGGCGTGCGGCGGCGACGACGATCCGGTCGTGGGTGCTGCTGGTCTGCATGGGGTGAGTCTAGTCGGCCTATTGAGTAGAGCGTTCGTTTTAGAGCGTGCTACGGTCTTGCCTCGTCGGTAATTAGAGCGTTCGTTTTAGAGCGCGTATCGCAGGGGGTTGCTGTGCAGAACGCACTTTCCGTCACCGTCATCGGGCTCGGGCCCATGGGGCGCGCCATGGCCGGTGCCTATCTCGACCAGGGGTACGAGGTCACCCTCTGGAACCGGACCCCGAGCCGTGCCGCCGAGCTCGTGCGGCGGGGAGCGGTGCTCGCCGCCGGTCCCGCCGAGGCCGTCGCCGCGAACGAGCTCGTCGTCCTCAGCCTCACCGACTACGACGCCTTCTACGGCGTCCTCGGCGAGGTCGACCCCGCCGTCCTCGCCGGCCGGGTCCTCGTCAACCTCAGCTCCGACACCCCGCAGCGAGCCCGGGAGGCCGCCGCCTGGGCGGCGGAGCGCGGCGCCGTCCAGCTCACCGGCGGCGTCCTCACCCCGCCGTCCGGCGTCGGCGACCCGGCCAGCTCCGCCTTCTACAGCGGGCCCCGGGAGGTCTTCGAGGCCCACCGCGGTGCGCTCTCCGTGCTCACCGGTACCGACTACCGCGGTGAGGACCCCGGCCTCGCCGCGCTCTTCTACCAGCTCAACATGGTCATGTTCTGGACGTCGCTCTCCGGTTACTGGCAGGCCCTCGCCCTCGCCGACGCGCACGGCATCACGGCCGTCGAGCTCCAGCCGTACGCCAGGAACGCGCTCGACCTCGGCCAGTTCATCGACTTCTACGGGCCCCGGGTCGACGCCGGTCACCACGGCGGTGACGTCGACCGCCTCGCCATGGGTCTCGCCAGCGCCGAGCACGTCCTGCACACCGTCACCGACGCGGGCGTGGACGGTGCCCTGCCGGCCGCGGTCGCCGATCTGTTCCGGCGCGGTGTGGAAGCCGGGTACGGGGACGACAGTTCCTCCAGTCTCGTGGAGTTGCTCAAGAAGAACTGACGGCACGTCGTGCAACCACCCCTCCGGGCTCCCCGCCGCCTAGACTGACCCCGGGGCGTACTGCCATGAGCCGAGGGGTGGTTGACGGTGCGTAGGGCTGGCAAGGCGTGGCTGGTGGCCGGCGGGGCCTTCGGGGTCTGCCTCAGCTTTGTCGCACTGCTCGTCGTCGGGACGTACTCCGCGGCGTCGGGTCTCATCGGCGGCGCGGGCAGCGGCAAGAACGGCACCGTGGGGCTCGCCAAGGGCTCCGTCCCCGCCCTCTACCAGGGGCTCGTGCAGAAGTGGGGCAACCTCTGCCCCGCGATCAACCCCGCCCTCCTCGCCGCGCAGCTCTACCAGGAGAGCGGCTGGAACCCGCGGGCCGTCTCCTCGGCCGACGCCCGGGGCATCGCCCAGTTCATCCCCGGCACCTGGGCCGGACACGGCATCGACGGCGACGGGGACGGCGACCGGGACATCTGGGACCCGCAGGACGCGATCCCCTCGGCCGCCTCGTACGACTGCGAGCTCGCCGGGTACGTGAAGAACGTGCCCGGCGACCCCGCGAGCAACATGCTGGCCGCGTACAACGCGGGCGCGTACCGCGTCATCAAGCACGGCGGGGTGCCGCCGATCAGCGAGACGCAGAACTACGTGCGGATCATCCGCTCCCTGGAGAAGAGCTTCGCGCGGCCCGTGGGCCGCGTCGAGCCCTCCCGGCAGGCCGCGGGGGCCATCCACTACGCCCAGCAGAAGCTCGGCACCCTGTACCTGTGGGGCGGTACGGGGACGGCGGCGCAAAATGGCCGGTTCGACTGCTCCGGGCTGACCCAGGCCGCGTACCTGAACGTCGGCATCGAGCTGCCGCGCGTCGCCAACGACCAGTACAACGCCGGTCCGCACCCGAGCAGGGAGGAGCTCCTCCCCGGCGACCTCGTCTTCTTCTCCGACGATCTGACGAACTCGCGTGCCATCCGGCACGTCGGTATCTACGTGGGCGGCGGGTACATGATCGACGCCCCGCGCACCGGTGCGGTGATCCGCTTCGACCGGATCGACACCCCCGATTACTTCGGCGCGACCAGGGTCACCAAGGAGGGCGCCGCCGCGCTGCCCACCCATCTTCCGCAGACGTAGGGGCAGGAGACGGACCGTCGGGTCGTATGGGACATGGCCGGAACTCTCCGTCATGCAGTGGCCCTGAGCTGCGGTGAACCGTCACTCTTCGATAACGTCGGCATGATCCACCGGAGAGAGCGGAACGCACGCCTCAGACAGTTCGTTCCCTGATCCGAACGCTCTGACCACGGGGGTGGGAAGACACACACGAGAAGCAAGGGGCCACAGCAGATGGCTGGACTCGCATCGGACGGTTCCAACCCCGATGTCAGCCTGCTCTACGACATCAACGGGCTGGCGAAGGCCGCTCCGCCGTGGTTCGACCGCGTCATGGAGTTCGTCGGCGAGTACGGGATCATGCTCGGGATGGTCCTCGTCGTGCTCTGGTGCTGGTGGAGCGTCCGCCGCAGCGGCACCCTCGCGGACTCCGTCTCGGCCGTCGCCGGGCTCGTCTGGGCCCCGCTGGCCGCCGGTGTCGCCCTTCTCGTCAACATCCCCATCCGGGGCTTCGTCGAGCGCCCCAGGCCGTTCAACGACCACGAGGGCCTCGACGTCCTCGTCGAGGGCAAGACCGACTTCTCGTTCGTCAGCGACCACGCCACCATGGCGATGGCGCTCGGCGTCGGCCTCTTCGTCGCCCACCGGAAGTTCGGCCTCGCCGCCATCGGCCTCGCCCTCGCCGAGGGCTTCGCGCGGGTCTACATGGGCGTCCACTACCCGACCGACGTCATCGGCGGCTTCGCCCTCGGTACGGCGGTGGCGCTGCTCCTCGCGCCCGTCGCGCTCGCCCTGCTGACCCCCGTCGTCTCCGCCGTCGCCCGCTCCGGCCGCGGCGCCCGGCTCGTCCGCTCCCGGCGGGCCGCGGAACCGCTCCGGCCCGAGGCCGTCGACATCCCCGAGCCCCGGCTCGGCGGCCCGGCCAACGGGACGACCCAGAACGACCTCGCGGCCTGAGGGGCCAAGGGGCCTGAGGGTCTGAGGGTCTAAGACGCGTCGCCGGAAACCGCCGACGTACGGACGTGTTCCGAGGCGTCCGTACGGGCTCTCTCCCGCGATCTGCGGGCCGGCCCCGACCAGCCGCAGCTGCATCTGGCCAGCGCGAACGAGCCGCGTTCCGTCGTCGTGGTCGTGTGGGGGGAGGCATGCGCGTGCACCCCACCACGGTACTGCGCGTGACGGCTCGCCCGTGCCGTCGTTATGCGGATCGGGCGTTCCCAGGCCCGCGGGACCGGGGACGTGCGGGTCCCGGGCAAACAGCGGTGAGGCGTTGGGGGTTGGCAGGCGATGGTGGTGCAGCGATACGGGCGTCCGCGCGGCCGCGGGAGCGGCGCGTTCGCCGTCACCGCCGCCCTGGTCGGCTCACTCGTCGGGGGCTCGGCGGTCGCGGGCTGCGCCGCACCCGAGGACCCGAAGCCCGCGGTGGACCCGCTCCTCGCCGTACGGAACGCGGCCGACGCGCTGACCAGGGCCGGCACCGCCAAGGCGAGCACCTCCATGGAGATGGCCGCCGGCGGGACCCGGGTCACCATCCGCGGCGAGGGCGGCTACGACTTCCGCCGCCGCACCGGCCGGCTCCAGGTGGTGCTGCCCAAGGACGCCGCCGGGACCGACGAGCACCGGCCGATCACCGAGCTCCTCACCCCCGGCGCCCTCTACATGAAGAACCGGGGCGCGGGGGTGCCCGCCGACAAGTGGGTCCGCGTCGACACCACGACCCTCGACGACGGGAACCTCGTCACGGGCGGGGCCACCGACCCGGCGGCCGCGGCGGAGCTGCTGCGGGGCGCCCGGGAGGTCTCGTACCTCGGAGAGGTCGACCTGGCAGGCGTGAAGGTCCGCCACTACCGCGGCGTCGCCGACATCGCCCACGCGGCGCGCGCCGCCTCGCCGCAGCTGCGCGGGGCGCTCGCCGCGGCGGCGAAAGGGTTCGCCACGGACACGGTGCCGTTCGACGCGTATCTGGACGCGGAGGGGCGGCTGCGGAAGGTCCGCCACCAGTTCAGCTTCAGCAACCAGGGCCGTACGGTCGCGGTCGCGTCGACCACCCTGCTGTACGGCTTCGGGGTCCGCGTCCAGGTGACGCTTCCGGACCGGCGCGACATCTACGCCGGGAAGATCAAGGCCTGAGCAGGGCCGCGGCAGGGCCGGGGTGGTTCGGACCATCGCCAAATGGTCCGGACGTGTCATGCGCCCTGCGTGGCCCTCTCCCTACGCTGGGAGACCGCCGGGAGACCTGGGAGACAGAAGCCGGCAGGAAGAGGTGACCGCACGTGGCCCCGCCCGGTACCGCGACCGTGCCCGCAGACCCGGACTGCGTCGCCCTCGCCGAGATCGAACTGTGCGGCGAACTGATCATCGCCGCCTCCGCCGCGGACGGGGAGCGCCTCAGCGCCGACCGGATCGACGAGGTCCTGCGGGTCGCCGCCGAGCGGGCCGTACGGGAACGGGAACGCTGACCGTACGGCCCGCTGGCTCGTGGAGAGGGTGCGCGCGTGCGCGGACTCCGCTCAGGTGCGCATCATGCGGGCGATGGCCTTGGTGGCCTCCTCGACCTTGGCGTCGATGCCCTCGCCGCCCTTGGCGGCCGCGTCCGCGACGCAGTGCCGCAGGTGCTCCTCCAGGAGCTGGAGGGCGAAGGACTGGAGCGCCTTCGTCGAAGCCGAGACCTGGGTCAGTATGTCGATGCAGTAGACGTCCTCGTCGACCATCCGCTGGAGGCCGCGGATCTGCCCCTCGATGCGGCGGAGCCGCTTGAGGTGCTCGTCCTTCTGCTTGTGGTAGCCGTGCACGCCGTGGTCGTGGTCGGCAGGCTCGACGGCCCCGACTGCCTCGACGGTCTCGGGGGTGACCTGGTCCGCGTCGGTGGTCGTCATCGCGTCCTCCCGTTGTCCAGATAAGGGGGTGTATACCCCTCGTGGGTATATGGTACCGATCCCCGCCGATCCGGGCGGGGGCCCGTGCAGTTCACTGTGCCTGATGGGCGACACTGAGAGGACGCCGGTTAGCCGTGGCCGGATGATGCGCCTAGCATCAGCCTGACCGAAACCCAGCACCCCGAGGACCTCACGTGCGATTTCGTCTGACCCCCAGGGAGACGAGCTTCTACGACATGTTCGCCGCGTCCGCGGACAACATCGTCACGGGCTCGAAGCTCCTGATGGAACTGCTCGGAGCGGAGCCTTCCGCCCGGGCCGAGATCGCGGAGCGGATGCGGGCAGCGGAGCACGCCGGCGACGACGCTACCCACGCGATCTTCCACCAGCTGAACTCCTCCTTCATCACGCCCTTCGACCGTGAGGACATCTACAACCTCGCGTCGTCCCTCGACGACATCATGGACTTCATGGAGGAGGCCGTCGACCTGGTCGTCCTCTACAACGTCGAGGAACTCCCCAAGGGTGTCGAGCAGCAGATCGAGGTCCTGGCCCGGGCGGCCGAGCTGACTGCCGAGGCCATGCCGAACCTGCGGACGATGGCCAACCTCACGGAGTACTGGATCGAGGTCAACCGTCTGGAGAACCAGGCCGACCAGATCCACCGCAAGCTCCTCGCGCAGCTCTTCAACGGCAAGTACGACGCCATCGAGGTGCTGAAGCTCAAGCAGATCGTCGACGTGCTGGAAGAGGCGGCCGACGCCTTCGAGCACGTCGCCAACACGGTGGAGACCATCGCGGTCAAGGAGTCCTGAGCTTCGTGGACACCTTCGCTCTGATCGTGACCATCGGTGTCGCGCTCGGCTTCACGTATACGAACGGCTTCCACGACTCCGCCAACGCCATCGCCACCTCGGTGTCGACCCGGGCGCTGACCCCCCGGGCGGCGCTGGCGATGGCGGCGGTCATGAACCTCGCGGGTGCCTTCATGGGCAGCGGGGTCGCCAAGACCGTCAGTGAGGGGCTCATCGAGACCCCGACCGGCGACAAGGGGATGGGCATCCTCTTCGCCGCGCTGGTGGGCGCGATCATCTGGAACCTCGTCACCTGGTACTTCGGTCTGCCGTCGTCCTCCTCGCACGCGCTGTTCGGCGGCATGGTGGGCGCGGCGCTGGCCGGTGGCACCGAGGTGCTGTGGGGCGGCGTCCTCGACAAGGTCGTCATCCCGATGTTCATCTCGCCGGTCGTCGGTCTCGTCGCCGGTTACCTGGTCATGTGCGCGATCATGTGGATGTTCCGCAAGGCCAACCCGCACAAGGCCAAGCGCGGCTTCCGTATCGCGCAGACGGTGTCGGCGGCCGGTATGGCGCTCGGTCACGGTCTGCAGGACGCGCAGAAGACGATGGGCATCGTGGTGATGGCCCTGGTCATCGCCGACGTGCAGCAGGCGGGCGACGACATCCCGGTGTGGGTGAAGATCGCCTGTGCCGTGATGCTCTCGCTCGGTACGTACGCGGGCGGCTGGCGCATCATGCGGACGCTCGGCCGCAAGATCATCGAGCTGGACCCGCCGCAGGGTTTCGCGGCGGAGACGACGGGTGCGTCGATCATGTTCGGCTCGGCGTTCCTGTTCCACGCGCCGATCTCGACGACGCACGTCATCACCTCCGCGATCATGGGCGTGGGCGCGACGAAGCGCGTCAACGCGGTGCGGTGGGGTGTCGCCAAGAACATCATCCTGGGCTGGTTCATCACGATGCCGGCGGCGGCGCTGGTCGCGGCGGCGAGCTACTACGTGGTGAAGCTGTTCTTCGGCTGACGGCCGGCGCCACTGGCGGCCGGCGCCACCCGGTCCTGCTGGGGGTCCGGGGGTTATCCCCCGGGGGATTGCAGCGTGGTGAAGCTGTTCTTCGGCTGACGCTGACGCTGGCGCTTTGAGACAAATGGTTGGGCCCGGCTCCCCTGTGGGGGAGCCGGGCCCTTTCGTCATACGGTGGCACCGCCATGCAGCACCGTAAGACGGTCTTGGGGTGGAGCGGTCTAGCCGAAGCGGCCGGAGATGTAGTCCTCGGTCGCCTGGACGCTCGGGTTGGAGAAGATCCGCTCGGTGTCGTCCAGCTCGATGAGCTTGCCGGGCTGGCCGACGGCCGACAGGTTGAAGAAGGCCGTGCGGTCCGAGACGCGGGCGGCCTGCTGCATGTTGTGCGTCACGATGACGATCGTGAAGCGCTCCTTCAGCTCGCCGATCAGGTCCTCGATGGCGAGGGTGGAGATCGGGTCGAGGGCCGAGCAGGGCTCGTCCATCAGCAGGACGTCGGGCTCGACCGCGATGGCGCGGGCGATGCACAGACGCTGCTGCTGGCCGCCGGAGAGGCCCGAGCCCGGCTTGTTCAGGCGGTCCTTGACCTCGTTCCAGAGGTTCGCGCCCTTGAGGGACTTCTCGACGATGTCACTGAGCTGGGCCTTCTTGTACTTGCCGTTGAGGCGCAGGCCCGCCGCCACGTTGTCGAAGATCGACATGGTGGGGAAGGGGTTGGGGCGCTGGAAGACCATGCCGACCGTGCGGCGCACGGCGACCGGGTCGACGTGCGAGCCGTACAGGTTCTCGTCGTCCAGCATCACCTTGCCCTCGACCCGGCCGCCGGGGGTGACCTCGTGCATGCGGTTCAGGGTCCGCAGGAAGGTGGACTTGCCGCAGCCGGAGGGGCCGATGAAAGCCGTCACGGAGCGGGGCTCGACGGTCATGGAGATGTCGTCGATCGCCTTGTGGGCGCCGTAGTACGCGGAGAGGCCGCTGACGTCGATTCGCTTGGCCATGTGAATCACTACTTCCAATGATGCCGCGGTCAGCGGCCGGTCTTGGGGGCCTTCCAGCGGGCGATGCCGCGGGCCACCATGTTGAGGATCATGACGAAGGCGATCAGGACGAGCGCGGCGGCCCAGGCACGGGACACAGCGGCGTCGGTGCCGACCGCGTACTGCTCGTACACGTACAGCGGCAGCGAGGACTGAGCGCCTTCGAAGGGGTTCGGGTTGATGAGCTTCGTACCGAACACGAGGAGCAGGACGGGGGCCGTCTCACCGGTGATGCGGGCGACCGCGAGCATGACGCCCGTGGTGATGCCGCCGATCGCGGTGGGCAGGACCACCTTCAGGATCGTGCGCCACTTGGGGATGCCGAGCGCGAGGGAGGCCTCGCGGAGCTCGTTCGGGACGAGCTTGAGCATCTCCTCGGTGGAGCGGACCACGACCGGCATCATCAGGATCGCGAGGGCCATCGCGCCGGCGAATCCGGAGGGCCCGAAGCCCAGCATCAGATTCCAGGTGGCGAGGATGAAGAGGCCCGCGACGATCGACGGGATGCCCGTCATGACGTCGACGAAGAAGGTGACGGCCTGGGCGAGCTTCCCGCCGCCGTACTCCACCAGGTAGACCGCGGTCAGCAGGCCGATCGGCGCGGCGATCAGCGTCGCGATGAGGACCTGCTCGATGGTGCCGAGCAGCGCGTGGTAGACGCCACCGCCGGCCTCGGTGTCCAGGACGCCGTTCATCGAGTGGGAGAGGAAGTACGGGTCGAGGACTTCGATGCCCTTGCTGATCGTGACCCAGGCCAGCGAGAGCAGCGGGATCACGGCCAGGATGAAGCAGACCCACACGAGGCTGGTCGCGACGCGGTCCTTGGCCTGGCGGCTGCCTTCCACCTTCGAGGTGATCAGGTAGGTGGCCAGGACGAAGAAGAGCGAGGAGAGCAGGCCCCACTGGATGCGGCTGTGCCAGCCGGCGACGAGACCGAGGCCGCAGCCGGCGGCGACGGAGCCGAGGGCGATGGCGAACGGGGTCCAGCGGGGGAGCCGGGCGTGCTTGAGGGGATCGTGCTTGACCCGGGACTGCACGGGCGGGCGATCCTGTATGGCGTGGCTCATGCGTTGGCCCCCGAGTACTCCTTGCGGCGGCCGATGATCCAGCGAGCCGCGCCGTTGACCAGCAGCGTGATGACGAAGAGGACGAGACCGGAGGCGATCAGCGCGTCACGGCCGAACTCGTTGGCCTCGTTGAACTTCGCGGCGATGTTCTGGGCGAACGTGCCGCCGCCCGGGTCCAGCAGGTGGCCGGAGACGAGGAAGCTGGGGGAGAGCACCACGGCGACGGCCATGGTCTCGCCGAGCGCGCGGCCCAGGCCCAGCATCGAGGCGGAGATGATGCCGGAGCGGCCGAAGGGCAGGACCGACATGCGGATGACCTCCCAGCGCGTGGCGCCGAGGGCGAGGGCCGCCTCTTCGTGCATCTTCGGGACCTGGAGGAAGACCTCGCGGGTCACGTTGGTGATGATCGGCAGGATCATGATCGCCAGCAGGATGCCGACGGTGAAGAGCGAGCGGGCGGGGCCCTCGTTGGCCTTGTCGAAGATGTACGTCCAGCCCAGGTACTCGTCGAGCCACTGGTTCAGGCCGTCCAGGTACGGGACGAGGAATATCGCGCCCCAGAGGCCGTAGATGATGCTGGGCACGGCGGCGAGCAGGTCGACCACGTACGCGAGCGGCTTGGCCAGCCTGCGCGGTGCGTAGTGCGAGATGAAGAGCGCGATGCCTATGGCGACGGGCACGGCGATCGCCATCGCGATGATCGACGAGACGACCGTGCCGAAGGCGAGGACGGCGATGCCGAAGACCGGCGGGTTGCCGGCGGGGTTCCACTCGAAGGTGGTGAAGAAGTTGGTGCTGTCCTTCGAGATGGCGAGGACGGCACGGTAGGTGAGGAAGCCGGCGATCGCGGCCATGATCACGAGGAGGGTGATGCCGGACCCTCGGGACAGACCGCTGAAGATGCGGTCCCCGGGGCGGGACGCGCTCTTGGCGCGCCGGCTCCTCTGTATGTCTGGTGTGGTGGTAGCCATCTGCTTCTCCGGTCTGCGGCGCCCGTACGGGTGTGCGGGCTCCTGGCGGCGGTGCACCGGATGCCGGGTCCGGCCCCCCTAGGGGAGGGGCCGGGCCCGGCCGGGGGTCAGGACAGGGTGGGGACGATCGCGCGGACCTTGGCCGCGATCTCGGCCGGGAGCGGGGCGTAGCCGGCGTCGGCGAGGACCTTCTGGCCCTCCTCGCTCACGGTGTAGTTGAGGAACGCCTTCAGGGTCGGCAGGGTCTCCGCCTTGTTGCCCTTGTCGCAGGCGATCTCGTACGTGACGAGGACGATCGGGTAGGCGCCCTCGGCCTTGGTCTTGTAGTCGAGGGAGAGGGCGACGTCGTTGCCCGTGCCCTTGACCTTGGCGGCGGCGATGGCCTTGGACGCGTTCTCCGAGGAGGCGGCGACCGGGGCGGAGGCACCGGTGTTGATGCTGACCGTGGAGGACTTGTTCGCGGTGGCGTACGAGAGCTCCATGTAGCTGATGGAACCCTCGGTGTCCTTGACCGCGGTGGCGACACCGGAGGAGCCGTTGGCGGCCTGGCCGCCCTGGGCGGGCCACGACTTCGACTTCGGGTCGTGCTTCCAGTCGGCCGGGGCGGCGGTGGAGAGGTACTTGCCCAGGTTCTGGGTGGTGCCCGACTCGTCCGAGCGGTGGAAGGCCTGGATCGTGCTGTCGGGCAGCTTGGCGCCCGGGTTCAGCTTGGCGATCGCCGGGTCGTTCCACTTGGTGATCTTGTTGTCGAAGATCTTGGCGATGGTGGAGGCGTCCAGGACGAGGTTGTCCACGCCGTCCAGCTTGTAGGCGATGGCGATGGGGCCACCGACCATGGGCAGGTTGATGCCCTTGCCGCCCGTGCAGATCTTCTGCGACTCGGCGACTTCCTCTTCCTTCAGGGCGGAGTCGGAGCCGGCGAAGGCGACCTGGCCCTGGTTGAACTTGGTGATGCCGCCACCGGAGCCGATGCCCTGGTAGTTGATCTCGACGCCCTCACAGGCGGCCTGGAAGTTCTTGACCCACAGGTCCATCGCGTTGCGCTGTGCGCTGGAGCCGGCGGCGAGCAGCTTGCCCTTGGCTCCGGCGCAGTCGATGTTCGACGCGGCGGCGGCGGAGGTCGTCGTCTTGCCGCCTTCCTTCGCCGGGGTCTCCGTGTTGTCGTCCGAGCCACACGCCGAGAGGACCAGGGCGCCGGAGACGACGAGGGCACCGATCGCTGAGGCGCGAAGCCCGTTCTTGCGCGAAAGCTTCACTTTCGGGTGTTCCTTCCAGAAGCCGCCTTGCCGCGGACCCAGTGTCCTGATCGTTCTACGGCGGCGTGTGTCGGGTGGTGGTGCACTGTTGCGCTTCGTGCACCGTGTGAGTCCGAAATTAGGCAGAACAGGTGAAGCGACCGACGGAAGAGAGTGAACGGAAAGTGAACCGTGTCGGAAGCACGGGTGTGGTCACTCCGGGTGGGGTGTCAGTGGCGTGAGGTTGCCATGGCGGCGTCCAGGAGTTCGCGGTCGCGGCGCTGGGTGAGGAGGGCGCGGGCCTCGCCGGGCGGCAGCCAGACGAGGCGGTCGACCTCACGGGTCGGCGCGAAGGCGCCGTCGAGGGCACGGGCCGCCCAGTAGACGACCTCCTTGGGGCGGCCGGCCACCGTGTAGCGGGCCGTGGGCAGGCGGGGGCCGAGCGCGCAGCGCCGGCCCGTCTCCTCCAGGATCTCGCGCAGCGCGCAGGCCTCGGCGGTCTCCCCGGGCTTCCGCTTGCCCTTCGGGTGCGACCAGTCGTCGTACTTCGGCCGGTGCACGAGGGCGATCTCGATGCCGTGGCCGGAAAGTGCCGGGCGCCAGAGGACGCACCCGGCGGCGCGGATGGGTTCCTGGAGGGGGGTGGTGGTCACGGGACCGGGGCCGTCGCTCTTCGCCAGGCGTGCTGGAAGGCGAACCGGGCCGCCTCGACCTCGTGCCGCTGGTCGGCGTGGAGGACCCCGAGGGCGTACGCCGTCGCCGGGGCGATCCGGGGGGTGCGGGCCGCCGCGGCGGCGGCCGCCGCGGCCTCGGCGGCGTCGCGGTGCCGGTCCAGGGCGCGGGCGGACTCGAAGAGGACGGGGTCGGGCTCGCCGCCGGTGTGCAGGACCTCGGAGGCGTACCGGTGCAGGCGCAGCAGGTGCCGCGTCCGGTGCCAGGGCGCGTCCTGGGACTCCCCGGCGGCGAGGGCCAGGGCGTCGGCGTTGTACGGGTGGGCCGCCCGGGTCAGGGGGAGTGCGGCCACCGATTCGAGGAGGCGCCGCTCGGCGACCGCGGCGGGCGCGTCGACGACCTCCATGGCGGGGGCCGCGCCGGCGGGGCCGAGCGGCACCTCGGAGGCGAGGAGGGCGACGGCGTCGGCGACCGCGTGGAAGCGCGCGGAGCCGAGGGCCTGGAGGGCGGCCGAGTGGGCGCGTGTCCGGGCCAGGGTCAGCTGGCGTTCGAGGAGGGCGCCGGCCCGGGCGGCACCGACGGTGAGCCCCGCACCGGGGCCCGTACCGGCGCCGGCACCCGTACCCGCGCCCGCCCGCTGGCCTTCGCCGCCGCGGGCGGCCGGTACCGGGCCGCCGCTGCTCGACAGGCGGGACAGTGCGTCCACCAGCCGGACGAGCCGGGACGTACAGGCCTGCTCCAGGGCCAGGGTCCCGGAGAGCCATGCCAGCTCGGTCCGCAGCTGGTCGGCCCAGGCGGGCTCGAGCAGCGGCCGGAAGGTGTGGAGGGTGCCGCTGATCCGCCGGGCGGCGGCCCGCAGCGTACGGGCCGCCTCGTCCGTACCGGCCGAGTCCGAGCCGCTCTCGCCGTGGATCCGCAGGCCGCGGAGGAAGTCCGCGGCCCGGGCGTGGAGATAGGGGGCCACGACCTCCCCCGCCGTGACGTCCCGCAGGGGGTCAAGGTTGTGCACGCCGGCGCCTCCGCGCGTCGATGAGCATCTCCTGGACGTGCCGCAGCGGCCGGCCCTCGGGGTCGGTCGCGTGCCGCGTCCAGTTCCCGTCGGGGCCGAGGTGCCAGGAGGAGGTGGTGTCGGACATCCCGGTCTCCAGGAGCCGGGTCAGCGCAGCCCGGTGGGCCGGGTCCGAGACCCGTACGAGGGCCTCGATCCGGCGGTCCAGGTTGCGGTGCATCATGTCGGCGCTGCCGAACCAGACCTCGGGTTCGCCGCCGTTGCCGAAGGCGAAGACCCGGGAGTGCTCCAGGAAGCGGCCGAGGATCGAACGGACCCGGATGTTCTCCGAGAGGCCGGTGACGCCGGGGCGCACGGCGCAGATGCCGCGGACCCAGATGTCGACCGGGACGCCGGCCCGCGACGCCTGGTAGCAGGCGTCGATGACGGCCTCGTCGACCAGCGAATTGACCTTGATCCGTACGTACGCGGGCCGGCCGGCGCGGTGGTGGGCGATCTCCTTGGTGATCCGGGAGACCAGCCCGTCGCGCAGCGACTTCGGCGCCGTGAGCAGCCGTCGGTACGTCTCGCGGCGCGAGTAGCCGGAGAGCCGGTTGAACAGGTCGGACAGGTCCGCTCCGACCTGGGGGTCGGCGGTGAGGAGGCCGAGGTCCTCGTAGAGCCGGGCCGTCTTGGGGTGGTAGTTGCCGGTGCCGACGTGCGAGTACCGGCGGAGGAGCTCGCCCTCCTGGCGGACGACCAGCGACAGCTTGCAGTGCGTCTTCAGGCCGACGAGGCCGTAGACGACGTGGCAGCCGGCCTCCTCCAGCTTGCGCGCCCACTTGATGTTGGCCTGCTCGTCGAAGCGGGCCTTGATCTCGACGAGGACGAGGACCTGCTTGCCGGACTCGGCGGCGTCGATGAGGGCGTCGACTATCGGGGAGTCGCCGGACGTCCGGTACAGCGTCTGCTTGATCGCGAGGACGTCCGGGTCGGCCGCCGCCTGCTCCAGGAAGGCCTGGACGGACGTCGAGAACGAGTCGTACGGGTGGTGCAGCAGCACGTCCCGCTCGCGCAGCGCGGCGAAGATGTCCGGCGCGGACGCCGACTCGACCTCGGCCAGGTCCCGGTGCGTGCCCGCGACGAACTTCGGGAACTTCAGCTCCGGCCGGTCCTGCCCGGCGATCCCGAAGAGACCGGTCAGGTCGAGGGGGCCGGGCAGCGGGTAGACCTCGGCGTCGGAGACCTTCAGCTCGCGCACGAGGAGATCGAGGACGTACGGGTCGATGGACTCCTCGACCTCCAGGCGGACCGGCGGGCCGAAGCGGCGCCGCATGAGCTCCTTCTCCAGGGCCTGGAGCAGGTTCTCGGCGTCGTCCTCCTCGACCTCCAGGTCCTCGTTCCTCGTCACCCGGAACATGTGGTGCGCGAGCACCTCCATGCCGGGGAACAGCTCCTCCAGGTGCGCCGCGATGACGTCCTCCAGCGGGACGTACCGCTGCGGGGAGGCCTCCAGGAAGCGGGAGAGCAGCGGCGGGACCTTCACGCGCGCGAAGTGGCGGTGGCCGCTGACCGGATTGCGTACGACCACGGCGAGGTTGAGGCTCAGGCCGGAGATGTACGGGAAGGGGTGCGCCGGGTCCACGGCGAGCGGGGTGAGGACCGGGAAGATCTGCTGCCGGAAGAGGGTGAAGAGCCGCGCCTGCTCCTTCTCCGTGAGCTCGGGCCAGCGGATCAGGTGGATGCCCTCGTCGGCGAGGGCGGGCGCCACGTCCTGCTGGTAGCAGGCGGCGTGCCGGGCCATGAGCTCGCGGGAGCGGGTCCAGATGAGTTCGAGGACCTCGCGGGGCTGGAGGCCGGAGGCGGAGCGGGTGGCGACGCCGGTCGCGATGCGGCGCTTGAGGCCGGCGACCCGGACCATGAAGAACTCGTCGAGGTTCGAAGCGAAGATCGCGAGGAAGTTCGCTCGTTCGAGGAGGGGGGTCGTCGGGTCCTCGGCGAGTTCGAGGACGCGTTCGTTGAACGCGAGCCAGCTGCGTTCCCGGTCGAGGAAGCGTCCCTGCGGCAGCTCGTCACCGAGGGAGGCGTCGGCGACGTACGAGTCGGGATCGGCGTCCATGCCGGCGACGGTGGCCACGTCGGCCGCCTCGGTCGCGCCGGCCGCGTTCGCGCCGCCGAGCGGGCGGTGCGCGGCTATGGGTCCGAGGGACGACGAGGCGGACGTCTTCGCGGACGCGCGTGCGGACGTCTGCGAGGAGGTCTGGGCGGACGGCGTGGCGGAGGACTGGACCGGGACCTCGGCGGGCTGCTTGCTCATGGCCCCATTCTTCCGCGCGAAGAGGTCATCGGGCGCGTCGGAGCGGGCCGTGGGGGAGGGAAGTCTCCCTTTGGGGAGGACCGCCCTGCCGGGCGTGGTCACGGAGCGCTTCATTGCGTGAGCGTCGCAAGCGCGTCTGAATGGCCGGTAACGACGACATGTCGTTCGGGAATCGGGGGCTGATCGGGGGCGGGGCCGTGTGCGGGCCCCGCCCGTTCTCTTTTTCTACGGGTTGCCGCTGCGGGTTCTGGCTACGGATGCCGGGCGCGGAGGACGCGGAAGGCGGCGTAGGCCGCGAGGGCGGCGAGGGCGAGGAGGATGCCGGTCTCGATGAGCTGGATGGGCCAGTAGTGGGAGACGGGGTGATAGTCCCAGTACTGCCCGGCGACGTTCATGTCGGCCGGGCAGACGCCCCACTGCTCGGTGCGTTCGAAGCAGGCGTGCGCGGGGAGCCGTTCCCCGCTGGTCGTGATCAGACCTGAGCCGGTCTCGCGGGAGGTGACGAGCAGGGCGGCGGTGATGCCTTCGGTGAGCGGCCCGGTCAGGGTCTTCACCGGCATCAGCGACCAGCGGAGCTGGCCGACGACGAGGAGGACGAGGCCGGTGACGAGGCCGGTGAACGCCATGGCCGTCACGGTGCGGCGGACCAGTTGGCCGATGAGCGCGCCGAGGCCGAGGGCGAGCATGGCCTGCGCGAGGACGACGGGTCCGGTGGCCACGTACGTGCCCGGCTCGTACCAGAGGAACGACCACGCGGCGTCGGTGAAGTTCGCCCAGCCGAGCCGGTAGACGCCGATCAGCACGGCGGTGGCGGCGACGGTCGTGGCACCGGCCACCAGGAGCTTCGTGCCGAGCCAGCGGGCCGGTGTGACGGACTGTGTGAGGGCGAGCTTGTACGTGCCCGATTCGAGCTCGCGCGCGACCAGCGGTCCCGCGACGAACGCGCCGACGAACAGCGGCAGGAGAAGCATGGCCGTGGACGCCCAGTCCATGGCGATCCGCAGGACGGCGTGGCCGTTGTCCTGGTTGGTGCCGGTCGTCTGGCCGTCCCAGTACCGGAGCCAGAGCATCAGCACCAGGCTCAGCAGGACTCCGCCACCCACCAGCCGCAGCGTCCGGCGGTACTGGCGGACCGTCACCCAGTAGGGGCCCTTCAGGGTGAGGGTGCTCATGCCTTGGCTCCTTCGGGGGTGCGGAGGTGGGCGAGGAGGAGGTCCTCCAGGGACGGCTCGCTCGTCTCCCAGGGGCCTTCGACCGGACCCTCGTGGCGGATCAGGGCCGTGAGTTGACGGCCCGTCGTGCGGGACTCGACGACCGTGTGCGGAGCGAGGTCGCCGACCGGGCCCGTGAGCAGGGTGTGGGCGGCGAGGAGTTCGTCCACGGGCCCGTCGAGGCGCATCCGGCCGCCGTGGAGCAGGAGCAGGTGGTCGCAGGCGCCCTCCAGCTCGGTGAGGATGTGCGACGACATGACGACGGTCGTGCCGTGTTCGGCGGCGTCGGCCATGAGCAGGCCCATCAGCTGGTGCCGGGCGAGCGGGTCGAGGTCGGCCATCGGTTCGTCGAGGAGTAGGAGTTCGGCGCGCTTGCCGAGGGCGAGCGCGAGGGCGACGCGGGTGCGCTGGCCGCCGGAGAGGTCGCGTACGAGAGCGCGCGGGTCGAGTTCGTCGGCCATCACGCGCTGCGCGGCTGTCTCGTCCCAGCGGCCCGGGTTGAGTTCGCGGCCCATGCGCAGGGTGTCGGCGACGGAGAGCCGGGGGTGGAGCGGCTTGTCCTGGGCGACGTACGCGAGGTGTTCGCGGGCCGGGGCGTGGATCGTGCCCTCGGTGGGGCGGAGCAGCCCGGCGGCGAGGGCGAGGAGGGTGGACTTGCCGGCGCCGTTGGGGCCGACGAGCGCGCAGATGCGGCCGGCGGGGAGGGCGAAGTCGCACTCCCGCAGGGCCCAGCCGCCGCCTCTCCCGCCGTATTTCTTGCCCAGGAGATCGGCCTCCAGCGCGATGCCGTCTCTCGTCATGCGTCGTCCCCCTCGAAGTGTTCCTTCAGTACGGATGTGAAGAGCGCGGACACGTCCTCGCGGTCCATCCCGGCGGCGCGGGCGCGGTGGGCCCAGGCGGTGAGTTCGCCGCGGAGGGGCGAGTCGGCGGGGCCGGTGCCGAGGGTGGCCCGGACGAAGGTGCCGAGGCCTCGGCGGGCCTCGACGAGGCCTTCGCGTTCGAGCTCGCGGTAGGCCTTGAGGACCGTGTTCGGATTGATGGCCGTCGCTTCGACGACCTCGCGTGCGGTGGGCAGTCGGTCGCCGGGCTCCAGGAGGCCCATCCGGAGGGCCTGCTTCGTCTGCTGGACGATCTGGAGGTAGGTGGCGATGCCACTGCGCCGGTCGATGCGGTACTCGACCACGATCGCTTCCACCACCCTTTCACTAATCAAGTAGTGAAAGGGTGGTGCAAAGAAGGGGGCGGTGTCAACCGCCCCCTGTCCTCACATGGTCGAGGAGGGCTCAGGACTCCGTGCGGTACATCAGGTCCACCTCGTGCGTCGCGAAGCCGAGCCGCTCGTAGACCGTCACCGCCGCCGTGTTGTCCGCGTCCACGTACAGCATCGCCGTCGGCAGCCCCTGCGCCGCCAGGTGCCGCAGGCCGATCGCCGTCAGCGCCTTGCCGAGGCCGCCGCCCTGCGCCTCGGGCAGGATGCCGACCACGTACACCTCGCCGAGCTGCTCCTCGGCGTGCGTCTTCGTCCAGTGGTAGCCGATCAGCTTCCCGTCCTTCTCCGCGAGGAAGAAGCCCTTCGGGTCGAACCACGGCTCGGCCATCCGGTCGTCCAGGTCCCGCTGCGTGAGCGAGCCCTGCTCGGGGTGGTGCGCGAAGGCGGTCGCGTTGACGGCGAGCCAGGCCGTGTCGTCCTGGCCGGGGACGAATGTTCGGACGGTGACGCCCTCGGGCAGGACCGGCTCCGGGATGTCCAGCGGCGTCAGGGACCGGCGCAGCTGGCGGAGTTCGCGGAAGAGCGTCAGGCCCAGGACCTGCGCGAGGTGCCGGGCCGCCGACTTGCCGCCGTGCGCCCAGACGCGCAGCCGCTTGCCGGAGGCGGCGAGCAGGGCGGTGCCGAGCGCCCGGCCGTGGCCGCGGCCGCGGTGGCTCGGATGGACGACGAGCTCGGCGGCCGGGGCCTCGATCGGGTCGGTCTCCTCCAGCTGGGCGTAGCCGTAGAGGTGCGGGCCGACGGTGAGCAGGAAGTGGCGCACGCCCTCGCGGCGGCCGTGCCGCAGGTAGAGCCGCCCCTGTTCGGACACGGCGTGCAGCCCGTCGGCCCGGTCGGCGGCCTCGAGGAGCTCCAGTACGTCCTGGACCTGCTCGGGGGAGAGCTCGTCATACGTGTGGATCTGCCGTCCCGGTTCGATGGCCGGCGCCGCGTCGGAAGTCATGGGTACGAGCCTACGGTGACGTACCGCCGCCCAGGGGAAAGGCGGCGGCAACTGTCTTGTAACCCGCTACCCCCTGTTGCGCTACGCGCGTTGACTCTAGGCTGCACCGGCAGACGGGTGCGTAGATCAACGCCGCAAAAGGGGCAAGGGGCAAGGGGAGAGATGGCAGCAATACCGGGGAAGAAGCGGAAGAACAAGACCGGGCGGCGAATTCTGGCCGCCGGTGCGGGACTCGCGACCGTCGGGGCGCTCTTCGCCGCGATGCCGTCGTCGGCGGGTGCCGCCGGGGACGCGTTCGCCGCCGGGAGCGAGAACGGCTACGGGAACGGCAAGGGATGGGGCCGGATGGTCGACGTCCAGCTGCTGTCCTTCAACGACCTCCACGGCAACCTGGAGCCGCCGACCGGCTCGGCGGGCCGGCTCACCCACCTCAAAGAGGACGGCACGACCGAAACCATCAACGACGTCGGCGGCGTCGAGTACCTGGCCACGCACCTGCGGCAGGCCCGCCAGGGCAACCGGTACTCCGTCACCGCCGCCGCGGGCGACATGATCGGCGCCTCGCCGCTGGTCTCCGGGCTGTTCCACGACGAGCCGACCATCGAGGCGCTGAACAAGCTGAAGCTCGACGTGAGCTCGGTCGGCAACCACGAGTTCGACGAGGGCGCGCGCGAGCTGGCCCGCATACAGAACGGCGGCTGTCACCCGACCGAGGGCTGCTTCGAAGAGGGCAGGACCTTCAAGGGCGCGGACTTCCCCTACCTCGCGGCCAACGTGACGGACGAGAAGAGCGGCAAGCCGCTGCTCGACCCGTACTTCGTCTGGGAGCGCGACGGCGTCAAGATCGGCTTTATCGGCGTCACCCTCGAAGGCACGGCGAACATCGTGTCCGCCGAGGGCATCAAGGGCCTGAAGTTCGGCGACGAGGTCGAGACGATCAACAAGTACGCCAAGGTGCTGGAGCGCAAGGGCGTGAAGTCGATCGTCGCCCTGCTCCACGAGGGCGGCCTGCCCGCCTCGGGCGCGTACAACTACGACTGTGACAGCCCGGGTCCCGGCAACGGCATCTCCGGCCCGATCGTCGACATCGCCAAGAACGTCAGCCCGCAGGTCGACGCCCTGGTCACCGGCCACACCCACCAGGCCTACGCGTGCACCATCGCGGACCCGGCGGGCAAGCCGCGCACGGTCACCTCGGCGGCCTCCTTCGGCCGGCTCTACACCGACACGACGCTCACCTACGACCGTCGTACGAAGGACATCGTCCGCACCGCCGTCGCCTCCGCGAACCACGTCGTCACCCGTGACGTGAAGCCGGCCGGCGACATGAGCAAGCTGATCAAGCGCTGGAAGGACCTGGCCGCGCCGATCGCCGGCCGTCCCGTCGGTCACATCTCCGCCGACATCGAGAACCCCCTCGAGCCGGCGGTGTACGAGAAGCCGCTGGGCAACCTGATCGCGGACGCGCAGCTGGAGGGCATGGCCCCGGCGGACAAGGGCGGTGCGCAGCTCGCCCTGATGAACCCGGGCGGCGTCCGCGCGCCGCTGACCCACAAGGCGTCCGGCGCCGAGGGCGACGGGGTCGTGACCTACGGCGAGGCGTACACCGTCCAGCCGTTCACCAACATGATGACGGCGGTCGACCTGACCGGCGCCCAGCTCGTCACCACGCTCCAGCAGCAGGTCAGCGGCCTCAACCTGGGTGCCCCGAAGATCCTCCAGGTGTCGAAGAACTTCACCTACACCCTGGACATGACCAAGGCCGGCGCCGACCGGATCGTGGTCGACTCGGTGCGGCTGAACGGTGAGGCGATCGACCCGGCGAAGACCTACCGGGTCGCGATGAACGAGTTCCTGTCCGGTGGCGGCGACGGCTTCGCCGTCCTGAAGGAGCACAAGAACAAGCTGGTCGGCGCGTCCGACCTGGACATGTTCACCGCCTACCTGGCGGCGCACTCCTCGGCCACCGCGCCGCTGGCTCCGCCGGCGACGGGCCGCATCACGGTCGTCAAGTAGCCCTTCCGGGCCCCTGAGCGAGGGGGCGGCGGACCGTTCCGACGGGCCGCCGCCCCCTTTCGCGTACGTCCGGAAGACCCCTGGTGTGTTTGTCGTGACCCTGACATCATCCGGCTCATGGAGCGACGACGTTTTCTCGTGGGGGCCCTCGCCGCCGGGGCCGGAGTGATGCTCGGGGCGCCCGCCGCCTCCGCCGTGGACGTACGGGCCTGGATGGCGGCGCACGGGGACGGTACGGCCCTGCGGCAGCTGACCATCCCGGGGACGCACGACTCCGGGGCCCGGTACGGCGGCCCCTGGACCGAATGCCAGAACAGCACCATCGCCCAGCAGCTGGACAGCGGGATCCGCTTCCTGGACATCCGGTGCCGGGTGACCGGCGGGTCCTTCGCGATCCACCACGGCGCCTCGTACCAGAACATGATGTTCGGGGACGTCCTCGTCGCCTGCCGGACCTTCCTCGCCGCCCACCCCTCCGAGACCGTCCTCATGCGGGTCAAGCAGGAGTACTCGGAGGAGTCCGACGCCACCTTCCGCGCCGTCTTCGACGACTACCTCGACGCGCGCGGCTGGC
This sequence comes from Streptomyces sp. NPDC050842, assembly GCF_044456565.1. Lineage (NCBI taxonomy): Bacteria > Bacillati > Actinomycetota > Actinomycetes > Kitasatosporales > Streptomycetaceae > Streptomyces > Streptomyces sp. NPDC050842. Next base: position 15,369 of record NZ_JBITGA010000019.1, on the reverse strand, counting down.
GCTCCCTCTTCCGGATCGGCGCCGGCCTGCCGCTCCTCGGCGAGGCCCGCGGCCGTGTCGTCCTGCTCGCCGACAACGGAGGGCTGCCGGGCGTCCGCTACGGCGACGGCTCGCTCTTCGACATCCAGGACGACTACATGGCCGAACCGTTCGGCAAGTACCCCAAGATCGAGGCCCACTTCCGCAAGGCGATCGCCCAGCCCGGGAAGCTGTACGTCAACTACGTGTCGACCGCAGCCGCGCTCCCGCCCCGCTGGAACGCCGACCGGCTCAACCCCCGCGTCCACTCCTGGCTCGACGGCGCCGAGGCCGCCGGGCGGACCGGCCTCGGGATCGTCCCCATGGACTACCCGAACACCCGCTCAGGCCTCGTCGAGGCCCTCCTCCGGCACAACTAGGACCTGCCCGGGCGATCACGCTGCGGTACTTCGCCAAGGGCTCCTGTCTCAGGCCGTCAGTAAGGTTCCCCGGCATGGGAGCGAGCAGATGGTCGTACTTCACGCCTTTCCGGCACAGTGAGCAGGATGCGCTGAACGATCTTCGCGAGGCGGTCTTCGCCCAGGACGCCGAGTACTACCGGGAAGCGGGCATCGAGACGCCGGCAGCGCTGATGGCGAGCGGTTGGCTGGAGGAGGAGCCGGCGCATTCGGTGTTGGACGTCGAGCGCGTGGTCCGTTGCGAGGAGGCCATGGAGGAGCCCGGCGACGTGAGGGTGGTCGAAGCGGCGGAAGCCATGGAACTCTTCGGCACGGCGCAGCCCGGACGGGAGGTCGTCGAGCAGGCCCTGAAGCGGGCCGGAGACGGTTGGTTCCCTCCGTTCGATCGCGGCTCCGGCTGCTGCACGATCGTGTACGCAGGCGAGGGCCGTCCGGCGGAGCTGTGCTTCTGGGGCTTCACCGGAGACTGATCCGGCTTCAGTGTTCCGGCGGCGGCGTCGGTGCGCCCGGCAGCCGGACCGTCGCCACCGTGCCGCCGCCCGGGGCCGGGGCGAGGCTTGCCGAGCCGCCTGCCTGGTGGACCGTGCGGGCGACGATCGAGAGGCCCAGGCCCGAGCCCGGCAGGCTGCGGGCCGACGGGGAGCGCCAGAAGCGGTCGAAGACGTGGGGGAGTTCGTCCGGCGGGATGCCCGGGCCGTGGTCCCGGACCGTCAGCTCGCCCCGCATCAGGGTCACCTCGACCGTGCCCCGGGGCGGCGAGAACTTCACCGCGTTGTCCAGGACGTTGACGAGGGCGCGCTCGACCGCCGCCGGCTCCGCCCGTACGTACCAGGGCGCGAGGTCCGTGACGAAGGTCAGCTCCGGGCCGCGCAGCCGGGCCCGGTCCAGGGCCGAGCGGAGGATGGTGTGGAGCGGGACGACTTCGAGGGGCCCCGGCCGCACCGTGTCCGGGCGGGCCAGCTCCTGGAGGTCGCCGATCAGCGCCGCGAGCTCCGTCATCTGCGCCTTCACCGAGGCCATCAGCGCCCGCCGGTCGTCCGGCGGGATCGCCCGGCCGGTCTCCTCGCTCCGCGCGAGCAGTTCGACGTTCGTCCGGAGCGAGGTGAGGGGCGTGCGGAGTTCGTGGCCGGCGTCCGCGATCAGCTGTGCCTGCCGGTCGCGGGAGGTCGCGAGCGCCGCCGTCATCGTGTTGAAGGAGCGCGACAGGCGCGCGATCTCGTCCTCGCCGTCCACCGGGATACGGAGGGTCAGGTCCTCGGTCGCGGCCACGTGCTCGACGGCGCCGGTCAGCCGGTTCACCGGTTCGAGGCCGGTCCGCGCGACCCACAGGCCCGCCGCGCCGGCGCCGACGACGCCGATCCCGGAGACCAGGAGCAGCACCCAGCGCAGCGTGGACATCGAGTTGTCGATCTCGGCGAGCGGGCGGGCGACGGAGACCGCGAGCCCGGGCGGGCCCCCCTGCGGGTACGTGTAGACCCGCATCTCCCGGCCGTCGCCGTCCTTCACCGTGTGCAGCGCGTACGACAGCTGGCCGCGCGCCACCGCGAGGTCGGCGGGGCCGGCCGGGATCGCGGCCTTGCCGGAGGTGCACACGCTGCCGTTCGCGAAGATCACCTGCACCGTGTACGAGCCCCCCATCGGCGGCGGCGTCGTGCCCAGGCGGCACAGCGTGAGCAGGTTCTGCACCGAGGCCTCGTCCAGCCTGCTGCTGCGCAGCGACGAGTCCATCTCGGCCTCCAGCTGGGCCCGCGTCACGAACCAGCAGGCCAGCGAGACCGCCGCGACCGCGACCGCCACCGCGAACGCGGTGAGCAGCGCGAGCCGCGACCGGAGCGGCCGCGAACGGAACCAGGCCAGGGGCCTGAAGCGGATCACTCGCTGCCTCCTCCGCGCAGGACGTAGCCGACGCCCCGCACCGTGTGCACGAGGCGCGGCTCGCCGCCCGCCTCCGTCTTGCGCCGCAGGTACATCACGTACACGTCGAGCGAGTTCGAGCTCGGCTCGAAGTCGAAGCCCCACACCGCCTTGAGGATCTGCTCCCGGGTCAGCACCTGCCGCGGGTGCGCCAGGAACATCTCCAGGAGCGTGTACTCGGTGCGCGTCAGCTCCACCGTCCGCCCGCTCCGGGTCACCTCGCGCGTCGCCAGGTCCATCCGCAGGTCCTCGAACGACAGCACGTCGTCGTCGGCCGGGGCCGCGGCGGCGGAGGCGTACGAGCTGCGCCGGAGCAGCGCCCGGATCCGGGCGAAGAGCTCGTCCAGCTCGAAGGGCTTCACGAGGTAGTCGTCCGCGCCGGCGTCGAGGCCGGTGACCCGGTCGCCGACGGTGTCGCGGGCGGTCAGCATGAGGATCGGCACGGTCGAGCCGGAGGCCCTGATGCGCCGGGCCGCGGTGAGCCCGTCCATCCGGGGCATCTGGACGTCGAGGACGACGAGGTCGGGGACGTACGCCTCGATGCGGGCGAGCGCGTCGAGACCGTCGACGGCGTCCTGCGTGTCGTACCCCTCGAAGGCGAGGCTGCGGCGCAGGGCCTCCCGCACGGCGGGCTCGTCCTCGACGATCAGGATGCGCTCGCGGGCGCCTTCGTTCACCTGGCCAGTCATGGCACCAGCCTCGCACGCACTCCGGACACCGCTCAGTCGTCTCCGCCGGAACGGAGGCCGTCGAGGTCGGCCTTCACCGTGTCGACCGGAATGGCGAATCCGAGGCCGACACTTCCGGCCGTGGAACCGCTCGAAGAACTGGGCGAATACATGGCCGAATTGATTCCGATGATCTCGCCGTTCATATTGATCAACGCACCGCCGGAATTCCCCGGGTTGAGCGAGGCATCGGTCTGGATCGCCTTGTACGTCGTCTTCGACGTGCCCGTGTCGCCGTTGAACTGCTGCCCGCCGAACTCGAACGGCCAGCCCTGTCGCGGGTCGTACTGCGGCTGCTGCTGCTCCTGGCCGGCACCGGCACCGGCACCGGCACCGGCACCGTCGTCGTTCTTGGCGACCGTCACGTCCCGGTCGAGCGCCGAGACGATGCCACTGGTGACCGTGCCGGTCAGGCCCTCGGGGGAGCCGATCGCCACGACCTCCTCGCCGACCTTCACCTGGGACGAGTCGCCGAGCGTGGCGGCCTTCAGGCCGGAGGCTCCCTGGAGCTTGATCAGCGCCAGGTCCTTGTCGGGGTCGGTGCCGACGACCTCCGCCCGGTACGACGTGCCGTCGCTGAGCTGCACGCTGATCTGGGAGGCGCCGGAGATCACGTGGTTGTTGGTGACGATCTCGCCGTCGGAGGTGATGATCACGCCCGAGCCGGTGGACTTGCCGGAGTTCGAGCTCGCGGAGATCTCGACGATGGAGGGGGAGACGGCCTGGGCGACGCCGGCGACCGTGCCCGCGCTGCTCGCGGAGACGTTCGTGCCGGTCACGCCCGAGAAGGCGGTGGCGGGGGTGTCGGTGGTGAGTTGCTGGACGAGCGTCGCCGCACCGCCGCCGACCGCCGCGGCCGCGATGGCCACGGCCGCGAGGAGCCCGACCCCGCGCTTGGCGCGGCGACGGGCGCCCGGGGCGCCGTCCGCCGCGACGGCGACCGGTGGATCCAGGGGCGGCGGCGGGAGGTGCCCGCCGGACGGAGGGAGGTGCCCGCCGGACGGAGGGACGTGCCCGCCGTGCCCGCCGGACGGCCAGATCGTGGTCCCCGGCTCGGTGGTGATCGGCTCGGTGGTGATCGGCCGGGTCGCCTCGTACGGCTGCGCGGCGTCGTACGGCTGCCGGTCACCCTGCTGCTGCGTCGGGGCGTACGGGGGCCTCGGGGGCTGCGGCGGGTAGTACGGCTGCTGCTGCGGCTGCTGCTCCTGGAAGTCCGTCATGGCTATGACTCTCGGAGCCGTACATGAGAGGCGTCTGAGGACCGGCTGAGAGGCCCGACAGAACCCTGTATGCCCGAAATAAGGATCCCCCTGAGTGGGGCCCGTCCGAGCCGTCGTCCATCTCGCGGTCGGCTCGTACGACGGCGGCAGCACCAACGACCTGCTGGCCGTCACCAACGAGCGTGTGGGCGGTCAGCCCGGCCGGCTCCTCGGCTGATCGGCTGCCGATCACGATCCCGTGCGGGGGCGGCGACGTCCCCGCGCGGTACGGGCGGCGTGCCCGTACCGGCGCGTACCGGCGTGAAGGCCTACTCGCCGCAGCCGCAGGAGCGGCGGACGACCAGGCCCGAGGGGAAGAGCTTGACCCGCTCGCGGCGCGAGCCCGCGACGCGCAGGCTGTCGTCCAGGACCAGGTCCACCGCCGCCCGGGCCATCGCCGGGCGGTCCGAGAAGACCGTGGTCAGCGGCGGGTCGGTGAGCGCCGCCTCCTTCACGTCGTCGAAGCCCGCGACCGCCAGCTCCGACGGCACCTCGATGCGCAGCTCGCGTGCGGCCCGCAGGACGCCGAAGGCCTGGTCGTCGGTGGAGCAGAAAATGGCCGGCGGCCTGTCCGGGCCCGCGAGCAGCTTCAGGGCCACCTGGTAGGCGTCGTAGCGGTTGTACGGGGCCTCGAAGAGCCGGCCCTCGGTCGGGAGGCCCGCCTCCACCATGGCGCGCCGCCAGCCCTCGACGTGGTCGGCGACCGGGTCGCCGACGGCCGGGGTGTTCGGGACGCCGCCGAGGCAGGCCACGTACGGGTGGCCGTGCTCCAGGAGGTGCCGGGTGGCGAGCTGGGCGCCGCCGATGTCGTCCGTCACGACGGCCACGTCGTCGATCGCCTCGGGGCGCTCGTGCAGCAGCACCACGCGGGCGTCCCAGGCCTCGATCTCGCTCGCGGCCTGCTCGCTCATGCCCTGGCTGACCAGGATCAGTCCGGAGACCCGCATGCCGAGGAAGGCCCGCAGGTAGTGGACCTCGCGCTCGGTGCGGTAGTCGGAGTTGCCGACGAGCACCATCTTTCCGCGCTCGGCGGCGGCCTGCTCGACCGCGTGGGCCATCTCCGCGAAGAACGGCTGCCGGGCGTCCGGGACGATCATGCCTATGAGGTCCGTGCGCCGGGACGCCATCGCCTGGGCCACCCGGTCGGGACGGTAGCCCAGCTCCTTGATGGCGGCGAGGACACGCTCGCGCGTGGCCGGGGCGACCGGCCGGGGTCCGTTGTTGATGACGTAGCTCACGACCGCGGTCGAAGTACCTGCCAGTCGAGCTACGTCATCCCGCGTCACCTTGGCCACGCGCGGCAGTCTACGCGGGGTGACCTACCTACCGGCAGGTCGCACTGTGGCGTCCGCCACGTTCCTGTCCTCCAGCGGAGTGACCTCCCGGTCGGCCTCCTTGACACGGGCGGTGCGGGCGGCCTCCTCCGTCCGGGTGTCCTTCGCCCGGGCCTCCTCGGCCGCGCGCTCGACCTTCTCCGGGGTGACGAAGCGGTAGCCAACGTTCCGCACGGTGCCGATCAGCGACTCGTGCTCGGGGCCCAGCTTCGCCCGCAGCCGCCGCACGTGGACGTCGACCGTTCGGGTGCCGCCGAAGTAGTCGTACCCCCACACCTCCTGGAGGAGCTGGGCCCGCGTGAAGACCCGGCCCGGGTGCTGGGCCAGGTACTTGAGGAGCTCGAACTCCTTGAAGGTCAGGTCCAGGACCCGGCCCTTGAGCTTCGCGCTGTACGTCGCCTCGTCGACCGACAGGTCGCCGTTGCGGATCTCCATCGGGGAGTCGTCGGAGACGATCTGCTGGCGGCCCATCGCGAGCCGCAGCCGCGCCTCGACCTCGGCCGGTCCCGCGGTGTCGAGGAGGACGTCGTCGATGCCCCAGTCGGCGGTGACGGCCGCGAGGCCGCCCTCCGTGACGACGAGGATCAGCGGACAGCCGGGCCCCGTGGAGCGCAGCAGCTGACAGAGGGAGCGGACCTGCGGGAGGTCGCGCCGGCCGTCGACGAGGATCACGTCCGCGCCGGGGGTGTCCACGAGGGCCGGGCCCTCGGCCGGAGCCACCCGGACGTTGTGCAGCAGCAGGCCGAGTGCGGGCAGCACTTCGGTCGACGGCTGGAGGGCGTTGGTCAGGAGCAGCAGAGAGCTCATACCGCGCCACCTGCCATCGGTCGGTCGTGCTTCGTTCGCTCGCTCATCACGCGGTTCCTCCTCGGTCCCTGCGAGGACGTGCACTGCTTCGTACAGATCACTGAAAGCTCTCGCGCCCTGAGAGCTTTTGTTCACCTATCCGTAACAACGGTCGGAAAACGCAAAAGGACCCGGGGGCTGCGTTGCCCGGATCCTCATGCCCAGCAGAATAGCCCACATGAGTTCAGAGGGAGAGAGCCGATTTCACATGGTGGATGTCTCGTCGCTCACTTCCGTCCATCCTTGCGATCCGCGGCGTGTGATGTTGCGTACGGATGACGGTGTCCGTATCGAGGCGGTTTACGAACCCCCTGCGGCAAGTGTCACCGAAACGGCCGTCACCGGTACGGGCGTCGCCGAGACGGCCGTCACCGGTACGGCCGTGGTCGTCGCCCACGGCTTCACCGGGTCGGCCGACCGGCCCGCCGTCCGCCGCGCCGCCCGCGCCTTCGCGGAGCGCGGCGCGGCCGTCGTCACCTTCTCCTTCCGCGGGCACGGCGGCTCCGGCGGCCGCTCCACGGTCGGCGACCGGGAGGTCCTCGACCTGTCCGCGGCCGTCCGCTGGGCCCGCGAGCTCGGCCACGCGCGCGTGGTGACGGTCGGCTTCTCCATGGGCGGGTCCGTCGTCCTGCGCCACGCGGCCCTGGAGCGGGGTACGGAGGGACGCGTGGACGCGGTGGCCGCCGTCTCCGCCCCCGCACGCTGGTACTACCGGGGTACGGCCCCGATGCGCCGCCTCCACTGGGTGGTCACCCGCCCCGCGGGCCGGATGGTCGGCCGCTACGGGCTCCGCACCCGGATCGACCGGCGGACCTGGGACCCCGTACCCCTCTCGCCCGTCGAGGCCGTCCCGCTGATCGCGCCGGTCCCTCTGCTGATCGTGCACGGCGACCGGGACGCGTACTTCCCGCTCGACCACCCGCGGATGCTGGCCGGGGCGGGCGACGCCGAACTGTGGCTGGAACCGGGGATGGGCCACGCCGAGAACGCGGCCGACGAGGAACTGCTCGCCCGGCTGGGGGACTGGCTCACGCGCCGATAGCCCATCATGGGAAGCGGCGCGCACACGAACGAAGGGAGCGCCGCTATGGCAGCGGGAACCATCCGCTACTGGGCCGCGGCCAAGGCCGCCGCCGGTGTCGCCGAGGAGCCGTACACCGCCGAGACCCTGGCGGAGGCCCTGGACGCGGCCCGCGAGAAGCACCCGGGCGAGCTCGCCCAGGTCCTCCGGCGGTGCTCGTTCCTGATCGACGGCGACCCCGTCGGCACCCGGAGCCATGAGACCGTACGGCTTGCCGAGGGCGGCACGGTCGAGGTGCTCCCCCCGTTCGCAGGAGGGTGAACCCCAGCAGCATGAGCAACGACCAGCAGTACGACCCGTACGCGAACGGGCAGGGCCACGGGCAGCACGTCCCGGATGTCACGCAGACGTGGGAGGGCCAGACCTGGGACACCCAGTTCCAGCCCGCGGTCCAGCAGCGGCAACAGCAGCAGCCGCCCGTGACGTACGAGGCGCCGTACCAGGATCCGTACGCGCAGCCCGCCTACGACAGCACGGCGTACCCGCAGCCGCAGGGCGTGACGTACGAGCAGCCGCAGCAGCCGCAGCCGTATGAGCACCAGCGCCAGCAGCAGCGGCAGCAGTACGCGGCGGCTCCCGCGGCTCCCGTGGCGTACGACACGCCCGTGCCGGTGGAGTACGCGCCCGAGCCCGTGGCCGAGGCGGCGGGCTCGGGCTACTCGTCGCCGACCACCTCCGGCAACACCCGGATCACCGACGCCCAGCGCGCGCGTGCCGAAGGCCGCTCGCCCGTGATCGAGCCCGGTCTCCAGCCGGCGGCCCTGACCGCCGTCCTCGGCCTGCTGCTCGCCGGCGGCGCCGCCCTCGGCCCGTACGGGCTGCTCGTCCCGCTCGTCCTCCTCCAGGGCCTCACCGCCGCCGGCTGGTTCCGGCTCAACGGCATGTGGCCCGCCCGGCAGGGCATCGCCCTCGCCTTCGCCGGCGGTCTCGTCGCCGACGCCGCCCTCCTGGCCACCGGCCGGGAGCACGCGGCCGCCGCGATCCTGGGCACGCTCGGCGTCTGGGTCCTGCTCTGTCTCGTCCTCCAGCTCCGCAGCCACGCCGACCCGGACGAGCGGATGTACGGCCTGATGGCCGGCATCGCCTCGGCCGCGCTGACGGTCGTCGCCGCCGGGCACCTCGGCGCCGCCCCGGACGCGGTCGTCGTCGGCGGGATCGCGGTCGCCGCGACCGTCGTCGCCCGGGCGCTCCCGCTGCCCGGCCCGGTCTCCCTGGTCATCGCGCTCCTCGCGGGCGCGGGTGCCGGGATCGCGGCGGGCGGGCTGACCGACCTGGGCTCCTCCGGCGCGCTGATCGGCCTCGCGGCCGGGGTCTGCGCGCTGATCGGCCTGCGGGTGGCCAGCTACGACTACCCGTCGCGCTTCGTCCACATGACCGCGGGGATCGCGCTGCCGCTGACGGCCGCCGCGCCCGCCGTCTACCTGCTGGGCCGCGCCCTGGCCTGAGTCCGGCCGGGACCCGGGAGGGAACCAAACGGCCCCTCGACACGTCGATCTTCGTGTCGGGGGGCCGAACACTTATCCAGTCGCATTTCTGTCTATCGGGGAGACGCACAGCCCATGCGAGCACTGCGGATTCTGTTGATCGTGGCCGTCGTGCTGGGCGGGGTGCTCGTCGGGATCGACCGGCTCGCCGTGGCGTACGCCGAGTCGGAGGCGGCGAGCCGGGTGAAGCTCTCGGGGACGAAGAGCGACTCGATCGAGATCGACATCAAGGGCTTCCCGTTCCTCACGCAGGTCGCGGACAAGCGGTTCGACGAGGTCGACGTGGTGGCGAAGGGCGTCGAGGCGACGGCGGGCAGCCGGCAGATCCGGATCGGCGAGCTGACGGCCGCGCTCCGGGACGTGACCGTCACCGGCGACTGGTCGGGCGCGCGGGCGGGCTCGGCGTCCGGCACCGCCCTCATCTCGTACGCGGACCTCACGGCCGCCTCCGACCGCGAGGCCACCGTCGCCTACGGCGGCGACGGGAAGGTGAAGGTCACCGGCGGGGTCGAGATCATGGGCCGCACGCTGACCCGCTCGGTCCTGTCCACCGTGACCGTGGTGAACGGCGACACGATCAAGGTCCGCGCGGACGAGGTGCCGGGCGAGGGCATTCCGGGTGTGGAGCAACTGGTCCGCGAGCGGACCGACTTCGAGCGGCCGATCGGGCTGATCGCCGGGATGAAGGTGGAGAAGGTCGAGGCCAGGCCGGACGGCCTCGCCGTCGCGGTGACGGGCAAGGACATCGCCCTGGCGGGCTGAGGCCCGGAGGAGGCGGCGGGGAGGACTGCGCGGGGGCTTCCGGCCGGGCGGCCGCCCCACGGCGGCCCTTGAGCGGCCGTAAGCGACCCTTGAGCGCCCTTGAGCGGCCCGTGAGCAGCGCCGCGCCATCAACCGCGCCATCAAACCCGCGCCGTCACCGCGCGGCTCTCGCACGCTCCCGTACGCCTCCGCGCGCGCTCATGCGCCCTCGTACGCCCCCGTTCGACCCATGGACGGCGCCCCTGGTCACATGCTGAGACGTCGCCGTCCGATCCGCAGAAACCGAAGCGGACACCGCCGCGCGGAGGCGCCCGGAGCCGACCCGTACGGTGATCACGTCTCGCATCTCGGACGATCGCGTCTCAAAATACGACACACCGGTGACACGGCCGCCTGTCCGTCCCTACGATCGAGGGCATGAAGCGACAGGCGGATCTCACGAAGCGGCGGGCAGTAGACCTGTGCCGCGTCGCCGCCATGCTCTGTCGCTCAGTCTGAGCGGGAGCGCCGACTCCCGTATTCCCTCAGGCCCTTCGACCGCGGTCGGGGCCGACCTGTGCAGCCGTACGCACGTCGTACGCCACGCGACGACGCGTACCGGATCACAAACCCGCACCAACCGCACCACACCGCCGCACACTGCCCCGGAGGAGAACAGCATGGCTCGCAGCGACGTCCTGGTCGACGCGGACTGGGTCGAGGCCAACCTCGACAACCCGCAGGTTGCCATCGTCGAGGTCGACGAGGACACCTCGGCCTACGAGAAGAACCACATCCGCAACGCCATCCGGATCGACTGGACCCAGGACCTTCAGGACCCGGTCCGCCGTGACTTCATCGACCAGGAGGGCTTCGAGAAGCTCCTCTCGGCCAAGGGCATCGGGAACGACACCACGGTCGTCCTCTACGGCGGCAACAACAACTGGTTCGCCTCCTACGCCTACTGGTACTTCAAGCTCTACGGTCACCAGGACGTGAAGCTCCTCGACGGCGGCCGCAAGAAGTGGGAGCTCGACTCCCGCGACCTGGTCGACGGCTCCGCCGTGCCGGCCCGCCCGGCCACGGAGTACAAGGCCCAGGCCCAGGACTCCTCGATCCGCGCGTTCCGCGACGACGTCGTGGCCGCGATCGGCGCCCAGAACCTGGTCGACGTCCGCTCGCCCGACGAGTTCTCCGGCAAGCTGCTCGCCCCGGCGCACCTCCCGCAGGAGCAGTCGCAGCGCCCCGGCCACGTGCCGAGCGCCCGCAACATCCCGTGGTCGAAGAACGCCAACGACGACGGCACCTTCAAGTCGGACGCCGAGCTCAAGGCCCTCTACGAGGACGAGCAGGTCGACCTGGCGAAGGACACCATCGCGTACTGCCGCATCGGTGAGCGCTCCGCGCTCACGTGGTTCGTCCTGCACGAGCTGCTCGAGGTCACGAACGTCAAGAACTACGACGGCTCGTGGACCGAGTACGGCTCCCTCGTCGGCGTGCCGATCGAGCTCGGCGCCAACAAGTAAGTCCTCCTCCGGACCTCCCCTTCTCCGGACCCCTCGACCGTAAGGACAGAACACCATGTGTGGAGCGCAGCCCGGCGGCCCCGACGCCTCGACGATCAAGCCCGGTGAGACCACCATCCAGGGCTTCGTGACCAAGGACGGCGAGCCCGTCACCGGTTACGTCCGCCTCCTGGACTCGACCGGCGAGTTCACGGCCGAGGTCCCGACCTCCGCCACCGGACAGTTCCGTTTCTACGCGGCCGAGGGCACCTGGACCGTCCGCGCCCTGGTCCCGGGCGGCACCGCCGACCGCCAGGTCGTGGCGCAGAAGGGCGGCCTCGCGGAGGTCGCCATCGCGGTCTGATTTTCTGACGCGCCCCTCGCACCGCTCGGCGCCGGGGGCGCCTCACAGGCTTCGAGCGAAGCCTCGTCATACCGGCCGTAGGGCCGTGCCTCCTGGGGGGTTGGACGCCATTTCCAGGACTTGAGGCACGGCCCTTCGGTCTGCCCGGACCCAGGGTCCGGACGTACGCTGAAGAGGTGTACGCACGCCGTCGCCACGTCTACTTCTGGCTGATGGGCGCCTGCCTGGTGCTTTTCGTGGGCGCCTGGGCCGTCGTGCGGCTCTTCTCGATGCCGGTGGCGATCGGCATGTGCGTCGTCGCCATGGTCATACCCCCGGTCGCCGCGATGATCGCGAACCGCCGGGGCCCTGAGGACCGCTGGTGGGACGACCCTTCAGGGGACCCGAAGTCGGACGAGTGGTGGGACGAGCTCGACGGCAAGAAGCGCCGGAAGTAGGCCGTCCTCAGGCGCCTCAGGCCGTCCTCAGTAGACGAGGGCCTGGGTCTCGTCGGCCATGGCCTCCTGGACGAAGACCTGCGCGCCCGCGATGCGGATGCCGTCCAGTACGTCCTTCTCCGTGATCTCGCGCCGGGTCGCGCACTGCGTGCACAGCGTCACGCGCCCGGCCGCCAGGACCGAGTCGATCAGGTCCGGCAGGGGCGCGGCGTGCGGCAGCTCGAACTCGGCCGCGCGGCCCGGGAGGGCGAACCACGAGGACTCGCCGGTCAGCCAGAGCGAGACCTCGACCCCGCTGGCGACGGCGACGGCGGCCACCGTGAAGGCCTGAGAGCAGCGTTCGGGGGCGTCGGCCCCTGCGGTCACCTTGATCACGAGCTTCTTCGCCATATGCCGAACTGTAATGCGCGGCACTGCAACCTCCTGCGGCTCTCACGTGTCAGCTGGGTGCGCGGGTTACGGAATCCGCGATTCAGGTCTCGTGGGGGGACTGTTGAACAACGAAGAAATCAGCCCTGATCAGGGAATAGTGCCGCCGTCCGAGGTCGTACGACCGCGCCGCCGTGCCCTCCGTACGGTCGGGCTCGTCGCCGTCGCCGCCGTCCTCGGCCTCGTCGGCGGCACGGCGGTCGGATACGGCGTCCAGGCACAGCGCGAACCGACGCCGCTCCCGCCGCTGAACCAGCCGGCCCTCGCCTATCCCAAGCCTCTCCCGAAGGGCCAGGCGCCGGATCCGCTCCCCGCTTCGGAGGACCGACAGGCCAAGGCGCAGGGCGACCTGCGGAAGCTGCTGGTCCCGAAGCCCGCGGGCGCGAAGAAGGACGAGTTCGGAGACCGCGACGGCTGGATGTCGGTCCGCGAGTACGCCTCCGACTTCGAGCGGGCCGGGGAGGCGCTGAGCTACCAGCTGGAGCTGGGCATCCGGCGCGTCGCGGTCACGTCCTGGAAGACGGGCGAGAACCGGCTGAGCCAGGTCCGCCTGATCCAGTACCGCCCCGGCGACGAACTCGGCGCGCAGGATCACGTCGAGGACCAGCAGGGCTACATGACCGAAGAGGAGTACGCGGAGGACGAGGGCGAGGCCCTCAAGGGCTCCGGCGACGGCCGCTACTACGTCTTCCCCGTGCGGCGGGAGGCCGGATACCTCGACTTCTACGAGGCCAGGGCCTACTTCCACCGCGGCGACATCGCGGTCGAGATCTTCATCTTCGACACGAAGAAGATCGCGGAGAAGGACATCCGTTCGCTGGCCGAGCGACAGCTGGGGCGCCTGTGACTGAGGACCGGAACGACGTGAACGCACCCATCGAACCCATCGAACCCATCGATCCCACCGAACCGATCGCGCCCGCTCCACTCGGTGAAGCCGCCGCCGAGGCCCCGCGGCAGCCGAAGCGCGGCGGGCGCCGGACCCTGCTCGGGGTCGTCCTGCCCGCCGTGCTGGTCCTCGGCGCGGCGGGCGGCGGCGTGACGTACACCGCCGTCACCGTCTCCTCCGCCGACCGCACCGCGCCGACGGTGGTGTGGGGCCCGGCGGAGACGACCGCGAACGACACGGACCCGGCCGCCGAGTCCGCCGCGCGCGGCAAGGCGAACACGCCGTTGAGCAAGCTGCTGCTGCCCGTGCCGCCCGGGTACGCGCTCGGCCCCGACCACGAGCTGTTCGGGAACGACGGCGAGCTGGGCGAGGCGGAGGCCGTCGCGCAGATGAAGCAGGAGGGCGAAGGCCTCTCCGGCAAGAAGCGGCGCGCGTACGAGAAGGACGTCGACCGGCTCGGCATCCAGGGCATCGCGGTCCGCTCCTTCACGGACCTGACCGACGCCGCCGTCCTCTCCGTGCAGATCACGCGGATGAAGGACAAGAAGCGGATCAAGGACAGCTTCAGGCTCCGCAAGGAGGTCCTGGAGTTCCTGGAGTTCCCGAAGGGTCCCAAGGTGAAGGACCACCGGAACGCCGCCTGCTACCTCATGCCCGAGGACAAGACGCTCAAGAAGAAGGAACGGGAGGAGCAGCTCGACGGCATGGTCTGCGTCGCCTACGACTCCGAGGTCATGGTCTCGGTCACGGCGGCGGGCGCCAGGCCGTTCGACCGGGCGGGCGTGGCGGACCTGCTCAAGCAGCAGCTCGACCACATCGAGTCCCCGGGGGAGTACGTATGACCGAGCAGACCCAGACCCAGACCCAGACCGAGCCCCAGAGCGAGCCCCAGAGCGAGCCCCAGAGCGAGCCGTCGGCCGAGCCGCAGACCGAGGCCCAGGCTGAGGCCCGGACCGAGGCTCAGGTCGAGCCCCGGATCCCCGCGCCGTCCGTGCCTCAGGCCGAAGCCGTACCGGCACCCGAAGCCGCACTCGTACCCGTCCCCGCGCCGAAGAAGTCCCGGCGGCCGCTGCTCGCGGCCGTCGCCCGCTGGACCGCCGCGGTGCTCGTGTGCGGCGGTGTCGGTGCCGGTACGGCCCTCGGGCTGACGTCCATGGAGCGCGACGAGGTGCCCGGTCTCGCGACCGAGTCCGACGGTCGCTGGACCTACCCCGCGATCGCCCTGCCGGCGCTGCCGGAGGGAGTCCCGCGTCCGTACTCCGACGGGAACGGCGGCGAGGTCCACCACGCCGACCTCCGCGAGCTCGTGCTGCCCGCCCCGGAGGGCGCCACGGTCGACCCCCGCCTGAACGGGGGCTGGATCGGCCTCGACACCTACCTCGCGCACTTCCACGCCGACGACCGGGTCGCGGTGAAGGAGGCCCTGGCCGACTCCGCCCTGCGGCACATCGCCGCCCGCGGCTGGACGACGCCGGACGGCACGACCACCCGGGTGTACCTGATGCGGTTCACCTCGGTCGCGTTCGCGGAGGCGTTCAAGGACGACGTCCTGGACACGGGCGTACGCGGCAGCAGGCTCCCGGCCGGCGTCGACGGCGAGACGGCGGACACCGTCCTGAAGGACGTCCGGGTGCCCTTCCTCTCCCTGTACGCCTTCGACGAGCGGAAGCCGTACGGACCCGAGCAGACCCGGTGGGCGTACATCCAGGCCGGCGACACCCTCGGGCTGGTCACCCAGACCCGTAAGGGCGAGGCGCTCGCCGTGCCCTTCCAGCAGACCGTCGCCCTCCAGGCGCAGCTGCTCGGCTGATCGCCACCGTGTGTCGCTAGTACTGCAACGGTCTTTGCTGTGACGGTTGGACAGGTCGGTCGTTGGATTGTTCATGGGTGGGGTTCTTGTTGATGCCCGGTCGTGGGCGGG
>NZ_JBITGA010000018.1:0-70019 GCF_044456565.1 Streptomyces sp. NPDC050842 | reverse complement strand
ACAACACCAAGCCCGCATCAGCCACTACAAACGACGCGGCCACACACCACCAGAAACTGCCCAACCGTCACAACATAGACCGTTGCAGTACTAGGAACTGTCCGGCGGATCATGTGACTGTCGGCCGTCCATCCCGCCGGTTCACCTCGGCGGGTCCTCGCCCGTGAGCCCGTCGACGGATTCACGGATGAGGTCGGCGTGACCGGCGTGGCGGGCGTACTCCTCGATGAGGTCAAGGAGGATACGGCGGAGGTTGGGGCGTTCGCCGCTACGGGTGGTGTAGGCGCCGATTTGGTCCAGCCCGCCCGTGCTGAGCGCCTCGTCAACGATGGCACGGGAGCGGGCGACTGATTCCTGCCAGAGAGCGAGCAGTTGCTCGGGGGTGTCCTCCGCAGCGGAGCGGTAGTCCCAGTCGGGAGTGCTGTCCCAGTCGACGGCGTCCCAGGGAGCACCGACGGGGGAGCCGAGCCACAGCCGGGCGAAGTGACTGTCTTCTACGTGTGCCAGGTGCTTGAGGAGGCCGCCCAGGGTGATGGTGGACGCGCCCAGTGTGGCGCGAAGGCCGGAGGCGTCCAGGCCGGAGCACTTCCACGCCAGGGTAGCCCGCTGCCGTTCGAGGGCGCCGAGGACGGCTGCTGCCTCGGTACCGGCGAGTGGAGGTTCCGGCCAAGCTTCGGTTGTGCTCTCAGTCATGGCCGCAGACCTTAGCGAACGGATCTGACAGTGCAGCCGACGGGTGAACGTCGACGAACCGATCACTCAAACCACAAGATCCGCCGGACAGACCCGAGCCGGTCTCCCTTCGGATTACCCCCCCAGCCGCGAAGCGCAGCCCTGCTCACCGAACCAGGGTGGCGTCACCGAGAGCGACCCAGGAATCCGAGGCTTCGCACCCTTCATCGTGCGTGTAGGCGATCGTCATGCGCACCTTGTCCTTGACGGACAGCGTCAAGTCACGGGGCCGGCCCAGGGTGACGGTTCCCGTCCATAGAGTTTCGTCGTCTGCGGAGATGGTCAGCGTGCCACTCGTCGCAGCCGAGTTGTCGTCCATGCCTGCGGTGAAGGTGAACGTGCTCCACTGCGTACCCAGGTTGTACTCGATCGACCCGCGAGGTGGGCAGTGCGAGTCCGACGACAGCGAGTCGGGATACGTCTTGCCTCGTAGGGTCACGTGAGTAGCCCAGAAGTGGCCACCGTCCACAGCGTCCAACGTGTTCAGGAAGACCTTCTGGGGCCCGTTTCGGCTTCCTGCGGGGCCCCGGTCGGGCTGGGTTCGTCTGACGCGGTTGCTGTCGGTGTCTGTTCCGTCGTCGCGGGTGTCGACGGTGCTTCCTCCGTAGGTGCAGGCGAAGACGCCTCCGCGGTGCTGGAGGTGGCAGAGGCCGGCGGCGGAGCGGCCTTATCGGCACGACCGGAAGCCGCCCAGACCGTAGCGACGATCCCTAGCACCGGGACCAGGATGCCGATGACCCACCAGGCCCAAGACGGAGCTTGACCGCTTCGCTGCGGTGCCTGCTCAGAAGCCGTTCCGCTACCGGCGTTCTCACTCAATGAGCTGCCCTTCCCCCGGGGAGCACGTGGCCACCATCATACCGGTGAGGCTGATGATCCGTCAGAGATAGTGGCGTCCCCAGTCGCCACCCACGCAAGTAACACCGCGCTTTTGACGGCAGGTTGAGGCTCGGTCGCACCCGTGACGCCTCACCAGGGCCGCAGAGGTAGCCAGAAGACTGGCCATAGGCAATGTCCTCAAATGATCTCGGGTGGTGGATCGCGGGATCGTGATACGTCGCCAGCACATGAACTGTCCGCTGCCGAGGGGGAGTTCGTCCGGGCCCACCAGCACGCGGCCGGAGCCCGAGAAAGGGGCTCCGCGACCCGGGCCCTCGGCTGGTCCCGAGGCGGTCTGACCAGCAAGATCGGCCTGGCCTGCGACGGGTCCGGACGACCGCTCGCCTTCGTCGTGAAGGGCGGGAACACCGACGACTGCACCCAGTTCGCCACCGTGATGGAAGCGATCCGGGCGCCCCGCATCGGACCTGGGCGGCCCCGGGGCCGACCGGCGCACGTCCTGGGCGACAAGGGCTACAGCTCGAAAGCAATCCGCACCTGGCTCTGCCGCGGGGGCATCGCCCACAGCATTCCCGAGCGGGCCGACCAGGTCCGCGACCGGGCCCGGCGGGGGAGGCACGGAGGCCGCCCGCCGGCCTTCGACCGCGAGGCATGCAAGCACCGCAACGTCTTCGAACGCTGCTTCAATCGCCTGAAGCAGTGGCGCCGCATCGCCACCCGTCCGGGGCCACCGCACCACCCGCTACGCGACCACCCGGTGCGCGCGGGTGCTCGCAATCGTTGTCCGTCTGCCGGGAACACCGGCGCGTCGGTGTCTTCCCCAAGCGGAAGACCGGCGGCGCGCCGTCCACTTCGTGTTCCCCGCCCCTCGCCCGGCGAGTGGGCCCTTACGGAAGGCGGAGAATGACCACGCGCAGAAGCTTCCTCGGCCGTACCACCGCGGCCGGTGTCATGGCGGGCCTCGCGGCCTCACCTGCGGCGGCCGAGGACGGGAGCGGGGCACCCGCCGGCGACCCGGCCGTTCGGCGCGGTCGGGCCCGCGACGCGATCGTGGCGGTCAACAACGGTATGCGGTCGCACTACGCCGCGCTCAAGTCGGATCTGATCGCGCAGCTCAGTCCCGTCCTCGTGGTCCAGAACGACGCCAGGGGCGGAAGGTTCACCCTCGTCCACGACGGCACGCAGGAGTCGCTGCATCCCGTCGGGGAGGTGTTCGAGCTGGCGAAGTCCGTCAGCCATGTGCCGCTCGGGGTCTTCTCGATCATCGCGCCCCACCTGAGCGACAGGGTTCCGAACGTCCCCGGCGCGGACCGCATCGATGCGCACGACCTCGCCATGGTCGCGTTCAAGGACACGGCGACCACCGACTGGATCACACCGCTCCGGCAGTACGCCGACACCCTGGCCGCCGCCCGGCGGCAGCTCGACCAGGCCGGCATTCCGTCGGAGATGGTGGTCTCGTGCGCGCGGGTGCTCGACGGCGCACTCTCGTTCATCGAGGTCTCCACCGCGGCCCGGTCCTTCGACATCAGGTCGTTCGAGGACTTCTCCTCCAGCGTGTACGCGGGCATTCGCACCAACATGAGGTACGCGGCAGAGGCCCAGATCGCGGGTGTGCAGGGCGTCCTGCGGAAGTGGCGGGCCCGGATCGGTGAGGAGGAGTGGCAGGACCTGTACACGGTCGTGCTGTCCCAGTGGGCCACGTCCGAACTGAACCAGAACTCGATCATCATCAGGCCGTGCATGAACCCGGCGAAGGTGGCCACCCATCTGATCGACCTGCCGGCCGCCGAGCCGCTCTCGGACCCGGTCTTCGTGGCCCTGGACAACCTCGCCCGGATCGTGCAGGACAACATCGCGGCCGAGTTGGTCTTTCCTTCGGACCGGGCGGCCGCCGATGCGCTCAAGGGCCCGCAGGATCTGCTCGCCGACGAGATCCTGGACCAGCTCGATGCGGCAACGCCGGGCGCGGCAGCGTACTCCGCGCCTGTCGGGGCCGGGAGGGGTGCCTGTCCCGTCACCCGAAGGGGCTCGGCTTCTCATCAGGGCGGTACGGCGCACGACCTCTGAGGCCGGTTACGCCTCCGGGGCCGCCCCCGCCGGCCGCAGCGCGCGGGTCAGCCGGTCGAGGCCGCTCGTGCTCGACGGCGGTGTCCGTCAGCACGGTCTGGTCGGGCTCGGCCTCAGGCTCGGTGTGGCTGAGGACGACGACGAGGGTCATGCCGTCCTGGTCGGCCAGGTGGACGCTGACGCGCTTGCCCGAGTCTCGGACGGCCGTGTGGACGAGAGGCCGCACGGTCTCCTCCAGAAAGCCGTCCTGAGGGTGGCTGCATTCCCAGCCGCGCACAACGTGTGGCGCGAGTGACGAAGAGGCATGTCATTCCCACGCAGACCATCACTGCAGGTTCAATCGGCAAGCTCATTGTTCGGCTGTCGTGCGGTGGTGTTCCTCGCGGTGGGCGAGTACGTCGGTCATGTGCGTTTCGGCCCAGTCCTTGAGTCCGGCCATGACGTGGTTCAGGGACAAACCGAGGTCGGTCAGTTCGTAGGTGACGGTGACGGGCACGGTGGGCGTGACCGTACGGGTGACCAGGCCGTCGACTTCCAGGGAGCGCAGGGTCTGGGTAAGCATCTTCTGGCTGGCGCCCGCGAGCCGGCGGGACAGTTCGGAATAGCGCATCGCCCGGGGCCCGCCTTCGTGGTCGACCCCGGGCCGGTGCGGGCCGTCGCAGCCGAGCGCCGCGAGGATCAACGCGACCCACTTGTCGGAGATGCGGTCGAGCAACTGGCGGCTGGGGCAACCGTCCATGAACGCGTTGTAGCTCGCTTTCGCCTCGGCCCGCTGCTGAGCTGCCGTCTGCGTTGACATCGATCGCCCCTTCCGTACCTGGAGGCAGCTTACGCACCTTCAAGTGCCTTCTTCCGCTGCGGAATCCACAAAGCGAGCATGGAGCACGGAAACGATCACCCCACCGCAGAGGAACAAAGTCATGGGCACCCCCACTTTCCGCACCGCCGTCGTCCGCGTCCCGAGCGGGCCCGATTCGATCGAGGTCATCGAGGTGCCAGTCGTCGATCCTGGCCCCGGCCAGATCCGAGTCGCCATCGCCGCTGCGACGGTCAACCCCACCGATCTCGGCGTCGCGGCGGGCTTCTTCCACTCGATAGGGCTGGTCGATCAGCCCGAGCACACGGGCCTGGGCTGGGAGTTCGCCGGCGTCGTGGACGCGTCCGGGCCGGGCGTCGACCTGGCCGTCGGCACCAGGGTGGCCGGCCTGGTGGTCGGCTTCGACCGCGACTACGGCACCTACGCCGAGCAGATCGTGGTCGCAGCGGCCGACGTCGCCCCGGTCCCCGACGAGCTGGACATGCTGGCCGCGACCACGGTCCCCCTCAACGGGCTGGCCGCTGCGCAGGTCGTCGACTTGCTCGGCGACGCGCCCGCCAGGGCCGCCCGGCTGCTGGTGACCGGCGCCGCGGGGGCGGTCGGAGCGAACGTCGCCGTCCTCGCCCGGGAACGCGGCTGGCAGGTGACCGGGCTCGCCCGCGCTGGCGACGAGGAGTTCGTCCGCGGCCTCGGCGCCGACTTCACCACGCACGCCGAGCCGGAATGGGACGCAGTCGTCGACCCCGCCCAGCTGAATGGAGCAGCGCTCGAGCTGGTCCGCGACGGCGGAACCTACGTCGGGCTGCGGCCAGGCCTCGAACCGGCCGCCGAGCGCGGGATCTCGGTCGGCTCCGTGGTCACCACTTTCGACAGCGCACGACTGGCCGACCTCCTCATCCGCACCGCCTCGGGCGAACTTTCGGCCCGCGTCTACGCGGTCGTCTCGCTGGACCAGGCCGCCGAAGCCCACCGGGCCACCGCCAAGGGCGGCCTCCGCGGCCGCTACATCATCTGCCCCTGACCAGCCCGGCGCCGAGTGCGCCGCCGTCCGGGCCCACCGGCATCGCCCGCCGGAAGCCTCCAACGCCGGCGGCCGACCCCTGCTGCGCAGCCGACCGCCGGCCCGGCCACGACATCGGCGGCATCGCCGAAACCGGAGAGCAACAGCGGCCCCAGCCATCACGACGTTGCTCGGGACAACGCCGAGACGCCCGGGGCAACAGACGAAGTCTCAGCCGGCTCCCCGCTGTCAGTGATGCGGCTGCGATGCCTCGCGAGGCGATCCGACGCCCGCCGTCGACCCGTTCCGTCCTGCTCCGCCGTACGACACCCTCAGGAGACCCGCCATGACCATGAAGCACGTCGCCACCGTCCTCGCCGTCCTCGGCGGCCTGTTCCTCCTCTACACCGGGATCAGCTACCTGCTCGCACCGCAGGCGACGGCCGAAGGGTTCGGGCTGCCGACCTGGCCACAGGACCAGGGGAAGGGCTTTTTGGCGGTCAAGGGCATGCGCGACATCGGCTTCGGACTGGTGATACTCGCGCTCCTGCTGGCCGGGCAGCGCAAGGCGCTCGGGCTGGCGATGGCGGCCATGGCCGTCGTCCCGGCCGGCGACATGCTGATCGTGCTGAACGCAGGCGGTCCGGCGGCGACCGCGTACGGCGTCCACGGACTGGCTGCCGCGACGGTCGCCGTGACCGCGGGACTGCTGCTGCGCGAGCGGCCGGCAGCCGCCTGAGCGCTGCAGGAAAGTGGATCTTGGTTCGGAGTGGCCGTCGTGTGGGACGGGGATTCCTGACCGAGGGCCGGCGGGCTGTGCCCCTTCGCGTCAAGATCAATCTCACCGATAACCGCTCTGTACCGATGTTCCAAAGCCTCCGGGAGGCGCGCGGGTTCAGGGAAACCGAAGTCCGTTCAGTGGGGACTCGCGGGTCGGTCCGTGTGCATCAGCTGGGCGTGTCCGTGGGTTCGGCAGGAACCGTGGGGTGGGTTGCGAGGCGGCGGGCTTCGGCCGTGACTTCGGCATCGACCTGGGCCACGGTTCTGTCGCCGTATTCGAGGACGTCGTACTCGTCGTCGAGTTCGGCGAGCCGCTCGGTCAGGAGCAGCTCATGTCCGTAGCGCTGATGAATCCGGAAAGTGAACTCCCGAGGCGTGAGCTCGCCGGCGAGCATGTGGCGTGCGAGGGCTCGGGCGGCGGCTTCCTGGCCGGCCTCGCTGGCGACCGGATAGAAGGTGAGGCCGAGTTCGGCGAGGGCTGCGGGAAGCAGGTCGTGGACGTCGTAGTCCGCCTCGGCGCGCGTGCAGGCGGCGAGGATCCGAAGCCCGGTGGTGTCGAGTCCGGCGACGAGCGCATCACAGGCGGCGTTGACGACCTCGCTCGCGCGGATTTCCCCCATGCTCCAGAGGGCGGCATGGTCCTGTAGAGCGATTGCTGCTTCGGTCGACGTCACTCGTCCATGATTCCCTTCACGGTGCGTCCCGGTCGAGCAGATTTCATCGAAGGTGCTGTTCAGGGGCCTGTTCCAGCAGGGCTCGCGCGGAGTCCGCGTAGCGCATCGCGGTCTTCGCGGCGAGCCCGAGAACCTCCGCGAGATGGAGTGGGTCGGGCCCGTGGGTCTTGGCCGCTTCGAGTTGTCGGTCGACGCGGAGCTGCTCCAGCGTCGCATCCTGTCCTCGCATCGGAGCGCTGATCCAGTGGTTGCCGGCTCGGCTGGTCGTGTTGGCGGTCTGGTTGTTGATCAGCAGGTGGAGGTTTGCCGTGCCGGCTACCGGCGCCGCCGTTAGTCCAGCCAGTCCGCCAGAAGCTTCAGGGTGAGGTCGTCGGGAGGCCGGGCGCGTCCGGCGATTGTCAGCCGACGGTTGCCGAGATCGACGTCGTCGAGCATGAGGGTGGCGATCTGGGCGACTCGGGCGGCGTGGACCGCCGCGAGCACGAGGACGAGCCGCCGCAGGGGTGGTCGCAGCCGCGACGGAGCGATCCACTTGTTCGGGGAGGAGCGGTTGCACACGCCGTACTCGTTCTGCCCGACCTTGATCCGGCTGGTGGGGTTGCGGAAGATCAACCCGTGCCGTTTGGCCCAGGTGAACAGGGACCGCAGGGCGACAAGCTGATCACGTCGATGGCGGCCCTCCACGGATTTCATGTGGGCGAGGACGTCGGCGCGAGTCACCTCCCGCAGGTGGTCGTAACGGTTCGATCACTTCAGCAACGCCGGACGGACCTGGTTGAGACAGACAGACCGTGCCCTCCCGTCGCGGGAGACTGCGGGGGCCGCCGTCGCGCAGGACACGGTCCAGCGCTCGGCTTCCGAGCGGATGCCGGGTGCGAGCCCTTCCAGGCGTCCGACGAGCGCCCGGCCTGGAACTTCCGGCCGGGCGCCCTTTCGTCGGGGCGTGCGCGTCAGGACGCGGAGACGCTGTTCGCCGCGGGTGTGCCGGCCAGGATCGTCTCCTCCACCGCTTCGTACCGCATGCGCTGGTCGGCCGGGTCGCGTTCATAGAGCACCGTGCCGAGCCAGCCCGCGAGGAAGCCCAGCGGGGCCGAGAGGATGCCCGACGTGGTGAACGGGAACCAGTTGAAGTCCTGGTCCGGGAAGATCGCCTGGGGCGATCCGGACACCAGGTTGCTGCCTGTCATGAGGATGAACGCGGAGGCGCTGCCCACGATGAGGGTGCAGAGCAGTCCCGTACGGGAGTAGCGGCGCCAGAAGAGGCTGTAGATGAGGGCCGGTGCGACCGCGGACGCGCCGATGCAGAACGACAGGGTGAGCAGTGCCTGAAGGTTCAGATGCCGTGCACCGGCGGCGATCGCGATCGCCACGAGCCCGACGCCCGCCGCGGCGGTCCGGGCGATGGCCATCTCTGCGGAGTCCTTCAGTTGCGCCTTGCGGCGCAGCCCGTGCGTGATGAGGTCGTGCGCCAGGGTGTTGGCGCAGGCGAGGGTGATCCCGGCGACCGAGGCCAGCAGGGTGAGGAAGATGGCTGTCGCCACGGCCGCGAACAGCAGTGTCTCGACGGTCGTCTGGTCCGTGCCCATGACGGCCTGGCTGACCATGAGGAACGCTGTCTTGCCCTGCGGGTCGCCGGCGACGATCCCCTGGTGGCCGACGATCGCCGCCGCGCCGAAGCCGATGACGGCGATCAGCAGACAGGTCACGACGACGGTCGACACGGCCCAGGACATCGAGCGCCGCACTGCTGCCGCGCTGCGCGCGGTGAACATGCGCATGGTGATCTGCGGCAGCACCGCGGCGCCGAGCACGACCGTCAACTGAGTGCTGATCATGTCGAGTTCGTTGCCGCCGAACTGCAGACCGGAGGCGGTATAGGCGTCTCCCGCCCCGCTGCCGCGCTTGGCGGCGTCCAGCAGGGAGGGCAGGCTGAAGTCGAAGCGGTTGAGGATGAGCGCGGCGATCGCGAGGGACGCGCCGAGCAGGACGACGGTCTTGACGATCTGGATGAAGGCGGTGCCCTTCATGCCTCCGATCGCCGCGTACGCGATCATCAGCAGGCCCAGGAACACGATCGCTCCCGTCTTGAAGCCGTCGGCGTCGAAGCCGAGGATGACGGAGAGGAGATCGCCGGCGCCCGCGAGCTGGAAGATCACCAGCGGCAGCAGTGCGGTCAGGGTGACCGCGGCCGTGGTGATCCGCACGGCGGGGCCGGGGAGACGCCGGGTGAAGACGTCGCCGATCGTGAACCGGCCGGCGTTACGCAGCGGTTCGGCGAGCAGGAACATCATCAGGACCAGCGAGAGCACGGTGCTCAGGGCGAGCGTGACGCCGTCGTAGCCGACGAGCGCGATGATGCCGATGGTGCCGAGCACGGTGCCGGCGGAGATGTAGTCGCCGGCGATCGCGAGGCCGCTCTGCACGGGGGAGAGCGAGCGGTAGCCGGTGTAGAACTCGCCCAGGTCGTCACGATCGGGGCCGGTCATCACGCACAGCAGCAGCGTGACAGTGATGACCGCGATGAACGCCATCAGCGACATGGTCTGGGCCCCGGAGCTGAAGCTGGTCATGCGCGCGCACCTCCGGTGGGCTGCTGCCATACGGGACGTCCGGAGCGGCTCTGGCGTTCTGGCCGGGGCGCGGCTGCCGCGGCCGCCTGCTCAGCGCGTTCGCGGATCGCCGCGGCGAGCGGGTCGACGCGATTGCGCGCGATCCGCTCGTACAGCACGATCGCCGCCAGTGCCACGGGCAGCTGGAGGAGCCCCAGAACCAGTCCGATGGTGAGACCACCGGTGATGCTGCTGGTCATCATCGAGGGGGCGTAGCCGGACAGGAATAGGAAGATGACGAAGTAGCCGAGCGCGGTGAAGGTGGCGACGCGGCGGAGCCTGCGGTAGGCCGATCCGAGCCGACGCAGATCATCACGATCGTCGCTGGCGGCGGGCGGTTGCGGCTGCGGGGACGCGTCCCAGGGCTGCTGCGCGGAGTCCCAGCCCTGCGGCGAGGAGTCCCACGCTCGCGGGGACGAGTCCCAGGCTGCCTGTGGATCGGTGTCCCAGGACGGCGATCCACCCTCCCAGGACTGCGACGCCGCCTCTTGGCGGTGCCGCCCGGCATTCCGGTGCTGCGGTACGGGCGGTGGGCCGGGGAAAGGCTGGTGGTACGACATCGATCTTGCTCCTTGCCGCCCCGGGGAACGGGCGGGTGGCGCTGATGGTCCCGCGTACGTTACTCATGGGTATGGCCCCTGCGTAAGAGGGTTTCCGACCGCTTGGTATGTCGGTTCGGTGACGATCCTGTGTGCGCGGCGACGAAACCTGCCGTATCCCCGTCGTGGAACTTTCCGCAGGTCACGGGTGAGTCTCGGGCCGCTCGTGGGGCCGGGCAGGCCGCTCGGCACGACCCGTCCGGCGAATGCGCCGGACGGGGCCGACGATGTGGTCGGGTGGATGGCTACGTAGGTCAGAACTGGGTTCTGGCAGGCACAGATCTTGGGGAGCCGGCGCGGAGAGTCATCGCGGTGTTCGAGGATGCGGGAGGGGCTGAGCCTCGGATCCGTCTAGCTGCTGACCTGTCCCACGAACTCCGACGATCAGGCGATGGTGACGTCTCGTGCGTCGACCCGTACTGGGTCGAGGTGGAGTTCGTACGCGGTGTAGCACTCGCTGATCTCTGTTCCCACTGCAGCGCCGCACGGGCACAGTCGATTCAGCCCACCCTGGCCATGCAGCCCGCAGCAGCCTCCGTGGTCCCCATCAAGGTCGCGCAACAGGTCCGGCGCGTCGTTGGGATGGAGAACGATCGTATTCCGGGGGCCTGCGGACGTGAGGAACCCGTGTCCGTCGGGATCGGCAACAGCCGGACCTCCGGGAAACACTGCGATGCATTCGTCCGTGGGAAGAAACGGGGCGCCCCATGGCTCGGGCTCCAGAGCATAGAACCCCTGGTTCATGGTGGCCGGGGCCCGGCGGTACCCGTCGGGTCCGACCCGTCCGTCGAACTCGGGCCTGACCAGCGTCTCGGACATCTGCACAGTCCTGGTCAGAGGGCGAGCGCAGGCGGCACACACAAAGGTGATCACACGAAGTTCTAGCCCGCCGAACCCGCATCAGCAAGAGCCTGCTTCCGGGCTACTGCAGCAGGATCATCTTTCGGAGCAGGTGGAAGCCGGCTCGGCCATAAAGCTGCCTCTTGATCTTTTTGATGCGGTTCACGGCGCCTTCGATGCTGCCCGAGTTCCAGTCCAGGGTGAGGCCGGCAGTCACGGCGTCCAGGTCTCGGAGCAGGTGGAGGGAGAATCCGGTGAGCCGGGGCAGCTGGCTGGCGTCGACGGCGTCGCTCCAGGAAGGGAGCGTGGCACCGAGGCGGCCTGAGAGGATCTCACCGCAGTCTCGGACGTGTCCGGCGGCCGTGTCCAGTTCGGGACAGCGCGTCCGGACGACCTTCAGCCTGACGCGGTCCTCCTCGTGCTGGGCGGTGGGGTGGCGGGTGAGCCAGCCGATCACTTGCCGCACCGTCGGTGGGTCGCGGCGGTGCTGCGGATGGAGCCTCGCGCAAGGTGGCGATGTGGGCGCGGACCATGACGTAGGTGACGGGAGCTTGCTCGGCGACCAGCTCGCCGTGGAGGTGGGTGACGCTGGTGCATCCCTCTGAGAATCGTCGTTCGGGGTAGGGCTTGTAGGGGTCGGGCCTGTGGCACGGGGCTGGTTTTCGCGGATGGTGTCCTGCCAGCGTGTGGCGTTCACATACCGGAGGACGGTGTTGAGGCCCCAACCCCGGTGCCGGGCGGTCGCCCGGCGTGAGTGGCCCTGGGCGTGTGCTGCCGTCTTGCGCTCGGCCCGCCGACCGACGGGATCTGCGTCGTTCTGCGGCCGTTCGGAAGCCAGTGGGGTGTTCTGAGGCAGCGTGCCGTAGGGCGTCGGGGTGCGCAGGCAGTCGCGGTGGGCGGCGACGCAGGTCTCCACGGCCTGGCCCAGGCCCTGCCACAGGTGAAAGCGGTCGGTGACCTGCAGAGCGTCGGGGGCGCCGCGTCGGGCGCCCTCGGCGTAGGCGCCGGCACGTCCCGTCCCGGCAGATGATCTCCACGGCGGAGTAGCGATCCAGCCAGGCGGCCTGCGGCCCGGCTTCCCGCGTCGGGAGCACATCGACCACGCGACGGTCTTCGACGCTGGTCAGCACGGTGGAGTAGGTCGGACCGCGACGGATCGCGAAGTCGTCCATTCCCAGCACCCGCTGAGTACTGAACTGCGCAGAGCCGTGTGGTGAACCGCGCGTGCGGAACAGCCAGCCGAGAGAACGGCTCGGCGAAGGTCCGGCGTGGGCAGTCCGTCGACTCGCAGATGAAGCGTCGGACCGTCAGCCGGATCACAAAGCCCTGGTCGGCCAGAGGAAGGTCTCTCAGTCGGCGCTGGTAACGGTCGTGGACTCGGCCCGAGAAGCGGCCGCAGTCCGGACATGAAGCGCCGCCTGCGTGACCTCGCGCCAATACCTCGACCGTGCCGAACGCGGCCGTAACCGCCTCGACCTCCACATCGTCGATCCCGTAGAACACCAGCGAGTCCCAGAGCGGTGCATTGATCTGCATGACCAGCACCATCACCGTCCACAGCCGACCAAAGCCGCGAAAGGAATACACCTGAGGGAGCGCCACTTCCGGCTGTCAGGCGCCAAGGCGTACGCCGTCTCGCACGAGCCGGACTCGTTGCAACCGAACACCGAAGTAACGCTCTGAGACGACTCCCAAGATCTGTGCCAGAACCGACTTTTGACGGCGCTGCCGACGGTCGTGGCTGCCCCGGCTCCGGAGAACCAAGGGTCGCGGCGTGGGGTACTCGATCATGCCTGTGACCAACGAGTGGCTGGCCGGACCGTCCCCGAAGAAGCGCCTCGACCGAGGGCGTCTGGAAGAGCGAATACTCAACCTGCTGTCGTCGCAGAACATGTGCGTGCTCGCGACGGCGGGCCCAGAGGGGCCACTCGCGACGCCAGTGCGGTACTTCCACCTCGACTTCGCAGTTCGACCATGTCGAGCGGTCGTTCTCCATCGACGAACCGCCGACAGGGCCTCTCGTCGTGCACGAGGCAGAGCGGATCGTCTATACCGAGCACTGGCTGCGGCGCGAGGGGTTCGCGCCGCGGCAGTTCTGGACCAGGTCGGGCCAGTAATCCGGCATCCTCTGACCGGCCGGCGGGGCGGTCAGCAAGCCTAAGAAGCCGTATCTCAATCGATCTTGGAACGTGCAAGTCGAACAGAGTTCCTGGTCGGGTGATCTTCCAAGCGCACGTGTGCGGCAACGCGGCCGATCATCCGGCCCGGGTGCGCCGCTATCCGTCGGACATGACGGACGCGGAGTGGGCGGCTGGTGTACGAGCAGACTGGTTCGGGTGCCCGGGCGGACCGAGCGGGAACGACGGGGACGGGGACTGTCGGAGGCCTCGCGTAGGTTGAGCACCGTCGCAGTCGAACGGAATGAACGAGGAACACAGTGAAGGCATACGACCTGGGGTTCGGAGAGTCCGTGGACGCGCTGTCGGTCCGGCCCGGCAAGCCCGTCGAGATCGATCTGCCCGGGGCCCGCGTCGCCGGGTGGTGCGGCGGTCGTGCGCCCGGCATCGGAACGGCCTCCTGGCCCCGGAGCCCTGTCACGGGACTGCCGATGACCCATGTCATCACCCTCGAACTGCCGGAGGACTACCGGCGCAAGGGCCAGGACCTGGTAGCCGTCTCCTTCTTCCACGCCGACGACCACGTCGCCGACGACATCGAGGGCGTGGACGAGCTGCTGGCGGGCACCGTGCCCACCCCGGAGCAGGCCGCCGATCCGTTCCTCGCCGCGGTGGCCGCGACGGCCGCAGCCCGCCACCCCCGGCAGCAGGACCTGGAGGACGTGATCGGCGGCGCGCACGCGCTCATCTGGCTCACCGCCGCGGAGTTCGCCGCGCCCCGCATGGATCCCCCCGCCGACATCCGGCCGGACGGCCTCGGCGACAAGTACAGCCGCGGCCAGAACGCCTGGGACGACAGCGCCCCCGAAATCACGGTCTGGATCGGGGAGCGCACCGGCGACCCGAACACCGGCATCGCCCCGGCGGAGGACGGCGAGGGCGGCTATGTGGAGGCCTGGTCCTCGGACGACAAGGATCTCGATGCGTTCTGGTCGTCCGTCGAGGGCATCTCGCACCTCGGCGGAACGGTGATGCCCTGCCAGACGTTGCCGGAGGGGCTGACGCCGTACGTCTTCGAGCTGGAGGACGGCGTCGGCGGGGTCAACTTCGGCGGTGGCAACGCCCAGATCGACCTGGAGTCGGGCGTCTTCGACTGGGCGCAGTAGCGGGCAGCGCGCCCGCGCGGAGCCGAGCAGTACGCGACCAGCGGCGGTGCCGAGGGCGTACGCGCGTCGGCGCACACCCCGTGGCGTCCGTCGGCCCCGGCGCGTACGTCCACGACCAGGGCCGGCTGGTCCTCCTCGTGGAGCCGCCGCACCGCCCGGTCGAACAGAGTTCCTGGTCGGGTGGTCTTCCGGCCGTGCGTGCATGAAGGCAGGGCTTCCTGGTAGCTCGGGGGTGCGATCCCATCCGAGCGGTTCCGGAGGCCCTGTTGTCGTTGTTGTACGTGCCCGAGCCCCTTCACTTCAACTTGCCCGCCGTGTCGTGCGATTGCCTCGCGCACGTGTACGGCAACGCGGCCGACCATCCGGACCGGGTGCGCCGCTATCCGTCGGACATGACGGACGCGGAGTGGGCGGCTGTCCGGCCGTTGCTGCCGGTGCCGACCTGGCTTCAGGGCAGGGGCGGGCGGCCTGAGGGCTACTGCCACCGCCAGCTGCTGGACGCGATCCGCTACCTGGTCGCGGGCGGGATCTCGTGGCGGGCGATGCCCGCGGATTTCCCCGCCTGGGGCCGGGGCTATGCCTTCTTCCGCCGCTGGCGTGAGCACGGGCTGATCACCGAGTTCCACGACCGGCTGCGCGGGAGGGTGCGTGAACGCGAGGGCCGTGAGGCCTCCCCCACGGCGGGGATCATCGACGCGCAGTCGGTGCGGGCCGCCGCGACGGTGCCGGCCGCCTCACGTGGCTACGACGGCGGGAAGAAGGTGCCCGGGCGCAAACGGCACCTCGTGACCGACACACTCGGCCTGCTCCTGGTCGTCGCGGTGACCGCCGCGAACATCGGCGACCGGGACGCCGCAACGGGCCTGCTGAGGCGGCTGCGGCGCCTGCACCGCGACATCACCCTGGTCTGGGCTGACGGCGGCTACACCGGTGGCCTGGTCGACTGGGCACGGGAGAAACTCGCCCTGACCCTGGAGATCGTCAGACGCACCGACGACATGACGGGCTTCGTGGTGCTGCCCAGGCGGTGGGTGGCAGAGCGCACGTTCGCGTGGCTGATGCATTCACGTCGGCTGGCCCGGGACTACGAGACGTTGCCGGCCAGCAGCGAGGCGATGATCCATTGGTCGATGGTCACGCGGATGAGCCGGCGTCTGGCACGGCCACGGGCCGCCGGCCGGCACTGAATGCCCCGGACGCCTCGAGCAGGAGCCACCCGCGCTCGGCCAGCCGCCGGGCTTTCGAGCGCACCCCCTCGACCTTCGCCGACGATGTCTCCAAGCCCAGCCGAGCCGTGATCTCCCTGGCCTTCAGCGGCTGCTGGCCCGCGGACTGCCGCTCCTCCAGCACGCCCAGAATCCCCTGGTAGTCCGGCGCTAGCACCGTCACCGGCAGTCCTTCATGCCAAGGCGGCACGATCGAGCCCGGCACCGGCGCGGGCGCGGATTCCGCCGCGGCCTCGGTCACGGCAGTGGTCTCGGCAGCCGAGGCCGCCAGGGCCTCCATCAGCTCCTCCCGCGCGATCACCCGCCGGTCCAGCTCGATCTCTGCGGCCTCCAGCACCCCAGCCAGCCGGGCGGCTTCCTCCGGCAGTCCCTCCACCCGCACTCGGGCCGCTGTCTCCCGCTCCTCCAGCATTCCCAGCACCGACGCCATCGCGCACCCCTCGATCACGAAGCCAAAACAAAACGCCGCATGCATCCCTCACGCTGAGCTAGACCATGCCTGACCAGCGAAAATCAAGCGATCGCGTTCGGTTGAGATACGGCTTCTAAGGGCTGTCCCGCAAAGATCTTGGATCCGGGTGCGGAGCAGTCTGAAGAGCTGGTGGGTGCTCAGCTGGTGGTTCGTGAAGTGCTCAGGGACCGGGCGAAGTCGGCGAGCGTGCGGAAGTCGTTCTCTCGTAGGCCGATCCGTGGGTTGACGTGGTGCAGGAGCCCGGTCCCTTGGTGGTGGGCGGTCACGTACGTCTGGTCCAGATCGCTCTGCTCGTCGTCCACCCAGGCGAAAGGGCGGCCGTGTGCGTAGTTCACCAGCGGTCCGGTCTTCCAGTGAACTCCATCGGGGCGTTCGTGAAGTAGGACGTCGCCGAAGTCGACGAAGGGCAGTTCCGGAAGACCGAGGACCGGTGCGATCCACCGGTTGGCGTCGTCCATCCATGTGGTGGCCCAGCACAGCTCGAAGCCGAGTTCGAGCAGGATTCGCCCGTGCTCTGGGTTGAGCCAGACCCGCAGGGGGCGCCGTCGGGACGAGAGGCCCCGGTCGTCCTCGTGGGCGTCGTTCCTGGGAACTCGGAGTGTGGTGTAGCCGTCGGGACGTCTCTCCGGCTTGGCTGCGTAGGGGTTGAGTGGCCCATCCACGTCGAGGAACAGCAGCGGTCGGTTCACGGTTTCCCCCGGTCTTGCTCACTGTGGACTGCCCCGATCAGCGTAGCTGTGGGATTGTCGCGGCATGGAACCGGCCTGAGTGATGATCATGAAATGGCGAGTGCGATCACGGCGTCGGAGCCGTCCTGGATAGCCCAGTTCGCGGGGCTGAGCCCGCGCTGCTTCGGCAAGCTGCTGACCGCGCTGCGGCGCGATGGAGCAGATGCGGTTCACCGGGGCCGGCCGTGGAGTCTGCCGCTGGAGGACAGGGTTCTGCTGGTCACGGCATATTGGCGCACCAATCTGACGTTGCGGCAGCTCGCCCCGCTGTTCGGGGTCTCGAAGTCCACGGTCGGCCGAGTCATCGACCACCTCGGACCCCTGCTGGCGCTCCGGCCCCGCGAGCGGTTCGCCAAGGACACCGTGCTCATCGTGGACGGCACCCTGGTCCCCACCCGCGACCACACCATCGCCGAGCGGTCGAAGAACTACCGGTACTCCACCAACCACCAGGTCGTCATCGACGCCGACACCCGCCTGGTCGTCGTGGTCGGCCGGCCGCTTGCCGGGAACCGCAACGACTGCAAGGTATGGGAGGAATCCGGCGCTAAGGCCGCCGTCGGCAAGACCCTCACGATCGCCGACGGCGGCTACCCGGGCACCGGACTCGTCATCCCACACCGTCGCAAGCGCGGCCAGACCGAACTGCCGGCCTGGAAAGAGGAACACAACAAGTCCCACAAGCAGGTCCGAGCCCGCGTCGAGCACGTCTTCGCCCGCATGAAGACCTGGAAGATCCTCCGCGACTACCGCCTCAAGGGCGACGGCGTCCACCACGCCATGCTCGGCATCGACCGGATGCACAACCTCGCCCGCACCGGATAGGTCGCACGTGGCACGGCGGGCCGCTATGCCCGAGGCGACTCCAAGATCTTTACGGGACAACCCTTAGGTGGGTTCCTCGGCTCAGGCTTGGGTGCCGGCGAGGCGGTAGAAGTCGGTGCCGGTCTTGATGATCGTGCCGTTGAACGTGAGCAGCTCCGGGCGCCCAGTCGCGCATGCTGCCGCGGAGATGGGCATATCCCGGCCCACGGCCCACAAATGGCTCCGCCACTGCCACACCGCACTCAACGGACACCCGCCCATCAACCGCGTCAACCACCCTGCGGGTCAATACACCTAGGGGGTGACTTCTGGATCAATTCGGGCGGAGTGATGCACTGGTCTGGGGGAGGCTAAGGGCTGTCCCGTAACTGAATCTTTGGCACGAGAGCGGTCGACTGAGGTCGGATCCTGGGTCCCACCCTTTGGGAGAGGCGCCGACCTCGGTTCAACCCTGTGACCGCACGACACAGCAGCGGATGGCAGGGGCCGTCCTCCCGGCAACGTGTGGATCCACCCGCCCGGGGAGATGGGCAGGGCTCCTGTTATCGTGCGCCGATGTCAATGATCAAGCAGTTCCAAGTGACCTTCGACTGCGCTGAACCTGCGCGTCTCGCCGCCTTCTGGTGCGAGGTGCTGGGGTACGTCGTACCGACAGTCCCGGAGGGCTTTGCCACGTGGGAGGAGTACCACCACTCGCTGCCGCCTGAGGACGAGGTCTACTTCGCGTGCGCTGATCCCTCGGGTGTGGGCCCGCGCGTGCTCTTCCAGCGAGTTCCCGAAGGCAAGGTCGTCAAGAACCGGGTGCATCTTGATGTGCGGGTCGGCACAGGGCTCGTGGGTGACGAGCGCCTGGCCACACTCGAGGCCGAATGCGCACGGCTGATGGCGCTCGGCGCGAAACACGTGCTGACGCAGCGCGCCGATGGCGTCAACGAGTCGTGCATCACGATGCAGGACATCGAGGGCAACGAGTTCTGCCTCGCCTGATTCTCCTCCGAGACTGCGAGGGGGGGAGCCGTCTTCCGGGGCCTCTCACGTCTCGCATGCGGCAGAAGCTATCCCGTGAGAGCGAGGTTGTGCAGTCGGGCGATGCCGAGCATGGCGTGTCGGGCCCCGTCGCCCTTGAGACGCAGTCGCGGAGGATCTTCCAGGTCTTCATGCGGGCGAAGTCGTGCTCGACGCGGGCCCGGACCTGTTTGTGCGAGCGATTGTGCTCGCGCTTCCAGCGCGGCAACTCTTCGCCCGGGGTGCGGCGGTGGGGAATGAGGAGGCCGGTGCCCGGATAGCCACCGTCGGCCATCGTGCGGGTCGTGCCCACGGCGGCCTTCGCGCCAGACTCCTCCCATGCCCGGCAGTCGTTGCGATTGCCGGGCCAAGGCTCACCGACCACAACGACCAGGCGGGTATCCGCGTCAATGACGACCTGGTGGTCGGTGGAGTACCGGTAGTTCTAATAGCTCATCGGTGAGCCCGAGCACGGCAGTGCAAGGGCCCCGATGCGAGGTGGAAGACTGCCGCCGTTCTGGTGCTTCGACCCCTGTGTTCAGACCGGCTCTGCCTCGCCCGCGCCCTGCCGGGCGGAGACCTTCGGTAGTTCCGGGATCTTGATCTGTCGTCAAAGACTGGTCCTGCCCGGCAGGAGCTCGGATCCAGGTTTCATGTCCTCAGCCCGCCGACAGGGGCCACATCTCAGCAGTTCGCGAGCCATGAGCTCTCCAGCAGACCGAGGTCCCTGTCGGTCGCTGGAGACACGAACGGCTCATGAGATGGCGTGCCTTGAGCACTTCTATTAGAGCGCCGCGTGCTCCGCACAGGTCCAACCTGCAGATTCATACGGAGGCACAGGGTTGAACAAGATCTTCTGCGGCATTGACTGGGCGGAAGGGCATCACGACATAGCCCTGGTCGACCAGGACGGAACCCAAGTTGCAAAGCTAGGGATCAGCGACGACAGCGCCGGCTTCCACGCACTGATGGAACTTCCGGTCGCTATCGAGACGCTCCGCGGGCTTCTCGTCGCCGCCTTGCGGGCCACCGGCCGCCAGATCTACGCAATCAATCCATTGGCCGCGGCCCGATATCGCGACCGCGCCAGCGTCTCCCGAGCCAAGTCCGACGCAGCGGACGCCCGGGTTCTGGCCAACATCCTCCGGACCGACCGGCATGCCCACCGGCCTCTGCCCGACGACAGCGAAGCGGGGCAGGCCGTCGCCGTCCTGGCCCGCGCTCACCAGGACGCCATCTGAGACCGGCAACAGATGATCAACGGGCTTCGGTCACGCCTGCGCGAGTACTATCCAGCCGCCCTCACTGCCTTTCACGGCGCTGGAAAACCCGGACTCGACTCGCCGCGCGCTCGCGTGATCTTGACTGCCGCACCCGCGCCGGCCGACGCCGCCAAGCTCACCCGCAGCCAGCTGCGCGCGTTGCTCAAGCGCGGTGAGCGTCCACGTTGTGGGATCGAAGCCGAGGTCGAGCGATTTCGGGCAATCTTCCGCGCGGACTCCCTGCGGCAGCTGCCGCAGGTCGAACAGGCTCTGGGACAGCAGGCAGTGGCACTCATCCGGCAGGTCGACGCCGCTTGCGTCAGCGTGGCCCAGTTGGCGGTGGCGACGGAAGAGGCATTCCTCGCGCACCCGGATGCCGAGAGCATCACCGGTTTCCCAGGGCTCTCCGTGCTCTCTGGAGCACGCGTTCTCGCCGAGATCGGCGACGACCGCGAACGCTTCGCGGACGCCAGAGCCATGAAGGCATACGCCGGCGCGACTCCTGTCACACGGGCCTCCGGCCGCAGCGACGAAGTGGATCTTGGTGGTTAAGCCGCCGCGGGAGCATCCGAGGGCATGATGCTCCGGCTCGCCGGCCGGGGCCCTTTTGACGGGCCCCGGCGGTGCTGATGAGCGCGGACGCTCGTGGAGTCGACCGCGACGACCCAGTCGAGGTCGCCTTCGTCATCGGCCTGGGCAGGCAGGGCGGTGAAGACCTTCTCCCAGGTGCCGTCGGCCGCCCATCTCCGCAGGGGGTTGTGGGCGCCTTTCCACGACCCGAAGTGCTCGGGCAGGTCCATCCACGGCGTCCGTGAACGCGATCGCGTCGATCACCTGTCGGTGATCCCGCCAACGGCCATCCCGCTTCGGCGTCCTGTCCGGCAGCTACGGCTCGATCCTCGCCCACTGGGCATCAGTCAACGACAGACATCAACCAACGATCGGATGATCCGAAGGAAACGACCTAGGCGCTGATGACCGCGAGGAGATACGTCGCGGAGCTCTCCCGTCCGGCGAAGATGGCGGCCAGGTCGTGGTGCAGTGCGCGCCAGGCGCCGTCGGCTTCGAGGCGGGCGCGCTCGGCCTGCAGGTGGCCGGCTGTGCGGACCCAGAACTCGGCGGCGGCCATCGGGGCCGCGAAGACGAAGGGCACCTGCTCGACGGTCGTGGCGACCTCGTGGCCGGCGAACAGCCCGCGTACGTACGCCTCGTCGCCCCACCGGGCCGGCGGCGGGCCGCCGGGCGGCGGGGCCGGCAGATAGGGCGCGGCCGCGCGGTTGGCGGCGGCCATCAGGCCGTCCGGGGTCCAGGCCGCGGACACGATCCGCCCGCCGGGCGCGCAGGCGCGGACGAGAGTGGCGGCGGCCCTGGTGTGGTCGGGGGCGTACATGGCGGCGAAGACGGAGAGGACGCGGTCGTACGTCCCCGAGGCGGTGTCGCCGTCCTGGAAGGTGACGGGCAGGGCCTCCTCGGCCGCGCGGCGTTCGGCGATCGCGAGGAGCTCAGGAGTCGGGTCGACGGCGGTGACGGTCGCGCCGGCACGGGCGGCGGCGAGGGCGGCGTTGCCCGTGCCCGTACCGACGTCCAGGACGGTCGTGCCGGGGCCGGGCGCGGCCGCGGCGACAGCGCGGTCGGCGGCGGGGACGAGGAGGCGGGCCATGGCGGGGTAGTCGCCCGCGGCCCAGGTCGACGTGTTCACGTTATTCACACCGTCGAGCGTCCTATGCTCGGCCGTGCCGGGCCGGTACAGAACCTGGACCGGGGGACTGGGGGACGACGCATGCGGGGGACGGGACAGGGAGTACGGCGGGGGATCGAGTACTGCCCGGTGAACGCGGGCGTGGAGGCTGTCGGCGACCGCTGGACGCTGCTCGTGCTGCGCGAACTGCTGCTCGGCTCCGAGCACTTCAACGACCTCCACCGCGGGCTCCCCGGCATCAGCCGCACCCTCCTCTCCGCCCGCCTGCGCCGCATGCGCGCCCACGGCCTCCTCACCCGCACCCCCGACCCCACCGGCCGCCCCGCCTACCGCCTCACTCCCGCCGGGGCCGCGCTCGAACCCCTCGTCTGGCAGCTCGGCGACTGGGCCCGCCGCTGGTCCTTCGGCGACCCGGAGCCCGGTCAGCTCGACGCGGGGCAGGCGGTGTGGCGGCTCCGCCAGTACGTGCGGACCGAGGCGCTGCCGGAGCGCCGCGTGGTCGTCGAATTCGCGCTGGGCACGGAGCGGGGCTGGCTGGTGCTGCCCGGCCGCGCCTCCGGCGACGACGCCAGCGCGTGCCGGGTGCATCCCGGGTACGAGGTGGACCTGTGGGTGAGCGGGGACCTCGCTGAGCTGCACCGTCTGGTGGCGGGCACGACGACGATCGGGGCGGTGCGCCGTGCGGGGGCGCTGCGGGTGGATGGGGACCCGGAGCTGACGGCGGGGTTCGAGGGGTGGTTCGCGTGGCGGACGTCGGGCGCGGGTGGCGAGGCCCTGCCCGGCGGATCAGGGCCGGACACCCTCTAGGCTGTGCCACGATGGCCGCCAGGAGGCGGGATGCAGTATGTGGGGCTGGGGGCGCTCATCGCGGTTTCTCTGGCGGTGGCGATAAGCGGTGTGGTCGAGCTTCTCACCGGCTGGATTCATCCCTGGGAGCGAGCCCGGGTCCTGCGTCCTGTGCCTCATGCGCTTGGGCAGGTGTTGACGGGGAGCGGTCTCTGCTGTTTCTCCAGTGTTTTCACCTTCACTCCGGCAGGGAACGCCCTCCCCACGCTCATGGCAGTGGGCGCTGGGCTCTTCCTCGCTGGAACCGTCCTGGTCGGTGTGTCCCGTTTTCCAGGCCGCTAGGGCGTGTCCGGCGGATCAAGGCAGAGGCTCATGGCTCCGGCCCGTACTCGACGATCCGGACGTCCTTGGCGATCGGGTCCTCCGCCACCCTGGCCTGGTACTGCTCGGCGCCGGGCAGGTCGTACGTGTCGTACGACGCCATCGCGCTTCCCTCATAGGTCCACTCCACGCGGTATCGCTCGACCACCACATTCCCCTTCCCCTCGCTCCGCCACCGGGGCCTCGTCCGCTCCGGACGGTACCCGTGACCGGCCGGACAGGTCCTAGGGAGCGTCTGTCCGATCATCGGATCGTTGGCCAGGTGGCGAGGGATGGGGAAATCTCTGACGCCGCTTGGGCGGTGATCGCGCCGTTGTTGCCGCCGGTGGGACGGGCTCGTGGCCGGTGGCCCGCGATCACCGGCAGGTCGTTGAGGGCATCGTGTTCAAGTTCCGTACCAGTCTGCCCTGGAGGGACCTGCCCGAGCGGTTCGGCCCGTGGCAGACCGTCCGCGGACGGTTCGCCCGTTGGGCCGCCGACGGTACCTTCGACCGTCTCCTGGCCATGGCCCAGACGCATGCCGACGTGGACCGGCTGGTCGCGATCGATTCCACGATCGTGCGAGCCCACCAGCACGTGGCTGCCAAAGGGGGCTCGAAGAACAGGGCCTCGGAGGCTCCCGAGGCACAGTGGAGGCGCGAGCACGCTCTGGCGGTAGAGGCGCGGCCTGCCCGCGCCTTTCGTACGCCGGAGCGAAGCAGGCACACACGCAGTCGGCAGGGCCGGAGGCCCGCCGCCACTCCAGGCAGCGGGCCTCCGTGATTGATGGCCGGCGGGGGAGTGCGCATCGGCCTGGATGGCTACGCGCCCGGCGCTCGGTACTGGACTCGTTCGGCTTTGCGCAGGGCATCCATGGTTTCATCGACGGTCAGGAGAACCGTCGTCTCGAACGAGCTCAGCGCGCCCCCTCCACTGATCGCCAGCGCAACCGCGGCCATGGACACGTTGTCGGGGGCTTCCCACAGGTTGTAGCCGTCGTGCGTGCCGAAGGCGTACCAGAAGCCGTGGAGCTCCCCGCCGACGGACTCGATGTACGCCTGAGCGGCCTTTGCGCGGTCCTCGGGGTGGACGGTCAGCCTCGCCCACGTCTCCGGTGTGTAGCTGAACCTCGATAGATAGAGCGGCATCATGTCTCCCTTTCGTTCCACCAAGGAATGCCCGACGGGGAGGAAAACGCGTCGGAAGCGGCCCGCGTGTCCCCTAAACGGCTGGGGACAATGACCGGCATGGCCATAGCCAACGGATGGACGACCTGCCCCGGCCCTGCTGATGGTTTGCGAGGAGTCTCAGTGAAGAGTCGTCATCTGGTTGTCAGCGGTGTAGCCCGAGAGCCCTGGTAGTTGGTGCTGACAGACCGTGGCCGAAAGGAGCGCACATGCCCAGTGAGGGCGTCGAGTTCGGGACAGGCAGTCCTTTCGGGTCAGTAGTCCGGCCTTGCGGTTGCGGACACGAGTCCCCTACCGGGTGAGGGGGGTGAGCGCCGCGTTTGCATGACACCCCATCCAAGATTCTTTCTCACCTCCGGCCGCAGGGCCCCAGGAGCAGGGCTCCACACTGAAAGTGCACGGGCCGTGTCATGCAGACGTCGCTCCCGCACCCCTTCCCTGGTGAACAGCTCGCACGGAACCGCCGCGCGAGCCCCACCGGAAGGAACACAATGGAGCTCCTCATCGCCGCGGTCCTGGTCGTCCTCGTCCCCATGACAGACAAACTGATCAAGATCATGCAGGACCGCAACCACACCCGGGGGGAGGCCGAGGTGATCCACGCACACGCCCTCGCCGACCTCGCCCGCGCCCACGGCGAAGCCGAAATCATCCGCGCCCACGGCGAAGCCGAAATCATCCGCGCCCAGGCCACTCTCCCCACCGCCCGCACAGCCCCGAACAAGGGCGTCGGCCGTGCCTGACACCTCCACCCCATTCAACGAACAGCTCCTCGCCGTCCACCACGACAAGGGCCGGGCACTCCTGCGCCTGGCCCGGCGCGAACTCCGGGACGAGGGCCTGCCCTCCTCCCGCGCCGGCGCCGAGGACATCGTCCAGGACGCCCTCGTCACCATCCTCACCAACAGCGAGAAGACGGAGATCGGCGACCTCTACGGCTATCTGTGCGCCGTCATCCGTAACCGGGTCAGGGACGTCGGTCGCCGCAAGGCGGCCGAGCCTGTCGACACCACGGCCTCGACGTCTGAAGGCCACAAGGCTCTGTGGGTCTCCGACCTCGAAGAGGACACCGACGCCGTCCTCGACGCCGGGCGAGCCCTCGGGAAGCTCTCCCCGCAGCAGCGCCGGCTCGTCCTGCTCAACGAGGGCTGGGACTACACCCACGCCGAGATCGCCCAGATCACGGGTATCCACCGGGGAACCGTCGCCACCCACATCCGGCGTGCCAAGGTCGCACTCACCGCGGCATTCGTCGCCGTCATCGCGGCCTTCGTCGGCTGGGCACCGCAGATCACCACCCGGCTCCGCTGGAACGACGCCGCCTCCGGGCGCTGGATCGACGAAGTCTCCCCTGCCTCCCCCGGCCTCGCTATCGGGGTGGCAGCGTTCTCACTCGGCGTCGGCTACTTGTACTTCGCGTTCCAGAAGGCGAGCCCGAAGCTCGCACGCGCCACCCAGGTACTCCACGCCATGATCGACGCATCCCCCGAACTCTCGGATGGCGGGGACCTGCCCACCCCCTCCGACTACGCCGCCCACCTGGGAATCCCCGAGGAATGGATCACCCTGGACACGCTCCGGCTCGGACGCGTACCCGAACCAGTCGGCACAAGGAGGCTCGTGAACTGCGAGTTCGACACGCAGACGGTCAACGCCATCATCGTCAGCCGCGGGGACAACGAGATCGTCTCCGGAACCCGCACCTACTTCCCCTCGAACCGGAACGCAGACCAGCCGGACTCCGGTCGGGGCTACGCCGGCGACAGCGGCGAAGGAGCACCATAGGAACAGGGCCGGATGGCCTTGGGCGAGGATCGCAACGGCCAGGAGCGGCGGCGGTCGGCTAGCGGCGAGCGGTTCGGAACGCGGGCCGGAGGCGAGCGGGTGTCTCTGGGCGTGCCACCAGGCCGTGGATCGAGCGGGTCGTGTCGGACGGCCAAGGGTGCCATCAGGACGCACCTCAGCAGCCGTCTACGCTCTCGCCATGCAGCGCAGCGATGTCACGAGGGACGACGGCACGTGGGTGGGCCTGTCCCTGGACGTACAGGACCGCCACCAGCCGGGGCTGCGCGTGCGCAGTGCCGGTCCGCACCTGCTGGTCTCCCAGCTGTCGCGGCTCGTAGTGCTCGCCGTTGTCGACGAGCAACTCCAGGGCGTGGACTTCTGGCGCACCGATGAGTACCGCTCCTTCGTCCCGCCGTTGCGCGCCGATGCCGGGCGCGCCCTGGCAGGCAGCCCGGAACGATGGGCTCACCGCTTTGCGCAGTACCTCGCCGACTCGCCGGACGGCCCCCTGCATGAGGGTCGGTGGCTGCTCTCGTGCGACAGTCCGCTCCGGCGTTGGCGCTACGCCGACACCTCGCATGCCGAGTACTGGCGCTCGATGCTCGTCGACGGGCATCCGGACGGATACATCGACTGGTTCCTCCATTCTCATTCGTGGGAGGTCTTTCCGCTGCGGCCCATGCCCGATGCCGACGACAGCCGGGTCAAGGCGTACCGCAAGCAGGCCCGTGAAGGGACGCTCCCACCCGTCCTGTTGTGGTGGGTCAGTGGCCTGGACTGCCATCTGATCCTGGACGGTCACGCGCGGCTCGCCGCGGCGATCGCCGAATCCGTCGAGCCTCCGCTGCTGCAGTTGCACCGCACGGTGCCGCGCGATGACCTGGCCGCGCGCATCAATGAGGCCGTGGGCTTCTACGAGGGCGAACTGGCACGCTTCGCCGAACTCCGCACCGTTCACGGCCCCACCGTCCCGGATGGTGCCGCCAGCGCAGGCCCGCAGCTCGTCCGCCTCCTTCACGACCTGAACACCGCGGAACGGCTGACCTGGGCATGGCCCCTGCCCGGGGGAGAGGACCAGTGGCGTCGCATCGCACGCGAGGTGACAGCCAGCCAGGACTGGCCCCGTATCTGAGCCCTGCTCCATGTCGCCCACTGGCCGTTACGTGCGGGAGTACCGCCGTACCGCCAAGATCGCGCGCACCGCGGTGAAGGACCACCTCCGAGGTGCGAGCTCTCACGCTGACGCGGACTCTGGCGCAAGCCGTCTTCAGCAGGGGTCAGCGGCCGAGGCCCGCCCCGCCCCTGGCACCGGCTGGCTATCACGCGATGAGGGGAGTGTGTGGACGAAGTGGTGGTGCTGGCCGATGCCGGGGACGGTGTACTGGTCGCCGACCGCTGTGAAGCCGTGGTGCCGGTAGAAGCCGGCTGCGGCGAGCCGGCCGCTGCACCAGACGAGCCGGCCTCCACGTGCGGCGCACGCGTCGAGGCCCGCGGCCAGTACGGCCTTGCCAAAGCCCTGCCCGCGTACCGTCGGGTCACTGGCCAGTTTCCGCAGCCGCCACACTCCCTCGGCGGGGA
Source organism: Streptomyces sp. NPDC050842 (assembly GCF_044456565.1). Taxonomy (NCBI): domain Bacteria; kingdom Bacillati; phylum Actinomycetota; class Actinomycetes; order Kitasatosporales; family Streptomycetaceae; genus Streptomyces; species Streptomyces sp. NPDC050842. Next base: position 42,862 of record NZ_JBITGA010000018.1, on the reverse strand, counting down.
AGGGGGCCAATGCGGGGGTGTCGGGCAGGGGTTCGGTGCTGAAGGTGGCGCAGGCCCCGAGTTCGCCGCTGTCGGTGCGGGCGGCGAGGTGGAAGGTGTCCGGGAGCAGGTCGACGTCGGTGAGGGCGCTCTCGCGGGGCTGCCCGGGACGCAGGACCCGCTGGCGAAGGTCCAGGATCTCCTCGACCGAGGCGAAGGCGACGAACACGGTGCTCCCTCTCGTGGCATGGTGTGCGGCGCCCCACCCGGCCGGGCGCAATCCGTACGTGCTGAGTCTCTCAGCAAGGAGGCCGGAACGGACTGCCATCCGCAGGCGCCCGGGATCTTACAGCGTCGTCCATGGCCATGCTTCCGCCACCGGATCCTGCGGCCCCGGACGCGTCTACGGCGGTGGGGGTTTGGCGTGTCGGGCAAGGTGTCTGCTGCCGCGTCGGGCCAGACCTGCTGAACTGCTGACTCTCGGCATTCGGCGTCCCCACGTACGGTGGCGAAGACGGAGGACCTCACCGGGCCCCATAGCACCAAAGGGTGCCGGCGCTGCTGCTCCATCCCCGGCTTACCAGCAGGACGTGTTCCGCCGACTGGTCGTAGCCACCGTTGTGGACGAGAGCAGCCGTGGGCCGGGCATGCGCCCACCTTGGTGTGGGGCGGCCGCGGGACCGATCACGGAGGGCGGATCCGCCGGCGCGGCTCATATCAACGACCTCGTCGGCGGTCAGCCGCTCGCGGAGTGTCGTCAAGACGCGCCGCACATCGTCGACGCTGATGAAACCATCGCTGTCCTTGTCGTGCTCCTTGAACGCCGTCGCCATCGAGATCGGCGTGCTTGAGCAAGCCCTGGAGTTCAGCCCCTGTCGAGTTGTGGCCCAGCGCTCTCAGGGCGCTCACCAGTTCCTGAGGAGAGAGAGCTTCTCGTCGTTGTCGCGGTCAAAGAGCCTGAACGCCTCGTCGATCTCGGCCAGCCCCTAAAACCAGGTGCCCCAGCCGCGGCCCCTTCCTATGCTCCCCGCCATGGACAGCACCTGGCCCGAGCACCTCGTCAACGTCGTGGACGTCGAAGCGACCTGCTGGGCTGGTTCCCAGCCGCCTGGCGCGGTGAGTGAGATCATCGAGATCGGACTGACCGTCATCGACCTGGACGCCGGTAAGCGCCTCGCCCGGCACCGAATCCTGGTGAGGCCCGCCCGGTCCACCGTCAGCGACTTCTGCACGGAGCTGACCAGCCTCACCCAACACGAAGTCGATCAGGGGGTCAGCTTCGCCGAGGCGTGCCGGCTGCTGGCGACCGAGCACCGCGCAGGGACCCGGCCGTGGGTCAGTTGGGGCGACTACGACCGCCACCAGTTCACCCGGCAGTGCCGGGCCACACGGACGCCCTACCCCTTCGGCCGCCACCACACCAACGCCAAGGCGGTCTTCACCGAGGCATACGGCCTGCGCAAACGCCCCGGCATGGCACAGGCCCTGGAGACGGCCGGGCTGCGCCTTGAAGGCCGTCACCACCGGGGCGAGGACGACGCCTGGAACATCGCGGCTCTCGTGCTCCACCTGTCCGAACGGGGCGCCTGGCCGGCCACGGCCGGACACCCCGCCTGACGCACCGGCCTGGGCCGAAAATGCGATGACCGGCGGTGATGGACCGTGGCACAGTCCCCTCATGTCCAACGACATCGCCTATCCCGTCTTCCGTAGCCCCGACCCCGTACTCGCCCTGAGCCTCGCGCGCCGCCTCATGGAGTTCGGCCGCTGCGAGTACACCAACGTCTCCCTCTACGCGGAGCTCCGCTCGGTCGACGAGGTGCGGCGGGGTGCGAAGGAGCTACCTGAGGGGTGGTTCCGGGGACAGGAGCACTACGGGGAGTTCGACGACCGGGTGCCGTTCGAGGACCTCCCCGCATGGCTCGTAGGCGTCCGCGGGGCAGGCCTGCCGACCGACCCGACCGCGTACGAAGGGCGGCTACCGGTGGACTACGAGTTGCTCGACCAGGCGGTCGGCAGCGTCGAGGACGCTTTCACGGCGGCGATCGGCCCTAGCGTGGGCGAGATCAACTGGCAGGACCTGTGCTGGCCGGACGCGCCCGAGGTGGGTTTTCGCGGCGAGTCCAAGCACGCAGAGGTCACGCTCCTCCTCAACACCAGCACCCGCGAGTGCGACCAGCCTGCCGACGACCACACCGTCCTCGTCCACGTTCGCAGCGTCGACGTCGACGGCCGTCAGATGAGGGAGCCGTACGCGCACTGGCTCGCCGGGCAGGTGGGACTCACGGTCATCGGGCCCGGGCAACGGTGCTGAAGCCCGGCGGCCGCCTCGATGCAACGGCAACGCCCCCCCGCAGGCCGGCATGAGAACGTCCGGAGTCACGCGGCCTGTGCCCGGCGCCCGGGGTTACGTGGCTGCACCCTGGTCGTCCGTTGGTTCGCACCCCACTGAGCCGCCAGGCCTACGCCCCGCCGGTGCCGTTCCCCGCGGCCTGTCGTAGCGGTGCCCAGCCACGGTGCTCTCCTTCAGCGCCGCAGAGCCGCGAAGGCTCGCTCCGCTGCGGCGCAGTCCTGCCCGGGAAGGGACAACGCGATGTCCTGACGAGTAGCACGCCGGCCGCCGTCACGGTTGTGCTGGAGCTGGGTGCGGATCGTGGATGGCATGGAGCCGGTGATGCTGGTGCAGGGGGTGGTCGCGTGCGGCTGGTAGAGGTGAACGAAGCTGCAGAAGGCGCCTGGTCCGTAGGTGTCGGCGATCTGTTTGTAGTCCGTCGGCAGCGACATGCCGAGGGACTGCTCAGCCGAGGGCCAGTCCGTCGACGGGGCGGTGAGCGGCGGGGGCAGAGGTTGGTGAGGCGGTCGATGCTGGTCATGGGAGCAGTTGGATGTTCGCGGCGACGGGCACGGGCTTGGCCAGGTCCGCGCGGGCGCAGACCTCGGCGCCCTGCCCGGAGGTGGGGCGTCCCTCTGAGTTTTGCTCAGGTCGACGAGCAGTTCGTGGTCCGCACATCAGAACCTCGCGCTGCTCATTCACGACGGCGGCCACGGCCAGGTGCCGCAGCTTGACGACGTGGTGCTCCCCGGCGGCCGGCGCTCAGGTTCGTGCCCAGTGCCCTTCGCTCTCGCGGTGGGTCCCCTGATGGGACGAGCAGGAGACCACCGGCCGCGGGCGATCTGTCCCGCACGCCTGATGGCGACCGCTGCCGGTGCTCGCCTAAACCGAAGGCGTCGCAGCGCCCCTACGTCTTTACATCGAAGGTAGACAAGGAATTCTGGTACGGAATTTCAGGCAACGACTCTGGTTTCCTGCTCCGCTGAGGGCGGCTGCGGCGATCTTGTGAAGTCGGGGGATGAGGAAACAACAGGCCCACGACGTCAGGAGTGTGGGTCCCGGTGGATCAGGTTGATAAGGCGGAGCCAGAAACCGCCGAGGGTGTTGCCACGTTGACAGCGTCGCTCCCCCAGGCGAGATCGACGTCGGCGTCCGTTGTACGCGAAGGACGTGCCCGAGCGCGCCGCCACGGCCGACCAGCCGACCGGCTCGCCCCGTCATAGACGATCGCAGCGCGGGCGAGCTTCGATGGTCACGGGGCGCTGCGATGTCACGCGCACGCGGCGACGCGCCGCGCCAGAGGCGATCGTGGTCCGGGAGAGGCCCGCGGCCCCTGGCATGTCACGTTCCAGGGGCACCGATTCGTCCATGTGGTGAACACCCAGCAGTCGTTTCGCGCGCAGAATGAAGGAGACCCACGTGTTCGCCACCTACCTCGTCGCCACCCTCCTCGCTTCGGTCGTCAATGGCGCGGCCGCCGTCGCCAACCTCATCGGACACGACTACCCGAAGAGCCAGGCGGACAAGTTGGGCGTGCCCCACTCCTGGATGCGACCGCTCGGGACACTGCTGGGGGCGGGCGCCCTGGGGCTGCTGGCCGGGTTTGCCGTGCCGGTGCTGGGGGTGCTCGCCGCTGCCGGTCTCGTGTTGTACTTCATCGGCGCCCTCTGGGCCCATCTCCGGGTCCGCGACTATGTGTTGGGCCCCTGGTTCGTGTTCTTCTGCCTGCCCACGGCCGCTCTGGCCGCGAACCTGGCCTATCACGGCCACCGGTGACCGGTCGCGTCGGCGGGTCAACCGCCATACGGCTGCCCGGCACACCTACTGCCGCCCCTCGCTGCAAAGCAGGAGCCGCTCGGCGTCGACGCCGCGAACGTGATGAAGCCGCCGACGTCTCTGACGGCGAACCGATGACGCCAGCGTCGCCAGACCCGACGCCACTCGCACCCATGGAGGTCCGGAACTGCCCGCACTGCGACAAGCCCGTCACCATCGTCGCTCTGCTGGCCACTCCCGAGGCCGCGCGACCCACTATCCCAGCAGCAAGCCGGGACGTGATCCCCATGCGTAGAAGCTGACACCGTCCGAGGAAATCGGCAGGGCACGATCAGCGGCCGTTCACTCATGGCACATGGGAAAGGATGTGAACATGGCACTGGTCAAAAAGGGATCGCGGCTCATCACCGTCGACGGCACCACCTACCGGTGGCGACTTCGCGGACGGCCGACCTACGACCAGGGCCTGGTCTGGCCACCCCTCACCTACGCGGTCGAACACGTCGGCACTCCCGGCACCACACAGGTGGTCACTACCAACCAGCCGCACCCGAGCAACTGGTTCGGAATACAAGGCAGCCCGATCCTGCCTGGCCAGGTGGCTGACAGCATCCGCACCGCTCTCCACGACGGCTGGACGCCCGAGAGCCCCGGCTCACCATTCCACCTCGACCAGTCAGCGGGCTTCGTCTCGTCACACTGATTCGCCACATGCTCAAGGACTCACCGCTCCAGCGATCGGTGAGTCCTTCTGCTTCCCGCCCCCCACGGGGGAAGATTCGGGCTCTGACCGGACTTCCGTGATGTCCCGGTTCGCCCAGCCCTGGCCACAGCAGATCCCCGGTTTGCATCACCGGTGCGCCTATACGGGTCACTTCCGGGCGTCCCCCGAGCGAAAGCCGCTCGGTGGGGGTAGGTCGCTTCGCACAAGGTGACCTTGGAATCCGTGAGGAGATCAGCTGTGTACGCAGTAATTCGGCGTTACGAAGGAGTGACTGACTCTGCCGAGGCGGGACGCCGAGTGGATGAGGGATTCGTGCCTCTCCTCCGCCGAGTCCCCGGCTTCGTGGCCTACTACTGGGTGGACGCCGGGGACGGAGTGATGGTCTCTACCAGCGTCTTTGAAGACCAGTCCGGGGCCGAAGAGTCGATCGAGCGAGCGGCGGACTTCGTGAGGGACAACCTCGCGTCGCTGCTCCCCAACCGTCCTCAGGTCACGGCCGGCATGGTTGTGGCTGCTGGGTAGCGACCCACGAAGGGGGCCGCTGGATCCCAGCCACCTCCACTCCGACGACCTGGCGCTTCACGAAACTTCGGCCCGAGCCAAAATTCGAGATCGGCATCATGGTCGACGGATGGCACGTGGGACCGGACCTTCTAGGGCCCACCGGGGAGGGGATACGGGGATACCGCCACGTCTCGGTGCGGCGGTGCTTACGGTTTGTGGGTTACCCAGAGCATTTCTGCCGGCCAGCGGTGTGCCCAGTCAGGCGGTTCGGTTTGGTTGTAGCCGTTGACTGTTCCGGGTTCGGGCCGTGGCTCGATGAGGTCGTCGATGACGAGACCTGCGCCGCGCAGGACCTTGATCCAGTTGCCGTAGGTGCGCTGATAGCTGACCGCGCCCTGACCTTCGGCGATGGTGTCCAGCCCGAAGTAGTCCTGGTGCAGCGTCGTGGTTACGCGGCCGGCGGCTTCGTCGTAGCAGGCTTCGAACCATGGGCTGGCGACGTTGAACACCAGGCGCCCACCGCGGCGCAGGATGCGTGCGGCCTGCGGGACGGCCAGGTGCGGGGGCGCCCAGCTAAGTCCGCCGTAGTCACAGAACACCAGGTCGAAGCTGTCGGCGGCGAACGGGAGGTGTTCGGCGGAGCCTTGTACCAGCGGGTAGCGGGTCGCTCCCATCGCGCGAGCTGCAGCGGCGAGCTGGGCTTCGGACAGGTCGAGCCCGACCACGGTGGCGCCGTCAGCGGCGAGCGCCCTGGACCACTGGCCGGCGCCGCAGCCGAGCTCGAGGACGCGCTTGCCGGTGACGTCGCCCAGGGCGTGCAGGTGCGCGTCGGGGATGGCGTACGTGCCCCACAGCCGGGGCGCTGCGCCGATCTGCGGGTCATGCTCGTGCTGGTAGGCGCTGCTGATCTGGTTCCAGAACCGCCGGTTGGCAGAAATGCTGTCCACGCGCCGACTCAAGCACTGCCTGCCGGGGCGGTCAACACGATTGTGCTGCGCCCGGGAAGGTTCACCGGTTCACGGGTGTCCTGTCTGGCCGCTCATGCCATCGAGTGGGATCGACCGACCCGATCCAGCGTCAGGAAAGGTGGTGACACGACGGGTTCAAGTCCGCAGGATCGCCGACTACGAGGGGCAGTAGCTGCAGCAGATCGTCCGGCGGGGCAGCACGAACAGCGTGAGCTACCGGCGGGCGATGATCCTGCTGACCTCTGCGGGCGGCAACACCGTCCCGGTCATCGCCCGTCTCGTGGCCGCCGGCGAGGACACCGTCCGCGATGTCATCCACCGCTTCGAACGAGATCGGCCTGGCCTGCCTGGCCCCTCGGTGGGCGGGAGGCCATCCCCCCCCGCCTGCTCAGTGATGACGACGAAGCCTTCGTCGCCGCCAAGCTCGAGAGCGCACCGGGCCACCCGTCTCAACCGGCAACCCAGCGAACCTATGCGGTCACGGCACTAGCTCCCGCCACGACAGTCGGCCACCTCACCAGGACTCACCGGGAGCCGTCCGACGGCCCATCAGGTCGCAGTGCGGACCACACCTCATCGAGAGCCGGGGCCCCGGGATCACGAACGGGCTGACCCACCTCGGATGGCCAATTGGGACGGAAACGTCCCATGAAGTCTGTGAAGTCGTTCCGGAGATACCGAGAATCGGACGGCTTCAGCCGGATCTGCTGACGGCTGCCTGCCCACCAGATCTCGAAATCCGCAACCGTGCCCTCCGTCGGCCAGTCATCGCTTTGTTCCGGAAGCAACAGGACGTCGACGAAGCCTCCGACGCTCAGGCCGATGTTCACGAAGATCCCGATCGCCCCGGGTCGGGGAGCTTCACGACGGTGCCCTCGAAAACTTGCCCGAAGCGCAGCCTCCTCCGAATCCGAGCCCACTCGGCATCTGTCACCACGAACGCATCTTCGCACCCTCGTCCCGGTCATGAGCAGCTGCACTCGGGCGGCGGAGTCCCGTCACGGACGTCGATCGCCCCGCCCGTCTGGGCGACACAGCACTGCCGTCATTTCTCGGGTTCTGGCTCACTTTCCGTGGAGCTTGCACGCTGAGTGACGGTTGTCGGGTGAGTGGACCGTGGGGAAGTTGCCTGGAATTGACCCGTACCGGGTGGGGTGTGGCTGACAGTTCGGCCCGTGGAAGCGGGGGTGCTTCGGCTGGAGGAGCGGAGTCAGAGCCGACGTGGCCCTCACCCCCGACGCGGTTCAGGGTCACACCGTCCATGTTGCTGGTGGCCACGATCGTCGTGGTGGGAGTGGCGGGGCCGTTGACGTCGTTCGTCGCAAGGATGGTCGCCATGGTCGCGCCGTCCTTCTTGAGGAGGCCGGGATGTTCTCGAAGGAGGTCCGCTCTTCGGTCGCGTAGCCGGCCTTCGGGTCACGCGAGACGACGGGGTCGTTCGACTCGAAGCCATGGGGCTGCTCCGCGTACCAGATCCGAGGCGGCACCCGTCTTCTTCACGCGCTCGGTGAAGGCGTCCGGGTCGGGCGGCGCGATCTCCTGGCCCGTGCCGAGCTGTTCACCGGACGGGCCCCAGACACTGGATTCGGTAGCGCCGACCCGGCCTGTTTTAATGATCGTCTGCTTCAGCCTATTGATAAGACACTGTCAACGGCGGCGGGCGTTCCCCGAGTTCGACTGCGAGGCCGGGTCCGACCCGGCGCCGCGATCTGCACGGGGGTTCCTGACATGGGACGACGTATTGCCAAGGCCGGACTCGCGGCGAGTGCCGCGCTGCTGCTCGCCGCCTGCGGTGGAGGCACGGACCCGACCACGGTCGGAAGTTCCGGTTCCGGCGGCGCCGGGGGCGGGAAGGGCGAGGCCGGGGGCGGCGACGTCAAGACGGCGTCGCTGGCGCAGCCGAACACCGTCACCCTCTCCTTCTGCCACAAGATCGAGTATGGCGGCGGCGGGTGGGACTACGCGCTGACCGTGGAGTCGCTCTCCCTCAAGGACGGCTCGATCGTGGCCACGCGCAGCACCGTCCTGCCGAACGGCGTGGAGCCGGCGCGTGGCTGCCCCACCAGCGAGAGCGGGGGTCCGCAGCACCAGGTCGCCCTCGCCTTCAACAAGGACTACACGCTCGTCGCCGGCATGAAGGGCATGTCGCGGGCCGGCGCCTGGGACGTCGCCACCGGCAAGGAGGTCGGCGCGCCCGACCCGGACGCCTTCAGCAAGCGCCCGAAGAACCGGGGGGTGGCCTTCCACCCGGTCACCGGCCGGCTCTGGTACGACATGGGGGAGCACGACTTCCAGTCCAGCGACGACGTCGCCTCCCGCGACCCGAAGGCGGGCCTGACGTCCGAGGAGAGGGTCGCCTACGAGAAGCTCGGCGATCTGATGAAGCAGGACGGGCCCACCGCGACGACCGTGCTGGCCACCGATGACGGCGACTACGTGGCCGCCCCGGACGGGGGGATCGTGGCCGGGGGCGACAGCATGTGGCTCTCCCGCGTCAAGGCCGAGGGCCGCGTCGGCGCGGGCGACTTCCTGGAACCGATCGAGACGGCGGGCCTCGACGCCCCGGAGCTCGACTGCACGCCGGTCTTCTGGCGGGACGCCACCACCCTGGTCTGTGACGAGTTCCAGCAGATCACCTTCTCGGCCGACTACAAGAAGGTCGTGAAGACCGAGGAGCTGATCCCGGCGAACGACCGCTCCAACTCGGACCCGGTCCTCGCCCCGGACGGCAAGAGCTTCGCGTTCCTCTCCGAGGGCGAGAACGGCAAGACGGGACTGTTCCGTGCCGACTTCGTCCCCGGCGGCGAGCCGGTGAAGATCGCCGACGTGGAGGAGCCCGCCGACGCTCCGCATCACCTGACGTACCTGCTGCGCTGGAACTGACTGTCAGGCTGTTCGCGCGAACGCCCGCGCCGACGGGCCCGGATTCGGGCCCGCGGCGCGGGAGCCGCCGCTGGAGCGGTTTCGCGGCCGTCTGCTCGTCGTGCTCCCGCAGCATCCGCATGGCGGTCGCGGGCGAGGGGTCCTGTCCCTTCTTCCTGCCCGTGGTGATGACACGAGCCGGATGGCGATGTCACGCAGGCTCATCTCCCGGTCGCGCAGGTGGAGGGCCATGGAGAGCATGGACTCGTCGGTGACGCCGGCGCCGCCGAGGTGCCATCCTGCGCCCGGCAACGGGCCACCGCCCCGCCTTCCAGGCTTAGCGTCGCTTTTTCCGCGAGAACTACCGGAACCCCCATTTCGGGCGTCACTGACCTAGGTCGGTTCGTTTGGATCACTTCCGCTGGCCGGGGTTGTCGTTGATGATGTCCGTGTGACTCACCGCATCAGTGCTCTGATCTCGGCCTTCGGCGTCCTTGCCAGCGTGATGCTGCTCGTTCTTGCCGTTCGTGAGTACCGCTCTGGGGCATCGGTTCTCTGGCTCGTGGCTGGAGCCGTGATCTTCCTCAGCGCTTCGTACACGCTCGTGCGGGACGCGCGGCGACTCCGCACTGGGCCGACCGCCTGACAGCGGCACCGTTCCAACCAGCCCCGCCAGTCGTTGTTCGTGTGTGCCGTTGACTGACGCGCAGTGGGCGCGAATCGAGCCGTTACTCCCAGATCGGACACCACGGCGGGGTGGCCGGTGGCGGGATCATCGAGAAGTGATCGACGCGATCGCCTGGAAGTTCCAGACGGGATCGCAGTGGATCCACCTCCCCGAGAATTACGGCAACTGGCGAGGCGTCTACAACCGGCTGCGAATGTGGGCCATCGACGGCACGTGGGAGCGGGTGTTCACCGCGCTGGTCGCACAGGCCGACGCCGACGACGACCTCAACTGGGCCGTCTCGGTGGACTCGACCATCGTGCGCGCACACCAACATGCGGCCGGGGCCCGCAAAAAGGGGCCCCAGCCGGCGAACCGGCAGACCACGCCATCGGCCGGTCCCGCGGCGGACTGACCACAAAGATCCACCTGGCCTCCGATGCCCACTGCCGGCCACTGGCCTTCGTGCTCACCGCCGGACAGGCCGGTGACGCACCCGCCTTCGCTCACGTCATGGCCCGCCTTCGCGTTCCTCGACGGCGAGGACGGCCCCGCACCAGGCCGGACGTGGTCCTGGCCGATAAGGCGTACTCCTCCCGCGTGATCCGCGAGCACCTGCGCAAGCGCGGTATCCGGGCGGTCATCCCCGTTCCGGCCGATCAACGCGGCCACCGGCTGCGGCGCGGCAGCCGGGGCGCAGGCACCCGCCTTCGACCGCGAGGCATACAAGCAGCGCAACACCGTCGAGCGCTGCATCAACCGTTTGAAGCAGTGGCGGGGCATCGCCACCGGCTACGAGAAGACAGCGACTGTCTACTTGGCTGGACTGCACGTCGCGGGCATCTTCCTCTGGTCCGCCAGGTGATCCAAACGAAACGGCCTAGTCGTGGACGTGCCACCTGACCTGGGCGGACTTGGCGGTTTCTTTTGGATCATCTCGCCGACCAGATGAAGAGGGCGGCGATGTGAAGTCCGGCGAGGTAGATGGTGGCGGTCTTGTCGTAGCGGGTGGCGAGGCCGCGCCACCGCTTGAGCTTGTTGATGCAGCGCTCGACGGTGCGGCGCTGCTTGTAGGCCTCGCGGTCGAAGGCCGGCGGACGGCCGCTGTGGCTGCCGCGGGGTTCGCGGTTCGCGGCCTGGTCGGCGGGTTGCGGGATCACTGCCCGGATCCCGCGCCGGCGGAGATGGGTGCGGATCGCGGGACGAGTAGGCCTTGTCGGCCAGGACGGCATCCGGTGTGGTCCTGGGGCCGGCCGGTCGGCCGCGGCACCCGCAGGCGGGTCATCACCTTGGGAACGCGGGCGCGTCACCTGCCTGGCCAGGCGTGATGACGAACGCCAGCGGGCGGCAGCGGCTGTCCGCGGCGGGGGGACCTTGGTGGTCAGTCCGCCACGGGACCGTCCGAGGGCATGATGCTCCGGCTCGCTGGCCGGGGCCCTTTTGACGGGCCCCGGCGGCGTGCTGATGAGCGCGGACGCTCGTGGAGTCGACCGCGACGACCCAGTCGAGGTCGCCTTCGTCATCGGCCTGGGCAGGCAGGGCGGTGAAGACCTTCTCCCAGGTGCCGTCGGCCGCCCATCTCCGCAGGGGGTTGTGGGCGCCTTTCCACGACCCGAAGTGCTCGGGCAGGTCCATCCACGGCGTCCCAGTGCGGTACGTGAACGCGATCGCGTCGATCACCTGTCGGTGATCCCGCCAACGGCCATCCCGCTTCGGCGTCCTGTCCGGCAGCAACGGCTCGATCCTCGCCACTGGGCGTCAGCCAACGACACACATCAACCAGTGGTCAGACGACCCGAAGGAAACGCCCTAGTCGGCCGAGCCCTGGTTCGGGCACGATGAGCCTGTCGTGACCGTGCTGCACGCGCGACCGGGGGACTGTTGTTCGAGAACCGGGGGAGTGACTGTGGGCAGGTTCAGGCGGGGCAGGCCGGCAAACGAGATGGAAGCTCAACGACGGGTGCGACGCAGCCCGGTGCTCTTCACGGTGCCGATCGTACTGCTCGTCCTACTGACGGCGGTCCTTGGTTGGGAGGCCGTCCGGGCCAACATGACGGTGGCGGCCCGCGCCGAATGGCCATGGCGGCTGGAGCTCCTCGACATGGAGCCACTGGGCAGCCTGCTCGCGGTCGCGGTCGGCGCGGTCCTCGCCAGAGCGCAGTACGCCCGCACCGTACGCCCGGCGCTGGGCTGGCGCGCCGACTGGACCACCGGCCACCTGCGGGGCGGCATATCCGAATGGCAGGTCGGGCTGCTCAACGGAGGCGCCCACACCGTGGTGATCGAGACCTACGAATGCCGAGCCGTCCTGCGCGGCCACGACCCGCAGCACGCCGCCCCGTGGACCGACGTCGAGGGCGTGGCGGAGATACTGACCGAGGCCGGGCTCACCGTCGGAGAGGACTTCCAGCTGATCACCATGGGCAACTTCCCCCTGGTGGGCACCGGCTCCTACGAGACGACGATGCTCGGCGCCTTCTCCCAGCGCTTCGTCGACCAGGTCGAAGCCCTCCACCTCAAAGTCCGCGTCTGCGATGTCGTCGGGGACAGCCACGAGCGGATCCTCGACGCACTGAAGGGCTCCCGCTCGACCTCGTATCAGCGCCCGGCACCCTGACGCTCCAGCCAGCGCAGCACGTCCGGCAGCGCCAACTGCGCGGCGAAGTGACCGGCGTCCGGCGCGAGGACAAGCTCGGCGCCGGGAATGCGACCGGCCAGCCAACGGGTGTGCGCCACGGGCGAGAACGCGTCGTCGAGACCATGCCACAGCAGAACGGGCGCAGCGACCGAGGCGACGTCGAAACCCCACGGGCGGACGAAGGCCAGACAGTCGTCGAGCCAGCCGTGATGCGAGACCCGCAGAGCCTCCCGGTAGGTACGCAGCAGCACCGCCCGCACCCGGCGGTCCTCGACCACCGGCAGGTCATGCGGGGAGAGATCAGCACGCAACTCGTCGAGGAGGCGTACCGGGTCACGCCTAAGGACGACGGCCCGGGCGGCCAGGTCCCCTTCGAGCCCACCGGGATTCCGCCCGTCCAGATGGGCGCGGGCCAGACCGTACTCGCGCACGTTGAACGGCGTCATACCCGCGAACCAGTCCAGACCAGCCGCGTCCGGCGGAGCGAGCCCGACCAGCACGGCGGCCGCCTGGACCCGCTCCGGCAGCAGCGCCGCGCACGCGAGCGCGTGCGGCCCCCCACCGGACCGGCCGACCACCGCGAACTGCTCGACGCCGAAGGCATCGGCGACAGCCGCCGCATCCCGAGCTGCATCGGCGACCCGACGGCCCGCAGTGCGCCCGGACTCACCGTAGCCAGGACGGTCGTAGGCGAGGAAACGGAAACCCGGATGCTGCGCCGCGACCCCGGGCAGCAGGGTGCCCAGACGGGTACCGGGCGTCCCATGGAAAAGAACCACCGCAGTCCCCGAAGGGCTGCCCCACTCCTCAGCCACCAGGACCCGACCGTCATCGGTGCGCACAAGGTGTCCCATGAGAGAGAGCCTAGGCCCGAGCGGGCCCTGGCGGCAGACAGCGTCGGCGCACTGCAATCCTGGTTACGTCCTCCCCATGTGCTGGCAGTGGTCTCCTGAGTTCCACGCCTCTGCCCTGTGATGCTTCACAGGCTGCGCCCGCTGCCACAGGGCATCGCCTGATGAGGACGACCCCGTCTGGCTCTCCTCAGTGCTGTCCTGGGCGACGGCGGCTACGAAGTCGTCCGCCGCGACACCACGCGCAACGAGCATGAAGTCACCACCTCGACCAGCATCAACGACATCACCATCTGGATGGCCGCCCGCAGTATCAGCGCTCGCTAGCCCCAAATCTCGCGTCGGCGTCGAAGCTCTGCGGCCTGTTCCAGCGCCGCTGCTGCCTCTGCTCTGGCCCTGGCACGGTCCTCTTCGAACACGAGCACGCAGGCCAACGCGTCCAAGGCCCCCGCAATCCTCTCCCGCCAGTCAGCGAACTCGACAGAGTCGACATCGGGCGGCTGCTGCGACTTCACAAAGCGGAGATGGCGCAAGGCGCTTCAGCAAGGGTTCAACCACGAGACTTCTTTCGATCGGTACGCGGTCGACCCCATCGTGCACCACTTTCAAACACGGCCTAGACCCGGCGACCTTGGCCCGGGCACGCGGCCGCTATCGCGGCGGGGGAGCGGCCCGCAGCCGTGGTCCTCGGCTGGATCGGCGACCGGTACGTGGAGGCCCGGCATGACGAGCGGTGGCTGGTCGGCGCGGTACTGGACGCCATCACAGCTCGCCGCGTACGCGGTCGCCGGCGTGCCGGCCCGGGTGCTTCTGCTCGCCCGCGTGGGCGAGGGCGGTGGCGCCGACGGCGGCCTGGAGGACTGGCGGAGGTGGCCGCGGCGTACGGCTGCCGGGGCTGACGCCGGCGCCGCAGGTGGAGGGGGCGGGCAGGTGGTGGCGCCGTCCCCTTTGCCGTTCAGAAGCGTGCGTACGCGGCGTCGGTGCAGTCGCTGCACATTCCGATGCCGAGAGCGAAGTCGGCCGCCCTCTGGCAGCCGTCGCGCACTCTGCGATGTGCCGGGACGGCCCGCCCCCAATACGGCGTTCCGGCGCACAGCGTGACTGCCGCCGCTGGGACGTCTCACCCGGTCCCGGAGGCCACCAACGAAACGCCGACCTTGGGAAGCGCTACGACGCTGCGGTGAGAGCTCCCGCTGATGAGGACCTCTGAAAATTGGCGCTGTCCGGGGCTCCGTGAATCATCTTGCGGTCAGGCGGGTTCGCCAGGGCAAGTCATGCCGGCGTTTTTCTGGGTCTGGACGTCCCAGAATCTCGGCCAATGGCGTGCCGGTTCGTGCGGCTTCGATGCGACGTGCCCGCAGTTGGGCTCGGGTACGGGGGCGGAACTTGGGTTCCTTTCCGCAGCCGCATGGCCTCCGGCCTTCATAGCGCAGTCCGGCATTCAGGACCGCTGCGACGACGCTCCATGCCTTGATGTCGCGGCGTCGTGGTGCCGCGAAGTCACGGCCGGCACAGACCATCGGCAGGGAGCATCGGGAGCATCGGGGGCAGCGGTGCTCGCCGAGGTCCGGGTGCTGTTTGAACGCGACGCGGCACGTTACGCAGACGTAGTGCAGTTTGTAGGGCTTCTCGGCGTAGTAGCACACAAGGGGCGACCGTACCGGGCAGTGCGGCGGCTGACGAGACGGTTTCAACCCCCCCGGCTCGCGGACGGGGCCTGGATCCCGAAAGCTTCGACCTGTAGTGCCCCAAGCCTGCTGAGAATGCCGCAACTGCATAATCACAGAGGCCCGGATCCTGTGGATCCGGGCCTCATGTCATTCAGTAGCGGGGACAGGATTTGAACCTGCGACCTCTGGGTTATGAGCCCAGCGAGCTACCGAGCTGCTCCACCCCGCGTCGGTAGGCGCAACAGTACGCCATCCTTGGCACCACCCATGACCGGCGGGGACGATCGGCTGGTCGTCGATGCCGAGAGCGCGGTCGCGGGCCTGGGGGCCGGGTGGCGACGCCGAGGATCCGCTGGAGAGTGGCGAGCGGGGTGTCGGCGACGGCGCCGACGGTGGTGATGCCGAGCCGGCCGGGCGAGCGTGAGGCGGCGGCGCCGATGCCGGGGAGCGCGGCGGCTGGCTGGGGCCGGAGGAACGCCGCGATGTGCCGCTGCCCGTGCGCCTTGCACGCGCTGAGAACTGCCCCGGAACGCTCCGGCCGGTAGGAGGAATCGGTGACCGTCACGGATTGGAGAACCGGCGCCGCAGGAAGCCTGCCCCCCTGACACTGCTCCGGAAGGCGTCACATGCTCCGTCGCTCGGTTGCCCTCGCTGCCATGGCCATGGCCATGGCCGGGCCCATGGCCACTCCCGTCTCGGCCCAGGCTGCGAAGGCGAAATTGACCGCCCGTACGAGTTGCCACGAATGGCAACTCAGCGACGGATACCAAGTTCTCTGCCACTTCTGGGACGAGCCGTACACCTACCGGGCGTATGCCAGTTGCGGTTACCCAGGCGGAGCGGTCTACCGCATGTTTGGACCCACACGGCAGGCAGCCCGTGAAGGAGAGGGCGCCCAGGCATCCATCCCCGAATGCGGCTCCTTCGGGCCGGCCGTCGGAGGAGGACTGGACATCAACCCCTGAGTACACATCGGCCCCGGCTGTTGGTCGGCCCGAGCCGGGCGGGTACCGGAGCCGGTGTCGTGACCGGACCAGTCGCCCGCCGGATTCCCCCGTCGTCCGGGAAGCGGGCTCGGAAACGGGGAAGCCCCGGAGCGCACGCTCCGGGGCTTTTTCAGCGCGCCATGGTCAGGACAGCGACAGCGGCGGCAGCATCTGCCATTGGTACGAGCTGCAAGAGGAACCTAGGGGTGGGGCGGACTGGGCTTTGAAGACCTTCTTGGTCGCCTTCGCTTCGACGGCTAAAGCGTGTTGCAGAAGGTTGTGTCCGGGCAGGTCAGGGCCAGGCTTGTGGCCGTTCTGGTCATGTGGCGAGTGCGATGATGTGCATGTGGGCGACGGCCTGGACCGCGTGGTGGAGGCCGTTGCCGCGCTGTCGGCGGTCGCGGAGGATCTTGTAGTGCTTCATGCGGGCGAAGGCGTGCTCGACGAGGGCCCGGACCTTGCGGTGTTCGGCGTTGTCTTCCTCCTCGCCGGGCAGCAGGGCACGTCCTTGGCGTTTGCGGTGCGGGACGACGAGCCCGGTGTTGATGCAGGCGCCGTCGGCCAGCACGGTTACGCCCGCGCATTGGTCGGCCAGGCCGGAGTCGCGCCAGGCCCTCGCGTCGGCGGTTTGCCGGGCACCGGCCGGGCCGCGGCGACCACCAGCTTGGTGTCGGCGTCGATGATGACCTGCACGTTCGAGGAGAACCGGTAGTTGCGTGAGGACGCACCGGCCTTCCGGTCACGCACCGGGATCAGGGTGCCGTCCACGATCCACAGCCGCTCGACCGCGTCGGCCGGACGGGTGGCCGGCTCGATGGCCAGCAGCGGCCGCAGCCGCTTAGACCGTGTCCCGCCTCAAGGATCCGGCCTACCCATCCCCGGTGGTCTGACCTGGGTCTCGCTGTGCCGCGCACCGCCCACGTGACTGCCCCGCCCTCACTCCAGGAGGGCCGGGCAGTTTCCGTCACCCCGCGTCGAGCCTCTACCTTGAACTCCGACGGAAATTACAAGTAACGTCAAGCGCAAGTGAGTTGGGGAAATGGCGACAGATCCGGCGGATGCGGTGTCCGTCAGCGGGGTCGGGTTCGGGGACTACTACCGGGCGCATGCGGGGTCGCTCGTCGCCCTGTCGCTGCTGCGGGGCGCGGACCTGGTGGAGGCGGCGCGACTCGCCCAGGACTCGATGGCAGTGGCCCGACGGTGGATGGACCTGCTGGCCGCGAACGTGGTCGGGGCCGCGAAGGACACCAGGACCCCCGTGGTCACCGCGCAGGCGCTGCGGTCCTGGACGTGCCGGATGACCGTCGGCGGCGGCGTCGGAGCGCTCCGCCCAGCGCACGGGACGGTGCCCGCCCTCCTGGGGAAGGGCAGCACCGACGCCCTGGTGCAGGCCCGGACGGTGGTGGCGCTCGCCCCGCTGAGAGAGTTGAACGAGCGCCAACTCAACGTCACTGCCTTCCGGTTGGCCGGCTGCGCTCCGGGAGCGATCGCGTACGAGCTGGGCCTGTCGATGCCGAAGGCGCACCGCACCCTGCGCCACGTCGGCAAGCTGCTCGAAGCGGAGACAGGGATACGGCAGGCCACAGATGCCGAGGCACCGGAGGAGGCCGAGGGGTCTGCGGCGGCCGAGGGGACCGCGGAGGCAGACGTCAGGTTTGCGGAGCTGCTGGGCGAGCTGGCCGCCGCGCTGGACCCCGTACTCGACCTGCCGGCCGGGCTGGACGAGGTCAGCGGCTCCTTTGGTGCAGACGGGACCACCGCTCGCCGCGCCCCCGTACCGCCGCTGTGGAACCTCGGCCCTTCGCTCCCCGTGCCGCCCTTCGGCGCACCAGCGCCGCACTCGTTCGCCGAGCCCGCGCCAACTGGAGTGCGGGCATACGCGGCCGGCCTCGCCCGGTGCGAAGCGCAGGGCCGCGAGGCTGTGCTCGGCGGGTTTCCCGCGGTCGAGCTGGCGGCCGTGCGGCTCGGAGCGGTGCTCGCCCTTCAGGTAGAGCGATTCCGGCGGGAGGCCGAGAGGTCCGGGACACGGGCCACCAGGGACGAGTTCCGGAGGGAGGACGCCCGGGCGTTCGCGGTCGCACTGGCACAGGACGCCGCGCTCGCCGCGCCGATGTTCGACGCCGTGAAGGACCTCGACGTCCCGCGCCGCGTCGGCTTCCTGGCGGCGGGCCTCGCCCATGACGACCCCTGGACGAACGAGGTCTCCTACGACGGGATCGAAGCGTCCCTATCCCTGGCCCAGTTCCGGCGCGCGGCGGTGCGGGCGGCGCTGCGCGCGTTGCACCGGCCCGGGGCCGACACCTCTCCTCAGTCCGGCGGCTCGCTCGCCGAGGCCCTCACGCAGTCCCTGAGCGACACCCACCGGATGATCCACCAGCTCGACGAACTGAACAGCGACCTTTCGCGTGCCGAGTCGACACTGCCGGACGGCTACTACGTCGACATGACCCGGGACTTCGACCTGCACCAGAGTTTCCACGCGGACCTGGCCCTCGGCATCGACGATGTCCGGGAGGCCCTGTCGCAGCCCTGAAGCGTGTCTCCTCGATCTGCTTGTCGGTTGATCGGATGTGCCTGTGCGGTTGGTGATCACTGATGCGATGTGGGACCGGATCGAGCCGTTGATCCCGGCCGATCCGGTCCGTGTTCGGCGATGGGCCGACCATCGTCGAACTCTTGAGGCCATCGCGTGGAAGTGCCGCACCGGCTCGCCTTGGCGGGATGGATCCACCAGGCAACACCCGCGGCCTCACCTGGGCTTGTCCGACATCAAGGACGGCCTTCGGGCGGCTCAAGAAAACGATCGTTTGCCGACAGGGTGGGAACGTGTCGCTGCAGCCCGGCCTGCGGACGGGTGCTACACCCGGCAGATGCGCGTGAGTCGGCGAGGCCGGGGGCGGTGGTCAGCGGTAGGCGGCGAGGAAGACGCGGGCGCCGGCGGCGGCGTAGCGGTCGAGGTCGGCCTCGGTGTGCTGGACGGTGCCGGTGAACATGGCCTTGTTCACCGGGATCCACAGCAGCAGGCCGGAGAAGTGGTTCGCGGCCAGGAGTGTGTCGTCGATGCGGAGGAGCCCCTGGTCGGCCAGGCGCTGGAAGGTTGCCGCCAGCGTGGTGAGCCCTCGTTGGAAGCCTCGCTCGTACCACTCGGTTCCCAGGTCGGGGAAGACGTCGGCGTTGGCGATGATCAGGCGCCGCAGCTGGATCACTCGGGGGTCGGTGAGGGCGGTCAGGAACTGACGGGCGAGCCGGGTCAGGTTCTCTTCCAGGTTGGCATCGTCGGTGGGGAGGTCGGCCAGCAGGTCGATCGTGGTGTCGAGCCGGTCGGTGGTGGCCAGGACGATGTCGGCGAAGAGCTTCTCCTTGTCGGAGAAGTGCTTGTAGACGGTCTGTTTGGACACCGCGGCCAGCTTCGCGATGTCGTCCATGCTCGTTCCCGCGTATCCCTTGTCCAGGAAAACGCTGGTCGCTGCCTCCAGGATCGCCTCGTGCTTGCGCGCTGAACGGCTGTCCATCATCGGCTCCTTCTCCATGCGTCTGCCCCTCCCGCGAAGAGTACTGGACTGACCAGTACCCGCGTGGGTACTGTACCGTCCAGTTCCGAAGTGCGGGGCTTCCGGCCCTGCACACCCCGCAGATATGCAGAATGGAGTGGTTCCTCATGGACAAGGTCTTCTCTGCCGACGGCACGGCCATCGCCTACGAGCGGCAGGGCTCAGGCCCCGCGGTGGTGCTCGTCGGCGGCGCTTTCATGACGCGCGGCGATTCCGCCGCACTGGCCGGCCTGCTGGCCGAGCACTGCACCGTCATCACGTACGACCGCCGGGGCCGCGGCGACAGCGGGGACAGCCCGGAGTACGACGTACAGCGCGAGGTCGAGGACCTGGACGCCCTGATCGAGCGCGCGGGCGGCGAGGCGATGGTCTTCGGCATGTCATCCGGCGCCGTACTGGCGCTGGAGGCCGTCGCCCGGGGCAGCGCCGTCTCCAGGCTGGCCATGTACGAGCCGCCCTTCATCACCGACTCCAGCCGCCCACCGTTGCCCGCCGACTACGTCGCCCACCTGACGGACCTCGTGAAGCAGGGGGCGTACGGCGACGCCGTGGCCTACTTCATGACCGCAGCCGTGGGCATGCCCTCCGAGGCCGTCGCCGGGATGCGGCAGGCCTCCTTCTGGGCAGGTATGGAAGCCACCGCCCGCACCCTGCCTTATGACGGCCAGGTCATGGGTGACACCATCCGGCCGGCCGCTGCCCGCCGACCGCTGGCGGTCTGTGACGGTGCCCGTCCTCGTCGGCAGCGGGGACGCGGGCGCCCCGCACATGCTCACCGGCGCGCGGGAACTCGCCGCCCTGGCTGACAACTTCACCCTGCAAGTCTTCCCCGGCCAGGAGCACAACATCGGCCCAGAGCTCCTCGCCCCCGCCCTGACCGGCTTCTTCAGCACCGGGGAGCAGGCATGAGCAAGGTCTTCGCCAGTCTGGGCATGTCCCTGGACGGGCTTCATCGCCGGCCCCCATTCCCGTCCCGACAACCCGCTCGGTGACGGCGGAATGCGCATCCACGAATAGGTCTTCGGTGTCGAACTCCGGCGGGAGCGCCAGAGCATCGGCGGCGGGCAGACAATCAGGACGACGACATCGTCCAGGAGAACTTCTCCCGCGCCGGCGCCTACATCATGGGGCGGCAGATGTTTGCCGAAGGAGAGGTCGGCTGGCCGGACCCGCCGCCCTTCCGCGCCCCCGTCTTCGTCCTCACCCACATCCCGCGGGAACCATGGGTACGGCAGGGTGGCACTACCTTCACCTTGTGACCGAAGGGCTTGGCAGCGCACTGGCCCAGGCTCGCCAGGCCGCAGGGGACAGAGACGTCCAGATCTCCGGAGGTGCGGACACCGTACGACAGTTCGGCGACGCCGGACTGCTGGACGAACTCCAGATCCACCTCGCGCCCCGCGTACTCGGCTCGGGCGTCCGGCTCTTCGACGGCGTCTCACCTGGTCTCGGCCTCGAACCCACCCGGGTGGTCGACTTCCCCCAGGTCACTCACCTCACGTACCGGATCACATCGTCCTAGGCTCCTCCTGGAGCCATGACGATCCTGGAGCGGCGGCCATCGACCGCCTGCCGCTACACCTCAGCGTGCCCGTGGCCCCGGAGCTCGACGAGCGGCTGCGCGGTCGTGGCTGGTCACCCGGTACGCCGACTGCACAGCGGTACTGCGCGACCACAGCGTCTTCGCCCGCGACCGGCGCCGCACCGGCGCCTCTCTTGCGAGAAGGGGGTTGTTGTCGGTAGCTGCTGGCAGAGTGCGGGCATGACGGACGACGAGAGTGCCCGTATGACGCGGATCCTGAGCGGGTTGCCGGCGGAGGCCCGCGAACTGCTGTCGGGGACGGAATGGGGTTCCCTCCACCACGCCTACGGCCCCGCTGTGGACATACCCGTCTCTCTGTGCTCCCTCGTGGACGCGGATCCCGGAGTGCGGTCGGAGGCGTTGGCCGCGTTGGACATGGCCGTACTGCACCAGGGCTCGCTGTACACCGTCACCGCGCCCGCGGCGCTGTTCGTCGCCGCGATCCTCAGCCACCCCATGGGCTTTGCCGAGCACGAGGGCCATTTCCCATGGGACAACGGGCCGCCTCGCAGCCTACGGGCCGAGCTGCTCGTCTGGCTGAGGCAGGTGGCCGAGGCAGCCGCCTATGGGGAAGATCCGGCAAAGGACCGCACCGACTGGCAGTGGGAGCCCTGGCACGACGCGACGCGACGCGAGCACGACCCGGACGAGCTCGCCGCACTGCACGCGTGCCGCGACATACGCCCCACCCTGTACAACGCTGTCGAGCCGTTCCTCACCTCTGCCGATCCCCACGTCCGTGAGGCCGCGCTCGGCGCCGCACTGCCGCTCCTCGCCGCCCGAGGGCTCGTCGACCGGATACCGCGGGCCGCCGCCCTGCTACGGGCGCGTCCGGGCGAGGCCCGACGGGAGCGAGCAGGGGTGGCGCGGGCGCTCGCCGTGTGGGGGATGGACACCTCGGATCTGCTCGCCGATTCCGACCCGGCCGTGCGGGTCTGCGCCGCGCTCGGTCCCGCCCATGTCGATCGGCCACGCGCTCTCGCCGTCCTCCTCGACGCGCTGCGGGACCCGCGAACGACGGACGGCTGGTTCCCCGAGCCGCTGCCCGGGCTAGACGGGTGGTTCCGGTTCACCGTGCTGCGCGCCGCACTCGCCCTGGCCGAATCGTTCGATGAGGTGGCGCCGGTGGCCGTCGCCATCGTGGCCGCCGCCGGTGCGTCATTCACCGACCACGAACGCGGGCCGATTCTGTTCAGAGCCTTCCCCGGCGGCTACGACCCGTCCCACCCGCTCACCTCCGCCCAACGCGATCTGCTGCGGGCCTTCGTGGACACCGACGAGGCGACAGGCGGCATCGCCGGCAACGGGTCGTGGTTCCGCGCGGCCGGGCTTCCCGAGGACCGGGACAGCATCGCGGCGTTGCTGTGACACTGTCCGCCCCCGCATCATGCCTCGCCTGAGGTCGAGCATCGAAGCTGTCCACCCAGGCCATCCATCGCGCACAGTCACAATGCGTGACCGGGGGTTGCAATTGGCGCGTGAGCCCTACAGATCGCCGCGGTACAGCGGCTTCCCGCAGCGCTCGCCCGGGACGCCGCCGCGCACCTCATGGCCGTCCGCCCAGGCCCACAGGGCAACCACGCGCCGGGCGGCCGCGTCCAGGGCTCCTCGCAGGGGAGCCCTGGACGCGGCCGTCGGAGCGTGGGGTGCCGTCCTTCGCTCTGGGAGCAGTACCGGCGGGCCGCCCCACCCTCTTCTCGGGCCAGGTCGTTCAAGACCGTTGACGCGAACGCCTGACGGCGAGGTAGCCGCCCGCCACGGCTGCCCCGGCGGCCAAGGCCAGGCCTGCGCCCATGCTGAGACCGGACGGGCCGGATGCTCCGCCGACTCCGGCCCGGGTGCCGCGACTCGGAACGACGGGGTCCGGAACGACGGGGGCCACCGGCTGAATGGTGGCGGCACTCGGATTCACCGGCTGGACGGCGGTAGAGCTCGGGCTCACTGGCGGCACCGTGCCCGCGCTGCGCCTAGGCAGTACTTCGCAGGCGATGCCGTCATCGGGGCCCTGGTCTTCATCGAGCCGGTTCGGGTCGCTCGTGTCCCGGTTGAACTCCGCCTGGGCGTCTTCCTGGAAGCGGAAGTCCCGGCAGTCGAGATCCTGAGCATGAGCGACGCCGGACAACGGGGCGACAGAAGCGATCGCCAGAGCTATGCCGGCGACCACGCTGCGACTGCTCATCAGAAGACCTCCTCAGTGCCCTGCAAGCGTCACCCCACGCTAAGAACGGCCCACGACCAGAGCGCGTGATGCTAGGCCGAACGAGCATCGCTCCGTTGGCTCCCAGTCTGTTTTGCCTGGTAGCGGACATGCTGTTGGCTGTCAGGCGTCCCCTGGCAGGCGATCTTGCCCGTTTGCCAAGTGATCTTGATGGCCAGCAGGTTTCTGTCACGTCTTCTTGCCCCCGACGGACAGCCTGTACGGGCGGCTACGGTCTCGGTCCTCTCCACTGGAAGGGGCTGAGCTGTGCAGGCGAGTAGCCGCGTTACGACCGGCCACCAGTAAGGCGCTGATTCTGGTGGAGGCGCAGAGGACGTGGCCCGCGCCGCCCACCAAGCGGTGCGCGCGATGACCGCCTGGGCATCAGGTTCGGGATCAGCGCTGGTGGTAGAGCTCGTGATAGGTGTGGAAGCCGAAGAAGCAAAGGCCGTCGAACTCGGCCCCGGACTCGATCTCCTGCAGAGTCCAGGGACGGTCGGAGTAATCGTCAGTCGCGACGCCTCCGTGCTCAAGCAGCAGTGCGACCAGGTGGTGGACCTCTGCGGTTCCATCGATCCGCCCGGAGATGTCAATCCGGACTGCCCAGGTGGGGTGGTGACCGATGGCCGCTTCGACGGCCGCCACGTCGTCAGGATCCCAGTCAGAGAAGAGGCGGCCGCTCTGCTCATCGTCGATGTCGATGGAGAGGCTGCCTGCCAGAACCCACGGCTCGCGCTGCTGAGGCAGATGCCGATCGAGTGAGGCGACGGGCTCAGCTCGCTCACCTGCAGGAAACACGAACACGGTGCGCATGGGCGGAGCGTAGGTGGTGCGGCTTCTCGGAATCCACGGAGATTCGGAGATTCAGGGCTGTCGCGGGTTCGTCGCCGCCGTGGTGGTGCGCGTGGCGATGTCGGCGAAGGCAGGCGTGCCCCCTCGGGCGGTACCGGCCCCGTACCTACGCGGCGTCCGCGCTCGCGGTCCCGTCGGCGACGGGCGGCCTTCCGGTCCGACGCTTCGGGTCTGAGCCGCCCCAGGTATTCCGGTGCGCATCCCCGGACGTCCGCATAGCCTCCCCACCATGCCCCTTGAGATGAACACCACGATGAACGACGCCGTACGCGACCTGCTCGACGCCCCGCACATGGCCGTGCTCGCCACCCTCAACCCCGACGGCGCCCCGCAGAGTTCGGTGGTGTGGGTCAGTCGCGACGGCGGCGAGTTGCTGATCTCCACCACACAAGGCCGGCGCAAGGCGCTGAACATGCTCCGGGACCCGCGCGTCGGCCTGACGATCTTCGACCCCGCCGACCCCGACCTGTACGTCGAAATACGCGGCACGGCCACCCTCACCGAGGACACCGGCCGGGCGGTGGCCGTCCGCATCGCCGAGGAGTACCTCGGTCCGGGCGGCGGCAAGGAGTACGCGGAGGCTCCGGCGGAAGAGGTCCGCGTGGTCGTCCGCATCACGCCGACGAGGATCCTCGGCAGTGCCACGAGGGCTACTGCCCGGACGCCGAAGGCTGCCGCCGACCGGCGGGACGACCGGCGGGACGACCGGCGGAACGACCTGCCCGTGGTCCTCGAGGAGATCACGGACGAGAACTGGCGGGGCGTCGCCGACGTCGCCCCCGCCGACGACCAGCGCAGGTTCGTCGCCGCGCTCGGCGCGCGCTATCTGCTGCTCTCCCAGCGGGGCGGGCTCTGGAACTCCCTTGCGGTCCGTGCCGGGGAAGAGGTCGTGGGCCACATCATGTGGGCGTACGACGACGAGGACGGCACCCACTGGATCGGCGGCATGGTCGTCGACGCCGCCGAACAGGGCAAGGGCATCGGCCGCGCCGCGCTGCGGACCCTGCTGGGTCGCCTCGCCGCGCTCCCGGACTGTCGGGAGATACGGCTCTCGTACCACCCGGCGAACACCCCGGCCGCGCGCCTCTACGCGGACCTCGGCTTCACGCCCACCGGTGATTTCGAGGACGAGGAGATCGTGGCGGCGCTGAGCGCGGAAGCCGCCGCCGCTGTCGCTGCCGCCGCCTAGGCCTGGCCCGGGGCGGTGGCGCTGTACTGAGCGCCCCGCCGCCGGCCGCGTGACGACAAACCCGCGTGGGAGAGCACCACGGCCCACGACGAGACCGTGCGTGGGCACGCCCAAAGACGATTAGTCAGGTCATTCGCACGCCGACCATCAATCAACCCATGGCTGTATCCGGCACGTTCACCACACGCCCTAGCTGTATTGGTCACGAGCGTTGTTGACACTGGTCTGGCCTTGAACATGGCGAAGACCTCCGGTGTGGTGGGAGCTGTCTAGGAACTCACCTCACGGAGGTCTTCGTGGCCGGGGCCGCGGCGGGTACGGGGCCGGTGTCGCCGTCCCCTGTCCCGGCCCCGGATCGGGTGCGCAGGCGGCCCACCGTAATGCCCGGCTGACCGTCTTCGGTGGGAGACTGTTGGTCGAACGTGTCTGCTCAGGCCGTCCGGTCGCTCATGTGGCCGCGGAGATGGGCATTTCCAGGGCTACGGCCCACAAATGGATCCGCCGGTGGCAGGCCGAGGGCGACGAGGGCCTGGCCGATCGGCCGAGCCGGCCTCGCACGACGCCGCACCGGACAGCGGCCGCCCTGGAAGAACGGGTCTGCAGCCTGCGGCGGACGCGCAAGCTCGGGCCTGCCCGGATCGGTCCGATCGTGGGACTGCCCGCATCCACCGTGCACCGGATCCTGACCCGGCACCGGCTGAACCGGCTGGCCTGGCTCGACCGCCCGACCGGCGTCGTCATCCGCCGCTACGAACGCGAACGTCCCGGCGAACTCCTCCACGTCGATGTGAAGAAGCTCGGCCGGATCCCTGACGGCGGCGGCCACAAGGTCCTGGGCCGCCAGGCCGGCCGGACCACCCGCAGCCAGATGGGTTTCGACTACGTCCACTCCGCCGTGGACGACCACTCCCGCCTGGCCTACAGCGAGATCCACCCCGATGAGAAGGTCGCGACCTGCGCGGCCTTCCTGACCCGCGCGGCCACGTTCTTCCACACCCACGGCATCACCCGCATCGAACGCGTTCTCACCGACAACGCCTGGGCCTACCGCAAGGGCCTCGCCTGGAAAGCCGCCCTGGCCGACCTCGGCGCAACCGGCAAACTCACCCGCGCCTACCGGCCCCAGACCAACGGCAAGGTCGAACGCTTCAACCGCACCCTGCTCGACGAATGGGCCTACCAACGGCCCTACACCTCGAACACCGAGCGGACCGAAGCCCTGACAGACTTCCTCCACACCTACAACCACCACCGTTGCCACACCGCACTCGACGGACACCCACCCATCAGCCGCGTCAACAACGCTGCGAGCCAATACAACTAGCGCCTGCCCGGCGACGGCCAGTGGACGACGTCGACCACGATTGCGTCTAATGAATCCGATCAGTGTGCGGTCCGGCAGGAATTCGGCTGCGCAGCAAGCCGATTGGCATGACGAGGGGTTCCACGTGCGAGGCACCGTCGAACCTTCGGCGGCGACGCGATGAGGCCGCTCAAGGCTTCCGATCCGGCCTCGTCCGGTCCGTACCGGCTGTTGGCCGAGCTGGGCAGCGGCGGCATGGGACGGGTGCTGCTGGGGGCAGCGCCTGACGGGCGGCTCGTCGCGGTGAAGCAGGTGCACGCTGGCCTGGCCGACGACGACGGGTTCCGAGCCCGCTTCCAACGGGAGGTGGCCGCCTCACAGAAGGTCTCGGGGGCCTACACGGCGCCCGTGATGGACTCCGATGCGGACGCTCCGACACCGTGGCTGGCCTCGGTATACGTGGCCGGCCCCTCACTGGGCGCCGCGGTGGCGGAGGTCGGGACGTTGTCCGAGGACCTGGTACGCCGACTCGCGGCCGGTCTGGCTTCGGCGCTCGCCGAGATCCACCGAGTGGGGCTCATCCACCGTGACCTCAAGCCCGACAACGTCCTCCTGTCCGAAGACGGCGTCCGCGTCATCGACTTCGGCATCGCGCGGGCGGCGGAGACGGGAGCGGAGCACCTGGGGGACCTCGGGCTGACCCGGACCGGCCTGGTGATCGGCTCGCCGCCCTTCATGTCGCCGGAGCAGGCCGAGGGGAAGAGGCTCACGGCGGCCAGTGACATGTTCTCGCTCGGCTCGGTGCTGGTCATGGCGGCGACGGGCCGTAGCCCGTTCGTGGGATCGTCGACCCTCCAGACGCTCTACGACGTGGTCCACGCGGAGCCGGACCTGAGCGGTCTTCCGGCCGGGCTGCGCGGGATCGTGGCACAGTGCCTGGCCAAGGACCCGGAAGCCCGGCCGACCCCGGCGGGGTTGCTCGGGCTGCTGGGACCCGTCGCGCCGGTGGGACGGCAATGGCCGCCCGCCGTCTACCGGATGATCGCCTCACAACGGGCCGCCATCGACCGACTGCTCGATGGCCCGCACGACACCGTCGTGGACGCCCCCGGGCGGACGGAGCAGCCGGATCGGGCGGAGGAGCCGGATCGGGCGGAGGAGCCGGATCGGGCCGGATCGGCCGAAGCGTCGGACCGGGGAGAGTCGACTGAGACCGAGGGCTCGGGGCCACCCCCCAGGCCCCCGGTTCCGCCCCGTTCCGTGTCGGCCCCGACGGCAGCGGAGCGGCGGGCAAATCTGCCCACGGAGGCGGCCGTTGCCCGGGTGGACCCCGCGCCGCCGAGCCGCGCACCCCGCCAAGTCCTGGCCGTGGCCGTCTGCGTACTGGCAGCAGCTGCGCTCGGTGGGACGGCGTACGGTCTGTGGCCCGATGGGGGCACGAGCGCGCCGGAGAAGTACAGGGCTCTCCAGGAATGCGACGGACTGGCGGTGGCGCTGCCCCTCCCACCGCGGGACCGGGGCAGCGACCGTCACTCCTCGGCAGGCGATGAGACTCGGACCGGCTGCACGTGGTTCGGAAGCAGGGACGGTGGGGCACAAAGTGCCCGGGTGCTGTGGAACCTGCGCCACGACGACGGTGCTCGCGACGGCGCGGCGGTCCAGAGCGAGGCCTTCCGTGCTCTGGCGGCCGGCGGGAGGGCGGTGGGCGATCTCGGGTTCGGTGACGAGGCCTTCCGGGGCGCGTCGGACACCACTACCGCCTGCTCCCTCTCCGTCCGGGATGGCAACCTCACCATTCAGGTCGACCTCGGCAGTGAGGATTTTCCCGCGCCGACGTGCAACACCTCCACCGTGGACATCGCCCGCGCCGCACTGAACGCCGTACCTCACTGAGCCCACCACCCACCCCGGCTCGGGGCCGCCTCGGCCCCAGTCCTCCCCGTTCCAGCGGCGGCGTGCGGGGCGCGTACGCGCTGCGGACGGGCATCACCCGGCGCGAGACCGCGCAGGCCTGGTGGGAACTCAACCAGAAGCTCGACATCGCATACGGCCTACCCCGCGATCCCGCACCGGACGGGACCCGGGAGCAGACCCTCGCCCGCTGGACCCGCCGTGGCCGGCCGGCGCCGAACTCGCCGCCCTGCGCAACAGCGCACTGCCTGGCCCTCTCCTCGCTCAACGCCTCACCTCGTTGAAGCCGCTCCAGACGGCGGTCGAGCTGCTCATCGCCCAGCTGCCTCCCGTTTCGGCGGTGGGCCTGGCCGAGCGGGCGGGCATGGTCGACGCCGCGCTCGCCACGCTTCTTCCCTCGTCCAGCATCCAGCTGGTGCACGAGGCCGTCCGGTTCAGACCCAGTAGGGGAATGACCGGAGCGAGGGGCATGAAGCACCTGAAGGATGGCGCCGAGCTCGTCGGGAAGGGGACGAAAGTAGTCCTCACGGAACTCGACCTCAGGGGCCTTCCTCGTGAACTACGTGTCCACCGCGAAGGACATCTACGATGCCGTCCAGTGGCTCTGGTCCCGAGACGTGAGCTTACGAGTACCTGCCCACTCGCGAGTACCAGCTCGCGGGTGAGCAGTGGATCTACGAGTGGCCCAACGGCGACAAGGCGGCAGCCTCGGCCGTGGCGAGCACACCGTCGCGGTCGAGGAGGCTGCTGACTCCGTGGTGGGGGCCGAGTGAGCAGCCGCCCCGGTGGGGCATCGGGTGTCCCTCGACGGCCCGGGAGGCCTGAAGCACCCACCCGTGCTCCCGGCGCGCGACGTCCCGGCGCCGCGGGTCTTCCGTCTCCTGGTGCTCCAGGTCATCGGCACGGTTCGCCGGGCCACGGCCCCCCGCCACGACTGCCCCTGCGCCGGGCCGGCTCGGTGTGGCCGGCAACGCGAGGCGGCCTCGCCGGTGGAATCCGGGGGAGGGGGCTACTCGCCGCCGTCCGGCGGAACTCGGTCGGCCGCGTATCCGCCGAGGGCCGGCTCCAGCAGTTCGAAGACGTGATCCGCCTCTGCGGACACGATCGAGGTGATCCGCCCGTTGTCGTGCCCGGCGAGGGTCAGTTCCTGAATGCGCTGGAACAGGAGGCGGTGCGCGGCGCCCAGCAGGGCGGCGGCCATGCGGGGGGTGAGGTCTTTCCCTGTCTCCCCGGTAGCCTCGGCAAGAGCCTCGGCCAGCGCTTCCTCCCGCAGGTCGTGAAGGTCGCGCAGGCGGTTGGTCAGGGTGGGGCTTTCGCTGATCATGCGGGAGAAGTCGGGGCCTGCGAACCCGGCGACCGGGTTGTGAGCCTCGACGGAAGCCTGGAAGGCGCGCCGGAGCGCGGTCAGCGCCGCCTCTCCTGCGGCGCGGGCCCGGACGGCGTCGGCGAGGCTTGCGACGAACTCCTCGTGGTGGTCGAAGGCCAGGTCTTCCTTGCGCGGGTAGTAGTTCGTGACCGTCTTCTTGGCGACCCGGGCCGCCGCCGCGATGTCGGCGATCGTCGTGACCTCGAAGCCCTTGGTGAGGAACAGCCGTGTCGCGTGGTCGGAGATCGACTGGCGAGTCTCGCGCTTCTTGGACTCTCGCAGCCCCATCGTTTCGATGCTCATGGAGTCAATCTTACCTTCATAGTAAGAATATGTTGACATCACTGCGCGCCCCGACCTAAATTTACGTCCGTACGAAGTTTGAGTCCTGGTTCGAAACGAAGCAGACCAGACCGGGACCGGATCAGCAGCACAGGAGAGCCACTTGAAGATCAACGCCACCACCGTCTCGCTCACCGTCCCCGACGTGACCGCCTCCGCGGAGTTCTTCACCGGCCACCTCGGCTTCACGAAAACGGCCGCCGCCGACGGGTTCGCCTCGCTGAGCAGGCAGGACGGCGCCTGCGACCTCGTCCTGCTGCAACGAGGCACCGAGGTCCTGCCCGCCGACCAGCGCGACCAGCGTGCCGCCGGCCTCATCCTCGCCTTCACCCTCACCGGAATCGAAGCGGCAGAGCGGAAGCTGCGCGATCAGGGCGTGGAGATCACCATGCCGCTGCGCGAGGAGCCGTGGGGCGAACGGCTCTTCCAGATCACCGACCCCAACGGGATCGTCGTTCAGTTCGTCGAGTGGACCACGCCGGCCCACGCCTGACGGGCCCCCGGCCGAGCCCCCGCCCCCTCACCAAGGAGACACACCCATAGGACACCTCGTATCCCCTCGCCGCCCGCGCCGCACTGGGCGCCCGCGCTGCTCACGGACCCGTCAGCGAACCACCACGACCGGCTCGGCCGAGAGCAGGGGAACAGCCCTATGTGCACCTCACAACTCACTCTCCACGACGTCACCAAGACCTACGGCGACCAAGTCGTCCTCGACGGGGCGTCGCTGACGATCAGCCCCGGCGAGAAGGTCGGCATCGTCGGGGACGACGGCTCGGGCAAGTCCACGCTCCTCAAGCTCATCGCCGGACAGGAGCGCCTCGGCTCCGGCGACGTCACGGTGCAGGCGCCTGGCGGCATCGGCTACCTGACCCAGACACTGGACCTGCCGCCCGACGCCACCGTCCAGGACGCCAGCGACCTGGCCCTGACGGACCTCAGGCAACTCGAAGAGGCGATGCGCGCCACCGAGGCCACCCTGGCACGCGGTGCACAACTACCGCGCGACACCTCCCACGCGACCGAAACCTACGCCGCGCTGATCGAGCGGTACGAAGCACGCGGCGGCTACGAGGCCGACACCCGCGTGGGCATCGCGCTCCACGGCCTCGGCCTGCCGTACTTGGACCCGGCCCGCCCGCTCGCCACTCTGTCCGGCGGAGAACGAGCCCGCCTGGCGCTGGCCGCCACGCTGGCGTCCCAGCCGGAACTGCTGCTCCTGGACGAGCCGACCAACGACCTGGACGACCAGGCCGTCGGCTGGCTGGAATCCCACCTGCGCACGCACCGGGGAACGGTGGTCGCGGTCACCCACGACCGGGTCTTCCTGGAGCGGCTCACCACCACGATCGTCGAGGTCGACGGCGCGCGGCTGACCCGGTACGGCAACGGATACGACGGCTACCTCGTAGCAAAAGCCGCCGAGCGCCGACGACGGGTGAGCCTGTACAAGGAATGGAGCCAGGAAATCGCCCGCAGCCAGCGCCTCGCCGCATCCAACGTTGCCCGACTGGACGCCATCCCGCGCAAGATGCCGCTGAGCGCCTTCGGCCACGGCGGGTTCCGCGCGCGCGGCCGCGGGCACGGCGCGATGGTCCGTATCCGCAACGCCAAGGAACGCGTCGAGCGGCTGACCGCCGCCATTGCCCAGCCTGGAGATCGCCCCCGGGGAGCGACTGTTGGTGACCGGCGCCAACGGAGCAGGCAAGAGCACCCTCGTACGGATCCTCGCCGGTGAACTGCGCCCGCACACCGGTACCGTGCGCACTCCCGCCCGCGTCGGCCACCTGCGCCAGAACGAGACACCGTGGGCGCCCGCCCTGTCCGTCGTCGAGGCGTTCGGCCGGGGACGGGCAGGCGACGCGGACGAGCACGCCGAGACGCTGCTCTCCCTCGACCCGTTCCACCCCGCCGATCTGCGCAGACGCGTGGGCAACCTGTCCTACGGGCAGCGCCGCCGGATCGAGCTGGCGCGCCTGGTCAGCGAGCCGGTCGACCTGCTCCCCGCGACTTGGACCGCCTACACGCAGAGCCGGACGCCACCTGCACCGACGAGCTTGATTGCGGTGCCGATGTGAACGGTTGTCAGCGGTATAGCACCAAGCTCGGCGAACGGGTCGCGGCCGTCGATGAGAGCCGGTGAAGCCGGACCGCTCGGCCTCGGCCCGGTCGGCGATCACACGCGTTGCAATGTCGGCGGCGGCCAGGCAGGCGGCTCCATCACCTGCCGCAGCCGCTCCTCGGCGCGCCGCTGGTGGGGGTACCGGGCACGCCCAGGATCTCGATTTCCATGTCCCAACCTGGCTTGCCCAGGCCCGAGCCGTGGACGACTCCGCGGCAGGCGATGAGCGGCTTGATCCCATGCTTCCACGCGACGTTCGCCGAGATGGCGCGGGTGGCCGGCCGGACGGCCTGCTCACCGCGTACGTGTGGCGCTACGCCTCTCACCGACTGTGTAAGGGGGATCTGATCTCGGGGAGCGGTCACGGGGCCTCACTGGACCAGGATCGCCAGGCCCTGGACGACGCGCTCGGCCCATATCGGCCCAGCAGGCTGGCCGGGAGGAGACTACGAGGGGCACCCGGGGGCCCACTAGGCTGCCGATCTTCGGCGAATGGGGGGCATGGCATGTGGCAGCGGGGCATACGGATGGTCGTGCTCGGCGCGGTCCTGGTGATCCTCGCCGGATGCGGTTCCAAGACCGTTGAGACCGCCGAGGAGGCGACAGACGCGGACACAGCGTGGACGCTCGCCGCTCCGATCCGCATCGACGGCGTCCGCACCGCCGACGGAGGCCGGTCTCTGGTGGTCGGCGCCGAAGTACCCGACGGCGCACGCGACTGCGTGCGCAGCCTGCGCGGTGAACTCGACACTGTCGAGCACCGCACGGTACACGTGAGGGTCACGTACGAGACCCGCTCCCTGGACCGGGACTCCGGCTGCACCGGGACGCAGCGGGTCGAAGCGACGGTGAAGCTGGGCGAGCCTCTGAGCGCCCGCAGGGTCATGGTGAACAGCCAGGATGTGTACACCCCCGCCGGTGCCACCCCGCCTGTCCTGCGGCACTGTGATGAGAACGGCTGCGACCCCCCGCCCCCGCGTTGCACCTCGTCCTCGTACCAGCAGGCAGTCAACGATACGGACATCCCCAAGCACACGAGTTGGGAGGAACGCGGCTGCGACGACACCTGGCTGGTGCTGGACCTGTCGACTCGGATGGGGCCGGCTTGCGGTCACGCCGGCGACGGCTGCTCCTCCTCAGGCGGCTCCCAGCGCTGGTTCTACCGGGCCGAGACCTCGGGCTGGCGGTCGGTCGCCACGAACGGCGATGCGGGTTGCGTGGGCATCCACATAGTCCTGCCGGAGTTGCCCGTGCGCCTCTGTGCGTCGCTGCCGCGACTCGACCGCGGCTGATCCGCCGAACACGCGGCCATCTGGCGACATGAACAGAATCAGTCCGCGGAGCAGTTCGAATCCGGCCCACCCGTAGAGATAGGCGTGGGGCGGCTGGTGCGCTCGCAGCGTCTGGTGACCGTGTCCTGCCAACGGGCCGCACGGACGTAACGCGGTGCGAGAACCTCTAGCCCCGTGGGCCTCGACAGGTGGAACTGCGTCGCCAGCAGCGGGTCGGCCGGCCACCCGATGGCCTCGACGGCAGCCCCGATCGGAGGGCGGGCCTCAGTCGTAGAGGAGGGAGGCGGTCGAGGTGGTCGCGCCTTGGCGATCGGGCGTGGTGTAGGCGAAGTTGAGCACGCTGCGCCGCAGTCCTGGACGCTCGAGCGGGGTGACACGATGGGCGGTGACGTCGCTGTGCAGGAGGTACCCGTCGGATGGCTGGTGATGCACGCGCCGGGCGCCGGGCGCGTCGAGGGCGTCGAGGTCGCCGCGGCCGGGGTGGAACTCCAGCAGTCCGCCGTCCGTGTGGTGCGGTGGGGCTTCCAGGAAGAGGACCAGGGCGAGCGGGTAGTCGTCGGTGTGCGCGCCGTGGGTGTCCCCGGGGCGGTGCAGGACGTTCAGGACGTGCCGCTCGACGGGGTCGTGCACGGTGACGACCGTCTCGCCCAGGAGCGAGGAGAGCAGACGCCTCAGGTCCCGGTCCTCGTAGAGCCGCGTGATCACCGGTGAGGCGCGGGCGATCTGGTGTCCGCCGAGCGTGGTCATGTGACGGGGGCTGTCCGCCATGCCCGGCATGCGGAAGTCCCGCCGTACCGCGTCGGCCTCCAGCCTCCGTGCTTCCCGTCCGAGCTCCGCGAGCCCGGACGGGCTGATGAGCCCGGGTAGGGCGACGTAGCCGTCGGCGGAGAACCGTCGGCGCAGGGACTCCCAGCGCGTGGCCACAGGCAACGAGAACACGGCCGATGCATGCCGCATGCCCGCAGATGACAAACCCACGTCGACCACCTGCACCCCGTCTGTCGCACACGCAAGATCCTGCCGCGTCCATCAGCACGCGGCTGGGGCCCGTAAGAAGGCAGAAGCTACGCAGCCCGAAAGTGGAACGACGCCCCTGCACCACCACGCCGACGAAGGGCTCGGACGGTCCGGCTCCCCCCCCACAATCTCCGCCTCCGGAGGGTCCGCGCCGGGGCACGACAGCGGGGGAGCGGTCGAGGTCGCAACCGATGCCCGGGACGAAGACAGTCCGCCGCTACCTGCGAAGTCGCCAGATGAAGCACACCATCCTCGAGCCGAAGGACTGGCGGGCCAACCGCACGGCGCGGGAGCAATGGCGGTCGGCCCACCGGCTTCGACAGCGAGATCTTGCAAACGCTGCACCGAGGCCGAGCGCATGATCAATCGGCTTAAGAACTCCCGCGCCGTCGCCACCCGCTACGACGTGATCACCGACTCCTGCAAAGCAGCCGTTGCCCTCGCGTCACTCCATTCGACCGGATGCTGAGTGCCGCGCGGGCGAAGACGGACGCGGCGGGCGACATCGAGTGGCGGGGACTCCGTAACCCCGGACGAAGTGCGCGTCTCGACAGTAGGGACACCCCTGCCGCGTGCTCGACGGAGGCCGGCCGCCAGTGCCGGCGATCCACCAACGAGCCCACGTTGTCGGTGACGGGATCCACCGCGGCATCGTGGCCGAGGTCCGGCTCAGTAGGTGTTTTGAAGGCCCAGGGCCCTGCTGTTTGGTGATGTGCTCCGCCTGCTTGAATGCGACAGTGATCGAACTAATGATTGGTGTGGTCGCTGCAGCCCTCGTTGGATGGCTGATGCGCCGGAAGCAGCAGCAGAGGTCGACCGCGATAGCCGCCGGGGAGCCGACCGGGGTGCCCTGCATGCTCAAGTGGTCTGCCCAGGGCTCTCGCTGGAGGCCGGGACGTCTGCTGATCGCTACTGGTTCCCTCGTCTGGAAGCCTTCGTTCGGTAAGCAGCAAGCCGTACTGCCAGCCGATCTGCGTCAGGCCGGGATGCGCTCGCCCTCACTGCGCGAGGCCGTGGCGGTCAACCCGGGATCCCGGATCGTGGAATGCGATTCGTCCGACGGAGAGGTCCTGATCGCGGTCATGCCGCCGGAACTGGACCACGTGATCAAGGCTCTGGGGAGCGCGTAGCCAGCTGATCACGCTCTTGGCTGAGGAGCAGTAAGCCGACGGGCCGGTTCTTCTTCTTCCGCCACCGCCTCGACCTGCACCGACCCGACACCTTCAATCGCCTGATCGGCCAGCTCTACTACTGCCTCCGGCACGGCCGCCGCTGTGACGAGTCGATGGCCTTCCCCGTTCCGCCAGAGCAGCTGGGCATCGCTGCGGCACGGGTCAGACGGTCCTCAGCGGCTGGGGGGCCGCACCCACGGCGCGAAACGCTGTCCAGGGGCCAGGTCCTCGCGCCAGTGCCGCGCGACGATGCCCTCGACGACATCCAAGCCTTCCGCGGCGATCAGGCAGGAGGACGGCTCTGGCCCGTGGGCATCGGCTTCGAAGGCGACCAGCACTGGCGGTTTCTCACCCACCCGGCGCGTGATCATCAGCGTTTCATCGGGCGTCGGCGCACGGAAGACGGGATCCTGGAAAGCCGTGGGGCAGATGACGAAGAGAGGATCGCTGAAGACCAGTTCGAGGTTGTGGTAATAGGTGATGTCGTGTCCGGCCCCGAGACGGAATTCACCGCCGTTCCAGGCAACGACATCCCAGTCCCACCACGGGCCGTCCGGGAGTTTGATCGCGGCGTGCCGTGACTCCTGCGGCACGGCCGTCATTCGGGGATCACCAAGCCGAGCTCGCGCAGTCGAGGCAGGCCGGCCGCCAGGCAGGCTTCCACGGAGTGGGCCTCGGCACGCACCAGGAGATCCTCGTGGAACGGCTGTCCACTGGCGACGAACGTCCACGGCTTCGCTCCGTCGCGCAAGCGCTCGGCATCGGCCTTGATCAGGACGGTCACTCCCTGATCAGCCAGTGCTTCCATGACCCGCACCACGTCCACCGAACGGTCCGCCCCTCACCCGCAATCGAACAGGCAGACACGCTACACGGCACCCACGGCCCTCGGCTTGACGGCTTAAGACCGTGAGGACAAGGCCAAGGAGTTGCGCGGCGAGACGGGGGAGTACGCCCCCGTCCACGAGATGCCCGCGCCGACGAAGAAGGCCGCGGCCAAAACGATTGCCGCGACGAAGACGGCCGCAAAGAAGGCGACCTGTCCCGGCGCCGGAAGTCGGCCGCTTCCGGTCGTTCATGGAGGGGTGCGCCCCTGTACGGGCCGACGGCCGACCATTCACCGCGCCCGGCACCGACGAGTTCAGGCAGCGTGACCCGGGCCGCCCGGCCCGCCCGCGGTCGTCTCCCAGGACGGATGCCACCACAGCCGTACGGACAGCCGCAGCCGCCGCCGAAGGGTCGTCGTACTGCCGGTGCCCACGCGCTCGCGAGCTTGGCGTACGTGTCGGCCAGCCCCGCCTGAGTACGGACGAGGTCGCGGGGGAAGGCTCTCGCCCCACCACGGGCCAGTGGCTGACCATGACACACCGTCGCGACATGTCCCACCCCGGCGCCCAGTGGCTCGCCAGGGCGGACCGCGACCCCGACCAGGTAGGGCGGGAAGGGGACTTCTCCTTGGTCGTTGCCCTGCTTCCGATTGGCAGGGAGTGGGACGCCGTCGTCATGCCGTACGACCGGGTGCTCGCCGTGGACGATGACATGGGCCCGCTCGCATCGGAGTACTGCCCGATTCTCGGTGACCTGACCTGCGGACGGGTCTCCATGCTTGTTCCCGACGGCACCGCCAGGGCCTGGCGTCCGAGCCCGTGGGCGGCGGCGGGCGGGCGACGGGGCGGTGTCGGACCTGGGTGCTCGGCCGCGTTCAGACGATGTCCAGGACCGCCTTGCCATGGACGGTGCGGTCGAGGAGGGCGGTGACCGCTTCGGCGGCTTTGTCCCAGGTGGCGCGCCAGGTGATCTGAGGGCTCAGGTCGCCCTGGGCGACGAGGCCGGCGAGGAGGCTCAGGTCCGGGCCGACGTCGGTGCAGCGCAGGAGGAAGAAGCTCGTGATCGAGCGGTCGTGTGCTTCGGGGGCGCCGGAGAAGGCACCGTACGGGAACTGCTCAGGGGTGTCGGTGGCCCGGCCGACGGAGACGAGGGTGCCGTGTTCGGCCAGTCGCGTGTACGCCTCGACCAGCTGAAGGCCGCCGACCATGTCCACGACACCATCGACGGGCGCGGTCAACTCCTCTGGCCCGCCGACGACTTCGTGCGCGCCAAGGGTGCGCAGTCCGGCTCCGTGGGCGGCCGGGTCACCGGTCGAGGCGATGACGTGTGCGCCGGCGCGGCGGGCGAGTTGCACCGCGTACCGGCCCACTCCGCCGGTGGCGCCGGTGATCAGGACGCGGCGTCCGAGGAGAGGGCCCAGGCGTCGCAGGGCGCGCAGCGCGCTCGCGCCCGCGACCGGAATGGTGGCGATCGCACCGAGGTCTGCACCGGCAGGAACGGTTCCGAGCCAGGCGGTGTCCACGGCCCGGAGCTCCGCCCAGGCGCCATCCGGGGCGAGGGTAACGACCGGAGTGCCGATCGGCGGGCCGGATCCGTCCGCGGCAGCGCGCTCGACCACGCCGGCCGCGTCCCAGCCCGGCACGGACCCTTCGGGAGCCTCGGCCAGGACATGCTTGGCCTCACCGAAGTTGAGGGATGTGGCGTGGACGCGGACGAGCGCCTGATGGGGCGCCGGTTCCGGATCGGCGACGTCGCCGAGTCGCAGGTTGCCGGGGCGGGAGCGGTCGACGAGGAGTGCGCGCATGGCGGCAGGCCTTTCGTGAGAACGATTGTGCCACTCAGTGGCAAAAACCTATCAGGGGCGTTTGCTCCCTCGCTACACTCGACGCACGATGACTGCCACCCATGCCCCCGACCCGGGCCTCTCCCTCCGCGAACGCAAGAAGCTGCGCACCCGTGAGGCGCTGATCGGTACCGCCCTCGACCTGTTCAGCGAACGCGGCTTCGACGGCGCGACGTTGGACGACCTGTGCGACGCGGTCGAGGTCTCCAAACGCACCTTCTTCCGCAACTTCACGAGCAAGGAAGACGTGGTGATGGCGCCGACCCAGGACATGTGGATGGCGTTCACCGAGGAACTCGACCGCCGCGCCCCCGACGGCGGCACGCTCTTGGAGTTCCTGCAGGACGCCCTGCTCGCCGCGGTGGACCGCATGAACGACCAGGACTGGCCCACGCGGGTCCGGCTCAGCCGTCGCCTCGCCGCCAAGACACCGTCGATGGACGCACACGGCCTGCACTTCTGCGACGGCACCATCCGCGCATCGCTCGCCACGCTGCACCACAGGCTGGCCTTCGACGAGCCGCGCGACCCCCGCCCCCGGCTGGCACTCGACCTCCTGGTCGCGGCCACCCGCTGCGCGATGGAGACCTGGGTCGACCTGCCGCGCGAACCGGGCCGCAAGGCCTTCGCCGACGAACTGCGCACCGCCTTCGCCGCGATCCCAGGCACCGTGACACTGCCGGCCGTACCGCGCGGGACCGCCCCGGGCGGATCCGACTGACACGAGGGAACGCACTGTGCGGGCAGCAGGTCTCGGCCCGTCAGCTACGACGCGAAGAGCGCCGAGCTCTACAAGGAGCGGAAGGCCGCCGAGGGCTGCGTCAGCGACGTCGAGATCGTCCCGATGAATCTTGCCGGTAGCCCGTCTGGCCCCGGCGGTGTCAGACCGGCCTCGTAGCGTCGTGAGCGGGAAGGCCGGGATCTGCCCGGCCGGGAGACGCAGGGAGCGGTCATGGGCGAGATCACGGTCAGCACGCAGGACATGGACCACCTCCTGCGCGACCCCAAGGGCTCGTACGGTGCCCCGTACCAGCAGGCCTACGCCGAGCTGGCCACCACACACCGCGGCCGGCCGAGCGTCGAGATCGTGCCGCTGCTCCGTGCGGCCGCCGACAAGGCGCTCCTCGGGTTCATCGCCGCCGACCTCGCCGAGCAGGCGGAGGCGATCAGCGGTGGCGCACGGTACGAGCTCCGGGTCCGTGTGGCCGGCCGCTGACAATCCCGGTGCACCGTAGCCCCGCGCCGGCTCGTACGATCGGGCCGCAGCCCTCGTCGTCCAGCGGCCGAGGACACCGGCCGCCGGTTCGCCCGGAGTCGGAAACCCGGATTCGAATCCCGGCGACTGCTGCCATGGGCGGCCCGTCGCGAGCGCTGGAGCGCGTCGAGCTCTACCGTCTCCCGGACCCGGGCAGCGGGCCTGCTGGATCGTCCGGGTCAGAGCGTGACGCGGATGACGTCGGTGATGCGGCAGGTGAGGGGGTCGTTGACCTGCGCAAGACTCCCGGCCCGGTCGTGGGCGACCTGCCCGGGTGCCAGGTGGGTGATGCGGCACGCCTGGGTGGTTCAGTCGGCGCGAAGGGATGTCCGGGCGCACCTTCGCGATGGCGGTGAAGCCGTCATCCGAGGACGGGCTTGACTCTCGGGTTACGCGAGACGGCACAGTCGGTGCCGTGGACAGGAGAAACATGCTGCCGATCGGGCAGTTCTCGCAGGCCAGCGGCCTCTCGGTCACCGCGCTTCGGCACTACGACGCCAGTGGTGTGCTGGTGCCGGCGTTCGTCGATCCGGTAAGCGGCTACAGGTACTTCCGGCGTGACCAGGTGCGTACGGCGCAGTCGATCAGGGCGCTGCGGCAGCTCGACATCCCAGTCGACGAGGTGCGCCGGCTGCTCGACGGCGGCGAGGAAGATCTCGCCACCGCCCTGCAGGCGCACCTGCGGGCGGCCGAGCGGCGGCTGGAAGTACAGCGCTCCGTGGTCCACGGCCTGTTGAGCCGACTCACCGAAGGAGCAGAGATGACCCACCGCGTCATCGTCCGCAAGGGCGCCGCCGAACGGATCCTCGTCTGCGGGGCGACCCTGGACAACTCCGGGCTCGATGCCTTTCTCCGCGGCGCCTACCAGGAGATGTACGAGGTCGCCGGCCGCGGCCCGCTCACCTTCACCGGGCCCGCTTTCGTCCGCTTCCACGGGGTCTGCGACGACGAGAACGAGACGCTCGTCGAGGCGTGCCTGCCGTTCTGGGAGGAGGGCGCGCAGCCCACGGACCTGCCCGACGGTATGACCGTGCGCGACCTGCCCGAGAGCACCCTCGCCTGCACCGAGGTCGAAGGCGCGGCTGCGGCGTTCCCCCAGATCTTCGGCGCGTACGACGCCGTCGCCGACTGGATCACCGAGCACGGCTTCGCCTTCGCGGGCCCGACCCGGATGGTGTACCGCCGGTGGACCGGGGCACCGGACCACCCGGACAACCGCCTGGAGATCGCCTGGCCGATCGACGAGCCTGCCGACGATTAGGCCGTTCCTTGTGGATCACATTGCTGACCAGATGAAGATGGCGGCAACGCGCAGCCAGGCGAGGTAGATGGTGGCGGTCTTGTCGTAGCGGGTGGCGAGACCGCGCCATTGCTTGAGCTTGTTGATGCACCGCGCTCGACGGTGTTTCGCTGCTTGTAAGACTCGCGATCGAAAGCTGGAGGATGACCGCCGAGGCTGCCTCTGTGCTTGCGGTTGGCGGCCTGGTCAGCCGGTTGCGGGATCACCGCCCGGATCCCGCGACGCCGCAGGTGATCACGGATCGCGCGCGGTGAGTAGGCCTTGCCGGCCAGGACTACATCCGGGTCCGTTCGCGGTCTGCCGACCGGTCTGGGTACCCGGATCCGTGCCCTGAGCGACTCGAGGGCGGGTGCGTCACCTGCCTGGCCCGCAGTGAGGACGAAGGCGAGCGGTCGGCAGCGACTGTCGGCGGCGAGGTGGACTTTTGTTGTCACGCCGCCGCGAGACCGTCCAAGGGCATTGTCCGGCTCGCCACCAGGAGCTTTCTCCAAGGTGCCGTCGGCGGCCCAGGTCCGCAGTCGGTTGTGGACGCCCTTCCACGACCCAAAGTGCTTGGGCAGGTCCACCCACGGTGTCCCGGTGCGGTACTTGAACGCGATCGCATCAAGCACCTGTCGGTGATGCCGCCACCGCCACCCCGCCTCGATGACCGGTCCGGTAGCAGCGGTTCGATCCTCGCCCACTGGGCGTCAGTCAACGACACACATCAACAAACGATCAGATGATCCAGCGGCAACGACCAGGGGAACCTCATTCGGGTCAGCGTGCGCCGCCACGGCATCTCACCGGGGAGGCAAGTTGTGCCATGCGTGTCCGCAAGTGCCTTTGCAGTACGTCTGCCTGCGGCGGGTGTCGGCGACGGAGAACACCGACACGAGGACACGGAACGCTTTGACGTGTTCGTCGGCCGGGAGGGCTGCGAACCCGTAGCGAGGCGGGTCCATGCAAATCATCACCGAAGGGTTGGCCGTGGGCTTCACGCCGGACCGTGCAACTCCTTCACGCCCGTCTGCCGCTGTGATGTGGGCCTGCATCGCGTAGCCGTCGACTTCCTGCAGTACAGCCTGCCGTTCTACGGGGGAAAGGGCGGAGAACCAGGATGTCCCCTCGTCCAACGTGCGGAGCTCTTGGGCGACCTCGTTGACGACTCGCTCGGCTTCACGCCGAAGCTCTCGCCCATCCTGACTGCTCGTCCCCAACATCTGCCGATCCTTCCACAGCGCCTCGGTCGAGAACGAGCCAGAGGCGGGCGGAGCGACTCTTCCACTGACTCACGCCATGATCCACAGCAAACGGCCTAGTGACCTGAGTCGGAGGTTTGGCGTTAGTTCGGCATGAGCCGTCCTGGTCCGAAGATTCCGCCGTTGTCCGTGACTGATGCCCAGCGGGCCGTGCTGGAGGGCTGGCTCCGTCGTCGCACGACGGCCCAGGCTTTGGCTCAGCGGTCGCGAATCGTGCTGGAGTGCGCGGACGGGCACTCGGTCATGGAGGTGTCCCGCCGGTTGCGGATCGCTCCGGACACGGTCCGCACCTGGCGGCGGCGTTTCCTTGAGCACGGCCTGGACGGGCTGGGCGACGAACCCCGTCCGGGTGTCCCGCGGAAAATCACCGACGCCGACGTCGAGCGGGTGATCGTCAAGACGCTCGAGGAGAAGCCGAAGAACGCGACGCACTGGTCGACCCGGTCGATGGCCGCGGCGACGGGGATGTCGCAGTCGACGGTCTCGAGGATCTGGCGGGCGTTCGCCCTGGCACCGCACCGGTCGCAGACCTTCAAGCTGTC
>NZ_JBITGA010000017.1:0-105151 GCF_044456565.1 Streptomyces sp. NPDC050842 | reverse complement strand
CCGCTACGACAAACACCCCGACCGCTACCTCGCCGCCATCACCCTCGCCAGCACCCTCATCTGGCTCGACCGATGATCGACAAGACGCCCCCTAGGCCTTGTCCGGCCTAAGGCCGCGGGTACGAGCCCCCGAACCCCGCCGCGAGCGGCATCCGCAGACCCAGCGGCGGGGGAGCGGCCAGCGCGTCCGTCACGGGCCGGGCCACCGGCCGGGCGAAGAGCGAGCCGAGGGCGAAGTCCGCGGCGAGCGCCTGGACCTCGGCCGCGTACTGGCGCAGCGCGTGCCCGTCCGAGTGGACCTCGAAGCGGCAGGTGTCGCGGTTGGCCTTCTTCGCGCGCGCCGCGAAACGGAACGACAACTCGGGATCCGTACGGGCGTCGTTCGTGCCGTGCACGATCAGCACCCGGCGCCCCACCAGCTGCCGCACCGGCTCCGGCTCCGCCGCCACGTCGTCCTCAGGCAGCCACGGCGCCAGCGCCACGACCGCGCCGACCGCGTCGTGCCCGGCGGCCCGCAGCGCCGCCCGCGCCCCCATCCCGTGGCCCACGAGACAGACCGGGACGTCGCCGTACCGGCGTACCGCCTCCGCGACCGCCCAGGAGGCGTCCGCCGCGAGCTCCGCGTCCGTGCCGTTCCACCCACGGCCCCGATACCGCACCACATGCCCCACGAGCCCCTCGGCCCGCCCGGCCCTGACGAGCGCCCGCCCGAGCGGCAGAACCCCCAGATGTGCCCGTGCCGAAGCGCGCCGTCCCGACATCGGCTCACCGTCGGGCAGCAGCAGCACCACGCCGCCCACCGCCGCCGACCGGGAACCTCCAACGGGACGGCCGAGCCGGGGTCTCCGGGCCTCGGACGGCCCCACGAGTGCGTAGTGCGCCATGGTGGAACAGTCTCAGAAGCCGAGGTGTACGCCACCCGTACACGCGGTCACCGTTACGTATCGCCGGTGGACCGAACGGCCGCTAGCCCGAAGCCCGTTCGAAGCGGGTCGCGGTCCCGATGGCTTCGAAGCCCTTGCGGCCG
This sequence comes from Streptomyces sp. NPDC050842, assembly GCF_044456565.1. Lineage (NCBI taxonomy): Bacteria > Bacillati > Actinomycetota > Actinomycetes > Kitasatosporales > Streptomycetaceae > Streptomyces > Streptomyces sp. NPDC050842. The sequence continues at coordinate 104,124 of NZ_JBITGA010000017.1, read as the reverse complement.
TACCAGCGCTGGGGCCAGTCCGTCGGGCGTGCCGTCAGGAAGCGGGTGGTGCAGCCCGCGTCCGCGGCCAGGTGCAGCGCCGTGTCCAGGACGGCGCCCGCGTGGCCCTGCCCGAGGTGGGCCTCGGCCGTGACCAGGTCATCGATCTGCGCGATCCCGGCCGCCGGGTCCATGTAGAGGTCGACCCACGCCGCCACCTCGCCGTCGGAGGAGTACGAGGCGAGGAACCGTACGACCTCGGCGCCCCGCCGCCGGGCCGCCCGCCGCTCCACCATGTCGCGGACGTGCTCCGGCGAGGCGTCCGGCGCGAAGCGGCTCCAGGAGGCGATGGCGGGCTCCCGCAGCACGTCCAGGTCCACCTCCCGCGCCCCGCCGTGGGCGGGCACCGGGCCGCGGTGGCACATGACGAGGGAGGTCGAGTGCCCGTACCCGGCCCGCTCCATGGGCTCCCGGCAGGCCGCGGCGACCTCCTCGTCGAGGACCTGCGCATGGCGGTACGGGAGGGAGCCCTGGAGTGCGTCCGCGAGGCCCGGCAGCTCCTCGGGGTCGACCGGCCCGTCGACCAGCAGGTGGTTGTTCCCCCGCGACAGCGCGTACGCCTCGTCGAAGACCGCGAAGCCGCCGGGGAAGTCGACCGTACGGGCCGCCTGCCGACGGCGGAAGGCGGACAGGAAGCCGTGGACGCGCGGGAGTTCGGAGTCGGTGGTCAGAGAAGTCATGCGGGCAGACTAGGTGGGTCGGTCGTCGCCACGCACGTGAGAAATCCGGGTGCGGATACGGCGCCACGAGGCGCGCTCTACGCGCGTAGGGGCTAGAGTGCGGCAATGACGAGCCAGACCCCCAACGTCCCCACCGCGGACCAGATCCGCCGTGCCCCGAAGGTGCTGCTCCACGACCACCTCGACGGCGGCCTGCGCCCCGGCACGGTCATCGAACTCGCCCGCGACCAGGGCTACGAACAGCTCCCCGAGACCGAGCCCGACAAGCTCGGCATCTGGTTCCGCGAGGCCGCCGACTCCGGCTCCCTGGAGCGGTACCTGGAGACCTTCGCGCACACCTGCGCCGTCATGCAGACCCGTGACGCCCTGGTCCGGGTCGCCGCCGAGTGCGCGGTCGACCTCGCCGAGGACGGGGTCGTGTACGCGGAGGTGCGCTACGCCCCCGAGCAGCACCTGGAGGCCGGTCTCACCCTCGAAGAGGTCGTGGAGGCCGTCAACGAGGGCTTCCGGGAGGGCGAGCGGCAGGCCAGGGCCAACGGCCACCGCATCCGGGTCGGCGCCCTGCTCACCGCCATGCGGCACGCCGCCCGCGCCCTGGAGATCGCCGAACTCGCCAACCGCTACCGCGACACCGGCGTCGTCGGCTTCGACATCGCGGGCGCCGAGGCCGGCTACCCGCCCACCCGCCACCTCGACGCCTTCGAGTACCTCAAGCGGGAGAACAACCACTTCACGATCCACGCGGGCGAGGCCTTCGGGCTGCCCTCCATCTGGCAGGCGCTCCAGTGGTGCGGCGCCGACCGGCTCGGGCACGGCGTCCGGATCATCGACGACATCGAGGTCGCGGAGGACGGCTCGGTCCGCCTCGGCCGGCTCGCCGCCTACGTCCGCGACAAGCGGATCCCCCTGGAGATGTGCCCCACCTCCAACCTCCAGACCGGCGCCGCCGACTCGTACGCCGCGCACCCGATCGGCCTGCTCCGCAAGCTGCACTTCCGTGCCACGGTCAACACCGACAACCGGCTGATGAGCGGCACGAGCATGAGCCGGGAATTCGAGCTGCTGATCGACGCATTCGGATACACGCTCGACGACATGCAGTGGTTCACCGTCAATGCGATGAAATCAGCGTTCATTCCTTTCGATGAACGCCTGGCCATGATCAACGACGTGATCAAGCCCGGATATGCCGAGCTCAAGTCCGAATGGCTGTTCCAGCAGACCGCTGCGACCAGCGAAGCTTCCCGTATGGAGGGCTGAGGGCCGTCCTGCGGAAAGGTGCGGAGCGACCGGGTCGGCGCGACACCCGGTCGCTTTCCGGTGTTTGCGGAGGGGTCGCCCACTGGTTAGGTTGCAGAGCCGCTCTGCATTCCCAGGATTTCCCCTCCCGGCTTTCCCCGAAGCCCCCGGATTCCCCAAGGAAGATTTTCAGATGAAGCAGTCTGCCGCCAAGAAGCTCGGTGTCGCCGCTCTCGGTGCCGCTTTCGCCGCCGCCGCCGCGGGTACGGCCTCCGCAGCGCCGTCCCTGCCGGTCGGCGCCGACGCGCTGGGCACGGTGACCCAGGCCGTCCCGCTGGGTGACGGTCTCACCACGCTCCCTGACGGCGCCGGCGAGTCCCTCGGTGCCGGTCAGGGCGCCCTCGGCCAGGGTGTCGACCAGGGCGTGAAGCAGCTCCCGGTCGCCGCCGGCCAGGCCACCCAGGCCACCCAGAACCTCCCGCTCGACGCGGCGGCCGGCGGCCTCGGCGCCACCCCGCTCGGCCCGGTCTTGGGCCTGCTCGGCGGCCTGCCGGTGGGCGGCGCCCTCGGCTGACCTCAGCCGCACACGCCGAAGGGGCGCGCACCCGGAATCCCGGGCACGCGCCCCTTCGGCGTGTGCGGCTGCGCGCTGGACTACCAGGCCGTGCTCGCGCTCTTCTCCTGCGGCAGGAACACCCACAGCGCCAGGTAGATGAGGAACTGCGGGCCGGGCAGCAGACACGAGACCAGGAAGATCACGCGCATCGTCGTCGCGGAGGTGCCGAAGCGCCGGGCCAGCGCCGCGCACACTCCACCGATCATGCGTCCTTCACGAGGGCGGACGAGAGCGGCCATGGTGGGCTCCTTCGGAATCGTTTTCCGGGAGCCGCTCCGTCGGGCTCCCGATGACTCCATGGTGCCGCGGGGAGGGGGGACGAAGCGTCGGTCTACCGGGCGATCGGGACCCTGGGAATCGTCGGGGTCGAACCCTGAGGCGTCTCGTTCCGCAGGAGGGGGGCACCCTCACCCGGCCCCGTCCCCGCGGAAGACCTAGGGGGTGCCGCCGACCTGCGGCGCAGCCGCGCCCGGCCGACCGGCACGAGGAGGACATGGGCGAGCGCCACGCCCGCGGTGTTGAGGAGTACGGAGTCCACGTCCACGACCTGACCCGGTACGGCGGTCTGCAGCAGCTCCACGGCCAGCGACACCAGCGCGCCGGCGGCGGTCGTCCGGGCCAGCGAGGCCCAGCGGGAGACGTCGAGCCGCCCGTCGGCCATCGGGAGCAGCACCCCGAGCGGGGCCAGGAGCAGCAGTCCCTCGCCGATCAGCCGGGCCGCCTCGGCGCCGCCGAGCGCCAGATCGGCCCGGAGCCCGGCCAGCGGGATCGTGTTCGGCGCGGTCACCCAGGCCACGTCGCGTGGCCGCAGGCTGACCCAGGCGACGAGCAGCAGATGCGCGAGGAGGCCGATGAACCCCACCACGCGGACGACCACGGCGGCACTGCCGCCCGAACCTTGACGCTGCACGCCCCCCAAGACGCCCACCACGGCGGAATCGGTTCCGCCGCGTCGGCGCCGGACGGCGGAGCCGCACCCCGGACCGGCCGTCGGACCGGCCGCGGGCGCCCTCGGCCGGCACCGGGACGCGGGTGCCAGGGGCGACACCGGGGACGCGGTCCTGCCCGCAGCGGCCCGTCCGGCGGGGCTGTCCGCCGGGATCACCCCGCGGGACCGTTCGCCGGGATCACCCCGCGGGCGTGGTCCCCGGGACCGCCGGGCCGGTCGTCGTACCGCTCGTCTCCGTACCCGTCGGGGTGGCCGTCGCCGCGGCCGGAGGTGCGGTCGTCGCAGGAGTGGACTCCGGACGCTCCTTCAGCTCCGTCGTGCACTGGTAGCGCTTCGGCGCGTACGGGCCGGGGCCGGCGAGGAGGACCGTGTGGTCGCCCGCGCCCGCCGAGCTCGCCGAGAAGGTGCAGACGATCTGCGAGAGCGCGACCGGCGTCAGGTCCTCGGGCTGCCGGCTCAGCCGCAGCGTGCCCGCCGGGTCGCCCTTGTCTCCGCCGCCGACCACGAGCGGACCGCGCACCGCGGTCGTGAACCCGGCGTGCCGCTCGTCGTCGGAGGGCTCGGCGAGGAGCTGCGCGAGCAGCCCCTTGGCCGTCACCACCGGATCGCCGCCCGCCTTCTCCTCCGGCAGCGGGGTCCTGCGGTCCACGGCCTCCAGCTGCGAGCCGCACACCAGGAACACCCGGACGGGCACCCCCTGCGCGGCCGTCGCCGAGGCGCTCTCGCCGGTCACGCTGCACGGCACCCGGGACGGGGCCGCGCCCGCGTCCACCGGGACGGACGTCGTCCTGATGCCGCAGCCCGTGACGAGCGCGGTGAGCGCGGCGGCCGCCAGGACGCCCGTACCGACCGATCGGCCACGATTCGAACGGCCACGATTCGACCGGCCACCAGCCGGTCGGTCACCGGTCGGTCGGTCACCGGTCGACCGGCCATCTGCCGTACGGCCGAAGGTGCGGCGCCTCACGCTTCCTCCACCTCGCCCTGGCTGCTGCGGGTCTGGACCTCGCGGGTGATCCCCGAGGCGTCCAGGGGCAGCCGCAGCACGAACACCGCGCCGTCCACCGCCCCGTCCTCGCCGGTCGAGTTGGCGGCCGTGATCGAACCGCCGTGGATCAAGGCGTTCTCCATCGCGATCGACAGGCCGAGCCCGCTCCCGTCCGACCTGGGCCGGGAGGCGCTCGCCTTGTAGAAGCGGTCGAAGACGTGCGGCAGCACCTCCTCGGGGATGCCGGGGCCGTGGTCGCGCACCGCGATGACCAGCTCGTCGTCCTCCGTACGCACCGAGACCCGGACCGGCGAGCCGCCGTGCTTCAGTGCGTTCCCGATGAGGTTCGCCAGGATCACGTCGAGGCGGCGCGGGTCGAGCGGCGCCACGATCCCGCGCTCGGCGTCGAGATCGACCGCGTCCAGCCAGGCCCGCGCGTCGATGCACGCGGTGATCTGGTCGGCGATGTCCACCTCGTCGAGGACGAGCCGGGCGGTGCCCGCGTCGAAGCGGGTCACCTCCATCAGGTTCTCCACCAGGTTGTTGAGGCGATGGGTCTCGCTCACCACCAGCGCCACCGCCGGGGCGATCATCGGGTCGAGCGAGTCCTGCTCGTCCTCCAGGACCTCCGTGACGGCGGTCAGCGCGGTCAGCGGGGTCCGCAGCTCGTGCGACATGTCGGCCACGAAGCGCCGGCTGGACTCCTCCCGCGCGCTCATGTCCGCGACCTTCTTCTGCAACGACTCGGCCGCGCTGTTGAACGTCCGGGTCAGGTCGGCCAGTTCGTCCGCGCCGGTGACCCTCAGTCGGGTGTCGAGCTTCCCCTCGCCGAGCTGCTTGGCCGCCTCGCCGAGCCGGTGCACCGGGCGCAGCACGGTCGTCGCCGCGACCTGCGCGAGCAGCACGGACCCGGCCACGGCGAGCGCCGTCGCGATCCCCAACGACCAGCCGAGCGAGTTCAGATCGGCCTTCTCGGCCGCCAGCGACTTGAACATGTAGCCGGCGGGCCCGCCGCCGTCGATCCGCGTCCCGCCGACCAGGTACGGCGTCCCGTCCCGCTCCGTACGCTGCCAGAACAGGTGGTACGGATACGGGTTGGCCTCCGTCACGGGCCGCTCGGTGTCCACGGCGTCCCGCAGCGGGCGCGGCACGTCGGCGAGCGTGAAGTCGTCCGGGTCGGAGGCGCCGACGATCGGCTTGCCCACGGCCCGCTCGCCGAGCAGCAGCACCTGGTAGCCGGCGCTTCCGCTCGCCATCTGCTCGGCGGTCCGCCGCAGATCGTCCTCGGTGGGCCGCAGCGGCAGCGTCGCCGCCCGGTTCTGCATCTCCTGCCGGAAGTCGTTGAGCGCCCCGTCCTGGGTACGGGTGAGCACCGCCTCGCGGTTCAGCCAGTACGCGATGCCGGAGGCGGCGACGGCGGCGGTGAGCGCGACCAGGGCGAAGACGACGACGAGCCGCAGCCGCAGGCTGGAGAGCCGCAGCCGCGCGAGGATCCCCTTGCTCACGCAGGAACGTCCAGCCGGTAACCGACCCCGCGGACGGTGCGGATGAGCGTCGGCGAGGACGGCACGTCCTCCACCTTGGCGCGCAGCCGCTGCACACAGGCGTCGACGAGCCGCGAGTCGCCCAGGTAGTCGTGCTCCCACACGAGCCGCAGCAACTGCTGCCGGGAGAGCGCCTGGCCGGGCCGCCGGCTCAGCTCCAGGAGCAGCCGCAGCTCGGTCGGGGTGAGCTGGAGGTCCTCGCCGTTCTTGGTGACCGTCATCGCGGACCGGTCGATCACGAGCGAGCCGTACGTCGCGGAGTCCGTCGACTCCCGCTCGCCGCGCCGCAGTACGGCCCGGATGCGGGCGTCGAGGACCCGGCCCTGCACCGGCTTCACGACGTAGTCGTCGGCCCCGGACTCCAGGCCCACGACCACGTCGATGTCGTCGCTGCGCGCGGTCAGCAGAATGATCGGCAACTGGTCGGTGCGGCGGATGCGCCGGCAGACCTCGAAACCGTCGATGCCGGGCAGCATGACGTCGAGCACGACCAGGTCCGGCCGCTGCTCACGCAGCAGCTGGAGGCCGTCCTCACCGGTCGCGGCGGTGGCCACCCGGTGGCCCTGCCGGGACAGGGAGAGTTCGAGGGCCGTGCGGATGGCGTCGTCGTCCTCGATCAGCAGCAGAAAAGGCACGCAGTCATTCTGTCGCATGCGGCCGTCCGAGGACGACCGCTCGTGGACTCGCTTCTGTTCCGTCCCCTGTGACACGGCTGTGACAGTCGGCGGACACCGCCATGAAGTCCGATGGGCAAGCTTCTTGGCACACGGACCGAAACACACTCCAACCGACGGGGGGCGCACGATGAACGCACTGCACAGCACCACCTCAAGCGCAGTAGTCACGCGTCTCCACGACGTCGTACGGAGCACCGAGAAGTCCGGCGCGGTGAACGGGCGGGGGTGCGTTCGCAGCGTCGGGCGTCAGCGCAAGGCGCCGTACATGGTGGCCGTTGCTGACGGGGGAGCGGCGTACGGGGAGGTCACGGGGGAGCGTTCCTGTTCGGAGGCCGAGTTCACGGCCTACGTCCAGGAGCGTCGTGCCTCCCTGTACGCCACCGCCTACCACCTGACCGGTGACCGTTTCGAGGCCGAGGACCTGCTCCAGAGCGCGCTGTTCTCCACGTACCGCGCCTGGGACCGGATCAGCGACAAGGCCGCGGTCGGCGGTTACCTCCGCCGGACGATGACCAATCTGCACATCAGCGCGTGGCGCCGGCGCAAGCTCAACGAGTACCCGACCGAGGAACTGCCCGAGACGGTCGGCGAGACGGACGCGATGCGCGGCACGGAGCTGCGCGCCGTGCTGTGGCAGGCGCTGGCCCGGCTGCCCGAGCTCCAGCGGACGATGCTGGTGCTGCGCTACTACGAGGGCCGGACCGATCCGGAGATCGCGGAGATCCTGGACATCAGTGTCGGCACGGTGAAGTCGAGCATCTGGCGCTCGCTGCGGCGACTGCGCGAGGACGAGGTGCTGAGCTTCGGCCGTGACGAGGAAGAGTCCTTCGGCGAGCTGGTGGCCTGAAGGCCGGGGGGAAAGACCCACGGGGGCCTACGGGGGAAACGGGGCCTGCGGGGAGACCGTACGGGGGTACGGGGGAAAAGAAGCGGGTCGTACGAGCTGGGGGGCTCGTACGACCCGCTTCGTGTGGTGCCCGGGCGCCGGCGCTCAGAGGGCCGTCGGCGTGCGGTGTCGGCCCGCCGCCGCGGCGGCGAGGCGGCCCAGGGCCTCGTCCTTGGCGCAGGGGTGGGCGCCCAGCTCCGTCTGGCGGGCCACGATGCCCCGCTCGGAGCGCATCAGGCGCCAGCCGCGGCGCAGCAGGAACGGCACGGACTTCCGGCCCTCCCTGAGGTCCCGGAGAAGCCGGCGGCGGAACGTCGTCGAAGGTCGGCCGCGGAGGCAGAGCGCGTCGGCGAGGACGTCGAGCTCACGGCAGCGGGACACGATCTCGGCCGCGAAGATCCCCTCCGCCACGAACAGCGGGGTCCGCTCGATGTCGAGCCGCTCGCGGCCCACGCGGGAGCTGGTGGCGAGGTCGTACACGGGGACGTCGGTCCGCCCCGTACGGCACAGCTCGACGATGGCGGAGACGGCGGCCTCCGCGTCCCAGGACCGTGGCGAGTCCCAGTCGATGTCCGCGCTGCCGTCGACGAGCGGGAGCGACGGGTCGTCGCCCTCCTTGTAGAAGTCGTCGAGGCGCAGGACCGGGAGGCCGGCGACGGCGGCGAGCGACGACTTGCCGGAGCCGGACGGGCCGGAGAGCAGGACGACGCGGGTCGGGATCGGTAGGGAACTCACGGGACACCAGTGTGAACCATTCCCCCGTGCGGTGGACCCCCGAGGAAGGCCGTTGGTATCGAGCATCACACCTCAACTACTGTCGGTGTCCGATCGATTACCCCGTGGAAGCCTCGGAAGGAACATCATGGCGCGTCACGCAGAACCCCGGACCCCCCGTCGCAGCGCCCTGCTCAAGGCCGGGCTCACCGTCACGGCGGCCGGTGCCGCGGTGCTCGGCGCGGGCGCGGCGGCCCAGGCGGTCGCCCCGGTGCCGCTGCCCGTCGACTCGCTGACCCGGACGGACGCCTCCGCGGCCGGGGCGGGCGCGCTGAGCGGCGTCACCCACGGCGTCGGCCCGCTGACCCGCCTTCAGCTGGACCCGCTGGCCAAGACGGGCGTCGACCCGCTCGCCAACGGCCTCGGCACCCAGGTCGCCGACTTCAAGCCCGTCGGTACGAACCTGGTGACCGACCACCTCACGCAGGGCGGGGCGGTCGCGGACCTGCCGGTGGCGGGTCCGCTGACGCAGCAGCTGCTTCCCGGCTGACGGGCGGCGGAGGCTCAGTGCCTGCCCCGGCGGAGCCAGCCCTGCGCCCTGCGGGGCTCCGGCAGCTTCACCGGGCCGCCGTCGTCCGTCCGTCCGCTGTGGGGCTGCAGCCGCTTCAGACGCGCGCGCCACGGGCCGTCGGCCAACTGCAGCTGGACGAGGAGCGGACCCTCGGGCAGTGGCACGGTCTCCCGGTGCCTGCCGACCTCGTTGACGAGGGGGCCTCCCGGCTCCGGGAGGGTGGTGGGGTCGTCGTGCCCCGTCAGCTCGAAGAGGTAGACGATGAAGTTCTCCTTGCCGCGGTAGTGGAAGCCGATGTCGGCCACCCCTCCCGTGTGCAGCAGGACGTCCGGGCCACGGCCCTCCAGGGCGTCCTCCGTCAGGCGCCGGGCCGCTGCCAGCGGCAGGATCCGCATCCGCCAGGGCCGGTCCGCCGTCAGCTTCAGCCGCAGCCGCCCGTTCCCGGGGACGGTGGTGAGCATGCGGCCCTGGAAGTCGTCCTCTCCGCTGTTGACGAGGTAGTCGCCCTCCTTGTTGCGCTGGTCGAGGGGCCACAGGCCGGTGTATCCGTCCCTCTCGACGGCGAGTTCGACCAGGACCGGGCCCGGCGGGAGGTCCTCGACAGTGATGACCTCGTTGTGTCGGCCGCTGAGCGTGTGCGGCTCGAAGACGGCCCCGAACGTCCGGTCCGGCGGATGCAGCTTCGGCACGGGCGGGGGAGTCACCACCGTGGGTGTGGGTGTGGGTGTGGGTGCGGGTGCCGGAGGCGGCGCGAAGGCCGGGGCCGGGTCGGCGGGCGGCGTCTGGACGGCGGGTGGGGCTGTGACCGGGGTGGCGGGCGAGGGCTCCTCCGCCACGTCCACGCCGTGGTCCTCCGCCAGGCGTTCGAGCCCGTCCAGGTACCCCTGGCCCACCGCGCGGAACTTCCAGCCGCCCGCCCGTCGGTACAGCTCCGCGAGCACCATCGCCGTCTCGCCGCCGGCGTCGGTCACCTCGTATCCCACGACCGTCGTGCCGTCCGGTGCGAACGCCTCCACGGACAGGTCGCGCACGTCCCGCAGCGCGCCGTTCTCCCTCGACGCGACCACGAGGACGCGGGAGATCTCCTCCTCGACCGCCGTGAGGCCGGTCTCCAGCCACACCGTGCCGTCCTCGCCGTCGGCCAGCCGCACCGCGCCGGACGGATGGACCGGCGCACCGTGGAACACGATGTCGGCGTCCCCCCGGACCCTGCCCTGCTCCGTCAGCAGCAGCGCCGCGACGTCGACCCCGTGCCGTACGGCGACGCGCAGCGGCACCGTCGGGACGAAGGCGTTGTCCCCCTTGATCAATCCCCGCATCATGATCGGATCTTGCGCTGGCAGGGGCCCGTGGGGCAAGACCCACGAGAAGAGTCGGGAACGGGAACGGCCCCCCGGGTGCGTACACCTGGGGGGCCGTTCCGGCGGAGTCAGTACGACGAGCCCGAGGCTCCCAGGGAGCCCGTCGGGTGCCAGACCGTCTTGGTCTCCAGGAACGCGGTCATGCGGTCCGTGCCCGGGGACTCGGCGAAGTCCTCGGTACGGGGACGGAGCACGCGCTTCAGGTTGTCCGCCGCCGCGATCTCCAGGTCACGGGCGAGGTCGCCCTCGGTCGCGCCCGTCAGGTCGATCCCGTTGACGTCCTGGTGGGCCGCCAGATGCGGGCCCATCTCGGAGGCCTTGCCGGAGAGGATGTTCACGACACCGCCCGGCAGGTCGGAGGTGGCGAGCACCTCGCCCAGGGAGAGGGCGGGGAGGGGGGACTTCGCGCTCGCGATCACCACGGCCGTGTTGCCCGTCGCGATCACCGGGGCGATCACCGAGACCAGGCCCAGGAACGACGAGTCCTGGGGGGCGACCACGGTGACGACGCCGGTCGGCTCGGGCGAGGACAGGTTGAAGTACGGGCCCGCGACCGGGTTGGCGCCGCCCACGATCTGGGCGATCTTGTCGGTCCAGCCCGCGTACCAGACCCAGCGGTCGATCGCCGCGTCGACGACCACGGCCGCCTTCGACTTCGACAGGCCCTCCGCGTCCGCGACCTCGCGGACGAACTGATCGCGGCGGCCCTCCAGCATCTCGGCGACGCGGTAGAGGACCTGGCCGCGGTTGTACGCGGTCGCGCCCGACCAGCCGCCGAAGGCCTTGCGGGCGGCGACGACCGCGTCACGGGCGTCCTTGCGGGAGGAGAGGGGCACGTTCGCCAGCCACTTGCCCTTCGAGTCCGTCACCTCGTACACCCGGCCGCTCTCGGAGCGGGGGAACTTGCCCCCGACGTACAGCTTGTAGGTCTTGAAGACGTTGAGACGCGTCTGCTGCTCAGACATCGAGGTAGGCCTCCAGACCGTGGCGGCCACCCTCGCGGCCGAAGCCCGACTCCTTGTAGCCGCCGAAGGGCGAGGTCGGGTCGAACTTGTTGAACGTGTTGGCCCAGACGACACCGGCGCGGAGCTTGGACGCGACCGCGAGGATGCGGGAGCCCTTCTCCGTCCAGATGCCGGCGGACAGGCCGTACTGGCTGTTGTTGGCCTTCGCCACGGCCTCGTCCGGCGTACGGAACGTCAGCACCGACAGGACCGGGCCGAAGATCTCGTCGCGGGCGACCGTGTGCGCCTGCGTGACGCCCGTGAAGAGCGTCGGGGCGAACCAGTAACCGGCCGACGGGATCTCGCAGGGGGCGGTCCAGCGCTCGGCGCCCTCCGCCTCGCCCCGCTCCACCAGCGAGGTGATGCGGGCCAGCTGCTCCGAGGAGTTGATGGCGCCGATGTCGGTGTTCTTGTCCAGCGGGTCGCCGAGGCGGAGCGTGGAGAGGCGGCGCTTCAGGCTGTCGAGCAGCTCGTCCTGGATCGACTCCTGGACCAGCAGGCGCGAGCCCGCGCAGCAGACCTGGCCCTGGTTGAAGAAGATGCCGGTGACGATGCCCTCGACGGCCTGGTCGATGGGGGCGTCGTCGAAGACGATGTTCGCGCCCTTGCCGCCCAGCTCCAGGGTGACCTTCTTGTCCGTGCCGGCGATCGAGCGCGCGATGGACTTGCCGACCGCGGTCGAGCCGGTGAAGGCGACCTTGTTCACGTCCGGGTGCTCGACCAGAGCGGCGCCGGTGTCCCCGTAACCGGGAAGGATGTTGACGACGCCCTTCGGCAGCCCGGCCTGGCGGCAGATGTCCGCGAAGAACAGGGCGGAGAGCGGGGTCGTCTCGGCCGGCTTCAGGACGACCGTGTTGCCCGTCGCGAGCGCCGGGGCGATCTTCCACGCCAGCATGAGGAGGGGGAAGTTCCAGGGAATGACCTGGCCCGCCACGCCCAGCGGGCGCGGGTTCGCGCCGTAGCCGGCGTGGTCGAGCTTGTCGGCCCAGCCCGCGTAGTAGAAGAAGTGCGCGGCGACCAGCGGGAGGTCCGCGTCGCGGGTCTCCTTGATCGGCTTGCCGTTGTCCAGGGTCTCCAGGACGGCCAGCTCGCGGCTGCGCTCCTGGATGATCCGGGCGATGCGGAAGAGGTACTTGGCGCGCTCGGAGCCGGGCAGCGCCGACCACTTCTCGAAGGCCTTCCGCGCCGCCTTCACCGCGCGGTCCACGTCCTCGGCGCCCGCCTGGGCGACCTCGGACAGGACCTCCTCGGTGGAGGGGGAGACGGTCTTGAAGACCTTGCCGTCGGCCGCCTCGACGAACTCACCGTCGATGAACAGGCCGTAGTTGGGGGCGATATCGACGACGGACCGGGACTCGGGCGCCGGTGCGTACTCGAATACAGATGCCATGTTGATCAGTCCACCGTCACGTAATCGGGGCCGGAGTAACGGCCGGTCGCCAGCTTCTGGCGCTGCATCAGCAGGTCGTTGAGCAGGCTGGAAGCGCCGAAGCGGAACCAGTGGTTGTCCAACCAGTCCTCGCCCACGGTCTCGTTGACGAGCACCAGGAACTTGATGGCTTCCTTGGTGTTGCGGATGCCGCCGGCTGGCTTCACGCCGATCTGCACGCCGGTCTGCGCGCGGAAGTCGCGCACGGCCTCCAGCATGAGCAGGGTGTTGGCGGGCGTGGCGTTGACCGCGACCTTGCCGGTCGAGGTCTTGATGAAGTCCGCGCCGGCCATCATGCCGAGCCAGGAGGCGCGGCGGATGTTGTCGTACGTGGACAGCTCGCCGGTCTCGAAGATCACCTTGAGGCGGGCGCGGTCGCCGCACTCCGCCTTGATCGCGGCGATCTGCTCGTAGACCTTCAGGTAGTGGCCCGAGAGGAACGCGCCACGGTCGATGACCATGTCGATCTCGTCGGCGCCCGCGGCGATGGCGTCGGCCGTGTCGGCCAGCTTCACGGGGAGCGCGGCGCGCCCGGCCGGGAAGGCGGTGGCGACCGAGGCGACCTTGACGCCGGAGCCCGCGACGGCGGCCTTGGCGGTGGCCACCATGTCCGGGTAGACGCAGACGGCGGCGGTCGTCGGGGTCGTGCGGTCGGTCGGATCGGGGTTGACGGCCTTGGCGGCGAGCGCCCGGACCTTGCCCGGGGTGTCCGCGCCTTCGAGCGTCGTCAGGTCGATCATGGAAATGGCCAGGTCGATGGCATAGGCCTTCGCCGTGGTCTTGATCGAGCGGGTGCCGAGGGACGCGGCGCGCGCCTCCAGGCCGACGGCGTCGACGCCGGGCAGCCCGTGGAGGAAGCGGCGCAGCGCACCGTCGGACGCGGTCACGTCGGCGAATGCGGAAGCTGCGGATGCAGTGGTGGGCATGGTCACCAGTCGAGCATATCTACGCGCGTAGCGACCTGTACAGGGGAGCTCTGTCATGGAGCCCGAGGTCACAGGGGGTCGTGCGGCGTGGTGACTCCTGTCACAGGCCCGTGACATGGAGCGGACGACTCCTGAATACAAGATCATTAGATTTTTTCTTGCAGCCAGCCAGACCTCACCGGAATCAGTCGGACCGAGAAAAAGCGGCATGCGACTCGCCCGCCACTCACCTGAATCACAGGAGTCGTTATGCGCACCGCCCTTCGCACCGCCGTCGCCGTCGCCCTCGTCGCGGGCGTCGCGATCACCACTCCGGCGCTCACCGCCGGTGCCGCCTTCGCCGTCGACGGGCCGGTGGCCGCGCAGCAGGCGGGGACGTCGCGGGGGACGTCGGCCGGCACGTCGGACGCGAAGTCGGCTGGGAAGTCGGACGCGAAGTCGGACACGAAGCCGGCCGCGAAGCCGGGCGCCCCGGCTCCGACCGCGACAGCGACCGTCGCGGCTCCGCCTGTCTCGGCTCCGGCCACGACGGCTCCGGCGACCTCGGCCCCGGCGACCTTGGCTCCGGCGACTTCGGCTCCGGCGACCTCGGCCACGGCCGCCGCGCCGTCGGCGGGCTCCGCGAAGGGCACGCTCGTCCGTACGCAGACCCTGATCACCGGCACCGTCGCCAAGATCTACAAGGTCAACGCCCTGCACTACCGCGCCGAGCTCTTCCGCCAGGGTCACCCGGTCGGTGTCCTCGACGCGAACACCCGCTCCGTCGCCGGGCAGGACAACGGCGAGTTCCTCGTCCTGAACCCGGACGGCACCAGCCACAACTGGATCGGCAACACCGCCCCCGGCGTCCCCGGCATCTACCGGCTCGCCGACGGCACCGTCGTCGAGCTCGGCAAGAAGAACGGCGTCTTCGGCCTCCAGCTCATCGACCCCGCCACGGACAAGGGCAGCGGCTACATCTACGTCCACGGCGGCAGCAAGGTCTACTTCTTCGGCAAGGCCGTCGTCGTCCTGGACGAGGGCGGCTCCTTCTCCGCCTACGTCCCCGGCTCGTCGAAGCAGGCCGCCCCGCAGCCGTACGGCATGGGCGGCAACGGACAGGGCGAGCCCGCCCCGGTCGACAAGGACACGCTCGGCGCGTGCACGATCGCCTCGACCGTCAGCATCGGCGCGGGCGCGAAGGCCAAGCTGATCATGAGCCCGCAGGGCCCGAAGGCCAAGCTCACCACCGCGGACGCCAACGGCGCCGACAAGGTCTTCGCGACGCTCGACCGGAAGCACCCCGCGCTGCCGAAGAGCGCCGGCATCGTCGCCCGGATCGTCGACGCGAACAGCACCGCTCCGTCGCTGTACACCAAGGTCGAGGGCGGCACGGCCAAGGGCGCCACGCACGCCTTCCCGAAGCTGCCGAAGGGCTGCAAGCTCGCCCCGGTCAAGGGCGCCGTCACGAACGGCACCGGCAAGGCCGGGGGCACCGGCGCCACCGTGCACGCGGGCCAGACCTCCGTCATCCCGCGCGGCGGCGTCGCGGCCGGTGCCGAGCTCGGCACCGAGGCCGCCGGTGGCGAGGGCGGCTCCACCGCCCTGATCGCCGTCGGCGCGGGCGCGGCCTCGGCCACCGCCGTGGGCCTCGGCTTCGTCGCCCTGCGCCGCCGGTCCGCCGCCCGCGTCTGAGCCGTCTCGCCTGAGATGTCTCGTCCGAGCCGTCTCGCCTCAGACGTCTTGCCTGAGCCGTGTCGCCTGAGCCGTCTCGTCCGATCGCCTCGTCCGAGCCGTCTCGTCCGAGCCGTCCCTCGTCTCCTCGCCCTTGACCCGAGCAGGAGCACCCCACCCCGGACCGGCCGCCGCCCTCCACGCGGCGGCCGGTCACACCCCGTCCGGAGTCGTCCCGTGAGCGCCCGTCCCCGTTCTCGTACCACCGCGGCCCTCCTCGTCGTGGCCGCCCTCACCGGGCTCGTCGGCTGCTCGGCCGGGGCCGCGCCCACCGCCGCCGCCCCGCCCGCGCGCGTCGCCGAGGCCACCGCGCCCGCGCCGACGGCGAGCACCGCCCCCGCCCGGCCGCTGGCCCGCTCGCTGCCCGTCCGCGTCCAGGTGCCCAGCGCGGGCGTGGACACCGGCCCCGTCCTGGAGCTGGGGCTCGCCGCCGACGGCACCGTCGAGGTGCCCTCGGTCGCGGACGCCGACCGCATCGGCTGGTACGACAAGGGCGTCACGCCCGGCGAGACCGGCCCCGCCGTCCTCATCGGCCACTTCGACACCGCCCGCGGCCCCGCCGTCCTGAAGAACGTCTCGCGGGTCCGGGTGGGCGACGAGATCGCCGTGACCCGGGCGGACGGCAAGGTCGCCGTGTTCCGTGTCAGGGAGCTGGAGCAGGTCGACAAGAAGACCTTCCCGACGGCCAAGGTGTACGGCGACACCACGCGCCCCGAGCTGCGCCTCGTCACCTGCGGCGGAGAGCTGGTCGAAGGCCACCGGCCCGGCAACATCATTCTGTACGCGGATCTCGTGGCCACGCGGGCCGCCTGAGCCCTCGGCGGCCCGCTGAGGCAGAATCGGCGGCATGACGACCCCGGAGCCGACCCCCGAGCCGACCCCTGAGCCGACCCCCAAGGCGGGCCACGAGCCGAAGCCGGAGGCCGGGCAGCAGTTCGCCGACCGCGTCTTCCGCTCGCCCCTCGGCATCGCGAGCGGCGTGTTCCTGCTGATCCTCGCGGTCCTCTTCGGTGGCGACGCGCTGCTCCGCGGCGAGGGCAGGACCCCCTGGGTCGCGCTCGCGGGGATCGTCCTCGTCGTCCCGCTGATCGTCGCGTTCACGATCCGGCCCGCCGTGTACGTCAACGACCGGCGGCTCCGCATCCGCAACCCGTTCCGGTCGATCACGCTGCCCTGGGCCTCGGTCGCCGACATCCGCGCCGGCTACTCCAGCGAGGTCTTCACCCAGGAGGGCGCCAAGTACCAGCTGTGGGCCGTCCCCGTCTCGCTGCGGCAGCGGAAGAAGGCGGCGCGGCGTGCCGCCCGCGCCTCGCAGGACGATCCCCACGGCCGTACCTCCGTCACCGCCGACGTGCGGGACAACGCGTCCCGGACCGCGCCCAGCGACCAGACCATCGCCGATCTGCGCGACCTCGCCGAGCTGCACGCCGGTGACCCGGGTGCGCAGGGCGCGCCGCAGGTGCGCTGGGCGTACGAGATCATCGGCCCCGCGGTCGCCGGGCTGCTGCTCCTCGTGATCCTCCTCGCCACGGGCTGACCCTCCTCGCGAGGAGCCAACCGCCAACCGCCGACCGGCCGACCCGCCCCCTCCGCCCCCGCCCGGGCCCCGGGGCGGGGTGCCCACGTCGCCGGTGTCCAAGGGGCAACGGTCCGGTGAAGCGTGCCACCGGCAATTGGTTTAGCACCCAACTTTCACCCCCGTCTCAATAGATTGCGCTTGCCGAGACTGTGGGGGTGGGGGCGATGACCAAGGACACCGGTGTGTCCACGACGCGCTGTCTGGTCGACTTAGGGACCGACGGGCGCTACGGATGGCGACTCGTCGCCCAGAACGGACGGGTCGTCGCGCGGTCGGGGGGCTGCTACGACGACCACGACGGGTGCAGGGACGCCTTCCTGGCCCTGTGCGCCGGACACGAGACCATGGCCGGCGGCGTGCAGCACACCGCCGACGGCAACGGCTGGGTCTGGCTGCTGCGCGACACCGAGGGGCGGACCACCGCCCTCTCCGGCCGCTCCTACGAGCGGCACTCCACCTGCCGTACCGCGTACCAGCGCTTCCGCGCCCTGCTCGCCGCCGAAGGCCAGCGATGGACGACAACCGCTTTATGGTGAACGGAAGTTGCCCCGCGCACGCCCCTCGTTCACGTCTCGTGGCGCACACGTCAACCAGGCGGGACTTACGTCCTTCCCGTGACGACCGAGACCCTTGACCCGCTGCCCGGACCGCCGGCCGGCAAACCGGCGGACCCGCCGCCCGACACGCCGCGACGGCTCCACGCCGACCCCGGCCTTCCCGACCGGGTCTTCCGCACCGTCGCCCGCACCGGCGGCGGCCTCGTCCTCGCGGTCATGCTCCTCGTCGGCGGCTTCCTGCTCCTGCGCGCCTGGCAGGCCCTCGACCGCGCCGGACTCTCCTTCCTCACCACCGAGAGCTGGGAGCCCGACGCCGGACGCTTCGGCATCGCCGCGGTCCTCCTCGGCACCGTCCTCATCGCCCTCGTCGCGATCGTCGTCGCCGTCCCGCTCGCCACCGGCGCCGCGCTCTACATCTCCGAGTACGCCGCGCCCCGGCTGCGCCGCACGCTCGTCTCCACCGTCGACCTCATGGCCGCCGTGCCCTCCGTCGTCTACGGGCTGTGGGGCGTCTTCTGGCTGGAGGAGTCGATCCTCCCGATCGCCCGCTGGATCTCCGCCTACCTGGGCTGGATCCCGTTCCTCCGGGTCGACGGCGCCGACCCCGACGACCCGCTCGCCCCGCCCACCGTCTACACCTCGTCCACCTTCGTCGCCGGCCTCGTCGTCGCGATGATGGTCGCGCCGATCATCTGCTCGATCATGCGCGAGGTCTTCTCCCAGGCGCCGGCCGGCGAACGCGAGGGCGCCTACGCGCTCGGCGCCACCCGCTGGGGCATGATCCGCAGCGTCGTCCTGCCCTTCGGCAGGGGCGGCATGATCGGCGGCACCATGCTCGGCCTCGGCCGGGCCCTCGGCGAGACCATCGCCGTCTACATGGTCATCTCGCAGGTCTTCACCATCCAGTGGCACGTCCTGCAGACCGGCACCAGCTCGGTGTCCTCGCTCATCGCCCTGCGCTACGGCGAGGCCACCCCCTTCGGCATGTCCGCGCTCATGGCCGCCGGCTTCGCGCTCTTCGTCATGACCCTGATCGTCAACTTCGCCGCCTCGTCCATCGTCGCCCGCAGCCGCTCCGGCGCCACCAGCGACGCCTAAGGGGACCCGAACCACATGACCATCGCCCCCGAGCGGCCACGGCTGAGCCCGCCCGCCGCACCCGCCCCGCCGCCCGGACCCGAGCGGCGGCGCTCCACCGGCAGCGTGCGCCCCACCGACGTGTACGCCGTGCTCGGCGCCGCGGTCGCCTCGCTCGCCCTCACCTGGCTGCTCTTCGCCCGCCTGCTGCCCTTCAGCGGCGCCGTCGGCTTCGTCCTCGTCGCGTACGTCCTCTTCCTCGGGCTCTACGCGCTCCTCGTCTCCTTCGACGAGGACGGGCCCGCCGTCCGGGACCGGATCGCCGGGGTCGTCGTGCGCAGCCTGGGGCTCGTGCTCCTCGTCGTCCTTGTCTTCGTCGTCGCCTTCACCCTGTGGGAGGGCCGCGAGGCCCTCGTCCACCTCAACTTCTTCACCGAGGACATGAGCCTCGCCGGGCCCCTCGAACCCCTCGACGTCGGCGGCATCCTGCACGCCGTCGTCGGCACCCTCGAACAGGTCGGCATCGCCCTCGCGCTCACCGTGCCCTCCGGCATCGTCTGCGCGGTCTTCCTCAACGAGGTGCCAGGACCCTTCGCGCGCCTGGTCCGCACGATCGTCGAGGCCATGACGGCGCTGCCGTCGATCGTCGCGGGCCTCTTCATCTACGCGACCGTCATCCTGGCCCTGGGCACGGAGCGGTCCGGCTTCGCCGCCGCCCTCGCCCTCTCCGTGATGATGCTCCCGATCATCATCCGCGCCGCCGACGTCGTCATCCGGCTGGTCCCCGGCACGCTGCGGGAGGCCTCGTACGCCATGGGGTCCTCGCGCTGGCGCACGGTCTGGCACGTCGTCCTGCCGACCGCCCGCTCCGGGCTGACCACCGCCGTCATCCTCGGCACCGCGCGCGGAGTGGGGGAGACCTCGCCCGTGCTGCTGACCGCCGGCTTCACCGCCGAGCTGAACGCGCTGCCGACCTCCGGCGCCCAGGTCTCCCTGCCGCTCGCCACCTTCGAGCTCGTCAAGTCACCCGAACCGAACATGATCGCCCGCGGCTTCGGCACCGCCGCCGTCCTCATGCTGCTCGTCCTGCTGCTCTTCGTCCTCGCCCGGATCGCGGGCGGCCGCGGCCCCGGGCAGCTGACGAAGCGCCAGGAGCGGCGCAGGGCCGAGGCGTCCCGGAAGGACGCGGCCCGGCAGGCCGCCGGCCCCCGTCCGGGCCGATCCGTACCCGCACCGTCGAGGAGTACGCCGTGAGACCCGTCCCCGCCACCCGCAGCCTCCTGGGGCTCGCCGCCGCCCTGTGCGCGCTGCTCGCCCTCCTCGTCCACCCGCCCGCCGCCCAGGCCGCCGGGTACACCAAGATCACCGGCTCCGGCTCGACCTGGAGCTCCAACGCCGTCGAGCAGTGGCGCCGCAACATCGGCGCCAACATCGGGCTGACCGTCAACTTCAACGCCAACGGCTCCTCCCAGGGCCGCGAGCAGTTCAAGAACGGCACCGTCGACTTCGCCGTCTCCGAGATCCCGTACGGCCTCAAGGACGGCAACGCCACCGACGTACCGCCGCGCCGCGGCTACGCGTACATGCCGATCGTCGCCGGCGGCACCGCCTTCATGTACAACCTCCGGATAGGCGGCCGGCAGGTCACCAACCTGCGTCTCTCCGGCGCCGTCCTGGCCCGGATCTTCACCGGGCAGCTGACCATGTGGAACGCGCCCGAGATCAAGGCCGACAACCCCGGCCTCACCCTCCCGGCTCGCCGCATCGTGCCCGTCGTGCGCTCCGACGGCTCGGGCACCACGGCCCAGTTCACGACCTGGCTCGCCAAGGAGCACGGCGGCGTCTGGGACGACTACTGCCGGCGCGCGGGCCGCCAGACGCCCTGCGGCATGACGTCCTACTTCCCCGTCGCCCCCGGTGCCACGGCCGTCGCCAAGTCCGGCTCGCTCGGCGTCTCCGCGCACGTCCGCCAGCCGCAGGGCGAGGGCGCCATCACCTACGTCGAGTACTCGTACGCGGTGAACGCCCACTTCCCGGTCGCCAAGATCCTCAACTCCGCCGGGTACTACGTCGAACCGACCGCCTCCAGTGTCGCCGTCGCCCTGCTCGACGCCCGCATCAACGAGAACAAGTCCTCGACCGACTACCTGACCCAGATCCTCGACGGCGTCTACCGGTCGAGGGACGCGCGCAGCTACCCGCTCTCCAGCTACAGCTACATGGTCGTCCCCACCACGGAGACCGCCCCGCACACCCAGGAGAAGGGGCGCTCGCTCGGCACCTTCGCCCGCTACTTCCTCTGCGAGGGCCAGCAGCAGGCCGAGGAGCTCGGCTACTCGCCGCTGCCGAGGAACCTCGTCCAGGCCGGCTTCGAACAGGTCCGCCGGATACCCGGGGCGCCCACCGGCGCCGTCGACCTCTCCGACTGCCGCAACCCCACCTTCTCGGCGGACGGCACCAACACCCTCGCCAAGAACGCGCCGAGGCCGAAGGACTGCGACAAGCGCGGCGCGACCCAGTGCGCCGACGGCACGGGCGGCGCGCGCGGCACGGCCACGCCGGTGAACAACGGCGGGTCGAGCGGGGGCGGGACCGCCAACGGCGGCTCCGGCAGCGGTGGCTCCACCTCCGCGACGTCGACGGGCGGGAACGGGAGCGGGAGCGGTGGCTCCGGTACGGGCTCGGGCTCCGGCGGCTCGGGTTCCTCCACCGGCGGAGGCGCCACGGGCTCCGGCACCGGCGGCTCCGGTACGGGCTCGGGCCCGGGGTCCTCGACCGGCGGAGGCGGTACGGGCTCGGGTTCCGCCACCGGCGGGGGCGGTACGGGTTCGGGTTCCGGGGCCTCGACCGGCGGAGGCGCCACGGGCTCCGGGACCGGCGGCGCGGCCGTCGACCCCGACACCGGCGAGCTCCTCGCCGGGGGCTCCGACGGCGGCGCCACGGGCGGCGGCGGCACGGGCACCGGCCAGGACTCCGGCGGCGGCATGATCGTCGGCACCCCGGTCACCCTCGCCGCCGACACGGGCGCCGGACTGCGCGGGCTGCTCATGGCCCTCTCCGCCGTCCTGCTGCTCGCCACGGTCATCGCACCCCCGCTCGTCGGCCGCGCCCTCGCGGCCCGCGCCCGGCGCGACGGAGGCATCCGATGAGGACCACCACCCGACGCCGCACCGCCGGCCTCGGCGCGCTCCTCGCCGCCGTCGCCCTCGCCCTGGTCCCGCTGCCGCGGGACACCGTCGCGGTCGCCGCAGAGCCGAAGAGCTCGGCGATGACGAAGCGCGGCACGGCGGGCCCGTACGACGACTTCTCCGGCCTGGAAGTGACCGTCCATCAGACGGAGAACCTGCGGGCGCAGGGCCTGAAGGTCACGTGGAAGGGCGGGAAGCCGACGCAGGGGACCGCCACGGACTACCTCCAGATCATGCAGTGCTGGGGCGACGATCCGGCTGGGCCGAAGCGGGAGCAGTGCCAGTTCGGCGCCGGGGCGACCAACGGAGGCAACTACGGCACGCACATCGCCCGCCGTGAGCTCGTGGTCGGCACCGACCCGCTGGAGCGGGAGTACGACGAGCCGATCCCGAGCCCGGAGTACCCGGGGCAGATGTCCGACCCGTTCATTCCCTTCACCCCGGTCTCGGGCCCGCCGACGACGAAGGCCACCGACTGGACGTACTTCAGCTCCAACGACACGAACGAGGAGTTCTTCGTCACCACCCAGCCCGACGGCACGGGCGAGGCGGCCGTCAACCTCCAGTCCACGCGGGAAGCCCCGCACCTCGGCTGCGGCGACCCCGTCGGCACGGGTGAGAACGTCACCGGACGGCGCTGCTGGCTCGTCGTCGTGCCACGCGGCTCCCACGAGCCGGACGGCTCGACCGGCACGAACCACCGCCCGCACACCTCGGCGTTCTCCACGACCAACTGGAACCAGCGGATCGTCTTCCCGCTCGACTTCCTGCCGGTCCGCGAGGCATGCCCGGCCGACAAGGCGGAGCGCCGTATGACGGGCTCCGAGCTCGTCACGGACGCGATCACGTCCTGGCAGGCGGCGCTGTGCGCGGACGGCACCACCCGCTTCACCTTCACCCAGCGCGGCGAGGACCTGGCCCGGGGCAATCTGCTGCACCCCACCTCCACCTCACCCGGCCTCGCCTTCACCGTAGAGCCGGTGGAGGGCGGGGAGAAGGCGGGCTTCGTCCACGCGCCGGTCGCCGTCAACGCGCTCACCGTGGGTCTCTACTGGGAAGCGCACCAGATCGGCCTCGTCAAGGACCTGAAGCTGAGCGCCCGGCTCCTTGCGAAGCTGCTCACGCACTCGTATCCGTACGACATCCGGCTCCTCAGCAACACGGCTCCGGTGCCGGACCACCTGAAGGAGAACCCGGCGTCCATCGTCCTGGATCCGGAGTTCCACAAGCTCAATCCGGATTTCCAGCGGGTCGTGCAGGGAGCGGCGAACTATCCGGGCGGAATTCTGCTCTCCGCCGAACGCTCCGACACCACGAGGGTCGTCTGGGACTATCTGCGGAGCGATGCGGAGGCGCGCGCCTTCCTCGAAGGGAATCCGGACCCCTGGGGGATGAAAATCAATCCCTACTTCAAGGATCTGGGGCTTGTCACCGAAGGGTCCGACGAATTTCCCAAGGCCGATCCCACCGAGACGGAACTCGTCGACGGCGAGTCGAAGATCCGGTACGGGATCACCGAGCGCTCGCCCTACGCGATCGACATGCACGACGCCGCCCGCTGGGTCCGGCGAGGGACCAACAACGCCAAGGACCGGGCTGTCCACGACTCGACCACCAACGGTCTGAAGCTCGTCAGCGGCGACGTCTTCCCCGGCTCCCGCCGCGCCTACGGCCTCACCGACGCGGCTTCGGCATCCCGCTACCAGCTCCAGATCGCCGCCCTGCCGAACGCCGACGGCACATACGTCCGGCCCACGGCCTCGTCCATGCTCAAGGCCGTCGAGCAGTTCAAGGACTCGGCCGTGCCCGGGGTCCTCGCCCCGGACCCCGCGCGGGCCAAGGACGGTGCCTACCCACTGACGATGGTGGCCTACGCAGCCGCCTCCACCGGCCTGCCGGCCGACGCGCGCAAGGACTACGCGCGCGTGATGCGGTACGCGGCCGGGCCCGGGCAGCAGCAGGGCACGGCCCCGGGTGAGCTGCCCTTCGGCTACGCGCCGATGCCCGCGAAGCTGAAGCTCCAGGCGGAGGCCGCGGCCGGCCGCCTGGAGCGCGGTGTCCCGGCGGGGCCGGGGACGACGACCGGAGGTGCGGGCTCCGGGTCGGGTTCCGGCTCAGGCTCCGGTTCCGGCGGCGGGGCGGGCGCGGGGTCCGGTTCGGGGTCCGGCGGGACGACGGGCTCCGGCTCGTCCTCCGGCTCCGGCTCCGGGTCGGGCGGCACGGCGGGCGCCTCGGGCTCGGCCTCCGGTGCCGGATCCGACTCGGGCGGCGGGGGCGCGAGCGGCGGTACGGCCGGAGGCACGGACACGAACTCGGCCGCCACCACCCCGCCGTCCTCGGCGCCGCCGCCGGCCTCCGGCGGTGGCGGGAACGGCTCCGGGGGCGCACCGGGGGAGAAGCTCGCCGACACCGGCAGCACCCCCTCCCAGGTCCTCGGCGTCATCCGCTGGGTCCTTCTCGCGGTCCTCCTCGTCGGCGGAATCGCCGGCCTCGCGGGGCCTGCCGTCCTGGGGTTCGCCGGCCGTCGCCGAATTCCCTTGGATTCACCTAGGACAGGAATTCGTCACCTGAAGAGCGACTGAACGTGGTGGTTCCCCGAACTGCCCGTACGGAATTGTTGTTCCCGGCCGGTCGACGGGTCGGCCGGGAAAACAATCCGGATTCTCTTGTACGTCCATTCCATGACATCCGTTTCCACGGAGGAGATCAGAAGTGAACGTCAAGTCCCGCGCTCGTATCGGTGCCGCCCTCGGTGTGGCCGCCCTCGGCCTCGGTGTCGCCCTCGCCCCCGCCGCGCAGGCCGACCCCAACCCGATCACCCAGTACCGCACCCTGGCCGGTACCGGATCCGACACGACCCAGGACGTCCTGAACGGCCTCGGCAACGTCGTCGTCAACGCCTTCAACCAGAAGATCATCGCCTCCTGGGACGCCACCGGCTCCGCCACCATCAAGACCAAGGCGACCGGCTGTGTGATCAACCGGCCCAACGGCTCCTCGGCCGGCATCGACGCCCTGCGCAACGCCGTGGACACCAACTCGGGCTGCCTCGACTTCGCCCGCTCCTCGCGCGGCCCGGTCGACACCAGCACCACGGACCTGACCTGGATCCCCTTCGCCAAGGACGCGGTGTCCTGGGTGAAGCGCTCCGACAGCGCCCTGCCGTCCGACCTGACGGCGGCCCAGCTGAAGGGCATCTACGAGTGCACCACCACGTCCCTCAACGGCGTGGCGCTCACCCCGATCCTGCCGCAGGCCAACTCCGGCACCCGTCAGTTCTTCCTCTCCTCCATCGGCGTGACCACGCCGGGCGCCTGCGTCCAGCAGGGTGTCCAGGAGAACGACGGCGCCGTCCTCGACACGGCCGGTGACATCGCGCCCTACTCCGTCGCCCAGTACACGGCGCAGGAGAAGGCCGTCGTCACGGACCGCCGCGGCGCCGCCGTGCTCGGCTCCGTCGGCACCGTCGCGCCCCGCAACGCCGACAAGACGCTCAACCTGTCCTTCCCCTTCACCCGTGACGTCTACAACGTCGTCCCGACCGCGAAGCTGACGAACGCCACGATCGCCTCCACCTTCGTCGGCTCGACCTCCAAGGTCTGCGCCGCCGGCACGACGATCGCCAACTACGGCTTCGGCACCCTCGGCACCGCCTGCGGCGCCACGACCGTCAAGGGCGAGCGCTGATCACCACGCTCCCGTAACCGCGCGACGGCCGGGCCCCCCTGGGTGCCCGGCCCCACGGCGTACCCGTACGCGCCCGTCATCCCCTTCCACGGTCGCATCACCGTCCACCCGCCTCGGAGGAACCCCACCCCATGAACCGCGTCGCACCCCTCAGATCACCCGTGGCCCTGCTCACGGCACTCGCCCTCCTCTGCGGCACGCTGGCGATCGTCCTGGCCCTGTCCACCTCCGCCGCCGCGGTCACCCGGCACGGCACCCTCACGCTCACCCCGGCCTCGGGCGCCGTCTCCGCCGGTCCGACCTCCGTCACCGCGACGGCGGCCTGCCCCGCGCCGGGCGCCCCGGACAAGCCGTACGTCAAGGGCGTCCTCGCCCTCGTCAACCCCGGCGACCCGACCGTCAGCGCGCCGATCGCCGAGATCGTGCCCGGGGGACCGCTCGGCACCACCCCGATATCCGGCCCGCTCAGCGCCTCCGGCGCCGGCTACGCCACGCTCCAGGACCGGCTGCGTGAAATCGTGCCCTCCGGGCCCCTCGACGGCCGGTACGAGCTGCGGCTCTCCTGCGAGACGGTCGATTCCGAGGCGCGCGCGGAGTACTTCTCGCAGATGATCGAGGTCACCGGCGAGAACTGGGCCGCCGTCAGCCAGCAGGCGACCAATCTGATCGTCGGCAGCGACAGCGCGACCCCGCCCATCAGCCGGCCCTTCCCCATCCGGGCCGAGATCCAGCCGGCGTCCGCCGCAGGCACGGTCACCTTCCTCACGCTCGTCGACGCAGAGGTGGTCGAGCTCGCGACGAAGGAACTGGTCGACGGAAAGGCGGAGATCACCGCCACCATGCACGACGTGGTGAACCTGCCGTTCCCCGTCCTGGCGCAGTACACCCCCGCCGACTCCGCGGCCTATGCGCCGACCTCGTTCCTGGCCGCGTTCGCGGCGGGCGAGGCCGTCACCCCCACCCCCACCCCCACAGGCACCGGTACGCCGACCGGCACCGGCACGCCCACCCCCACCGGCACGCCGACCCCGACCGACGACCCCACCCCCACCGACACGCCCACACCGACGGACACGCCCAGCGAGACCCCCTCCGAGACCCCGAGCGGCACCGCGAGCCCGACCGGCAGCGGGACGCCGTCGCCGACCGGCACCGCCGACGGTGACACCACGGGCGGCACCTCCGGCGGCTCCGGCGACGGTACGTCCGGCGGGTCCGGTACGGGCGGCGGCTCGGACTCGGGCGGCTCCGGTACGAGCGGCGGATCCGGCACCAGCGGCGGATCCGGCTCCTCCGGCTCCGGCAACACCACCACCACCAACGGCGGCAACGGCTCCCTCGCCGCCACCGGCACCTCCTCCGCCGCGTCCGCCGCCCTCGGCTCACTCGCGCTCTGCCTGCTCGGCGCCGCGGCCGTCCTCCAGAACCGCCGCCGCAAGGCGAAGGCCCCGCGCCCGTGACCACCGCGACGCCACCCGCAGCCGCCCCCCGCGCCGGGCTCGCCCTGGCCGGGGCGGCGCTGTGCGTCCTCGCCGCGCTCCTCATCGGCTTCGCCGCCAACCTGACCGTGGTCGGCCACCTCCAGCACGCCCGCGACCAGTCCACCGCCTACGACGACCTGCGCGAGCAACTCGCCCTCGGCACCGCGCCCGTGGGCCAGTCGACGTACGACGGCAAGCCCCTCGCCCTCGGCGCCCCGGTCGCCCTCCTCCGCATCCCCGCGCTCGGGATCCGCGAGGTCGTCGCCGAGGGCACCACCTCCGGCGTCCTCATGTCCGGACCCGGCCACCGCCGGGACACGGCCCTGCCCGGCCAGGCCGGGGCCAGCGTGATCATGGGACGCCAATGGGGGTACGGCAGCCCGTTCAACGACGTCCACCGCCTGCCGCCCGGCGCCCGCGTCGAGGTGACGACCGGCCAGGGCAAGGCCGTGTACGAGGTGACGGCCATCCGCCGCCCCGGCGACCCGAACCCCGCCCCCCTCGGCGCGGGGGAGGGACGGCTCACGCTGATGACCGCCAGCGGCGGCGCGTACACCCCCGAGGACGTCCTCCGGGTCGACGCCAAGCTGATCGGCGACGCACAGCCCAGCCCCGCCCGACCGCTGCGCCCCGGCTGGATCACCGCCGCCGAGAAGCCGCTCGCGGGCGAGTCCGACGTCTGGCCCGGGATCTTCCTCGGCGTCCAGGCGCTGCTCGCCGCCGCGATCCTCACCGTCCTCGCCCGCCGCCGCTGGGGCGCCCGGCAGACCTGGGTCGCCGCCGTCCCGGTCCTGGTCGCCCTCGGGGTCCTCGTCTCCGGGCAGCTGACCCGGCTCCTCCCCAACCTCCTCTGACCGCAAGGGAGTCACCGCCCGTGACCGATCTCGCCGACACCGTCACCCTGCCGCCCCTGCCGCCCGTGCCGTCCGGGACGCCCGGGCCGTCCGGGCGCGGGGACGCCCCGGTCCCGTCCCGCGCCGCCGCGCTCGAAGCCGACGCCGTGTCCGCCTGGTTCGGCGACCGCAAGGTCCTCGACCGGGTCTCGCTCGCCATGCCCGCCCGCGAGGTCACCGCCCTCATCGGCCCCTCGGGCTGCGGCAAGTCCACCTTCCTGCGCATCCTCAACCGGATGCACGAACTCACCGGCACCGCCTCGCTCGCCGGCCGCGTCCTCCTCGACGGCTCCGACATCTACGACCGGGGCCGCCGCATCACCCACGCCCGCCGCGAGATCGGCATGGTCTTCCAGAAGCCCAACCCGTTCCCCGCGATGTCCCTGTACGAGAACGTCCTCGCCGGCCTCAAGCTGGGCGGCATCCGGGCGGGCAAGGAGGCCAAGGACGACCTCGTCGAGGAGTGCCTGACCCGGGCCGGGCTCTGGAACGAGGTCAGGGACCGGCTGCGGCAGCCCGGCGGGGCGCTCTCCGGCGGCCAGCAGCAGCGCCTCTGCATCGCGCGCTCGCTCGCCGTGCGCCCCCGAGTCCTGCTCATGGACGAGCCCTGCTCGGCGCTCGACCCGACCTCCACCCGGCGCGTCGAGGAGACCATCGCCGAACTGAAGGCGGAGGTCACCGTCGTGATCGTCACCCACAACATGCAGCAGGCGGCCCGGGTCTCCGACTCCTGCGCGTTCTTCCTCGCGGAGCAGGGCACCCCCGGCGTGATCGTCGAGCACGGCCCGACGGAGACGATGTTCGGCTCGCCCCGGGACCCGCGGACCGCCGACTACGTCAACGGCCGCTTCGGCTGACCCCGGGGAAGGTCGCCGATTTCACCCGGACGGACGAAAGGGCCGGTACGGAATCACTTCCGCACCGGCCCCACGACGCACAGCTCCGGGTCAGAGTCCCGCGGCCGCGCTCAGATCCCGCTTGATCGCGGTCAGCAGCTCCGCGCCCTTCGCGCGCGCCGGCGCGAGCCCGCGTGCGTCGGCGACCGGGACGACGACCTCCAGGTAGCACTTGAGCTTGGGCTCGGTGCCGCTCGGGCGGACGATCACCCGGGCCTTGTAGTCGCCCTCCAGGTGGTAGCGCAGCCCGTCCGTCGGCGGCAGCGTCTCCGTGCCCTTCGTCAGGTCCTCCGCCGAGACGACGGTCAGACCGGCGAGGGACACCGGCGGGCGCTCGCGGAGCGCGGCCATCGCGTTCGCGATGACCGACAGGTCCTCGACCCGTACCGACAGCTGGTCCGTGGCGTGCAGCCCGTGGGCCACCGCCAGGTCGTCGAGCAGGTCGAGGAGCGTGCGGTCCTGCTCCTTGAGGACCGAGGCCAGCTCGGCGACGAGCAGCGCCGCCGTGATGCCGTCCTTGTCGCGGACGCCCTCCGGGTCGACGCAGTAGCCGAGCGCCTCCTCGTAGCCGTACCGCAGCCCCTCGACGCGGGCGATCCACTTGAAGCCGGTCAGCGTCTCCTCGTACCCGACCCCGGCCGCTTCGGCGATCCGGCCCAGGAGGGAGGACGACACGATCGACTCGGCGAACACGCCCGTCGCGCCCTTGTGCACCAGGTGCGCGGCGAGCAGCGCGCCCACCTCGTCGCCGCGGAGCATCCGCCAGCCGCCCTCGACGGAGGCGTCCGGCACGGCCACCGCGCACCGGTCGGCGTCCGGGTCGTTGGCGATGACCAGGTCGGGGTCCACGGCCCGGGCCGCCTCGAAGGCGAGGTCCATGGCACCCGGCTCCTCCGGGTTCGGGAAGGCGACCGTCGGGAACGCCGGGTCGGGCTCGGCCTGCGCGGCGACGAGCGCGGGCGGCGGGAAGCCGGCGCGGCCGAAGGCCGCCGTCAGGACGTCCTTGCCGACGCCGTGCATGGCCGTGTAGACGGTCCGCGCGGTCCGGGGGGACCCGGGCGTCAGGACGGCGTCCGTACGCGCCAGGTAGGCCTCCAGGACCTCGTCGCCGAGGGTCTCCCAGCCGGTCTCCGGGCGGGGCACGTCCGCGAGGGAGCGCACCGCGTCGATCTCGGCGGCGATCTCCGCGTCCGCGGGCGGCACGATCTGCGAGCCGTCGCCCAGGTAGACCTTGTAGCCGTTGTCGCGCGGCGGGTTGTGGCTCGCGGTCACCTCGACACCGGCGACGGCGCCCAGATGCCTTATGGCGTACGCGAGGACGGGCGTCGGCAGCGGGCGGGGGAGCACGGCCGCGCGGAGTCCGGCGCCGATCATCACGGCGGCGGTGTCGCGGGCGAAGTCGGCGGACTTGTAGCGGGCGTCGTAGCCGATCACGACGAGACCGCCGGTCTCGCCCTTGGCCTTCAGGTACGCGGCGAGGCCGGCGGCGGCCCGGATGACGACCGAACGGTTCATCCGCATCGGCCCGGCGCCCAGCTCGCCCCGGAGCCCGGCGGTGCCGAACTGGAGGGTGCCGGCGAAACGGGCGGTGAGCTCGTCGCTCGCGCCGCCGTCGAGGAGCGTGGCCAGCTCCTCCCTGGTCTCCGGGTCGGGGTCCTCAGCGAGCCAGGCCTGGGCCCGGGAGAGGAGGTCGTCCTGCGTCACGGTGTGCCTTTCGGGGTGCGGGAGGGAGGGGTGCGGGGGTGGCCGCTGCGCGGAGCCTTTCCCCACCCCGCCCCTTCCCGAACTGGGGGCAAGCCCCCAGACCCCCGTACGGCCTGCGGCCGTGCCCTCAAACGCCGGGCGGGCTGAATTTCAGCCCCGCCGGCGTTTGAGGCGCGGGGTCCGGGGCAGGCCCCGGTTTCGGGAAGGGGCGGGGTGGGGGAGAAGCCCCGCGCAGCGGTCCTCGCCGACCGTCAGATGCGGTCCAGGACCCGCGTCAGCAGCTCGCCCATCCGCGCCGCCGAGTCGCGCCCCGCCTGGAGCACCTCTTCGTGGTTCAGCGGCTCGCCCGAGAGCCCCGCCGCCAGGTTCGTGACGAGCGAGATGCCCAGGACCTCGGCGCCGGCCTCGCGGGCCGCGATCGCCTCCAGGGTCGTGGACATGCCGACGAGGTCGCCGCCCATGGCGCGGACCATGTTGATCTCGGCCGGGGTCTCGTAGTGCGGCCCGGGGAACTGGACGTAGACGCCCTCCTCCAGGGTCTCGTCGACCTCCTTGCACAGCGCGCGCAGCCGCGGCGAGTACAGGTCGGTGAGGTCCACGAAGTTCGCGCCGACGATCGGGGAGGCGGCCGTCAGGTTGATGTGGTCGCTGATCAGGACCGGCTGGCCGGGGCGCATGCCCTCGCGGAGGCCGCCGCAGCCGTTGGTCAGGACGACGGTCTTGCAGCCGGCGGCGACGGCGGTGCGCACGCCGTGGGCGACGGAGGCGACGCCCCGGCCCTCGTAGAAGTGGGTGCGGCCGAGGAAGACCAGCGCGCGCTTCTCGCCGATCTTGTACGAGCGGACCGTGCCGCCGTGGCCCTCGACGGCCGGCGGCGGGAAGCCGGGGAGCTCGGTCACCGGGAACTCGGCCTCGGGCGCGCCGAGCGCGTCGACGGCGGGCGCCCAGCCCGAGCCCATGACCAGGGCGACGTCGTGGTTCTCGACGCCGGTCAGCTCGCGCAGACGGGCGGCAGCGGCCTCGGCGGCCTCGTACGGGGTGGCAGTTGCGTTCACTGACTCTCTCGCCTCGGGGAGGGGGGTCCGAGGGGAGCCCCGGACGGATTTGGTACGCGCAGAAGCGTAGCCGGAGAATGCCTACGCGCGTAGATGACGATGCTGACGGACATGCGATCGTTGTCTTGTCGTTTCCGACGAACGGGGGATTCGCCCGCCCCGGACGGATCGAACGGCTCAACAGGGACGCTTGCGCAACTCCATCACGTAGTCGTGCGGCGCGCCCGCCGATTCGGCCGCGTCCGCGACCTCGCCCAGGTACCGCGCGGACGGCAGCCCGCCCTCGTAGCCGTTGAGGACGTACACCCAGGCCGGCTCCTCGCCGTCGAGCGTGTCGACCCGGATCCGCATCCGCCGGTAGATGTCCAGGCCCACGCCCTCCCACCGGTCCATGGAGTCCTCGTCCATCGGCGCGATGTCGTACAGCGCCACGAAGACCTGTGAGCGGGGGGCCTCCACGATGGTGGCAAGCGCGCCCTCCCAGCCCATCTGCTCGCCGCCGAAGGTGAGCCGCCAGCCGTTCAGCCAGCCGGTGCCGCGCAGCGGGGAGTGCGGTGCGCGGCGGCTCATCAGCCGCGCGTCGAGGTTGCCGGCGAAAGCGGCGTAGAGCGACATGGGACCGAGAGTACGGGAGGGGGCGGGGTGTCCGCCGAACTCCCGGACTCCGCGGTGACGCCCGTACGGAGCCCCGGCGCGAGGCCGCGCCGGGCGTGCGGGAGAATGGGGTACGCACTTGAAGCGTGCGGGACAATGGCGTACGCACTGCACCCCAGCGGGGGGACCCCCCGGCAGAACGAGACGCGAGGCGTAGATCCCAGTGACCCGGATCGTGATCATCGGTGGCGGACCCGGCGGATACGAGGCGGCCTTGGTGGGCGCCCAACTCGGCGCGGAGGTGACCGTCGTCGACTGCGACGGCCTCGGCGGCGCTTCCGTCCTGACCGACTGTGTTCCCTCGAAGACGCTCATCGCCACGGCCGAGGTGATGACCACCTTCGACTCCTCCTACGAGGAGCTCGGCATCATCGTCGCGGACGACACCCCGCACGTGGAGCAGGCCGCCCGCGTCGTCGGCGTGGACCTCGGCAAGGTCAACCGACGGGTGAAGCGCCTCGCGCTCGCCCAGTCGCACGACATCACCGCCTCCGTCACCCGGGCGGGCGCCCGGGTGCTGCGCGGCCGCGGCCGGCTCTCCGGCCGGCAGGCCGTGGACGGCTCCCGCCAGGTGATCGTCACCGCCGTCGACGGCACGGAGGAGACGCTCACCGCGGACGCCGTGCTCATCGCGACCGGCGGCCACCCGCGTGAGGTGCCCGACGCCAAGCCGGACGGCGAGCGCATCCTGAACTGGACCCAGGTCTACGACCTCAAGGAGCTCCCCGAGGAGCTCATCGTGGTCGGTTCCGGCGTCACCGGCGCCGAGTTCGCCGGCGCCTACCAGGCGCTCGGCTCCCGGGTCACCCTCGTCTCCTCCCGCGACCGCGTCCTGCCGGGCGAGGACCCGGACGCCGCCGCCGTCCTGGAGGACGTCTTCCGGCGCCGCGGCATGAACGTCATGGCCCGCTCCCGCGCCGAGTCCGCCAAGCGGGTCGGCGACCGGGTCGAGGTCACCCTCGCGGACGGCCGGGTCATCTCCGGCACCCACTGCCTCATGGCCGTCGGCGCCATCCCGAACTCGTCCGGAATGGGTCTGGAGGACGCCGGCGTCAAGCTGAAGGACTCCGGTCACATCTGGACCGACAAGGTCTCCCGTACGAGCGCCCCCGGCGTCTACGCGGCCGGTGACGTCACCGGTGTCTTCGCGCTCGCCTCGGTCGCCGCCATGCAGGGCCGTATCGCGATGTACCACTTCCTCGGCGACGCGGTCACCCCGCTCAATCTGAAGACGGTCTCCTCCAACGTCTTCACGGACCCCGAGATCGCCACCGTCGGCTACACGCAGGCCGACGTGGACGCGGGCAAGATCGATGCCAAGGTCGTCAAGCTGCCGCTGCTGCGCAACCCCCGCGCGAAGATGCAGGGCATCCGGGACGGTTTCGTCAAGATCTTCTGCCGCCCGGGCACCGGCATCGTGGTCGGCGGCTGCATCGTCGCCCCGAAGGCGAGCGAACTGATCCACCCGATCTCGATCGCGGTCGACAACAATCTGACCGTCGAACAGATCGCAAATGCTTTCACCGTGTACCCCTCTCTGTCGGGCTCGATCGCGGAAGTGGCACGGCAGTTGCACACCCGAAAGTCGGCGGGCGAGGCGTAGCACCCCGCTCGGGTGGGTCTCCGGGACCGCTCCCGCCTGCGGGAACGGTTCGCCGACTCGGACAACCCCCGGCAAGGCGGGGCATAGCCCAGGCATCGAGCGGATCAACGACGGGGTCTCCCATATCACTTGGAGGCCCCGTCCATGCGCATCTTCTGCAATTCGGCGCATAGTGCTGAAAAGTATCGGCCGGTCACGTTACTGTCAGTTTCGTGTTCGCTGCAGAACGTCGCCAGTTGATCCTCGAAATGGTGCGAGCCAATGGGGCCGTGTCGCTCCGCGAGCTCGCCCGCGTCGTCCAGACCTCGGAGGTGACCGTACGGAGGGACGTACGGGCACTCGAGGCAGAAGGACTCCTCGACCGCCGCCACGGCGGTGCGGTGTTGCCGGGCGGATTCACGCGAGAATCCGGCTTCCCGCAGAAATCCCATCTCGCCACGGCGGAGAAGACGGCCATCGCCGACGTCGCCGCGAGCCTCGTCGAAGAGGGCGAGGCCATCGTCGTCGGTGCCGGGACGACCACCCAGGAGCTGGCTCGCCGGCTCGCCCGCGTGCCCGGTCTGACCGTCGTCACCAACTCCCTGCTCGTCGCCCAGGCCCTCGCCCACGCCAACCGGGTCGAGGTCGTCATGACGGGCGGCACCCTGCGCGGCTCCAACTACGCCCTCGTGGGCAGTGGGGCCGAGCAGTCGCTCCAGGGGCTGCGGGTCTCCCGGGCCTTCCTCTCCGGGAGCGGGCTCACGGCCGAGCGCGGGCTCTCCACGTCCAACATGCTCTCCGCGAGCGTGGACCGGGCCCTGGTGCAGGCGGCGGCGGAGGTCGTGGTCCTCGCCGACCACACCAAGCTCGGCGCCGACACCATGTTCCAGACGGTGCCGACGGACGTCATCACCCGCCTGGTGACCGACGAGCCCCCGGCCCACGACGAGCGGGCCGCCTCCGAGCTCCAGGCCCTCGCCGACCAGGGCGTGCAGATCGCCGTCGCGGGTACGGGCCAGGGTCCCGGCTCCGTCGGCGGTGAGCAGCACCCCCCGGGCGTCCGGCCCCGACGTGACATGCCGCTCCCCGTCCAGCGCGGACGGATGGCGGCCGGTCAGTTCCGGGGGCCCGGCGGGGGAATGGCGGCGGAGACGCTGGAGCGCACGGCCCGGGTCGCGGACATGCGCCGCCGCTGACCCGTCACCTCACCGAAGTTCCGAAGTGCGAGGGACCCTCCCCCAGGGGTCCCACGGCCACCACGTCAGTTCTTGAGTCCCCGCAGGGTCAGTGCGAGCAGGCGGTCCGCCAACTCCACGTCCTCCGGGCACTGTTCCGCCGCCAGCGCGATCGCGTTGGTGAGCTGCATCAGGTCGCCGATCGACACGTCGGCGCGTACCTGCCCCGCCTCCTGGGCGCGCCCGAGCAGCGCCTCGCCCGCTTCGCGCAGCGGCACGCTGCACGAGGCGAGCGCCGAACTCCGGTCGTACGAGGCGGACATCAGCGCGTGCGCGAGCCCCCGGTACTCGCCCGCGTGGGCGATCAGGGCCCGCAGCCACTCCACGAGCGCCCGACACGGCTCGGCCGCCTCCGCCAGCTCGTGCGAGCGGTTCAGGAGCGCCGCCAGGGCCTCCTGGAAGACGGCGTTCAGCAGATCGGCCCGGGTGGGGAAGTGGCGGTAGAGGGTGCCGATCCCGAGGCCCGCACGGCGGGCGACCTCCTCCAGGGGCGCGTCCGTGCCGTGTTCGGCGAAGGCGGCCCTGGCCTCCGTGAGCAGCCGCTCGTGGTTGCGCCGCGCGTCGGCTCGCATGACGGAGGTCCTCCCCTGGGGTGTGTCTCGACTGGGGGTGTCTCGACGGAAGGGCCCGCAGGCTGCTGCCTGCGGGCCCTTCGTACCGTACGTGCCGCGACGTCAGTCCTTGATGTCGCAGATGGTGGCGCCGGAGGTGACCGAGGCGCCGACCTCGGCGCTCAGGCCCTTGACGGTGCCGGAGCGGTGGGCGTTGAGGGGCTGCTCCATCTTCATGGCCTCCAGGACGACGATGAGGTCGCCCTCCTTGACCTCCTGGCCCTCCTCGACCGCGACCTTCACGATCGTGCCCTGCATCGGGGAGGCGAGGGTGTCGCCCGAGGCGGTCGGGCCGGACTTCTTCGCCGCCCGGCGCTTCGGCTTCGCACCCGCCGCGAGCCCGGTGCGGGCCAGCGTCATGCCGAGCGAGGACGGCAGGGAGACCTCGAGGCGCTTGCCGCCGACCTCGACGACGATCGTCTCGCGGCCCGACTCGTCCTCGTCCGCGTCGGCACCGGCCGGCGCGAACGGCTTGATCTCGTTGACGAACTCGGTCTCGATCCAGCGGGTGTGGACCCGGAACGGGTCCGCGGTGAACGCCGGGTCGACGACGACGGCCTGGTGGAACGGGATGGCCGTGGCCATGCCCTCCACCTTGAACTCGGCCAGGGCGCGGGCGGCGCGCTGGAGCGCCTGCTCGCGGGTGGCGCCGGTGACGATCAGCTTGGCCAGGAGCGAGTCCCAGGCCGGGCCGATCACGGAGCCGGACTCGACGCCCGCGTCGAGGCGGACACCGGGGCCCGAGGGGGCGTCGAAGACGGTGACGGTGCCGGGGGCGGGCAGGAAGCCGCGGCCCGGGTCCTCGCCGTTGATACGGAACTCGAAGGAGTGACCGCGGACCGCCGGGTCGCCGTAACCGAGCTCCTCGCCGTCGGCGATGCGGAACATCTCGCGGACCAGGTCGAGGCCGGTGACCTCTTCGGTGACCGGGTGCTCGACCTGGAGGCGGGTGTTGACCTCCAGGAAGGAGATCGTGCCGTCGGTGCCGACGAGGAACTCGACCGTGCCGGCGCCGACGTAGCCGGCCTCCTTCAGGATCGCCTTCGACGCCGCGTACAGCTCGGCGTTCTGCGCCTCCGTCAGGAACGGCGCCGGCGCCTCCTCGACCAGCTTCTGGTGGCGGCGCTGGAGCGAGCAGTCACGGGTCGAGACGACGACCACGTTCCCGTGGGTGTCGGCCAGGCACTGGGTCTCGACGTGCCGGGGCCTGTCGAGGTAGCGCTCCACGAAGCACTCGCCGCGGCCGAAGGCCGCGACGGCCTCGCGGACGGCGGAGTCGTACAGCTCGGGGACCTCTTCCAGGGTCCGGGCGACCTTCAGACCGCGACCGCCGCCACCGAAGGCGGCCTTGATCGCGATCGGCAGCCCGTGCTCCTCCGCGAACGCGACGACCTCGTCCGCACCCGAGACCGGGTCGGGCGTGCCGGCGACCAGCGGGGCGCCCGCGCGCTGCGCGATGTGACGGGCCGCCACCTTGTCGCCCAGGTCGCGGATGGCCTGCGGCGGCGGGCCGATCCAGATCAGACCCGCGTCCAGGACGGCCTGCGCGAACTCGGCGTTCTCGGAGAGGAAGCCGTATCCGGGGTGGACGGCGTCCGCACCGGCGTCCTTC
Source organism: Streptomyces sp. NPDC050842 (assembly GCF_044456565.1). NCBI lineage: Bacteria > Bacillati > Actinomycetota > Actinomycetes > Kitasatosporales > Streptomycetaceae > Streptomyces > Streptomyces sp. NPDC050842. The sequence continues at coordinate 66,977 of NZ_JBITGA010000017.1, read as the reverse complement.
GCGGCCTGCAACACCTTGGCCATGTCCAGATAACTGGTCGCGGGAGTGTCACCGCCCAGGGCGAACGCCTCGTCAGCCGCCCGGACGTGCAGAGCGTCCCGGTCCGGATCGGCGTACACGGCCACGCTGCCGATACCCGCGTCCCGGCACGCCCGGGCCACACGGACAGCGATTTCGCCACGGTTGGCGATGAGCACCTTGCGCACGATGGCTCCCTCCTTGAAACAAGCTGAGTTTAGGGACTGCCGACACGGCCTTTCGACCCGTCCCCAGTGGTGAGCTTGCCCACACGGAGCGTGACCCCGGGCCTGCTCGGGTCGTGAATTCCCTTGTCGCACCACGGTACGCAGGGTTCCTTTACGGCACAGTAGCTCCGAGGTGTGGCGCAGGTCTCTGTTCGTCCGGCCAGTCGCCATTCGGGTTTCTTTGTCGGGTCTCTACGAACGGCCCGTGGATTCTTTGCCGAGCGACCGGCCACACCCGCCCGTGTGCGAACTCTTGTCCGCAGGTTTACCGGCCAGTAGCCTTCGCGCTGTCGATCGTACTGTCGGTAACAGGCGAATGCAGGGGGTGGCCGAGGTGGCCCGCAGACCGATAGCTCTCGTGACGGCGGCGGTGCTCTTCCTCGAAGCGCCCGGCATCGTCGCGATCAACGCCGTCATGGCGGGCTTCGTGGAGGCCCAGTCGATGTCCCTCGATGGGATGGACCCGGACGCCATGGTCGCCGGCACCTGGGGGCTCGGCATCGGTTCCGGTGTCGCGCTCGTCCTGTGCGGCCTCGTCGCCCTCGTCGCGGGCATCCGCGACCGCCGCCCGGGCCGCGCGGGCCGGGGCCTGCTCATCGGCTGCGCGGTCGTGCACGGCATCCTCGGCGCGGTCGCCGTCGGCCTGATCGGCTGGGGCGCGTTCGCCTTCCTGATGGCGGTCGTCGGACTCGTCGTCCTCACCCTGGTGGCGTACGGGAAGGCGTACGGAGACGGGGCCGGGGCTCCTGAGGAGGCGCCGGCCGCCGCCTGACCGATCGGCCTTCGCCTGACCCTCAGGTCCAGAGGTCGGTGATCTCGACGTCCAGCTTCCTCAGGAGCGTGCGCAGCAGCGGCAGCGACAGGCCGATCACATTGCCCGGGTCCCCGTCGATGCCGTCGATGAACGGCGCCGAGCGCCCGTCCAGGGTGAACGCGCCCGCCACGTGCAGCGGTTCGCCGCTCGCCACGTACGCGGCGATCTCCGCGTCCGTCGGCTCGCCGAACCGGACCACGGTGGAGGCCGTCGCCGACTCGTAGCGCTTCGCGGCCGTGTCGTACACGCAGTGACCGGTCTGGAGGATGCCGACCCGGCCGCGCATCGCCTTCCAGCGGGCGGTGGCCTCCTCGGCGTCGGCCGGCTTGCCGAGGGCCTGCTTGTCGAGCTCCAGGACCGAGTCGCAGCCGATGACGAGCGCGCCGAACACCTCCGGTCGGGCGGCCACATGCGCGGCCTTGGCCTCCGCGAGGGCGAGCGCGAGCTCGGCCGGGGTCGGGGCGTGGACCTTGTCCTCGTCGACGCCGCTCACGATCACCTCGGGGGCGAGTCCGGCCTGCCGGAGCAGCCCGAGCCGGGCGGGGGATGCGGAGGCGAGGACGACACGGCGCGGTTCAGCAGTCATGGGGTCAGCGTAGCCAGTGCCGTGCTCACTTCGCGCTGACCACGATCATCTCCACCACCATCGCCAGCGCGAGGATGACGCCCGCGCGGCGGAGCATCGCCTGCATCTCGCGCATGAACCTCGGCGGCTCGTTCTTCGGGTCGGACCACAGCATGCTCCGATCCTCCGGGTGGGGCGCGCGGGGCGCCTGAGTACGGATACTCAAGCGCCCCCGTACCGAGGGACTATTCGGGGGCGGCGGCCCCCTCGGGGCGGTGGAACACCCCGGCGCGCGCGGCCGCGAGCGCCGCCTCCGCGGCCCGTTCGGCCACGTCCGCGGTGAGCTCCTCGTGGGTGACGGCGAAGCGGTAGTAGAGCGGCGCGGAGACGGCGCGGAGCAGCTCCACCGGGTCCGTGTCCGCGGGGATCTCGCCGCGCGCCACGCCCCTGGCGACGACCGGGGCCCATTCGGCGAGCCGGGTCCGGTAGAAGCCGGCGAGCGCGCGGGCGCACTCCTCGTCGCAGGCCGCCGCGGAGATGACCGCACGGAAGACGGCGCCCATCCGGGGGTCGGTCAGGGTGTCCCGTACGAGTTCGGCGTTGGCCCGCAGGTCGCCCGCGAGGCCGCCGGTGTCGGCGGCGGGCAGCGACTGCTCCGCCATGTCGTGCAGGAGGTCGGTGACGAGGCCGACGGGGGAGCCCCAGCGGCGGTAGACGGTGGTCTTGCCGACGCCCGCGCCGGCGGCGATCCGGTCCATGTTCAGGGCGTGGAAACCGGCGTCCGCGAGGGCGTCCCGGGTGGCGTCGAGGACGGCCTCGCGCACCTTCGCGGTGCGGCCGCCGGGACGCAGGGTGCCGGGCGAGGCCGGTCGGCTCTCAGTCAAACGGGTCTCCTGTTCCATTAAGGCCTTCGACTCTGCTACGGTACGGGACATCTTAACGGAACCGCTCTCCCATTAAGGGGTCGTGCGTCATGGTCGCCCTGGATCTCCCCACGCCCACGGAACGCGCCGAAGCCCGGATGACCGGCCGGATGCGGCTCGTCCTCGTCGTCCTCCTCCTCGCCCAGTTCATGCTCGCCGTCGACTTCTCGATCCTGAACGTCGCGCTCCCCGTCATCGGCCAGGGACTCGGCTTCAGCCTCGGCGGCCTCCAGTGGATCGCCACCGCCTTCGCCCTCGCCGCCGCCGGCTTCACCCTCCTCTTCGGGCGCGTCGCCGACCTCGTCGGCCGCCGCCGCCTCTTTCTCGGCGGCATGGCACTCCTCGGCGTGTCCTCCCTCGTCGGCGGACTCGCCACCGGCCCCGAGATGCTCATGGCCGCCCGCGTCGCCCAGGGCCTCGCCACCGCCGCCGTCACCCCCGCCGGGCTCTCCCTGCTCACCGCCTCCTTCCCGGAGGGCCCGCTGCGCGCCAAGGCCCTCGGCCTCAACGGCGCCCTGATGTCCGCGGGCTTCACCACCGGCGCGATCCTCGGCGGCGTCCTCACCGACCTGCTCTCCTGGCGCTGGGCGTTCCTCGTCAACGTGCCGGTGGCCCTCGCCGTCCTCCTCGTCGCCCCCGCCGTCATCGCCGAGAGCCGCCCCGCCGTCCGCCCCCGCCTCGACATCCCCGGCGCGGTCACCGTCACCGGCGGACTCCTCGCCCTCGTCTACGGCCTCACGGTCGCCGGCGAACACGGCTGGACCGACCCCACCGCGCTCACCGCCCTCGCCGCGGGCGCCGCCCTCCTCGTCGCCTTCGTCCTCGTCGAACGACGGGCCGCCTCACCGCTCGTCCCCGTCCACGTCCTGAAGCGCCGCACCGTCGTCTGGGGCAACCTCGCCGGGCTCGTCGCCTTCGTCACCGAGACGTCGCTGGTCTTCCTCATGACCCTGTACCTCCAGGACGTCCTCGGATTCTCGCCGCTCGCCGCAGGGCTGTCCTTCGGCGTCCTCGGCGCCGGCACGATCCTCGGCGGAGTCTTCGCCTCCCGCTTCATCGGCCGCTTCGGCGCCCGCTCCGCCCTCGTCGCCGGCGGACTCCTCCAGGCCGCCGCCACCCTCGCCCTGTACGGGCTCGGCGACGACCGCGGCAGCCTCGGACTGCTGCTCGCCGCGACCTTCGCCGGCGGCGTCGGCAACATGCTCGCGATCGTCGGCTTCATGGTCACCGCCACCTCGGGCATCCCCGACGGCGAGCAGGGCATGGCGACCGGGCTCGCGACCATGACCCAGCAGATCGGCATCACCATGGGCACGCCGATCATGAGCGCCGTCGTCGTCACCGCGCCCGTCCTCCTCGACGGCATCGGCCTCGCGGTCCTCGTCAATGCGGCGATCGTCGCGGTCGGAGCCGTACTCGCGGGTGTCTTCCTCGGACGCAGATGACGCCGTGCACATGGCGAAAGGCCGGACCCCCCGCACACGGGGTCCGGCCTTCCGTCATGGGACGGCGCCGACTACGACACGGACTACGACGCCGACTACGACGACTCGACTACACGGGCCAGTACGACCTGGCCCAGGCCCGCGGGCCCGGCCGGTGGCGTACCGTCCGCGCGATACGGGACGGATCCGACCAGCCCTCCGGTATCGCCGGGCCGCCGCCCTCGGCGGACGCCGCCGCCGTGGCCGCGGCCCGGGCCTGGACCACCGCCAGTGCGGCGGCCAGCTCCTCGGGTGTCGGGTTTCCTCGTACGACCTTGATCACAACGGCTCCTTCAGCGCTCGTACGCGGCTTACAGCGGGATGTTGCCGTGCTTCTTCGGGGGCAGGGACTCACGCTTCGTACGCAGCTGGCGCAGCCCCTTCACGATCTGCGGGCGGGTGTCCGACGGCATGACCACGCCGTCGATGTACCCGCGCTCGGCCGCGATGTACGGGTTGAGCAGGGCGTCCTCGTACTCCTGCATCAGCCGCGCCCGCTCGGCGTCCTGGTCCTCCGCCGCGGTGATGGTCCTGCGGTGCAGGATGTTCACCGCGCCCTGCGCGCCCATGACCGCGATCTGCGCGGTCGGCCACGCCAGGTTCAGGTCGGCGCCCAGGTGCTTGGAGCCCATGACGTCGTACGCGCCGCCGAAGGCCTTCCGCGTGATGACCGTGATCAGCGGGACCGTCGCCTCCGCGTACGCGTAGATCAGCTTCGCGCCGCGCCGGATGATGCCGCCGTACTCCTGGTCCACACCCGGAAGGAAGCCGGGCACGTCGACGAACGTCAGCACCGGGATGTTGAAGGCGTCGCACGTCCGGACGAACCGCGCGGCCTTCTCGGACGCGTTGATGTCGAGGCAGCCGGCGAACTGCATCGGCTGGTTGGCGACGACACCCACGGGGAAGCCCTCGACGCGGCCGAAGCCGGTCAGGATGTTCGGCGCGAACAGCGCCTGCGTCTCCAGGAACTCGCCGTCGTCGAGGACGTGCTCGATGACCTTGTGCATGTCGTACGGCTGGTTCGCCGAGTCCGGGATCAGCGTGTCGAGCTCGCGGTCCTCGTCCGTCACCTCGGTGTCGGCGACCTCGGGGAAGGCAGGCGCCTCCGAGAGGTTGTTCGACGGCAGGTAGGACAGCAGGGACTTCACGTACTCGATGGCGTCCTTCTCGTCCCCCGCCATGTGGTGGGCCACGCCCGAGGTCGCGTTGTGCGTCCGGGCACCGCCCAGCTCCTCGAAGCCCACGTCCTCGCCCGTCACCGTCTTGATGACGTCAGGGCCCGTGATGAACATGTGCGAGGTCTGGTCCACCATCACCGTGAAGTCGGTGATCGCGGGGGAGTACACCGCGCCGCCCGCGCACGGGCCGACGACCAGGGAGATCTGCGGGATCACCCCGGACGCGTGGGTGTTGCGGCGGAAGATCTCGCCGTACATGCCGAGCGCGCTGACGCCCTCCTGGATGCGGGCGCCACCGGAGTCGTTGATGCCGATGACCGGGCAGCCGGTCTTCAGCGCGAAGTCCATCACCTTGATGATCTTCTGGCCGTACGTCTCGCCGAGCGCACCGCCGAAGACGGTGAAGTCCTGCGAGAACACGGCCACCGGGCGCCCGTCGACCGTGCCGTAGCCGGTGACGACACCGTCTCCGTACGGGCGGTTCTTCTCCAGCCCGAAGTTGGTCGACCGGTGCCGGGCCAGCTCGTCCAGCTCGACGAACGACCCTTCGTCGAGGAGCAGGGCGATCCGCTCGCGCGCGGTCAGCTTGCCCTTCGCGTGCTGCTTCTCCACCGCGCGCTCCGAGCCGGCGTGCGTGGCCTCGTCGATACGGCGCTTGAGGTCCGCGATCTTGCCCGCGGTCGTGTGAATGTCGATCTCGTACTGCTCTGCCGGCTCGGACATCGGGATGCGGCTCCCTGCCTGGTCACGGGGGGTTCGTTGACTACGAATGGGCTACTGCTGAGCTACTGACCCGTAGCGTATCGACGCCGATACGGTTCGGCACTGCGGTGTTTGCCACACCTAGTCTGGCTTGCATGACGACCTCTCACGGTTCAGGACGGCCCTGGTCCGACCTCGACCGGCCCCCGCTGAACGCCCCCGCCCTGCGTCGCGCGCTCGTGCAGCCCGGTGGTCTGTGGACCTCGCTCGACGTGGTCACCACCACCGGCTCCACCAACAGCGACCTCGCCGCCCGCGCCGACGAGCTGCCCGAGGGAGCCGTGCTCGTCGCCGAGGAGCAGACCTCGGGGCGCGGGCGCCTCGACCGCAGCTGGACGGCGCCCGCCCGGTCCGGGCTCTTCCTCTCCGTGCTCCTCAAGCCGGACGTGCCGGTGCACCGCTGGGGCTGGCTCCCGCTGCTCACCGGCGTGGCCGCCGCGACGGGCCTCGCGAAGGCCGCCGGGACCGACATGTCCCTCAAGTGGCCGAACGACCTCCTGGTTTCCGTCGGAGGCGAGGAGCGCAAGACCGGCGGCATCCTCGCCGAGCGCGCCGGGGAGGACGCCATCGTCGTCGGCCTCGGCGTCAACGTCACGCTCCGTGAGGAGGAACTGCCCGTCCCCGCGGCCGGGTCCCTCCTCCTTGCCGACGCCGTCTCCACCGACCGCGACACCCTCCTGCGGGCCGTCCTGCGCTCCCTCGCCCAGTGGTACGGCGACTGGGTGCGCGCCGACGGCGACCCCGAGGCCTCGGGCCTCCAGGCGGCCTACGCGGCCGGCTGCGCGACCCTCGGCCGCCGCGTGCGGGCCGACCTGCCCGGCGAGCGGATGCTGGAGGGCGAGGCGGTCGCCCTGGACGGCGACGGGCGCCTCGTCGTGGCCACGGAAGGCGGCGGCACGGAGGCCGTCGGCGCGGGCGACATCGTCCACCTGCGGACACCCGCCTGACGGCGCGGGAAGGGCGGCGACGGGCCGGACAACGGTTCACGGGGCGGAATGGCTCGCCGTTCAGGCGTGAGCCATTCCACACCTGCCGTATCGTGGAGCGCGATCCAGGCGACAGATCGGCAGGACAAGTGGGCAGGGAACGGGCAGGAGGCGGCCGGTGACCGTCGACGACGCGAACGCGGGCGGCGAATCCGAGCCACCCGCGTACCCCGCACCGGAGCCCTCCGCGTACCCCACCCCCCACCACGAGGTCGACCACACGGCCGAGCCGAGCGACGACCCCCTCGCCATCCGGCTGGAACAGCTGATCCTCGGCGCCGACCGCCGCTACACCCCGTTCCAGGCCGCCCGCACCGCCGGTGTCTCCATGGAGCTCGCCTCCCGCTTCTGGCGCGCGATGGGCTTCGCTGACATCGGCCAGGCCAAGGCGCTCACCGAGGCCGACGTCCTCGCGCTGCGCCGCCTCGCCGGTCTCGTCGAGGCCGGGCTGCTCAGCGAGCCCATGGCCGTGCAGGTCGCCCGCTCCACCGGACAGACCACCGCCCGGCTCGCCGAGTGGCAGATCGACTCCTTCCTGGAGGGCCTCACCGAGCCCCCCGAGCCCGGCATGACCCGCACCGAGGTGACGTATCCCCTCGTCGAGCTGCTCCTGCCCGAGCTGGAGGAGTTCCTGATCTACGTGTGGCGGAGGCAGCTCGCCGCCGCCACCGGCCGGGTCGTGCAGGCCGCCGACGACGAGGAGATGGTCGACCGGCGGCTCGCGGTCGGCTTCGCGGACCTCGTCGGCTTCACCCGGCTCACCCGCCGCCTGGAGGAGGAGGAGCTCGGCGAACTCGTCGAGGCCTTCGAGACCACCTGCGCCGACCTCGTCGCCGCACACGGCGGCCGGCTCATCAAGACCCTCGGCGACGAGGTGCTCTACTGCGCCGACGACCCCGGCACGGCCGCCGAGATCGCGCTCCGGCTCATCGAGACCCTCGGCCACGACGAGACGATGCCCGCACTGCGCGTCGGCATCGCCTTCGGCACGGTGACGACCCGCATGGGCGACGTCTTCGGCACGACCGTGAACCTCGCCAGCCGCCTCACCTCGATAGCTCCGAAGGACGCCGTCCTCGTCGACGGCGCTCTCGCGGCGGAGCTGTCCAGGACCGGCGACGCGCCCGTCTCGGAGACGGAGGCCGCCGAGGAGGCGGCCCTCGCGGAGAAGGAGGGCCGGAAGCCCGCCACGTACCGCTTCGCGCTCCAGCCGATGTGGCAGCGGCCCGTGCGCGGCCTCGGCGTCGTGGAGCCCTGGCTCCTGACCCGCCGCCCGACCTAGGATCTCCCGTGAACGCCCGTTAACCGTCGTTAACGGGTCCTGGATCGGGAGGGTGTGCGGCACATGTCCGAGCAGCGTTTTGGTGAGTTCGTGGTGGTCCGGAAGGACGGGAACGGGCATGTCGCCGAGCTCGTCCTCGACCGGCCCAAGGCGATGAACGCCGTCTCCTCCGAGATGGCCCGCTCCCTCGGCGCGGCCTGCGCGGCGCTCGCCGCCGACGCCTCCGTCCGCGTCACCGTCCTCACCTCCTCGAACGACCGGGCCTTCTGCGTCGGCGCCGACCTCAAGGAGCGCAACTCCTTCACCGACGCCGAGCTCGTCCGGCAGCGCCCGACCGCCCGCGCCGCCTACACCGGCGTCCTCGAACTGCCGATGCCGACCGTCGCCGCCGTGCACGGCTTCGCCCTCGGCGGCGGCTTCGAGCTGGCGCTCGCCTGCGACGTGATCGTGGCCGACGCGACCGCCGTCGTCGGCCTCCCCGAGGTCTCGGTGGGCGTCATCCCCGGCGGCGGCGGTACGCAGCTCCTCCCGCGCCGGGTGGGCGCGGCGCGCGCCGCCGAGCTGGTCTTCACGGCCCGCCGTGTGGAGGCGGCGGAGGCCCGCGAGCTGGGCCTCGTCGACCTCCTGGAGGAGGACGCGCGGACGGCCGCCCTGGAGCTGGCCGGGCGCATCGCGGCCAACTCGCCGGTGGGCCTGCGCGCCGCCAAGAAGGCCATGCGCCTCGGTCAGGGACTGGACCTGCGGGCGGGCCTGGAGGTCGAGGACGCGGCGTGGCGTTCCGTGGCGTTCTCGGGGGACCGGGCCGAGGGCGTGGCGGCCTTCAACGAGAAGCGGAAGCCGGAGTGGCCGGGCGAGTGAGCGAGGGGGCGAGGGGAGTCCCCCGTCCGGATTTTCGCTTCATGTCACTTTCTGTGACGTCTCGCGAGGGAAAACGGACTAATACTCCCTAAGCTGGAGGAATGGGTGAGGATGTGCGGCTGCGGGCCGTAGTGGCGCTGGCGCAGGGGATGGCGGCGGCGCACACTCCACGCGAGTTCTGGCGGGCGGCGGCGCTCGGGTCCTGCGACGGGCTCGACGGGACCTTCGCGGCCCTCTCCGTCTGGGAGCGGGACCTCGGCCGGCTGAAGGTCCTGGTCAACGCCGGGGAGCGGGCCGCGGGCGAGGAGGAGTTCCCGGACTCGGAGACGTATCCGGTGCACCAGTTCCCCGAGATCACCGAGTTCCTGCACGAGCAGTGGGCGGGCGGCGGCGAGCCGGACGCCTGGGTGGAGACCGCCGACGCCCGGGTCCCGACCGGCCGCGTGACGGGCCTGCGCAAGCGCGGACGGGGCTGCTGCGTGGTCGCCCCGATCGTGCTGCACGGGCGGGCCTGGGGTGAGCTGTACGTCGCCCGCCCGCCCGAGGCGAAACCTTTCACCCGGGAGGACGCCGACTTCGCGACCGTCCTCGCGGCGGTCGTCGCGGCCGGCATCGCCCAGGCCGAACGCCTGGAGGAGGTCCGCAAGCTGGCCTTCACCGATCCGCTCACCGGCCTCGCCAACCGCCGGGCCGTCGACACCCGCCTGGACGAGGCCATCGAGCGGTACCGGGTCGACGGCTCCGTCGTGAGCCTCCTGGTCTGCGACCTCAACGGCCTCAAGCGCGTCAACGACACCCACGGCCACGCCGTCGGCGACCGGCTCCTCGAACGCTTCGGCTCCGTGCTCTCCCGCTGCGGTGCCCGGCTCCCCGGCGCGCTCGCGGCCCGCCTCGGCGGCGACGAGTTCTGCCTCCTCACGGTCGGCCCGACGGCGGACGAGGTGGTCGCGGTCGCCGAGGAGCTCTGCGTACGGGCGGCGGAGCTGGAGCTCGGCGAGGGCGTGGCCTGCGGGGTGGCGTCCACGGGCGACCCCATCGGGCCGCTCAGGTCGGCGCGCCGCCTCTTCCGGCTCGCGGACGCCGCCCAGTACCAGGCGAAGGCCGCACGCTCGGCGAAGCCGGTCGTGGCGGGCCGGGACGGCACGGTCATCCGCCTCGCCGACGCCCCGCCCGGCGCCCGCGACCGCCGCCGCTTCCGGGACGCGCCACCGGTGGAGCCGCCGTCGTCGGTGGAGTCGCCGTCCGTGGAGTCGCCGTCGGTCGGGCCGTCGTCGGTGGGCCCCTCACCGGTGGAGCCGCTGCCGGATCCCTTGCCCGGTCCGCTGCCCGAGTCGTCGTCGGGGCCGGTGCCGGAGGGTCCGCCTCGGGAGCCCTGACCAGCTGCCCCCACCGGACCGCCCGACCGGCGTTCAGTCGCCGAGCAGCCGCCACGCGGTGAGGGCGAGTCTGGCCCGGGTCAGGCCGGTGGGGCCGGTGACGTCGATGCCCAGGGTCTTCGAGATCTGTTCCAACCGGCGGGCGATGCTGCTGTGGTGCAGGTGGAGGAGGTCGGCGGCCCGGCGCAGGGAGCCGGTGGCGCAGTAGGTGTCCAGGGTCTCCAGCTCCTCCGGGTTGCCGGCGAGGCGGGCGACGGCTGCCACGTCGGTGTTGTCCCGCGCGATGTCCGGGGGGACGTCGGCCAGGAGGGCCAGCGCGCCCAGGTCCGGGTAGCGGACGACGGGTTCGCGAGCGGTGGTGAAGCGGAGGGCGGTGCGGGCCTGCCGCCAGGACCGGTCGGGGCTTCCCGCGTCGCCGATGCCCGCACGGACGTCCGCCGGAAGCCCGGCCGGGTCGAGGACGGTGGCCAGGATGACGCCCACGTCGGCGAGCGGCGCCGCCTTCACCGGACGGGCCGGGCAGAGCAGGGCGCCGATCCGGTCGAGCGGGAGCCGCGTACGGACGGCGACGACGTGGACCGGCACGCCGGCGGCGAACCCCAGGAGCCGTAACGCCCGGGCTCTGGCCGCCTCGTCGGTGTCGGAGCCGATGGCCAGTTCGACGAGCGCGGGGTCGGCCATGGTGGTGCGCGCCGGGCCGTGCCGCTCGACGACCCCGGCGACGGCGATGGCCAGCCGGTCGAGGAGCACGTCGTCGAGCGGGTTCGGGGGGCCGGGGCGCTCCAGCCACACCGTGCCGATCTCCTCCTCGTCGAGGGTGATCGGCGTCGTGGAGGACGCGGGCGCCGGCGGGCCGGCCGACGGCCTGCCGTCGGGCGCGAGACGGATCACCTGGCCCGTGCCGTGGAGCCGGATCCCGGCCGTGCACTCGGCGAGGCCCGCGGAGGCCCGGGCGAGCGCCGCCAGATCCACGCGCCGGCGCATCAGCGTGTCGTAGAACGCGATGATGCGGATCGCGCCGCCGACGTGCGGATCCAGTCCTGACAGTCGTACGGCCAGTGCCTCCATGCCGGAAGGATAGGCGGGGGCGGGAGGGGAAGTGCCCGCCGATCGAAGCGACTTCGGGCCGGGATGCGCGACGGACGTCGGATGACCTCCCTGGGCGGCGCCGCCCAGGATGGCCGTCATGGATCCCGAACTCGAACCCTTCCTCCCCTTCCTCCCGCTCATGGACATGAGCGACCCGGTCGCCGGGCGCGCGGACTTCGCCGGCCGCGCCGCCGCCGCGCCGGCTCCGGACACCTCGCGGATGGACGTCGAGGACCACACGGTCCCCGGCGCACCGGACGTGCCCGTACGGGTCTACCGCCCGCACCGGGCGCAGGGCGCCGTCGTCTGGCTGCACGGCGGCGGCGGGGTCTTCGGCGACCTCGACACCGAGCACCCGTGGGCCGCCAGGGTCGCCGACCTCTCCGGGGCGGTGGTCGTCTCGGTGGGGTACCGCCTGGCACCCGAGGACCCGTACCCGGCGGCCCTGGACGACGCCTGCGCCGTACTGGCCTGGGCGGCCGAGCACGCGGACGCACTCGGCACCGACCCGGCGCGGATCGCGGTCGGCGGACACAGCGCCGGAGCGAACCTCGCGGCCGCGCTGGCCCTGCGGGCGCGGGACGAGCGGGGTCCCGCGGTCCGGTTCCAGCTGCTCAACCAGCCGAGCCTCGACGACCGTCAGGAGACGTGGTCGTCGGTGCACTTCACCGACACGCCCTGGATCAACAGCGCCACGGTCGCCGCGTCGTGGCGGCACTACCTGGGCGGCCGGCCGGCCGGCCCGTACGCCGCGCCCGCCCGCGCCGACGATCTGTCCGGCCTGCCACCGGCGTACATCGCCACCGCGGAGTTCTGCCCGAACCGCGACGAGGGCATCGCCTACGCGCTGCGCCTGATGCAGGCGGGCGTGCCGGTCGAACTCCATCAGTGGCCCGGCACCTTCCACGGATCACAGGCGATCCTCTCCGCCGAGGTCTCGCAGCGGCAGATCGCCGAGCTCGGGGCGGTCCTGCGCCGCGCGCTGGCGCCCGAGTGAGCCGTGGACGACGCACTTGCCTGCTCATCGACAGCGAAAGGACGTACGTCATGAAGCTCCGAACGGTGTTGTGCTCGACCGTGGCCGCGCTGGTCGCCTGCGCGGCCACGGTCGCGGCGGTCCCCGCGCCCGGCCCCGCCTCCGGCGCCCGCCCCGCCCCCGCCTCCGGCTCCGCCCTCGACCGTGTGGCGCTGGAGTCCGCCCTGGACGGTGTCCACCGTGCCGGAGTTCCGGGGGTGTTCGCCGAGGTGCGCGACAACGGCCGTACATGGCGCGGCGCTTCGGGTGTCGCCGATGTCACGACCGGCCGCCCCGTCACGGCGGACATGCGGCAGCGCGTCGGCAGCATCACCAAGACCTTCACCGCCGCCGCCGTCATGCAGCAGGTCGAGCAGGGCCGGATCCGGCTCGACGCGCCGATCGGCGGCTATCTGCCGCGGCTGGTGCCGGGGGAGCGCGGCAAGAGGATCACGGTCCGGATGCTGCTCGACAACACCAGCGGCATCCCCGACTACCTCCGCTACGCGTTCCCGTCGCTCGCCGCGTTCCCTTCCCTGCCGGACATCTCGACCGAGAGCCTCGACGACAACCGGTTCCGGCGGTTCCGCCCGGAAGAGCTGATCGAGATGGGGCTCGCGGCGCCGCCCGCCGGTGAGCCGGGGGCCCTTCCGGGGGTGTACTCGAACACCAACTGGCTGCTGCTCGGCCAACTCCTGGAGGAGGTGACCGGCACCCCGGCGGAGGAGTACATCACCCGGAACGTCATCGAGCGCGCCGGCCTCCGGCACACCGGCTTCCCGTCCGGCACGCGCATCAAGGGACCGCACTCGCGGATGTACGAGTCGTTCTACGGCCTGATCGACCCGCCGCGCGACTACAGCGTCTACGACATGTCGTGGACGGGCACGGGGGCCGCGCTCGTCTCGACCACGGAGGATCTCCACCGCTTCTACGCCCGGCTCCTGGGCGGCGGAATCGTCAGCAGGGCGTCACTGGCGCAGATGCAGCGCACGGTCCCGGTCATCGCCCTGGACGGATCGATGATCGAGTACGGGCTCGGCCTCCACAAGGTCACCAAGGACTGCGGCACGTTCTGGGGCCACGACGGCTCGGTCTGGGGCGCCGGGACGATCTCCCTGACCCGGGCCGACGGCAAGCGCCAGATGTCCGTCGCGGTCAACCTCCAGAGGTGGAACGAGCCGGACTCCTCCGGCGTACCGCAGCCCCACCCCATCGACGGCGCACTGTCGACGCTGTACGGGGAGGCGCTGTGCGGTGGGGAGACGGCGGGGCTCGCCCCGTAGCCCCGCACCCCGACGGTGAGGGGGGCCTGCCCCTGCCGGAGGGCCCGCCTCAGGAGCCCTGAGACGCGCCTTGCCGGGCCCCCGCGCACTCCGGGCACAGGGTCTGGCCCTCGATGACGGGCCGGAACAGCATGGGCTGGGTGTGTCTGCCCGCGCACTCCTGCGCGCCTTCGAGGCGCGGGGAGAGGCGGGGCGGTCCGGCAGCCGGCGGGGTCGGACGCAGGGGTGGTACGTGGCGGAGCAGCTATCTCACCAGCCCCCCGGGCCGGTGTACGGGCGTCCCGGCGCCGGGCAGACCGCGCAGGACGTGTTCGTGGACGTCGTGTCGTAGCGGCTGGTGATCGTCGCGGTATGCCGACCACGGTGGACATCGCGGTTTTCCGGCCGGGTGTTGCAGGCCGGGGTGACAGGCCGGCGTCAGGAAGTGTGGACCTTGAGACCGTCGAGGACGAGATTGAGGCCGAAGTCGAGGGCAGGTCTGACGTCGCCGTCGTCTTCCATGGCGCCCGAGGCCATCAGGGACGCGAGGGTGGGGAATTGGCCGGGCTGGACGACCTGGGCGAGTAGGTTCCCGTAGTCGGGGCCGGACGCGACGATCTCGGTGGCGATTCGGGCCAGGTCGCGGACGGCACTGGAGATGAACATGGCCGTGGCGACCAGGTTGTCGGTGGCGAGGCCGGACCGGGCCAGGGGCCGCAGAAGAGCCTCGAACCAGGCCAGCTCATTCGGACCGGTCGGGGCCCCGGTGGTCGCCACGCGCAGCATCCAGGGGTGGGCGAGGTAGAAATCCCAGGCCGCATCGGCCCAGTTCAGGATCTCGGTACGCCACTCCTTCCCCGACTCCGCCGGGGGGTTGCCCTGCGCCCGGTCGGCCATCAGGGCCACCAGCTGCTCTTTACCGGGGACGTGCCTGTACAGGGCCATCGCCGTGTAACCGAGTTCGCCGGCGACCCGCTGCATCGACACCGCTGCCAGACCCTCGGCGTCGGCCAGCGCGATGGCGGCCTCGACGATGCCGCCGACGCTGAGAGAGGACCGTGCGCTCTCCTTTGTCTCCCAGAGGAGTCGGAAGGTAGCCGCCGCGCTCTTGTCCGCTGACACTTCTACCGCCGATTCTCCGAGGCCGATCCCGGCTGCCCAGCATAGTGGCGGGGGTTTCGGTGTCGGAGCAGAGCGATGCCGAACGCGAGGACCCAGTAGGCATAGAGGCTGGCGATGATGGCCGTGGTGCCCCAGCCGTTGGCGCTGAAGAACTGTCCGGTGTCGTTGCCGAAATACAGCGACGGGACGAACGCGAGATTGATCAGGGCGATGGCGTATGCCGACCGGGCGGCCCACCGGGACAGCAGTCCGGACCGAACGACGGCATACCCGGCGGCCACCAGGAACACCGCTATGAGGATGCGACCGATCGAGCCGTACAGCAGGTAGGAGCCCTCGGCGGTGATGGTCGGATCGACCGGCTCCTCGGCAGCGATGACCTCCCCGGCCTGGAGGGAGTGTGCAACGAAGGTGACCGCGATGTAAGCCAGTGCCGCGCCGTGGGCGAGATCCGCGACCCAGCCGCAGGCCGGGTCGGCCTGGCGGACGAGCTCGCGAACCCCGGTGACGAAGCCGAGGAGCAGTACGAGGACGACAAGGCTGAGCATGATGCGGGTCAGGACGTTGGAGTCGGGCGGTGCCCCGTCATGGACGAAATAGAGCGGCACTTCGATGACCTGCAGGACCGTGAACGCTACGCCGGTGATTCCGGTGAACCTTCGCAACGGTAGGCCGTCCAGACGTGATGCTGTATATGGCATAAGCAAGAGTGTAGGGCGTATACGTAGGTGGTTCAATCGGAATCCTCGAGGTCGACTTTCAGGCCAACCTCGCCCTCGCTGCGGCCACGTTGCCGGGTACTGACGATCTGCACCGGGTTGCTGCCGGGGGCCGGGTGCCGATCAGGGTGTACGTCCGGGCCGTGGGCGCAGGGTCGCTGTCCGGGGCCGGGCCGGACTGTGTGGCGCTCCGGCGGCGGGCACCCAGGTGGAGGCCGGCGAGCAGGGCCAGGGCGAGCCCTTCCGGGGAGTTCCCCGATCGAGCCGGTGATGACGTCGTACAGGATGTTCGTGTCGGCCGTCAGCCTTCGTGTCGTGGGCTGGCCGTGGGGCGGCAGCCGGGGCCGGACCCGCAGGTGCGGGAGCAGTGCTGGCCTGGCTGGTCCGGCGGAGGATCGACCACTGACCCGCAACTCCTTCGCGATCTCCGTGCCGCCCCGCCCGTCGGCAAGCATCGCCACTGCTTCCATCCGGACCCGCTCACGGAACGCTTGCCTCTCCGCGGTCAGCCCCCACCCTGTGGATATGGGGCAGTCGGGCTTGGCTTGGCGTCGGACGGCGGGTGGGCGGCTGGGATTCAGGCCCGGCTGGTCGCTCCTGGCGGGTGGAGAGCTGACTAACCCGCAGCTACTCCGAGTAACAGCCCCCGGGATAACCCTCAATGGGGGCACATCGCTCTTATCGGGCGGAGGAAGTGCGCCAATGTCTCGCCGTCAGCCCCCAATCGCAACCACGCACCGTCCTCCCCCAGGACTCACCGCCCACCGTCCACGGCCCACCTCCCAGCCCCCACCCACCGGGACAGACCAGCGGGGCCTGAATCCCCACTCCCCACCGGCCGCGACCCGCTGAGTCCAGCCGGGCCGCCCCATTCAACGACCGCGCACCCCGAACCCACCCCAGCGGACCCACCCTGCCCCGCCGCTAACCGAGCCCCACCCCACCGGCCTGCCACCCGCCGTCCGACCCCGGCCGATGCCCGGGCCCCCGCGTGGCCACGCCCCCGGCCGCCCTCCGAGAGGTCTTTCGCTCCTGGAGCCGCCGGGTCAAGGGTGGCCGTAGGCCATCGGCGGAGCCGACTTGCCCTTGACGCGGCGGCGGAAGGTGCGACTCTCGGAAAGAGGGCGGCCGCACCAGAAGCCCACCCGAAACGCCCACCCCCAGCGCCTCCCCGCTGCGCCCGTCGCCGCCTGCCGCCTGCCGCCGGTGCCGCGACGCAGGGCGCGCCCACGCCGTCCTCGATCAGGAAGAGGGCCGCGCGGGCGAGGGGAGCTCACCGCCACGCCCGCCGCCTGGGCCGCGTTCACCGCGTTCACCGCGTTCGCGCGGACGCACGCGATCTGAACCTCTCGGAGGTCTCCCTCTCCAGGGCTTCTTCACTGTCCGTCGAGCGGAGCAGTCCACGTCCCGATCACCGAGACCGGAGCGGGTTGGGGCCGGCCGGATTCGAACCGGCGTCCTCCCACATGCGGTGAAGGCGCGACAACCACTGCGCTACGAGCCCCATCCCGTCGGGGATCATACGAGCCACGTGCGCTCGACCGCGCGTGAATTGTCGACGGTGACGACGGACCGCCTTGGCGAGCGTGGCGGACGCGGAGGCGCACCTTTCGCGATGGGAGCGCACGGCTCGAAGCGGCATCTGACGCATCGACGGATCAAAGCCGATGGTGTCATCTAGCCTGCTTCACAGATGTGTTGGTCAACTCGCTGGCGGGGTGGGTCATGACGGCAGGGCGGATCGTGGCGTGGGCGGCCGGGGTTGTCGCGCTCGGGCTCATCGGGGTTGCCGTCCTCGTTGACCTCGACAGCGGCGACCGGATCGCGAGCGTCGTCGGGGCTGTGGTGAGCCTGGCGGTGGCCGCGTACACCTTCGTGGGCTCGCCCGCCGGTTCCGGGCGCCGTATCCGGGCCGGACGGGGCGCGACTGTCATCGACGGGGACGTGAGCGGCAGTGCCGTCGGGCGCCGCTCGAAGGTCGTCGGGCCACGCACGGCACCCCGGACGGGTCGCGGGCGTTCGCGAGGCGGCGGTGACGTCCAGGCCGGGCCGGACAGCAAGGTGGTCCTCGGGGACGTTCGCGACAGTGCGCTCGGTGACGAGAGCGAGCGTCGGTGACGCTGTGGCGGAAGCGCCGGACGGAGGAGCGAGTCGCCGTCGGCGGGAACGTCGGGTACAGCGCGGTCGGACCGTACAGCTCCGTCGTCGTCCACCAGGCGGCCCCTCCGGGCGCGGACGCCGTGGCCTGGCCGCTGGAGGTGGGCGCCGTGCCCGCGCTCGCCTCCGCGTTCCAGCCCCGGGCGGAGGTGCGGGAGCGGATCGACGCCCTGCGGGAGGAGGGGGAGACGGCTGTCCTCACGCAGGTCCTGTCCGGCGGTGGTGGGGTCGGCAAGTCGCAGCTCGCCGCTTCGTACGCGAGCCAGGCCGTCGCGGAGGGGGTGGACCTCGTCGTGTGGGCGCCGGCGGCCGAGATCCAGCAGGTCGTCACCCGGTTCGCCGAGGCGGGGGTGCGGGTTGCGGCGCCCGGGGTGACCGGGGCGGACCCCGAGGCCGACGCCCGGGCGTTCCTGGCCTGGCTGGCGACCACGTCCCGGCGCTGGCTCGTCGTCCTCGACGACATCGCCGATCCCGGTGCGGTGGAGGGGTGGTGGCCGGGGAGCCGTACGGGCAGCGGATGGGTGCTCGCCACGACACGGCTGCATGACGCGCGGCTGACCGGCGGCGGGCGGCGCCGGGTTTCGGTGGACGTGTACGGGCCGGGCGAGGCCGCCGCGTACCTGCGGGCGCGGCTCGCGGACGACGGACTCGCGGACGGGGCGGTGGGGGAGCTGGCGGCGGAGCTGGGGCACCTGCCGCTGGCCCTCGGTCACGCAGCCGCGTACATGATCAACCACGGGCTGGGGTGTGCGGCGTACCTGGAGCTGTTCCGGGGGAGCCGGTCGATCACGGAGCTGCTCCCGCCGTCCGCCGACGCCGAGGGCTACGGTCGGGCCATCGCGACGACGCTGCTGCTGTCGCTGGACGCGGCGGAGGCGGCGGGCCCCGCGGGTGCCGCACGGCGGGTGCTGGGCCTGGCCGCCCTGCTGGACCCTGCGGGGCATCCGGAGGCCTTGTGGCGTACGGAGGCGGTGCTGGCGTATCTCGGGGGGTGTGGGGCCGACGACGCCCGCGCGGCCCTGCGGGTGCTTCATCGGTACGCGCTGCTGACCTGCGACGGAGACTCGGTCCGTATCCATGCTCTGACGGCCCGGGCGGTCCGCGAGACCATTCCGGAGGAGGGGATGCGGGGGCTCGTCAGGGCTGCCGCCGACGGGTTGCTGCACCTCTGGCCGACCCCCGACCAGCCACACCGGGGTGCGGCCTCGGTTCTGCGGGCCAACACAGAGATCCTCGCCCACGCCGGCGAGCAGTGGCTCGTGCGCCCGACGATCCACGGGGTCCTCTACCGGTGCGGAGCCAGCTTGGGGGACGCGGGCATGGTGTCGTCGGCGATCGACTACTGGGCGGGCCTGCTCGCCGCGAGTGTGCGCCTTCTCCCACCGGGACACCCCGCCATCCTCGTCACGAGGGCCAACTTGGCCATGGCATACGGCAACTCCCACGAAACCGCCAAGGCTGTGGAGCTGGGGGAGCAGGTGGTCGCAGCCCACGAGCGGGAATTCGGCGCCGAGGATCTCGCGACGCTTGTGGCCAAGAGCAACCTGGCGGCCGTCTACATCAGGGTGAGGCGTACGGCCGAAGCCGTGACCCTGGGAGAGAGTGTTCTGGCGGCGCACGAGCGGATCCTCGGAATGGACCACCCCGACACCCTCGTGACGCGCGCGAACCTGGCTGCCTCGTACCTGTACTCGGGGCGCCTGGCCGAGGCTGTTGCTCTGGACGAGCAGGTGCTTGTCGATCGAGAGCGTCGACTCGGTGCTGATCACCCGGACACGCTGCTCGCCAGGGCCAACCTTGCCTATTCGTACAACAGGGCGGGGGCCCTGGCTGAGGCTACCGGGCTCCTCGCGCGGGCGGCCGCGGACGCAGAGCGCGTTCTGGGGCCGGAGCATCCGGACACGCTCACATACGGTGAGGCTCTGCGCAGCCTCCAGGCACAGCCCCGGCCCCTCTGGCGCCGCATCCTGCGCCGTTGACGCCTTCTGGCGGCAGACTGGAAGGCCACCGGTGATCACCGGCCCGACGGTCGTGACCCGGTAAGGGGTCGTCCCGTGTCGAGCCGGTGACAAAATCACCTAGTGACAGGTCGGTCTTCAATCCGTAGGGTGCTGAATATGGATATGCAGACAGTCGTCCTCGGCACGTCCGGCACGACCCCGCAGGACGTCATCGACGTCGCCCGCCACGGCGCCCGCGTCGAGCTGTCGACCGAGGCCGTGCGCGCCCTCGCCGCCGCCCGGGACGTGATCGACGCGCTCGCCGCCAAGCCCGAACCCGTCTACGGCGTCTCCACCGGCTTCGGCGCGCTCGCCACCCGGCACATCAGCCACGAGCTCCGTGCCCAGCTCCAGCGCAACATCGTCCGCTCGCACGCCGCCGGCATGGGCCCGCGCGTCGAGCGCGAGGTCGTGCGCGCGCTGATGTTCCTCCGGCTGAAGACCGTCGCCTCCGGTCACACCGGCGTCCGCCCCCAGGTCGCGCAGACCATGGCCGACGTCCTCAACGCCGGCATCACGCCCGTCGTCCACGAGTACGGCTCCCTCGGCTGCTCCGGTGACCTCGCCCCGCTCTCCCACTGCGCCCTCGCCCTGATGGGCGAAGGGGACGCGGAAGGCCCCGACGGTGAGCTGCGGCCCGCCGGCGAGCTGCTCGCCGCGCACGGCATCGCGCCCGTCGAGCTCAAGGAGAAGGAGGGCCTCGCCCTCCTCAACGGCACCGACGGCATGCTCGGCATGCTGATCATGGCCCTCGCCGACCTCGACACGCTCTACAAGTCGGCCGACATCACCGCCGCGCTCTCCCTCGAAGCCCTCCTCGGCACCGAGAAGGTCCTCGAACCCGAGCTGCACGCCATCCGCCCGCACCCCGGCCAGGCCGCCTCCGCCGCCAACATGCTGGCCGTGCTCAAGGGGTCGGGACTGACCGGGCACGCCCAGGCCGGTGAGGCGCCCCGCGTCCAGGACGCCTACTCGGTGCGCTGCGCGCCGCAGGTCGCCGGCGCCGGCCGCGACACCATGGCCCACGCCCGGCTCGTCGCCGAGCGCGAGCTCGCCGCCGCCGTCGACAACCCCGTCGTCCTCGCCGACGGCCGCGTCGCCTCCAACGGCAACTTCCACGGCGCCCCCGTCGCGTACGTCCTCGACTTCCTCGCGATCGCCGCCGCCGACCTCGGCTCGATCGCCGAGCGCCGCACCGACCGGCTCCTCGACAAGAACCGCTCGCACGGCCTGCCGCCGTTCCTCGCCGAGGACGCCGGCGTCGACTCGGGCCTGATGATCGCCCAGTACACGCAGGCCGCGCTGGTCAGCGAGATGAAGCGGCTCGCCGTCCCGGCCTCCGCCGACTCCATCCCGTCCTCCGCGATGCAGGAGGACCACGTCTCCATGGGCTGGTCCGCCGCCCGCAAGCTGCGCACGGCGATCGGCAACCTCAATCGGATCATCGCGGTCGAGATGTACGCCGCGACCCGGGGCATCGAGCTCCGCGAGGGTCTCACCCCGGCGCCCGCCTCCCGGGCCGCCATCGACGCGCTCCGCGCGGCCGGTGTCGCCGGGCCCGGCCCGGACCGGTTCCTCGCGCCCGACCTGGCCGCCGCCGACGCCTTCGTGAGCGCGGGCAAGCTCGTCGCCGCGGTGGAGCCCGTCACCGGGCCGCTGGCGTAATCGAGGGAGCAGACCAGAGCAGTGCGTAGGGCCCGCCTCGGGAATCCGGGGCGGGCCCTCCGTCGTGTCCGGACCGGGGGCTCAGGAAGCCCTGCCCCGCCGTCTCATCGCCAGCGCCACGAAACCCGCCCCGACCCCCAGGAAGCCCGTCCCGCCGAGCAGGTACGGCGTCGTGTCCAGGCGTCCCGTCTCCGCGAGGCGGGCGTCGCCCGCGGCCGGGTCGTCCTGGACGATGCCGATTCCCACCCGTACACCGCCCTGTTCGTCGGTGGCGTTGGCGGACGGTACGAACCACAGGGCGCACAGCAGCGTTCCCGCCGCGGCGGCGGTCAGAAGTGGGCGTCGGGCGGCGGACACGGAAATTTCGATCCCCCTTGCGGAAACCGCGCATCGGTCGGTGCGGCCGATGCTAATGAACACAGCGGGTCGCGGGAAAGCCGGGAGCCCGCCGCCCCCTACGCTCCGACTCATGAGTACTTCCGAGACAGCACGCTATGTACGCCTTCGTGTCGATGTGGTCCTGGAGATCGACGGTCCCGCCGAGCTGACCGAGGCCGCCGAGGGCCGGATCGACAGCGACGAGTTCATGCCCGAGGACGAGCGCGTCCAGGCCCGCGCCGCCGCCCGCGACGACAGCGCCGAGGCCCTCGCCTACCTCGTCGAGCCCTTCGACCTGATCCGCGGCGTCCCCGGGATCGAGATGGTTCAGGCCTCCTGGAGCACCGAGGAGGTCGTGTACGACCCCGATGCCCTGGAGTGGGACCTCGGAGAGGAAGATGGGGACGCGGAAGACGGGGAAGACGGGGACGACGACCGGGCTTAGGGGCGCGCACCAGCCGTAAGGCCGGAAAGCGACCTGTTCACAGGCCTCGGGACACCGTCCCGGGGCCTTTCGCATGCCCGTGGGAACCGGACGCACCACCCGTGCGTGTCGAACAGTGGTGTTCCCCACAAACCGTCCGGTTCCGGAACCGGACGGGGTGTCATGGGTATTTAGGTAAGCAGCGAAGCAAGCGTTGGCAGGACTCGGCGACGATGGAGATGCGTGTGATGACGGACGGCAAGCGCCGCAAGAGCCTGGCGGTCGCGGCCGCGGTGCTCGGCGGCGTATTGGTGCTCTCGGCGTGCAACGACGGCGACAAGGGCGGCAGCGCCGCCGGCTCCCCGACGCCACCGTCACAGTCCCAGGTCGACGAGGCCGCGGAGGCGGCCAAGACCTCCAAGGCGCAGATCGTCATCGCGCCCAAGACCGGCACGCAGAACGCGTCCATCAACAACGACGCCAAGGTCACCGTCACCGAGGGCAAGCTCACCGACGTCACCATGACGTCCGCCGAGGGCACCGCGGTCAAGGGCGAGATAGCGGCCGACGGACTGAGCTGGAAGCCGAGCGAGCAGCTGGAGCGGGCCACGGTCTACAAGATCGCGGCCACCGCCACGGACGCGGAGGGCCTGGAGGCCCACGAGAACTCGTCCTTCACGACGGTCTCGAAGGCGAACAGCTTCATCGGGAACTTCACCCCCGAGGACGGCTCGACCGTCGGCGTCGGCATGCCCGTCTCGATCAACTTCAACAAGGCGATCACCGACAAGGCGGCCGTCCAGGGCGGCATCACCGTCACCTCCAGCTCCGGCCAGGAGGTCGTCGGGCACTGGTTCAACGCCCAGCGCATCGACTTCCGCCCGGACAAGTACTGGACCGAGGGCTCGACCGTCACGCTGAAGCTGGACCTCGACGGCGTCGAGGGCGCCGACGGCGTCTTCGGCGTCCAGCAGAAGACCGTCACCTTCAAGATCGGCCGCAACCAGGTCTCCACCGTCGACGTCGCCACCAAGACGATGACGGTCACCCAGGACGGCAAGACGATCAAGACGATCCCGATCTCCGCCGGCTCCCCGGAGAACCCGACCTACAACGGTCAGATGGTGATCTCCGAGAAGTTCAAGGAGACCCGGATGAACGGCGCCACGGTCGGCTTCACCGACGACGACGGCAAGGGCGAGTACGACATCAAGGACGTGCCGCACGCCATGCGCCTGTCCACGTCGGGCACCTTCATCCACGGCAACTACTGGGGCCCGGACTCGATCTTCGGCTCGGCCAACACCAGCCACGGCTGCGTCGGCCTCAACGACGCCAAGGGCGCCGGCGACCCGAACCAGCAGGCCGCCTGGCTGTTCGACCACTCGATCGTCGGTGACGTCGTGATCGTCAAGAACTCCAAGGACAGGACGATCGCCCCCGACAACGGCCTCAACGGCTGGAACCTGAGCTGGGCCGACTGGAAGGCCGGCTCGGAGGTCTGATCCCCCCGGCACGTGTACGCGGACGAGGCCCCCTCCTGGTGGAGGGGGCCTCGTCGTTCACTCCCGTACGTCGGCGGGCTCGTCGTTCACTCCCGTACGTCGGCGGGCTCGTCGTTCACTCCCGTACGTCGGCGGGCTCGTCCACGCCCCACTGCGCGAGCAGCCGCAGCGCGTCCGCCGAGGCCGTCCCCGGCTCCGCGTGGTACGTCACGAGCACCAGGTCCGGATCGTCGCCCGCCACCTTCATCGACTCGTACGACAGGGTCATCTCGCCCACCAGCGGATGCCGCAGCCGCTTCGTGCCGTGCCCCTTGTCGGCCACCGTGTGCGCCGCCCACAACGAGCGGAACTCCTCGCTCTTCACCGACAGCTCGCCCACCAGCGCGAGCAGCAGCGGATCGTCCGGGTAGCAGCCCGCGTACAGCCGCAGCGTGCTCACGACCTCGACGGCCTTGCACTCCCAGTCCATGTACAGGTCGCGCGCGTTCGGATCGCGGAAGATCATCCGGGCCATGTTCCGCTCGTCCGGGTCCCAGGCCGTGAAGTCGCCCATCAGCGCCCGCGCCATCCGGTTCCAGGCCAGGATGTCGAGGCGGCGGCCCAGGAGGAGCGCGGGCACCCCGTCCATCGAGTCGAGGAGCTGGACGAGCCCCGGGCGGACCCGCTGCGGACGCGCGATCGCCGCCCGCTGCCGCTTCTTCACCGTCGGCTTCGCCAGATGCGTCAGATGCGCCCGCTCCGTGTCGCTCAGCCGCAGCGCCCGCGCGATCGAGTCCAGGACCTCCATCGACACGTTGCGGCCGTTGCCCTGTTCGAGACGCGTGTAGTACGCCACGGACACCCCGGCCAGCTGCGCGAGCTCCTCCCTGCGCAACCCCGGTACGCGGCGGTGGCGCCCGAACTCCGGCAGCCCCACGTCCTCCGGCTTCAGCCGGGCCCGGCGCGAGCGCAGGAATTCGCTGAGTTCGGCACTGAGATCCATGTGACCCGATTATCCCAGGTCGTACGAGCCGGCGGACGGACGTTCCTGTCCCTGCCAGTGGTAGGCACGCTGGACGTAGGCAGAACAGGTGGCTGGGTGATCCCGGCGTCCTGCCGCAGGCTGGGGCCATGACCACGAACGGCACCACCGTCCCCGCCTACGCCGCACCTGCCGCCAACGCCCCGCTGGAGCGCACCACCGTGCCGCGCCGCCCCGTCGGCGAGCACGACGTCCTCATCGAGATCAAGTACGCCGGCATCTGCCACTCCGACATCCACCAGGCGCGCGACGGCTGGGGCGAGGGCATCTTCCCGATGGTCCCCGGCCACGAGATCGCCGGCATCGTCGCGGAGGTCGGCTCCGGGGTCACGAAGCACCAGGTCGGCGACCGGGTCGGCGTCGGCTGCTTCGTCGACTCCTGCCGCGAGTGCGACTACTGCGAGCAGGGCCTTGAGCAGTACTGCACGCAGGGCGGGACCGGCACGTACAACGCCCTCGACAAGAACGGCGAGCCGACCTACGGCGGCTACTCCACCCACATCGTCGTCGACGAGAACTACACGCTCCGCATCCCCGAGGGCCTCGGCCTCGACGAGGCCGCGCCGCTGCTCTGCGCGGGCATCACCCTCTACTCGCCGCTCGCCCACTGGCAGGCCGGCCCCGGCAAGAAGGTCGCGATCGTCGGCCTCGGCGGCCTCGGCCACATGGGCGTCAAGATCGCCCACGCGCTCGGCGCCGAGGTGACCGTGCTCAGCCAGTCGCTGAAGAAGCGGGAGGACGGCCTCAAGCTGGGCGCCGACCACTACTACGCGACGAGCGACCCGGAGACCTTCACGAAGCTCGCCGGCACCTTCGACCTGATCGTCTCCACCGTCTCCGCGCCGCTGGACTTCGGCGCCTACCTGAGCCTGGTGAAGACGGACGGCGCCCTGGTCAACGTCGGCGCGCCCGAGGAGCCCGTCGCGCTCAACCTCTTCTCCCTCATCGGCGGCCGCAAGACCCTCGCCGGTTCGATGATCGGCGGCATCGCCGAGACGCAGGAGATGCTCGACTTCTGCGCCGCGCACGGTCTCGGCGCCGAGATCGAGGTGATCGGCGCGGAGCGGATCAACGAGGCGTACGAGCGGATCCTCGCGAGCGACGTCCGCTACCGCTTCGTCATCGACACGTCGACGATCTGACCCCGTGGCGTAGAGCTGTAGAGGCGTAGAGGCGTACGAGAGGGCCGGGGCGTGCCGCCGCCCCGGCCCCTTCGTCGTACCCGTGTCCCGTGTCAGCCGACGCGGATCTCCCGTACCGTCAGCCACGTCTCCAGGCCGGTCTGTGCCTCGGTGGTCCGCAGCCTGACGTACCGCGCCCGCGTCCCGGCCGGGGCCGTGAGCACGGTGTCGGGGCCGCCCGACAGCTCGCCGAGCGGCTGCCAGGTCGTGCCGTCGAGGGAGTGTTCCACCACGCCGCGGCGCGGGTAGCCCTGCGGCCGGTCGGGTGCGCCGAGCGCCAGCGTGACCGTGCCGATCTCCCGCTCGGCCCGCAGGTCGAGGCCGACCCAGGCGCCGGGCTTCGGGTCCCAGAGGCCGCGGAAGTGCGTCGCGTCCTCGCCGTCGGCGGCGCGCGGGATCAGGTTCTCCTGGTCCGGTTCGAGGTTGGTGATGCCCTTCGGGCGGGGGGTGACGCCGAGGAAGACGTCGTGTTCGGCGATCGCGTCGAGGACGAAGGCGTCGAGGACACCGTCCGCGACGATCACCGGGATCTTCAGTCCATAGAGGTGGGTGTACGTGAAGGACCGGGCGTGCGCGACCTGGCCGGGGAGGAGTGCGCGGAGCCGCGCGGCCTCACCGGTGTCGCCGTCGCGGACGGCGCCGGTCAGCGCGAGCGCGGTGCGGGCCGCCGTGCCCCAGGCCTCGGCGGAGTTCAGCCAGGGGCCGGTCTGCTCGACGAAGCGGCGGTCGGGCAGGTCGGCGCGGAGGACGGCCGGGGCGCTCTCGAAGACGGCGAGCTTCCCGTCCAGTACGGCCGCGGCGGCGGTGCGGTCGGCGGGCGCCGCGTTCCGGAAGCGGGCGATGGCGGCGGCGAGTTCGGGGGACTGGCGGCCGGTCATCCGGGAGAAGAAGCTGCCGTCGGCGAAGGTCCGCAGCGCCTGCCGCACGCGCCGGTCGCCGCCCGCCCGCTCCGCGAGCGCGGCGGTCCAGGCGGCGGCCGGGTCGTAGGCGCGGTCGTTCCAGAGGTACTCGGCGACCGTGAACAGGCCGATCTTGGAGGCGTCGGCCTGCGGCATCGGGTTCGCGGTGTAGCCGGCGAGGTCCTGGGGGAGGCCCTTCTCGCGGCCCTCCAGCGGGCCGAGCATCAGCCGGCCGGGGACGTAGTCGTTGACCGGGAAGTTGTCCCAGAGCAGGACGTCGTGGCCGAGGAGCCGCTTGGCCTCGGCCGCCTGGGCGCGCGTGATGGCCGGGGCGATGCCCGCGGTGCCGGTCCACTGGACGAGCACGCCGGGCGCCAGCTTCGTCTCGAGCGCCTTCTTGTACGGGGTCGCTTCGAGGTCGTAGTACTCCGTCGGCACCGTCTGGAGCGGGGCGGCGTCCGGATGGGCGGCGCGGAGGCCGTCGTTCACCCGGTTCAGGAACAGGGCCTGGGCCTCGCCGGCGGCGCCGCCGCCCGTGCCGAAGCGTTCCTTGTCGGCGTCGCAGTTCCAGGTGGTGTAGCTGATGTCGTCGAGCGGCACGGAGAACGACCGGACGCCGATGTCCCACACGCTCTCCAGCTTGGCGATCAGCGCCTGGGCCTCCTCGGGCGCGCTGTAGCAGACGGAGAGCCCGGGGGAGACGGCGTAGGTGAGGTCGACGTGCCGCGCGCGGGCCCGGTCGGACAGCTCCCGGATCCGGGTCACCTCGGCGGCCGGGTACGGCTCGCGCCACTTGGCCCGGAGGTACGGGTCGTCCTTAGGCGAGTAGATGTAGGTGTCGAGCTTGTGCTCGCCGTAGTAGTCGAGCTGGTCGAGGCGCGTGGCATGGGTCCACGGGGTGTCGTAGAAGCCCTCGACGACACCGCGCGCCGGGGCGGCCGGCCAGTCCCGTACGGTCACGCCCCGGAGGCGGGCCCCGGACGGGGCGGTGCGCGGCAGGAGTTGGCGCAGGGACTGGGCGGCGTAGTACGTGCCCCGGGCGTCCACGCCGGAGAGCGCGATGTGCTCCGTGCCGTCGGCGGTGCGGCCCGCGGCGAGGACGTGGCCGTCGGCGGGCAGGCCTGCCGGGCCGGGGACGCCGAGGGCGGACAGGGCCCCGGCCGTGGCGGGGTTCTCCCGCGGTCCGCCGATGTGGACGGTCAGTTGGCCGCGGACGGGGGCGGGCGCGCGCTGGAGGGTGCGGGCGCCCGCGTCGCGCAGGGCCTTCTCGACGACCTGGAGGGCGGCCGGGTCGGTCCGCGGGTCGGTCACCAGCGTCACGGTGGAGGTGACGGTGACGGCGTCGGCCCGGTGGGCGAACTGCTGCGGGGTGGGCGTGACGGCGGTTCCCGAGGAGGGCGCCGGGGCCGGGGCCGGTCCCGGATCCGCCGGTTCCGCGCCCGCCGGGTGGGCCGTGGGCAGTCCGAGGGCCAGGGCCAGCGCGGCGGCGGTGACGATCCGGGGCAGGGTGCGGCCGGGTTCGCCGGTGGTGCGGGTGTCGGGCATGTGGGGCGCTCTCCACGGGTCGCGCGCGGCCGGGCCGCGGGGGTCGGTCAGGAGCACAGGGACCTCATCAGCCACACGGTGGGGCGTCAACGCCCCTAGGTAGGGGGGTGGTCGTGTGGTCCCGCGGTTTCCGCTTCGCGCACGTCAATAGGGGGTGGGGCAGGGGGATTCACGGGTCTGTTCAGGGGGCAGGATCACTGGCGGTGTCCGGAGCGGGGCGGTTTCAATGTGATCCGGTTCGACCGTCCGCCGGCCGGTCCGCTTCCGGTCCGTCATATGTAGTCAGCAGCCGCTGCAACCCCAGGGAGCGTTGTGTCCCGTCGTCTGTTCACCTCGGAGTCCGTCACCGAGGGTCACCCGGACAAGATCGCTGACCAGATCAGCGACACCATCCTCGACGCACTGCTGCGGGAGGACCCCACCTCGCGCGTCGCCGTCGAGACGCTGATCACCACCGGCCTGGTGCACGTCGCCGGTGAGGTGACCACCAAGGCGTGGGCGGACATCCCCGCCCTGGTCCGGAGCAGGATCCTGGAGATCGGTTACGACTCCTCGAAGAAGGGCTTCGACGGCGCCTCGTGCGGCGTGTCGGTGTCCATCGGGTCGCAGTCGCCGGACATCGCGCAGGGTGTGGACACCGCGTACGAGAAGCGGGTCGAGGGTGCCTCCCGGAGGGACGAGGAGGACGAGCTGGACAAGCAGGGTGCCGGCGACCAGGGCCTGATGTTCGGCTACGCCTCGGACGAGACGCCCGAGCTGATGCCGCTGCCGATCCACCTCGCGCACCGCCTGTCGCGCCGGCTGACCGAGGTCCGCAAGAACGGCACCGTGCCGTACCTGCGTCCCGACGGCAAGACCCAGGTCACCATCGAGTACGACGGCGACCGGGCGGTCCGCCTCGACACGGTCGTGGTGTCCTCGCAGCACGCCTCCGACATCGACCTGGAGGGGCTGCTCGCCCCCGACGTACGGAAGTTCGTCGTGGAGCACGTGCTCGCGCAGCTCGTCGAGGACGGCATCAAGCTCGACACCGACGGCTACCGCCTCCTGGTGAACCCGACCGGGCGTTTCGAGATCGGCGGCCCGATGGGCGACGCCGGCCTCACCGGCCGCAAGATCATCATCGACACGTACGGTGGCATGGCCCGGCACGGCGGCGGCGCCTTCTCCGGCAAGGACCCGTCGAAGGTCGACCGCTCCGCCGCGTACGCGATGCGCTGGGTCGCGAAGAACGTCGTCGCCGCGGGCCTGGCCTCGCGCTGCGAGGTCCAGGTCGCGTACGCGATCGGCAAGGCCGAGCCCGTCGGCCTCTTCGTCGAGACCTTCGGCACGAACACGGTCGACACCGAGAAGATCGAGAACGCCATCGGCGAGGTCTTCGACCTGCGCCCGGCCGCGATCATCCGCGACCTCGACCTGCTCCGCCCGATCTACTCCCAGACCGCCGCCTACGGCCACTTCGGCCGCGAGCTGCCGGACTTCACCTGGGAGCGCACGGACCGCGTGGACGCCCTGAAGAAGGCCGCAGGGGTCTGACATGCGCATAGCCGTCACCGGGTCGATCGCCACCGACCACCTCATGACCTTCCCGGGCCGCTTCGCCGAGCAGATCCTGCCGGACCAGCTCGCCCACGTGTCCCTGTCCTTCCTCGTCGATACCCTCGACATCCGGCACGGAGGCGTCGCGGCCAACATCGCGTACGGCCTCGGCCTGCTCGGCCGCCGCCCCGTCCTCGTCGGCGCCGTCGGCAAGGACTTCGACGCGTACGGTCAGCTGCTCCGCGAAGCGGGCGTCGACACCGACGCCGTACGGGTGTCGGACCGGCACCACACCGCCCGCTTCATGTGCACCACCGACGAGGACGGCAACCAGCTCGCCTCGTTCTACGCGGGCGCGATGGCCGAGGCGCGCGACATCGACCTCGGCGAGACGGCCCGGCGGCCCGGCGGGCTCGACCTCGTCCTCGTCGGCGCGGACGACCCCGAGGCGATGGTGCGCCACACCCGGGTCTGCCGCGAGTTGGGCCTGCGCCGCGCCGCGGACCCCTCGCAGCAGCTCGCCCGGCTGGAGGGCGACAGCGTCCGGGAGCTCGTCGACGGAGCCGAGCTGCTGTTCACGAACGCGTACGAGCGGGCGCTGCTGCTCAGCAAGACCGGCTGGACCGAGGCGGAGGTGCTCGCCCGGGTCGGGACCTGGATCACCACGCTCGGCCCCAAGGGGTGCCGCATCGACACGGCCGACGGGCCGGGGATCGAGAGCGCGGCCGTGCCCGCGACGGACGCCGCGGACCCCACCGGCGGCGGCGACGCCTTCCGTGCGGGCTTCCTGGCGGCCCTGGCCTCCGGCCTGGAGATCGTCGACGCCGCCCGGGCGGGTGCCGCCATGGCCACCTTCGCCCTGGAGTCGGTCGGCCCGCAGACGTATGAGGTCACGCGGGTGGGACTCCACGAGCGACTCGTCGCCACGTACGGCCCCGAGGCCGCGGTGATCGCCCCCGCCCTCTTCAGCGGGGCCCTGTGACGGAGCCGACGGAGGCGGGCCGGACGACGGAGTCCGGCCCGCCCGTCGCCCATGCCGGGTCCGGCCCGCCCGTCGCGTACGCCGGATCCGGCCCGCCCGTCGCGTACGCCGGGGCCGGGACCGCAAGGGAGTCCAACGCCCGCTTCAAGCGCCTGATCGCCGACGGCACGACGGGCCTCTCTGTCGCCTTCGACCTGCCGACCCGGATGGGCTGCGACTCGGACACGCCGCTCGCCTCGGGCGAGGTCGGCAGGGCGGGCGTCGCGATCGACTCGATCGACGACATGCGGGTGCTGTTCGCGGGGATCCCGCTGGACACCGTGACGACGTCGATGGCGATCAACGCCCCGGCCGCGCTGCTGCTCCTGCTCTACCGACTCGTCGCGGAGGAGCAGGGGATCCCCGCGACCGCGCTGACCGGCACGATCCGCAACGACGTGCCGGAGGAGCACGACGCGCGGGGGAGGTACGTCTTCCCGCCGAAGCCCTCGCTGCGCCTGATGGCCGACATGTTCCGGTACTGCCGGGCCGAGCTGCCGCGGTGGACCACCGTCTCGGTCGAGGGACCGGAGCCGTACGAGCCGCTGCGGGCCGCTCCGGGCATCGAGGAGCGCCAGGCCGAACGCCTGGCGAAGCTACGGGCCTGGCGCTGCGGGGACCGCGTCCGGCGGACGCTCGCGGCCGTGACGGCGGCGGCGGGCGGCGACGACGACCTGATGCCGCCGATGAAGGAGGCCCTGGCCGCGGGGGCCACCGTCGGGGAGGTCTGCGACGCGCTCCGCGAGGCGTGGGGTTCGTCCACGCCGGTCGACGCGCAGAGCGACTGGCAGAGCGACAGGCGGAGCGACACGTCGCTCGACTCGCCGATCGGCACCCCGCTCCGCACCACCGTGTGATCCCGGCGTCCCGGGAGGCCCGACGGCCTCCCGGGACGCCTCACGCGGTGACGGACTTGTCCTGCGCCAGGCTCACCGGGAGATCGGCCCGGCGGGTCACGTTCAGCTTGCGGTAGACGCGCGTCAGATGCTGCTCGACCGTGCTCGCGGTGACACAGAGCCGGCGCGCTATCTGGCGGTTCGTCAATCCCCGTGCGGCGAGGGCCGCGACCCTGCGCTCGGCCTCCGACAGCAGGCCGACGTCCGGGCCGCCCGGCAGTTCGAGGTCGGGGCTCACGGCCTTCGCCCGGCGACCGCCGCGGCCCGGCACGATCTCCTCGGCCAGCGGATACGCACCGCAGGCCCACGCCATGTCACCGGCGAGGCGCGCGGTCATCCGGGCCCGGTAGTTGTCGCCCTGGGCCTGCTGGTGACGGCTCATCCCGGCCAGCGCACGGGCGTGTTCCAGCCGGTCGCCGCTGTCGTGCAGCATGTCGACCGCCTCCGCGTGCAGCCGCTCCGCCTGCTGGCCGTCCGCGGCCGCCGCGAGGACCCGCAGGGTGAGGCCCCGCGTGCGGGAGCGCCCGGGCCGCACCAGGGCGAGCTGGGCCTCGGCCAGCGCCCTGGCCTTCTGGCGGTTGCCGAGCCGCAGGTACACCTCGGCGGCCGAGGTCCGCCAGGGCACGATCGAGGGCTGGTCCAGGTTCCAGCTGCCCAGGATCTCCCCGCACAGCATGAACTCGCCGAGCGCCGCGTGCAGCCGCCCCGTCGCCAGCCAGTAACGGCCCCGGGCGTGCATGTACTCCATGCCGTGCCGCGAGTCGAACATCGCGTCCGGCACCGGCTGCCGCAGGACCCGTTCCGCCTGCTCGTACTCGCCGGCCTCCGTGCACGCGAGGAGCAGCGCGGAGAGGGGCACGCCCACGGCGAGCCCCCAGCTCTCCGGCGCCGCGTGGGAGAGCGCCAGCTCGGCCCGCTCCCGCGCCGTCGGGAGGTCCCCGCAGCGGATCGCGATCATCGCCCGGGTCGCGGCGAAGACCGCCTCCCAGCCCTGCGACCGCCGCTCCGAGGCCTCGGCGAGCAGCGCGTCCGACCAGAACAGCGCCCGGTCGAGCCGGTCGGCGTGGACGAGGACCAGGAGGGCCGTCTCCAGGGCCTCGTACGTCTCCTCCGAAAGACGGCAGCCCTGCAGTATCTGCTCGGCCTGCGCGACGGACGCGTTCTCCGGGCCCCGCTGGAAGACGCCCGCCTGGGCCTGGAGCGCGGTCGTCCGGGGCGCGAGCCGCACCGGCACGGGCCCCCGCTCCGGCTCGGGCGACGGCGGCAGGGACTCCAGGAGCGGAGGGCACAGCGCCGCCAGCCACATCCGGGTGAGCGACAGTTCCAGGGCGTCGGCGTCCGTGGCGGGCCGCAGCCGGGACAGCGCGTCGGCGGCCTCGGGCAGCCGCCCGTACCAGACGAGACAGCGGATCAGCGCCATGACCGGGTGGCTGGGGGGCAGTTCGCCGCCCAGGAGCCGGTCGAAGAGCGCGAGGGCCCGGGTCGTCATGTGCGGGTTCATCCGCCAGGAGGCCGCGACCAGGTGCGGGGCGAGGCGGGCCAGCTGGGTGTTGTCGGTGCTGGAGCGCACGGCGAACTCGAGGATCCGGAAGGCGTCGTCGAGGCGGTCGTCGAACAGGGCCTGCTGCGCGCCCCGTTCGAGCAGGGGCAGCGCCCAGGGGGCGTCGGGGGCGCCGCCGACGAGCAGATGACGGGCGACGGTGTCCTCGTCGGCGCCGTCGCGGTGCAGCTGCTCCGCGGCGCGCCGGTGCAGCTCGGTGCGGTCCGCGGCCGGCAGGTCCTGGAGGGCGGCCTCGCGTATCGCGGGATGCCGCAGGGTGCCGTCCTCGTCGAGGAGGCCGATGGCGGCGAGCTCCTGGAGGTGGCGCTCGACGGCGGTGGCCGTCGCACCGGTGAGCCGCTCCACGAGCAGCGGGTCGGACTGTTCGAGGACGGCGAGCCAGCGGGCGGTGTCCAGGGTGCCGTCGGCGCTGCGGTGCAGGCAGTCGAGGACGGCCTGGGCGAACGAGTCGC
This sequence comes from Streptomyces sp. NPDC050842, assembly GCF_044456565.1. Taxonomy (NCBI): domain Bacteria; kingdom Bacillati; phylum Actinomycetota; class Actinomycetes; order Kitasatosporales; family Streptomycetaceae; genus Streptomyces; species Streptomyces sp. NPDC050842. The sequence continues at coordinate 33,047 of NZ_JBITGA010000017.1, read as the reverse complement.
CGTACACGGGATCGTCGTCGCCGGCGGTGCCGAGGGTGGTGCGGGCCGCCTGCCGGTCCTGGGTCAGCGCCCGGAGGAGCAGCGGGTTCCCGCCGGTCGTCGCGTGGTAGGCGGGAGCGCGCCGTTCGGCGGCCTCGGGGCCGTAGTGGTGGGCGAGGAACCGGCGTACCCCGCTGGGGGGAAGGCCGGAGAGCCACATGTTGCGGCAGTGCGGCTGGCGGAGCAGCTCCGCGCGGAACACCCGGTAGCCGGCGCGCTGCGACGCGCGTTCGGTCATGACGAAGCCGATGCCGCCCTGCTCGTGGTGGGCGGCGCAGTGGAGAAGGAACCTCAGGGACGCGGTGTCGGCGTGGGTCAGGTCGTCGACGGCGACGAGGAACGGGGTGCGGCGGGCGACGGAGCGCAGCCAGTCGTGCAGCTGGTGCGTCTCGTCGACGCGGAGTGGGGCGTCGGCCGGGGACGTGCGGTTCCCGGCCCGCCGCGAGGCGGCGTCCACCAGGTCGCGGACGGCGGACGTGTCGGCGCCGTGTTGTTCGGCGCTGCGGAGTAACTGGCAGAGCACGCCCAGTGGGACGCCGCGGTCGCCCGGCAGCGCACGGACCGACCACACGGGCGTGCCCCGTTCGGCCGCCAGACGCCGGAGCGACCGCAGCAGCTCAGTCTTCCCGCTGCCGGCCGGTCCGGAGACGAGTAACAGTGTCCCGTCACCGGCGGCGGATGCGTCAAGAACGGCCCTGAGATGGGCTATCTCCCCGTCGCGTTCCACCAGATTCATCGCGGAAGTCCCCCTCGTCCGGGCGCCGAACCCTTCGGCCGTCCGACGATCACTCTAACCAGCTCTTGTTACGGCGAAAGGGGACCGATCCGGGCGACCGTACGTGACGGGCCGGCCACGCGGGCGCACCGGATTCAGCCGGTGCGCCCGCCCGCTTCCCGGCTTCGCCGCCAGCGGATCGGCAGGGCTTTGAGGCCGCGGATCATCGGGTTCGGGTACCAGACCAGTTCGCCGGGGGAGACGTCCAGGGCCAGGTCGGGGCAGCGTTCGAGCAGGGCGCGGACCGCGATCCGGGCCTCCATCCGGGCCAGTGGGGCGCCTAGGCAGAAGTGGATGCCGTGGCCGAAGGCGAGATGGCCGCGGGTGTCCCGGCGGATGTCGAAGCGGTGCGGGTCGGGGAAGCGCTCGGGAGTGCGGTGGGCGTCGGCCAGGACGACGAGGACCGTGTCGCCGGCCGGGATGACCGTGCCGTCCAGGTCGACGGGCTCGACCGGGAAGCGGTAGGTAGCGGACTCCACCGGGCCCTCGTAGCGCAGCATCTCCTCCACCGCGCCGTCCAAGAGCGTCATGTCGGCGCGCAGGGCGGCCAGCTGGTCCGGGTGCGAGAGGAGCGCGTACATGCCGTTGGAGATCAGGTTGACCGTGGTCTCGTGGCCCGCGACCAGCAGGATGTGGGCCATGCCGAGGAGCTCCTCGGGGGTCAGCCGGGAGCCGTCCTCGTCGCTGGTCCGCACGAGCGCGGCGAGCAGGTCCTCGCCGGGCCGCCCGCGCTTGGATTCGATGAGCCGGGAGAGGTAGCGGCTCATCTCGGTCATGGCGGTCTGGGCCTCGGCGGGGTCGTCCGGGAAGACGAAGGCGTCGGTCCAGCCGCGGAAGGCGGCGCGCTCCGGCTCGGGCACGCCGAGGAGTTCGGAGATCACGGTGACCGGCAGCGGCCAGGCCAGGGCCTCCATCAGATCGGCGCGTCCGTCGGGCGCCGCCAGCATGGCGTCCATGAGGCCGTCGACGATCTCCTCGACGCGGGGGCGGAGCAACTCGACGCGGCGCATGGTGAACTCACGGGCCACCAGCTTGCGCAGCCGGGTGTGCCGCGGCGGGTCGGACTCCAGCATGTTGTGGTTGAGCTGGGCCTCGGCCTCGGTCAGCGGAGTCGTGGAGTGTCGCCAGTCCTTGCTGAACCGCGGGTCGGCGAGGACCGCCCGCGCCCGGTCGTAGCCGACGACCAGCCACACCTCGTCCCCGTCCGGGGTGCGCACCCGGTGGGCCGGGCCCTCGGCGCGCAGTCTCGCGTACGTCGGGTAGGGGTCGGCCGCGAAGTCCTGCCCGAGGGCGGCCAGGTCGAGTACCGGGGGCGAGACGGTCGTTCCCTCGTGGGGGCGGCGCACTGAGAACTCCTGACTGGGAACCGGAAGCGGAACGGAAACGGGAAGAGGAACGGGACTTCTCGCACGTGCTCTTCCGCGGAGCGCGCCCCGGCCCTCCCGGCGGCTCCGCTGATTCCCGGATCTTGACAAGCATCACCACATTCGGGCCGCCGATGGAATACCTCGGGAGCGGATGTGATCCGAAGCACATCCGAAGAGCACAGTGTGCTCTTGTCGGTCCGTTGCGCGCGGATTAGAGTCCCCCCGAAATCGACCACCACAATCGACCATCGCGTCGTACGTCACGGTGGAGCGCGGCGACCTCGTTCGGGATTCCCGGATCGGCGAATCATTTCGTGACGGTGGCCCGGAGGGAACATCCGTGAAAAGCGCCTTATCCGACCTCGCATTCTTCGGCGGCCCCGCCGCTTTCGACCAGCCGCTCCTCGTGGGGCGGCCCAACCGCATCGACCGCGCCAAGCTCTACGAGCGGCTCGACCGGGCCCTCGACGGCCAGTGGCTGTCCAACGGCGGCCCGCTCGTCCGCGAGTTCGAGCAGCGCGTCGCCGGCCTCGCCGGGGTCCGGCACGCCGTGGCCACCTGCAACGCCACGGCGGGACTCCAGCTCCTCGCGCACGCCGCCGGCCTGACCGGCGAAGTGATCATGCCGTCGATGACGTTCGCCGCCACCCCGCACGCGATGCGCTGGATCGGCCTCACCCCGGTCTTCGCCGACATCGACCCGGACACCGGCAACCTCGACCCCGAGCAGGTCGCCGCCGCGGTCACCCCCCGCACCTCGGCCGTCCTCGGCGTCCACCTCTGGGGCCGCCCCTGCGCCGCCGACCAGCTGCGGAAGGTCGCCGACGAGCACGGCCTGAGGCTGTTCTTCGACGCCGCGCACGCCCTCGGCTGCGCGGTCGACGGCCGGCCCGCCGGCAGCCTCGGCGACGCCGAGGTCTTCAGCTTCCACGCCACCAAGGCCGTCAACGCCTTCGAGGGCGGCGCCGTCGTCACCGACGACGCCGACCTCGCCGCCCGGATCCGCGCCCTCCACAACTTCGGCTTCGACCTGCCCGGCGGCAGCCCGGCCGGCGGGACCAACGCCAAGATGAGCGAGGCCGCCGCCGCGATGGGACTCACCTCGCTGGACGCGTTCCCCGAGGTCGTCGCCCGCAACCGCGGCAACCACGCCGCCTACCGCGCGCAGCTGGCGGACGTCCCCGGCGTCCTGGTCGCCGACCACGACCGGCACGGCGTCAACAACCACCAGTACGTGATCGTCGAGATCGACGAGGACACCACCGGCATCCACCGCGACCTCGTCATGGACGTCCTGCGGGCCGAGGGGATCCACACCCGCGCCTACTTCTCCCCGGGCTGCCACCAGCTGGAGCCGTACCGCGGCCGGCCGCACGCCCCGCTGCCGCACACCGAACGCCTCGCCGAACGCGTCCTCTCCCTGCCGACCGGCACCGCCGTCGGCGACGACGACATCCGCCGCGTCGGCGACGTCCTGCGGTTCTGCGCGGCCCGGGGCCACGAACTGACCGCGCGCCACCGCGACACGACCCCCCTGACCTCCACGCCCACGATTGGACGCTCCTGATGACCGCCCCTGCCCCCGCCGCCACCGCCCCGGCCGAACGCTGCGCGCACCCCGGAGCCGATCCCGGGGCCGCGGCCCACGCCGTCGGCCAGGCCCTCGTCGCCGGCGGCCTCGTACCGTCCGACGAGGCCGGGACCACCGCCGAGCAGCTGGTCCGGCTCGCCGTGCGCTACGGCAACAGCCCCTTCACCCCGCTGGAGGAGGCCCGCCAGGACCTGGGCGTCGACCGGGACGCCTTCCGGCGCCTCCTCGCCCTGTTCGGGCAGGTCCCGGAGCTCCGCGTCGCCGTCGAGACCGGCCCCGCGGGGGCGTACTGGAAGAACACCCTGCTGCCCCTCGAACAGCGCGGCGTCTTCGACGCGGCCCTCGCCAGGAAGCCCGTCTTCCCGTACAGCGTCGGCCTCTACCCCGGCCCGACCTGCATGTTCCGCTGCCACTTCTGCGTCCGCGTGACCGGCGCCCGCTACGACCCGTCGGCCCTCGACGCCGGCAACGCCATGTTCCGGTCGGTCATCGACGAGATACCCACGGGCAACCCCTTCGCCCTGTACTTCTCCGGCGGCCTGGAGCCGCTCACCAACCCCGGCCTCGGCACCCTGGCCACCCACGCCACCGAGCACGGCATGCGGCCCACCGTCTACACGAACTCCTTCGCGCTCACCGAGCGCACCCTGGAGCGCCAGCCCGGCCTGTGGGGCCTGCACGCCATCCGCACCTCGCTCTACGGCCTCGACGACGAGGAGTACGAGCAGACCACCGGCAAGAAGGCCGCCTTCCGCCGCGTCCGCGAGAACCTCCGCCGCTTCCAGCAGCTGCGCGCCGAACGCGAGTCGCCGATCAACCTCGGCTTCGCCTACATCGTGCTCCCGGGCCGCGCCCGGCGCCTGCTCGACCTGGTCGACTTCATCGCCGACCTCAACGAGGCCGGCCAGGGCAGGACGATCGACTTCGTCAACATCCGCGAGGACTACAGCGGCCGTGACGACGGCAAGCTGCCCCAGGAGGAGCGGGACGAGCTCCAGGAGGCCCTCGCCGCCTTCGAGGAGCGGGTCAACGAACGCACCCCCGGCCTCCACATCGACTACGGCTACGCCCTGAACAGCCTGCGGGCGGGGGCCGACGCCGAACTGCTGCGGATCAAGCCCGCCACCATGCGGCCCACCGCGCACCCGCAGGTGTCGGTGCAGGTCGACCTCCTCGGCGACGTGTACCTGTACCGCGAGGCCGGCTTCCCCGACCTGGACGGCGCGACCCGGTACATCGCGGGCCGCGTGGACCCCGACACCTCCCTCACCGAGGTGGTCCGCGACTTCGTCGAGCGCGGCGGCCAGGTGGCGCCCCACGACGGCGACGAGTACTTCATGGACGGCTTCGACCAGGTCGTCACCGCCCGCCTGAACCAGCTGGAGCGGGACACCGCGGACGGCTGGGAGGACGCCCGCGGCTTCCTGCGCTGACCCGCCCCCGCACGCTCTCCCCTTCCGAGGGCCCGGCCGTCCGGCCGGGCCCTCGGTGTTTTCCCACCCCCCCAAAGGCGCGGCGGTACTCCCCCTGCACATCCCCTAGCGCCCCCCTATCTCCGCCACGCCAACCGTTAATACCGGCCTTCTCCTGCTAGCTTCCGGGAATGAAGGGAATAGTCCTGGCCGGCGGGAGCGGAACTCGACTGCATCCGGCGACCTCGGTGATTTCGAAACAGATTCTTCCGGTCTACAACAAACCGATGATCTACTATCCGCTGTCGGTTCTCATGCTCGGCGGTATTCGCGAGATACAAATCATCTCCACCCCCCAGCACATCGAACTCTTCGAGTCGCTGCTCGGAAACGGCAGCCACCTCGGAATCGCACTCGACTATGCGGTCCAGAAAGAGCCCGCGGGAATCGCGGACGCGCTGCTCGTCGGCGCCGGCCACATCGGCGACGACACCTGCGCCCTGATCCTGGGCGACAACATCTTCCACGGGCCCGGCCTGTACACGCTCCTGCGGGACAGCATCGCGCGGCTCGACGGCTGCGTGCTCTTCGGCTACCCGGTCAAGGACCCCGAGCGGTACGGCGTCGCCGAGGTGGACGCCGAGGGCCGGCTGACCGGCCTCGTCGAGAAGCCGGTCAAGCCACGGTCCAACCTCGCCGTCACCGGCCTCTACCTCTACGACAACGACGTCGTGGACATCGCCAAGAACATCCGGCCCTCGGCGCGCGGCGAGCTGGAGATCACCGACGTCAACCGCGTCTACCTGGAGCGCGGCCGGGCCGAACTCGTCGACCTGGGCCGCGGCTTCGCCTGGCTGGACACCGGCACCCACGACTCGCTCCTCCGGGCCGCGCAGTACGTCCAGGTCCTGGAGGAGCGGCAGGGCGTCTGGATCGCCGGCCTCGAGGAGATCGCCTTCCGGATGGGCTTCATCGACGCCGAGGCCTGTCACCGCCTGGGAGAACGCCTCTCCCGCACCGAGTACGGCACGTACCTGATGGAGATCGCCGGCCGCGAGGGAGCCCCGTGAGGGCCACGACGCCTCGCGACCGCCGCGTACGCGCCACCGACAGCGCCACCGACAGCGCCACCGACAGCGCGCCCGGCCGTGTGACCGACAGCGCGACCCACCACGCCACCGAAAGGAAACAGCAGTGCGGCTTCTGGTGACCGGAGGTGCGGGCTTCATCGGCTCGCACTTCGTGCGGCAGCTCCTCGCCGGGGCGTACCCCGACGTGCCCGCCGACGAGGTGATCGTCCTCGACAGCCTCACCTACGCGGGCAACATCGCCAACCTGGCCCTCGTCGCCGGCGACCCGCGGCTGCGCTTCGTCCACGGCGACATCCGCGACGCCGAGCTCCTCGCCCGGGAGCTCGACGGCGTCGACGCCGTCGTCCACTTCGCGGCCGAGAGCCACGTGGACCGCTCCATCGCGGGCGCGTCCGTGTTCACCGAGACCAACGTGCAGGGCACGCAGACCCTCCTCCAGTGCGCCCTCGACGCCGGCGTGGACCGGGTCGTGCACGTCTCCACCGACGAGGTGTACGGGTCGATCGACTCCGGTTCCTGGACCGAGAGCAGCCCGCTGGAGCCCAACTCCCCCTACGCCGCCTCGAAGGCCGGCTCCGACCTCGTCGCCCGCGCCTACCACCGGACGTACGGCCTCGACGTGCGGATCACCCGCTGCTGCAACAACTACGGGCCGTACCAGCACCCCGAGAAGCTGATCCCGCTCTTCGTGACGAACCTCCTCGACGGCGGGACGCTGCCCCTGTACGGCGACGGCGCCAACGTCCGCGAGTGGGTCCACACCGACGACCACTGCCGGGGCATCGCGCTCGTCCTCGCGGGCGGCCGGGCCGGCGAGGTCTACCACATCGGCGGCGGCCTGGAGCTGACCAACCGCGAACTCACCGGCATGCTCCTGGAGTCGCTCGGCGCCGACTGGTCGTCCGTCCGGAAGGTCGCCGACCGCATGGGCCACGACCTGCGCTACTCCCTCGACGGCGGGAAGATCGAGCGCGAGCTCGGCTACCGGCCGCAGGTCGCCTTCGCGGACGGCCTCGCACGCACCGTGCGCTGGTACCGGGAGAACCGCGACTGGTGGGAGCCGCTCAAGGCACCCGCGCCGGAGCTCACCGCGGGGGTGGCCTCGTGACCCCCCGCGTCCCCTTCCTCGACCTCAAGGCCGCCTACGAGGAGCTGCGCGCCGAGACCGACGCCGCCATCGCCCGCGTCCTCGACTCCGGGCGCTACCTCCTCGGGCCCGAACTCGAAGGCTTCGAGGCCGAGTTCGCCGCATACTGCGAGACCGGCCATGCCGTCGGCGTGAACAGCGGCATGGACGCCCTCCAGCTGGCGCTCCGCGGCCTCGGCATCGGACCCGGCGACGAGGTGATCGTCCCCTCGCACACGTACATCGCCAGCTGGCTCGCGGTGTCCGCCACCGGCGCGACCCCCGTGCCCGTGGAGCCCCACGAGGACCACCCCACCCTGGACCCGCTGCTCGTCGAGAAGGCGATCACCCCCCGCACCCGGGCGCTCCTCCCCGTCCACCTCTACGGGCACCCGGCCGACCTGGACGCCCTCCGCGACCTGGCGGCCCGGCACGGCCTGCACATCGTGGAGGACGCCGCGCAGGCGCACGGCGCCCGCTACCGGGGCCGGCGGATCGGCGCCGGGTCGTCGGTGGCCGCGTTCAGCTTCTACCCGGGCAAGAACCTCGGCTGCTTCGGCGACGGCGGCGCCGTCGTCACCGGCGACCCCGAGCTCGCCGAACGGCTGCGGATGCTCCGCAACTACGGCTCCCGGCAGAAGTACAGCCACGAGATGAAGGGCACCAACTCCCGCCTGGACGAGATGCAGGCGGCCGTCCTGCGGATCCGCCTCGCCCACCTGGACGGCTGGAACGGCCGCAGGTCGGCGCTGGCCGCGGAGTACCTGTCCGGGCTCGGCGGGCTCCCCGGCATCGCCCTGCCGGTGACCGCACCCGACACCGACCCGGTCTGGCACCTCTTCACCGTGCGCACGGACCGCCGCGACGACCTGCGGGACCACCTGGACGCCCGCGGCATCGACACGCTCACGCACTACCCGGTGCCGGTGCACCTCTCTCCCGCCTACGCGGGCGACGCCCCGGCGGAGGGCTCGCTGCCGCGCGCCGAGAGCTTCGCGCGGCAGGTCCTCAGCCTGCCGATCGGCCCGCACCTGCAGCGCGAGCAGGCGCTGCGGGTGATCGACGCCGTACGCGAGTGGGCCCTCCGCTAGGAAGGCCCGAGAAAAGGCGGTGCCCGCCACCCTTCCGGGTGGCGGGCACCGCCGTCTTCGTGTGCGTCACGTCACCAGACGTTGACCGTGGTGCTTCCGCGCAGGTCCGCGGAGGACGAACCGGTCTGCAGGAGCCGGTTGCCCGTTCCCGTCTTCCAACAGTCCGCTGCGGCGTCCCAGAACTGCAGCTGACGGCGGTCGACGTTCACCGTCACCGTCTTCGACTCGCCCGCGGCGAGCGCGACCTTCGTGTAGCCCACGAGCTTCTTCTTCGCCTGCGGGGCGGTCACGTTCGGGCTGGCACCGAGGTACGCCTGGACGACCTCCTGGCCCGCGCGCTGCCCGCTGTTGCGGACCGTGACCGTGACCTTCAGACCGCCCGTGGACGTCCGCACGACGGTCGGGGCGCTCTGCGTGAACGAGGTGTACGACAGGCCGTGCCCGAACGGGAACAGCGGCTTGACGTTCTCCTTGTCGAACCAGCGGTACCCGACGTGGATGCCCTCGGTGTACTGCTGCTGGTTGTCGACGCCCGGGTAGCGGTTCGGGTCGCCGGCGACAGCGTGCTGGTTCTCGGCGGCCGGGAAGCTCTGGGTGAGCTTGCCGCTCGGGTTGACGTCACCGTAGAGCAGCGCGGCGGTGGCCTCTGCGCCCGCCTGGCCCGGGTACCACATGTCCAGGACCGCGCGGGTCTTGGACAGCCACGGCATCAGCACCGACGAACCGGTGTTGAGGACCACGATCGTGTTCGGGTTGGCGTCGGCGACCGCCGAGATCAGCTTGTCCTGCGTGCCCGGCAGCGACAGGTTCGGACGGTCGACGCCCTCGGTGCCGTCGTCGTAGGCGAAGACGACGGCCGTACGGGCCTTCTTCGCCGCCTCCACGGCCTTCGCGATCGTCGCGTCGGCCGCCTGCGGCGTCACCCAGCCCAGCTCCAGGGAGAGCGGGGTGGCGCTCATCGCGAAGCCCGAGACGGTGAGCTTGTGCGTGCCCTTGGTGAGCTTGAGGAGCGGGCTGCTCACCTTGCCGTAGACCTGGCCGGCCTCGATGGTGTGGCTGCCGAGCTGCACCGTGGCGTATCCGCCGGTGGCACGGACCGCGATGCGGTACTCGCCGTCGGCGGGCACGGTCAGCGTGCCGTCGTACAGAGCTCCGGCCTGACCCGGCTGGAGCTGGACGCCGTGGTTGAACGCCGGGCTGAGGTTCCCCGCCGGGATCTGCGACCCGAAGATCTCCTCACCCGTCTCGTACGACACCGTCGCACCCGCGCCGGCGCGGGCCTTGATGGTGTCGAGCGGGGCGGCCGCCGAGTCCGGGACGACGTGGGCGCTGCCCAGGCCGGTGACCTTGGGGTCGACGGCCGTGGGGCCGATGACCGCGATGCTCTTGCCGGCGTCACCGGCGAGCGGCAGGGCCTGGCCCTCGTTGCGCAGGAGCACCGCGCCGTTCTCGGCGACCTTGCGGGACACCGCCTGGGCACCCGCCTTGTCACGCTCGGGCCGCGGCGCCGGGGTGGCCGACAGCAGACCGAACTTGTCCATCTGGCCGACGATGCGCTCCGCCGACGTGGTCACGGCCGACTCGGGGATCGTGCCGTTCAGGACGGCCTGCTTCAGCGCGTCACCGAAGAACTTGGCCGGCGGCGAGGGCTCGCCCGGCGGGATGTCGCCGGGAAGCTCGACGCCCATCTCCTGGTCGAGGCCCTTGGTGATGGCGTCGGTGCCCGGGGTGGCGAGCCAGTCGGACATCACCCAGCCCTGGAAGCCCCACTGCGTGCGCAGCACGTTGTTGAGGAGCTCGTCGTTGCCACAGGACGGCTTCCCGTTGAGGCCGTTGTAGGCACACATGAAGGAGGCCGCGCCGGCCTTGGAGGACGCCTCGAACGCCGGGAACTCGATCTCGCGGAGCGTCTGCTCGTCGACCGTGGCGTTCACGCTGAAGCGGTTGTTCTCCTGGTTGTTGGCCGCGAAGTGCTTGGCCGTGGTCATCAGACCCGCACCCTGGATGCCCTTGATCTGGGCGACCGCGGTGCGCGAGGAGACCAGGGGGTCCTCGCTGAAGGTCTCGTAGTTCCGGCCGCCGTGCGGCACCCGGATGTTGTTCATCATCGGTCCCAGGACCATGTCCTGGTTCAGCGCGCGTCCGTCGCGGCCCATGACCTTGCCGTAGCTGTCGGCCATGGTGTCGTCGAAGGTGCTGGCCAGGGCGACCGGCGCGGGCAGCGCGGTGGCGGTCCTGCCCACCAGCCGGATGCCGTTCGGGCCGTCGGCGGCACGCAGCTCCGGGATGCCGAGACGCGGCACGCCGGGGAGGTAGCCGACGTTCTGCCGGTCGGGGTCCAGCGCCCAGTGGACGAAGCTGATCTTCTCGTCGAGCGTCATCTGGGCGACGAGCTCCGCCGCCCGGCTCGTGTACTGGACGTTGGCGGTGTCGGCGGCGCCGGGAGCGGCCGCCGCCACGGTGGTGCCCGCAAGGAGGGTGCCGACGACGGCCAGGGTGAAGGCCCTGGGGGTCGTACGGCCGCGGCGGACGCGCGGTATTCGGGTCTTACCTGTCACGGTTCGTTTCTCTCTCTGTGCTTGGTGCGCCCGGGACGTTGCCCCGGGGGGTCTGTGTGTGTGGGCGGAGTACTAGGCGGGGACGCCGACGAAGAGGCCGCGGCCCGAAGGCCCGCCCTCCAGGTACTCGACGCGCAGCCCCGCGGCCGTGAAGGCGGCCTCGTACTCCGCCTGGTGGAAGAGGGTGATGAGGTGGACGTCGGAGAAGTGCCGTACGCCCTTGCCCGGGTCGGCCACCGTGAAGTGCACCTCCATGCGCGTCGCGTTCCCCTCGCGCACCGAGTGCGAGACGCGGGCCACGGTGCGCCCGTCCCGGCGGACGACGTCGGCGCTGACCCAGCCGTCGGCGAAGGTCTCCGGGAACCACCACGGCTCCACCACGACGACGCCGCCGGGCTCCAGGTGCTGCGCGAACGAGTCGACGGCGGCGTCGAGTTCACCGGTCGTACGGAGATAGCCGACGGAGCTGAACATGCTGACCACGGCGGAGAACCTGCGGCCGAGCCGGAAGTCCCGCATGTCGCCCTGGTGGAGCGTCGCGTCGGGCAGCCGCGTGCGGGCGTGGGTGAGCATGTCCTCGGACAGCTCCAGGCCCGCGGTGTCGGCGAACTCCTTGGTGAAGTGCTCCAGATGGGTGCCCGTGCCGCAGGCCACGTCCAGGAGCGAGGACGCCTCGGGGGCACGGGAGCGCACCAGGTCGGCGATGTCGGAGGCCTCGGCGGCGTAGTCCTTGCCGCGGCCGAGGTAGAAGAGGTCGTAGACGTCGGCGTGGTCGACTTCGTACACGGAACTCCTGCTTTCGGGCTGAGGGTTGGGGGCTTTCCGGGTCCCCCGGGGTCCACCGTCCACCGCGGTCCACCGGGGTCTTCCGGGGGTTTCCGACGGGGGTCAGGGACGGTCGGAGGCCGGCGGGCGGCGGTGCTGTGCGGCGAGCCGCTCCAGCTCGGGGACGACCCCGGCCGGGGTGGGGTCGCCGAAGGTCTCGTCGCGCAGCCGGTGCGCGGCGGCGGTGACCGAGGGGTCGTCGAGGATGCGGACGACGGCGTCCCGGACGGCCTGCGGGGTGAGGTCGGCCGGCGGCAGGAAGAACCCGGCCCCCTGGTCCGCGACGGCCCGCGCCTTCACCGGCGCGTCCCACAGCTCGGCGAGCATCACCTGCGGCACCGCGTTGATCACGGCGGTCGCGTACGTGCCGGCCCCGCCGTGGTGGATGATCGCCGAGCAACTCGGCAGCAGCGCGTGCATCGGCACGAAGTCCGTGAACCGGGTGTGCTTCGGGTAGCTGCGCACCTCGGCGCGCTGGCTCGCGTCGAGCGTCGCGATCAGCTCGATGTCGAGGTCGGCGAGCGCCTCCAGGATGTCGCCCTGCGAGACGCCGTCGCCGCCGAGGACCTCCCGCGCGGAGACGCCGAGGGTGAGACAGACCCGGGGCCGCGCGGGCGGCTCGCTCAGCCAGTCGGGCACGACCGACGTGCCGTTGTACGGGACGTAGCGCATGCCGACGGTGGGCAGGCCGGTGTCGAGACGCAGGCTGGGCGGGGTCGGGTCGACCGTGAACTGGCCGGTGACCAGCTCCTCCTCGAAGGAGGCGCCGTACCGGTCGAGCGTCCACGTCAGCCACTCGGCCGTGGGGTCCTCGCGGTGCTCCGGCGGCTGCCGGTCCCGCAGCGCGACGAACTTGCGGCGGGCGCTGCCCATCACGTCGGGCCCCCACAGGACCCGGGCGTGCGCGGCGCCGGTGACCTGCGCGGCGACGGCGCCCGCGTAGGTCGTCGGCTCCCACAGCACCAGGTCCGGCTGCCAGGAACGGGCGAAGTCGACCAGGTCGTCGACCATCGAGTCGTTGTTGGCGAGCAGATAGAAGTACGGGGCGAGGATCGCCTCGATGCCGAGGGCGTGGTCCCAGTCCAGCGGCTCGGGACGGGCCTCGTCGAAGGCGATCGCCGGGTGGTTGGGGCGCGGCTCGCCCGCCATCCGCACCCGGTACTCGTGGATGAGGTGGTCGGTGCCGACGGGCACCGCGGCGAGCCCGGACCCGGTGATGGTGTCCGTGAGCGCGGGCTGGCTGGCGACCCGCACCTCGTGCCCGGCGGCGAGCAGCGCCCAGGCCAGGGGCACCAGGCCGTAGTAGTGCGTGTGGTGTGCGAACGAGGTCAGCAGGACGCGCATGGCGTCGTTGTCCTTCCTGCCGGTGGAGGGGCGGGGGCGGGGCGGGGCGGCGGCCCGGGAGGGCCGCGTCCCGGTGTCTCAGGCGCTCACCGGGACGCTCAGCAGCCCGCGGCCGACGGGCGCCCGGCGGGGGCGGAGCACGGGCCCGGCCTGTCGCAGCCCGGGGAAACGCCCGGCCAGGGTCCGCAGCGCGACCTCCGCCTGGAGCCGGACCGAGGCCGCCACCGGGCCGTACGGGCCGGCGGGGTGCAGCGCGAGGTGCGCGGCGGCGTCGGGGCGCGCGAGGTCGAAGCGCTCCGGGTCCGTGAAGACCTCCGGGTCCCGGCCGGCGGCGGCGGTGAGGACGACGACATGCGCGCCGGCCGGAAGACGCCGGCCCGCCAGCTCCGTCTCCGCGCGGACCACCCGGGCGTCCAGCTGCACCGGCGGGTCGTAGCGGAGGGTCTCCTCCACCGCGGCCGCGGCGAGCCCGGGCCGGTCGCACAGCTCCCGCCACTGCTCGGGGTGGGCGAGGAGGGCGAGCACGGCGTTGCCGGTGAGCTGGACGGCGGCGGTGACACCGAGCGCCGACAGCAGGCCACCGCCGGAGGAGTCGGCGAGCAGCGCCGCGAGCGCGGCCAGCGCGTCGTCGGCCGCCCGTACCGTCCGCAGGGACTGCGGGGCCAGCAGACTGTCGGACAGCGGCCGGAGCCGCTCCACCAGGTCGGCGAACTCCCCGCGCCGGTCCTCGGGAACACCGAGCACGGCAGCGGCCGCGGCCGTCACCGCCGGGCGGACGTAACCGCCCACCAGCTCGAACGCGTACGACGCCGACGCGTCCGGGGCGAGACCCTCCAGGGTCTCCCGGTGGATCCGCTCGACCACGGCACGGTGCCCGGCCTCCGCCGCGTCGCGCGCCGACGGCAGCGCCCGCTCGCGCTCCAGCGGGCAGCCCTCCCCGTACGAGAGGACCTGCTGCGGCACGGGCGCGCCGTCGGCGCCGGACACACCGAAGTCCGCCGAGGAGAGGACGCGGGCCGCCAGGGCGTGATCGCCGGTGACCCAGCTGCCCGTCGGGCTGAAGGAGAGCGGGCCGCGGGCGCGCAGCCGCTCGTACGCGGGATACGGGTCGTCCGACTGGCCGCGCAGCACGGTGGCGTACGGGTCGCCGTTCGCGGCGTGGATCCAGTGGATGCCGCGGGTCTCCAGGAGGTGGGTGCCGAGTTCACGGTCGGCCACCGCGCGGACGACGCGGCCCAGCGGGGGCTGCGTGAGGGCCCCCGTCAGGTCGTCGGTCACCGTGGGTTCTGCCATCTCTTCGCGGCTCCTTCGATAAGACGGGTCGGAGGCTGCACGACGCGGGGATCGGGTGCGCAGCGGGTGACGAGCAGGTGGTCGGAGATGTCGTTGCAGATCTCGTGCCACTGGTCGTTGAGGTAGAAGTGGCCGCCGGAGTAGGCCCGCAGGCAGAACGGACCGCTGGTGTGCCGGCGCCACTCGGCCACCTCGTTCAGCGGCGCCTTCGGGTCGCGGTCGCCGGCCAGCGCCATCACCGGGCAGGTGAGCTTGGCGGAGGGCCGGTGCTCGTACGTCTCCGCGGCCTTGTAGTCGCTGCGCAGCGCGGGCAGCACCAGCCGCAGCAGTTCGTCGTCCTGGAGGAACCGGTCGTCGGTGCCGTTGAGCCGCCGGATCTCGGCCAGGAACGCCCGGTCGTCCAGCTGGTGGACGAGCTTGTCCGACGCCAGGGACGGGGCGCGCCGGCCGGAGACGTACAGGCCCTCGGGCCGTACTCCGTGCCGCTGTTCGAGGATGCGGGCCGTCTCGTAGGCGACGGAGGCACCGAGACTGTGCCCGAAGAAGGCCAGCCGGCCTTCCCGCCACCAGCGTTCGGTGGCCGCGACCACGTGCTCGGCGAGCTCCTCGACGCTCTCCAGGCACGGTTCGTCGCGCCGGTCCTGGCGTCCGGGGTACTGCACCGACAAGGCCTCGACGGAGGGGTGGAGCTCCTCGGAGAAACGGAAGAAGTAGCTGGCGGAGCCGCCGGCGTGGGGCAGGCAGACCAGCCGCACCGTGCTGTTCGGCGACGGGTGGAAGCGCCGGATCCACAGTCCGCTGTCCACGTTCAGGGGTCTGTCGTTCACTGGTTCGCTCCCTGCGCGGTGTCCCGAGCCGCGTCGGTGCTCCGGTCCGCTGCGGTGTTCCGCTCGATGCCGTCGAGCCAGGCGAGCACGGCGTCGGCGACGGCCGGAGCGTGGTCCCGCATCATCGTGAAGTGGTCGCCGGGCACGTCCGCGACGGTGTGCGGAAGGTCCCAGTGGGCGCGCCAGTCGCCGCGCTCGTCCTGCCAGTCGCCCAGCCGTTCGGACGCCCGGACGAGGAGCACGGGCGCGCTGCTGCGGCCAGGCCGCGGTCCGGCGAGGAACCGGGCGTACCGGCCCATGGCGAGCAGCCGCGCATCGGACATCGGCTCGAGCTCGCCCGCGAACAGGCCCTCGCCGAGCTGCCTGCTCCACACCTCGATGGGCTCCTGATGGCCCGGCGGATAGGGGTCGACCAGGACGATTCCGGCAGGCGGCGCGCCGTGGGCCCGCTCCAGGCGGAAGGCCAGCTCGTGGGCGAGCAGGGCGCCGCCGGAGTGCCCGAGCAGGACGACCGGGGCGTCCCCGGCGGCCCGGAGGACCGCCAGGGCCTGGGCGTCGAGCGCGGCGTCGAGGTCGGCCGGGAGGAGGGCGGTGCCTGTGCCCGTGCCGGCGCCGTAGCCGGGCAGGGGCACGGCGAGGAAGTCCCGCTCCTCCTGGAAGGCGGCGCTGAGCCGCAGGAACTCGTGCGGGCCGCCGTTCGCCGCGGTGCCGGTGCAGCCGACGAGGACGGCACGGCCTTCCGCCCGGTCCGTCGGTCCGCCGGCGAGCAGCACCGGGTCGAGCCGCTCCGAGCAGTCCTTGGGCGAGGCGAACTGCGGTCGGAACGCGGAGGCTTCGGCGAGGACGTCGAGGAACTCGCCGTACCGGTCGTCCTCCACGGCCTGCCGGAACAGGGCGCGGAACATTCCGCCGTCGGTGCCGGCCTCGGAGTGGGCCACGGCCGGAGCGGTGACCTTCTCCTCCTCCGTCCGGTCGTGGTCGGACGGTTCGGCCACGGCCCAG
This sequence comes from Streptomyces sp. NPDC050842, assembly GCF_044456565.1. Taxonomy (NCBI): domain Bacteria; kingdom Bacillati; phylum Actinomycetota; class Actinomycetes; order Kitasatosporales; family Streptomycetaceae; genus Streptomyces; species Streptomyces sp. NPDC050842. The sequence goes on along the minus strand of NZ_JBITGA010000017.1, from coordinate 16,706 downwards.
TTCCGCTCGGCCAGCTCGTCGCTGATGCGCTCGGCGAGCGCGACGGGCGTGGGGTGCTCGAACACGACGGTGGGGGGCAGGTGGAGACCGGTCAGCCGGTTGACGCGGTTGCGGAACTCGACGGCGGTCAGCGAGTCGAAGCCGATCTCCCGCAGCGGGCGGTCGACGGGGACCTCTTCGGGCGAGTCGCACCGGAGCACGGAGGCCGCCTGCCGCATCACCATCGCGAGTACGGCGCCGCGCCGGCCCTCCTCGTCGAGGTCGTCCGCGCCCGGGCCCCACGCGAGCCCCGTCTCGGCCACGGCCCCGGGCTCGGGAGCGCTGTGAGCGGGCACTTCGCCGGGACCCGCGGGGCTGATCCAGTACGAGCGGTGCTGGAAGGCGTACGTAGGGAGGTCGGAGACCGCGGTGCCGAGGGCGCCGCCGGCGGGGAGGAGGGAGTGCCAGTCGACGGGCAGGCCGTTGGCCCAGGCCTCGGCGAGGGAGGTGACGAGGCGGTGCTGTCCACCGTCCTCGCGGCGCAGGGTCGCCAGACCGGTGACGGTCCCGGGGAGGGCCATGGTGAGGACGGGGTGGGCGCTGACCTCGACGAAGTGGGTGAAGCCCTCGTCGGTGGCGAGGGTTTCGACGGCGGGGGCGAAGCCGACGCGGTGGCGGAGGTTGCGGTACCAGTAGGCGGCGTCGAGGGCGGGCTCGGTGATCCAGCCGCCTTCGAGCGTGGAGAAGAACGGAATCCGGGGAGCCTGGGGAGTCAACCCGGCGAGGACCTCGGCGAGTTCGCTCTCGATGGTCTCGACGTGGGCGCTGTGGGAGGCGTAGTCGACGGGGATGATCCGCGTGCGGACCCCGTCGGCCTCACATGCCCGGGCGAGTTCCTCGATCCGGGCGGGGTCGCCCGACACCACGGTGGCGCCGGGCCCGTTGACGGCGGCGATCGACAGTCCGTCGAGGTTCTCGATCCGCTGTCGGGTGGCGGTCTCGCCGAGGGCGAGGGAGATCATGCCGCCCTTGCCCGCGAGGTGCCTGGCGATGGACTGGCTGCGCAGGGTCACGACCCGTGCGGCGTCGTCGAGGGTGAGTGCCCCGGCGACGTACGCGGCGGCGATCTCGCCCTGCGAGTGGCCGATGACGGCCTGGGGGGTGATGCCGTGGTGCTGCCAGACCTGCGCGAGGGAGACCATGACGGCGAAGGTCACGGGCTGGACGACGTCGACGCGGTCGAGCGTGGGCGCGCCGGACGCCTGCCGGACGACGGCTTCGAGGGACCAGTCCACGTAGCGGGAGAGCGCGGTCTCGCACTCGGCCATGGCGGCGGCGAACTCAGGTGATGTGTCGAGGAGTTCGGCGCCCATTCCGGCCCACTGCGAGCCCTGGCCGGGGAACACGAACGCCACCCGGCCCGGGTCGCCCGCCGTGCCCCGCACCAGCCCTTCCGGCATCCGCAGGGCGTCCCACAGGGACTCGCGGCTGCCGCCGACCGCGACCGCGCGGTGCTCCATGGCCGTGCGGCCGCCGACCAGGGCGCGGGCCGCCGCGGCCGGATCCAGATCCGTACGGGCTTCCGCGTACGCGGCGAGCCGCCCGATCTGCGCGTCCAGCGCGGCCGGGGTCTTCGCGGACACCAGCCACGGCACCACGCCACCGGCGGGCGACGGCTCGACGTCCTCCGCCTTCTCGACGGCCGGAGCCTCTTCGAGGACGACGTGCGCGTTCGTCCCGCCCACACCGAACGCGGAGACGCCCGCCCGCCGGGGCCGGCCCGGCTGCTCCGGCCAGTCCATGGCCTCGGTGAGCAGCTCGACCGAGCCGGCCGTCCAGTCGACCTGGTCCGTCGGCTCGTCCACGTGCAGGGTCTTCGGCAGCACCCCGTGGCGCAGCGCCTGCACCATCTTGATGACGCCGGCGACACCGGAAGCGGCCTGCGTGTGCCCGATGTTCGACTTCACCGTGCCCAGTCGCAGCGGCTGCCCCGGGGCACGCCCCTGCCCGTACGTGGCGAGCAGCGCCTGCGCCTCGATCGGGTCGCCGAGGCGGGTCCCCGTGCCGTGGCCCTCCACGACGTCCACGTCGGCCGACGTGAGCCGCGCGTCGGCCAGCGCCTGCCGGATCAGCCGCTGCTGGGACGGGCCGTGCGGCGCCGTGAGGCCGTTGCTCGCACCGTCCTGGTTGATGGCGCTGCCGCGCACGACGGCCAGGACCCGGTGTCCCTTGCGCCGCGCGTCGGAGAGCCGTTCGAGGAGGAGCACGGCGACGCCCTCGCCCCAGGCGAGGCCGTCCGCCGCCGAGGCGAACCCCTTGGTCCGGCCGTCCGCGGCCATCGCCTGCTGACGGCTGAACTCGATGAACGCCCCCGGCGTCGCGAGGACGGCCACGCCGCCGACGAGGGCGGTCGAGCAGTCGCCGTTCCGCAGGGCCTTCAGGGCGAGGTGCAGGGCCACGAGCGACGAGGAGCACGCCGTGTCCACGGTCACGGCGGGTCCCTCCAGGCCGAGGGAGTACGCGATGCGCCCGGAGGCGACGGCGGAGGAGTTGCCGGTGACGACGTATCCGCCGGTTCCTTCGGGAGCAACGCGGATGTCCGGCGCGTAGTCCTGGTAACCACAGCCCACGTACACGCCGACGTCGGTGCCGCGGACCGACGCGGGGTCGATGCCGGCCCGCTCGAAGACCTCCCAGGAGGCTTCGAGGAGCTGCCGCTGCTGCGGGTCCATGGCGAGGGCCTCGCGCGGCGAGATCCCGAAGAACCCGGCGTCGAAGCCGGCGGCGTCGTCGAGGAACGCGGCGTTGCGGACGTACGTCGTGCCCTTCCGCCCGGGCTCCGGGTCGTAGAGGGAGTCGATGTCCCAGCCGCGCTCCTCCGGCACGTCGGAGACGAGGTCCTTGCCCGCGGCGACGGCGTCCCAGAGGTCCTCGGGAGACCGGATACCGCCCGCGAAACGGCAGCTCATGCCGACGATGGCCATGGGCTCCTGCCGACGGTCAGCAAGGCGGCGGCTCTCTTCACGGAGTTCTTGGTTCTCCTTGAGAGAGGCGCGCAGAGCGTCCACCAACTGCTCGTTGGAACTCGTCATCTGGGTGTGGTCTTCCGCTCGTGGATGGGGTTGTGGGCGTGTGGGGGGCGCAGGTGTGGGTGGGGGCGACCGGCGTCAGGTGGTGCGGGGGCCGAGGGCCAGGCGGATCAGGGCCTCGGCGTCGAGGTCGTCGATCGCCACCGCCGGCTCCTGCTCCGTGTCGGGGCCCGCGGCGGCGGTGTCCGGGCCGCCCGGTACCGGCTCGGGCTCGATGCCGGTGAGGCGCAGGACGGTGTCGAGGACCCCCGCGTCCCGCAGCCGGTCGAGGGGCAGTTCGGCCAGGGCCCGCCGCACCCGCCCCTCCCAGTCCGTCGGGGCCGGCTCGGCCGGTGCGAGGTACGTCCCGTGGAGGTGCGCGGCGAGCGCGGCGGGCGTCGGGTGGTCGAAGACCGCGGTCGCGGGGAGCCTGCCGCCGACCACCGCGGAGAGCTGGTTACGGAGCTGCACGGCCGTCAGCGAGTCGAAGCCGAGCTCGGTGAACGCGCGGCCGGGAGCGACCCGGTCGGGGGAGGAGTGGCCCAGTACGGCCGCCGCGTGCGTACGGACGAGGGTGAGCAGCGCGGCCCGGCGCTCGGGCTCGGGGAGCGCGGCGATCGCCGCCAGCGCCGACGACTGCCCGGAGCGCGCCGACGCGGCGTCGCCGGGAGCCGGGGCGCCCACGGGGGCGACGGGCGCGGCCAGCGCCTGCCGGGCCTCCGGGACGCCGTCGATCAGGAGGCTGGGCCGGGAGACCGTGAACGCCGGCGCGAACCTCTCCCAGTCCACGTCGGCCACGGCGACGAAGGTCTCGTCGTGGCACAGGGCCTTGGCCAGCTCGTCCAGGGCGCGGTCGGGGCTCATCGGACGGATGCCGCGCCGCTGCCAGTACGCGTCGTCGGCGCCCCGGCCCATGCCGTCGCCCGCCCAGAGTCCCCAGGCGACCGAGGTCGCGGTCTCGCCGCGGGCACGGCGCCGGGCGGCGAGGGCGTCGAGGTGGGCGTTGGCCGCCGCGTACACACCCTGACCGCCGCTGCCCCAGACCCCGGCATTGGAGGAGTACAGGACGAAGGCGTCCAGCGGAGTGCCGCGGAGCAGGTCGTCGAGCACCTCCGCGCCGCTGGTCTTCGCGCCCAGGATGCGGGCGATGTCCTCGGGGCCGGTGGCGTCCAGCGGGTCGCCGCCCGGCGCGCCGGCGGTGTGGAGGACGGCGGTGAGGGGGGTGTCGGCGGGGATGTCGGCGAGGAGGGTGCGCATGGCGTCGGGGTCGGCGACGTCGCAGGCGGCGAGGGTGACGCGGGCGCCGAGTTCGCGGAGTTCGTCGGCGAGTTCGGTGGCTCCGGCAGCCTGCGCGCCGCTACGGCTGACGAGGAGGAGGTGTTCGGCGCCGTGGTGGGCCATCCAGCGGGCGGCGTGGCCGCCGAGGGCTCCGGTGCCGCCGGTGATGAGGACGGTGCCGTGGGGCTGCCAGTCGCGGGTGGGCCGGCGTCCGTGGAGAGGAGCGCGGGCGAGACGGCGGGCGTGGAGCCCGGTGGCGCGGATGGCGATCTGGTCCTCGCCGGTGCTGCCGGTGAGGGCGGTGGCGAGGTGGGCGAGGGCGGGCGCGTCGGGCTGGGCGGGGAGGTCGACGAGACCGGCCCAGCGTTCGGGGTGTTCGAGGGCGACGACGCGGCCGAGGCCCCAGAGCATGGCCTGGTCGGGGTCGGCGGGGGTGTCGTGGCGCCCGAGGGAGACCGCACCGCGGGTGACGCACCACAGAGGCGCCTCGACTCCGGCGTCGCCCAGCGCCTGCACCCAGGCGACGAGGGGCGTGAGCCCGTCGAGGAGCGAGACCACGCCGGTGAATCCGTCCCCGGCCGTCAGCCCGGCGAGCCGGGCGGCGAGGGCCTCGCGGTCGTCGTCCGACCCGAACGACAGCACCTCTACGTCCGCCCCGGCGGCCTTCAGCGCGCCCAGGAGCTCGGCGTCGGGCCGGCCCTCGGCGGCGACGAGCCACCGGCCGGACAGGTCCGCCTGGCCCGCGGTCGTCAGCGGCTTCCACTCGACGCGGTAGCGCCAGTCGTCGGCGGCACTGGTGGGAGCGGAGTGCTGGAGCCAGAAGCGCTCGGTCTGGAAGGCGTAGGTGGGGAGGTGGTCGGGGTGGCGGCCGGTCGTGGTGGGGAGGAGGGAAGCCCACTCGACGGGGAGGCCGTTGGCCCACGCTTCGGCGAGGGAGGTGACGAGGCGGTCCCGGCCGCCCTGCTCGCGGCGGAGGGTGCCGAGGCCGGTGACGGTGTCGGGGAGGGTCATGGTGAGGACGGGGTGGGCGCTGACCTCGACGAAGTGGGTGAAGCCTTCGTCGGTGGCGAGGGTTTCGACGGCGGGGGCGAAGCCGACGCGGTGGCGGAGGTTGCGGTACCAGTAGGCGGCGTCGAGGGCGGGTTCGGTGATCCAGCCGCCTTCGAGGGTGGAGTAGAACGGCACGCGGGGAGCCTGGGGAGTCAGACCCGCGAGGACCTCGGCGAGCTCCTTCTCGATGATCTCGACGTGCGCGCTGTGGGAGGCGTAGTCGACGGGGATGATCCGCGCGCGGATCCCGTCGGCCTCGCAGACGCGGGCGAGCTCCTCGATCTGGGCCGGGTCACCGGAGACGACGGTGGCGGTCGGTCCGTTGACCGCTGCCACCGACAACCCGTCGAACGTGACGAGCCGTTCGAGGACTGCGGTCTCGCCGAGGGCGAGGGAGAGCATGCCGCCCTTGCCCGCGAGGTGTGCGGCGATGGACTTGCTGCGCAGGGTGACGACGCGGGCGGCGTCGTCGAGGGTGAGGGCTCCGGCGACGTACGCGGCGGCGATCTCGCCCTGGGAGTGGCCGATGACGGCCTGCGGCGTCACGCCGTGGTGCTGCCAGACCTTGGCCAGGGAGACCATGACGGCGAAGGTGACGGGCTGGACGACGTCGACCCGCTCCAGGGTGGGCGCGCCGGGCGCCTGCCGGACGACGGCTTCGAGGGACCAGTCGACGTACGGGGCGAGCGCGGCCTCGCACTCGGCCATCGCTGTGGCGAACTCAGGTGATGTGTCGAGGAGTTCGGCGCCCATTCCGGCCCACTGGGTGCCTTGGCCGGGGAAGACGAACGCCACGCGGCCGAGGTCGGTGGCCGTGCCGCGTATCAGCCCTTCCGGCATCTGCAGGGAGTCCCGCAGGGCCTTCGGGCTGTCGCCGATCGCGACCGCGCGGTGGTCCATGGCCGTGCGGCCGTCGATCAGCGTGCGGGCGACCGCAGCAGGGTCCAGGTCCGTACGGCTGTCCGCGTACGCGGCGAGCCGCCCGATCTGCGCGTCCAGCGCGGCCGGGGTCTTCGCCGAGACCGGCCACGGGAGCACACCCGCCGACGGCTGGACGGCCTGAGTCTCCTCGGCGGCCGGAGCCTCCTCCAGTACGACGTGCGCGTTCGTGCCGCTGATGCCGAAGGACGAGACCGCTGCTCGGCGCAGGCCGCCGTCGTTCTTCTCCGGCCAGTCCATGGCCTCGGTGAGGAGTTCGACCGTGCCCGCCGACCAGTCGATCTGGTCCGACGGCTCGTCCACGTGCAGCGTCTTCGGCAGCAGCCCGTGGCGCATCGCCTGCACCATCTTGATCACACCGGCGACACCGGCGGCCGCCTGCGTGTGCCCGATGTTCGACTTCAACGCGCCCAGCCTCAAAGGCTGTTCGTCGCCGCGTTCCCGGCCGTACGTGGCGATGAGGGCCTGGGCCTCGATCGGGTCGCCGAGTCGTGTGCCCGTGCCGTGGGCCTCGACGACGTCCACGTCACCCGGTGTGAGCCGGGCGTCCGCCAGCGCGCGCCGGATCACGCGCTGCTGCGAGGGCCCGTTCGGAGCCGTAAGACCGTTGCTCGCGCCGTCCTGGTTGACCGCGCTGCCGCGCACGACCGCCAACACCCGGTGGCCGTTGCGGCGCGCGTCCGACAGGCGCTCCACCAGCAGGACGCCGGCGCCCTCCGCCGGGCCGAACCCGTCCGCCGAGGTGGCGAAGGCCTTCGAGCGGCCGTCCGAGGCCAGGCCGCGCTGTCGGCTGAACTGTACGAAGAGGTCCGCGTTGGGCATGACCGTGACGCCGCCGGCGAGGGCCATGTCGCACTCGCCCTTGCGCAGGGCCTGCACGGCGAGGTGCAGGGCGACCAGCGACGACGAGCAGGCCGTGTCCACGGTCAGGGCGGGGCCGTCCGTACCGAGGACGTACGCGATACGGCCGGACAGGAAGCCCAGCGCCGCGCCGCTGACCAGGTGGCCTTCCAGCTCGGGCGACTGGACGGCCGTCGTCTGTCCCGAGGTGTAGCCGGTGTGCCAGCCGCCGACGAAGACGCCGAGGCCGCTGCCTTTCAGGGTCGTCGGGTCGATGCCCGCGTGCTCGATCGCCTCCCACGCGGTGGTGAGGGACAGGCGCTGCTGCGGGTCCATGGCGAGGGCCTCGCGCGGCGAGATCCCGAAGAAGTCGGCGTCGAACTCGCCCGCGTCGTGCAGGAATCCGCCGGACCGGCAGTACGTCCTGCCGGACGCGTCCGGGTCCGGGTCGTACAGGCCCTCGACGTCCCAGCCGCGGTCCTGCGGGAACTCCGAGATCGCGTCCTCGCCACCCGCCACCAGCCGCCAGAGGTCCTCCGGCGAGGCGACACCGCCCGGCAGACGGCAGGCCATGCCCACGATCGCCACCGGCTCGTGCGTGCGTCCCTCGATCTCGCGCAGACGCCTGGTGTTCTGCTGCAGCTCGGCGGTGACGCGCTTGAGATAGTCGCGGAGCTTGTCTTCGTTGTTCGCCATGGCTCCCGTTCTCGCCTGTCCGTTCCGTGTGTGAGGGCTGGTGGTGCTGGTGGTGCCGGTGGTGCCGGTGGTGTCAGTGGTGTGGGTCAGGCCAGGTCAGGAGTCGGAGTCGCCCAGCTCCCTGTCGATGAAGGAGAAGAGGTCGTCGTCGGACGCCTCGTCCAGGTCGGGGGCGTCGCCGTCGCCGTCGTCCCCCAGTGCCGCGGCAAGCGCCCTGAGCCGGGCGGCGAGTTCCGGGCGGCCGCCGGCGGCGGGCGCGAGGGAGGCGAGTACCCCTTCCAGCCGGTCGAGTTCGGCGAGGGCCGCCGTCGTCTGCCGGTCCGTCGCGGGCGTGCTCCCCTCGGATCCGCTGCCGGTTCCGTCCGTCCAGGACCCGCCCGCGACCGCGGCGAGTTCGTCGAGCAGGTGCCCGGCCAGTTCCCCGGGGGTGGGGTGGTCGAAGACGAGGGTGGCCGGGAGCCGCAGTCCGGTGGCGGCGTTGAGGCGGTTGCGGAGTTCGACGGCGGTGAGCGAGTCGAAGCCGGTGTCGCGGAACGCGCGCTCGGTGTCGACCCGGCCCGGGGTGCCGTGTCCCAGGACGGTCGCCACGTGCGTACGGACGAGGTCCCGCAGGTGCGCGGCCCGGTCGTCCGGCGTCATCGCGGCGAGCCGCCCGCCGAGGTCCGTGTCCCCCTCGGCGGGGCGGCCGGCGGCGGTCCTGCGCCGGGCGGCCGGCGTGGCGCCGGGCCGCGACCCGCGGGTGAGCCCGCTGAGCAGCGGCGCCAGCATGCCGTCCCTCTCCTGGGCGCGGAGCGCGGCGACGTCCAGGGCGATCGGGACGAGCGCCGGGTCGTCGCGGCGCATCGCCGCGTCCAGGAGGGACAGGGTCAGCTCGCTGTCCATGGGTGTCGCCCCGGAACGGGCGAGCCGCGAGCGGTCGGTGTCGCTGAGTCCGCCGGTCATGCCGCTGTTCTCGGCCCAGAGTCCCCAGCCGAGGGAGAGGGCGGGGAGTCCGGCCGCCCGGCGGCGTGAGGCGAGGGCGTCGAGGGTGGCGTTGGCGGCCGCGTACGCGCCCTGCCCCGCGCCACCGAAGACGGCGGCGGCTGAGGAGAACATGACGAACGCGGCGAGGTCGTACGCGGACGTCGAGGTCAGTTCGTCGAGGAGGAACGCGGCGTCGACCTTCGGACGAAGCACATGCTCCACGTCCTGCGTCGTCATCGACGGAAGCGTTCCGTCGGACAGGACTCCCGCGGTGTGGACGACCGCGGTCAACGGGTGCTCGGCCGGAATCCCGGCCAGTACGCCGGTCAGGGCTTCCCGGTCCGCGACATCGCACGCCACCACCGACACCACGGCCCCGAGACCCTCCAGCTCGGTGACCAACTCCGTCGCCCCGGGGGCGTCCGGGCCGCGACGGCTGACGAGCAGCAGACGCCGCACACCCCACTCGCTCACCACATGGCGCGCCACGATGCCGCCCAGCGCGCCGGTGCCGCCGGTCAGCAGGACCGTTCCGTCCGGGTCGAGGCCCGACGGCATCGTGAGGACGACCTTGCCCGTGTGACGGGCCTGGCTGACGTGCCGGAAGGCGTCGCGGGCGCGGCGGACGTCCCAGGTGGTGACGGGCAGGTGCCGGAGCACCCCGCGCTCGAAGAGGGCGAGGACCTCGGCGAGCATCTCGCCGATCCGCTCCGGCCCGGCCTCGCCGAGGTCGAAGGCGCGGTAGCCGACACCGGGATGGTCGGCGGCGACCTTCTCCGGGTCGCGTACGTCGGTCTTGCCCATCTCCACGAAACGGCCGCCCGGTCCGAGCAGGCTCAGCGAGGCGTCGACGAACTCACGGGCGAGCGAGTTCAGGACGACGTCCATGCCGGCTCCGCCGGACGTCGTGCGGAACGCGTCCTCGAAGTCGAGGGTGCGGGAGGAGGCGATGTGCGCGTCGTCCAGGCCGAGGCGGCGCAGGGCCTCCCACTTCCCGGGGCTCGCCGTGCCGTGGACCTCCACGCCCCAGTGCCGGGCGAGCTGCACGGCGGCCATGCCCACGCCGCCGGCGGCGGAGTGGACGAGCAGGCGCTCGCCGGGCTTGACGTCCGCCAGGTCGCGCAGGGCGTAGACGGCCGTCAGGAACACCACCGGTACGGAGGCGGCCTGGGCGTACGTCCACCCCTCGGGCATCCGCGCGACGGTCCGCGCGTCGGCGACGACGACCGGGGCGTACGCGCCGGACAGCAGGCCCATGACACGGTCGCCGGGCGCGAGGTGCGTGACGCCGGGGCCGGTCGCGGTGACCACGCCGGCGCCCTCGGTGCCCATCAGCGCCGGATCGGGGTACATGCCGAGGGCGATCAGGACGTCGCGGAAGTTGAGACCGGTGGCCCGTACGGCGATGCGGACCTGGCCCGGGCCGAGCGGCTCCGGGGCGAGCGCATCGGCGTCGCCGGGCGCCGCCGTGAGGCTCTCCAGGCTGCCGTCCGCACCGGGCTCCAGGCGCCAGAGGGCCGGAGCGGCGGGAAGCGGCAGAGCGGCGAGACCGGCGGCCGCGGCGGGCGCGGAGGCCCGTGCCAGACGGGGTACGAGGAGCGCGCCGTCCCGCACGGCGAGCTGCGGCTCGTCCGAGCCGAGGGCGGTCGCGAGGACGTCGCCGAGCGCGACCGGATCTCCGAGGTCGCCGTCGACGTCGAGCAGCACGAACCGGCCGGGGCTCTCCGTCTGCGCGGACCGGCCCAGGCCCCATACGGCGGCCTGTCCCGTCGACCGCACGCCGTCGCCGGAGCGGGCGGCGACCGCGTCGCGGGTCACGAGCACCAGACGCGCGTCGGTGAACCGGTCGTCGGCGAGCCAGGCCTGCATCAGCGCGAGCGATCCGTGCAGGGCCTCGCGGACGTGCTCCAGCCCACCGGGGCCGGGAGCGGGGCAGGCCACGAGGACGGTCGTGGGGGCCGGGGTCTCGCCCCGGTCCACCGCCTGCGCCAGGTCGGCGAGGTTCGGGAAGGAAAGGCCGTCGCTGCCACCGGCGCGCAGCGCCGCGACCAGGCCGTCGGCATCGCCGCCGCCGCCCAGCACGACCGTGCCGGGCAGGAGCGCCTGCGCGACGCCGTTCGCGTCGCCGTCCCACGCGGTCCACTCCAGGACGTGCAGCGCGTCCGGCGTCGGGTCGCTGATCGCCGCCAGCTGCGCCGGGTCGACGGGAAGCACCGTGAGGGAGTCCGCGGCGAACACCGGCTGCCCGGTGGCGTCGGCCGCGCTCACGGACACCGTGTCCGGGCCGACCGGGGCAAGCCGCACCCGGAGGGCGGTGGCGCCGACCGCGTACAGGGAGAGCCCGCTCCAGGCGAACGGCAGACGCGTGCCCTCGCCGAACGCCCCGCCCGCGCCGGCCGCCTGCACGGCGGCGTCGAGCAGCGCCGGATGGAGACCGAACCGCGCGCCCTCGGCGCCGGCGACCTCGGCCGGCAGGGCCACGTCGGCGAACACCTCGTCGCCGCGCCGCCACACGCCGCGGACTCCCCGGAAGAGGGGGCCGTAGCCGTAACCGCTCGCCGCGAAGCGCTCGTACAGACCGTCCACGTCCACCGGTTCGGCGCCCGACGGCGGCCAGGCCTCCGGGTCGGCGACGGGGACGGTCCGCTGCGAACGGGCCGCCAGCACACCGGTCGCGTGGCGCGTCCACTCCGCCTCGCCCGGCGCGTCCTCGGGGTGCGCGTAGAGGCCGAAGGTACGGCGGCCGGATTCGTCGCTCGCGCCGACGGACACCTGCACGCGGACCGCGCCGCGACGGGGCAGGACGAGCGGGGCGTCGAGGGTGAGCTCCTCGACCAGATCGCAGCCGACCTGATCCCCGGCCCGGAACGCCAGCTCCACGAACGCCGTTCCCGGCAGCAGCACGGTGCCGGACACCGCGTGGTCGGCCAGCCAGGGATGCGTACGGAGGGACAGGCTCCCCGTGAGCAGGCAGCCGTCGGAGTCCGCGAGCGGGACGGCCGCGCCGAGCAGCGGGTGCTCGGCCGCCCCGAGACCGGCGGAGGTGATGTCACCGGTGGCGGAGAGGTCCGGCTGCGGCCAGTAGCGCTCGGTCTGGAAGGCGTACGTGGGGACGTCGGGGTGCCGGCCGGTCGAGGCGGGGAGGAGAGAACTCCAGTCGACGGGGAGGCCGTTGGCCCACGCCTCGGCGAGGGAGGTGACCAGACGCTCCTGCCCTCCTTGCTCGCGGCGGAGGGTGCCGAGGCCGGTGACGGTGTCGGGGAGGGCCATGGTGAGGACGGGGTGGGCGCTGACTTCGACGAAGTGGGTGAAGCCTTCGTCGGTGGCGAGGGTTTCGACGGCGGGGGCGAAGCCGACGCGGTGGCGGAGGTTGCGGTACCAGTAGGCGGCGTCGAGGGCGGGTTCGGTGATCCAGGCGCCTTCGAGGGTGGAGTAGAACGGCACGCGGGGAGCCTGGGGAGTCAGACCCGCGAGGACCTCGGCGAGCTCTTTCTCGATGATCTCGACGTGTGCGCTGTGGGAGGCGTAGTCGACGGGGATGATCCGCGCACGGACCCCGTCGGCCTCGCAGGCGCGGGCAAGCTCTTCGATCTGGGTCGGGTCACCCGACACCACCGTGGCGGCGGGCCCGTTCACGGCGGCGACCGACAGCCCGTCGTGTCCGGCCAGTCGCTCCAGGACGACGGCCTCGCTCAGCGCGAGGGAGAGCATGCCGCCCTTGCCCGCGAGGTGTGCGGCGATGGACTTGCTGCGCAGGGTGACAACGCGGGCGGCATCGTCGAGGCTCAGGGCTCCGGCGACGTATGCGGCGGCGATCTCGCCCTGGGAGTGGCCGATGACGGCCTGGGGTGTCACGCCGTGGTGCTGCCAGACCTTGGCCAGGGAGACCATGACGGCGAAGGTGACGGGCTGGACGACGTCGACCCGCTCCAGGGTGGGCGCGCCGGGCGCCTGCCGGACGACGGCTTCGAGGGACCAGTCGACGTACGGGGCGAGCGCGGTCTCGCACTCGGCCATGGCGGCAGCGAACTCCTCCGACGCATCAAGGAGTTCGGCACCCATTCCGGCCCACTGAGTGCCCTGGCCGGGGAACACGAACGCCACCCGACCCACACCCGACGTCACACCCCGGATCAGCCCCTCGGGCGCGCCCAGCGCACCCGCCAAGGCCTCGCGTCCGGCTCCGATCGCGACCGCGCGGTGCTCGAACTCAGCACGCCCACCGGCCAGTACGCGTGCGACCGCACCCGCATCCAGATCCGTACGGCTGTCCGCGTACGAGGCAAGGCGCCCGATCTGCGCGTCCAGCGCGGCCGGGGTCTTCGCCGAGACCGGCCACGGCACCACACCCGCCGACGGCTCGACGGCCTGAGTCTCCTCGGCGGCCGGAGCCTCCTCCAGCACCACGTGCGCGTTCGTCCCGCTGATGCCGAAGGAAGAGACCGCCGCCCGCCGCAGGCCGCCGTCGTTCTTCTCCGGCCAGTCCATGGCCTCGGTGAGGAGTTCGACCGTGCCCGCCGACCAGTCGATCTGGTCCGAGGGCCTGTCCACGTGCAGCGTCTTCGGCAGGACGCCGTGGCGCATCGCCTGGACCATCTTGATGATGCCGGAGACACCGGCGGCTGCTTGGGTGTGTCCGATGTTGGACTTCAACGACCCGAGCCGCAGCGGCTGTTCGCCGTCCCGGCCCTGCCCGTACGTGGCGATCAGGGCCTGCGCCTCGATCGGGTCGCCGAGCCGCGTGCCCGTGCCGTGGGCCTCGACGACGTCCACGTCACCGGTCGTGAGGCGGGCGTCCGCCAGCGCGCGCCGGATCACGCGCTGCTGCGAGGGCCCGTTGGGAGCAGTGAGACCGTTGCTCGCGCCGTCCTGGTTGACCGCGCTGCCGCGCACGACCGCAAGCACGCGGTGGCCGTTGCGGCGCGCGTCCGAGAGGCGCTCGACGAGGAGCATGCCGACGCCCTCCGACGGTCCGAACCCGTCCGCCGACGCGGCGAACGCCTTCGACCGGCCGTCCTCCGCGAGCCCGCGCTGTCGGCTGAACTCCACGAACGTCGTGGGCGTCGACATCACCGTCACGCCACCCGCGAGCGCCAGCCCGCACTCGCCCTTGCGCAGGGCCTGCACGGCGAGGTGCAGGGCGACCAGCGACGACGAGCACGCCGTGTCGACCGTGACCGCCGGGCCCTCCAGGCCGAGCGTGTACGACACGCGGCCCGACATGATGCTGGCGGCGTTGCCCGTACCGACGTAGCCCTCCAGGTCCTCGGCGGTGTTGCGGAGCAGCGGCTCGTAGTGGGGGCCGTTGGTGCCCGCGAAGACGCCGACCTGCTGTCCCTGAAGGGAGGTCGGGTCGATCCCGGCGTCCTCGACGGCCTCCCAGGAGGTTTCGAGGAGGAGCCGCTGCTGCGGGTCCATGGCCAGGGCCTCGCGGGGCGAGATCCCGAAGAAGTCGGCGTCGAACTCGCCCGCGTCGTCGAGGAATCCGCCGGCGCGGCAGTACGTCCGCCCGGACGCGTCCGGGTCCGGGTCGTACAGACCTTCCACGTCCCAGCCGCGGTCCTGCGGGAACCCGGAGATCGCGTCCCCGCCGCCCGCCACCAGCTGCCACAGGTCCTCCGGCGAGGCGACACCGCCCGGCAGGCGGCAGGCCATGCCCACGATCGCGATCGGCTCGTCGACGGCGCCGCTGTCCACGGGCGCCGGCTCGGCGCCACCGGCCTGCTCACCGAGGATCTCCGTGAGGAGGAACTCCGCGAGTGTCCGGGGGGTCGGGTAGTCGAAGACGAGGGTGGCCGGGAGGGCCAGGCCGGTGGCGTTCTTGAGGCGGTTGCGGAGCTCGACGGCCGTGAGCGAGTCGAAGCCGAGGTCACGGAAGGCCCGCCCGGTGTCGACGGACTCCGGGGAGGGGTGGTTGAGGACCACGGCGAGGTGCTCGCGCACCAACTCCTGGACGCGCCGCTGCTGTTCGGCGCCGGTGAGGCCGCCGAGCTCGCGGCTCAGCTGACTGTCGTCGGTGGTCGTCGTCTGCTGCTCGTCGAGTGCGCGGCGCGCCTCGGGCAGGTCGGCGAGGAGAGTGCTCGGCCGGGCCGTGGTGAAACCGGGCGCGAAGCTCGACCAGTCGACGTCGGCGATCGTCACGGCGGTGTCGCCGTGGCCGAGCGCGGTGTCCAGGGCGGTGAGCGCCGTCGCGGGGGCGAGGGGCCGCAGGCCGAGGCGGCGCAGCCGCTCGCCGGTCGTCCCCTCGGTGACGCGGCTGCCCTCCCAGGGGCTCCAGGCCACGGACGTCACGGTGGGGCCGTCGGCCCGGTGCCGGCCGGCGAGGGCGTCGAGGAACGCGGTACCGGCCGCGTACGCGCCCTGACCGGCTCCGCCCCAGATCGCGGCGACGGAGGAGAAGAGGACGAGGGTGGGCGTACGGTCCCCGGGCGCCGCGGCTGCCACGACATCCCGCAGCAGGTCGTCCAGGTGCAGCGCGGCGGTGGCCTTCGCGGTCACGACGCGGGCGAGGGCGTCCGGGTCGGTCGCGGCCAGCGGGTCGGAGACGACCGTGGGCGGCAGGTGGAGCACGGCGCTGAGCGGGTACTCCTCGGGGACGGCGGCCAGCAGTCGGGCCGTCGCGTCCGCGTCCGTGAGGTCGCAGGCCACGACGGTGGCCGCCGCGCCCAGGTCCGCGAGTTCGGCGACGAGCCCGGCGAGGTCCGCGTCGGCGGTGTCGGCGGGGCCGGTGTGGAGGAGGAGGTGTCCCGCTCCGTCACGGGCCAGCCGGCGCGCGGCCTCGGCGGCCGCCGACTCCTCGGCGCCCGTGACCAGCACGGTGCCGTCGGCCTGCCACCACGGCGAGGTCGTGCCGTGGGCGGCGAGGGGGGCGCGGACCAGACGGCGGGCGAGCAGCCCGGAGGCGCGTACGGCGACCTGGTCCTCGCCCGTACCGCCGGCGAGGACCGTCACCATCCGGTCCAGGGCCGCCCGGTCGGCGTCCGAGGGCAGGTCGACCAGGCCGCCCCACCGCTCGGGGTGCTCCAGGGCGGCGACCCGGCCCATGCCCCACACCATGGCCTGGGCGGGGGAGGTGACGTGGTCGGCCCGGCCGACGGACACCGCACCGCGCGTGACGCACCACAGCGGGGCGCCGACGCCGGCGTCCTCCAGCGCCTGCAGCAGAGTGAGGGTGGCGCCGGTGCCCCGGGTGAAGGGGGCGGGGTGGCCGGGGTGCGCGCGCTCGTCCCACGCCAGCAGCGAGAGGACGCCGTCGACGGCTCCACCGGCCGCCGCCAGGACCTCGTCCAGCGCCTCCGCGAACCGCTGCCGGTCGGCCAGTGCGGACACGTCCAGCCGTACGGGGTCGGCGCCGGCGCCGGACAGCGCGGCGAGCACCGGGGCCGCCTCGGCGGAGCGGTCCTCGGGGGCGACGACGAGCCAGCGCCCGGACAGCGCGGTCGGCTCACCGGTCGTGAGGCGCTTCCAGTCGATGCGGTAGCGCCAGGAGTCCTGCACGGAGCCCTGGACGGCGGGGGAGTCGTGGAGCCAGTAGTGACGGCGCTGGAAGGCGTACGTCGGCAGGTCGGGGTGGGAGGCGGCGGAGGGAAGGAAGGCCTCCCAGCCGACGGGGAGGCCGTTGGCCCACGCCTCGGCGAGGGACGCGACCAGGCGGTCCCGGCCGCCCTGGTCGCGGCGGAGGGTGCCGAGGCCGGTGACGGTGTCGGGGAGGGCCATGGTGAGGACGGGGTGGGCGCTGACCTCGACGAAGTGGGTGAAGCCTTCGTCCGTGGCGAGCGTCTCGACGGCGGGGGCGAATCCGACGCGGTGGCGGAGGTTGCGGTACCAGTACGAGCCGTCCAGAGCGGGCTCGGTGATCCAGGCGCCTTCGAGCGTGGAGAAGAACGGCACCTG
>NZ_JBITGA010000016.1:0-109948 GCF_044456565.1 Streptomyces sp. NPDC050842 | reverse complement strand
CGTGACTCCTTGGAAGTTTCCTTCAACCTTGCACGGCCGGAAGGAGCATCAGTGCACCACCGCGCCCCGCGCCGCCCCCCCCCCCCCCCCCCCCCCCCCCCCCCCCCCCCCGCCCCCCCCCCCCCCCCCCCCCCCCCCCCTTCTCGTTTTCCACAGGCCGGGCGAGCGGCCGGGATGGCGATGACGCCGGGCGCCTATCCTGGGGGAGTGATCGAGAACCTTCCCCCGTGTCCCCAGTGCTCCAGCGAGTACACGTACGAGATGAACGACCTGGTGGTGTGCCCGGAGTGCGGCCACGAGTGGGTTCCGGCGGCCGACGGCGCGACGGACGGTGACGGTACGGCCGCGGCCGGCGAGCGCGTGATCAAGGACGCCGTCGGCAACGTGCTCACCGACGGCGACACGGTGACGGTAGTGAAGGCCCTCAAGGTCAAGGGCAACCCGTCCGGCATCAAGGCGGGCACCAAGGTACGCAACATCCGCCTGGTCGACGGCGTCGACGGCCACGACATCGACTGCAAGATCGACGGCTTCGGCGCGATGCAGCTCAAGTCCAGCGTGGTCAAGAAGGCCTGATCGCTGCGCGGAGGACGACAGGCCGGGGTTCCCCCAGCTCCCCTGACCGCGGCCATCGCCGACGACTCCGGCGCCGTGGTCGTCACCCACGACACCGGGCACGGACCACCATGGGTCACAGGGAGTTGTAGGACGCGAGCCAGCCCGAGGCCAGGCGGTCGCCGCGGGTGAAGACGACGTCGCCGCAGCCGGACGCCGCCGGGTCGGGAGTCAGGCCTGTCGCGCGTTCGGCGAGCAGGGCGAAGTAGGCGGAGGGGGAGAGCGCGCAGTCGCGAGGGGGTGTCGTGCCGGGCCAGTCGGGTGAGCCGAGGCCGAGGTCGAGGGCGGCGCGCCAGAGGCGGGGGACCAGGTGCGGGGCCAAGGGGGCGGTGGCCATGCGTTCGCAGATCCAGAGGAGGCGGCCCGCGCCGCGGGTGGGGCCGAGGGAGCGCCAGCGGATGCGCTGCGAGAGGTCCGAGGCGACCACAGCGACCCAGGGAGGCACTGTCCCGAGGGGGCCTTGGGCGCCGAGCCAGCCGAGGTAGCGGCGGGCTTCCTCCAAGATGTTGGTCATGCTTTCGACCGGGATGCCGAGGACGTAGCCGGAGTGGGTGCGGAAGAGCCGGGGTTGGTGGGCGATCAGGAGCAGTACCGCCCGGGCCAGGTCTCCGGCGATCAGCGGGGGTTCCTCCGTGCCGTCCGCCTGGGGTGCGTCGTGGTTTCCGAGAGCGCCGCTGCGCAGCACTTCGATCAGCGCGCGGCGTGACCGGTCGGAGAACGGGGCCTGTTCGAGGGCGGGCAGCCGGGTGCTGAGGACGTCCGCGAGGAGGTCCTCGGCGGCGTCGGGGGAGTCGGGTTCGGGCACGCGCCGGAGGACCGAGCCGATCTCCGAGGCGAGTTCGGCGTCGACCATGAAGCGGCTGGTCAGCGTGCCGAGGGCGGTGGGGCGCCAGGCGCTCGTGCCGGCGTCGGCGTCCGGCCCGGACTCGGAGGGGGCGAGCAGCCCCGCCGTGGCGAGGAAGGCGGCGGCCTCGTGCACGGGGTCGTGGGAGTCGTGGCCCTGATGCATGACGAAGGACTCGGCCCACCATTCCTCGGCGTCGGCGAGGGACGTCACGCTGCCCTGGACCGCCTCCGCGAGCAGGTGGTCAGGGAGACGTTCGTCAAGACGGGACCGCACGGTGTAGCCGACCGCGAGCCGCGCCTGCCAGTGGGCGCGTTCGTTCTCCTCGGCGAGCAGGAAGGCCCAGCCTTCGCGCTCGCCCGCGCCGACCCGGCCGGCACGGCCGAACATCTGCTGGACCATCGACACCTCCATGCGTTCCTGCCCGATGGTGGTGTCGGCGACGACGACCGCGCGGGCGGGCAGGTTGACGCCCGCGGCGACGGTCGAGGTCGCGACGAGGACATCGGCCTCGCGTGCGCGGAAGGCGCGTTCGGCCTCACGCTTGAAGGGCCAGTCGCGGTAGTGGAGCCGTACGCCCGCCTTGGTGCAGAGCCGTTCCACGGTGTCGGCGTCGTCGGCGTCGACACCGGCTGTGGGCACGCCGCGGTCAGCGGCGAGCGCGAGGGCGGTCGAGCGTACCCGGCGTTTGCTGCCGCAGAAGACGAGCACGCTGCCTCCGTCGGCGACGATGTCGCGGGCGATTCCGACCGTCGCCGCGGTGCGGAGGGCGGCGCGTTCGGTCCAGCTCCGGGCCTCGGCCGTGGGCAGGACGGGAAGCTGCCAGGTCAGCCGCGTGGGCCGCCAGGCGGTGCGCAGCAGCCGGGCACCGAGCCAGTCGGCGACCTCGTCGGCGTTGGCGACCGTGGCGGAGAGCCCGACGATGCGGACCTGGGCGGTGTCCCTGCGTACCCGGGTGAGGAGTGCTTCGAGCACGGCTCCGCGGCTGGGGTCGCCGAGGAGGTGGATCTCGTCGACGATCAGGCAGCCGACTTCGGCCAGCGCGTCGCGCAGGGAGCCGGTCCGGCAGATGGACTCGAACTTCTCGGTCGTCGCCACCCAGATGTCGGCGGTCCGGATCAGCTCGGCGTCGACGGCGAACTCCCCGGTGAGACGGACCACGACCAGCCCGTTGTCGCGCCACAGGGCCAGGTCGCGGTCGAGTTCGTCGGTCAGGGAGCGCTGGGGGACGAGCCAGGCGGCCTTGCGCCCGGAGGCGTGGGCCTTGAGCGCGGCGACCATGCCGATGGGGGTCTTTCCCGCGCCGGTGGGTGCGACGACGACCAGGGGGGCGTCGTCCGCGAGGACGGCGGGTACCGCGTCGGCTTGCGCGGGGTTGAACCGGGGGTGTGGGAGCAGCCGGGCCCAGTCCGTGGGGATCAGGTCGGTGACGGGGACGTACCCGGCGTCGCCGGCCGTGCCCGGAGGCAGGTCCTCCAGGGTGTCCCACTGCCCTGCGAAGGAGTCCCGGGCGGCGTGGGACCCGGGGCCGGTGACCGGTGTGGAGACTGCCCCGGTCGTTCGGACGGGATGCGCGACCAGGTCCGTGGGGCCGCCGAGGTCATTGAGCGTGCCGATGTGCTCCGACTCGATCCAGTACCGCGCGGTGCGAAACGGTACGGCCTCCTCGGTCAGGTGGGTGCGCAGGGCGCTGAAGCGCGGCCCCTCCGGAAGGATCACCCGTACGTCGTCGGCGGCCTTGACGGCGGCGGCGGACGGGCGCCACACGGGGTCCGTCACCTTGTGCCACAGCAGGGCACGCCGCTCGGGGCTCTCCGGCACGGGGAGGTCGTCCGGCCATCCGCCGTGGGATGTGCCCGCCGCTGCCGGCGAGGTCGCCCGCGGTGGCCTGGGGGCGGGGACGGTGAGGGGTGGCCCTCCCCGGTGGGCGCGGGGCGCGGTCACGGAACCGCCGGTCGCCGTCGGTGCGGCCCCCAGCTGGTCGTATGTCTTCAGCCCCAGGTCGGTGAGGGTGAGGGCCCGGGGGCACGCGGGGCAGACGAGGGCGACGTACCGGTAGATCCGGCCGCCCGACTCGTAGGGCCTGCGGAGAGTGTGCAGCGGTCCGGCGCAGTCGGGGCACGGGTGTGGGACCTGCTCCTCGTAGCTCCAGCCGGGCTCGTCGAAGCGGGGCAGCAGCGGACCGGGCATCGCCGTGCCCCAGCGCTGCCGCACCAGCGCGGCGACGGACAGGTCCTCGGTCTTCTCCTCAGCCATGCCCCGACTCTGGCAGGGTGCACGACGCCCGTGCCAGCGGTTTCGGGCAAGATCACTCGGCGCGCTTTCGGGCCACCACCAGGCGGCAGTGGGGGCTGCCGTCGTCTTGTCTGCCCAGGGGTTCGATCGGGGTCAGGGAGACGTCGAATCCCGCTTCTTCCAGGCGGGTGCGGACGTCCGTGAGGCGGAAGGTGCGGTAGTACATGACGAACCGCGGGCGCCATAGAGCGTTCCGGACGCGCATCGTGGCGTCGAAGCCCCACAGCGTCCAGTAGAGGCGCGAGCCGACCCGGGGTGGGGCCGGGAGGGGGAAGGCGAAGGTGCCGCCGGGGCGGAGTGAGGCGTGGACCTGGGTGAAGAGGGTGCGCTGGGCGTCCGGGACGAAGTGGCCGAAGGCGCCGAAGCTGACGGCCAGGTCGAAGACCGGGGCGAACGGCAGGGCCAGGGCGTCCGCGCGGACCAGGGTGGCCGTCGGGTGGGCGCGGCGGGCCCGGGTCAGCATGCCCGTACTGAAGTCGACGCCCGTGACGCGGCCCGCGCACACGGAGCGGAGGACGCCGAGTCCGGCGCCGGTGCCGCAGCAGACGTCGAGCCCCGAGTCGAAGGGGCCGAGCTCCTCCAGGGTGTCGGCCACCGCGGTCAGGAGGCGGTCGGAGGTGCGGAAAGGGGTCGCGTCGAACTTGTTCGCGAGCAGGTCGTAACCGTGCTCGACCGAGGAGAGGGCCTGGACGGTCAGCTCGCGGAGGCTGGGGCCCTGCGGGGTGAACATGGTCCCGAGCCTATGCGGTCATCGCCCCTGAGTGTCAGAGCGCACTGCGTACGGGGGGCGCCGGGGGCGTGGACCAGGCGGGGGCGATTCCCGTCAGCTGGCAGGCGAGCAGGTAGAGGGGGATCGGCGGTGTGTAGGGGGAGGTGCCGTCGGGGTGGTGGACGAGGCGGGGCCCGCGGTCCGGGACCTCGGCGCCGGGTGCGTAACAGGCGGGCAGCGGCCAGGTCAGGTCCAGGTCGGAGCCGGCCGGGACGAGCCACCACCACCAGTCGGTGTCGGCGTAGACGCAGCCCTTGGCGGGGAGGCGGGAGAGGATCTTGAAGCCGAAGCGGGCCGGGACGCCGACGGCGTCGCAGCCGAGGCCCGTGTACAGGCCGGCGGGGACGGTCAGGCGGGTCGCTCCGAGTTCCGGGGAGTCGAGGGTGCCGGAGCCGGGCGATGTGGAGCCGAGTGCCCTGCCGTGCGGTCCCCTGGGGTCCGAGGCACCGCGCTGGCGCGGGACCGTCGTGCTCTCCGCGGGCCTGCGGGCCGACCGGGGGATCAGGAGGGTGGCCACCGACCTCAGCACGGTTCCCCCATGCCGTGGGCCAGCTCCGCCCAGACGATCTGCGCCGTGCCGTGCCCGGTGCGGTCGGCGCCCCAGGCGGTGCACAGCGCGTCGACTATGAGCAGTCCGCGGCCGCGTTCGTCCTCGCCGCAGTCGCGCATCCGCGGTCCCGCAGGGCCGCCCTCGTCGCGTACCGCTATGCGCAAGGTGTCCTCGCCCTCGCGGAGTTCGCAGACCACCCGGCCGCTCGCGGTGTGGACGACGGCGTTGGTGACGAGTTCCGAGACGACCAGGGCGACCGTGTCGCGTATGCCGGGGCCGCAGCCCCAGAGGATGAGCCGCTCCTCCGCGAGTCGGCGGGCCCGCGCCACCGAGGCGGTCAGGGCGGGGAGCTCGAACGCGAAGCGGCGTACGCCATCGGTGCGGGTGCCGGTGTCTGTCAGGGGTTCCGGGCGCTGGGCCATGACTCGAGGGCTCATGAGACCTGAAGGCTGCGCGTTACCAGAAGCCACGACCGGTTCCTCACAACAGTGGGCAGGACTGCCGTACGGCGCTGCCCCCGTGGCGCGGTGGCGCACGGCGGCAGCGTGTACTGGTTCACCGGAACACTGTCCTCCTGACTCGGACACTTGGCAAGTGGCACTCTGAAAATTGCAGAGTGCTGTGTTCTCTACGGCCCGGCTTCGTGGCACACTCGTCGAAACAGTGCGTCGGGGAGGTCTGAGAGTGAGCGAGCCGCGGTCCGCCCCCACGGTGGGACAGGTCGTTCTCGGCCGGCGTCTGCAGGATCTGCGGGAGCGTGCCGGCCTGAAGAGGGAAGAGGCGGCCAAGATCCTCCGGGTGGCCCCGGCCACCGTCCGGCGCATGGAGACGGCCGAGGTCGCACTGAAGGTCCCGTACGTACAACTCCTGCTGAAGGAGTACGGGATCACGGACGCCGAGGCCGAGGGCTTCGTCGCCCTCACGGAAGAGGCCAACCTCCCGGGCTGGTGGCAGCGGTTCCACGACGTGCTGCCCGGCTGGTTCTCCATGTACGTGAGCCTGGAGGGGGCGGCCAGCCTCATCCGCGCGTACGAACCCCAGTTCATCCCCGGTCTCCTGCAGACCGAGGCCTACGCCCGAGCCATTCTGCGCAGCGGGGCGGTCGGCGGCAGCGATGCCGGCAAGGACGAGGACGCCGAGCGTCATGTAGCCCTACGGATGGAGCGCCAGTCCCTGCTGACGAGGGACGACGCCCCGAAGTTCTGGGTGATCATGGACGAGACGGTGTTCCGCCGACCGGTCGGTGACGGGCCCGAAGTGATGCGCGACCAGCTGGACCGGCTGCTCGAAGCGTCCGAGTTGCCGAACGTCACCCTGCAGATCGCGGAGTTCGCGTCCGGCCACCACCCCGGCACCTACGGACCGTTCGTCCTCTTCCGCTTCGCCATGCCCGAACTCCCGGACATGGTCTACAGCGAGTACCTGACCGGCGCCGTCTATCTCGACGCGCGCCCCGAGGTGGCATCCCACCTGGAGGTCATGGACCGCATGGCGGCTCAGGCCGCGACTGCACAACGCACGAAGGAGATTCTCCGGGATCTCCGCAAGGAGCTGTGAATGGATCGCATATACAACGGCATGCCCGCCGCTGAGCTCGGTGCCGATGGCTGGCACAAGCCCTGGAGCGGCGGGAACGGGGGCAACTGCGTGGAGGCCATGAAGCTGGCCGACGGCAGAGTCGCCGTGCGACAGTCCGCAGACCCTGAAGGACCCGCGCTCATCTACACCCACGGGGAGATCGCCGCTTTCATCCAGGGGGCCAAATCCGGTCAGGCTGACTTTCTGCTCACCTGACCCTTCCGCCTCGCCCGCTCCGTCGCGTAACTCTTGCTGAAGTGCCACTCGTTCGTCCCGACCAGGAGAGCCGATGACCCAGGACCCCGCATCCGTACGGATCGACACCAGCAAGCCGCATCCGGCACGCATGTACGACTGGTTCCTGGGCGGCAAGGACAATTACCCGGTCGACGAGGCGATGGCGAAGCAGCTGCTCACCGTCGACGCCCGGGGCCGGGACATGGCCCGAGTCAACAGGGCCTTCATGCACCGCGCCATCCGCTGGCTCAGCGCCCACGGCGTCCGGCAGTACCTGGACGTCGGTACGGGCATCCCGACCGAGCCCAACCTGCACCAGATCGCGCAGGGGGCCGCGCCGGAGTCCCGCATCGTCTACTGCGACTACGACCCGATCGTGCTCGCGCACGCGGCCGCCCTGCTGCGCTCGACCCCGGAAGGGGCCACCGAGTACATCCAGGCGGACGCCCGTGAGCCCGAGATCATCCTCGAAAGGGCCGGAAAGGTCCTTGATTTCGACAAGCCCATCGCTCTGTCGATGCTCGCCCTGCTGCACTTCGTCGGGGACGAGGACGGGGCCTACGACCTGGTCGCCAAGCTCGTCGACAAGCTGGCCCCGGGCAGCTACGTCGTCCTCTCCCACGTCACCGGGGACTTCGACCCGGAGGGCGCCGCGAAGGCGAGCGCCATGTACAAGGCGCGCGGACTGACCCTGCGGCCCCGCTCGCGCGACGAACTCGCCGCGTTCTTCGAGGGCCTGGAGTTCGTCGAGCCGGGCGTCTCGCTCACCGCCGAGTGGCACCCGGAGCTGGGCGAGCCCGTCCCGGTCCAGGGCGACGACCCGATCCCGGGGTGGGCCGCCGTGGCCCGCAAGCCCTGACGAGGTCTCTGAACAGTGCGCGCGAAGGCCCGCGGACCGAGGGGAGGTCCGCGGGCCTTCGCCTGCGCCCGGGCGATCGGCGGGCGCGCGGGCTAGGGAGCCAGGGGGGCGACCAGCGTCACGCGGAAGCTCCGCGCCCGGCTCACGTTCCCGGCCGCGTCGATCGTGCGGTACTCGACCGTGTGCGTGCCGTAGTCCGGGGTCGCGTCGTCCCACGGCACCGCCCGGCTCCGGCCCAGCTTCCCGTACACGAGGTCGTCGATCACCGTACCGCTCGGCGAGAAGCGGAAGGGCGCGTCGGCGTCCGTCGGCCAGCCGTAGTACGTGTACCAGCCGTCGCCGTCGACCCGGAACTGGCTCACCACGGCGCCGTCCTGGTCGTCGCGCGCGGTCAGCCGCATCGTGAACGGCCCGTCGTAGACGTACTCGACGGGGAGCCCGGGGCGCCGCACGGTGCGCAGAGGCGTGGACAGTTCGTACGAGGACGTGGCCGGACGCGCGTCGACCGTCCAGCTCACCTGCTCCTCCGTGCCCGGGATGCGCGCCGTCAGCCGGTGCGTGCCGGGCGTGAGGTCCAGTGAACCCAGGTCCAGGTCACGGTCGTTGCGGCTTTTGCCGCCCGCCGGGTGGACGGTTCGGCCGTCCAGGCGCCACTGCACGGCGAGGGTGCTGTCCGTCGGGTGTGTGGTGTCCGCGTGGACGACCGTCCGGGCGCCGACCGGGTCCCCGGTGGGGGTGTGACCGGTGAACGCGGCCTTCACCGGCGTCTTCCGGGTCGTGAGGGAGGTGTCGACCGTCCAGTCGACCGTGCGGGTGAGCGCCGTCGAGGCGCGGACGGCCGGGTCGCGCACGAAGGGCGTCGGGTCGGTGACCGTCGCCGTGAGCGTGTGCGTGCCGGGGGAGAGGTCCAGCCTCCGCAGGTCGATCGTGCGCGCGCCGCGGGTGGTGAGGTCGCGCCCGTCCAGCCGCCAGGTCACGGCGAGTTCACCACCGACCGGGTGCAGGGTGTCCACCCACACGGTCCGGTCCGCGCCGATCGGCGCGCTGTCGGGCGTGTGGTCCTGGACCAGGTCGACCTTCGCGGAGATCGCCCGGACCATCACCTCGCGCTCCACCTGGTCGAAGGCGTAGCCGAGGGTCTTCATCAGGGAGTGCCGGCTGGGCCGCCAGACGCCCTTCGTGCTGTACAGGCCGCCCTCGTGGCGGCCGATGACCCCGCCCGACTCGCTCTCCTCGCCCAGCCAGCGCCACCACTTGGCCCGCTGCTCCCGCATCTGAACCTCCGTCAGGAGGGTGTGGTGCGTGGAGCCGGGCTCCGGTCCCGAGTAGGTCCCGCCCGGTACGCCGCGCGCGTAGTAGTCGTACTCGTCCTGGAGGCCGCCGAGCGAGTGGCCTATCTCGTGCGGGGTGATGAGGGAGGACAGGGCGTTGCCGCCGGACGCCGTGGCGTAACTCCCGCCCGCGCCACCGTAGGTGGAGCTGTGGGCGAGGGCGACGATCTGCCGATTGGCGCGACTCGTGCCGGGGACGAGATCGGCGAGCGCGCCGGCCTTCGCGCTGTCGACGGTGAGCAGTCGCTGCACGCTGTCCGGGTTGCAGCCGCCCCAGAAGCCCATGTCGAGGGCGGTGTCGCGGGCGGGTGCCGCCAGGCCCGGGTCGCAGTCCACGCCGGACTGGGCCGAAGGTGCCTCCACCGCCCACACGTTGACGTACGAGCGGTACGAGGCGAAGGGCTCGATGCTCCACAGCGTGTTCAGATGCCGCTCGAGGTCGGCCCGGAAGGCCGGCATCTCCGCGGCCGTGTAGCCGTCGCCCATGAACACCAGGTTGAACCGCCGGTCCGCGGGCCCGGTCGTCTGGACGGGGACGACGACCGGCCCGTCGGCCGTCGTCGGGGTCTCGGCGGCCGCCGGTCCCGTTCCCACGAGTCCGACGGCCAGCAGACAGACCGCGACGAGGCGGGCCAGGCCTCTCCGTGCTCCCTTGCGACGCTGTGAGGTCATGGGGCGCGAGCCTAGGCCGCGCCCCTGATCCCGTAAAGATGTTCGTCAGCCGTACTGCACCACGACGGATCCGTGAATCCTCCGCGTCGCTTCGGTGCCGCTCAGTGCCGCAGATAGGCCAGACCGGCGTGCTCCGCCGTGTAGTTCTCCACCAGGCGTCGCGCCACCGACACCGAGTCGACCAGCGGATGCAGGGCGAACGCCTTGACCGCCGTCGCCCGCGAGCCGCTCTCCACCGCGGCGAGCACCTCCCGCTCCACCGCCTTCACCGCGGTCACGAGACCGACGGCGTGGTACGGCAGCGGGGCCACCGACACCGGGTGCGCGCCGTTCGCGTCCACGAAGCAGGGGACCTCGATGACGGCGTCCGCGTCGAGCGCGGCCAGCGTGGAGCCGTTGCGCACGTTGAGGATGAGCGTGGCCCGTTCGTCGCGCGCGACCGCCCGCATGAGGGCGAGCGCCACCTTCTCGTAACCGCCCGACTCCAGGTCCTCCTCGTCGCGTTCGCCGATTCCGGCGGCCTCGCGGTTGGCGGCCATGTAGGTGGCCTCACGGTCGGCGAGCGTCCGGTGCCAGGTGTCCAGGGCGGGCGTGTCGGGCTTGCCCATCTCCTCGTAGAAACCGGCCTGTTGGTCGCGCAGATAGGCGCCGCGGGTGCGCTCCGCGGTCCGGTAGGCGTGCACGGCCTCGCGGTTGAAGTAGTAGTAGTGCAGGTACTCGTTGGGGACGGCGCCGAGTGAGCGCAGCCACTCCGGGCCGAACAGCCTGCCCTCCTCGAAGGACCCGAGGGCCTCCTCGTCGGCGAGGAGCCGGGGGAGTTCGTCACGACCGCCGATCCGCAGACCGCGCAGCCAGCCCAGGTGGTTGAGGCCCACGTAGTCGATCCACGCCTCGTCGGGGTGCGCGCCGAGGACGCGGGCGACGCGGCGGCCCAGGCCCACGGGGGAGTCGCAGATGCCGACGACCCGGTCGCCGAGGATCCGGGACATGGCCTCGGTCACGAGCCCGGCGGGGTTGGTGAAGTTGATGACCCAGGCGTCCGGGGCGAGTGCGGCGACCCTGCGGGCGATGTGCTCCGCGACGGGCACGGTCCGCAGGCCGTACGCGATACCGCCCGCCCCGACGGTCTCCTGGCCGAGCACCCCTTCCGCGAGGGCGATCCGCTCGTCCGCCGCCCTGCCCTCCAGGCCGCCGACCCGGATCGCGGAGAACACGAAGTCGGCCCCGCGCAGCGCCTCGTCGAGGTCGGTCGTCGCCGTCACCACGGGCGCGTCCGGCACCCCTTCGCCCTGTTCCACGAGCACCCTGGCGATGGCCGAGAGGCGGCCCTCGTCGAGGTCGTACAGGGTGACGTGGGTGACCCGCCCCTGGCCGTGGTCGCCGAGGAGGGCGCCGTACACCAGCGGCACCCGGAATCCGCCGCCTCCGAGAATCGTCAGTTTCATGCCCGTACGCTACTCGCGCGCACCCCGCCGACAGCGGGACGACGGGCGGGCGTCCACGGCGCCGTCCACATGTCGGGCGCGGGGCCCGCGCGCCCCTGGGGGTGTCGTGCCGATCAGGCCGGGCCCGCGGCGTGGGGGAGAATGGCGGCATGTCCCGACGCAAGACCCGTCCCCGTACGTCCCCGGCCGTCACCGCGGACTCCCCCTGCCCCTGCGGCCTCGATGCCGCGTACGGCGCGTGCTGCGGCCGTCTCCACAGCGGAACGGCGGGCACGGCGCCGACGGCGGAGCTGCTCATGCGCTCCCGCTACAGCGCCTTCGTCGTCCGCGACGAGGCGTACCTGCTGCGCACCTGGGCGCCGGAGACCCGCCCCGGCGAGGTCGGCTTCGACCCGGCGCTGCGCTGGACCGGCCTGGAGATCCAGGAGACCACCGACGGCACCGCCTTCCACCAGCACGGCACCGTCACCTTCGCGGCGGGCTACGTCCACGGCGGCGAGCCCGGCGCGATGCGCGAGCGGAGCCGCTTCGCCCGCCACGAGGGTGCCTGGGTGTACGTGGACGGCGACGTCACCGAATAGCACCAGCCGTCTTCACCGGATGGCGCTCGGCGTCTTCACCGAGCAGCGACGGCGGCGTCACCGCGTCACCGCGTCACGGATACGGCCCGGTCCTCCGTCCGGCGCCCCGGGAGTCCGCTCGCCAGGTCCTCGGCGACGATCTTCTTCGCGATGGCGTCCGTCGCCACCCGCAGCTCGGGACCGCTCGGTCGGCCGCGCTCCTGCTCGATCCGGTCGGAGAGCCAGTCGCCCCAGGCCCGGGTGATCACCCCCGCCTCGCGCTCGCCCGCCGGGGTGTGCGAGAGCAGGTTGCCGTCCCGGGTGAGGAAGCCCTCGTCGACCATCCGGTCGAAGACCGGCAGGATCACCTCGGGCGGCACCCGCCGCCCGGCCGCGATCAGGCCGAGGCTGGCGTGCCCGACCGTCCGGGTGAAGAGCTCGACCTGCATCACCGCCCAGGCTCCCGCCGTGTCGAGCCGGGTGTCGGACGAGCCGACGATCCGCCGGGCGGTGTCGAAGTCGATGGTGCGGAGGATCCGGCCGACGGACAGTTCGAGGAGCTTCGCCGAGTCGCCGGACATCGTGGGGGAGGCGAACCCGTCGCCCATGTCCGGTGCGGCGGCGCGGGCCGAGTCGCGGAGCGTCACCTGCTTGAGGAAGAGGGCCACGACGAACCCGATCGCGGCGACCGGCACCGTCCACAGGAAGACGGTGTGGAGGGTGTCCGCGTAGGCGTGCACGATCGGTTCCGCGACCTCGGCGGGCAGGCCGTGCACCCCGGCCGGGCTCTGCGCCGCCTGCGCCAGACCCGCCGGGTCGATGCCGAGGCTCCCGGCGATCGCCGCCGCGTCGGCGACCCCCGCCGTGAGGTTGGGCGTGAGGGCGTTGACGTAGATCGTGCCGAAGACGGCGGTTCCGAAGGCGCTGCCGAGCGTACGGAAGAAGGTGACGCCCGAGGTCGCGGTGCCGAGGTCGGCGTAGTCGACGGTGTTCTGCACGGCGATGGTCAGGACCTGCATGCACAGGCCGATGCCGACGCCGAGTACGAACATGTAGAGCGACTCCAGCCAGGTGCCCGTCTCCGGTCCCATGAGCGAGAGCAGGAAGAGGCCGATGCCCATCACCAGACAGCCGACGATCGGGAAGATCCGGTAGTGGCCCGTCTTGCTGACGACGTTGCCGCTGAAGATCGACGCGATGAGCAGTCCGACGACCATGGGGAGGGTGCGGATGCCGGAGACGGTCGCCGAGTCCCCGTCGACGTACTGGAGATAGGTCGGCAGGAAGGTCATCGCGCCGAGCATGGCGAAGCCCACGACGAAGCTCAGCACGGAGCAGACGGTGAAGACCGGGTTGGCGAACAGCCGCATGGGCAGCATGGGTTCGGCCGCCCGGGTCTCCACCCAGCAGAACAGGGCGAGTGCGAGGAGGCCGCCGGCGAAGAGCCCGATGATGACGCCGGAGGTCCACGCGTACTCGTTGCCGCCCCAACTGGTCGCGAGGATCAGGGCGCTGGAGCCGGCGGCGACGAACGCGATGCCGGCGTAGTCGATGACGGGGCGGCTCGCGGAGCGTACGGAGGGGATCGTGCGGGCGGCGGCGATCACGACCAGGATCGCGATGGGGACATTGACGTAGAACGCCCAGCGCCAGCTCAGATGGTCGGTGAACAGTCCGCCGAGGAGCGGGCCGATGACGGTGGAGACACCGAACACGGCCCCGATCGCGCCCTGGTACTTGCCGCGTTCGCGCAGCGGGATCACATCGGCGATGAGCGCCATCGAGGTGACCATGAGGCCGCCGGCGCCGATGCCCTGGAGACCGCGCCAGACGATCAGCAGCGTCATGTTCGTGGCGAGCCCGCAGAGGAACGAGCCGGTGATGAAGATGATCGCCGAAATCTGGAAGATCACCTTGCGGCCGAACAGGTCGCCGAACTTGCCGACGAGGACGGTCGCGACCGTCTCGGCGAGCAGATAGGCGGTGACCACCCATGACATGTGGGCCGCGCCGCCGAGATCCGAGACGATCGTGGGCAGGGCGGTGCCGACGATCGTCTGGTCGAGGGCGGCGAGGAGGACGCCCAGCATGATCGTGCCGAACACGATGTTGCGGCGGCGCTTGTCGAGCACGGGTGGCTCGGTCGTGGCGGCCGGGGGCGCGGGCACTGCGTCGCTGGTCGTGGTCACCTTCGCAGCGTCACACCGCCACCGGCCTCGTGCATGCGGGGGACGGCCGAACAGGTGTACTGGGTCAGGGGGTGACAGGCAGTTGGGGATGGTGCTTGGCGAGGATCTTGTTGGCCCGCGCCAGCGCCGCGAGGGCGTGCTCGCGGTCCGCCCGGTCCTCCGCGCAGAGCGGCCCCCGGAACCGGTACACCTCGCGCGCCGCGCAGTCCGCGTCGACCTCGGCCTGGAGGACGTGCAGCGGGAGACAGGCGCCGATCAGTGCGGCCACGCTGTCGGGGATCGGTACGGGGACGAGGGGCGAGGGAGAGGCGATCACGGGGCAGTCCTTGTGGGTCCGGGGAGGGTGCGGAGTGTCTCCACCTCCATACGTACCGGATCGCCGTTCGGGTTCCGGCACGGGGCTGTCGCGACGGCGTGACGACGGGAGGCCCCGCGGGCGGGGAAGACTCCCGGCTGGGGAGCGGGAGGTGCGCCGGCGGCCGGCACCGCCTTGCTGCGTTCCCGCAGGTGCGGGGGTGGTCGGCGGCTCTTGCGCGGCACGGCGAAGCCCGCGCATCGAGAAGACGTTCGTCGAACATCTTCTCGATGAGGGGGTGTTGGGTGGAGGTGGCGGGCCGCGGAATGTGAACCATCTCACTCGCGGTTCCGGCGGCTTCCGCCCACGGTGATTCCGTGCGTGCTCGTCGTATGCGACGTGCCCTACGAGAGGATCTCCGTCAGGTCGTACGAGACGGGCTCGTCCAACTGCCCGTAGCCACAGGACTCCGGCGTCCGGTCCGGGCGCCAGCGCTTGAACTGGGCCGTGTGGCGGAAGCGGTCGCCTTCCATGTGGTCGTACCCGACCTCGCACACCCGCTCCGGCCGCAGCGCCACCCACGACAGGTCCTTCTTGCCCGACCAGCGGCTCGGCGCACCCGGCAGCCGGGCGCCCTCGTGCGCGGACTCGTCCGTCCACGCCGCCCACGGGTGCCCGTCCGGCGGATCCATGCGCAGCGGTTCCAGCTCCTCGACGAGCTCGGCGCGCCGGGCGGCGGTGAAGGCGGCGCACACGCCGACGTGCTGGAGGACGCCAACGTCGTCGTACAGGCCGAGCAGCAGCGACCCGACCACCGGCCCGCTCTTGTGGAAGCGGTAGCCGGCCACGACCACGTCGGCCGTCCGTTCGTGCTTGATCTTGTACATGAGACGGGCGTCCGGCCGGTACGGCAGGTCGAGCGGCTTGGCGATCACCCCGTCGAGCCCCGCCCCCTCGTACTGCTCGAACCAGCGGGCGGCCACCTCGACGTCCCGGGTCGCGGGCGCCAGATGGACCGGGGCGTCGACCCCGTCGAGAACCCGCTCCAGGGCCTCCCGCCGCTCGCTCATCCCCACGTCCAGCAGGGATTCGTCCCCGAGGGCGAGCAGGTCGAAGGCGACGAACCGCGCCGGAGTGGTCTCCGCGAGCATGCGGACCCGGGAGTCGGCCGGGTGGATCCGCTCGCTGAGCCGGTCGAAGTCGAGGTGGCCGTCGTGCTCGATCACGATCTCGCCGTCGACCACGCAGCGCTCCGGCAGCCGGGTCGCGAGCGCCTCGACCAGCTCGGGGAAGTACCGGGTCAGCGGCTTGCCGGTGCGGCTGCCGATGACGAGCTCCGGCCCGTCGCGATGGACGATCGCGCGGAAGCCGTCCCACTTCGCCTCGTACTGCATCCCGGGCGGAATCCGCTTCACGGACTTGGCGAGCATCGGTTTCACGGGCGGCATCACCGGCAGATCCATGGGTCGATTGTCCGGTATGCGGGACTTGTCGGCGAACCCTAGGCTGACCGGCATGGCAGGCAAGGCAGCAGCGATGGAACTGGAAGTCGGCGGCCGGACCGTGCGGGTCTCGAACCCGGACAAGGTGTACTTCCCCGAACCCGGCTACACCAAGCTCGACATGGTCACCTACTACCTCACCGTCGGCGACGGCATCACCCGCGCCCTGCGGAACCGGCCCACCACCCTGGAGCGCTACCCCGACGGGGTGACCGGCGAGTCCTTCTTCCAGAAGCGGGCCCCGAAGTACCTGCCCGACTGGATCCCCACCGCCCACATCACCTTCCCCAGCGGCCGCTCCGCCGACGAGATGTGCCCCACCGAGCCGGCCGCCGTGCTCTGGGCCGCCAATCTCGGCGCCGTCACCTTCCACCCCTGGCCCGTACGGCGGGAGGACACCGACCACCCCGACGAACTCCGCATCGACCTCGACCCGCAGCCCGGCACGGAGTACGCCGACGCCGTCCGCGCCGCCCACGAGCTGCGCTCCGTCCTCGACGAGCACGGACTGCGCGGCTGGCCGAAGACCTCGGGCGGCCGCGGGATCCACGTCTTCGTGCCGATCGCGCCCGACTGGACCTTCACGCAGGTCAGAAGGGCGGCCATCGCCTGCGGCCGGGAGCTGGAGCGACGGATGCCGGAGCAGGTCACCACGAAGTGGTGGAAGGAGGAGCGCGGTGAGCGGATCTTCGTCGACTACAACCAGACCGCCCGGGACCGGACCATCGCCTCCGCCTACTCGGTACGTCCGCGCCCGCACGCGCCCGTCTCGGCGCCACTGCGGTGGGACGAGATCGACGACGCCGTGCCGCGCGACTTCGACATCAGGACGATGCAGGTCCGGTACGCCGAACTCGGCGACGTCCACGCCGACATGGACGGTGAGCGGTTCAGCCTGGAGTCCCTGCTCGAACTGGCCCGGCGGGACGAGGCGGAGCACGGGCTCGGCGACCTGCCGTATCCGCCGGAGTACCCGAAGATGCCGGGCGAACCGAAGCGGGTCCAGCCGAGCCGCGCGAAGAAGGAACCCTCCGAAGAGGCGTGACAGGGCGGGCCGACCCGTTCCGGGTGGGGGCCGGCCCGCTCTGTCTCTCCGATCCTAAAACAACACGAACGGTCGTGCTAACATTTTTCGCACATCCTGGCCGACCGAGGAGATCCCGGCATGTACCCGATGGCTCCGCTCGTACGCACCGCCCTGAACACCGCCGCCCGCGTCGCCCCAGGACCGGCCGGACGCCTGGCCTTCCACCTCTTCGTCCGCCCGCTGGGCCGGGCCCGGCAGCGTCCCGAGGAGCAGACGCTCTTCGCCGCCGCCCGTACGGAACGCCTCCGCGTCCGGGGCAAGGACGTCGTCACGTACGCCTGGGGCGACGGGCGCAGGCCGGTCCTGCTCGTCCACGGCTGGTCCTCGCGCGCCTCACGGCTCACCGCCTTCGCCGAGGCGCTGATCGAGCGCGGCTACAGCCCGGTCGCCTTCGACGCACCGGGCCACGGCGAGTCCTCGGGCAGGGCGAGCAACATCATCGAATACCGCGCGATCATCCGGGAGTTGCACGCCGCGCACGGGGACTTCGACGCCGTCGTCGCCCATTCCTTCGGCGTCCTCGCCACCCACCTCGCCCTCCGCGACGGCGTCCGCGCCGATCGCCTGGTGGGGCTGGGCGGCGTCTCTTCCTTCACCATGCTCCTTGCGGGCTTCCGGGCCGGCTTCGGCGTGGACGAGCTCGTGATCCGGCGCATGCGCGCCCATGTCGAGCGACGGGTCGCGCCCGGCGAGCCCGGGATCTGGGACCGGTTCGACGCCGACGGGTCACCCGCCGAACTCGACCTCCCCGTCCTGCTGTTCCACGACGAGGCCGACGACATGGTCCCGGTCGTCCAGGGCCGCCGCCTGGCCCGCGCCCACGGCGACCGGGCCCGGCTCGTCGTCACCCAGGGCCTCGGCCACCGCCGTATCCTCACGGATCCGGGCGTCGTGGCCGAGGCGGTGGACTTCGCGACCGCCGGCTCCGCCACGGAACCGGCGGTCACGACACGCGACGGAGTCAGTCCAACGGCGTGGTGATCGTCGCCGAGTTGTTGCCGGACCGGGGATCAGGTGTGGTGCCGGTCGCGGAGGCCCCGTTCGTGACGGCCCCGGTCGAGCGCACCATCACCCTGAGCGTGAGGGTGGCCGTCGCGCCGCTGGCCAGGGTGCCGAAGCGGCAGGTCACGGTGTCCGTACTGCCCGCCGGCGGGGTGTCGCACGTGCCGGTGGACGGCGTGGCCGAGGTGAAGCGGACGTTCGCCGGGAGGTTGTCGGTGAGGACCACGTCCTGCGCCGCGTTCGGGCCGTGGTTGCGGACCCGGACCGTGTAGGTGAGGATCCCCCCGTCGGCCACCGGCTCAGGGCTCGCCGCGATGGAGGTGGCCAGGTCGGCGAGCGGCCGGAACACGGCGATGCTGTGCGTGTTGCCGGCGGCGATCGCGGTGATGCCTTCGAGGTACCGGAGACACGGCGAGGTCTCGCCGATGGCGCAGACCCGGAAGGGGGTGTGGCGCTCGGTCTTGGTGCCGTCGCCGAGCTGGCCGGATGCGTTGGCACCCCACGCGCGCACGGAGCCGTCGGAGCGCAGCGCGAGGCTGTGCAGGCCGTTCGGACCTCCGGCGACGGCGGTGACGCCCGTCAGGACCCCCGCGCAGCCGCCGGGGGCGCACACCTGGACCGGGACGAGTCGTACGAAGGTGTCCCCGACGCCGAGCTGGCCGTTGGCGTTGTACCCCCAGGCGAGGGCGGTGCCGTCACTGCGGGCCGCCAGGCTGTGGTAGGCGCCGGCCCCCACGGACCTCACCCCCGAGAGGAAGGCGCCGCAGGGCGCGAACTGCCCCAGCGCGCAGACCTGTACGGGGGTCGTGGCCACCGCGCCGGTGCCGTCGCCCAGGGCCGCTCCGGAGCCCCAGGTGAAGACGGAGCCGTCGCTCCGCGCCGCGATGCTGTGAACGGTGCCGGCCGCGACGGAGACCACGTCGGACAGGCTGGCGACCGGCACGGGGGAGGTGCGGAAGATGGTGGTGCCGTCGCCGAGCTGGCCGTCGTCGTTGAGGCCCCAGGAGCGGACGTGGCCGTCGGAGAGCAGCGCGAGACTGTGCTGGTATCCACCGGCGATGCTGGTGACATTGCTCAGGTACGACGTGCACGGGGCGGTCCCGCCCACGGCGCAGACCCGGACCGGCGACGTCTCGTGGTTGACCGCACTGCCCTCGCCGAGCTGGCCGAAGCCGTTGTTGCCCCAGGACACGACGGTCCCGTCGGTGAGCAGCGCGAGGCTGTGGACGTCGCCGGCCGCGACGGCGACGACGCCGTCCAGGAAGGACGTGCACGGCGCCGGTTCGCCGACGGCGCACACCTTGACGGGCGTGGTGCGGTCGGTGTGGGTGCCGTCACCGAGCTGGCCGCTGAGGTTGGCGCCCCAGCTGATGACAGAACCGTTCTCCAGGAGGGCGATGCTGTGGTCATCACCGCCCGCGACCTGCACGATCTTGCCGAGCGGCGTGGTGCAGGTCGCGTTTCCGCAGGCTCGTCCCGGGATGCTGCTCGACCCGGCGGTGCTGCCGTCGCCGAGCTGACCGCGCGCGTTGTTCCCCCAGGTGAGGACGGTGCCCGGCGGGGCCGTACGGATGTCCCGTGCCCCCGCGCTGTCGGCGTACGCGGGGGGTGCGGAGGACAGTCCGGCGCCGGGCAGCACCAGGGCGGTGGCCAGCGAGGCCGCGAGGGCGGCCATCGAGGTGAGTGTTCTTCGCAGGGCGGGTCTGCGGCGGGCGCCTGGCGGAGTGTCCGAGTCGGACATACGCGCTCCTCTCACGGGCCGGAGCGGACCGGAGGCGGGTTGCCGACGATTCCGTCCGACGCGCTCACCCTGCGGGTGCGTCCGGTCGCGCGCGCGAGCGACACCCCGCCCTCACTCGATCGGCGAGTGCGCCGTAGCCGGGCGGCTGGCCCGGGATGCGGGGAGTGCGGGGGCGTGAGAGGAAGGAGCCTTGCACGTGTGCGGGTCAGGCCGGATCGACAAGGGCTTCGCGGCCCTTCTCCGTGGCCGAGGAACGCAGCCGGGCCGTGACGCCCCGCTCGGCGCGACCGTACGCGCGGGTGTCGCCGAGCAGCACGGACTGCGCGTTGGCCGCCTCCATGAGGGCGATCACCTCGAAGGCCAGCTGCTCCACGTCCAGGTCCTCGGTGAAGTCGCCCACCGCGCGGGCTTCCGACAGGCTCCGCTCCATGTACGCGTTCCAGTCGATGCGGGCCCGGGCCACGGCGTCGTGCACCGGACCCGTACGGGCATCGAACTCGGCCGAGACCGCGTAGAAGAAGCAGCCGCCTGAGAAGACCCGCCCCGAGGAGTACGTGAGCCAGTTCCGGCACAGCGCGCGCACACGGGATGCCCCCGGCGGCACGTCCTTCAGGGGGGCGACGACCTGCTCGGCGAAGACGGCGACGGCGGCCCTGATGGTGGCGAGCTGGAGCTCCTCCTTGGAACCGAAGAGCGCGAAGACACCGCTCTTGCTCAGCTCCAGCTCGGTCGCGATCCGGCCGAGGGACAGGCCTTCGAGCCCCTCGACGGACGCGATGTCCATGGTGCGGCCGAGGACGAGGCGTCGCGTCTGGTTGCCGCGCTCGACCCGTCCGTCCGTCTTGGTACCGGAGCCGGCGCGCGTGCCGGTCCCGGTGGTGGTGCTTCCCGTGCTGCCGCTCATGCCCCCATCGTACTGAACGCACGACCGTGCGGAAATCTGCGCGTACGGGCGTGCCGCACCTCTCGCGGTCAGGCGCGGAAGGCGGCGGCGTGGACCGTCGCCCACTGGGCGAAGCTCCGGGGCGGACGGCCGAGGACCTGCTCGACGGCCGGCGTCACCTCGGCCGCCGACGCGGGCACGGTCGCCCACATGCGCAGCATGAAGTCGATGCCCTCCTCGGGCCATCCCGCGGCCCGCCACTGGCGACGGGCCTCGTCGTCGGTCAGGTCGGTGAAGCGGAGCTCGCGGCCGGTCGCCGCCGCGAGCGCGGCCACCTTGTCGGCCGGGGCGAGGGCCTCGGGCCCCGTCACGACGAGCCGCCGACCCGCGTGACCACCCCGTACGAGCAGCTCCGTGATCACGTCGGCGACGTCCGCCTCGTCGGCCGAGGCGGTCCGCCGCCCCGCGTACGGCTCGCGGACCTCCGCCGTGGCGCGAACGGTGTCCGCCCACCCCAGGGTGTTGGCCATCAGGTCGATCGGCCAGACGAACGTCCACTCCAGGCCGCTCGCCCGGACCGCCCGCTCCAACTCGCCGCCCTCGTCCGGGGCGAGGACCGTCAGCCGCCGCACGCCCGCCGCGGCGCACATCGCCATGAGCTGCGGGCCGGTCCGCAGTGGGGCGTGGTCGTAGCCGGTGGCTCCGAGCAGGTGCAGGGCGGACACCCCGTCGAAAGCGGACTTCAAGGTCCCCGGGTCGGTGAGATCGCCGCCCACCACCTCCACGTCCCCGGGCAGGCGGCTCGCCCCCGCCGGGGTACGGGTGAGGGCCCGCACCTTCCGTCCCTCGCGCCGGAGCCCCTCGACCACCCGGCGCCCCAGGGTCCCCGTCGCACCGGTCACCAGAATCGTCACGTCGCTCACTCCTCGTCCGCGCGGGGCGGCGAGGCTTCGTCCGCGCCGCCACTCGCGACGAACGCTAGGCGGCAAGTAGGACGGATTGTGTCCTACTTGGCGGGTGGGGGGCGGGGGTCGTCAGGTGCGGTCTCCGGGGTCCCGCCGTTCCGTCGGGGCCAGGAGCAGGACTTCCAGCGCCCTCGCGCACTCCCGTGCCTGCGCCAGGTACCAGTCGAGCCGCGCGTCGGTGATCAGTTCCGGCGTCGCGCGGACGGCGAGCGCGAACCGCGCGTGCCCCGCCCGCTCCAGAACCGGTACGGCCACGGTCCGTACCCCGTGGGCCGACTCGCCGTCGTTGAGGGCGTACCCCGCCTCCCGCACGCGGGCCAACTCGGCGGTCAGAGCCGGGGGTTCGACGATGGTCCGCTCCGTGAACGCGGGCAGCGGCGGCAGGGAGCGCGGGCCGCCCTCGCCCGCGCGGGGCCAGGCGAGCAGCACCTTGCCGAGCGCCGTGGAGTGCAGGGGCCGGCGCAGGCCGACCTTCGGCGTCACCGAACCGCCCGCCACGATCACCACGTGAGGGCCGCTGCGCAGCGCCAAGTCCGCCGTCGCGCCCGTCCGTTCGGCCAGATCGGCGAGCTCGGGCGTGGCCAGGTGCAGCCCCCGCTGGTGGTACGAGAGCCGGCCCAGCTCCGTCATCGCCGGACCGAGCCGGTAGCGGGCGGTCCGGGCGTCCTGCTCCAGGAAGCCCGCGCCGAGCAGGGTCCGTGCCAGCCGGTGCGCCGTGGAGGTGGAGAGCGCGAGCCGGCGTGCGAGGTCGGAGGCGCTCAGATCGGGCCCGTTGTCGTGGAAACAGTGCAGCACGTCCAGGGCGCGGCGGACCGCCTGGGCGCCCGCCGGGGGTCGGGCGATGCCGGCCTCGGTCGTCATAGGGTTCGCTCCCCGTGGGTGATCGGGCTCCCACGCTCCCACATGGCGGGAGCCGAATCGGGCGGGAGACGGGGTCGGAAACACTCTGTTCATACGCAATCCCACATCGTGGGAGTCGAGTTGTGAGGGGCCGAACTTCCGTGGCAGGGTTCCGGCCAACACACCACAGCGGCGACGACGCGAAGGGAGCAGGCCCGCGATGAACGGACGACGTACCGCACGCTCCATTCCCGCCGCCTCTCCCGAGGCTCCCGCACTCACCCGGCGCCGCCACATAGACCTGGCGCGCGTCGCCGCCGCGACCTGTCGCTGAGCCGTCCGTACGCCGTCGCCCTGCGCACCCCGCCTCCGGCTCACCGGCTCGGCGGCGAAGGTTCCTGAAGAGACGCGCTCGCCGCGCCGGCCCCACTCCCGCTGACACGGGTTCTTTCCGCTGCGGCCTGTGACCTGTCACCGGTGACCTGCGTACCGGCCCGTTCGTTCCTCGCGCCGCGTTTCCGACGCGCGTCCTCGCCTCCACCACGCCACTGAGCGGCCCGGCCCCCTGTGCGCCGGCCCCACCACACCCAGGGAATCCCTCCATGACCCCTGCCCCTGCCCGCGTCCCCGACACGCTCTGGTTCACCCGCTGCCCGGTCCCCACCGCCACCGGTGTCGCCGCCGACCGCGGCTGGCTGGCCGGCGAGTTCGCCCCGGACGGGATCGCCGTCCGCTCCCTCCAGGACGCCGAACCCGGCGCCGACCGCGCCGCCCACTTCACCCACGCTCTTCCCGGGCTCTTCCGCGAGGGCGGCAACGTGCCGGCGCTGTGGGCCCGT
This sequence comes from Streptomyces sp. NPDC050842, assembly GCF_044456565.1. Lineage (NCBI taxonomy): Bacteria > Bacillati > Actinomycetota > Actinomycetes > Kitasatosporales > Streptomycetaceae > Streptomyces > Streptomyces sp. NPDC050842. Next base: position 86,850 of record NZ_JBITGA010000016.1, on the reverse strand, counting down.
TCACGCGGCGAGCGCACCCGACTCGTCGGCCTCACCTGGATCGAGGAGCGCCAGGCCGTACTCGTCGCCCCCGGCTCCCCGATCCGCGGAGCCGCCGCCCTGCTCGGCCTCCGGCTCGCCGTGCCTCGCCACTCCGTGCCGATCGACTTCTGGCGGGCCATGGCCCTGCGCGGCTTCGAGGGAGTCCTCGCCTCGGCGGGGTACGGACTCGCCGACGCCGTCCTCGTCGACGTACCGGCCGACGGGTACTCCGGACAGTGGGCGGCCGAGCTGGCCGCACTGCGCCGGGGCGAGGTCGACGCCGTGTACGTGAAGGGCGCCCTCGCCGTCGAGGCGGCCCGTCGCGCCGGAGCCGAGGTCGCCGTGGAACTCGACGAGCTCCCCGACCCCGCGCACCGCGTCAACAACGGCACCCCGCGCCCCCTCACCGTGCACCAGGACCTCCTGGACGAGCATCCCGAGCTGGTGGCCCGCTTCCTCGCCGTCCTGCTCCGCGCCGCCGACTGGGCCGCCGACGAGCCCGCCGAGGTCGCCCGCATCCTCGGTGCCGAGACCGGCGCGGGCGCCGAGGGTGTCGCCGGCGCCTACCGGCCCGGCACCCACCGCACCCTCCACCCGGACCTGTCGGCCGGCCGGCTCGCCCTGCTCGCCCGCCAGGAGGAGGCGCTGCGCGCGCACGGCTTCCTGCCCGAGGCCGTGGACGTACGGGCCTGGGCCGACCCGGAGCCCCTGCGCCGCGCCCGCCTCCTCGCCCCCGCCGCCCTTCGGCAGTCCCCGCACCCCGTCCCGTAACCGCGAAGCGCCGCCGCCTCGCCCGCTCCAGCCCTCCCGACCCGCCTCCGAGAAGGACGACCGCCATGCGCTCACTCACCCCGCTCGCCGCTCTGGCGGCCCTCGCCGCCCTCTCCACCGTCACCGCCTGCGGCGCCGCCACGGGAACGGAAGCGTCGAAGGGAACGAACGGCACCGTCACCGTCCGCATCCCCGACCCCGGCAACGCGGGCGTGCTCGCCCGCGGCAAGAAGGACGGCAGCCTCGACGAGGCGCTCGCCGCCGTCGGCGCCAAGGTGGCCTGGACCGGCAGCGCCGGCCCCTTCGCCCCCGCCGCCCAGGCCATGAACGCCGACCAGCTCGACATCGCGACCGGCTCCATCACCTCCGGCATCACGTCCCTCTCCCAGAGCCCCGGCTTCGCCTTCTTCACGGCCACCGACCCCGACCCCGTCGGCGAGGGCATCCTCGTCCGCGAGGGCTCCGACATCGCCTCCGTCAAGGACCTCGTCGGCCGCAAGGTCGCCGTCAACAAGGGCGGAACCGGCGAGTACCTGCTGCTCAAGGCCCTCGCCCGGGCAGGCGTCCCCGCCGACAAGGTCGAGCGGGTCTATCTGCGCCCCGACCAGACGGCCGCCGTCTTCAACGCGGGCCAGGTCGACGCCTGGGCCGTCTGGTCCACCTACGCCGTCGCCGAGATCGGCTCCGGCAAGGCGCACTTCGTCGCCGACGGCACCGCGATCGGATCCGACAACTACAGCCTGAACGCGGTCCGTTCGGACTTCGCCGCGCAGCACCCCGAGGTCGTGAAGGCGCTCTACCGCTACCTCCACGAGAACAGCGCCAAGGAGAAGAGCGACCCGGCCGCCTACCTCAACGTCTTCACCGACGCCGGCCCCACGGCCGTCAACGGCAAGGCCAAGGAGGTCCAGATCGGCTTCACCCGCAGGGGAGGCACCGTCGACCCGATCGGCGCGGAGGACATCAAGCGCTTCGAGACCGTCGCCGGGTTCTACGCCGACCAGAAGGTCACCCCGAGCAAGGTCGACATCGCCGCCCATCTCCTCGACATCGAGAAGCTGTCATGACGAGCGTGACGACCGAGGCGACCAAGGCGGCCGAGGAGGCCGAGGCGATCGAGGAGGCCGAGGCGATCGAGGAGGTCAAGGCGACGACGACGGCCACGGCCACCGCGACCGCCACCGCGACCGGACTCGTCGCGCCCCGCCCGCCCGTCCGGCGACCCCGCTCCCGCACCCGCTCCCTCACCGTCCGCGCCCTCGGCCCGGTCGCCCTCCTCGCCCTGTGGTGGATCTCCTCCGCCACCGGCCTCCTCACCCCCGACGTGCTCGCGTCACCACCCCAAGTCGTCACAGCAGTAGGGGAATTGTGGGGGAACGGTCAGCTTCCGGACGCGCTCGCCACGTCCCTCACCCGCTCGGGCATCGGACTCGTCATCGGTCTTGCCGCCGGGCTCACCCTCGGCATCACCACCGGCTTCACCCGGCTCGGCGACGAGCTCCTCGACTCCTCCCTCCAGACCCTGCGCACCATCCCCTTCCTCTCCCTCGTCCCGCTCTTCATGGTGTGGTTCGGCATCAACGAGACCGCGAAGATCCTGCTCATCGCCGTCGCCACCACCTTCCCCATGTACGTCTCCACCTCCGGCGGCGTCCGCAACACCGACCGCAAGCTCGTCGAGGCCATGCGCAGCTTCGGCCTCGGCCGCCTCGCGATCGTCCGCCAGGTCGTCCTGCCCGGCGCACTGCCCTCGCTCCTCGCCGGACTCCGGCTCTCCATGACGCTGAGCGTGATCGCGCTCATCGCCGCCGAGGAGATCAACGCCACCGAAGGCATCGGCTACTTGATGTCCCAGGCCCAGAGCTACGCCCGCACCGACATCCTCGCCGTCTGCATCCTCGTGTACGGACTGCTCGGCCTCACCGCCGACGTCCTCGTCCGCGGACTGGAGCGGATCCTCATGCCCTGGCGCACGGCGGGCCCCGGAGGAGGAACCCGATGAGCACGTCCACGTCCACAACCACGTCCACGTCCACAACCACGTCCGCTTCCACGGCCGTACGGGTACGGGGCCTGCGCCGCGTCTTCGGTACCCGCCCCGTCCTCGACGGCCTGGACCTCACCCTCGCGCGCGGCGAGTTCCTCGCCCTGCTCGGGGCGAGCGGCAGCGGCAAGACGACCCTGCTGCGCATCCTCGGCGGCCTCGACGGCGCCGACGGGGGAGAGGCCCTCGTCCCCGCCGCCCGCACGATCGTCTTCCAGGAGCCCCGGCTCATCCCCTCCACGAAGGTCCTCGGCAATGTGACCGTCGGGCTGCCGCGCGGGGCGGCGACCAGGGCGACCGGCCTGCGGGCCCTCGCCGAGGTCGGCCTTGACCGGCACGCCGACGCCTGGCCGGCCACCCTGTCCGGTGGCGAGGCCCAACGCGTCGCGCTGGCACGGGCGTTGGTCCGGGAGCCCGAGCTCCTGCTCCTCGATGAGCCGTTCGCCGCGCTCGACGCGCTGACCCGGCTCCGTATGCAGGACCTCGTCGGCGAGCTCCGCCGTGTCCACCACCCCGCGGTCCTGCTCGTCACCCACGACGTCGACGAGGCCGTACGCCTCGCCGACCGGGTCGCCGTCCTGCGCGACGGGCGGCTCGTCACCGACGTCCCCGTCGCCGTCGCCCGGCCCCGCGACCCAGGCGACCCCGCCTTCGTCGCCCTGCGCCGCCGCCTCCTCGCCGACCTCGGCGTCCACGCGCCCGAGGAAGCACCCACCGCCGTCCCCGCCCCCCTCGAAGGAGCCGTCTCATGACCGTCACCATCGGTGTCCACCGCAGCAACCCCTCCCTCTACCACCTCTCCCGCCTCGGCTACGCGGAGCAGGAGCTCGCCGCCCTCGGCGAGACCGTGACCTGGCACCCGTACACCGACGGAGTCCGTACCGGGGCGTTCCTGGCCGACGGAACCATCGACTTCGGCGGCACGGGCTCCACCCCGCCCGTCACCGCGCAGGCCGCCGGCCACGACATCGTCTACACCGCCGTCTCGGCGCCCCGCCCCGACCACGGCGCCCTCCTCGTCCCCGAGGACAGCCCGGTCCGTACCGTCGCCGACCTGAAGGGCGGCACCGTCCACCTCGCCGTCGGCTCCTGGCAGACGCATCTGGTCGCCAAGGCCCTGGACGACGCCGGCCTCTCGTACGCCACCGACATCACGCCCGTACGCGGCGACTCCGCCAGCGAGGCGAAGCTCCGCTCCGGTGAGATCACCGCCTGGGTCGCGCAGGGCGCCGAGCTCGCCGCCGCCCGCCGCACCGGCGGACTGCGCACCCTGGTCCGCACCGGCGAGGTCATCACCGACCGGTCCGTGTTCTTCGCCCGCCGTGACCTGGCCGAGGAGCGGCCCGAGCTCGTCGAGGCGCTCACCCGCGCCCTCCGGCGGGCCGACGACTGGGCCGCCGCGCATCCGCGCGAGGCCGCCGAGATCGCCGCCGCCGACCAGGGCGGCACCGCCGACGACTGGGAGACCGCGCTGCGCGCCCTGCCCTGGACGATCGAGCCGGTCACCGAGGAGTTCATCGCCGAGCAGCAGCAGGCGGCGGACATCTTCCACCGCACCGGATTCATCGACCGCGCGATCACCGTCGCCGACGCGCTGCCCCGGAAGGCCTGAGCACCGTGACGACCCCCGCACCCGAAGTCCTCTGGTACATCATCCCGCGCGAAGGCGCCTACCCGTGGGAGCCGGCCGGCCGGCGCTCCGTCGATCTCGGCTACCTCACGCACCTCGCCGGGACCGTGGAGCGCCTCGGCTACACAGGGGCGCTGCTGGCCACCGACCTCTACGACGTCTGGCCCCTCGGCTCCGCACTCGCGGCCGCCACCAGCACCCGCTTCAAGCCGCTGCTCGCCGTCCATCCGGGCCTGATCGCCCCGACCCTGCTCGCCAAGATGGCGCTCAGCTTCGACAACCTCTTCGGCGGCCGGCTCCGCTTCAACGTGGTCAACGGCTCCACCGCCGCCCTGCGCGAGTACGGGCTCCACGTCGAGCACGACGAGCGCTACGCACTCAGCGCCGAGTACTGGTCGATCGTCAAGCGGCTCACGGCGGGGGAGGTCTTCGACCACCAGGGCCGCTTCTACGACCTCAAGGGAGCGGGCGCCTCCTTCCGGGACCTCAGGCCCGTCCAGGAACCGCACGTCCCGCTGTGGTTCGGCGGCTCGTCGGCACCCGGCATCGAGATGGCCGCCGAGCACGTCGACGTCTACCTGACCTGGGGCGAGCCCCCGCACCTGCTGAAGGAGAAGTTCGACCACGTACGGGCCCGGGCCGCGGCCCACGGCCGTACCCTCCGGATCGGTCTGCGGCTCCACCTCATCGTCCGCGACACCGAGGACGAGGCCTGGGCGGCGGCCGACCGGCTGCTCGACGTCACCAGCGAGGCGACGTACGCCCGGCAGCTCGGCGGGCGGGCGGGTGAGGACGGCGTCGGCTGGCAGCGCCAGTTCCGGCAGCACGGCGGCCGGGTCCCCGCGCGGGCGCGCGAACTGGAGGTGCACCCGAACCTCTGGCCCGGCATGGGGCTGTTCCGGCCCGGCCCGGGAACGGCGGTCGTCGGCTCGACGGCCCAGGTCGTGGAGCGCCTCCAGGAATACCGGGAGCTGGGCGTGGACACGTTCATCCTGTCCGGGAACCCGCTCCTGGAGGAGGCCTACCGGGTCGCCGAGACGGTCCTCCCGGCCCTGGGTATCCGCCATTGATCGAACGTTGATGGCCTGTTTACGCCCGGCAGGCAACGTGTGGGTCATGCAGACGGATACCGACGTGCTGACCGCTCCCGACTTCTCCTGGCGTGAGAACGCCCTGTGCGCCCAGGCGGGCCCCGAGTTCTTCTTCCCGGCCCCCGGCTCGTCGACGCGCGAGGCCAAGCAGCTGTGCGGGGCGTGCGAGGGGCGCGTGGCGTGCCTGGAGTACGCACTGGCCCACGACGAGCGCTTCGGGGTGTGGGGCGGGCTCTCCGAAAAGGAGCGCGTGCGGCTCAAGCGGCAGCAGGGCAGCCGCTGAGCCGCACGCGCTCCTTTTCGGGCGTGCGAAGAGTGGATCAGCCGGCCGCTCGGGCCGCCATGCGGGCCTTGCGGGCCGCGAGCTTCTCGTCGAACTTGCTGGCCTCGCTGTCCAGGCCGTTCATGTACAGCCCCAGCTCGTCCTGGGCCTGGAGGCCCTCCGGGCCGAGCCCCTCGATCTGGAGGACCTTGAGGAAGCGCAGGACCGGCTGGAGGACGTCGTCGTGGTGGATGCGCATGTTGTAGATCTCGCCGATCGCCATCTGCGCCGCCGCCCGCTCGAAGCCCGGCATGCCGTGTCCGGGCATCCGGAAGTTCACGACCACGTCCCGCACGGCCATCATGGTCAGGTCGGGAGCGAGCTCGAAGGCCGCGCCCAGCAGGTTCCGGTAGAAGACCATGTGCAGGTTCTCGTCGGTGGCGATGCGGGAGAGCATCCGGTCGCAGACCGGGTCGCCCGACTGGTGGCCGGTGTTCCGGTGCGAGATGCGGGTCGCGAGCTCCTGGAAGGCGACGTACGCCACGGAGTGCAGCATCGAGTGCCGGTTGTCGGACTCGAAGCCCTCGCTCATGTGTGACATCCGGAACTGCTCCAGCTTGTCCGGGTCGACCGCGCGCGAGGCCAGGAGGTAGTCGCGCATCACGATGCCGTGGCGGCCCTCCTCGGCGGTCCAGCGGTGCACCCAGGTGCCCCAGGCGCCGTCGCGGCCGAAGAGGCTGGCGATCTCGTGGTGGTAGCTCGGGAGGTTGTCCTCGGTGAGCAGGTTCACCACGAGGGCGATCTTGCCGATGTCGGTGACCTTGGACTGCTTGGGGTCCCAGGCCTCGCCGTCCTCGAAGAAGCCGGGGAAGTTCCGGCCGTCGGACCACGGCACGTACTCGTGCGGCATCCAGTCCTTGGTGACCTTCAGGTGCCGGTTGAGCTCCTTCTCCACGACCTCTTCCAGCGCGTAGAGCAGGCGCGCGTCGGTCCACTCCGCCGAGCTGCCGAGGTGGGGAGAGGTGAGCGTCACGGGGACTCCTGGGGACGGAGAGAAGGGCATACGGGATTACCTACGGATTCGTAGGTTACGAGACCGTAGGTTAAGGCTCCGTAAGGCGTCGGCCAAGCCCGTCTGGACGATGTCCGGTTACGTTCCGTTATGTGCGCTGCTCCGGCACGGTACTGGAGATGCAGGTCACGTCCCCGTCGCGCGCCGTCGGCCGCCCGTCCGGCTACGCAGAGCAGACGGATCGGAGCAGACGGTTCGGAGCGGACGGTTCAGAGGAGACGGTTCAGAGGAGATGGTCCGCCGCGCCGGCCTTCACCGCGGAGATCAGCGCGCGGAGCGCCTCCACCGAGTCGCTGACGTACTCGCCGGGGGCGAGGGTCGAGCCGATGTAGGCCCGGCCGGAGTCGTCGAGGCCGAACCGGAAACAGTTCGCGCCCTCACTGCAGAAGGCCTCGTTCCAGTCGATGTCGGCGGCGACGGGGGCGGCGGCGAGGGGGGTGTCGGTCGTGACGTTCATGGTGGGGCGGTCCTTCACAGATCCTGGGCGATGGTGCGTATGAACGCGCGTGATTCGGTCGTGGACAGGGCGAGTCCGCGCAGTCGCTCCAGGAGCCCCCGGTAGCGGCGGAGCTTCATGTCGGCGTCGAGGAGGATCGATCCGTGGGAGGAGTCGAGCTGCACGGTGTCGAGCTGCGGCACGCGCGCGGCCACATAGGTGAACGACTGGCCCGCGCCGGGGAAACCCCCCGCGGCGAAGGGGATGACGCGGACGGTCACGGTGTCCCGCTCGGCGTACGCCAGGATGTGCTCCAGCTGGTCCCGCGCGACCTTCGGCCCGCCGAACTGCATGCGCAGCGCCGCCTCGTGGATCACGGCCTCGTAGAGCACGGGCCGGTCCCGGTCCAGAACCTCCTGGCGGCGCAGCCGCAGCGCGAGGCGGGCTTCCAGATCGGGTCCCGGCAGGAGCGGGACGGCGGTGTCGAAGACGGCCCGCGCGTGCTCCTCGGTCTGCAGGAGACCCGGGATGTGGGTGGTGACCGCGCTCTGCAACTCCGAGGAGTGGTACTCCAGTTCGGCGATGTCGATGAGCGCGGGCGGCAGCAGTCCGCGGTGCTCCTCCCACCAGCCCCGGTCCCGCTCCTGGGCGATGTCGGCGAGCAGGTCGACGAGCGCCGTGTCGGGGCAGCCGTAGTTGAAGGCGAGGGTGCGGACGCGTTCGGCGCTGATGCCGAAGCGGCCCGACTCGATGTTGGGGATACGGGTGCGGTCGACGCCCAGGAGGGCGGCGGCCTGCTGGGCCGACATGCCCGACTGTTCGCGCAGTTTGCGCAGTTCGCTCCCGAGGCGCTGCTGTCGTGCGGTCGGGCTGCTCCTGGGTGGCACGCGCGATCTCCCCTTTCGTTGCGTGACGACGACGACCCTCGCGGATTGCCGTTTCGGCCGGAATGGCACGACTACCCGCAAGTAGTAGCACCGTGCTCCGGTCGTGCGCTACGGTCGGTAGCGCAAGTCTCACACGGGGCGACTGTGACCGTGTGTGCGTACCCCCCCAATGCGCAAGAAATGTGAGCAACCCGATGAAGGGCGCACTGCGTTGCCTCCCGTCCGCCGTCGCGGCCGGGCCCATACCTCCCGCCACGGAGAACCTCAGCTACTCGATGCTCCTCCCCGGAGGCGCCTACTGTGCCGGACTCGCCCGTGAGTCGGTCGGCACGCTCCTCACCCGGCACGGCCTCTCGGACCTCTGCGAGACCGCCGCCCTCGCCACCTCCGAACTCGTCGCCGCGGCGTACCGCTTCACACCCGACCGCGAGATGATCCTGCGTGTCCGCTGGCAGTACGAGGCGCTGCGGATCGTGCTCTACGACCAGCATCCGGTGCATGCCTCGCCCACCGCCGCCGAGGAATGCCGCGACCGCCGCAGCCGCAGCATGTGGCTGCTGGCCGCGGCGGTCGACGCCCACGGTGGAGACTGGGGGCTCGCCCCCGTACTGACACCGGGCGGCGGGACCAAGTCCTGGGCTTTACTTCATCGTTGACACCCTGTCACTTGATATCTGACATCTCGATGCCTCGACATCCCGTCCCACGGGCTCGATGCCCCACCCCCGCGGCTCGAAGCCCCGCTAGTGCCTCGCCGTCACTCCCCGGACCTCCTCCGCCGTCGTCGGCCGCAGCTCACCGTCGAGCAGCAGCCAGCGCGTGATGCCGAGCGACTCCAGGAACGTCACGTCGTGGCTCGCCACGATCAGCGCCCCCTCGTACGCGTCGAGGGCCGCCGTCAGCTTCCGGACCGACCCCATGTCCAGGTTGTTCGTCGGCTCGTCCAGCATCAGCAGCTGCGGAGCCGGCTCCGCCAGGAGCAGCGCCGCGAGCGTCGCCCGGAACCGCTCCCCGCCCGAGAGGGTGCCCACGGGCTGATCCGCCCGCGCCCCCCGGAACAGAAACCTCGCCAGCCGCGCCCTGATCGCGTTCCCCGTCGCCGTGGGCGCGAAGCGGGCCACGTTCTCCACCACACTCAGCCCGTCGTCGAGGACGTCGAGCCGCTGCGGCAGGAAGCGGAGCGGTACCCGCGCGTCCGCCTCGCCCGACAGCGGCTCCACCTCCCCGGCGATCGTCCGGAGCAGCGTCGTCTTGCCGGCGCCGTTCCGGCCGACGAGCGCGATCCGCTCCGGGCCGCGCAGCGCGAACTCGCCGTCGACCCTGGCCCCGTACCGCAGCTCCAGGTCGCGTAGGTACAGGACCTCGCGGCCCGGCGGCACCGAGGTGCGGGGCAGTTCGACGCGGATCTCGTCGTCGTCCCGTACCGCCTCCACCGCCGCGTCGAGCCGCTCCTTGGCCTCGGAGAGCCGCTCCGTGTGCAGGGTGCGGTGCTTCCCGGCCGCGACCTGGGCGTCGCTCTTGCGGCCGTTCGCCACGATCTTCGGTACGACCTTGTTCTCGTAACTCTTCTGCGCGAACCGCTTGCGGCGCGCCAACTTCGTCTGGGCTTCGCCGAGTTCACGCTTCTGGCGCTGTACGTCGGCTTCGGCGACCCGCACCATCCGCTCCGCGGCCTCCTGTTCCGCGGCGAGTGCCGTCTCGTACGCGGACCAAGGGCCGCCGTACCAGGCGACCTCGCCGTCCCGGAGATCGGCGATCTGGTCGACGCGCTCCAGGAGTTCACGGTCGTGGCTGACCACGACCAGGACGCCGGACCAGCCCTCCACCGCCTCGTACAGACGGGCGCGGGCGTGCAGGTCCAGATTGTTCGTCGGCTCGTCGAGCAGCAGCACGTCGGGCCGGGCGAGCAGCAGCGCCGCGAGGCGCAGCAGGACGGACTCACCGCCCGAGACCTCGCCGACGGTCCGGTCGAGGCCGACGGCGGTGAGCCCGAGCTGATCGAGGGTGGCGCGGGCCCGCTCCTCGACGTCCCAGTCGTCGGCGAGGGCGGTGAAGTGTTCCTCGGCGGGGTCGCCCGCCTCGATGGCGTGCAGCGCGGCACGCTTCGCCGCGATGCCGAGGATCTCGTCGACCCGCCGCGAGGTGTCCAGGACGAGGTTCTGCGGCAGGTAGCCGAGCTCGCCCGTGACCCGGATCGCGCCGGAAGCCGGGGTGAGCTCTCCCGCGAGGAGTTTCAGGAGCGTCGACTTGCCGGAGCCGTTGAGCCCGACGAGTCCGGTGCGGCCGGGGCCGACCGTGAGGCGGAAGTCGTCGAGGACCTCGGTGCCGTCAGGCCAGGAGAAGGAGAGTGAGGAACAGGTGATGAACGTGGGGTGATGCGCCATGGAGGCCTCCCGGTTGCGCGAGCGCGGGCGTGAATGGGCGACGCGAGAGACACCGGGGCGCGGGCTGTGGAAAGAACGGCTCGTACGCCGAGGTCGAGAACGGCACACGCGGCACAGTGGGCACGCGCGGCGCGGTGTCTCGCAACCTCAGACGAGCAACGTCCTTCTCCGATCAAGTGACGACAAGGTCAGGTACGACCGTACGACCTCGACCGGGCAGCGGCAAACGATTTACGGGCGCCCGATTCATGGGCGCACGCTCTACGAGGGAATCGGCTTACGGGCGCTCGCGCAGCAGCGCCGCCAGGTCCTGGTCCCAGTTCAGGTACTGGTGCTCGCGTCCGGCCGGCACCAGGTGCTCCGAGCGCTCCAGGAAGAGGCGCAACTCCGAGGTCCTGACGTGCACCATCGCGACCCCCTCCGGGGCGTGGAACTCGACCACCGTGCGGTCGTACCCGTACGGGCGCAGCCGGACGTCACCGACCCCCGCCGGGCGCTCGACGCCCTGGACGAGCAGCTCGCGGGCGAAGGCCCAGGAGACCTCGACGCCCTCCAGGGTCGCCGGTGGTGGGAAGGCCATGCTGACGGCGTACGGGTCCTCGCGGTCGTACCGCAGGGTGGCGGGGACCGTCTCCATCCGGGGCACGGATGCGACCAGACGGGCCTGGACGGAATGCTCGATGACGGCGGACAAGACCGGCTCCTCTCACGCGGGTTTCGGATCCTGTGCGTCTCCCCGACACCAGGGCACCTCACACCAAGCAAGACGAGCGGCACGGCCGGAACGTGCACTCGGGGACCACGTGACCTGCGTCACCGGAAGGACGCGGTCGAGGTCAGCGCTGATCGGCGACGTCGTCGTCCGGCTCGGCACAGGGGCCGGAGTGGTCGCAGTACGGCTGGTTCGCGGAGGCGCCGCAGCCGCACAGCATCAATCGGGTCTCGTGCCGGTCCCCGTGCGGGCCGGTCACGAGCAGGTCCCCGCGCAGAACGAGCTGGCCGGAAGGGGTGCGGCGCACGGTGGTGGGGGATTCGGGGGGCTCGGCGACGGCGGCGTCCGCCGGGTGGTGGTGGTACTGGAGCGCCCCCGAGGGACAGCGGCGGATCACCTCGGCGACCAGGCCGGGCTCGGCGGCGTCGGGCAGCACCCACGGGCGCCGGGTCAGGTCGAAGACCTCGGGCAGGCCGTGCACGCACTCGGCCGCGTGCAGACAGCGTCGTGGCTCGAAAGTGACGGTGATGCCCTCGCCCTCGTACTCCTTGAGCTTCGGCTTCTCCTCGGTCGGCGCGTGCTCGCCCGGACGGTCGCTCATGCCCCTCAGCCTAGGAACGCCCGGCAAGGGGCGCACCCGGGACGCACCCTGGACGGGAACCGCCCGGGGGCGCTAGCTTCCGGCGCCATGACGTCCATGGGGAAGACGAGACGAATGATGTCGGTGGGGCTGATCGGGGCGGCGCTCGCGCTGAGCCTGGCAGCCCCTGCGCGTGCCGGGGAGACCCCCACGGCCGCGGCCGGCTGGCAGCTGACACCGACCGGCACCGACGCCCGCTTCCGCGGGCTCGCGGCGGTCGACCGGAGGACCGCCTGGGCCGCGGGCTCCAAGGGCACGGTGCTGCGCACCACGGACGGCGGCCGGAGCTGGCGAGACGTCTCGCCGCCCGGCGCGGAAGAGCTCGAATTCCGCGACGTGGAGGCCTTCGACGCCCGCCGGGCCGTCGTCCTCGCCATCGGGGAGGGCGAAGCCTCGCGCCTGCTGCGCACCGAGGACGGCGGCGCCACCTGGACCGAGTCCTTCCGGAACACCGACCCGCGCGCCTTCTACGACTGCGTCACCTTCTTCGACCGGCGGCACGGACTCGCCATGAGCGACCCCGTCGACGGGAAGTACCGCATCCTCTCCACCGGCGACGGCGGCCGGACCTGGCGGGTGCTGCCGAGCGCCGGCATGCCGGACGCGCTCCCCGGCGAGGCCGGCTTCGCGGCGAGCGGCCAGTGCCTGGTGTCCTCCGGACCCCGGGACGTGTGGCTCGCGACGGGCGGCGGCGCCACGGCCCGCGTGCTCCACTCCGCCGACCGGGGGCTGACCTGGACCGCCACCGCCACGCCGATCCCGGCCGGGGACCCCGCCCGGGGTGTCTTCGGCCTCGCCTTCCGCGACCGTACGCACGGCATCGCCGTCGGCGGTGACTACCGCAAGGACCAGCCGTCCCCGAAGGCCGCCGCGGTCACCAGGGACGGAGGCCGCACCTGGCGGGCCTCGGACGCGCCGCCGCCGGCCTACCGCTCCGGCGTCGCCTGGCTCCCGCACAGCAGGGCGGCCGCGCTCGCCGTCGGCCCGACCGGCACCGACCTGACGACCGACGCGGGCCGCACCTGGCGCACGATCGACACCGGCTCGTACGACACGGTGGACTGCACGGACGACGGGTCGTGCTGGGCCTCCGGCGAAAAGGGCCGGATCGCCCGCCTCGGGCGCGACTGAGCGATGGCGACGGCGATGGTCAGGAGGGCAGCTGGTCCCGGTACGGGGCGAGTCCCTCGACCGTCTTGGTCGCGTAGAACTCCGTGATCCGGTACGCGCACACGCCCTCGGCGCTGAACGGGTCGGCCGCCGCGATCGCCTCGATCTCCGGGCGGTCGACCCCGGCGGCCAGGATCACCCCGCCGTCGCGCGGGTTCTTCCGCCCCGAGGCGAGGAACACGCCGGCGGCGTACTGCGCGTCCAGCCACTCGACGTGCGCGTCGAGCAGCGCGTCCGCCCGCTCGACGGGCGCGGTGTAGGTCAATTCCAGTACGAACATGATCGCCAGGCTACCGGGCATCCGGCGGACGCCGACGAGGCGTTCCAGCCCTCGGAACCGGGGTCGCGGAACCGGGGTCGTAGGGTGGCTCGCACTATGACGATCATCGGGATTCCGGCGGGCTGGCCCGCCGACGAGGACGCCGCACGGGACGTCCAGCGGGAGCTGCGCGGGCGGATCGTGCTCGACGAGCCGGGGCCGGCCGTCGGCGAGGGCCACGTCACGGGGCTCGACGTGGCCTACGACGACGAGCGCGACCTCGTCGCCGCCGCGGCCGTCGTCCTCGACGCCCGGACCCTCGACGTGGTCGAGGAGGCCACGGCCGTCGGCCGTGTCTCCTTCCCCTACGTCCCCGGGCTCCTCGCCTTCCGTGAGATCCCGACCGTGCTCGCCGCGCTCGACTCCCTGACCGCGGACCCCGGCCTGCTCGTCTGCGACGGCTACGGCCTCGCCCATCCCCGCCGCTTCGGGCTCGCGAGCCATCTCGGGGTGCTGACCGGGCGGCCGTCCATCGGCGTCGCCAAGAACCCCTTCACCTTCACGTACGAGCAACCCGGGCCGGAGCGCGGTGAGTTCAGCTCCCTGCTCGCCGAAGGCGAGGAGGTGGGACGGGCCCTGCGGACCCAGGCCGGGGTGAAGCCCGTCTTCGTCTCCGTCGGCCACCGGGTCGACCTCGACCGCGCCTGCGCCCACACGCTCCACCTCGCCCCGCGCTACCGCATCCCCGAGACCACCCGCCACGCCGACTCCCTCTGCCGCAGGGCACTCAAGGAAGCACTAGCCGCTACCTGAGTACCTGTACGGATACCGCGCCGCGTTCCCACCCGGCACAGTGGCCTCCATGACAACACCCCTTACCGTTCCGCCGCGTTCCGCGGAGCGCGGCATGCCGTACGTCGTCGCCGACTGGGTCCTGGCATGATCGGGCGGCTGCGGTGCGTCGTCCTCGACTGTCCCGACGCGCGGGAACTCGCCCTGTTCTACCAGCGGTTGATCGGCGGCGAGGTCGAGAGCCCCGACCCCCGGCTGGCCGTCGGCGAGGGATCCGCCATCCTGCGCGGTGCCGCCGGCCCGGTCCTCGCTTTCCAGGACGTGGCCGACCACCGGCCGCCCGTCTGGGGCGCGCCCGAGCAGCAGTTCCACCTCGACGTGCGGGTCGAGGACCTGGCCGCCGCGGAGGAGGCCGTCCTCGACCTCGGGGCCACCCCGCTCGACGGCGGGGGCGGCGACCCGGCCTGGCGCGTCTACGCCGACCCGGCCGGCCACCCCTTCCGCCTCGTACGGTTCTGAGGCCGGGCCCGCCCTGATCCGCCGCGCCCACCGGCCCCGATCCGCCGGGCCCGCCACGATCCGCCGCGCGGGTCAGCCTCGGTGCGCCACCCGGAAGCCGATGCCCGCCGCGCGGAGCCGCTCGATCAGCGCGTCGCCCATCGCGACCGCCGTCGTCACCTGGCCCGCCGTCTTCGGCAGCGCGTCGAAGGCCAGGCAGAGCGCCGACTCGGCGAGCATCTTGGCCGTCTCGTCGTACCCCGGGTCACCGCCCCACACCTCGGTGAACACCCGGCGCCCACCACCCTCGCCGACGAACCGCACCGAGAACCAGCTACGGGCACGCCGTTCCTCCGACGGACCCTGGCCCGGCTGGTAACGCTCCATCAGCCAGCGCCGCACCGAAGGGAGTTGAGCCGCCACCGCACCCGCGCCGACGGCCGCCGTGCCGCCCAGGGCCACCGGGAGCGTCTTCACGGAGGCGTAGTGGCGGTAGCGGAAGTCCGGCCCGTACCGGTCGAGGGCGGCGGCCGAGCGGACCACCACCTGCGGGTCCAGCGTCGGCAGCGGCAGGGCCCAGGTGCCCGTCTCCCGGCTGAACCGGGGGCTGCCCAGCGGCGCGCGGGCCCGCCGCCCCACCAGCCTCGGCGCGTGCAGGCGCCGTTCGCGCGCGGCGCCCAGGACGTGCCGGCCCCGGCCGAGCGCGGTCAGCGCCGAGGCGAAGGTGCCGCCGGAGAAGGCGGCCCCGACCCGCACGAAGCCGTCGACACGGAGCGGTACGCCCTCCGGGAGCTGCTGGACGGTGAAGTACGCGCCCAGGTCGTGCGGGACGGAGTCGAAGCCGCAGGCGTGCACGATCCGGGCCCCGGTCTCGCGGGCGCGCGCGTCGTGCCGTACGTACATCAGGTCCACGAACTCGGCCTCGCCGGTGAGGTCCACACAGTCCGTCCCGGCCTCCGCGCAGGCGGCGACCAGACCTTCCCCGTACCAGACGTACGGGCCGACGGTCGTCGCCACGACCCGGGCGGACTCGGCGAGCGCGCGCAGCGCGTCCGGATCGTCGGCGTCGGCGACGACCAGCGGCAGCTCCGCGCAGTGCGGCCACCGGGCGGCGAGCCGCTCGCGCAGGGCCTCGAGCCCGCCGCGGCTGCGCCCCGCGAGCGCCCAGCGGCACTCCGCGGGGGCGTGCTCGGCCAGGTACTCCGCGGTGAGCCCGCCCACGAAACCGGTCGCCCCGAAGAGCACGACGTCGTACGGCCGCCGAGTGGCGCCCTCGGCTCGCGCGCCGCCCGCCGCGTCCTCGGGTCCCTCCCCGCCCGCCGCGTCCTCCGCTCCCGCTCCGGCCCCGCGTCCGGTGCCCGCCCCTGTCTCCATCCAGCCCCTCATTTCGGCCGTACCGCGCCGCCGCGCGCGGTTGTCGTCGGCGGAGAATAGCGGAACTCCGCGCCGAGGCGATTTCCAAGCGCTTGCTCGGCCGGGGGGCTTGTGCCGAGTGGAACACGTTCCTAGCATCTCCGGTGTTACATCATTGGTGTCACACACTCCTGGGGGCTCGATGAGCACGACGCACACCGCCCGGAACGGCCCGCTCGCCGGGGTGCGCGTGGTCGAACTGGCCGGCATCGGCCCCGGCCCCTTCGCCGCCATGCTCCTGGCCGACCTCGGTGCGGACGTCGTCCGCGTCGACCGTCCCGGCGGAGCCGGCCTCGGCATCGACCCGGCCCGCGACCTCACCAACCGCAACAAGCGCTCCGTCCTCGTCGACCTCAAGGCCGAGGACGGCCCCGCCACCGTGCTCGACCTCGTCGCGCGCGCCGACGTCCTGATCGAGGGCTACCGCCCCGGCGTCGCCGAACGCCTCGGTGTCGGCCCCGAGCCCTGCCTCGCGCGCAACCCCCGGCTCGTCTACGGCCGGATGACCGGCTGGGGCCAGGACGGACCCCTCGCCACGACCGCGGGCCACGACATCGGGTACATCGCGATCACCGGCGCCCTCGGCATGATCGGCCCCGACCCGGACGGGCCGCCCACCGTCCCCGCCAACCTCGTCGGCGACTACGCGGGCGGCTCGCTCTACCTCGTCATCGGCGTCCTCGCCGCCCTCCAGCACGCGCGGGCGCACGGCGAGGGCCAGGTCGTCGACGCCGCCATCGTCGACGGCACCGCCCACCTCACGACCATGATCCACGGCATGCTCGCGGCCGGCGGCTGGCAGGACCGCAGGGGCGTCAACCTCCTCGACGGCGGCTGTCCCTTCTACGGCGTCTACGAGACCTCCGACGGCGGACACATGGCGGTCGGCGCCCTGGAAGGACAGTTCTACGCGGAGTTCGCCCGCGTCCTCGGCATCGAGGACGCCGCCGCCCTGCGCGGCGACCTCGCCCGGTGGCCAGAACTGCGCGCGGCCGTCGCCGACCGCTTCCGGAGCCGTACCCGCGAGGAGTGGACGTCCGTCTTCGAGGGCACCGACGCCTGCGTCGCCCCCGTCCTCTCCCTGCGCGAGGCACCGAGCCACCCCCACCTCGCCGCCCGCGCCACCTTCGCCGAGCACGCCGGCCTCACCCAGCCGGCCCCCGCACCCCGCTTCTCCGTCACCCCCGGCACCCTCCGCTCGGGCCCCGCCCTGCCCGGTGCCGACACCGCCGCCGTCGCCCGCGACTGGGCCGTCCCCGCCTTGAAGACCCCGAAGACCCCGGAGATCCAGGAGACCGAAGCATGAAGCGCCAGCTCTACACCGCCGACCACGAGGCCTTCCGGGCGACCGTCCGCACCTTCCTGGCCAAGGAGGTGCTGCCCTATTACGAGCAGTGGGAGCGGGACGGCATCGTCGCCCGCGAGGCCTGGCGCGCCGCCGGCCGGCAGGGGCTGCTCGGGCTCGCCGTCGACGAGGAGTACGGCGGCGGGGGCAACCCCGACTTCCGCTACGGAGCCGTCCTCGCCGAGGAGTTCACCCGGGCCGGCGCCCCCGGACTCGCCATCGGCCTGCACAACGACATCATCGGCCCGTACCTCACCTCGCTCGCCACCGACGAGCAGAAGCGGCGCTGGCTGCCCGGCTTCTGCTCCGGCGAGACCGTCACCGCCATCGCCATGACCGAACCCGGCGCGGGCTCCGATCTCCAGGGCATCCGCACCACCGCCGAGGACCACGGCGACCACTGGATCCTCAACGGCTCCAAGACCTTCATCTCCAACGGCATCCTCGCCGACCTCGTGATCGTCGTCGCCCGCACGACCCCGG
Organism: Streptomyces sp. NPDC050842; assembly: GCF_044456565.1. Classification (NCBI taxonomy): domain Bacteria; kingdom Bacillati; phylum Actinomycetota; class Actinomycetes; order Kitasatosporales; family Streptomycetaceae; genus Streptomyces; species Streptomyces sp. NPDC050842. Next base: position 68,940 of record NZ_JBITGA010000016.1, on the reverse strand, counting down.
AGGGCGGCGCGCACGGCCTCTCCCTCCTGGTCGTCGAGCGCGGCGCCGAGGGCTTCGAGCGCGGCCGGAACCTCGACAAGATCGGCCAGAAGTCCCAGGACACCGCCGAGCTCTTCTTCCACGACGTCCGCGTCCCCAAGGAGAACCTCCTCGGCGAACTCAACGGCGCCTTCCTGCACCTGATGACCAACCTCGCCCAGGAGCGCCTGGCCATCGCCGTCGCCGGCATCGCCGGGGCCGAGCACCTCCTGGAGATGACCACCCGGTACGTCAAGGAGCGCGAGGCCTTCGGCCGCCCGCTGGCGAAGCTCCAGCACGTCCGCTTCGAGATCGCCGAGATGGCCACCGAGTGCGCCGTCACCCGGACCTTCGTCGACCGCTGCATCGCCGAGCACACGGACGGCGCACTCGACGCCGTCCACGCCTCCATGGCCAAGTGGTGGGCGACCGAACTCCAGAAGCGCGTCGCCGACCGCTGTCTGCAACTGCACGGCGGATACGGCTACATGAGCGAATTCCCGGTCGCCCGCGCCTACACCGACGGCCGGATCCAGACCATCTACGGCGGCACCACCGAGATCATGAAGGAGATCATCGGCCGGTCCCTCCTCGGCTGACCTCCTGCCGACCGTCTTCTCCCACCCTCATCGCGAAAGGCTTTACGTGAGCACCGAAGCGTACGTGTACGACGCGATCCGCACCCCGCGCGGACGCGGCAAGGCCAACGGCTCCCTGCACGGCACCAAGCCCATCGACCTGGTCGTCGGCCTCATCCGGGAGATCCAGGCCCGCCACCCCGGCCTCGACCCGGCCGCCATCGACGACATCGTCCTCGGCGTCGTCGGCCCCGTCGGCGACCAGGGCTCCGACATCGCCCGCATCGCCGCCATCGCCGCCGGACTCCCCGACACCGTCGCCGGCGTCCAGGAGAACCGCTTCTGTGCCTCCGGCCTCGAAGCGGTCAACATGGCCGCGATGAAGGTCCGCTCCGGCTGGGAGGACCTCGTCCTCGCCGGCGGCGTCGAGTCCATGTCCCGGGTGCCGATGGCCTCCGACGGCGGCGCCTGGTTCGCCGACCCGATGACCAACCTGGAGACCAACTTCGTCCCGCAGGGCATCGGCGCCGACCTCATCGCCACCATCGAGGGCTTCACCCGCCGCGACGTCGACGAGTACGCCGAACTCTCCCAGGAGCGGGCCGCCGAGGCCTGGAAGGACGGGCGCTTCGCCCGCTCCGTCGTCCCCGTCGTGGACCGGGGCGGCCTCGTCGTCCTCGACCACGACGAGCACATGCGCCCCGGCACCACCGCCGACTCGCTCGCCCGCCTCAAGCCCTCCTTCGCCGACATCGGCGAGCTGGGCGGCTTCGACGCCGTGGCCCTGCAGAAGTACCACTGGGTCGAGGAGATCGACCACGTCCACCACGCGGGCAACTCCTCCGGCATCGTCGACGGCGCCTCCCTCGTCGCCATCGGCTCGAAGGAGGTCGGCGAGCGGTACGGACTGAGGCCGCGCGCCCGGATCGTCGCGGCCGCCGTCTCCGGCTCCGAGCCGACCATCATGCTCACCGGCCCCGCCCCGGCCACCCGCAAGGCCCTCGCCAAGGCCGGCCTCACCATCGACGACATCGACCTCGTCGAGATCAACGAGGCCTTCGCGGCCGTCGTCCTCCGCTTCGTCAAGGACATGGGCATCTCCCTGGACAAGGTCAACGTCAACGGCGGCGCCATCGCGCTCGGCCACCCGCTCGGCGCCACCGGCGCGATGATCCTCGGCACCCTCGTCGACGAGCTGGAGCGCCAGGACAAGCGCTACGGCCTCGCCACCCTCTGCGTGGGCGGCGGCATGGGCATCGCCACCATCGTCGAGCGCGTCTGACGGTCCCGTCCGAACCCCTCTTCACGGATCCACGGAGAAGCAGAGACATGAGCGAGAGCACCACCATCCGCTGGGAGCAGGACGCGACCGGGATCGTCACCCTCGTCCTCGACGACCCGAACCAGTCCGCCAACACCATGAACCAGGCCTTCCGGGCCTCGATCACCGCGATCGCCGACCGCGTGGAGGCCGAGCAGGACTCCATCCGGGGCATCATCTACACCTCCGCGAAGAAGACCTTCTTCGCCGGCGGCGACCTCAAGGACATGGTCCAGGCGGGCCCCGAGCACGCCCGGGACATCTTCGAGGCCGCCCTCGAGATGAAGAACGCGCTGCGCCGCATCGAGACCCTCGGCAAGCCCGTCGTCGCCGCGATCAACGGCGCGGCACTCGGCGGCGGCTACGAGATCGCCCTCGCCTCCCACCACCGCGTCGCCCTCGACGCCCCCGGCTCCAAGATCGGCCTGCCCGAGGTCACCCTCGGCCTGCTGCCGGGCGGCGGCGGCATCGCCCGTACCGTACGCCTCATGGGCATCACCGACGCCCTGCTCAAGGTGCTGCTCCAGGGCACCCAGTACACCCCGAAGCGCGCCGTCGACAACGGCCTCGTCCACGAGGTGGCCGCCACCCCCGAGGAGATGATGGCCAAGGCCATCGGTTTCATCGACGCGCACCCCGAGTCCCGCCAGCCCTGGGACGTCCCCGGCCACCGGATCCCCGGCGGCACCCCGTCGAACCCGAAGTTCGCCGCCAACCTGCCGGCCTTCCCCGCCAACCTGCGCAAGCAGCTGAACGGCGCGCCCTACCCGGCGCCCCGCGCCATCATGGCCGCCGCCGTCGAGGGCTCCCAGGTCGACTTCGAGACCGCGAGCACGATCGAGAGCCGGTACTTCACCGAGTTGGTCATCGGGCAGACCGCGAAGAACATGATCCAGGCGTTCTTCTTCGACCTCCAGGCCGTCAACTCCGGCGCCAGCCGCCCCAAGGGCATCACGCCCCGCCCGGTCCGCAAGGTCGCCGTCCTCGGCGCCGGCATGATGGGCGCCGGCATCGCGTACTCCTGCGCCCGCGCCGGCATCGAGGTCGTCCTCAAGGACGTCTCCGCCGAATCCGCCGCCAAGGGCAAGGCCTACTCCGAGAAGCTCTGCGCCAAGGCCGTCGCCCGGGGCCGCACCACCCAGGAGAAGGCCGACGCGCTCCTCGCCCGCATCACCGCCACCTCCGACGTCCAGGCCCTGGCGGGCTGCGACGCCGTGATCGAGGCGGTCTTCGAGGACACGTCCCTCAAGCACAAGGTCTTCCAGGAGATCCAGGGCGTCGTCGCCCCCGACGCGCTGCTCTGCTCCAACACCTCGACCCTGCCGATCTCCGTCCTCGCCGAGGGCGTCGAGCGCCAGGCCGACTTCATCGGTCTGCACTTCTTCTCGCCCGTCGACAAGATGCCGCTCGTCGAGATCATCAAGGGCGAGCGGACCGGCGACGAGGCACTCGCCCGCGCCTTCGACCTGGTCCGGCAGATCAACAAGACGCCGATCGTCGTCAACGACTCCCGCGGCTTCTTCACCTCCCGCGTGATCGGCCACTTCATCAATGAGGGTGTCGCCATGGTCGGCGAGGGCATCGAGCCCGCCTCGATCGAGCAGGCGGCCGCCCAGGCCGGCTACCCGGCGAAGGTCCTCTCCCTCATGGACGAGCTGACCCTGACGCTGCCCCGCAAGATCCGCAACGAGACCCGGCGCGCGATCGAGGAGGCCGGCGGGGAGTGGGCCACCCACCCGGGCGAGGCCGTGATCGACCGCATGGTCGACGAGTTCGGCCGCCCCGGACGCAGCGGCGGCGCGGGCTTCTACGCGTACGCGGAGGACGGCAAGCGCGGCAAGCTGTGGCCGGGCCTGCGCGAGCACTTCACGAAGCCCGGATACGAGATCCCCTTCCGCGACATGCAGGAGCGGATGCTGTTCTCCGAGGCCCTGGACACCGTCCGGCTCCTGGAGGAGGGCGTCCTGACCTCCGTCGCCGACGCCAACATCGGCTCCATCATGGGCATCGGCTTCCCGGCCTGGACCGGCGGAGTGCTCCAGTACGTCAACGGCTACGAGGGCGGTGTCGCCGGCTTCGCGGCCCGTGCGCGCGAGCTGGCGGAGACGTACGGCGAGCGCTTCGAGCCCCCGGCGCTCCTCGTCGAGAAGGCCGAGCGCGGCGAGGTCTTCACCGACTCCTGAACGCGGCGCGCAGCTCCTCGCGGAGCGAGCGCTGGAACGCCGTGACCAGGGCCTGGACCACCATCGGCTGCATATGGGCCGAGAGCGACCGCATGGCGTTCAGGTGGTCCGGGTCCTCGGCGCTCTCCCGGTACGGGTTCCACACCTCGTCCCGGAAGAGCCGGGAGAGCTCCTGGGCTGCGGAGCGCGCGTGCTCCACGAGCACGGTCCGGGAGGCGAGGATCGTCTCGTGCTCGATCGGCACGTCGAGCAGCTCGACCCCGAGCCGCAACAACGTCCCGTCGAGCCGGAAGTCCTCACTCCCGGGGATCCGCTCGACCACCCCCATCGCGGCGAGCCGCTCGACATCCTGCTCGGTCAGGGCCCGCCCGGCGCGCCGCTCCAGCTCGCGCAGGGTGATCTCCTCGGCGGACTCGGGCGCCCAGGAGGCCACGAGGGCCCGGTGGATCGCCAGGTCCTGCTCGCTGAGGTCGGCCGGCAACTGCTCCAGATACCGCTCGATCGCGGCCAGCGTCATACCCTGCCGCTGGAGCTCCTCGATGAGCGCGAGCCGCGCCAGATGCCCGGGCCCGTAGTGACCGACCCGCCGGGCCCCGATGACGGGCGGTGGCAGCAGCCCCCGCGTCCCGTAGAACCGCACGGTCCGCACCGTGACCCCGGCCCGCGCGGCCAGCTCGTCGACCGTATAGCTCGGCTCGTGTTCCTCGTCGCTCACTTGGACAGTATTGCTGTCTCACCACCGCTGTAAAAGACCACGCACCTTGTCAGTGGCTGCCCGTAGCGTGATCGACATGAACGGTGGGCACCGGGGGATACCGGTCAGCGTGGACGACTTCGGCGCGTAAGGGGCACGCGGGCGGGGCATCGCGGGCGCTGTGGGTGGTGGGAGCTAGAGTCGGCGGCTGTTCGAATCGGGGGAACGGCAACAGGGGAGTCAGATGTACGCGCAACTCAGGGAGACGGCTGACGAGTTGGCCGGAATCCTGTGGCGGGAGCACACCGTCTACCGGGAGCGGGGCGGTGGTGTGGTCATCCGGGGCGAGCATGTGCGCCGCTGGATCAGTCTCGCCCCGACCGGGGGCAAGGACCGGGCGCTGCTGCGGGCCGGGCGGCTCCTCGACGGGGGGACCACCGCCCCGGCCCGGAGCGAGATAATCGTCGACCTGACGGCCGGGACGGCGGAGCTGGCGACGATCTGCCGGCGGCTGCTCGCCGATGTCGCCGCCGGCGCCGACACGGCCCACGGGCCGTCCCGCGCGGGACGGCCGGAGGGCAGGTCCGGGAAGCGGGCCAAGCCGGAACGGGCGGCGCGGGCCGCCCGCCCCGGCAGACCCCGCACGTCGCGGCACACGAGCTTCGGCTCGTGGTTCGTGCTGCTCTGCGTCGCCGGGGTCCTCGGCGTCTGGTTGTACAGCGTGTTCGGGCGGTCCGGGTACTAGGACCAGCTACCAGCTCGCGGACCGGTCGGTCAGAAGCCGGTGACGGGGTAGTGGTCGGAGAGGTTGGTGTACGTGTACTGCGTGCCCCAGCTGGAGACCGTCCACGGGGCGCTCTTCTCCAGGACCACGTGGTTGGTCCAGCCGGCGGGGCGGGCGTTCCCGGCCCGGTAGAGGACGTAGTCGAGGTCCTCGCGCGGGTCGTCCGGGTAGCGCTCGGACGCGATCGAGTTCAGCTCGGTGTCGAAGGAGTACGGGTGGCCGGTGCGCGAGTCGGCCCCCGCCAGGCCCGCGTCGGCGAGCATCGTGCCGTACTCGGACGTGCGCGAGTCGACGTTCATGTCGCCGGCGACGATGACCTGCTCGTTCGCCGGGATGTTCTTGGCGTCGAGGAAGGCGTCCATCGCCTTGAACTGGCGGCTGCGCATCTGCGCCGCCTCGCCCGCCGAGCAGCCCGGGTCGGTGGACTGGGCGTGGGTGCCGACGACGTGGACCCGGCTCCCGTTCACGTCCAGGACGGTGTAGACGAAGCCCTTGTTCGAGTACCAGTCGGCGCCGCAGGCGTCCTTGTAGACGTACTGCTCCTTGCGGACGATCGGCCACTTGCTGAAGATCGTCACCCCGCCGTCCTCGGGCGTGGTCGCGGAGTAGGCCCCGCCGGTGGCGTCCCAGCCGGTCTTGCTGCGGCCCATGACCGGGGTCTGGTGCGGGTACTGCGCGGCGGCGTTCGCCTTGAGCGCGTCGGAGGAGGAGTTGTCGAAGGCCTCCTGGATCACGACGACGTCCTGCCCCTGGAAGAAGGAGGCGGCGGGGATCGCCTTGGCCCGGTGGTCCTGGCCCCAGTTCGGGTAGAGGGTCTTGGAGAAGAGGAACGCGTTGTACGTGAGCACCTTCAGGCGCGGGGCCTCGGCGGTCGCGGCGGAGGCGGCGCCGGCGGCCGGGGCGGTCGCCGCCAGGGTGGCGGCGGCGAGCGCGAGGGAGAGGGCGGCGCCGGGGGCGCGGCGGAGCGCGGCGAAGGACAAGGGAACTCCCAAGGAGGCGTGGGGGGTTGGCCTGGCGCCGCACATACAATCAGCCGTGGTTACCTTCCGGTAGCCTTTGGGTGCCGGGAATCTTGCCGGACTCGCACAACCGCGCCAACTCTCATCCCGGTGTCTGAATTGTCCTTATTTGGACCAGGTAGAATGCGCGCATGACCCTCGCGAGTAACCCCACCGTCTTCGAAATGGACCTTGGTCCCCTCAACCCCGTCTGGGCCGAGCTCATTCTCGGCGTGGTGTTGTTTGCCCTCACCTTCCTCATCCTGGCCAAGGGGATCCTGCCCAAGATCCGCCGCACGCTCGACGAGCGTGAGGACGCCATCGACGGCGGCACAGGCCGCGCCGACGACCTGCGCTCCGAGGCCACGCAGATCCGCGAGCAGTACGAGGCGGAGCTCGCCGAGGCCCGCCACGAGGCCGCGCGCATCCGCTCCAGGGCCACCGAAGAGGGCTCGGCCGCCATCGCCGCCGCCCGCGCGGAGGGCAACGCCGAGCGCGAGGCAATCCTCGCCGCCGGTGCCGAGAAGATCGCCGCCGAGCGCGCCGCCGCCGAGCGCGAGCTCACCGCGGACGTCGACGCCTGGGCCGCCGCCCTCGCCACCCGTATCGTCGGCGAGCCGGTCGGGGCCGACCGCTCCTGACCTCAGGTTCTCCATGAGGGGGCCGTCCCCGGGCAGCAGAACGCCCGGGTGACGGCCCCTTCGTCGTGGGTGCAGCCTGGATGTGTGACCGTGTGAGGAGAGCGACCGTATGAACCGCCCGCAGGAGTCCGCCGCCCGAACCCCGGCCGGCGATCCCGCGCCCCCGCCCGTCGGCGGCGTGCTGTGGAGCGTCGCCGGCGACATCCGGGCACTCCTGATGCTGCCCGCCGCCCTCGCCATGCAGGTCGCGCACCCCGCGATCGGCGCCGGGGTCGACGAGCACTCCGTCTTCCGCACCGACCCCTGGGGCCGCGGCGAGCGCTCCCTGCGCTCGGTCCAGCTCTGGGTGTACGGAGGCGACGAGGCCGCCGAGGAGGGCCGCCGCCTCCGGCGGCTGCACCGCGACATCCAGGGCACCGACGCCCACGGTCGCGGGTACCACGCCCTCACCCCCGCCTACTACTCGTGGGTGCACGCCACCGGCTTCCCCGTCTACCGGTACGGTCTCGGCCTCCTCGCCCGACCCCTCACCGACGCCCAGGAACGGCAGCTGTACGCCGAGTGGCTCCGGGTCGGCCACGTGCTCGGCATCCACGACCGGGACATGCCGCAGACGGTCGAGGAGTTCTGGCCGTACTACCGCAGGGTCCTCGCCGAGGAGCTGGAGGCGACCGTCGTCGTCCGGGAGCTGCTCGACCCGGACCTGCCGGTGCCCGCCCCGGACCGGGGGCCCCTGCCCGTCCGGCTCGCGCTCCGGCTGCTCTGGCCCGTACTGCGCCGCCCGTTCCTACGGCTGCGGGCCTTCCTCACCGTGGGCCTGATGCCCCCGGACGCCCGCGAGGCCATCGGCCTGGAGTGGACGGACACGCAGGAGCGCGCGCTGCGCCGGTTCGCCCTGGTCGTCCGGGCCGTGGTCCCCGTCCTGCCCGAGCGGCTGCGCTACCTGCCCCTGGCCCGGAAGGCACGCGGGGCCGCCCGCCGCGCGAAGCGCTGACGGACGGCCCGCTCACCTCACGAGGATCGTGCGCGCGGTCAGTGCTCGTCGTGGTCGTGGACCGTGTTCGTCGCCGCGATCTTCTTCCACGACTTCGGCTGCGCGGGCTTCGGAGCGGCCGACCGCGCCGCCGACCGCGCGGTGGGACCGGTCGCGGGCGCGGCCGCCGCGGGCGCGGACAGACCGGCGGCGGCCGCCGTCGACGCGGCCGGCTTCGACGGCTGGTACAGCCAGGTGTCGAAGAGCCCGGCCAGCGGCTTGCCGGAGACCCGCTCCGCGTACCGCACGAAGTCGCCGACGCGCGCGTTCCCGTAGGCGAACTCCTGCGGCCAGCCCTTCAGGATCGCGAAGAAGTCCTCGTCGCCGATCTCGTTGCGCAGGGCCTGGAGCGCCAGCGCGCCCCGGTCGTAGACGGCGATGTGGAACTGGTTCTCCGCGCCCGGGTCACCCGGCTTGACCGTCCAGAACGGGTCCTCGGCCGTCCGCGTGGCGTACACGTAGTCCGCCAGCTCCTGGGCAGTGCCCTCGCCCTCCTTCTCCGACCACAGCCACTGGCTGTAGCGGGCGAAGCCCTCGTTGACCCAGATGTCCTTCCAGTCCTGGACGGACACGCTGTCGCCGTACCACTGGTGCGCCAGCTCGTGGACGACGACCGACACGTTCGCGCCGTTGGCGAACTGGCGCGGGCTGTAGAACGGGCGGGTCTGCGTCTCCAGGGCGAAGCCACTGGTCACGTTCGGCACGTACCCGCCGAGGGAGTTGAAGGGGTACGGCCCGAAGACCCCCTCCAGCCACTCCGCGACCTCGGTCGTGCGCTCGATCGAGGCGCGCGCCGCGCCCGCGTTGTCGCCGAGGTCCTTGCTGTACGCGTTGAGGACCGGCAGCCCGTTCGCCGTCTTGTCCGTCGTGATGTCGAACTTGCCGACGGCGAGCGTGGCCAGATAGGTCGCCTGCGGCCTGTTCGAACGCCAGTTGAAGCGCGTCCAGCCCAGCCGCGAGGACTGCGACTGGAGCACGCCGTTGCTGATGGCCTGCGTGCCGTCCGGCACGGAGACGGAGACGTCGAAGGTGGCCTTGTCCAGCGGGTGGTCGTTCGACGGGAACCACCAGACGGCCGAGTCCGGCTCCTGCGCGGCGACGCCGCCGTCCGGGGTACGGGCCCAGGCCGACCAGCCGTCGACCTTGAACTCGGAGGGCTTGCCCGCGTAGCGGACGACCACCGAGATCGCCTTGTTCTTCTCCAGCGGGGCGGCCGGGGTCACCTCCAGCTCGTGGTCGCCCGAGGTGGTGAACTTCGCGAGGCGCCCGTTGACGCGGACCTCGCTGACCTTCAGGCCGAGGTCCAGGTTGAACCGGGACAGGTTCTGCTTCGTCGTGGCGAGGATCGTCGCCGTACCTTCGAGCAGATCGGTCTCCGGCTGGTACTTCAGCCGCAGGTCGTAATGGGAGACGTCGTAGCCGCCGTTGCCGCTGGCGGGGTAGTAGGAGTCGCCGATGCCCGGGGCGCCCGGCTGGAAGTCGGCCGCCGATGCCGGGATCGCCAGCAGCAGGGAGGCCGCGAGGGCGCTCGGAACGATGATTCTGCGGTGCACAGGTGCTCCCCAAGTCATAAGAAACGTAAGACGCGCGGGTGGTCGTCGGTCCTTAGTTCGGAGCCTATTCAGCCCCCGACGCACCGTCACGTCCAGAGGACCCCCTGTCACACGATCGCCATTCGGCCGACACGAACCCCTCCGTCTCGGGGATGACCCCGAATCACCCCTGATTGCCTCCTGCACTCTTTTGCACGGGAGTTGACCGGGGTACGTTCCCGCCCATGCCGATGCGAATGCGGAGAACCCGCGGAGCCCGACTGCCGTACGGAACCCTCGTGGCCGCGGCCACGGCCGCCCTGCTCGCGACCCTGGTCACCCCGGCGGGCGCGGAGCCGCAGCCTTCCGTGCCTTCGGCGTCCGCCGCGCCTGCCACGCCTGCCGCGCCTTCCACGAACTCCGTACGCGAGTCACGGCCCGTCCACTCCTACGCCGACGCCATCCGCGAGTCCGTCTGGGTCGACACCGGACTCGACGGCGACGGAGACGGGCGCGGCGACCGGGTCGCCGTCGACATCATCCGGCCCCGGGAGCCCGCCGCGGCAGGCCGGAAGATCCCGGTCATCATGGACGCCAGCCCGTACTACGCCTGTTGCGGACGCGGCAACGAGAGCCAGAAGAAGACGTACGACGCCGACGGCAACCCCGTGCAGTTCCCGCTCTTCTACGACAACTACTTCGTCCCGCGCGGCTACGCCTTCGTCGGCGTCGACCTCGCCGGGACCAACCGCTCCGACGGCTGCGACGACGTCGGCGGACGCTCCGACGTCCGGTCCGCCAAGGCCGTCGTCGACTGGCTGAACGGCCGGGCCCGCGGCTACACCACCCGCACCGGCACGGCCAGGGCCGGGGCCACCGGCTGGAGCACCGGGAACGTCGGCATGATCGGCAAGAGCTGGGACGGCACCGTCGCCAACGGCGTGGCCGCCACCGGCGTGGAAGGGCTGAAAACGATCGTTCCGATCGGTGCCATCTCGTCCTGGTACGACTACTTCCACTCCCAGGGCGCCCCCCTCTACAACGCCAACCCGACCTGGCTCTCCGACTACGTGAGCAGCCCCGAGGCGAGGGCCCGCTGCGGGGCCGTCCAGGACCGGATCGCCGCGGGCACCCCGTACAGCGGTGACTGGACCGCCGCCTGGAGCGAGCGGAACCATGTGCCGGACGCCTCGAAGGTGAAGGCCAGTGTCTTCGTCGTCCACGGGCAGCAGGATCTGAACGTCCGCGCCAACCAGTTCGGACAGTGGTGGGACGCGCTCGCCGCGCACGGCGTCGAGCGGAAGATCTGGCTCTCCCAGACCGGCCACGTCGACCCGTTCGACTTCCGGCGCGCCGACTGGGTCCGCACCCTGCACCGCTGGTTCGACCACTACCTGCTCGGATACGACAACGGCATCGACCGCGAGCCGGTCGCCGACATCGAGCGCGCCCCGGACCGCTGGACCACCGACCGGCACTGGCCACCGCGCGGCACCGCGGCCACCACCCTGCGCCCCGCCCCGGGCGCCGAGCCCGGCGCCGGCACCCTCGGCCGGACGCCCGCCGCCCCCGGCTCCACCGCGACCTTCACCGACGACCCGGGGCTCGGCGAGCTGGACTGGGCCGCCCGCGTCGACTCCGCGACCCCCGAGAAGGCCGGGTTCGTCACCCGCCCGCTCTCCCGCGACCTGCGGATCTCCGGCGCCTCGAAGGTGACGGTCACGGCCACCCCGACCACCGCCACCGCGCATCTCTCCGCCGTCCTCGTCGACCTCGGCCCCGACACGATCCGCGACTACGCGGCGGCGGGGGAGGGCATCACCACGCTGACCGACCGCACCTGCTGGGGTCCGAGCACGCCCGGCGACAGCGCCTGCTTCAAGGAGACCCGAGCCCGCACGACGGACGTCGGGTACACGGTCGTCAGCCGCGGCTGGGCCGACCTCGGCACCTGGGCGGACCCCCGCAAGGAGCGGCCGCTGACCCCCGGCAGGGCGTACACCCTCACCCTGGACCTCGCCTCCGCCGACCACGTCGTCCCGGCGGGCCACCGCCTCGCCCTGATCGTCGGCGGCACCGACAAGGACCTGATCGACCCCCCGTCGACCACGCCGACCGTGACCCTCGACCTCGGCCGTACGTGGGCGAAGCTGCCCCTGGTCGGCGGCAAGGACGCGTTCACCAGGGCCACGTCGGGACCGGCTCCCGCCCTGCCCCCGACTGCCGCCCGCCCGTCCCTGAGCGGCTCCGCACCCCCGGCCGCCGTCACCGGACCGCGCCTTCCCGCGACAGGAGCCGCCCGATGAGACTCCGTACCGCGCACCGGAGTTCGCGCCGCGTGCTCGCCCTCGCGGCGGGCGTCGCCGCCCTGACCCTGCCGCTCGTCACCGTCCCCGCCAAGGCGGCGGACAGCGCGCCCCCGCGCCCCCTCCCGCGCACCGGATTCGAGACGAGCCACGGCGCCCGGTGGACCACGGAGGCCGAGGAGCGGGAGTTCCTCGCGGCCGTCGACCGGGGGAGCGACCGGGTGTCGCTGCGCACGATCGGCACCACCTCGCAGGGCCGGCCGCTGCGGCTCGCCACGCTCGGCAGCGGGCGCACCACCGTGCTCCTCGTCTGCAGTCAGCACGGCGACGAGCCCGCGGGCCGCGAGGCGTGCCTGAGCACGCTCCGCGACCTCTCCTCCGCCCAGGACGCGGAGACCCTGCGCTTCCTCGCCCGGACCACTCTCCTCGTCGTCCCCACCGCCAACCCCGACGGACGGGAGGCCGACACCCGGGGCAACGGCGACGGCATCGACGTCAACCGCGACCACATCGCCCTGCGCACCGCCGAGGCCCGGGCCGTGGCCGCCGTCATCCGCGACCGGCGCCCCGTACTCGTCTACGACCTCCACGAGTACGGGGCCACCCCCCGCTACTACGACAAGGACCTGCTCGCCCTCTGGCCCCGCAGCCTCGACGCCGACCCGCACGTCCACGACGAGTCCCGGACGCTCTCGGAGTCCTACGTCCGGCCCGCCGCCGGGCTCGCCGGCTACACCACCGGCATCTACGGCATCTGGACCGACCCCCTCACCGGCAAGCCGGTCAAGCAGGTCGCGGGCGACGGCCAGGAGCGGATCCTGCGCAACACCGCGGGCATCAAGCACGCGGCGGGCCTGCTCGTAGAGACCCGCGTGGACGCGCTCGACGAGGCCGAGAAGGACGACCCGGCGCGCAACCACCGGCGCCGCGTCGCCACCCAACATGCCGCGCTGGACGGTGCGTTCGCCTACGTCGACGAGCGGCGCGGGCCGCTCACGGCGGTCACCGCGGCCGCCCGGCACCGGGGATTCGCCGACCGGGGCCCGGTGTTCCTCGGTGGCGCCGACAACGATCCGCCGGAGCCTGGGGAGATCCTCGCCGACCCGCCCTGCGGCTACCGCCTGGACGCCGCGCAGTACGCCGAAGTGGGCGACGAACTCGACCTGCACGGGGTCATCGTCCGGGCGGCGGGCACCGGGGTGTTCGTGCCGTTGCGCCAGTCGCAGCGCACGCTCGTCCCGCTCCTCCTCGACGGGCGTGCGACCTATCACCTCGTCAGTGGGAGTCCTGTGAAGGAATGTTGACGGTCCGGCACCAAGGCCGCGCATTGGCGTGAAACCGACTTCCGGGCGGGTAATGTTACTGGCTGGTATTGACCATGCCTCAAACCGGCGGCCACCGCCGGGAAGTTGGAGAACCACCATGCGCCACACGCTGCCTCTGCGCCGCACCCTGACGGCCGTGCTCACCACGACGCTGCTCGCCGGGGGCGTGCTGCTCGGACAGACCGTCACCGCCGAACCCGCGGCCGCGGCCAAGATGACCTGCAACATCGACCAGCTGCGGTCCGACGCCCGCAAGGAGCGCAACCGCGCCGCCCAGCTCCGCGGCCTCGGCGCCACGACGGAGGCCCGCAAGGCCGCCGCCCGCGCCGACGCCCTGGAGCGCCGCGCCCAGCAGTGCCACGACGCGGAGAACAACAACCGCCCGCCGCTCTGGAAGTAGCGGCTCGCGCGGGGCGGGTACGGTCCGAAAGGGGCCGTACCCGCCCCGCGGCCGTTCGCGGCCGGCCGGCCGCCGGCTCAGCCGCACGTCAGTCCGGCGTCATCCGCTCACCAGCTCCGCCGCCCGCTCCGCGCAGCCCCAGGCCACCGTCACCCCCGCGCCGCCGTGCCCGTAGTGGTGCACCAGCCGGCCGCCGCCCGGCAGAGGCACCGCCTCGATCCGGACACCGCCCGCCCGAGCGGGCCGCAGCCCCACCCGGTGCCCGAGAATCCGGGCCCCCGCGATCTCCGGCCGCACCCGCGCACAGCGTGCGACGATCGCCGCGGCAGTCGCCGGGTCGGCGTCGAGCCGCTCCGCCCCCTCCTCCGCCGTCCCGCCGAGCACGAGCCGCCCCGGCTGCGGGAAGAAGTACGTCGTCTCGCCGGCCCCGTCGTCCGCCGCCGTGAACCACTCCTCGACGCCCGGATTCTCCACCAGCACCAACTGCCCCCGCACCGGCAGCAGTCCGGCGTCCGGTACGAGCTCCCGCGCGCCGAGCCCCGCGCAGTCGACGACCACCCGCGCCCGCGCCGCCGCCTCCTCGAAGCCGGTGACCGCACGCCGCTCGAAGATCCCGCCCGCGGCCTCGAACCGGCCCCGCAGCCACGCCAGATGGACCGGCATGTCGATGAGCGGCAGCCGCGCCGCGAGACCCGTGCCGTACGGCCCCGGCACGTCCTCAGGAGCCAGCTGCCGCAGCCCCGCCACCTCCTTCGCCCACGCGCCCAGGCCGTCCAGGACGACGTCCGCGTGCACCCCGGCCACCCACCGCACCCCCGTCCGCTCCGGATCGGTGGCCAGCTCCCCGTACACCCGGAGCGAGGTGAGCGCCCAGGCCCCGGCCTCCGCCGCCGGCTCGATCCGGTACGGCCACCACAGGGCACCCGCCACGGCCGAGGTCGTCGCCGTCACGTCGTCCCGTGACCAGATCCGTACGCGCAGTCCGCGCTCCGCCAGGGTCACCGCCGTCGTCAGCCCGACGACCCCGCCACCCACCACGATCACGTCGCTGTCCATGGCGGGGACCGTACCGGGACCGGGACATTTCCGGGACTCCACAGCCATGGAACGGGACCGCGGCCGGGGAAATACTTCAGGCATGCCGTCCGCGTACACGACCTTCGACCTCACCGGCCCTCACCGCGACACCTCCGATCTCGTGGTCGACGGCAGGCCCCTGCTCCACCGGCTCGACGAGGTCGACGGTGTCGACGCCGTCTCGCCCCTGGCCTCGGACCTCCCGCCCGCGCTCCGCGCCGCGTCCCTCCGCGCGCTGCTCCGCGCCACCGGCCGCCGGATCGTCTACTCCTGCCCCGACTGCGAGGACCCCGGCTGTGGCGCGGTCACCGCCGTCGTCGAGCGCGACGGCGAGGACGTCGTCTGGCGCGATTTCGCCTGGCAGACCCGCGGCCTCGACGATCCCGTCGACCTGGACCGCGACGGCTACCCGGGCGTCGGCCCGTACCGCTTCCGCGGCGACACCTACCGGGCGGTCCTGCTCCGCCTCCTCGGCGACGCGACGTCCGGGCCCGGGCCGGAGCCGGAGCCGGAGCCCGAGCCCCACGGCGTACGGCTCGCCGCCGCCTGACCGGACCGCGCCCGACCGGGGACCGTCCGACCGGGCGGAGCCGTGCTCCCGTCGTCGCCTAGGATTCGTACCCTCATGACTGCAACCCTCGTCGCCAAGGACCTCGCCGCCGGCCACGGCGAACGCACCCTCTTCGCCGGGCTCGACCTCGTCGTCGCCCCCGGTGACGTCATCGGCCTCGTCGGCGTGAACGGCGCAGGGAAGTCCACCCTGCTGCGGCTGCTCGCCGGGCTCGACACCCCGGAGGAGGGCGAGCTGCGGCTCTCCCCGCCCACCGCGAGCGTCGGCCACCTCCCGCAGGAGCCCGAGCGGCGCCCCGGGGAGACGGTGCGCGAGTTCCTCGCCCGGCGCACCGGCGTCACCGCCGCCCAGACCGCCATGGACGAGGCCACCCAGGGCCTCGTCGACGGCACGCCCGGCGCCGACGACGCGTACGCCGAGACGCTGGACCGCTGGCTGAACCTCGGCGGCGCCGACCTCGACGAGCGCGCCGAGGAGGTCGCCGACTCCCTCGGACTCACCGTCGGCCTCGACCAGCCGATGACCTCGCTCTCCGGCGGCCAGGCCGCCCGCGCCGGTCTCGCCTCGCTCCTCCTCTCCCGCTACGACGTCTTCCTCCTCGACGAGCCCACCAACGACCTGGACCTCGACGGTCTGGAGCGTCTGGAGGCCTTCGTGAAGGGGCTGCGCGCCGGGACGGTCGTCATCAGCCACGACCGCGAGTTCCTCACCCGCACCGTCACCAAGGTCCTCGAACTCGACCTCGCCCAGCAGCAGATCACCTTGTACGGCGGCGGTTACGACGCGTACCTCGACGAGCGGGACACCGCCCGGCGGCACGCGCGCGAGGACTTCGAGGAGTACGCGGGCAAGAAGGCCGCCCTGGAGGCCCGCGGCCACATGCAGCGGTCCTGGATGGACAAGGGCGTCAAGAACGCCCGCCGCAAGGCCACCGACGGCGACAAGCTCGGCCGCAACGCCCGCAGCGAGGCCAGCGAGAAGCAGGCCGCCAAGGCCCGGCAGACCCAGCGCATGATCGAACGCCTCGACGTCGTCGACGAGCCCCGCAAGGAGTGGGAGCTGCGCATGGAGATCGCCACCGCCCCGCGCTCCGGCTCGGTCGTGGCGACCCTGCGGGACGCCGAGGTGCGCCGCGGCGACTTCTCCTTCGGCCCCGTCACGCTCCAGATCGACTGGGCCGACCGGGTCGCCGTCACCGGCGCCAACGGCGCCGGGAAGTCCACGCTGCTCGCCGCCCTCCTCGGCCGCCTGCCGCTGGACTCCGGCGACACCGTGGTCGGCTCGGGCGTCGTCGTCGGCGAGGTCGACCAGGCCCGCAAGCTCTTCCACGGCACCGAGAAGCTCCTGGAGGCGTTCTGCGCGGCCGTGCCCGACACGGAGCCCGCCGAGGTCCGCACTCTGCTCGCCAAGTTCGGCCTGAAGGCGGAGCACGTCCTACGCCCCGCGACCACGCTCTCCCCGGGCGAGCGGACGCGCGCCGCGCTCGCGCTGCTCCAGGGCCGGGGCGTGAACCTGCTCGTGCTCGACGAGCCGACCAACCACCTGGACCTGCCGGCGATCGAGCAGCTGGAGTCCGCCCTCGACTCGTACAACGGCACCCTGCTCCTGGTCACCCACGACCGGCGCATGCTCGACGCCGTCCGCACCACCCGCCGCATCGAGGTCGCCGACGGCAAGGTGACCGAGCTCTGATGGCGGACCGAGCCCTGCTGGCGACCTCATGACGATCTCCTTCGGCTGGGGGCCCGTCGAGGCACGGGCCCTCGCCCCGGCGGCCGCCTGTGTCGTCGTGGTCGACGTGCTCTCCTTCACCACGTCCGTCGGTGTCGCGGTCGAGGGCGGCGCGGCCGTCCACCCGTACCGGTGGCGGGACGCGACCGCGGCGGCGTTCGCGCGGGAGAAGGACGCCGTCCTCGCCGTCGGCCGGCGCGAGGCCACCGAGGCGCACCCGTGGTCGCTCTCTCCGGCCGCGCTGCGCACGGCGCCCGTGCCCGACCGTCTCGTCCTGCCGTCCCCGAACGGCTCCACCATCTCGGCCGAGGCCGCCTCGGGCGGCGCGACCGTCGTCGCCGCCTCCCTGCGCAACCCCACGGCCGTCGCCCGCTGGCTCGCGGACCGGGGATACGGCTCCGCGGACCGCCCGCTCGCCGTCATCGCCTCCGGCGAGCGGTGGCCCGACGGCTCGCTGCGCCCCGCCCTCGAAGACCTGCTGGGCGCGGGAGCGGTGCTCTCCGCCCTCGCGCGTACGGGTACGGGGGGCGCCCCGAGCCCGGAGGCGAGCGCGGCGGCCACGCTGTGGGCGGCGACGGAGGACCCGGTCGCCGCCTTGCACGGCTGCGACTCGGGCCGTGAACTGTACGAGTACGGCTTTCCGCAGGACGTGGCCGTGGCCGCCGAGATCGACAGCTCGACGACCGTCCCCGTCCTCGTGGACGGTGCATTCCAGGAGGCAGCACCATGACCGACCTACTGACCCGGCTGACCGAGATGCTGGACGATCTCGACGCGGACGTCGACGAGACGATCGACCTCGCCGACGAGATCGCCGCCTCGGGCGACGCCGGTCTCCTGCCCCGCCTCCAGGCGGAGCTGGACCGCGCCCTCACCGACCGGAACGCCTACGCCCGTGAACTCCTCGGTGGAGTCCTCGCCGCCATCGGCGGCCCGGAAGCCCTCCCGACCCTGATCCGCGCCTCGGCCGTCGACCTCGGCGACGACCAGGACGGCCTGGCGGCCGAGATCGTCGACCTGGTCCAGGCGGATCCGGCGACGGCCGGCAGTGTTCTCCGGCCCCTGACGGAGGACGACGACCTCTCCGTCGCCAACCGCGCCGAGTGGGCGCTGCGCTTCGTGCCGTAAAGGCGCTGTGACGTGCGACGAGGCCGCGACCCGGTGGGTCGCGGCCTCGGTCGTTCCCTCAGGTGGGCGGGGCCGATGCGGATCGGCCCCCCACACATCGGCTGCTTACTTGCGCTTGCCGCCGCCCTCGCCGAGGAGACCGGCCTTGCGCAGGGCGTCCGCCATCGCACTGTTGCCCGGCGCCGGGGCCGACGAGCGGTCGCGGCCGCCCCTCTCGTCCCGGCCGCCTCGGTCGTTCCGGCGGCCACCGCCACCTCCGGCTCCGCTGCCGGCTCCGCCGCCCTGGCGCTGCTGCGGCGGACGGCCACCCCGCTCGGCCCGCTCCCCGCGCTCGCCCCGCTCGCCGCGCTTGGGCGCGCCGCCCGACGCGTCCGTGCCCGCCTCGTCGTCCAGGCGCAGGGTCAGGGAGATCCGCTTGCGCGGGATGTCGACGTCCATGACCTTGACCTTGACCACGTCGCCGGGCTTCACGACGTCACGCGGGTCCTTGACGAAGGTCTTCGACATCGCCGACACGTGCACCAGACCGTCCTGGTGCACACCGATGTCGACGAACGCCCCGAAGGCGGCCACGTTCGTGACGACCCCCTCCAGGACCATCCCCGAGGCCAGGTCGCCGATCTTCTCGACGCCCTCCTTGAAGGTGGCCGTCTTGAACGCCGGTCGCGGGTCGCGGCCCGGCTTCTCCAGCTCGCGCAGGATGTCCGTCACCGTCGGGAGACCGAAGGTCTCGTCGACGAACTCGTCGGCGCGCAGCGAGCGCAGTGTGCCCGTGTCACCGATCAGCGCGGCGACCTGTCCGCCCGTCGTCTTCGCCATCCGGCGCACCACCGGGTACGCCTCCGGGTGCACCGCCGAGGAGTCGAGCGGGTCGTCGCCGCCCCGGATGCGCAGGAAGCCCGCGCACTGCTCGTACGCCTTCGGGCCGAGCCGGGCCACGTCCTTCAGCGCCTTGCGGGAGCGGAACGGGCCGTTGGCGTCGCGGTGCGCGACGATGTTCTCCGCGAGACCGGCGCTGATCCCGGAGACCCGCGAAAGCAGCGGCGTGGACGCGGTGTTGACGTCGACGCCGACGCCGTTCACACAGTCCTCGACCACGGCGTCGAGCGAGCGCGAGAGCTTCACCTCGGCCAGGTCGTGCTGGTACTGGCCGACGCCGATCGACTTCGGGTCGATCTTCACGAGCTCCGCCAGCGGGTCCTGGAGCCGCCGCGCGATCGACACGGCGCCGCGCAACGACACGTCGAGGTCCGGGAGTTCCTGCGAGCCGAAGGCGGAGGCCGAGTAGACCGAGGCGCCGGCCTCCGAGACCATCACCTTGGTCAGGTTCAACTCCGGGTGCTTGGCGAGGAGTTCGGCGGCCAGCTTGTCGGTCTCCCGGGAGGCCGTGCCGTTGCCGATCGCGACCAGCTCGACCGCGTGCTGCTTCGCGAGGCGCGCCAGCCTGTCGAGCGCCTGGTCCCACTTGTTGGCGGGGACGTGCGGGTAGATCGTGTCGGTGGCGACGACCTTGCCGGTCGCGTCGACGACGGCGACCTTCACGCCCGTACGGAAGCCGGGGTCGAGACCCAGCGTCGCCCGGGTGCCGGCCGGCGCGGCGAGCAGCAGGTCGCGCAGGTTGGCCGCGAAGACCCGGACGGCCTCGTCCTCGGCGGCGGTCCGCAGCCGCAGCCGCAGGTCGATCCCGAGGTGCACCAGGATGCGGGTCCGCCAGGCCCAGCGGACGGTGTCCTGGAGCCACTTGTCGCCGGGGCGCCCCCGGTCGGTGACGCCGAAGCGGTGCGCGACGATCCCCTCGTACGAGGACGGGCCGGGCGTCTCGGACGGCTCCTCCGGCTCCAGGTCGAGGCTGAGGACGTCCTCCTTCTCGCCGCGCAGCATGGCGAGCACCCGGTGCGAGGGCAGCGCCGTGAACGGCTCGGCGAAGTCGAAGTAGTCGGCGAACTTCGCCCCCGCCTCCTCCTGGCCGTCCCTGACCTTCGCGGCCAGCCGGCCACGGCCCCACATGCGCTCGCGCAGCTCGCCGATCAGGTCGGCGTCCTCGGAGAACTTCTCGGTGAGGATCACCCGCGCGCCGTCCAGGGCCGCGGCGGTGTCCGCGACGCCCTTGTCCGCGTCCACGAACGCGGCCGCGGCGGCCGTCGGCTCCACCGAGGGGTCGCCGAGCAGCCCCTCCGCCAGCGGCGTCAGCCCGGCCTCGCGGGCGATCTGGGCCTTCGTCCTGCGCTTCGGCTTGAAGGGCAGGTAGATGTCCTCCAGGCGCGCCTTGGTGTCGGCGGCCCGGATCCGGGCCTCGAGGTCCTCCGTCAGCTTGCCCTGCTCGCGTACCGAGTCGAGGATCGCCGACCGGCGGTCCTCCAGCTCGCGCAGATAGCGCAGCCGCTCCTCCAGGGTGCGGAGCTGCGCGTCGTCGAGCATCTCCGTCGCTTCCTTGCGGTAGCGCGCGATGAACGGCACGGTCGAACCGCCGTCGAGCAGCTCGACGGCCGCCTTCACCTGTCGCTCGCGTACGCCGAGTTCCTCGGCGATCCTTGCTTCGATGGACGTCGTCACGGTGTCCCGACTCGCCTTCTCGTGCCTCAAGCTTGCGAGTGCATTGTGCCGGGTCGGTCACCCGGATGCGGCAACCGACCCGTCCCGCGCGCGTCCCCGCGCCCGCGTCAGCCCTTGTCAGCCCCTGCTCGGCCCGCTCAGCCCTTGCCGACGAGGTCCTCGGGGAAGGCGCCCGCGACCGCCGCCGTGACCAGGAAGCCGCGCCCCAGCTCGGTGAGCCGCTCGACGCCCGCCGCGCCGAGGTGCTCGTACGGGGCGGCGTCCAGCCGGTCGGTCTGCTGCTCCAGCTCGTCGCGCAGGGCCGTGCCCGCCTCCGTGAGCTCGCCGTCGGCCCCGAGGAGCCCGCGCCCGCGCAGCCGCTCCGTCGCCGCCTCCCAGTCGGCGCGCTTCCAGCCGCGCGAGCCGAGCACCCAGCGCGGGGCCATGCCCTTGCCGGTGGCGGTGTGGGAGGCGAGGGCCTCGACGGGGTCGAGGCCGACGGTGAGCAGGGCCGCGAGGTGGCCGTCGCCCCGGTGCTCGCGCAGCAGGGTGGCGGCGTACCAGTAGGCGAGGTGCGGGGCCTCCGGCACCGGCAGGTCCGCGTGGGCCGAGTAGAGCGGCCGGGCGTGCCGGGTGCAGGCCTCCGTGGCGCGCAGGGCGAGCACCGCGGCCTCGGCCATCTCCGGGGAGGAGACGGTGTCCTCGCCCAGGAGCCGGCGCAGGGTCGCGTCGACGGTGCGCAGCCGCGCGTCCAGGACGTCGGCGGGGGAGGCGGTGTCCCAGACGGCGGGGAGGTGCCGGGCGAGCAGCTCGTGGTTGTAGTTGTAGAAGGTCGCGGCGACCGTGCCCGCGCCCACCGCGCCGAGCGCGGCGCTCCGCGCGGCGAGCCGCATCGCGCTCTGGTCGGTGAAGCCGAGAGCGCTGAATTCGCGGTCCAGGTCGGGCGAGAAGTAGAGCGTGGAGTGCAGCGGGTTGAGGGCGTTGTGGCAGCGGCGTCCGGCGCGCGGCGGCAGGGCAGTCGTCATGGACCGAAGGTTACCGACTGGTCGGTACGACGGGAACAGGGGCGGCCGGACGCGTACCTCCCGATGGCAGGAAAGGTGGGATGCGCGTCGTTGCGGACGCCGGCCGGAGCCGCCGAGGATGGGGGCATGACGCAGCGACCCGTACTCGTCGTCCTCTTCGACGGCGTGCAGAGCCTCGACGTCACCGGCCCCTTCGAGGTGTTCGCCGGTGCCGGCCGGGCCGCCGGGGACCCCTCCACGTACACGATCCGCACCGCCTCCCTGGACGGCGGACCGGTCCGTACGCACAGCGGACTGCGGCTGCTCCCCGACACGACCCTCGCCGAGGCGGTCGCCGACGGCGCCCCGCACACCCTCGTCGTCCCCGGCGGCGAGGGCACGCGGGAACCCGATCCCGCCCTGATCGACTGGCTGCGCACGCACGCCCCGGACGCCGGGCGCCTGGTCTCCGTCTGTACGGGGGCGCTGCTCCTCGCCGAGGCCGGACTCCTCGACGGACACCGGGTGACGACCCACTGGATCGCCTGCGACCACCTCGCGCGCCGCTACCCCGAGGTCGAGGTGGACCCGGACCCCATCTTCGTCCGGGACGGACGGCTCTCCACCTCCGCCGGTGTCACCGCCGGCATCGACCTCGCGCTCGCCCTGGTGGAGGAGGACCTCGGCCGGGACGTGGCCCTCACCGTCGCCCGCCACCTGGTCGTCTTTCTGCGCCGCCCCGGCAACCAGGCCCAGTTCAGCGCCCAGCTGGCCGCCCAGACCGCCCGCCGGGAGCCGCTGCGCGACCTCCAGCAGTGGATCACCGAGCATCCCGACGGGGACCTCTCGGTGGAGGCGCTCGCCGCCCGCGCCCGCCTCTCGCCCCGCCACTTCGCCCGGGCCTTCCGGGCGGAGACCGGCACGACCCCCGGCCGCTACGTCGACCGGGTACGGCTCGAACACGCCCGCCGCCTCCTGGAGGAGACCTCACGCGGGGTCGAGGAGGTCTCCCGCGCCTCGGGCTACGGCACGTCCGAGGCGATGCGCCGCGCCTTCGCCAAGGCCCTCGGCACCGCGCCCGCCGACTACCGCCGCCGCTTCCACTCGCCCGTCAACTGAAAGGCAGCAGCATGCAGATCGCCGTCCTGCTCTACCCGGGCTTCACCACGCTCGACGCCGTCGGCCCGTACGAGCTCCTCGCCCGCATCCCCGGGGCCGAGACCGTCTTCGTCGCCAAGGAGACCGGCCCCGTCCGCAACGACCAGGGCAGCCTCGCCCTCGTCGCCGACAAGACCCTCGCCGAGGTACCGCGCCCCGACATCGTGCTCGTCCCCGGCGGCCCCGACTCCCGCGGCGCCATGAACGACCCGGAGATCCAGGCCTGGCTCCGCACGGCCGACGAGACCAGCACCTGGACGACCTCGGTCTGCACCGGCTCCCTGATCCTGGCCGCCACCGGCGTCCTCGACGGCCGCCGTGCCACCACTCACTGGCTCGCCTTCGAGGAGCTCAAGGCGCTGGGCGTCGAGCCCACCGGCGAGCGGGTCGTCTTCGACGGCAAGTACGTCACCGCCGCCGGGGTCTCCTCGGGCATCGACATGGCGCTGCACCTGATCGGCCGGATCGCCGGGGACGAGGCCGCCCAGACCATCCAGCTGCTCACCGAGTACGACCCGCAGCCGCCCTACGACGCGGGCTCGCCGGAGAAGGCCCCGGCCGAGATCGTCGCGCGGTGGCGGGGCGTGAAGGCGGAGGACCTCCCCCAGGGGCGCTGAGCGAGGACCCGCCGGGCGTCAGCTCCCGTACGTGAAGCGGGGCGCGCGGCGCTCCAGGAAGGCGGCGACCCCCTCCGCGGTGTCGCCGCTGCCGCGCGCCTGCTCCGCCCAGTGGGCGTCCCGGTCCGCCCGCCCGTCGGCGAACTCCTTGGCCGCGGCCTGGGTCAGCAGCGAGCGCGAGGCGAGGACCCGGACGAACTCGGCCACCCGCTTGTCCAGTTCGCCCGCCGGGTGGACCTCGTCCACGAACCCGGTCCGCAGCGCCCGCTCGGTGTCCATCAACTCGCCCGAGAAAAGCAGGTACTTGGCGGTCGAAGGGCCCACGAGGGCGGTCAGCCTGCGGGTCGACGAGGACGGGTAGACGATGCCGAGCTTCGAGGGGGTGATCCCGAAGCGGGCGCCCTCCTCGGCGAAGCGCAGGTCGCACGCGGCGGCGAGCTGGCTGCCGCCCCCGACGCAGAAGCCCCGGACGGCGGCGAGCGTCGGCTTGGGGAAGGCCGCGAGCGCCTCCTCGGCCCGTACCGCGAGGCTCCGCTGCTCGTCACCGGGCTCCCGCAGCGTCGAGATGTCCGCCCCGGCGCAGAAGGTGTCGCCCTCGCCGGTCAGGACCAGGGCCCGCACCGCGCGGTCGGCGGCCAGCCGGTCCAGCACACCGGGCAGCGCGCGCCACATGGCGGCGCTCATCGCGTTGCGCTTGGCGGGGTTGGCGATGACGACGGTGGCGACCCGGTCCGTGACACTGGCCTTCAGCTGCGGCTCCATGGGCCGGATGCTATCCGCCGCACCCGGAGGCTCGATCGGGAAGGGGCGTCACGAGGGGACGCCACGGGGCGAAGGGCGCCCGCCGTCGGGGGCCTTCAGAAAGCGCGCAGGATCAGTCGAACAACTGACGTTGGCATACCCACCCGATCAGAAGGTGGCCGATAAGTGTCGACTTCTGGTCAGTAGGCCGGTCCGCCCGCGCGCATTGCCAAGACTCGATCCGTGGCGAGAATCGAGCACGAGGGTGGGAACCGGACCGTGGACACCCACGGAGGTGTACCCACCCGGTCACCGTCCTACGAAGGAGTCTGGCGCTTCACCGCACCCGCGGTCGACGTCTCCGTCCCGCAGGCCCGGCACGCCGTACGCGACCTGTTGGTCCGCCAGGGAGTCCCTGTCCATGAGGAGATCATGGACGGCCTGCTGCTGATCGTCTCCGAGCTGGTCACCAACGCCGTGCGGCACGCGGCGCTGCTGTCGCCGGAGATAGCGGTGGAGGTCGCGATCGGCCCCGAGTGGATCCGGGTGTCCGTCGAGGACAACCACCCGTACCGCCCCAAGGCGCTGGAGGCGGACTACGGGCAGACCGGGGGCCGCGGACTGCTCCTGGTCCGGGAGGTCGCCCAGGAGGCCGGCGGAGCCTGCGACGTCGAGCACACGGCGAGCGGCGGCAAGATCATCTGGGCGGCGCTGCCCCTGGCCCCGATGGCACCGGGGCCGGGGGGCGCGTCCCATGAGCCGATGGTCACCAGCCCCCGGACGGACCCGTCAGCTCCCTGACGGCCGGCCGCGCCGCGTCGAGCACCGTCATGAACCAGGCGGAGAACGGCGCGGCGGCGTGCCGCTCGGCCAGCTCGGCGGCGGTCACGAACGCGGTCTCCCCGATCTCCTCGGGGTCCGGCCGCGGTTCGGCCTGCACCAGGCCGACGAAGAGGTGGTTGAACTCCTGCTCCACCAGGCCCGAGGCCGG
This sequence comes from Streptomyces sp. NPDC050842, assembly GCF_044456565.1. Lineage (NCBI taxonomy): Bacteria > Bacillati > Actinomycetota > Actinomycetes > Kitasatosporales > Streptomycetaceae > Streptomyces > Streptomyces sp. NPDC050842. The sequence continues at coordinate 43,577 of NZ_JBITGA010000016.1, read as the reverse complement.
GTCCGGGTGGTTGTAGCGGACGGTGCCCGCCTCGGCGAGCAGCGTCGGCGAGACGCCGAGCTCCTCGAAGGTCCGCCGGGCCGCCGCCGCGAACGGCGCCTCGCCCGGGTAGGGGTGGCCGCAGCAGGTGTTGGACCAGACGCCGGGGGAGTGGTACTTGCCGAGCGCCCGCCGCTGGAGCAGCAGCCGGCCGGACTCGTCGAAGAGGAAGACGGAGAAGGCGCGGTGCAACTGACCCGGCGCCTGGTGGGCGGCGAGCTTCTCCGCCGTGCCGATGGTCGTCCCGTCCTCGTCGACCAGTTCGAGCATGATCGGCGCCGGTGCTCCGGACGGCTGGACGCCGTTCGACGTGATCTCCGGCGAGATCTGAGCCACTGTGGCTGGTGTGGTCGGCATACCCGTCCTTCGCTTCGGTCCTCGGCCCGGTGGGGCAACCCCAGTCTGCCGTACAAAAGCGGCTTGTCCGCACTTCGTCGGCCGGACGTCGCCGCTCCCGCCGCACCGGAGTACACCGGCGCGGCGGGAGCGGAGGGACCTCAGGGGGCAGTCAGACCCCGAAAGCCGCCGGATAGACGAGGGTGCCCGACGGGACGGGCACGGATCCGTCCAGGACGAGCGCCATCATGGCCTCGTCCGGAACCTCGAAACCTGGCTTGATTCCGTACTCGGACGCCCGTACGAACCCGAATCGTGGGTAGTACTCCGGATGGCCCAGGACGAGGACGAGCGGCTCTCCGCGCAGCCGGGCCGCGTCGAGCACCGCCCGGACGACGGCCTGCCCGGCCCCCGTCCGCTGGTACTCCGGAGCCACCGAGACCGGTGCGAGCGCCGCCGCGGGGGCACCGCCCACCCGGCAGCGTGTGATCAGGGCGTGCGCCGCGATCGAGCCGTCCGGGGCCTCCGCCACGTACGACAGACCGGGCAGCCAGGCGTCGGCGTCCCGCCGGAGGTTGTCGACCAGATCGGCCTCACCCTCCGACGGGGTGTCCGCCGATCCGAAGGCCGCCGACACGACCCGCCACACCGCCGGGGCGTCCTCGGCGGTCTCCTCGCGGACGAGCCAGCGCGGGTCGGCCGGCCGCAGGACGAAACCGGCGTAGCCGTAGTCCCCGCCGTGCTCGCGCCGCAGGGCGATCTCGGTGCGCGCCCCGGCCACGGCCTCGGCCATGCCCGGCACGGTGGTGTCGGCCGCCTCGGCGTGCGCGGCGAGCGGGACGTAGTACTCGTCCCAGTCGCTCTCCGGCTGCGGGACGGTGCCGACGACGTGGTAGCCGGCCTCGACCGCAGCCGCCGCGTTCCCGGCGACGGTACGGAGCGTGTAGTGCTCCTCCCAGAAGGCGCGGGCAGCGGGGCCCGGCTCCTCGGTGGTCCACACGCACTCGGTGAGCACGAGCGTGCCGCCCGCCGCGAGCAGCCTGCGCCACTCGGCCAGAGCCCGGTCGAAGCCGAGCACGAAGACCGAGCTCTCGGCCCAGACCAGGTCGAAGGAGCCGTCGGGGAAGGGCAGCGCGCCCATGTCGGCGTCGACGGTGCGGATCGAACCGTCGAGCCCGCGCGCGGCCGCGGATTCCCGCAGCTCGGCGAGGAACGGCTCGTGGGTGTCGACGGCCGTCACCTCGGCGCCCGCCTCGGCCGCCAGGAGCAGCGCGGAACGGCCCGGGCCGCAGCCCAGGTCGAGCACGCGCGGACGTTCCGGAAGCCGGCCCGCGAGCGCGAGCAGCCGACGGGTGGTGGTGTCGGATCCGGGGCCCTGCCGCGGAAGACCGTGGTGCAGGGCGAAGAAGGAGTCGTACAAAGCGTTGTCGGACAACGTGGGAAACCCTTGTGTGAGAGGGCCCCGGCCGACGACGTGACGTACCGGTGGGAAGACCGGGATCAGGTCAGCCGGTGACCCGGGAGCTGAAGCTGGACCGGGCGCTGCCGCACTGGGCAGCCTCCATCGCGACGGTCATCAACCTCAGCTCCTCTCCACACCTGTACGTCCGAAGATCCTAACAGTCCCGGGATCTCACAGGCAGGGATCTCACAGGCAGAGCTTCGCCTCGTGCTGCGCGTGCCCGGCGGGCTCCAGCTGGAACGTGCAGTGCTCCACGTCGAAGTGGGAGCCCAGGCACCCCTGGAGGTCGTGCAGCATCTTCTCGTGCCCGACCGAGTCCAGCGCGCCCTGGTCCACCACGACGTGGGCGGAGAGCACCGGCATGCCCGAGGTGATCGTCCAGGCGTGCAGGTCGTGGACGTCCTCGACGCCCGGCAGCGCCAGTATGTGGGCCCGTACCTCTGCCATGTCGACGCCCTTGGGGGCCGCCTCCAGGAGTACGTCCAGGGTCTCGCGCAGCAGCTTGACCGTGCGGGGCACGATCATCAGGCCGATCACGATCGAGGCGATGGGGTCGGCGTACTGCCAGCCCGTTGTGATGATGATGCCGGCCGCGACGATCACCGTGACCGAGCCGAGCGCGTCCGCGAGCACCTCCAGATACGCCCCGCGCACGTTGAGGCTGTCCTTCTGGCCCCGGGCGAGCAGGGAGAGGGAGATCATGTTGGCCACCAGGCCGACCACGGCGAAGGCGATCGCCAGGCCGCCCTTGGTCTCGGCGGGCTCGACGAACCGCTGGATCGCCTCGTACAGCACGTATCCGCCGACGACGAGCAGCAGCAGACAGTTGGCGAGCGCCGCCAGGATCTCGGCCCGGGCGAATCCGAAGGTGCGGTTCCCGGAGGGCGGCCGGTTGGCGAAGTGGATCGCGAGCAGCGCCATCGCGAGGCCGACGGCGTCCGTCGCCATGTGGGCCGCGTCGGCGATCAGCGCGAGCGAGTCCGAGACCACACCGCCGATGATCTCGATCACCATCACGGAGAGCGTGATGCCGAGCGCGATCCGCAACCGGTTCTTGTACGCGGCCCCCGCGGTGCCCGTGGGGGGCGCTCCGCCGTGACTGTGCCCGTGGTCGTGTCCAGCCCCCATGAGATGGCCTCCCGATCGAGTCGTTTCCGTCTGCCCCAAGTGGCAAGTGAACTACGGGTGGGGGGTATGTGCAACACGGTACTGAACACCGTTGTCATATGCTCTGACCTGCGGTGATGCTCTCACGACCGGCCATGGCGGGAACTGGTCGGCAGGGGCCCCGCACGGCGGACGCCGCCAGGGACCCCCGGGCGGGACCACCACCCGTCCGAGCCGATCTCCCCAGTGCCTCTCGCACCCGTGAGGCCACGGGTGGGCCCGGGGGAGTCCGGCCCGCGAAGCCTCGGTGAACTCACGCTCCGTTCATCCGATAGCCTCAGCCGACGTGCCGCCGCCCGGCGCCGGGCCGCGCCGCCGCGCCCCGGGCCGCCACGGCCCGCAGGCCCCTCGTCAGCTCCAAGGAGTGAGTTCGTCTGTCGACCGCCATCCTCACCGGCCCGCCGGCACCCGGATCCTCGCTCGACGCTGATCTGCGGTCGCTCGGCTTCGACGTCCGGATCGCCACCGGCGCCGAGGAGACCGGCACCGTGCTGGCATCCGTCCCGGCGGACGAGCGCGTCGCGCTCGTCGACCCCCGGTTCGTCGGTCATGTGCACGCCCTGCGGCTCGCCCTCACCGACCCCCGGTTCCCGGCCGCGGCCACGACCGGCGCGCTCTCCGCGCAGAGCGAGGCCCGCCCCGCGCTCACCCGCGCCCTGACCGCCGTGACGGCGGTGACCGTGCCCGCGGGATCCGCCGACGCCGACGCCTCCGCCGACGACCTCACCGGCAGCCTCGCCGACGCCCTCGCCGCCGACGGCGTCGCCGTGCACCGGCCCCCGCTCGGCACCCTCGTCGCCACCGTGCCCGCCGACGCCGAGGCCCGCCACGAGGCGCGCGCCGCCGTCGCCGCCGTCGACGAGGAAGCCGTACGCCTCCGCTCGGCGGTCAAGGCCCAGGACGGCTTCTTCACCACCTTCTGCATCAGCCCGTACTCGCGCCACATCGCCCGCTGGTGCGCGCGCCGCGGCCTGACCCCCAACCAGGTCACCACCGCCTCGCTGCTCACCGCGCTGATCGCGGCCGGCTGCGCGGCGACCGGTGAGCGCGGCGGCTACGTCGCCGCCGGAATCCTGCTCCTCGTCTCCTTCGTCCTCGACTGCACCGACGGGCAGATCGCCCGCTACTCGCTGCAGTACTCGACGCTGGGCGCCTGGCTCGACGCGACCTTCGACCGCGCCAAGGAGTACGCCTTCTACGCGGGCCTCGCCCTCGGCGCCGCCCGCAACGGTGATGACGTCTGGGCCCTCGCGCTCGGCGCCATGGTCCTCATGACCTGCCGGCACGTCGTGGACTTCTCGTTCTACGAGGCCACCTACGACGCCGCAGCGAGCAAGAGCCCCTCCGCCGCCCTCTCCGGCCGGCTCGACAGCGTCGGCTGGACCGTCTGGGCCCGGCGGATAATCATCCTGCCGATCGGTGAGCGCTGGGCGATGATCGCCGTCCTCACCGCCTTCACCAGCCCCCGGATCGTCTTCTGGGCGCTGATCGTGGGCTGCGCGTTCGCCGCCTGCTACACCACCGCGGGCCGCGTCCTGCGCTCCGTGACCCGTAAGGCGAAGAGGACGGACCGGGCCGCCCAGGCCCTCGCCGACCTCGCGGACTCCGGCCCGCTCGCCCGGATCGCGGGCCGGATCTTCGGCGGCCTCGGACTCGGGATGCTTCCCGGGTTCGTCCTCGCGCTGATCGCCACGGGAGCGCTGCTCGCCGTCGTCCTCGTCCGTCCCTTCGGGGACGTGCAGACCGTCGTCGCCGCGGCCTTCTACGTGGTGTTCGCCGGCGTGGCCGTCCACCGCCCCCTCAAGGGCGCCCTGGACTGGCTCGTCCCCCCGCTCTTCCGCGTCGCCGAGTACACCACCGTCCTCGTGCTCGCCGCCCGCTCCGACTCCGCGCACGCCCTTCCGGCGGCGTTCGGGCTGGTCGCGGCGGTCGCCTACCATCACTACGACACGGTCTACCGCATACGCGGTGGCACCGGCGCGCCGCCCACGTGGCTGGTGCGCGTCACCGGCGGACACGAGGGACGCACGCTCCTCGTGGTCGCTCTCGCCGCCCTCCTGGCGGACCGCGGTGACGACTTCACCCTGGCACTGACCGCCCTCGCGGTCGCCGTCGCGCTCGTGGTGCTCGTGGAGTCCATCCGTTTCTGGGTCTCCTCCGGAGCACCCGCCGTACACGACGAAGGAGAAACAGCATGATCGGCCTCGTACTGGCAGCCGGTGCCGGACGCCGTCTGCGTCCCTACACCGACACCCTTCCGAAGGCTCTCGTGCCTGTCGACGGCGAGACCACGATCCTCGACGGGACGCTGAAGAACTTCGCCGAGATCGGCCTCACCGAGGTCGCGATCGTCGTCGGCTACCGCAAGGAGGCCGTCTACGCGCGCAAGGAGGCCCTGGAGGCGAAGTACGGCCTCACCATCACCCTCGTCGACAACGACAAGGCCGAGGAGTGGAACAACGCCTACTCCCTGTGGTGCGCCCGTGAGGTCCTCAAGCGCGGTGTGATCCTCGCCAACGGCGACACCGTCCACCCGGTCTCCGTCGAGGAGACCCTCCTCGCCGCCCGCGGCAACGGCCAGAAGATCATCCTCGCCCTCGACACGGTGAAGAAGCTCGCCGACGAGGAGATGAAGGTCATCGTCGCCGAGGGCAAGGGCGTCGAGCGCATCACCAAGCTCATGGACCCGGCCACCGCCACCGGCGAGTACATCGGCGTCACGCTGATCGAGGCCGAGGCCGCCGAGGAGCTCGCCGACGCCCTCAAGGCCACCTTCGAGCGCGACCCCGACCTCTACTACGAGGACGGCTACCAGGAGCTCGTCAACCGCGGCTTCACCGTCGACGTGGCCCCCATCGGCGACGTCCAGTGGGTCGAGATCGACAACCACGACGACCTCGCGAAGGGCCGTGAGATCGCGTGCCAGTACTGACCCGGCTGATCCCGTCGCCGGTCGTCGTCGACATCCGCCGAGGAGCGCTGGACGACCTGTCCGCGCTCCTCGCGGACCAGCGGATCTCCAGCAACGGCAAGATCGCCGTCGCCATCAGCGGCGGCTCGGGCCTGAAACTGCGTGACCAGTTCGCGCCCGAGCTCCCGGGCGCGGACTGGTACCCGGTCTCCGGCGGCACCATCGACGAGGCCGTGAAGCTCGCCGACGCCATGCGCGGCAAGCGGTACGACGCTGTGGTCGCCCTCGGCGGCGGCAAGATCATCGACGTGACGAAGTACGCGGCGGCCCGGGTCGGCCTGCCGCTGGTGGCCATCGCCACCAACCTCTCGCACGACGGCATCTGCTCGCCGGTGTCCACCCTGGACAACGACAACGGGCGCGGCTCGTACGGTGTGCCGACCCCGATCGCGCTGGTCATCGACCTCGACGTGATCCGGGACGCCCCGGTGCGCTTCGTCCGCTCCGGCATCGGCGACGCGATCTCGAACCTCTCCGCCATCGCGGACTGGGAGCTGTCGCACGAGCAGACGGGCGAGCCCGTCGACGGCCTCGCGGCCGCCATGGCGCGCAGCGCCGGCGAGGCCGTGCTCCGCCACCCCGGCGGCGTGGGCGACGACGACTTCCTCGTCACGCTCTCCGAGGGCCTGGTGATGTCCGGCATCGCCATGTCCATCAGCGGCGACACGCGCCCCTCCTCGGGCGCCTGCCACGAGATCAGCCACGCCTTCGACCTGCTCTTCCCGACGCGGGCCGCGAGCCACGGCGAGCAATGCGGTCTCGGCGCGGCCTTCGCCATGCACCTGCGCGGCGCCCGGGAGGGCTCCGCGCTGATGGTCGAGACCCTGCGCCGGCACGGGCTGCCCGTGCTGCCGGAGGAGATGGGCTTCAGCGTGGACGAGTTCGTCCAGGCGGTGTCCTTCGCCCCGCAGACCCGGCCGGGACGCTTCACCATCCTGGAACACCTCGACCTGTCCGACGACGAGATCAGGGACGCGTACGCCGACTATGCAAAAGCCATCGGTAGCTGAGCTCCGACCGGTCGTCCACGCCCCGGGTGTGAAGGACCGGCGGAGCGGTGAGCACTGGGGCGGCCGCCTGTACATGCGGGAGATCTCGCTGCGGATCACCCGGCGGCTGGTGACCACGAAGGTCACGCCCAACCAGCTGACCTACCTGATGACCGTCTTCGGCGTGCTCGCCGCCCCGGCCCTCCTCGTGCCGGGCATCACGGGCGCCGTCCTCGGCGTCGTGATGGTCCAGATGTACCTGCTGCTCGACTGCGTCGACGGCGAGGTCGCCCGCTGGAAGAAGCAGTTCTCGCTTCAAGGCGTCTGGCTGGACCGGGTCGGCGCGTACCTGTGCGACGCTGCGGTCCTCGTCGGCTTCGGCCTGCGCGCCGCCGACCCGTGGGGCCAGGGCAGGATCGACTGGCTGTGGGCCTTCCTCGGGACCCTCGCCGCCCTCGGCGCGATCCTGATCAAGGCGGAGACCGACCTCGTCGGCGTCGCCCGGCACCAGGGCGGACTCCCGCCGGTCAAGGAGACGGCCTCCGAGCCGCGCTCCTCCGGCATGGCGCTGGCCCGCAAGGCCGCCGCCGCGCTCAAGTTCCACCGGCTGATCCTGGGCATCGAGGCCTCCTTCCTGATCCTGGCCCTCGCGATCCTGGACCAGGTCCGGGGCGACCTCTTCTTCTCCCGGCTCGGCGTCGCCGTCCTCTGCGGCATCGCCCTGCTCCAGACGGTGCTGCACCTGGTGTCGATCCTGGTCTCCAGCAGGCTGAAGTGAGGCCGGCCGTGAGTTCTCCGCTCAAGGTGGGTGCCGTCGTCATCACGATGGGCAACCGCCCCGACGACCTGCGCGCGCTGATCGACTCGGTCGCCAAGCAGGAGGGCGACCGCGTCGAGGTCGTCGTCGTCGGGCAGGGCACCCCGGTCACCGGGGTGCCCGGCTGGGTCCGGACCGTCGACCTGCCGGAGAACCTCGGCATCCCCGCCGGCCGTAACGTCGGCATCGAGGCCTTCGGGCCGGGCGGCACCGACGTCGACGTCCTGCTCTTCCTCGACGACGACGGGCTGCTCGCCCACACGGACACCGCCGAGCTGGTCCGGCAGGCCTTCACGGCGGACCCGCGGCTCGGCATCATCAGCTTCCGCATCGCCGACCCCGAGACCGGGGTCACCCAGCGCCGGCACGTGCCGCGGCTGCGCTCCGCCGACCCGATGCGCTCCTCGCGGGTGACGACCTTCCTCGGCGGCGCCAACGCCGTCCGGACCAAGGTCTTCGCCGAAGTGGGCGCACTCCCGGGGGAGTTCTTCTACGCGCACGAGGAGACCGATCTCGCCTGGCGCGCGCTCGACGCCGACTGGATGATCGACTACCGTTCCGACATGGTGCTGTTGCACCCCACTACCGCACCTTCCCGCCACGCCTCGTACCACTTCAACGTGGCCCGTAACCGAGTGTGGTTGGCACGTCGCAATCTGCCCGCGCCCCTGGTGCCGGTGTATCTCGGCGTCTGGCTGCTGCTCACCCTGGCACGTCGGCCCTCGCTCTCCGCGCTCAAGGCGTGGTTCGGCGGTTTCCGCGAAGGGTGGACGACTCCCTGCGGGCCGCGCCGCCCGATGAGGTGGCGTACGGTGTGGCGGCTGACCCGGCTGGGTCGCCCCCCGGTCGTCTGACATCGTGGTACCGACGTGCCGCGCATCTTGAACACGAAAGTTTCGACTGTGAGTGACACACACCAGGGCGGGGCGGTCGCGACGAGCGCGCCCCCGTCCGTCGACGAGGGCCTGGCCCCGGCCGAGCTGGCCGCGAAGTACGGCCTCGCGGTCAGCGGCGCCCGGCCCGGGCTGTTCGAGTACGTACGCGAGCTGTGGAGCCGCCGCCACTTCATCCTGGCCTTCTCCTCGGCCAAGCTGACCGCCCAGTACAGCCAGGCAAAGCTGGGCCAGGTGTGGCAGGTGGCGACCCCGCTGCTCAACGCCCTGGTCTACTACCTGATCTTCGGGCTGATCCTGGGCGCCGGACAGGGGATGACCAAGGAGGTCTACATCCCCTTCCTGGTCACCGGCATCTTCGTGTTCACCTTCACCCAGAGCTCGGTCATGGCCGGCGTTCGGGCGATCTCGGGGAACCTCGGCCTGGTCCGGGCCCTGCACTTCCCGCGGGCCAGCCTCCCGATCTCCTTCTCGCTCCAGCAGCTCCAGCAGCTGCTGTTCTCGATGATCGTCCTCGTGGCGATCGTGCTCTCCTTCGGCAGCTACCCCTCCCTCCGGTGGCTGCTGGTGATCCCGGCGCTGTTCCTGCACTTCGTGTTCAACGTGGGACTCGCCATGATCGTGGCCAGGATGGGCTCCAAGACCCCCGATCTCGCCCAGCTGATGCCGTTCATCATGCGGACCTGGATGTACGCCTCCGGCGTCATGTTCTCGATCCCCGTGATGCTCGCCGACAAGCCGGCCTGGATCGCCGACATCCTCATGTACAACCCTGCGGCGGTCTACATGGACCTGATCCGCTTCGCCCTCATCGACGGCTACGGCGCGCAGAACCTTCCGGACCACGTCTGGATGACCGCCCTCGGCTGGGCCCTCGCCGTCGGCGCCGGCGGATTCGTCTACTTCTGGAAGGCCGAGGAGAGGTACGGCCGTGGCTGACCCCAACCCGAGCAACGTCCCCACCGTCATCTGCGACGACGTCCACATCGTCTACCGGGTCAACACCGGCGGCGGCGGCAAGGGCAGCGCCACCGCGGCCCTCAGCCGGATCGTCGGCCGCGGCAAGGCCGAGGTCACCCGCGGCGTCCGCAAGGTCCACGCCGTGCGCGGCGTCACCTTCACCGCCTACCGGGGCGAGGCCATCGGCCTCATCGGCTCCAACGGCTCCGGCAAGTCCACACTGCTGCGCGCCGTCGCCGGACTGCTCCCCACCGAGAGCGGCAAGGTCTACACCGACGGCCAGCCGTCCCTCCTGGGCGTCAACGCGGCCCTGATGAACGACCTGACGGGCGAGCGGAACGTCATCCTCGGCGGCCTCGCCATGGGCATGAGCCGCGAGGAGGTGCGCGCCCGGTACGACGGCATCGTCGACTTCTCCGGCATCAACGAGAAGGGCGACTTCATCAGCCTGCCGATGCGCACGTACTCCTCCGGCATGGGCGCCCGGCTCCGCTTCGCCATCGCGGCGGCCAAGAACCACGACGTCCTCCTCATCGACGAGGCGCTCGCGACGGGTGACCGAAAGTTCCAGATCCGCTCCGAGGAGCGCATCCGCGAGCTGCGCAAGGAGGCCGGCACGGTCTTCCTGGTCAGCCACAGCAACAAGTCCATCCGGGACACCTGCGACCGGGTGCTCTGGCTGGAGAAGGGGCAGCTCCTCATGGACGGCCCCACGGACGAGGTCCTCAAGGCGTACGAGCGGGAGACCGCCCGCTAGCGAGTACCCGAGCTGTACGGAACCCCTGCCGGAAGTCACCCGGTAGGGGTTCCTCCGCCCTCCCGTCGCCCACCGCCACCCTTGCCGGAAGGTGCTACGCACCTGCACCCTTCTTCTCCGCGCGTCGCGCTGCCACCTGGAATGTTCATGCGGTAAACATCGGGCAGGATGAGTCCATGGCAGCGATCTCGGGGGGAAAGACCTACCACCACGGCGATCTGCGCAACGCGCTGATCTGCGCCGCCGTCGACCTGGCCACCGACGGCGGGCCCGAGCGGGTCGTCCTGCGCGAGGCCGCCCGCCGGGTCGGCGTCTCGCCCACCGCCGCCTACCGGCACTTCGACGGGCGGGGCGAACTCCTCCGTACCGTCAAGCTCCACGCCCAGCGCCTGCTCGCCGACTCCATGGACCGGGCCGCCGCCCGCGAGCCCGGCGCCGACGACCCCGCCCTGGCCGCCGAGCGCAGGCTCGTCGCCCTCTGTCGGGGGTACGTCGGCTTCGCCGTGGACCAGCCGGGCCTCTACCGCGCCGCGTTCTGCGTCCCCCGCCCCGCCGAGGCCGACGAGCCGGTCTCCGGCCGGCAGACTCCCGAGCCCGAGATCCGCGCCTTCACCCTGCTCAAGGAGGCCCTTGAAGGCCTCGCCAGGGCCGGCGGACCCCGCCCCGGCGTCCGGCCCGCCGCCGGTGCCGCAGCGTGGTCGGCCGTGCACGGCCTGTCGCTTCTGCTGCTCGACGGCCCGCTGCGGCGCCTGCCCGCGCAGCGCAGGAACGACGTCGTCGAATCCACCCTGGCCATGGTCGTCTCCGGCGCCCGCACTCCCTGACCCCCGGCCCGGACTCGAACTCCCTTTCCGTACAGGAGGGTTGGCGACCCGTAAGGATGAAGTCCCGGGTCCCTGCCACCCCGGAACGACGACTGCCGTCGTACAACGTAAGCTGGACCGGTCTGTTTCGAGGCAAGTAGGGCGATACCCCACGGCCATCGGGTCGCCGGGAGACGGCCCGGCGGGCAGGAGTAGGCGGCGTGTCCGAAATAGGATGGATTGGATCGGCAGTGTAGAACGGGAGTCGTGACGGCCATGACGCAGAATCTCCAGCTCCACGAGGGTGTCGCCGTCCCCTTGTCGGGCAGCGCCCAGTGACGGGTCCCCGGCAGGTGCGCCCCGACGCCTCTTCGCGCACCACACTCGGCAAGGCCGCGGACGAGAACTTCCCCGTGGCCCCCTTCTTCCTGCCCCGTGCCTGGCGCGACGACCTCATGGCCGTCTACGGCTACGCCCGCCTCGTCGACGACATCGGCGACGGCGACCTCGCCCCGGGCGGCGCCGACGCCCGGCACCTCGGCCTCACCCCCGAGGACGGGGAGGACCGCGTCGCGCTCCTCGACGCCTTCGAGGCCGACCTCCGGCGCGTCTTCGACGGCACTCCTCACCACCCGCTGCTGCGCGCGCTCCAGCCGACCGTCCGGCGGTGCGGCCTCACGCCCGAGCCCTTCCTCGGGCTGATCGCGGCCAACCGCCAGGACCAGCTGGTGCGCCGCTACGAGACGTACGACGACCTCCTCGCGTACTGCGAGCTCTCCGCCAACCCCGTCGGCCGCCTCGTCCTCGCCATCACCGGCACCGACACCCCGGAGCGGATCCGGCGCTCCGACGAGATCTGCACCGCCCTGCAGATCGTCGAGCACCTCCAGGACGTCGCCGAGGACCTCGGCAACGACCGGATCTACCTGCCCGCCGAGGACCTCAAGCGCTTCCACGTCACCGAGGACGACCTGGCCAGGCCCACCGCGGGCGCCTCCGTGCGCGCCCTGATCGCCTTCGAGGCCGAGCGGGCCCGTGAGCTGCTGTACGCGGGCATCCCGCTCGTCGGCAGCGTCCACGGCCGGCTCCGCCTCCTCCTCACCGGATTCACCGCCGGAGGCCTCGCGGCGCTCGACGCGATCACCGCCGCCGGATTCGACGTCCTGCCCGGCCCGCCGGGGCCCACCAAGCCGAGCCTGATGCGCCAGGCTGGAGCGGTTCTGCTCCGGGCGCGGAGAGAGGGGTGAGCGCCACCGTGGAGGGACAGCTCCAGCCGTCCGCGCCCGTACTGGCCGCCTACAGCTACTGCGAGGCGGTCACCGGGCAGCAGGCCCGCAACTTCGCGTACGGGATCCGGCTGCTGCCGACCGAGAAGCGACAGGCGATGTCCGCGCTGTACGCCTTCTCGCGGCGCGTCGACGACATCGGCGACGGCACGCTCCCGGTCGACGCCAAGCGGGAGCGGCTCGAAGCCACCCGCGCGCTGCTCGACCGGGTCCGCACGGGCGAGGTCGACGAGGACGACACCGACCCGGTCGCCGTCGCGCTCGCCGACTCGGCCCGCCGCTTCCCGATCCCGCTCGGCGGCCTCGACGAACTCATCGACGGCGTCCTCATGGACGTGCGCGGCGAGACCTACGAGAGCTGGGACGACCTCAAGGTCTACTGCCGCTGCGTCGCCGGCGCGATCGGCCGGATCTCGCTCGGCGTCTTCGGCACCCAGCCCGGCGCCCCCGGCGCCGACCGCGCCCCCGAGTACGCCGACACCCTCGGCCTCGCGCTCCAACTCACCAACATCCTCAGGGACGTCCGTGAGGACGCCGGGAACGGGCGCACCTACCTGCCCGCCGACGACCTCGCCAAGTTCGGCTGCGGGGACGGCTTCGGGAGCGAGACCCCGCCGCCCGGCGCCGACTTCGCCGGGCTCGTCCACTTCGAAGTACGGCGCGCCCGCGCCCTGTTCGCCGAGGGCTACCGGCTGCTGCCGATGCTCGACCGGCGCAGCGGCGCGTGCGTCGCGGCCATGGCGGGCATCTACCGGCGGCTGCTCGACCGCATCGAGCGCGACCCCGAGGCCGTCCTGCGCGGCCGGGTCTCGCTGCCGGGCCGGGAGAAGGCGTACGTCGCCGTGCGCGGCCTCTCCGGCCTCGACACCCGCCACATCGCACGACGTACCGTCAGGAGGCGTGCCTGATGCGCCCGTACGCCCCCGCCCGCCGGGCAACCCGGAGCGCCGCCCCGGCGTCCCTGCCTGCGGTACCCCTGCCCGGGGTGTCCCGACCCGAGGCATCCCGACCTGACGCATCCCGACCTGAGGCATCCCGGCCTGAGGTGTCCCCGCCGACCGCCTCGACCCGAACGGAGGCCGTGTGACGACCGAAGGAACCGAGCGGAACTCCCCGCAGCCGCACGCCGTCGTCGTCGGCGGCGGGCTCGCCGGGATCACGGCCGCGCTCCAGCTCGCGGACGCCGGCGTCCGCGTCACGCTGCTCGAAGGCCGGCCCCGGCTCGGCGGCCTCGCCTTCTCCTTCCGCCGCGGCGACCTCACCGTCGACAACGGCCAGCACGTGTACCTCCGCTGCTGCACCGCCTACCGCTGGTTCCTCGACCGGATCGACGGCGCCCGGCTCGCCCCCCTCCAGGACCGGCTCGACGTGCCCGTCCTGGACGTCGGGCACCCGCGCGGCCCCCGGCTCGGCCGGATCCGCCGCGACGCCCTCCCCGTACCGCTGCACCTCGCGCGCAGCCTCGCCACGTACCCGCATCTCTCCCTCGCCGAGCGTGCCTCCGTCGGCCGGGCCGCGCTCGCCCTGAAGAAGCTCGACCCCGCCGACCCGGCCCTCGACGGCATCGACTTCGCCACCTGGCTCGGCCGCCACGGGCAGTCCCCGCGGACCGTCGAGGCCCTCTGGGACCTCGTCGGCATCCCCACCCTCAACGCCCCCGCCCCGCAGGCCTCGATGGGGCTCGCCGCGATGGTCTTCAAGACCGGCCTCCTCTCCGAGCCCGGCGCCGCCGACATCGGCTGGGCCCACGTCCCGCTCGGCGAACTTCACGACACCCGGCCCGCGAAGGAGCTCGACGCGCTCGGCGTCCGCACCCTGCTGCGCACGAAGGCCGAGCGGATCTCCCGTACCGAAGACGGCCGTTGGGCCGTCGAGGTGCCGGGGGAGACCCTCGACGCCGACACCGTCGTCCTCGCCGTACCGCAGCACGAGACGCACGCCCTGCTGCCCGAAGGCGCCCTCGACGATCCCGACCGGCTCCTCGACATCGACACCGCGCCCATCCTCAATCTGCACGTGGTCTACGACCGCAAGGTGCTCAAGCGGCCCTTCTTCACGGCGCTCGGCTCCCCGGTCCAGTGGGTCTTCGACCGCACCGACTCCTCGGGACTGAAGGGCGCCGGCCAGTACCTCGCCGTCTCCCAGTCCGCCGCCCGGGACGAGATCGACGAGCCCGTCGCCGTCCTGCGCGAGCGCTACCTCCCGGAGCTGGAGCGGCTGCTGCCCGCCGCCCGCGGCGCCGGGATCCGCGACTTCTTCGTCACCAGGGAGCGGACGGCCACGTTCGCCCCCACCCCGGGCGTCGGCCGGCTCCGCCCCGGCGCCCGCACCCGGGTTCCCGGCCTCTACCTGGCCGGATCCTGGACCGCCACCGGCTGGCCCGCGACCATGGAGGGCGCCGTCCGCAGCGGCTTCAGCGCAGCGGGCGCGGCGCTCTCCACCCTCGGCCGCCGTCATGACCATCCGCTGCAGGAGGCGGCATGACTGTGAGTACCGGAACTAGAGGAGAGACCGTGCCGACTGTGCCGCCGGGTAATCCGGCCGTCGACACCGCGGACGTGACCGCACTGCTTGAGCGGGGGCGGACCCTGTCCACCCCCGTACTGCGGGCGGCCGTCGACCGCCTCGCAGCGCCCATGGACACCGTGGCCGCCTACCACTTCGGCTGGATCGACGCCCACGGCAACCCCGCCGACGGCGACGGCGGCAAGGCGATCCGCCCCGCGCTCGCCCTGCTGTCGGCCGAGGCCGCGGGCGCCGCCCCCGAGGTCGGCGTCCCCGGCGCCGTCGCCGTGGAACTCGTCCACAACTTCTCGCTGCTCCACGACGACCTGATGGACGGCGACGAGCAGCGCCGCCACCGCGACACCGTGTGGAAGGTGCACGGCCCGGCCCAGGCGATCCTCGTCGGCGACGCGCTCTTCGCCCTCGCCAACGAGCTGCTGCTCGAACTCGGCACCGTCGAGGCCGGCCGGGCCACCCGCCGGCTCACCACGGCCACCCGCAAGCTCATCGACGGGCAGGCCCAGGACATCTCGTACGAGCACCGCGAGCGGGTCACCGTCGAGGAGTGCCTGGAGATGGAGGGCAACAAGACGGGCGCCCTGCTCGCCTGCGCCGTCTCCATCGGCGCCGTCCTCGGCGGGGCCGACGACCGGACCGCCGACAAGCTGGAGGAGTACGGCTACCACCTCGGCCTCGCCTTCCAGGCCGTCGACGACCTCCTCGGCATCTGGGGCGACCCGGAGGCCACCGGCAAGCAGACCTGGAGCGACCTGCGCCAGCGCAAGAAGTCGCTGCCGGTCGTCGCGGCCCTCGCCGCGGGCGGAACCGCCTCCGAGCGGCTCGGCGAGCTGCTCGCCGAGGACGCCAAGTCCAATGACTTCGACACCTTCTCCGAGGAGGAGTTCGCCTTCCGGGCCGCCCTCATCGAGGAGGCCGGAGGACGCGAGTGGACCTCCCAGGAGGCCCGCCGCCAGCACGCCGTCGCGATCGAGGCCCTGCACGAGGTGGACATGCCCGCCCGCGTGCGGGAACAGCTCACCGCGCTGGCCGATTTCGTGGTCGTACGGAAGAGATGATCACCATCACCCTCATATGAGTTCGCGGTCGCCGGCCGGTGCCATCCGGCGCCGGCCGACGGCAGACCCGCAGGAGCAGAAGTAACCGACTGCATCAAAGGGGAAGCCATGACAGCGACGACCGACGGAAGCTCCGGGGCCGTGGGCCCCCGGGCGGCCGCGGCCAGCACGACGCACGACACCGCCGCGCCGGAGGGACTCTCCGCCGCGTGGGACACGCTCGACGAGAGCGCCGCACGGGCCGCGCAGCGCGCCGTCGAGCACCTGCTCGCCCGCCAGGACCCGGCGGGCTGGTGGAAGGGCGACCTGGAGACCAACGTCACCATGGACGCCGAGGACCTGCTCCTCCGCCAGTTCCTGGGCATCCTCGACGCCGACACCCTCCGGGCCGCGGCTCTCCACATCCGCCGCGAACAGCGGGACGACGGCGCCTGGGCCACCTTCTACGGCGGCGCGGGCGACCTCTCCACGACGGTCGAGGCCTATGTGGCCCTGCGGCTCGCCGGAGACCCGCCCGAGGCCCCGCACATGGCCTCCGCCTCCGCCTGGGTCCGCGCCCGGGGCGGGATCGCCGCCGCCCGGGTCTTCACCCGGATCTGGCTGGCGCTCTTCGGCTGGTGGCGCTGGGAGGACCTGCCCGAGCTGCCCCCCGAGCTGCTCTTCCTGCCGAAGTGGTTCCCGCTCAACATCTACGACTTCGGCTGCTGGGCCCGGCAGACGATCGTGCCGCTCACCGTGGTCTCCGCGAAGCGTCCGGTCCGCCCCGCGCCCTTCCCGCTCGACGAGCTGCACACCGATCCCGCCCGGCCCAACCCGCCGCGGCCCCTCGCCCCGGCCACCGGCTGGGACGGCATCTTCCAGCGGCTCGACAAGGCGCTGCACGTCTACCACCGGGTCGCTCCGCGCGCGCTGCGCGGGACCGCCATGAACGTGGCCGCCCGCTGGATCGTCGAGCGCCAGGAGAACGACGGCTGCTGGGGCGGCATCCAGCCCCCCGCCGTCTACTCGGTCATCGCCCTCCACCTCCTCGGCTACGACCTCGGGCACCCGGTCATGCGCGCGGGCCTGGAGTCCCTCGACCGGTTCGCGGTCTGGCGCGAGGACGGCTCCCGCATGATCGAGGCGTGTCAGTCGCCCGTCTGGGACACCTGTCTCGCCACCATCGCGCTCGCCGACGCCGGGCTCCGCCCCGACCACCCGGCGCTGGTGAAGGCCGTCGACTGGATGCTGGACGAGGAGATCACCAAGGAGGGGGACTGGGCGGTGCGCCGCCCCGGACTCCCGCCGGGCGGCTGGGCGTTCGAGTTCCACAACGACAACTACCCCGACATCGACGACACCGCCGAGGTCCTCCTCGCCCTGCGCCGGGTCGACCACCCCGACCCCGCGCGGGTCGAGGCGGCCATCGCCCGGGGCGCGCGCTGGACGCTCGGCATGCAGTCGCGCAACGGCGCCTGGGGAGCCTTCGACGCCGACAACACCAGCGTGTTCCCCAACAAGCTGCCGTTCTGCGACTTCGGCGAGGTGATCGATCCGCCGTCCGCCGACGTCACCGCCCACGTGGTGGAGATGCTCGCCTTCGAGGGTCAGGCCCGAAACCCCCGCACGCGCCGGGGAATCGACTGGCTCCTCGCCGAACAGGAGCCGAACGGCGCCTGGTTCGGCCGCTGGGGCGTCAACCACGTGTACGGGACGGGCTCGGTGCTCCCGGCCCTCGCCGCCGCGGGGCTGCCCGGCTCCCACCCGGCGATCCGCCGGGCCGTCGCCTGGCTGGGCTCCGTACAGAACGAGGACGGGGGCTGGGGCGAGGACCTCCGCTCGTACGAGGACGAGCAGTGGATCGGCCGCGGCGCCTCCACCGCCTCCCAGACCGCCTGGGCGCTCCTGGCCCTCCTCGCCGCGGGCGAGCGCGAATCCGGGTCCGTCCGCCGGGGTGTCGCCTGGCTCGCGGAGACGCAGCGCGAGGACGGCTCCTGGGACGAGCCGTACTTCACGGGCACCGGTTTCCCCTGGGACTTCTCCATCAACTACCACCTCTACCGGCAGGTGTTCCCGCTCACGGCGCTCGGGCGTTACGTGTACGGGGAGCCCTCGCCCGGCAAGGGGCGCTGATGGGCCGCGAGCCGGGACCGGGCCCGGCGTCCCGCCCCGGCGCCGCACCACCGCTGCTGATCGCCTGCGCGCTCGGCATCGAGAGGTTCGCCCTGCGCGGCGGCGACCACACCGGCGCCCCCGGCCCGGTGACCGTGGTGCGTACGGGCATGGGGCCCGCCCACGCCCGCAGGACGGTGTCCCGGGTGCTCGGCGAGGAGCGGTGGGCGGACGCCGCCGTCATCGCCTCCGGCTTCTGCGCGGGGCTCGCCCCGGGCATGCACCCGGGGGACCTGATCGTCGCCGAGGAGACCCGCGGCCCCGAAGGCACCACGCCCTGCGTCGGCACCGAGCTCCTGGTGAAGGCACTGGTCAGGGCGGTACCCGGGCGGACCGTCCACACCGGCCCGCTGAGCGGCTCCGACCATGTGGTGCGCGGCCCCGAGCGGGTCGCCCTGCGCGCCACCGGCGCGATCGCCGTCGACATGGAGTCCGCGGCGACCCTGCGCACCGCCCGGGAGGCCGGCCGCCTCGGCGGCGGCCCGGACGCCCGCCCGGTTGCGGCCGTACGGGTGGTCGTGGACGCTCCAGAACATGAACTGGTCCGGATCGGCACGGTACGCGGGGGAATATCGGCCTTCCGTGTTCTCCGTGCCGTCCTTCCCGCATTCTTCGAATGGCACCGTTCTTTGCTGCTCCCCAGGAGGTGAGCGAGTTATGGCCATGCCGCTTCGTCAGTCCATCAGGGTCGGGACCTACCTCATCGAACAGAAGCTCCGCAAGCGGGACAAGTTCCCGCTGATCGTCGAGCTGGAGCCGCTCTACGCCTGCAACCTCGCGTGCGAGGGCTGCGGGAAGATCCAGCACCCGGCGGGTGTCCTCAAGCAGCGCATGCCGGTCGCGCAGGCGGTCGGCGCAGTCCTGGAGTCCGGCGCCCCCATGGTGTCCATCGCGGGCGGCGAGCCCCTGATGCACCCTCAGATCCACGAGATCGTGCGCCAGTTGGTTGCCAGGAGGAAGTACGTCTTCCTGTGCACCAACGCGATGCTGCTCCGCAAGAAGCTGGACAAGTTCACGCCCTCGCCGTACTTCGCCTTCGCCGTGCACATCGACGGCCTGCGCGAGCGGCATGACGAATCCGTCGCCAAGGAAGGCGTGTTCGACGAGGCGGTGGCGGCCATCAAGGAGGCCAAGCGGCGCGGCTTCCGCGTCACCACCAATTCGACCTTCTTCAACACGGACACCCCCCAGACCATCATCGAGGTGCTCAATTTCCTCAACGACGACCTCCAGGTCGACGAAATGATGATCTCGCCCGCCTACGCCTACGAGAAGGCCCCCGACCAGGAGCACTTCCTCGGCGTCGAGCAGACCCGCGAGCTCTTCAAGAAGGCCTTCGCGGGCGGAAACCGGCGCCGCTGGCGTCTCAACCACTCGCCGCTCTTCTTGGACTTCCTCGAAGGAAAGGCCGATTTCCCCTGCACGGCCTGGGCCATTCCCAACTACTCGCTCTTCGGCTGGCAGCGACCCTGCTATCTGATGAGCGACGGCTACGTCCCCACGTACCGCGAACTCGTCGAGGACACCGACTGGGACAAGTACGGCCGCGGAAAGGACCCGCGCTGCGCCAATTGCATGGCGCACTGCGGCTACGAGCCCACGGCCGTCCTCGCCACCATGGGTTCCCTCAAGGAGTCCCTGCGCGCGATCCGGGAGACCGTCTCCGGAAACAGCGCGTGAGGGTGGGGGAGGTGACCGGGCGATGAGCGGGGAGTTCGACCTGGCGGCACTGCTCGCCGCGCGCGGCGGCGAGCGGTACGAGCTGCACGCCAAGCACCTCAACCACCAGCTGCCGCGCATGCTCCACACCATCGGCTTCGACAAGGTGTACGAGCGGGCCGAGGGCGCCCACTTCTGGGACGCCGACGGCGTCGACCACCTCGACATGCTCGCCGGCTTCGGCGTGATGGGTCTCGGACGGCACCACCCCGTCGTCCGCAAGGCCCTCCACGACGTCCTGGACGCCCAGCTCGCCGACCTCACCCGCTTCGACTGCCAGCCCCTGCCGGGACTGCTCGCCGAACGCCTCCTCGCCCACAGCCCCCACCTCGACCGGGTCTTCTTCGGCAACAGCGGCACCGAGGCCGTCGAGACGGCCCTCAAGTTCGCCCGGTACGCCACCGGGCGGCCCAGGGTCCTCTACTGCGCCCACGCCTTCCACGGGCTCACCACCGGCTCGCTCTCCGTCAACGGCGAGCAGGGCTTCCGGGAGGGCTTCGACCCGCTCCTGCCGGACACCGCGATCGCCCTCGGCGACCTCGAAGCCCTGGAGCGGGAGCTGCGCCGGGGCGATGTGGCCGCCTTCGTCGTGGAGCCGATCCAGGGCAAGGGCGTCCGGGAGGCGCCGCCCGGCTTCCTGCTCGCCGCCCAGGAGCTGCTGCACCGGCACGGCGCGCTGCTCATCGTGGACGAGGTGCAGACCGGCCTCGGCAGGACCGGCGACTTCTACGCGTACCAGCACGAGGCCGGGGTCGAACCGGACCTGGTCTGCGTCGCCAAGGCGCTCTCCGGCGGCTACGTGCCGGTCGGTGCCACCCTCGGCAAGGACTGGATCTTCGAGAAGGTCTACTCGTCCATGGACCGGGTCCTCGTCCACTCGGCGAGCTTCGGATCGAACGCCCAGGCCATGGCGGCCGGGCTCGCCGTCCTCTCGGTCATGGAGACCGAGGACACGGTCGCCCGGGTCCGGCGGATCGGCGGGCTGCTCCGCTCCCGGCTCGAGGAGCTCGTGCCCCGGTACGAGCTGCTGCACGAGGTCCGCGGACGCGGGCTGATGATCGGGATCGAGTTCGGCCGGCCGACGTCGCTGGGGCTGCGCGGTCGCTGGGCCATGCTCCAGGCGGCCCGCAAGGGTCTCTTCGCCCAGATGGTCGTGGTGCCGCTGCTCCAGCGGCACCACATCCTCACCCAGGTCTCCGGGGACCATCTGGAGGTGATCAAACTGATCCCGCCGCTGGTCATCGACGAGGCGGACGTGGACCGGTTCGTCACCGCCTTCACGGCGGTCATGGACGAGGCCCACGGCGGCGGCGGGCTGATGTGGGACTTCGGTAAGACCCTGGTGAAGCAGGCGGTCGCGCAGCGCTGAGCCGGACGAGGTCGCGATCCTTGCCTCTGAGGCAAGAAACTTGCCTCAGAGGCATGATCCTGGCGGAATGGACGCATGGACCACGTCCCCGGGGAAACCTCCCCGGACCCCGCCACCCCGGGCGTCCCGCCCGATGTCGCCGCCTCCGGCGTCCTGCCCGACGTCGCCCCGCAGCTGCGGGCCCTGCGCCGCCGCCGGGGACTCACCCTGGAGGCCGCCGCCCAGCGGGCCGGCCTCTCGCCGGCCCACCTCTCCCGGCTGGAGACGGGGAACCGGCAACCCTCGCTGCCGATGCTGCTCGCCCTCGCCCGTATCTACGGTACGACGGTCTCCGAGCTCCTCGGCGAGGCTCCGCCCGAGCGCGACCCCGTCGTCCGTGCGGGCCGCTCCGATCCCGTCGAGGCCGACGGCTGGATCTACCGGCAGGCCGGCGGCGCCGGGCGGGCGCTCCAGTGCCTGCGCGTCCACGTGCCGTACGCCACCCGGGCCGACATCGTGCGCGTCCACCCCGGCGAGGAGTGGATCCACGTCCTGGAAGGCCGGGTGCGGCTCGCGCTCGGCGACGCCGTCCACGTCCTCGATCCCGGGGACAGCGCGCACTTCGACTCGCTGACCCCGCACCGCATCGGCGCCGCCACTCCCGGCGGGGCCGAGCTGCTGTTCGTCCACACCCTGATGCAGAGCCCCGTCGCCGAGCTGTGCCTCGGCGACGGAACCCCGCACCGCCGCTGATCCCGCATGCCTCCTCGTGAGAACGTGCCCCTTCGTCAGAAAAGGACCGAGATGTCCGAGAAGTCACGACCTGTCACCGGCGAGGAGCGCGGGGAAGGCAAGTTCCCCAAGGGCCTGGTCCTCCGCCTCTTCGCGTACCTCGTCGCCGGGCACCTCTTCGCCGGCTTCCTCTACCTGCTCTTCATGCTGGGCGGGCAGAACCAGTAGGCGGGACTACGCCTCGACGAGGAACTGCTCCCGCAGCCGTTCGCGGGTCTCGGGGGCCAGCTTCAGTCCCTCCGTGAGGTAGGTCTCCACCGAGCCCCACGTCGCCTCGATCGTCTCGAAGGAGCCCCGCAGGTACTCCACCCGCGCGTCGAAGAGCGGGCTCAGCAGCTCCATCACCTCGGGCGACATCGCGTCCGCGGTGGTGGAGCTGCGGCGCACCTTGTAGCGGCGGTGCGGGTCGTTCGACTTCACGTAGTCCGCCTCGATCGCCTCGCGCTCGACGCCGAGGGCGAGCAGCGTGATCGCGATGGAGAGGCCGGCGCGGTCCTTGCCCGCCGCGCAGTGCATCAGCGCCGGAACGCTGTCCTCGGCCATGGAGTGCAGGATCCGGCTGTGCTCCGAGGTCCGCTGGACCACCATCTTCCGGTACGAGTCGGACATTCGGGCCGCCGCTTTGCCGTCGCCCAGGATGTCCCGCAGCTGCTCGATGTCGCCGTCGCGCACCAGCTTCCAGAACTCCTTGCCGTCGGCCGGGTCGTTGAGAGGTATGTTCACGTTCCGCACGCCGGGGAGCTCGACGTCCGCGCCCTCGACCTTGCGGTCGGCCTCGTTGCGGAAGTCGAAGATGGTGTGCAGGCCGAGCGAGGCGAGGAAGGCGGCGTCGGACTCGGTGGCGTGGGCGAGGTGGCCGCTGCGGAAGAGGCGCCCGGGCCGCACGGCGCGCCCGTCCGTCGTCGGCAGGCCGCCCACGTCCCGGAAGTTGCGGACCTCGGCCAGCTCGGGTTCGTTCGCTTCGGTGGGCGGGACCTGCGGCAGCTGCTGCGTCACGAATGCTCCTGGGGGGTCGTCGTTCGGGGGCCCGATGCGAGATCGGTGCCTGGCGCAATCATCCAGGTGGGACAGGGTCGGCGCACCCCCTCGGACGGGAATGGGTGATCTGTCCGAAATGAGGCGTTAAGGGGAACGCGCCCTGTTTACAGGCGAGATGGGCGATGCCGCGTGAGCAGGGTCATAGATGTGACGGATCGTGGCCGAAGGCGCCGGGCAATTGCCGTACGGAAAAAGGAAATCGAAGGACCGTCATCGACGGAGGGTGACCGGAATTCCGCCCGAATTGCGTCCCCGGTAATGCCGGAGGAAATCTGCGGCTTGTTCGCTCCGACCCCGCTCGTCTAGCGTCACCGTCAATCCGGTCGGACCGCCGAATCCTGCCACCGTCCGGAATCCGCACTCATCCCATGCGTGGCAGGAGCGGGGGACCCAGGAAGTACGCCGGTCCCGCGACAACAGGACGGCTCGGGGTGAAGCCGCGTGAGAACGCGGCCGGGCATCTCCAGTCCGAACCCGACAGCTCACCTCGTAGGCGCCGGAGAGGAATTCGCCATGCCCGCGAAGGGTAAGCACCGCCGTCCCAAGATCAATTCCATCACGCGTGGCCTCGTCGTCGCCAGCACGGGAGGCGCCGTCGTCGCGCTTCCGCTCCTCGGCGCCACCGGAGCCCACGCCGCCGAGCAGGCCGCCCCGGCCGCCGTCCCCGCCCAGGCCGTCGCCGCCGCCGCTCAGGCGAAGGCGCCCGCCGCCCTCCAGGCCGCGCCCACCGCCGCCGCGAAGGCCGCGCCGAAGACGTACTCCGTCGTCAGCGGCGACTACCTGTCGAAGATCGCCTCCGAGCACCACCTCGCCGGCGGCTGGCAGAAGCTCTACGCGGACAATCGCCAGGTCGTCGGCGAGAACCCCTCGCTGATCCTGCCCGGCATGAAGCTCACGCTCGGCGCGAAGAACACCGCCGCCGCTCCGAAGAGCGCCGCGCCCAAGGCCGCCGCGCCCAAGGCCGCCGCGCCCAAGGCCGCCGCGCCCAAGGCCGCCGCTCCGAAGGCGGCTCCGAAGGCCGCCGCGAAGGCCGCTCCCCAGAGCTCCGAGAAGAACGGCGACACCACGCGCGCCTCCCGGAGCAGCGAGCGCGCCTCCGCCCCGGCCGCCGAGTCCTCCTCGTCGCAGTCGTCGCAGACCTCCCAGCCGTCGGGGGCCTCGACCTCCGCGTCCGGCTGGGTCGCCCCGGTCAGCGGCGGCTTCTCCACGCCGTACCGCGCCTCCGGCTCCATGTGGTCCTCCGGCTACCACACCGGTGTCGACTTCATCGCCTCCTCCGGCACCACCGTCCGCGCCGTCGGCGCCGGCACGGTCGTCTCCGCCGGCTGGAGCGGCGCCTACGGCAACGAGGTCGTCATCCAGCACGCCGACGGCAACTACTCGCAGTACGCGCACCTCTCCTCCCTCTCCGTCTCGTCCGGCCAGACCGTCACCGGCGGCCAGCAGATCGGCCTCTCCGGCTCGACCGGCAACTCCACCGGCCCGCACCTGCACTTCGAGATCCGCACCTCCCCGAGCTACGGCTCCGACGTCGACCCCCTGGCCTACCTGCGCCAGCACGGTGTCTCCGTCTGACGCGGACGCTCTCTGACGGCCCGGCACGTGTGTGCCGGGCCGTCGCCGTATTCCGGCTTGGGAGAATCTTTATCGGTGGCATATGTCACCCTGCGTCAACCCCTCCTTACGGTCGCGTAGGTCACATCCGAAAGGGAAGGATGTGCTCCCGTGGCAGACGATTCGAGATCAAGAGACAAGAACGCATTCGGGTCGTACGCGGCGATCGGTGACAGCTTCACCGAGGGCGTCGGAGACCCCGGGCCCGACGGGACGTACGTCGGCTGGGCGGACCGCTTCGCGGTCCTGCTGGCCGACGAGCTGCCGGAGCACGACGACTTCCGCTACGCCAACCTGGCCGTACGCGGGCGCCTGCTCGACCAGATCGTGGCGGAACAGGTCCCCCGGGCGAAGGAACTCGCCCCCGACCTGGTGACCTTCTGTGCCGGCGGCAACGACATCATCCGGCCCGGCACCGACCCCGACGACGTGGCCGAGCGCTTCGAGCGCGCCGTCGCCGACCTGACCTCCGCCGTCGGCACCGTCATGGTGACCACCGGCTTCGACACCCGTGACATCCCCGTGCTCCGGCACCTGCGCGGGAAGATCGCCACCTACACCGCCCACGTCCGGTCCATCGCGGACCGCTACGACTGCCCGGTCCTCGACCTGTGGTCCCTCAAGTCCGTGCAGGACCTGCGGGCCTGGGACGACGACCGGCTGCACCTCTCGCCCGACGGCCACACCCGCGTCGCCCTGCGCGCCGCCCAGGTCCTCGGCCTGCCGGTGCCCGCCGACCCCGACCAGCCGTGGCCGCCGCGCCCCCCGCGCGGCACGCTGGAGGTCCGCCGCGACGACCTCAACTGGGCCAAGGAGTACCTCGTGCCCTGGATCGGGCGCAGGCTGCGCGGCGAGAGCTCGGGCGACCACGTCGAGGCCAAGCGCCCCGACCTCATGCCCCTGTAGGACCGCCGGGGCCGACGCCGCCGGCCGGGATCCGCTCCAGGACCCCGCCGGCGAACACGTCGTACAGCGGCAGCGTCTCCAGATGGACGTAGCCGATGTGGCAGTCGCAGACGCCGAGGGGGCAGGCCCGGGGGCGCAGCGCGGCGCGGTACGAACCGTCGTACAGGTTCCCCAGCTCGGCCTTGACGAAGTGGCAGCGCCGCACGGTCCCCTCGCCGTCCACCGAGATCACCGACTCGCCCGTACGGCACGGCAGCCCCGCCGAGCGGTGCGGCCGTCTGCTGTACGGGAAGAGCGGATCGATCCCCGTCCACTCCTCGGCCTCCGCGTCCGTGTACGTGTGCCCCTCGGCCGCGTTCACCCAGAGGTAGACGTGCGGCGGCAGGGCCGCGCTCAGCCGGCGGGCGTCGTCCCGGTGCTCGGGCAGGCCGACCACGCCGACGCTGAACCGGATGCCCCGGTCCGCCAGCTCGCGGCACTTGCCGAGGAACCGCTCGTACGGCGTCTGGCCCGGGTGGTACGTGCACCAGAGGGCGACGGTCTCCGGGTCCGCCTCCGCCAGCCAGTCGGTCCGGCAGCTGAGATTGGTCTGGATCGCCACCCGCTCCACGTGCGGCAGCCGTGACAGGTCGACCAGGGCCCGCCGGTACCAGGAGCGCACCAGGCCCTCGCCCCACGGGGTGAAGAGGATCCGCAGCCGGTCGCCGGTCTGTCCGGCGGCCCACCCGGTGAACCGGTCGAGCGCGGCCCGGTCCGCGCGCAGCTGTTCACGGCTGTCCCGGCGCTTGGCGAAGGGGCAGTAGGGGCAGTCGAAGTCGCAGGAGGCGAGCGGGCCGCGGTAGAGCAGCGTCAGATCCACGGCTTCCCTACTTCGGCTCGTACGCGGCCATGGCGGCCCGCACATCCGGCGAGAACAGCTCCGGGCCGAGCCCGTCCGAGTACGCGAGCCCCTCCGGCGAGAGCCGGAGCAGCCCCGCGGGGGCGTCCGCGTCGAGCCACCCGAGGGCCTCGAAACGGGCCAGCTCCGCCGGGAAGTCCGCGAACGGGGAGGAGCCGAACCGCTCCTCGTAGCCGGCGACCGGCATGCCCTCGGCCTGGAGCAGCGACTGGAGCAGATGGCGGCGGCGGGCCTCCTCGGCATCGACCCACCGGCCCACCTCGACTCGGGAGAAGTCCTCGGTCTCGGTGTAGGCGTCGATGATCGAGCGGATCTCGCGCATGTCGACGGCGTAGTCGAAGGAGTAGTGCAGCGCCGAGGTGTACGAGCGGGCGCCGCAGCCCAGGCCGATCATCCCGTCCGTCTGGCAGGCGTAGTCGTCCGGGCCGAGGGGAGCGGCGTCCGTCCGCCGGAACATCCGCATCGACACCTGCTCGTAGCCGTGCGCGCGGAGGTGGTCCCGGCCGTACCGGTAGAGGCGCAGCCGCCGCTCGTCCCACTCGCGGTCGGCGCCGGGGGAGATCCGGCCGAGACCGGTGAGCGGCCGGACGTACAGCGGGTAGAGGTACAGCTCCTCGGGGCGCCAGGCGAGCGCCGCGTCCAGCGAGGAGCGCCAGGACTCCTCGGTCTGGCCGTCGATCCCGTAGATCAGGTCGATGTTGAGGACGGGCACGCCGGTGTCCCGGATCCTGCCGAGCGCGGCCTCGACGTCAGCGCGCCGCTGCGGCCGGACCGCCGCCCGTGCCTCCGCCTCCACGAAGCTCTGCACGCCGATGCTGAGGCGGGTCGCACCCCGCTCGGCGAGGAGCGCGAGCCGGTCGGCGGTCGCGGTCGCGGGGGAGGTCTCGACGGAGAGCGGTACCGTCCGCAGATCGACCCCCATCCGCTTCTCGGCGATGTCGCAGAGCCGCTCCAGCTCGGCGGCGGTGAGGAAGGTGGGTGTGCCACCGCCGAACGCGGCCGTGGCGAACCGCACCGGAGCGCTGTCCCCTCGGGGGTCGCCGAGCGCCTCGCGGACCGCCGTGGCCTGGCGGTCGAGGGCGTCGAGGTAGCGGGTCGTCAGCTCGTCGGGGGCACCGATGCGGGTGAAGAGATTGCAGAACCCGCAGCGGACCTCGCAGAACGGTATGTGCGCGTAGAGGGAGAGCGCGTCCTTCGGCTCCGCGGCCCAGAGGGCGTCGAGCGACGGCAGGTCGGGGAGCGCGCGGTACGCCGTCTTGTGCGGATAGGCGTAGACGTAGCTGCGGTACGGGCGCGGGGTGCCGGTGTCGCTCATGCCGTCGCCTCCTGTGCGGGGCCGTCCAGGACGAACTGCGCGTACGGCACGGTCCACACGATTTCGTGGCCGAGCCGGTGCCCGGTGTGGCCGTCCTCCCCGTACGCGGTGCCGTGGTCCGAGCAGACGATCGCGAAGCAGGGCCGGCGGCTGCTCATCACGGCGAAGAGCCGGCCGATGTGCCGGTCGACGTATTCGAGGGCGGCCGCGTGCGTGGCCCGGGAGTCCCCGGCCTCGCGGGTCGCCCCCGGCAGGTGGAACCAGTTGGGCTGGTGCAGCGCCGACACGTTGACGAAGAGGAAGAGCCGGCGCTCGCGGGGGAGCGCGGCGACGACCTCCTCGGCGCGGTCCACCTGGGACGCGAAGGAGGTCGGGGACGCGACCCCGAAGGACGGTTCCCAGTGGCTCTCCTGGAACAGGCCGGGAAGCACGGAGCCGAGCGGCGGCTGTTTGTTGAAGAAGCCCACCCCGCCGACGCAGACCGTCCGGTAGCCCTCGCCGGCGAGGGCCGAGACGAGGTCCGGGGTGTCGTGGACGAAGGTGCCGTCGGCGGTCGTCTCGCTGCCCGCGAAACGGGCCGCGAAGAGCCGGGGGTGCGGCCCGGGAGCGGCCGGGGTCGGCAGGAAACCCGCGAAGATCGCCTGGTGGGAGGCGTACGTGAAGCTGCCGGGCGCGTGCCGTCGCTCCCAGACCCCGCCGGGCAGATGCCGGGCCAGATTGGGGATGCGCCCCTCGGCCGCCAGCTCGGCCGCCACGTCGTACCGCAGCGTGTCGAGGGTGACCAGGAGCAGGTCGTGGTTGCCGACGATCGCGTTCATGTCGGGCTGGTTCACGTGGTGCTCGTTCCTGTGGTGCGGGGGGTGGCGCGGGTCGCGTCGGGGGAGAGTGGGCCGGGGAACTGGGCGGCGACCTGCGCCGCGTACGTGTCGAGGCCCTCGGCGCCGCCGCCCGGCAGGCCCGTGAGCCCGGGCAGGAGATCCCCGAAGGCGTTGACCTCGCCCACCGCGAAGCGGCGCCAGCCGGCGGCGGGCAGCAGGTCGACGCCCACGCACCGGGTGCCGGGGAAGGCGGCGGCGGCCCGCTCGCACACGCCGAGCGCGTCCTCCCACCGCCCGCCGGCCGCGGCGATCGCGGCCCGGGCGGCGGCCAGGTCGCCCCGGGCGCCGCCCAGATGCAGATTGGTCATCGGGGAGCGGCTGGTGCGGACGACGGCATGGGTGGCCCGGCCGTCGATCACCACCACCCGCAGGTCGGCGGCGCGGCCGTCCTGGACGGCCTTCGGCAGCCAGCGCTCGACGTGCAGCCCGTCGGGGGCGAGGGCGTCCACGATCGCGGCGATCTCCCGCTCGCTCGTGTAGCGCCGTACCCGCAGGGAGTTGAAGAGGCGTCCGTCCGGTGCGCGCTCCACCGAGGTGGTCGCCTGGATCCTGCCCGCGCCGTTCGTCTCCACCGCGAGCACCCCCGACGCGGAGGAGCCGTGCGCGAGCTTCACGAACACCCGCCGCAGCCCGGCCGCGCCGAGCAGCGAACGGAGGTCCGCCCAGCCGCCCACGGCCTGGTCGGCGGGCCCGGAGGTCGGCGAATCGGGCACCGGCACGCCGGCCGCCCGCAGCCGGCCGTGGCTCAGCCGTTTGTCGAACAGGACGGCGAGCTCGCCGGGATCGTCGACGAACGCGGCTCCCGCGTCCCCGACGGTCTCCGCGAGCTCCGAGACGGCGGCCGTGAACCGGGCGTACCAGCGGCCCGACCCCTCGACCCGGGCCGGGTCGTCGACCCCGCGCAGCAGCCGGTCGGCCTCCGGATCCTCGCCGGGCGAGTCGATCCGTACGGTCTCGCCGGCGCCGAACCGGGCCCGGCCGCACAGCACGTCCGGCCAGGACACCACCCGCGCCCCGGGCAGCCTGGCGGTCCGCAGCGCGTCCTGGAAGAACGCGACGCGGCGGCCCGCCGGATCACCGACGACGACGAGGCGCGGGTCGAGGGTCATTCGGCTACCGCGACGTACCGGTAGACCCTGTCGCCGTCGTCCTCCGCCTCCTGCGCGTCGTCGAGGACGACCGTGACGCCGTGCGGGACGAGCGCGGCGCGGACCCGCTCGCTCATCGCCTCCGACAGGTAGTGGTGGGAGAGGTCGAGGCGGGAGAGGTGGGTCAGCGGCTGCCCGTCGAGGAGGGCGGCCGCGCCCTCGTCCGTCAGGACGCCCATGGAGAGGTCGAGCCGCTCGATCCGGGCGACGACCGGGGCACCGGCCACGGCCGCGGCGACCGCGTCCTGGATGACGCTGTTGCACAGTCCCAGGCTGCGCAGGGCGGGGAAGGCCGACCCGTCGAGCAGCGGTGCCAGGTCCTCGGGGGTGCTGTCGCCGCCGTAGTTGTCGGTGCCGAGCCAGAGTTCGAGGTTCTCCAGGGCGGGCAGGTCGCTGCCGGCGATCCCGCGCACGACCTCGGCGGGCAGACCGCCCGTCTCGACCACCAGGGTCTCCAGGCCCTCGTGCCGGATCGACGGAAACGCCAGCCCCGTGCCCCCACGCACCCCGAACTCCCGCAGGGCCGGGTAGGCGGCGAGCAGCGGCGTCACGTCGGACTGGACGATCCACGAGATCTCACAGTCCTCGCCCGTCATGTCGCCGAGGAACACCGCCCGCAGGTCCGTGAGCCGGTCGCGGGCGGCGATCAGCGCCGTGACGATGGGGGCGGACGACTCCTCGTACGCCTCGTCCCAGCCGCCGACGACCAGCGCGCGCACCCGCTCCGGGTCGACCGTCTTGAGGAACCGCTCGAACTGCGGCTCCCAGAGCTCGTCCTCGGGCTCGCTGTACGTCGGGGCGGAGATCCGCCAGGCGACGGCGGCGGCGTCGGGCAGCGTGGTGGGCGCGGTCCCGTCCGCGTCGGCACTCGGGAAGTCGAACACGGGAAGGCCGTGGAAATGCTGCTGGTATTTCCCGATGGTCATGACGGTGCTCCAGACAACGGACGACGTTGATCGGCTGATGCCAAGAGTTCTACCAAGCGGCACCGACAACGCCGCTCGCCGGGGCCGCTTCAGCGGGCGAGGGCCTGTCCGGCGGGCGTGGTCGGACCGATTGTCAGACCCGGCCTCTAGCGTCGTTCTCGTGTTCGGGCGAAGCGCGCCGAACGGGGAGGGGAGAGCCATGTACCGGCAGGGAGACGTGCTGATCGCGCCCGTCGACGAGACGGCCGTACCGGCCCGCGCGAAGGCCGCGGCGGGGGAGCCGAGGGACGCCAGGGGCCGCCTCGTCCTCGCCCTCGGGGAGGTGACCGGGCACGCCCACGCCGTTCCCGGACGCGGCCGGCTCGTGCGGGAGCCGGGCCCCCTCGGCCCGCTCCTGCTCGAACTGCCCGAGGGCGGCCGGGTGGTGCACGAGGAGCACGCGCCGATCGCCCTGCCCAAGGGCTGGTACCGGGTCGTGCGGCAGCGGGAGTACGTGCCCGGCGCCTACCGGATCGTCGCGGACTGACGGCCCGGCGGACGTGAGGGGCTCGACATGGTCAAGGACGAGGACTTGGGGGACACCGGAATGAACCGCACCACCGCACAGGACACGTGGCGGGCCGTCGCCGCGGCCACCGGGCCGGCCGATCGCGCCGCCGCCGAGGCCGGCGTCCGGCTCGCCTACCGCACGGCGGGGCTCGCCGAGCCCGCACGCGTGCTCTGGGCCGACTCGCCGCTCGCGGCCGTCGCCCTCGTCAGAGGGCTCGACGACGCGGGCCGTTCGGTACGGGACGAGGTGCGCACCCGGCCCTGGGCCGAGGAGCGGCGACGCCTCCACGACGCGCTCGGGCCCGCGGGCTGGGCGGCGCACTGGCAGGCGACCGGCGCGGGCCTCTGGGACCTCACGCGGGAGCTCGCCGACCGGATCCGGGCAGGGGTGACGGAGGCCGCCGCGGAGACGGTGACCGACGGGACCCCGCGGGAGGCGACCGCCGTGCGGCTCGTGCTGTTCGACGCGGTGCTCGGCCAGCACGACGCCGCCTGGCTGGCCGCCTTCGACGGTCGGGGCGACCGGCTCGCGGGGCTCGCCGCCGTCGCCGGGCACGCCGGCTGGTGGTGGCCGTACGAGAACGTCGCCGTGGTCTGCGAGCGCCCGGTGGAGCTCCACCGGGACGAGGCCGGGCGCCTCGACCGGGGCGACGGCCCTGCGCTCGCGTACCCCGACGGCTTCGCCCTCCACGCCTGGCGGGGCATGCCGGTGGATGCCGACTTCCTGGCCGATCTCGTCGACCTCACCCCCGAGCTGATACGCGCGGAGGAGAACGCCGAACTGCGGCGCGTGATGCTGGAGTACTACGGCTACGACCGCTACCTCGCGGAGTCGGGCGCCCGGCACGAGCACCGCGACGAGACGGGCGTCCTGTGGCGCGTCGCACTGGCCGACGACGAGGACGTGGTGATGGTCGAGGTGGTCAACTCCACCCCCGAACCGGACGGCAGCCACCGCACGTACTGGCTGCGCGTGCCGCCCTCGACCCGGACCGCGCGGGAGGGCGTGGCCTGGACCTTCGGGCTCTCCGCCGAGGCGTACGCGCCGCTCGTCCAGACCTGAGCGGGGCCCGGGGCACGGGCCCGGCTGGTACGGAGAGGTGAAGGGAGCCGCCGGTCAGGAGTGGCGTGCGGGAGGCGGCGGCGACGGGTGCTGGGATGTGCCCGCCGGAGCCCCGGCACCCACCCCCGAAGGGACCGCCCGTGACGACCCGCCAGCCCCGGACCGCGACGACCGCTCACCCCGCGACGACCGCCCGCACCGCCCGTCTGCTCGCCGCCATCGCCGTGCTCGGCGGGCTGCTCGTCGGCACGGCCGCGCCCGCCCTGGCCGCCGCGCCCGACCGGACCGCCCTGCGTACCGCAGCCCGGGCGGCCGCGCCCGCCACGGTCAGCGTCAGCGGGACCGGCCGGGCGGCCGCCGCACCGGACCTGGCGATCCTGTCCGTCGGGGTCGAGGCGACCCGTAAGACGGCGAAGGAGGCGATGTCCGCGCAGACCACCGCCGCCAAGGCCCTGCTGGACGTGCTGCACAAGCAGGGGATCGAGGACCGGGACATCCGGACCGACAGCCTCTCGCTCTCTCCGGTGTACACGCAGAGCCCCGAGGGGGAGAGCAAGGTGACCGGGTACCAGGCCGGACAGTCCTTCTCCGTGAAGGTCCGCGACCTCGACAGGACCGGGCAGGTCATCGGCGCCGTCAACGACGCCACGGGGGACGAGGGCCGGATCAACGGCGTCGTCTTCGACGTCGCCGACCCGTCGGCGCTGCGGGTGAAGGCGCGTGAGGCCGCCTTCCAGGACGCGTACGAGAAGGCCTCGCAGCACGCGCGGCTCAGCGGACACCGGCTCGGCCGGCTGGTCTCCCTTAGCGAGGGCGACTCCGTGCGCCCCGGCCACGGCGCCGTCCCCTCGATGCCCGCGGACGAGCCGGGGGTCCCGCTGGCTCCCGGCGAGATCGAGGAGCAGGTCACCGTCTCGGCGGTCTTCGAGCTGCTCTGAGGTCGAAGAGGGCCGGCCGTTGCGATCGGTCCGTCCAGTCCGTCCGGTCCGTCCGGTCCGTCCGGTCCGTCGTCGTCCGGTCCGTCTGCCACGTGCGGAACAGCTACACGCCGGGCGGACCGTCCGCGCCCGGCGTGGCTGCGGGGATCCCGCCCCGGGCCTCGTCCCGTGCGCCGTCCGCACGGGCCTGTGCGTCGTCCTCAGGCCCGCCCTGTGCCTCCTCGGGCAGGCCCAGCTCCCGGGCGAGGGCGGCGTCCGCCCACCGCAGCAGTGTGGCGCGCGAGAGGGAGCCGGCATACGCCGTCGTCTGGACCGCGAGCCCGTCGAGGAACGCGGTGAGCCGCCAGGCCGCCGCGGTCGGATCAGCACACCGGAACTCGCCGGCCGCGACCCCCTCCCCGATCACCCGGGCCAGCGCCGCCTTCCACTCCCGGTCCAGCGAGGCGGCGACCTCGCGCAGCTCGGGGTCGCGCAGCGAAGCGGCCCACCCCTCGATCCACAGCCGCCAGCCCTTGGCCTGCCCTGTCGGCGCGTACCAGCGGACCGCGGAGCGCAGTCGCCGCACCGCCGTGGAGCGTCGGCCGAGCAGCTGCCGCAGGCGGGCGAGGTCGCCCTCGGCCGCGTGCGAGAAGGCGGCGGCGACCAGCTGTTCCTTGGTCGAGAAGTGGTAGAGCACGAGGGCGTTGCTCACCCCGAGCGCCGATGCCACGTCCGAGATCCGGACGGCGGTGACGCCCCGGGCCTCGATCTGGTCGACGGCGGCCCGCAGCAGCTCCTCCCGCCGCTCCGCCACACTCAACCGCACTCTCGCCACGTCGAGCAGCCTACACAGCACATGACAAGGGCATGATCGTCAACGAGCCGCCCGACGGGTCGGAGCCGTGCCCCGGCCCGGGATCCCAGGCCCTGGCCGCCCGGCCCCAGGCCCTGGCCGCACCCGGCCTCAGTACCAGCCGTAGCGCTCGGCGATCACCGGCAGCCGCTCCGCGACCAGCGCGTGCGCCGCGGCGCGCGGGCCGGTGCCGTCCGCCTCGGCCCGGTCCAGCATGCCGCCCACCAGCTCCCGCATGGACCGGCGTACCCGGTCGAAGGCCTGCTCGGCGTCTGCCTCGATGTCACCGAAGAGCGTCCACCACCACCAGGCGTTGGTGCACGAGTTCACGACCACGTCGGGCAGCACGGTCACCCCGCGCGCGGCGAGGGCCTCCTCGGCCTCCGGCAGGACCGGCATGTTGGCCGCCTCCGCGATCCAGCGGGCCGTGATCCGCCCCTGGTTCCCGGCGTCGATCGCGTACGAGACGGCCGCCGGGACCAGGACCTCCGCGTCGACCGCGAGCCAGGCGTCCCGGGGCTCCTCCCGGTCGCCGGGCCGCAGGGCCGCGCGGTCGACCGTGCCGTGGCCGTCGCGGGCGGCGAGCAGCGTCTCGACGTCGAGGCCGTCGGGGTTCACGATCGTGCCCCGGACGTCGGCGACGGCCACCACCCGCAGCCCCGCCCGGGCCAGGAACCGGGCAGTCGCCCCGCCCATCGTGCCGAGCCCCTGCACCGACACCCGGGTCCCGGTGTACTCCCGCCCGGCCCGGTCGAGGGCGACGAGCACGGACTCGGCCACTCCGAGGCCGCCGACCAGCTCGTCGAGTCCGATGCCGTCGACCTCGATCGCGAACGCGTCGGCGAGCCGCTTCCGGGCCGTCGCCTCGTCGTCCAGGAGCGGGTACACGGCCTGCACGG
This sequence comes from Streptomyces sp. NPDC050842, assembly GCF_044456565.1. Taxonomy (NCBI): domain Bacteria; kingdom Bacillati; phylum Actinomycetota; class Actinomycetes; order Kitasatosporales; family Streptomycetaceae; genus Streptomyces; species Streptomyces sp. NPDC050842. The sequence goes on along the minus strand of NZ_JBITGA010000016.1, from coordinate 8,502 downwards.
AGGAGACGAGCCCGGCCTCGGCCGCCGCCCGGTCCACCAGGTCCTGGGTGAGCCCCAGGTCCTCCCCGGTCGTCCAGAACCGCTCGATGTACGGCCGCATGGCCCGCAGGTAGCGCACGAGGACGCCGTACGCCTCCGGGGAGCGCGGATCGCAGTCGATGCCGCCCTTCGCGCCGCCCAGCGGGACGTACCGGGCGTCGGGGTCGTAGTGCAGGGCCTCCTTCATGGTCATGCCGCGGGCGAGCCCGGCGACCTCGGCCGCCGTGCACCCCTCGCGCATCCGCAGGCCGCCGCTGGCCACCCCGCGCACCAGCCGGTCGACGACCAGATGGCCCCGGCGGCCGGTCACGTGATCGGTCCAGTCGACGGACAGCAGGGGGGTGGGGCTCATCGCGCGTCTCCTCGGGAGGGGCTGTTACTGAACAACGATTCAGTATGACCGGTCTCCCCGGCCTTCCGGGGCGCGGGCCGCCCATAATGGAACGACCCCCAGAGATCAGGAGGTCCTGTGACCGGTACCGGCTCCGACCGTTCGCCGCGGGCACGGCTGCGCGCGCTGCGCCCCGAGTCCTTCGGCGCGGACCCCTCGGGCGAGCGCCTCGCCCGTATCCGCCGTTCGCCGAACTTCGCGGACGGGATCTTCCAGAACCCCGAACCGGCCCGCCGCGGGCCCTCGGGCTCCAGCCTGGAGTTCGCCAAGATCTACTTCGAGAAGGAAGGACGCGCGCGCCGAGCCCCCACCGGCACGATCCCCGTCCACCCCACCACCGTCGCCGACCTGGCCAAGGCGCCGGTCACCGGGCTGCGCCTCACCTGGATGGGGCACTCCGGCGTGCTCGCCGAGATCGACGGGCACCGGGTCCTCTTCGACCCGGTCTGGGGCGATCGCTGCTCGCCGTTCCCCTTCGTCGGCCCCAAGCGGCTCCACCCGGTGCCCGCACCGCTCGCCGCGCTCGGCCCGGTCGACGTCGTCGTGATCTCGCACGACCACTACGACCACCTCGACCTGCCGACGATCAAGGCGCTCGCCGCCACCGACACCGTCTTCGCGGTGCCACTCGGCGTCGGCGCGCACCTGGAGCGCTGGGGCGTGGCCGCCTCCCGCCTCCGCGAACTGGACTGGAACGAGTCCACCGAGATCGGCGAGCTGCGGCTCACGGCCACCCCGGCCCGCCACTTCTGCGGCCGGGGCATCCGCAACCGGCAGCACACGCTCTGGGCGTCCTGGGTCGTCCAGGGCCCCGAGCACCGGATCTTCCACAGCGGGGACACCGGCTACTTCTCCGGCTTCAAGGAGATCGGCGCCGCGCACGGCCCCTTCGACGCCACCATGATCCAGATCGGCGCCTACTCGGAGTTCTGGACTGACATCCACATGACTCCCGAGGAGGGCATGCGGGCCCACCTGGACCTCCAGGGCGGTGCGGCGGCCGGCGTGCTGCTGCCGATCCACTGGGGCACGTTCAACCTGGCCCCGCATCCGTGGGCCGAGCCGGGGGAGTGGACGAGGGACGCGGCGGAGGAGGCCGGCCAAGCGGTGGCGTTCCCTCGGCCCGGTGAGCCTTTCGAGCCTGCGGGGAAGGTGCCCGGGGAGGCGTGGTGGGGGGCGGTTTCCCGCCCGATCGCGCGTCCGTGGCGCCGCCCCCGTGGTGTCGGGATCGCGGCCGGGACACGGAGCGACGATCTCGACCTCGCGGGCGAGCGGTGACGTCGACCGGGGACGCTCCCGAGGCCGTGTGAGTGCCGGCGCGTCTCCCGACCGGAGGGCGTGGCCGTGTGCCTGCGCTCGGCGCCCCTCCGCCCTTGGGAAGCCCGGCGGGCTTCTCGGGCAGGTCCAAGGGCCGGGCTGGTGCCCCGGTCAGAGCCTCCTCGGCCGCATGTCTCCGTCGTACGTGGTGCGGTAGTCCGGGACGACGATCCGGCTCGTCGGAGACTCCTGGTGGACTTGGGCGACGAACCCGTCCAGGTCCATCACCGGGTCGCGGCGCGGGGGCTCGCTCAGCGGCTCCTCGAAGTTGTCCCAGTGGACGGGTACGACGATGCCGGGCCGGCCCAGTGCCCGCAGCAGTCGGGGCACATAGCGGGAGGTGGCGGCGCTGGACGGCACCGCCACCATCGCGAGATCGGGGTTCAGCCCGTCCACGGCCCGCTCGGAGAAGTCGCTGGCGCCCATCAGGAACGCCGAAGGGCCGCCGCTCCCGGCCGTCACCTGGAAGGCGAGCGTGTCGCCCTCCGGCAGGTCGGAGATGGTCCTCGGGGCCGCCGGGGGCGGCGCGTTCAGTGTGCCCGGGGCGAAATAGGAGTGCCGCTTGTTCCGGCTGTGCAGGCTCGACACGACCTCGACGGTGATCCCGCCGAAGTCCAGTACCTCGCCGCCCTTCACCACCGAGATCTGTCCCGGGTCGACGCCGAACGCGACCAGCAGATGGAAGGTGGTCTCCGTACCGACGACCCTGGCGCCGGTGGACTCGGCGATGTGGGGCACATCCGCGATGTGGTCCCAGTGGGAGTGGCTGACCAGGACGATCTCGGGGAGGCCGATGTGCTCCCGTACGAGATCGGGGTCGGACTCCAGCTTCGTACCCGGCTTGAAGCCCCCGTCGAACAGGCCGGTCTTGAACCGGGTGAGGTAGGGGTCGAAGAGCACCGTCCGGCCGTCGACGTCGATGCGCCAGCCGGAGGTGCCCAGCCAGCGGAAGGAGGCCGAACCGGCCGACGGGGCCCCGCGGGTGGTCGCATCGGAGGCGCCGGCCGCTGAGGCGGTGGCGGGAAGCAGTGGGGCGGCTGCGCCGAGCACGGCGCCGCGCAGCACCGCACGGCGGCCGAACCCCTGGACGCGCCGCTTCTCCGGGCGCTGTGCGCCTGTGTCGTCGCTCATGGCGTCAGGAGATCAGGACACGGCCCGCGTCGTCCAAGATCTGAATCCTGTGGGCGTCATATGCGAATGCATATGGTGCCAGGTCAGAAGCCTTTACTGCGAAGAGATTCGATGGGAATCGGGATGGCCGCCCCCCGGCTGCCCAGGTCCCCGTCACGAAGACCCCGGCCACGGAACCGGCGTGCGTGGCTCAGAGGAGGCGACGCACGGCCGCGACGATCGCGCTGCGGCGGTCCTCGGCGCTCTCGGCGTCGCTCGCGGCGGCGGGCATGTTGGTGGCGTTGCTCGGGCTCCACGCGAGGGCGATGCTCAGGATCAAGGTGAGCAGCGTCGCGGGGGAGAAGTCGGCGCCGATGCCGTCCTCCTTCTGCGCCGCGGCAAGCGCATCCAGCTTGGCGTGGCGCGTCGGCGCCGCGACGGCCGGGTCGGGGTGGCTGTCGCCACGCTCCAGGCGGTGCCAGGTGGCGAGCCGGATGACCTCGGGGTGCTGTCGGCAGTAGTCGAAGAGCCGCCCCGCGTACTCGGGGAGGTCGTCGGGGGTGAAGGGGACCGAGTCCAGGCCGTGGGTGACGTGGGCGTCGAAGACCGCGTCGAAGAGCTGGCCCTTGCTGCAGAAGTAGACGTAGATGAGGTTCTTGTTGGCCGCCGCCGTCTTGGCTATGCGGTCCACCCGGGCTCCGGCGATGCCGTGTGCCGCGGACGCCGGCAAGGTGAAGCGGATCCGCAACAGCGGCCGGGTGACCGTCGGCCCCTGTGACTGGCGGGGCAAGCCGCTCGGCGCCCCGGTGCCCGGCTTCGCCGAGCTGCTGACGCCGGACGAGAGCGCGCACTACACCGACCTGATGAGACGCAAGTACGGACTGGTCGCCCGGGTCGGACTGCTCGGCAGCAGGCTGCGCGGCGGCTCCGAGCGCATGGTGGGCATCCGGATCCGGCTGGACGGATAGTCGACCGGCCGCTCGACCGGAACGTTCCGCTCTCACCGACGGTCACGGGCCGCGCGTCACCGCAACGAGCGCGAACGCGAATCCGGGTACCGGACGGACGCCCGGGGAGCCCGGCACGGACACCGGCCGGGAGGCGCCGGAGGCGGCGCGCACGACGTGACGCGCGTGCGGGCCGGCCGGTCCGCGCTCCCTCCGGGGGATTCCGGTGGGGGGCGATTTCCGCAGAGGGCGGAGGTGCACGAGCACCTCCGCCCTCTTCCGTTCCCGCCGCTCCACGGCCCGCCGAAGGCGAGACGTCGACTTTCGGCCATGTACTTCTCGGCCTGTCGCGCGAAGGGCGATACCAGACCGGGCCGCTCTACGGGTAAGTTTGCCAACTGCGCACCGCACATGAACGGTTGACGACTACAGTGTGTGGTTGGTGATCATCGGTAGGCTCATCGCACCCTCGCAGTACCCCCCGTACGACACTCCCGCACGACACCCCTGAACAACCGTCTGAAGCACTCCCGTAGTCCACCCCCTGTACCCGCAGTACGCCGATTCCTGGGCACGTACCAAGGACACTCATGTCTCAACTTCGCGCACCCGCCTCGCGGTCCGATCGACGCGAGGGCGGGCGGCACGGCCGGTCGGGCGCCCGCTCCGCCTCCGGCACTCCCAGCGCCTCCCCGGCGCAGACATCCGCGTCGCTCCCGACGGAAGCCCGCATACGCCCCCAACTCCTGCGCACCTCCGTGCTCCCCGCCGTCGCGGTGGCCCTGGGCGGCGCGGCGGCCGTCCTCTTCACCATCCGCTCCACGGGGGCCAGCCCCACGCCCGGCCTCTGGGCCGCGCTGACCGGCGCGGCCGCCCTCACCGTCGCCTCGGTGACCGCCGCGGCGCTCGGCGCCGACCGGGCGGCCAAAGCGGTCCTGGACCGCTGTAACGCCCTGCGTCGCTCCAGCGCCCGCGGCCAGAGCGAACTCCGTGCGATCGTCGAACAGTTGCGCCGGGGAGAGGGGCTCCCGCCCCGCCCCGCGATGCCGTCCGGCGCCGCGACGGGTGATGAATTCGACCTGCTGTCACAGGAGTTGAACCGCTCGCACGAGGCCGCCGTGGCAGCCGTCGTCCAGGCGTCCCGACTCTCCAGCAGCGTCGGCAACGAACAGAAGGTCGAGGTCTTCGTCAACCTCGCCCGGCGCCTGCAGTCCCTCGTCCACCGCGAGATCCAGCTCCTCGACGAGCTGGAGAACGAGGTCGAGGACCCGGAGCTGCTCAAGGGCCTGTTCCACGTCGACCACCTGGCCACCCGCATCCGCCGGCACGCCGAGAACCTCGCCGTGCTCGGTGGCGCCATCTCCCGCCGACAGTGGTCGAACCCGGTCACCATGACCGAGGTGCTCCGCTCCTCGATCGCCGAGGTCGAGCAGTACCCGCGGGTGAAGCTCGTACCGCCGATCGACGGTACGCTCCGGGGCCATGCCGTGGCCGACGTCATCCACCTCCTCGCCGAACTCGTCGAGAACGCGACGCTGTTCTCCGCCCCGCACACCACGGTGCTGCTGCGCGCCCAGTACGTCACGGCCGGCCTGGCGATCGAGGTCGAGGACCGCGGCCTGGGCATGCCCGTCACCGAGCAGAACAAGATGAACGCCCTGCTCTCCGATCCCGACCAGGTCAACGTCGCGCATCTGCTCCAGGACGGCCGCATCGGCCTCTTCGTCGTCTCGGCGCTCGCCCGCCGGCACGGCATCGCCGTACGACTCCAGTCGAACATCTACGGCGGCGTCCAGGCCGTCCTCGTCCTGCCGCAGGGCCTCCTCGGCGCCGACCCCGAGGGACTGGCGCAGCACGAGCGCCAGGCCGCCGCGGCCGTCGGCTCCCCGGCGGTCCCGCAGGGGCAGGTGCAGATGCAGCCCCAGACGCAGGCACCGGAGCCGGTCCACGCCCCCGAGCCGGTCCCGGCTCCGGTGCCGGTCCAGGTCCCGGCCCACGCCGACGCGCCGTCCCACGCCGACGTCCGGAGCTCCGACCGGCACGACGGGCACCACGAGGGCCACCGCGAAGGGCACTACGAGGGACCCCACTCGGTCCCGGTCTCGGCCCCCGCCGTGGGCCAGGTGCCGGCGTACGCCCAGGCCTCCGCGCCGATGGCCGTGCCCGCGCCCTCCCCGGAGCGGGCCGCCGCCCGCCACGAGGAGACCCCGTCGTCCGAACCGCTCGCGTACCCCCGTACGAGCACGCACCTGAACGGCCACCTCGACGGCCGAGCGGACGCCGGATCCACCCCCTCGATACCGGCGCAGTCGGCCGGCACCGAGCACCAGGCCCCGCTGCTGCCCCCGGCACCCGCGGCCTCCCGTGCCGAGCCCTCCGGCCGGCCCCTCCTCCCGAAGCGGCGCGCCCAGGAGCACCTCGTCCCGCAGCTGCGCGACGAGCCCGCGGCCCGCAGGCCCGAGGAGCACGCCCTGCACGACCCCGGTCTGATGGCCGCCTTCCAGCGTGGAATCGGCCTCGCCGAATCCCAGCCCGCCCCCCACGAACCGCTGCGTCCAGGCGACGCGCACAAGGAGTAGATCACCATGGCGAGCAATGTGCCGAACGGCCATTCCTCGGATCTCGACTGGCTGCTGAGCGGACTGGTCCAGCGGGTCCCGTACACCCGCAACGCGGTTCTGCTCTCCTCCGACGGCCTCGTGAAATCCGTCCACGGCCTCGACCCCGACGCCGCCGACCACATGGCGGCCCTGGCCTCCGGGCTCTACTCGCTCGGCCGGAGCGCGGGTGCCCGGTTCGGCGACGGCGGCGAGGTCCGCCAGGTGGTCGTGGAACTCGACTCCACGCTCCTGTTCGTCTCCACCGCGGGTTCGGGCACCTGCCTGGCCGTCCTCGCCGGACGCGAGGCGGACGCCGCCGTACTCGGCTACGAGATGGCGATGCTCGTCAAGAGCGTCCGGCCGTACCTGGTCACGCCTGCCCGGCAGGCGGCCGGTGCGGCAGGTGGCATCGGGCAGTGAACGTGACGTCCCATCAGGAAGGGCCCTGGCTCGACGACGCGGCAGGCCGGCTGATCCGGCCGTACACCGTGAGCGGCGGCCGGACCAAGCCCAGCACCGCGCTGGACCTGCTTTCGATGGTGATGGCGACCGGCTCGATCCCGCAGGCCCACATGGGCCCCGAGCACAGCCTGGCACTCGGGCTGTGCGACGGGCCCACCTCGGTGGCCGAGATCGCGGCGCACTTACGGCTGCCGGCCGTCGTCACCAAGGTCCTGCTCTCCGACCTCGTGGACTGTGGGGCGCTCACCGCCCGGGCCCCACGGTTCCACGCCTACCCAACCGACCGTTCCTTGCTGGAGGCAGTGCTCGATGGCCTACGACAACGGCTCTGAGCGCCACGAGAGTTTCGCGACCGACCCCTTCCCCACCGCGCTCAAGATCCTCGTGGCGGGCGGGTTCGGCGTGGGCAAGACGACTTTCGTGGGCGCGGTCAGCGAGATCGAACCGCTCAGCACCGAGGAGCTGCTGACGTCGGTCAGCGCGGCCACCGACAGCCTGGAGGGAGTGGAGTCCAAGACCACGACCACCGTGGCCATGGACTTCGGACGCATGACGCTCGACGACCGCCATGTGCTCTACCTGTTCGGCACCCCCGGGCAGGAGCGCTTCTGGTTCATGTGGGACGAGCTCTCCGAGGGAGCGCTGGGCGCGGTCGTCCTCGCCGACACCCGCAGGCTCCAGGAGTGCTTCTCCGCCGTGGACTTCTTCGAGCGGCGGGGCATCCGCTTCGTCGTGGCGGTCAACGAGTTCGACGGCGCCTACCGCTACGAGCCGGACGAGGTGCGGGCCGCGCTCGACCTCAAGCCGGACGTGCCGGTCGTCGTCTGCGACGCCCGGATCTCCAGCTCCGGCATCCGTACCCTGCTGACCCTCGTCCAGCATCTGCTCACCACCATCCCGGCCGCCGTGCCGAGCTTCGGAGCCACGACATGACCTACGACCCGACCGGTCATCTCCTGCTGACCCCCATCGACAAGGACGCGCCCGCGCGCGTCCAGCGGCTCCGTGAACTCGGGCTCGGGGAGCGGCCGGACCCGGCGTTCGACGAGTTCGCCCACCGGCTCGCGGACGTCACCGGCGCCCCGTTCTCGATGGTCAACTTCATCGACGAGAACCGGCAGTTCTTCGCGGGGCTGCACACGCCCGAGGGCACCCACTCGGGCAGCGACCTGGGCGCCGCCGCGGCGAACACCGGTGGCGTCGGCCGCTACATGGCCCGCGACCACGGCTACTGCCCGCACGTGGTGGTACGGCGCAAGGCGCTCGTCCTGGAGGACGTCTGCGACTACCCGCGCTTCGCGGGGAACCCGGTCGTCGACGAGATCGGGATCCGCTCCTACATGGGGGCGCCGCTGATCGACCGTACCGGTGTCGCGCTGGGCACGATCTGCGTGGTCGACACCGACGTCCGGCCGTGGGGGCGCGCCGGACTGGAGACGATCAAGGCGATGGCGGCGGAGCTGGTGGAGCAGATCCACCGCCGCGAGGACGGCATGTTCTGATCTGAACCGCGGGGACGGACACCGGAACCGCGGGGAAGACGGCCGGGGCGAAGATGTGGTGCGCGTCCCGGAGGTACCGCGCGATCGCCCGGTCCGTGAAGAGGCCGGCGGCGGCGTGGATCTCCATGGCGTTG
>NZ_JBITGA010000015.1:0-155753 GCF_044456565.1 Streptomyces sp. NPDC050842 | reverse complement strand
GAGTTGCCTACGCGTCACGCCCACAGTCCTACCGGGTCCCACCCCACGAAGAGCACAGAACCCGGCAACTGATCACGACATCACACAGGCCCTAAGGGGCTGTCTCCGCCCGGGCCGCCCGAGCCGGTGCCGACACCGTGTGCGGCGAAGCGGTCCGCCGCGCGGGTGAACGTGTCGGCCTCGTATTCGTGGGCGAAGGCGGGTTCGGCGAGGGCGAGGTCCGGCGACGATCTCCGCCCAGCGGTGCAGGACGACGAAGCCGGTGCGTTCTTTCAGGCATGGTGGTGGCTCGGGCAGCTGGAGGTAGTACGGCAGCACCGGTCGACGGCCGTACGTTCGGTGCTCAGCCCAGAAAGGCCGTCAGCCGGTCGTTCAGCTGCCGCGGCGCGGTGAGTGGCAGGGAGTGGTGAGTGGCTCCGGGAAGCAGGGCCACCTCGGCGTGCGAGAGCGTCCGGCGGGCCCTGTCGGCGGCCTTGCCGGCGTGGTGGGCGCGGCTGCGCTCCGCGAACACGGCCAGCACCGGCATACGGAGGTCGGAGACCCGGGGGCGGCCGCCGACGACGAGCTTGCGGCCGGGGACCGTGGTGGCCAGCGCGTAGAGGCGCTGCCAGGTCTCGTCCGGGTGGGCATCCGCCGTCTCCCAGGCCAGGAAGGCGCGGGCACGGGCCTCGCTCGGGCGGATCAGGGCGCGCAGGGCGCGCAGCAGGTAGCCGGGACGGAAGCCGGCGAAGACCTGGGTGGGGTCAACAAGGACCAAGCGGTCCACCCGCGACGGTGCGCGCAGTGCGTATCTGACGGCCAGCCAGGCGCCGTACGAGTGGCCGCACAGGTGCGTGCGGGCGAGCCCGAGGCCGTTCAGCAACGCGTCCAGCCAGACCGTCAGGTCGTCGGCGCTCTTCAGCGGTGTGCCCTGGCGTTCGGTGCGGCCGGCGTCGCCCAGCAGGTCCACCGCGTAGACCCGGTACCGCTTGCCGAGCGCCGGTGCGTTGGCGAACCAGACGAGGCCGGTGGCCGAGCCGCCGGGCAGCAGCACGAGCGGGCTGCCGTCCGCCGGGCCGTACACGTGGACCCGGGTGGGCCCGTACGGGGTGGCGACGTCACGCTCCTCGGTGGTCTCGGGCCAGCGGGCACGGAGCTCGTCGTAGACACGGTCGAAATCGGGCAGAGACACGGCGATTCCTCTCACTGGGCAATAATCTTGCTGAGCGAGATGTTAGCTGCGGGACCGAGGAGTGCACATGGAAGAACAGAGCGAAGAACAGAGCCGGGCGATGGGGCTGGTGCACCTGCTGCGCGCGGTCACCGTGGAGTTCGACATGCTCGGCGCCGAGTTCGCCGCACGCCACGGACTGCATCCCACCGACGTGCGCGCGCTGATCCACCTGCTGGACGCGGAACGCGCCAGTACACGGGCCACGCCCGGATGGCTCGGCGGGCAACTGCGGCTGAACTCCGCCGGGACTACCTCCCTGGTGGACCGGCTGGAGCGGCTCGGACTGGTCTCGCGCAGCAGGGACACGGCGGACCGGCGACGCGTGCTGTTGAAGGTGGAGGAGAAGGCCATGGACCTCGGACAGTCCTTCTTCGGGCCGGTGATCGGCGAAGTGCTGGTGGCCGCGGAGGTGTTCGAGGCGGGCGAGCTGGAGACGGTGCGCCGCTTCCTGACCGCGGTGCTGGAGTCCGCCGGGCCGACGAAGGCCCCGGCACCCAGCTCTCCCTCGACCACGCCCGCGAGATGCGCCTACGGCTGGAGCCGGTCATCGACCGCATCAACCAGCGGTACGGACGGCGCCTCACCGGGCCCGCCGGCGCCTACCGCCAGGCCAGCTGACCCACTACCGCCGGTCTACTCCGGCGGGTGACCGGGTGCCGGACCGTGGAAACGGCGGCGTGTCCCCGAAGCAGCAGGGTCTCAAGCGCGCTGCGCTTGCGCTGCTGCAGTGCGCGCGGGCGCCGACCACGGGGTGAAGACGATCGCCCTGTAGCCGTCGAACTTGGGCTGGAAGCGCAGCTCACCGGGCAGCGCGCCCGGCGCGGGCACCGTGTCGCGGGCCTGCGCCAGCATCGGTTCCACCGGCGGCCGAAGGACCATACGTCCGGTCTACGGGCTGCTCGGTGTCCCCCTCGACCGGACGCAGCCGCTGGCGTCGAGGGCTAGGCCGGAACGGACGGCCCGGTGTGGCTCGGCTTCCTGGGCCCCGCCGGACTGTCCGCGCTCGCCGCCATCACTCACCAGGCCGTCGGCGACCCCCGCCGCGACCGCCGGCCAGATCGGCGGTACAGGTCCCAGAGCCGGCCCCGAAGTGTCATTCCGTTAGGAGGCTGAGGCGTGGACCGCGCGCCGGACGGCCGGACGCGGCGCGTCCCCCGGGCGCGCCGCGTCGCTCTACGCCCCTACCGTCAGCAGGGGCTCAGCCAGTCCACCCAGCCCCAGGGGGCGTGGCGGTCCTCGCTGTAGCCGCCCGGCGAGGTCCAGCCGAGGTTGCCGTTCGAGTCGTAGAACCTGACGTACAAGGTGGAGCGCTGGTTGTTGATCCAGGAGCCAGTCCCGGTCCAGCTGATGAAGGTGTAGGAGTTGCAGGTGTACAGGCGCAGTTGGTCACCGGTGAAGTTCTCGCCCGGGTAGGCGCACACGTAGGTGTACGGGCAGCTGGCGGCCGCGCCGACCCCCGCGTCCGGGGCGGTCAGGTCGCGGGCATTCCGCTCGCCGGGGAGCGTGAGCAGCAGCTCACCACCGCCCTCTAGGACGATCTTGTTGGCGCTGACCTGCGTCCCGGGCATCTTCGCCAGGTAGCCGTCGACCCGGGCCTGGAGGCCCTTCGCCTCGGTGCCGTTCAGCCCCGCGCTCCTGGCCTGGTCCGTGAAGTCGGTGCGGGCGTTCCGCGCGGCATCGGCCGCTCCGGCGGCGGCGGGGGTGGCCACGAGGGCCAGAAGGGCCATCATCAGGGCGGCGAGGGTCCGCGCCCACCCGCCGGTCGGTAAGGATCCCTGCTTCGGCTTCATCATCGGGCCACCTCTGTTTCGTCCGTGGTCATGAGTCGGATCATCACTGTGGGCTGCGCGGGCCCCTCCCGTCGTTGGCATCGTGCGCACGTTCCTTTCGCGCCGAGTGCACGACCGCGGGGCCGGTTGACCGACTTCGCCCTATGCCGACGGCCGACCAGCCTCAAGAATGGACGTGTCCACATCACGGAGGTCGGAGCGTGAACGGGATCACTACGGTCTCTACCGCGAGCGTCGGCGCACGCGACGGCTTCGAGTGGTGGTCAGGGATGGTCGGCGACGCCGTCATGCCCGTGGCCATCGCCAGCCCGTACGCCGACCGCTTCCGCGGCACCGCCACGGCAATCCGGCTGACCGACACCGAGGTCTCTGACTTCGCCTTCTCGCCGATGACCGCCCAGCGGGCCGCCGCCCACATCCGGCGCGCGGACCCCGAGCAGTACTTCCTCTTCCTCGTCCACGGCGGCCCGATCGGAATCGAGCAGTGCCGCAACAACACCCTGCTCACCGCAGGCGACATGGCCCTCTTCGACACCTCCCACCCGCTGAGCTGCGAGTTTCGGGACGACGGCCGACTCTCGCACATCAGTCTGCTGCGCCTCCCCAGGGCCACCCTGCCGCTGCCCCAGGACCGCGTCGACCGGCTGCTGGGCACCACCCTTCCCGCCCGCACCGGGTCGGGAGCACTGCTCGCCTCGTACCTCACCGGACTTCACGCCGAGGCCGGCCGGTGCGAGTCGGAGGAGCTGCGTCGGCTGGGCGCCGTCGCGCTCGCGCTCTCCGCGACCTTCCTCGCGGCCCGGACCGAAAGCCCGGTCCCGGCGGCCCACGAGACCCGGCACCAGGTCCTCCTCGCGCGGGTCCGCGCGTTCATCGAGGCCAACCTCGCCGATCCCGGCCTGGGGCCCGCCGCCGTCGCGGCGCACCACTACATCTCCGTGCGGCTGCTCCACCTCCTGTTCCGCGACGAGCCGGAGACGGTGGGCGCCACAATCCGCCGGCTCCGCCTCGAACGTAGCCGCGCCGACCTCGCGAACCCGGACCTCGCCCACCGCCGGATAGGCGAGATCGCCCAGCGGTGGGGATTCCGTCACCAGGCGGACTACAGCAGGGCCTTCCGCCGCGCGTACGGGCTGCCGCCAAGCGACTTCCGCATACATACGGTTTCGCCGCTACCTGGCCAGCGGGAGTGATGAAGTTTCTCTGCACTAGTCAAGCCGGTAGGCCGGGGGGCCTGTCCTGTCGATCACTTGTCAGGCACCACGGTGGTAGCTTGCTCGGAATCATGGGAGGGGTGCCAAAACAGGTGGACAAGGGGTTGCGGCATGCCGCTGTCGTGGCACTCGGCGAGCTCGGGCGAAGTCACGACTACCGGGACCGGGCCGATGCTGGTCACGGCCTGGCGGGTTTCGCCGACATGTCGGAGGCTTTCGGGCTGCTACTTGAGCTTGTGCTCGATCCGCGTGACACCTTCGTCACCAGGCGGACAACGCAAGCCCTGCTTCGGAGAAAGGACAGGATTGGGCTGACGATCGTCGCGTCCGCGCTGGCGGTCGCCAACCCGAACCACAGCGATTGGATTCACACCGCAGTCGTCGATGTGTTGAGCATCTTCTCCGCCGATCGAGACGACGCGATGCGGCTGTGCGAAGAGATGTCACAGGGCGCTGACGACCGCGTTGCCCGAGGCGCTCGTCAGCTGCTGGAACTCTTGGCTGAGATCGATCCCGTTCTTCGCCCCGCATAGGTTTCGTGAGCGCGTTCTCTGCACTAAGTCAAGCGAGGCGATCGTAGGGCGGGTATCCAGGAGCGTTTGACCAAGATCAGCTGCGATGGGGCAGGGTGGTCGGGATGCCAAGGTTGACGGGGGTTCGGCGAGTGAGCCGGGCGGCTTCGGCTTGCTTGGTGCGGACGAAAGTCAAGGTCATGTCGATTCTTTCGATCTCGCCGAGCCACTGTTCCTCCTCGGCTCGTTTGCGGCGGAGGATCAGGTCCTTCTCGATCTCGGCGAGCCGCGGCAGCATCTTGGGATTGACCTGCAGGGCCGGGCATCGGATGCAAGCGTGCTCGTGCTGGCAGGGTGATCCATACGGTCGAGCGCAGTTCCCGAGCTCGACCTTGCGCTTGTCGAAGTGCTCTTCGAACTGGGACCACTCCTGGGCGGTGACGTCGGTGTATTCATCGTCGGGCCGCAGGGTTCGGCGGTGGTTCAGGAACTCTTGGTAGTGCTTGACGATGTCCTCGGCGAAGACCGCGACGTAGCCCTGCGTGGTCCGCAGTTTCAGGTGTCCGAGCAGGGCCGCACCGATGTGGATCGGCAGGCCGCCATTGACGATCTCGGTGGCGAAGAGCCGGCGGAAGTCGTGCGGGGTGAACTTGATCCCGGCGAAGGCAGGGTTCGTCTTGGCGAGCTCATCGCAGCTGCGGCCGAGCATTTCGAGCACGGTGTTGCCTGACATGACCCCGCGGACGCTGCCTCGGTGACGCTGGAACAGGAATGGCATGGGGTCCAGCCAGATCCTCTCGTGGGGGTCGTAGCGGGTCAGGAGCGGGATGGGCCGGCCGTCGCGGGTCTGGCGGCGGACGATCTGGGCGATGGCGTGGAAGAGCTCGGCGGACATCGGGATGACGCGCTCGCGTTCGGTCTTCGAGGGGGCGACGACCAAGAGGGCGATGACCTCGCCGTTGGAACGCTCGTATTGGCGGATGCTGAGATGGGTGAGTTCGACGAGTTCCTCGACGCGGATGCCGCTGTGCCGCAGGATCTCGACGGACACCCATTCCCAAAACGCCGTGTCCTCGGCGATCGTCACGTGGATCAGCTCGTCGGTGCCGTGCTCGATGACCCTGACGGTCGGCTCGGCCACGAGCTTCTCCTGGCGGCGGTCCTCCCAGGAATCAGTGCGGCTGTAGCGGCGGCCCTCGTGCTCGAAGGACTCCCCCAGCGGAACCGACCGGGCGAGTTCCAGGAGGCCGGCCAGACGCTCGTAGCGGTCCTCGATGTGCCGGACGAGGACCGGCAGCAGCGGCTGGCGGACGCGGGTTCGGTCGGCCATCCGCCGGTTGACGTCACGTAGCCGTTTGCTGAACCCCTTCAGGTCCCGCGGCATGATCGGGCAGGGCGTCACCCACTGGGCCCACCGTTCCGGTTCCGCGATGGCCCAGCTGTGAAGGTCGATGTAGAAGCTGCGGACTGCCAGCAGAACGCCCGCGGTGTCCTGGCGGAGCTTGGTCCGGTCGGTCTTCCCGTCCTTCCGCCAGTACTGGATCTCGGCCCGCCACTGGTCATAGAGCTCCTGGCTCAGGTTCAAGTCCCGCTGCCCCGGGTTGAGCTCCTCGATCAGTGCCCAGAAATTGCTTGCCAGGTGACGGCTTAGCGATTCGAGGGTGTTGTAGTCCGTTTCCGCCTTGCGACGGGTCAGATAGTCGATCAGCAGCTGCCGGACCGCGGCATTCTTGACGCCGTAACGGTCGACGAGCTCCTCGATGCTGCGCTGGCCGTCATAGACGAACGTCCTCAGCGTCGGCGGCGACCCGGGCGGGAAGTGGCCCATCTTGTGCAGGACCTCCCAGGCGCCCAAGGCCGCGAACCGGGTGGTGTCCTTGTTCGCTCCATGGGTGAGTCCCAGGCGCTTGCTCTCCAGCGAGTAGTGCAGCAGAGCCGACTGCGTCAGATGCTCCATCGCGATGCCCTGCGTGGTCAAAACGCAGGCCAGATCGAACTTCGCCCGGGCCCGATGGATCGCGGTCAGATGGTGCTGAGCGTCGACCGTCTCGAAGAAGGCGTCCAGGTCGGGGTCCTTCTGAAGCTGGCTGCGTAGGTCACGAACAGGAACGTTTGTCGATGCGTTCTGAGAACGATCGCGGGTCAGACCCCTTGGGAATGTTCGCGAGAAGTAGGAACGATCGGGCGGTTCGCGTCTGATCGGCGGCGGGTCTGCGATGGCTGGCGGTTAGGGCAGCCCGATCGGGGCTGCCCTAAGCGGGTGACCGTTCAGCTCGATGCAGCCCTCTTCGTCCCACCACATCCCACCTTGCGTGGTGATGTAGGGGTGCAGCCCGCGGACGCCGCCGCCTTCATGCAGTGCTTGCGCGACCGCGTGGAGGAGGCTAGCCAGATCAGGCCAGGAGTCGGTGAAGTCGCCGCCACCGCTGTGCCCTGCCCAGCCGAGGCGCCCCGCGTCTGGTCCAGGACGCAGGTCGATCACCTGCGCGGCTCCATCGGCACTCTCGGCCCAGGGAATCCAAAGTGGGTGCCACCAAGGCTCGTCTTCCCAGGCGCGAGGGGTCAGGCCGTCGTTCTCCGCTGCGGCGTCCATGCAGGTCTGCCAATGGTTCACGGTGCCGCTCACTGGGAGCGGGGATTGCTCCGGCAGGATGGTCGTCCAAGTGCCTCGCCCAACAGGCAGATGGTGACGGTGCTGGTGAGCTTTCCGCAGATGCCGGTGGCGTGCATCCCGGGACTCACCGGCGCGGGTGTCGGCACGGTGCGGCGGTAGGTCGCGGGTCAGCGGCGGGTGAGGCGGGCGTTGGCCTTCATCAGTGTCGGGACGATGACGTAGACGGCCAGGGGGGCGACGATCGCGGTGAGGATCAGAGTCTTCAGCGGCAGCGCCAGGCCACCGAGGACCGAACCGAGCAGGCCGAGGGCGACGGTGATGGTCGGGTAGACGGCCAGCTGCGTGATCAGCGCGCGGCGATGGACGGACGGGGCGGCGGGAGCAGTGTTCGCGGACATGTACGCCTCCTGTTCGCGGCTGGATCCGTAATCTCCCACGTGGCCGCCGGCCTGGCGGGCCGCATGAGCCAGCTGATGACACCGATAATGAGGCAGTACTCGTCAGCTGACCCGAAGACCGACCGCCAGCGTCAGTTCAAGGACCCGGTGGGGCGATGCGAGATCCGGAAACAGCTCCCGCAGCTGCGACATCCGGTACCGGACTGTCTGGGGATGGACGAACAACGCCGCCGCCACCTCGTCCCGCCTGCCCTGGTGCAGCAGCCACGCCCGCAACGTCTCCTCCAGCCGCCGTGCGGTCGCGACAGGCAAGGTCCGCAGCGGTGCGAGGGCTCGGGTACGCAGGTCTGCGAACGTGTCCATGTCGGCGCTCAGCACCAGCTCGGGCAGGTGGTCCTCGGTGTCGCGAATATCAGAGGAGAGGGAGCGCGCGCGTACGGCTCGTGCGTACGAGGCGGACGCACGAGTCCATGGCCGGGCCGGGCCGACCACGGCGGCGCGGTCGGTGAGCTGCCGCAAGAGATGTGATCGGTCGGCATCGGGGACGAGCAGCACACCAGTGGCGTCCGGCAGATCGTCGAGGACGAGGGTGCTCGGGTCGAGCCCGCGGTAGGCCGGCCGGGCCTGTGCGGCGGGCAGCAGGACCGCGGTCAGCGAAACCGGGGGCTGCCACCCGGCCCGTTGAACAGAGGCCAGCAGCACGTCTGGGCTCGCGCCGGCGAGGAGGTCGCGGGCCAGGTGTTCCAGGTGGCGCTCGTGGGCCCTGCCCCGGGCGGCCAGTTCGTCGGCGTGGCCCGCGGCGCTCGCGGCGGAGAGCTCGTCGATGTAGGCGAAGGTCAGCTCGGCGAACTTGGCGACTTCGGCGGCGGGCAGACCTGCGGGTACGGCACCCGCTGCCAGGCATCGCCAGGCCACGCGGGCGCCGACGCGGTACGCGCTGAGCAGGGCGTCCATCGAACGGCCGGAGCGCACCTCGCCGCGGCCCAACTCGTAGGCTGCGTCACCGGCGTCGCCGCCTGTGGCGTTCCCGCTCGCGAGGTCCAGGTAGTGCCCCAGAGCGGTGCGGACGGCTCGGCGGATGGTGCCGCCCATGCGGCCCGAAAGGGCGTTGGCGTAGGGAGGGACCTCGTCGATGATCGCCTGGACGACCTCGTCGGCGGTGGTCTTCAGCGCGGCCCGAAGTGCGGCGACCGTCGTCTCGTCCAGGGCCAGTTCGCTGGCCCTCCGGATTGCATGGCTCACGTTTTGTTCCCTGCGAACAATTCAGCCGACCAGATTTACGTCTTGCGGTCAGGACTTTACGCCTTGAGGCGCAGCAGGCTGGAGTCATGACGAGTGCAGCCCTCCGCAGCAGGGCGTGGAAACTGCTGGAGATGGTCACGACGCCGCTGCTGCCGTCGGACTACCTCGACCTGGTCAGCCCGCTGCGTGCGGGCGCTGACCTGCGTGGGCGCATCGAGGCCGTGCACCCCGAGGCGGGTGACGCCGTGACTATCGTGATCAGGCCGGGACGGGGCTGGCGCGGCCACACAGCCGGTCAGTACGTGCGGATCGGGGTCGATGTCGACGGGGTGCGCCTGTGGCGTGCCTACTCCATCACCTCGCCGACAAACCGCCAGGACGACCGCGTCACGATCACCGTGAAGGCGATCCCGGACGGCAAGGTCAGCAACCACCTGGTCCGCAGGGCAAAACCGGGCACGCTGATCCAGCTCGACCAGCCGACCGGTGACTTCGTGCTGCCGCAGACCAGACCCGCCAAGGTGCTGTTCCTGACGGCCGGCAGCGGCATCACCCCCGTGATGGGCATGCTGCGCGACATCGAGTTCGACGACGTCGTCATGGTCCACTGCGCGCCACAGCCGCAAGACGTGATCTTCCGCAACGAACTACACGACCTGGTCGCGGACAAGAAGCTGCGGCTCACCGAGGTGCACACCGACACAGACGGCATGCTAGACATCGCCCGTCTCGACGAACTCGTGCCCGACTGGGCCGCGCGCGAGACCTGGGCTTGCGGGCCTGCAGGCCTGCTCGACGCCGCCGAAGAGCACTGGAGCGAGCACGGCGTACCAGAGCGCCTGCACACCGAACGCTTCCGCCCCAGCATCGTCGTCGCCGGCGACGGCGGGGAGGTCACGTTCAGCGCCACCGGCAAGACCGTCGACGCGGACGGCGCCACGCCGTTGCTGGACATCGGCGAGGAGGCCGGCGTGCTCATGCCCTCCGGGTGCCGCATGGGCATCTGCTTCGGCTGCATCACGCCGCTCAAGGCCGGCGCCGTCCGTGACCTGCGCACCGGCGAGATCACTGAGGCCGAGCCGGGCGTCCTCATCCAGACCTGCGTGTCCGCCGCGGCGGGCCCCTGCGACATCGAACGGTAGGAGCAGCTTGACCGCCATCGACCCCACCGCCCACCTGACCGCGGAGCAGATCGAGGAGCTTGGCCGCGAACTGGACGCGATCCGCGACGAGGTGATCGCCAGCCGCGGCGAGAAAGACGCCGCCTACATCCGTAAGGTCATCTCGGCGCAGCGCAAGCTCGAGCTGGTCAGCAGGGGCGTACTGCTGTTCTCAATCTTCCCGCCCGCGTGGCTGCTCGGCACCGCCGGTCTGTCCGTGGCGAAGATCATGGACAACATGGAGATCGGCCACAACGTCCTGCACGGCCAGTGGGACTGGATGCGAGACCCGAAGATTCACTCCACCACCTGGGAGTGGGATCACGTCTCACCCTCCGAGCAGTGGAAGCACTCGCACAACGAGCTGCACCACACGTACACCAACGTGATCGGCAAGGACAACGACCTCGGCTACGGCATCATGCGCGTCGACGAGGACCAGAAGTGGCACCCGTTCCACCTCGGCCAGCCGCTGTGGAACTTCATCAACGCCTGCTTCTTCGAGTACGGCATCGCCGCGTACGACCTGGAGCTCGGCAAGAACCTGCACAAGCGCCGCCGCACGAACCCGGAGTTCCGCGCGCGGGCCAAGGCCGTGGGCCGCAAGATCCGCAAGCAGGTCTTCAAGGACTACGTGATCCACCCGCTGCTGTCGGGCCCGTCGTTCTTCACCACGCTCGCCGCCACGTTCACCGCGAACCTGGTCCGCAACATCTGGTCCCACTCGGTGATCATGTGCGGGCACTTCCCCGAGGGCGTACAGGTCTTCGAGCGCCGGTCGATCAAGGACGAAACGCGCGGCCAGTGGTACCTCCGCCAGATGATGGGCTCGGCGAACATCAGCGGCAGCAGGGCCATGCACTTCATGACCGGCAACCTGTCACACCAGATCGAGCACCACCTGTTCCCGGACCTGCCGAGCAACCGGTACGCCGAGGTCGCGGTGAAGGTGCGCGCGCTGTTCGAGAAGTACGAGCTGGAGTACGTCACCGGGCCGCTCCCCAAGCAGGTGTTCTCCGCGTGGCGCAAGGTCTTCCGGCTCTCACTGCCGAACAAGAAGCCCAAGGTCAAAACGCCGGACCGCGAGCAGGAGCTCGTCGCGGCCTGATTCCCGGTATTGGTTCAGATCTCTCGGCCGGACCGGCGGCACCGCCGGTCCGGTCAGCCGCGGTGGAACAGGTCTGCGCCTACCGACCGGTGCCTTCCTTTTGGCGCGGTTCCTTCGCCGCCGGGTCACCCTGTGTCCGCCGTGCGCGGGAGCCGCCTTCCAGCGGTACACCGGCCACCTGTGCGACGTGTTGTACAGCTGCAACACCTACGAGGGAAAGAGCACCGCGCCCTCCTTCCTCCAGAACAAGGAGGGCACCGCGCTGCACCTGCTGGAGTGCCGCGTCTGCCTGAAGCGACGCACTCTGCCCGCCCGGTACCACGCCGCCCTCGCCCGGATGCACGTGCCGGCGACGGACCGCCACATCATCCGTTCCCGCCGATGAAGGCATGTGCCGTGCATCGAGCTGGTGGCACAAGGCGACGTGGACGAAGGACGTCACGGTCGCTGAGACTGCCGCGCTCGTGAGGGAGTTCGTCAAGCCGGCGCTTGCCGCCGAGCAGGCCGGCGCCGTCGTACCGGCCCCCCGCCACCCGGCGTGGAACACAACGCTCCAGGCGTGACGTCGTCCCCGATACGCGAGCGAGCCCGGACCGAACACAGTTCGGTCGATGATGTCGGAAGTTGAGCACGTCCTCGCCCTCGGGGTCGTCTGAGTTCCACGGCCGAAAGCCCCACGGGTCGGCCACGGCGGCGTCCAGAACGTCCCATGCGGTGTCTTCGGTGTGGGCGGCCGCGCTGGAGGATTTCCTCGTGCGGCAAGGCCGCGGCCCCCAGACCTCGCCCCCGCCGATGCCCGCCCAGCCGGCCGCATTGTCCCGGCCCCTCGTCTACCGCCGCGCCAGCTGACCGCGTACACCTCGGTGCCGGTCAGGAACGGCCTTCCTGGGAGTGCTGCGGTCGCCGACATCGTCCGGTTCACGTGAGTCCCGATGCGAATCGCCTGGTCATGGGTGGTGCCGTGGGTGGCGTACTGTTGCGCCTACCGACGCGGGGTGGAGCAGCTCGGTAGCTCGCTGGGCTCATAACCCAGAGGTCGCAGGTTCAAATCCTGTCCCCGCTACTGAAACGACGTGAGGCCCGGATCCACAGGATCCGGGCCTCACGCGTGCGCCCGAGGTTTCGCGTTCTTCTAGAAATCCACGTCGAGATAGTCGATGTCATTGATTTCGACATCCGAGAGCCCTGCGGCGCGGCTTCCGCCGTCCTGGAAATACACCTCTTTGAACCCATCGGCGATGATTTTGCGCATGTCCTGGTCGCTGGATCCCTGGTCGCGGGCGTCGAACAGACGGCGGGCGTACGAAGCGGGGAGGTGGACGGTGAGGCGGCGGAAGCGGCCGTCGTCGGTCGTGCCGACCGGGGCGGTGTAGCCGAAGCGGGCGCGGGTCTCCACCGTGATCCCGCCTGTGGTGGCGGCGAGTTTCCGGCGGCGTTTGCGGACTTGGGGCTGCCAGCGGGACCGTACGGCGGCGTCGATCCGTGCGGCGATGTGCTGGGGCGGGTGCTTGCGTGCGCCGCGGCGGTAGCGGTTGACGGAGTCGGCGGTGACGCCGATCTCCGCCGCGACGGCCGCCGAGGTGCCGAGCTGCTTGAGCAGGTAGGTGATCCGGGCCTGGAGCGTCTTGGGCGGCTCGCGGGTGAACGCCTCCCGGTCGGCGCGCTCCAGGGCGTCGTCGATCTCTCCCATGGGTCACTCCCCTTCGTCGAGGACGGCGTCGCCGCCCTTGATGTGCCGGGCGGGGTTGTAGCCCTGTTCCATCAGGTCGACCGCCCACGCCATGCTCTGGACGCCTTCCAGCTTGGCCCGGCCCGGGGTGGGCCCGAGGCGGAAAGTGCCGGGGATCGGCTTGCCGGACTCCGCGTAGGGCAGGAAGTCCAGCAGGCTCTGGCTCGGCGAGGGGTAGACGACGCAGTCGGACAGCACCGCAAGTGGGAGCATGCCCGTCATCTTCGCCATGTTGAGCAGCTTGCGGTGCATGTTGACCCGCGCCTTGGAGATGACGGCGTTGCGGATCCAGGGCGCCCAGGTCGGGCGCTTCATGGCCGGCCACTCCTCGCCGTCCCGATAGTCCTTGCCCTGCGGGCCTTCGAACAGCTTGCCGATGCCGCCCTTGACCGTGCCCTTGATCGCCGCGAGGACGGCCGTCATCGCCGGGTCGACCTGTTTATGGACCTCCATAGCTGCCAGGAACTCGGCGTCGGTGAGGTCGTTGGTGACGCCGAGGTCGGCCAGGGTGTCGACGTAGGCGGTCTTGAGCCGGTCGTGCCACGGATCCAGGTACGCGCCGGTCTCGCGGCGCAGGTACGCCTCCAGGATCTCGACGTTGTAGCCGAGCTCCTGGGCGTAGGCGACGGTGTGCGTCTGGTACCAGGCCGGGCCGGCCGGGCGGGTGCCGTCCGGCGTGAACGGGCTGGGCAGACGTGGGTCCAGTTCGATGTGCGAGAGGTCGACCAGCCAGGAGCCGGGGACTTTCGGGTAGAACTTCGGGCGCGTGAAGTGCTCGGGCTCCGACAGGCCGACCATCAGCCTTGCGGCGGCTGCGAGGAACGCGGTGTTCAGGTCCAGGCCCACCGCGAACGGCAGCGCTGCCTCTTCTCCGGTGAGCAGGTCGACGTCGCGCACCCATTGGTAGGCCTCCTCGTTGAGGAAACCGCCCTTCCAGCCGGAGCTGACGACCACGGGGTGCTCGGGGCGGGCCTCCGGCGGCGCCGGGGCCACCGGCTCGGTGCCCAGCGAACCGGCGTGGTGGCCCGAGATCCAGTTGCCGGTCTCCTCGTCGCGTACCGGTCGGGTCGGCGGGCGCAGCGCTGTCATCAGCTCCAGGCCGGAGACGGCGGTGGAGCCGCGCGGGGTGATGACTCGCTGGGCGTAGATGCCGAGGACGCGGGCGATGTCGGCCGGGTGCATCTCTGCTTCGTTGACGCCGGGCCAGGAGCGGGAGTCCAGGGCGTCCCAGGGCAGGATCGCGAGCTGGACGCACTGCCGGTCGCGGCCCTGGGTCTTGCGGTAGATCCGGGCCCAGGGGCCGAACCCGCGCTGAGTGAGTTCCCACTTCGCCTTCAATACCTGCTTGACGACCGGGTGGTCTGCCGCCAGACGCAGGCCGCGCCGGTCCTCCAGGCGTTCGGGCAGCGCGAACTTCGCGGCCGCGGCTGCCGTCAGCACGATCAGCGGGTCGGAGTCCTTGCCGTAGCGGTGCAGCTTCGGCGCGCCGAGGCCGGACTCCTTGAGCGTCCACTCCACCAGCTCCACGATCGTGGTGGCCGGGCAGTCCAGCACGATCCCGTTGACGCCGTACGCGGTCCCGTCTGCGTCCAGCACCGCGAGCGGGCCGTGTTGGTAGGGAGGCGGGGCCACGTGGGGAATAGCGGGCTTGTGGGCGGGCCGGCGAGATGCCGCTGCTGTCGGCCTGCTCGCGGAGCTGCGGCTGGGCGTGAAAGCTGCGGGGGCTGGTTGTTCGTTGTCCGGTGCGGCGTGAGCGTCTTGTGGGGTGTGCGGTGGGTGGGCAGCCGCGGTGGTGGGCCGGTGTGGGACCTCGGGCTGGGGTAGAGCGGTCGTGGCTGGGGTGGGAGGGGTGCCGTGGGTGGGGTGTTTGGCTGCCCAGCCGTTCAACAGTCGCTGGTACGCCGACAGGCGCGGCTCTTTGGGTTCGGAACGGCCGTTCTCCCAGTTTTTGACGCTCTGCGTCGACGTCTTCAGTGCGGCCGCTAGACGCGCCTGGGTGATGCCGGCGGCTTCGCGGAGCCGGGCCCGCTCTGCGGGAAGCGGGAGCTGCGGCCCTTCGTCCAGCAGCGCGTCGACCGACGCGAACAGTTCTTCCTCACTCGTCCCCATACTCCGGACACTAACACCCTCTTTAGCCTTTCGTTTATCCCTTCCTTTAACCCGATCGGGGTGTGCTCCCTCGCTGTGTGCAGCACAGCACGAGACACCCCGAAATGATGTGGTCGGGGTGGTCTTCCGGTGGGGGCGCGTGGGCTATTCGGCTGCTTCGGCCAGGTGGGCGAGGGTGGATCCGGTGGGGCCTTTGCGGACGTGGAGGCGATGGGGGATGCGGCGGCGTAGTTCGGGGATGTGGCTGATGACGCCAACCGTGCGGTCATGGGCGCGAAGGGAGTCCAGGACGTCGAGGACCTTGTGGAGGGTGTCTTCGTCGAGGGTGCCGAAGCCTTCGTCGATGAAGAGGGTGTCCAGGGGGTTGCCGCCGGTTTCTTGGCTGACGACGTCGGCCAGTCCGAGGGCGAGGGACAGGGAGGCGAAGAAGGATTCGCCGCCGGAGAGAGTGTCGGTCTTTCGGGGGCGGCCGGTCCAGGCGTCGGTGATTTGCAGGCCGAGGCCGGAGCGTGCCCCGCGGGCGGCTTGGTGGTCGGAGTGCACGAGGGTGTAGCGGCCTTCGGACATGACTTGCAGGCGGACGTTGGCGGCGGTGACGACTTCTTCGAGGCGTGCGGCCAGGACGTAGGCCTCGAGTTGCATGCGGACTCGGGCGCTGGGTGAGTTGCCGGTGATGAGTTCGGCGAGGTGGCGGGCGGTCGTGTGGGCCTGTTCGAGCGGTTGCAGGCGTTGGACGGCGGTGTCGAGGTCGGCGGTGAGCTGTGTGATGGCCTCGTGTCGGCGGCCGGCGGCGTCGGCGAGGGTGGCGGCTTTGGTGTGCTGGTCGTCAGCGGCTTCTCGTGTGTTGGTGGCGGCGTCGAGGTCTGCTGGGGGCTGTTCGGCGGCCAGTTGCAGCGTGGGGTCGTTGAGGACTGTCGTGTGGGCGGCGCAGTCCTCGCGCCATTGGTTGATCTCTGCCTCGATGGTGTGGAGGTCGTCGGCGCTCAGCAGGGCTTGCTGGGCCTGTGTGGGGGTGTCGAAGCCGTTGTCCTTGGCGGCGAGGGCGGCTTGGGCGGTGTGGTGGGTGAGGGTCTGGCCGGTGGCGGTGACCTGGTGGGCGGATTCCCGGGCTTCTTTGATGTGGTCGGCGGTGCGATTGAGGTCGTCGGCGTGGGCGGCGACGGTGGAGTGGGTGCCGCGGGCTGCTTCGAGGGTGGTGGTCAGTTCCTCGATGCGCAGGGTGAGGGTGTCGTAGCTGGCGTTGCGGGCGGACAGGCCTGCGGTGGCGGTGCTGTGCTGCTGGGTCATGTCCGTGTGTGTGCGGTCGAGCAGGTGGAGTTCTTCTTGGGCGGGACCTTGGTCGGCGGCGCGGTCGAGGGCGTCGGCAAGCTGGGTGGTGATGCTGGTCTGCTGGGTCTGGAGCTCTGCCAGGGGGGTGTCGCCGGCTTCTCCGGCGGCGGTGGCGGCCTGTTCGCGGAGCTGTTGCAGCGCGGTTGAGGCGGTCTGTTGGCGGGCTTTGGCCTGTTCGTGGAGGTTTTCGGCGTGCTGTTCGTCTTGGCGGGTGGGCTGTCCGTCCTGGGGGGCGGCGGGGGCCGGGTGGGCGCATGATCCGCAGACGGGGCAGGGGATGCCGTCGGTGAGTGTCGCGGCGAGTTCGGCGGCCATGCCTTCGGTGCGCTGGCGGCGGATGGCGAGGTAGGCCTGGCCGGTCTGGTCGGTGGCTTCCTCGGTGCCTGCCAGGTTCTGTTCAGCGTGGACGATCTTGGCGCGGTGCGCGTCGCGACGCTCGGCGGCTTCGAGGCGGACGTTGAGCGCGTTCAGTGCGTCCCGGTGGCTGCTGCTGTCTGACTCGGCCTGGCGGGCGGCTTCTCGGCGGGCCTCAAGGTGGCGGCGGCGGTCGGGTTCGGCTTCGAGCCACTCGTCGGCTGCCCGCTGCTCAGCGGCGAAGTCCTGCCGTTCGACGTCGATGCGCTCCAGGTCCTCGGCCAGGCGGCGGAGGGTGTCTTCTTGCGGGACGAGGGCTCTGAGAACGGCGGCTTCGTCACGAGCTTGCTGCTCGGCGGATTGCAGTTGTCCGGCGTCCAGGTCGGTGTGCTCGGGCTTCAGGCATGTGCGGGCGGCGCGTTCAGTTTCCTGGGCCTGGCTGTGATCGTTGGCGGCGGTGTCGGCGGCGTGCAGCAAGGGGGCCACCTGTTGAGCACGACGGGCCTGGTCCCGGCGATGGAGCAGGGTCTGCTGGTGAGGAGCCTGTTCCTGGAGCAGGGCGAGCTGCTGTGTGGCGTGTGAGTGGGTGGCCTGCTGTTGGTGGAGGTCTCGGGCCGCACGTTCGAGAGACTGCTGCTTGATCTGGTTGTCCTTGGCAGCAGCGGCTGCTCGGAGAGTGTTTTCGTGCTCTGCCTGGCCGGCGCGGGCAAGGTCCTTGGCCCAGGCGTGTGCGTGCATGGTCAGGGTGTGCGGGTCGTCGGGGCTGGGTGCGGGATGTTCGGCTTTCAGGTCGGGGCCGGCGGCCTGGTGGATCCGCTCGATCAGGCGCAGTACGTCGCCTCGGGCCTCGTCGCGGTTCTTCTCGGTGGTGCGGCTGTGTTCGTTCAGCCAGCGTTCGATGAAGGAGAAGCGATGGGTGCGGAACAGTTTGCCGAGGAGGTCTCGTCGGCCGTGGGCATCGGAGTGGAGGAACTTGGTGAATTCGTTCTGGGGCAGCAGGACGACCTGGCAGAACTGCTCGCGGCTCATGCCCAGGAGACCGGTGATCTCGGCGGTGGCCTCTTGGTGGGACTTGCTGGAGGGCTCCCAGCGGCCCTGCCCGTCGGCGTCGCCGGCCCATTCCTCGAGTCGGGTCTCAGGCTTCTGAGGGGTCTCGCCTTTGCCGGAGAGCTTCAGGCGTGTCTGGGCCGGGATCCGGTGGATGCGCAGGCGCCGGCCGGCGAGAGTGATTTCCAGAGTGACTTCGGTCAGGAGCCCGGCCGGAGCGTGGTGGCTGCGCAGCAGCAGGTCGCGGTCGCCGGGCGGTTTGCCGTAGAGGGCGAAGCAGATGGCGGCGAAGACGGTGCTTTTGCCGGCTCCGGTGTCGCCGTGCAGGAGGAACAGTCCGTCGGCGGACAGGGCGTTGAAGTCGATGGTGTGGGTGCCGGCGAAGGGGCCGAAGGCCTGCAGGCGCAGGTGGTGCAGGCGCATGTCAGACGGTTTCCTTCTGCTGCTCGTTCAGGCGGGAGGCTTCGACGGCTTGCTGGAGTAGTGCGTGTTCGTCCGGGGTGGGGTCGGTGCCGCGCATGCTGTTGATGAAGTCGGTGGTGATGTCGAGGTCGCTGCGGCCGCGGATGCGGTCGCTGTAGGTGGCGGTGTTCGTGGCCTGTGCGGGGATGTGAGCGGGCCGGTGCTTGAGGTCGGCGGTGTGAGGGAAGCGGCGGCGCAGGCGGGCCATGGCCTCGAAGGGCAGGGCCGTGTCGGTGAGGGTGATCTCGAGCCAGGCGTCCTTCAGGGGCTCGTATGCGGGGCTGGTCAGGAGGTCGTCCATGAAGCCGGTGACACGTTCGAGGCGGCGTGGGACGGGGCAGGGCCGGCGGGTGAGGGCAGGTGCGTCCTGTGGGGTGAAGTCGACCAGGGTGATCGATTTGGTGTGGCGGGCTTCGGAGAAGGAGTAGGCCAGGGGTGAGCCGCTGTAGTGGATGCGGTCGGTGACGCGCTGGGCGCCGTGGAGGTGGCCGAGGGCCACGTAGTCGATTCCGTCGAAGATGTCGGCGCCTACATGGGCGACGCCGCCCACGGTGATGTCGCGTTCGCTGATGGATTCTTCGGTCCTGTCGCGTTCTTCCGGCTGTCCGGTGCCAGGGGTGACGAAAGCGTGGGCGAGGATCACTGAGCGGGTGCCGGTCGGCTGGTTGCTGGTGAGGTCGGCGCGGATGCGGTCCAGCGCTGCGGTCAGCACGGCGCGGTGGGAAACGGCTTCTGCTTCCAGAACCGTGCGGACCATCGACGGCTCGAGGTAGGGGATGCCGTATACGGCAACGGGGCCGTCGGCGTCTTCGAGGAGGACGGGGGTGTCGCAGGTGGCCGGGTCGGTCCGCAGGTGGATTCCAGTGCGTGCCAGGAGACCGGATGCGACACCGAGGCGGTGCGCGGAGTCATGGTTCCCGCTGATCATGACGATCGGCACGTCCAGGTCCGCGAGCTGGTGCAAGGCGTGGTTGAACAGGCGTACGGCGTCGAGGCTGGGGATGGCCCGGTCGTAGATGTCGCCGGCTACCAGGACGGCGTCGACGTTCTCGGTCCGGGCGGTGTCGACGAGGTGGTCGAGAAAGAGCCGCTGGGCGGGTACCAGGTCTTCTGAATGGAACCGGCGGCCCAGGTGCCAGTCGGACGTGTGGAGGAGCCTCATGCGCGTAGACCTCGAGCTTCGTCACTCAGTGTGATTGTCAGTGCCGGAAGGGAAGATGAGAGGCGTGGGAAGGAGGAGAGATGCCCTCTCCAAGGTCTGCTCGTGCTGGCTGCGTTCCCTCGCCAGGCGGGTGCAGGTGGTGCGGGATCGACGCCCGGATCCATGCCCGTCAATGGGTGGAGTCGGTCGGCTGGCATGCATGGGAGTCGCCGACCGACGAGCAGCGCAAAGAGCGCATGCGTTTGCGCCGGGCGCAGCGGTCGGCGCCTGGTCAGTGAGTGAGTTCTTGTAGGTGGGTGAAGATCTCCCGCAGCTGACGGGGCACGTCCTCGGGGGTGGTGAGGGTGCTGGCCAGCCCGTAGACCATGGCGGGTTTGCCGTTGGGGCTGTTGCCTTCCGCGTCATTCTTGATCATGTCGAGGATGCGGGCGCTGAACTTCTTGCCGTCGCGGTGCGCCGTGAAGTCGTCGGGGTGCCAGGTCTGGGGGGCCGGTCGGGGCCACAGGGTGTTGGCAGCAGTGGCCCACTGCTTGTCGGTGAAGAGTTCTTCGAGCTCGTTGTAGCCGTCGGCTTCTCCGACGTAGGACACCTGCTGTGTGAGGTCGAGGCCGGCTCGTCGGAGGCGTTCGTCTTTGAAGAGTTTGTTGGTGCGGCTGTCGGCATCGACCATCAGCATGACCGTGCGCTGGTGCTTGACGAGGTAGCTGGCCAGGTGGAGGGCGCCCTCGTTGTTCTCGCAGCCCCACAGGGCGATGCCGGCCGCCTGGAGCGACATGTTCTGGGCCAGACGGAACAGCAGGGGAAGGCTCTTTTGTTCTGTGTCGCCCTCGACGGCGAGGAAGCAGCGTTCATGGAGCAGGACGGAGTTACGCAGGCCCAGTGATGCCGCGATCTGGCCGAGGTGGAAGTCGATTCCGTCGTGCTGGTCGTCCTTGAGTCGTTCGACGACGGTGCGTCCGCCGGGTCCGAGGCTCAGGTGGACCACGTCGGCGATGTCGACGCCGTCGATGAGGTTCATCGAGTGGGTGGCGACCATGACGTTCACGTGCGGCAGTGCGCATTGCTTGCGGACGATGTCCATGACGGTGCGCTGATGGCGGTAGTCGAGATGGGTGTCGGGCTCGTCGTAGACGACGATGGTCTGCGTGGGCTGGGCGGTTGCGGGTTCTCCTGACGAGGCCAGTTCGGCGTTCTCCAGGAGGTCGCTGGTCCACTCCCACACCGCCAGGGCGATGCGGCGGGTGCTTCCCTGGCCAGCACGTGTCAGGTCGACGGGTTCGCCGTCGGCCCTTGAGACGTGAAGCGGGGCGCCTTTGAATCCTCCGCTGAAGGAGACCATGGGCTTGACGTTGACGTTGACGTACTCGGCGCAGTGCTGGCGGATGTGGCGGCAGAGGGAATCGGCTTCCTTCTCCAGCCGTTGGTTGATCTCTCCCTCGATCTCGCGGACGCGGCCCTGGAGGGTCTCGTCCTCCAGGTGCGTCTTGTAGCTACTGTTCAGAGCGGTGCGCACGGCGTCGTCAGGGCTCTCGTGCTTCCCGCCGAACGACAAAAGCCGCGGGAGTCGTTCCTCGAGCGCTTTGGGCAGCAGCTGCCATCCCTGGTCCTGAGGAAGGGTCCTGGCGTGTGCCGTCAGTTCTGCCAGCAGGTCCTCTTTGAGGTTTCCTGCCGGGGACAGGCCGTACTCGACAACGAGCGCAGTCAGGGCCGGCTTGAGCAGCCGGTTCAGGTCACGCAACCGCGAGTCGGCAGGCTGGCTGCCGAAATACTCCAGGCAGGTTGCCTCCCCCAGTCGCGAGCGCCGCCGGATACGCACATGCTCGCCAAGCCCACTGCGGGCCTGTTCCTCGGCATCCAGCCGGAACTGGCCCTCCACCCAGGTTTCGGCGCACCGCTGCCCCTTGGAGCCCTCCTCGTCCTGCACGTAGGTGCGGTCCTCGTCGGTCAAGCGGTGGGCACCCAGGAGGAAGGCCAGAGCGGTCAGCACCGCGCTCTTGCCGCCGTCGTTACGGCCAGCCAGAACGGTGGGACGGCTGACCGGGATGTCTACGACGTGGGCCAGGGAGCGGAAACCGCGCGCGGAGTAACTGTCGAGATACACGGGAGGAGTTGCTCCGTATCTCCCCGTCCAGAGCGGACAGAGGCGTGGCGTGCGGCAAGCGCGGAGGCTGATGTGGCCTGTGCCGCTGGCACAGGCCGTCATATTAAGTGCTGTTGAACAACTGCATGATGTTTTGCGCCAGTTGAACTAGCCGGTAGCTTTTCGGGGTGCCGCCGCGGGAACCGCCTCCCCTCAGCGAGGCAGGAAAACACGACCCCTCCTTCGCACACCAGATCGACATCTATCGAGGTATCCCGTCGGCTTGGATTCGACTGCCGCACTCGGCACTCGGCCACGCTGGAACCCCCTCCCCTCCCTCATTCGGCCGCGAGCCGGTACCAGCCGCGTCGGACTCGCGCCGGCCCGTCTCCGGCGGAGGCGATCTCCCCCGGCCTGAACGCCGCCGGTGCAACCAAGGCCCCCACCACCGAGGTACTGCACGCCCTACTCAAGGCCTGTGATGCCGAGCAGCGCTACATCCACGAGTCGAGTGGCACGACACCTACCCCGCCTGCGGGTCTCCAGGTGCCGTTGGTGAAGGAGCCCTCCGACGACACCGGCGCTACACACAACGCGGCGACGGGACTGCGGAGCTTCGGACGGGACATCAGGGCCAAGACCTCGACACGTCCATCAGCCTCGTGCCCCGCTCCTCGTCATCATTCAGCCTCACCAGGAAGCAGGGCAGAGCACCACGACACATGGAGTGCCCAGAACGCCTGGCGTTCTGGGCACTCCATGGATCCGTTGAATCGAAGGTGCCTCTGCGCCCCCACGCCGTTGAATCGAGGCCCGTCGCACGGTCACCTGGCGGGCGTCTGTATGCGCGGGAGGAGGCGGACGACCCGGTATTGAGGCTGCGGGACAGAGAATGAGCGTCTTGGAAGCGACGTACGGGTCGGTTGGCCGTGACCTACTCCAGGTAGTTCTCCCGCCCCTGCTCGACGTCAGCCAGGGGCCGCAGAGCCGCCACGGCTCGCCTTCCCTCACAGCCTCACAGCAGGCCTCCTACGAGGGAAAACGGCCTGTGAGCCACACAAGGCGGCACTCACCACGAGGGGGCATGCGTACGGGACCGGTACATGTACCGATCCCGTGGGGATGTGCGGCCGAGGTCAGGCTCCGATGTCGATGCTGAAGGTCGAGGTCGCTGATGACGTCGTCCCAGATCTCGTCGATGAGGTTCTGGTTGCGAGTGGCCCAGACGGTGACGAGGTCGTCCCACACGTAGCGGACGGTGATGGCGCGTTGGATGATGTCGGGGCACTGCCGCACCCGGTCAGGCACCCCATCTCCGTGACATGGGCAGAAGGACAGCTGTTCTTCCACGGCCCCTTCCCCTCGCTATGCTCTGGGCTGGATATGGGGCAGAGAGCTGACCGCCATGGTTCATCACTCCACATTCGAACCTCTCGCCGACAGCTCCCCTGCTGCCCCCGCAGCACACGGTGCTACGCATACCCAACAGGCGGGAGGCGGGAGGCGGGAGGCGGGACAGCATGAGCGTCAGCAAGGTCCGAGGCCGCTTCTGAAGTCCTCGGGCGGGCCTGCCTTCAACGCGATGGACAGTGCGAGCCGGTGGGGGGGCCACCCGGACAGTCCCTCACGCCCTCACAGCATGCACGTCCACCAGAGGAAACGGCCTGTGAGCCACACAGGACGGCCACTCGCCACGGGGCGGCCGACCCCGCTCACCACGAGGGGTCGAGGCCTGCGTATGGGACCGGTACGTGTACCGGTCGCCCTGATGTGCGGCTGGGGTCAGGCGCGGATGTCGATGCCGGAAACGTGGGCGGCGTAGTCGGAGTCGAGGTCGCTGATGACGTCGCCCCAGGTCTCGTCGATGAGGTTCTGGTCGCAGTTGGACCAGGCAGTGACGAGGTCACCCCAGATGTATGGGGCGCTGGTACCCGCTCCCTGGGCCGGCCTCCTCCGAGCAAGCGCTCACCCGCCCACCCACGCCCTCAACGAATAGGGTTTGACCTGGCATTTTCCCTGGATCCGCCTAGTCTGAGAGTTCCGCTGGAGACACCATTGGGGGACTTTATGAGTGACGCCGCCAACCCTTACGACGCCAGCCACATCCAGGTGCTGGAGGGACCGGAAGCCATTCGGAGACGGCCCGGAATGTACATCGGCTCGACCGGCTGGCGCGGCCTGCACCAGATGGTGTTCGATGTCGTCGGCCGGGCCGTGAACGAAGTCCTGGCCGGCGGTGCCAGCGCCGTCGGCGTCACCCTCACGCCCGACGGCGGCATACATGTCGCCGACGACGGGCCGGGGGTCCCGGTCAAGGCCGCGGGGGACACCGGCGATCCCAGCCTTGAAGCCCTACTGACCCACATGCACCCCGGGGCGGAGCCAGGCGGCCGCCACGCTGTAGCCATGAGCCTCTTCGGCGTCGGGCCCTGCGTCACCAACGCCCTGTCGACCCGCCTGACGGCCGACGTGCGGCGCGAGGGGGTCCACTGGGTCCAGGAGTACGCGCGCGGCGTCGCGCTCACCCCACCCACCAGCGCAGGACCGACGACCAGAAGCGGTACCACCATCGCCTTCTGGCCCGACACTGACATCTTCGAGACGACGGAGTGCTCCTTCGACGTGCTGGCCGAGCGCTTCAGGGAATTGGCCTTCCTCAACCGGGGCCTGGACATCTCGCTGACCGACGAACGCCCCTCGGGCGGATCCCGATCGGTGCGGTGCCGGTTCCCGGGCGGTGCGCGGGACTTCGTCGCCTTCCTCGACGCGCAGGCGGGAGCATCCGTTCACCCGGACGTCATCGGCTTCGAGCGGGAGGACTCTCGGCTCGCCGGGATGGTCGAGGTGGCTATGCGGTGGCGTGGCTCCCACGGAGAGCGGCTACGGAGCTACGCCAACAGCGAGCCCACCCCCTACGGCGGCACGCACACGGCAGGATTCCGCGACGGGGTGGCGGCCGCAGTGAACGCGCATGTGCGGGAGCGGCGGCTCGCGGCGGAGGCGGCCCCCGATCTCAGCGGCGACCAGATCGGCGACGGGCTGACGGCGGTCGTGTCGGTGAAGCTGGACCGGCCCGAGTTCTCGGGCTCCACGCGCGGCATGCTGGATGGCGCTGCAGTACGCGCCGGCGTCGCCGAAGCCGTACAGGAACACCTCGGCACATGGCTGGAGAGGCACCCAGAGCAGGCCGCGGCCATCGTCGGCCGGGTCGTCCAGGGCGCCCGCCAGGACTGAGGGGCATTCTCAACCCGGCGTGCTCGTCGACTGACCGCTGCCGGAAAGTGACCGAGCCGTGCGGGGTGAGGTACTTCCGCCGACAACTGGCCGCCGCTGATCTGGACCAGGGAGAACGGCTACCAGCTCGGAGCCGAGCGAGCCGCCCTGGACGCATCGGACGACGGCCGGCTGTGGTGGGAGTGAGCGGGCGCGCTGACACGGCTGCCCTCCTCAACCGCAGGGCCTCTCACCGCGTCTGGCTTCCTGGAGGTTCACACCACGGCCCGTACCCTCCCGGCTCGGACGTACATTGATGCCTCCTCCCGCCCGGGCGGACCCCGGCCCCCACCCGGCACAGTACGACGACGAGGAGCACGCGTGGCCACCACCGCAGAGTCCGCCCCACCCGCCGAGCCCGCACCGCTGGACCGGCCCGCGAGCGATGAGCCGACCGAAACCGCCACGCCCGCCTGGCGCATGCTCCTGGGCTACGTCCGTCCGCACCGCTGGACGCTGCTCCTCGGGGCGGTGCTGTCGCTGGTCACCGGAGCCACCGGGCTCGCGCTGCCACTGGTGGCCAAGTTCCTCATCGACGCGCTCTCCGACGACCGTCCGATCGCCGGGGCCCTGCTGCTGATGTCGGCTCTGGTCGTCGCCAACGCGGGGATCGGCGCGCTCGGCGGGTACGTCCTGCAGCGCACCGCGGAGTCGGTCGTCCTCGGCGCGCGGCGCACCCTGTCGTCGTATCTGCTGCGACTTCGCATCGCGGCCGTGGACCGCAGTGAACCCGGCGATCTGATGGCCCGGGTCACCTCGGACACGACCCTGCTGCGCGAGGTCACCACCGACTCCCTGGTGGGTCTCGGCACCGGGGGGCTGACCCTCGTCGCGACGCTGGTGATGATGGGTGTGGTCGACCCGGTCCTGTTGGCGGTCACGCTCGGCGTCGTGGTGGTCGCGGGAACGGTGATCGGTGTCTTCGTGCCCCGTATCAACAAGGCCAGCAGGCAGGCACAGGACGCCGTCGGGGCGATGGGGGCGTCGCTGGAACGCGTCCTGGGCGCACTGCGCACCGTCAAGGCGTCCGGCGCCGAGCACCGTGAGGAGCAGGCCGTGCACGCGGCGGCCGAGGAGTCCTGGCGGCAGAGCCTTCGAGCCGCCAAGTGGTCCGCGCTGGCCGGTAACACGGCCGGCCTTTCCCTGCAGATCGCGTTCATCACCGTGCTCGCGGTCGGCGGCGCCCGGGTCGCCACCGGCGCGATCGACGTGGGAACGCTGGTCGCCTTCCTGCTGTACGTCTTCTATCTGATGTCGCCGATCCAGCAGGTCGTCGGCGCCGTCACCCAGTACCAGGCCGGAGCCGGCGCCCTGGCCCGTATCGCCGAGGCTCTGCAGTTGCCGGCCGAGCCGCCCGCCGCGCCCGCGCCACTGCCCGCACCCGGTGCCGAACCCGCCGCGCTGGCCTTCGAGGACGTCAGGTTCCGGTACTCGGACGATCTGCCGCATGTCCACCACGGCGTGACCTTCTCCGTACCGCAGCGAGGCATGACGGCCTTCGTCGGTCCGTCCGGTGCGGGCAAGACAACCGTCTTCTCGCTCATCGAGCGGTTCTACGACCCGGAGGCCGGACGGATCACCCTTGACGGCCGCGACCTGAACGCCTGGGAGATACCCCAGCTCCGTTCCGCGATCGGGTACGTCGAACAGGACGCGCCCGTCCTCTCCGGCACCCTGCGCGACAACCTGCTGCTCGGCAACCCCGGCGCCGGCGAGGACGACGTACTGAGGGTGCTGGGGACCACTCGGCTCGACGGTCTCGTCGAGCGGCTCCCCAAGGGCCTGGACACACTCGTGGGCCACCGCGGCACGAAGCTGTCCGGCGGCGAGCGTCAGCGCGTCGCCATCGCCCGCGCGCTGCTGCGCCGCCCCCGGCTGCTCCTGCTCGACGAGGCCACGAGCCAGCTCGACGCCGTCAACGAGGCCGCGCTGCGCGACACCGTGGCCGATGTGGCCCGCACCACGACCGTGATGGTGGTCGCCCACCGGCTGTCCACGGTCACCATGGCGGACCGCATCGTCGTCATGGACGCAGGCCGCGTACGGGCCGTGGGCACGCACCGCGAACTCATCGCCGCCGACCCGCTGTACGCCGAGCTCGCCGCCACCCAATTCCTGGCCACGGCCGACAAGTGACCGCTACGAGCCGCCCCTCGCGGCACCCGGTTCGCGCGGGGCTTTGAGGCTGGAAGGGCTCGAGGGCGCGTGGCTGCCCCGAGTGGCGGAGTACCGTACGGCCGGCCCACGGGCGGTCGAGGCCGGCGTACGGGAAGCCGAACCGGTTGCGGGTGGACGGGTGCAGCACTGCCTGATCCTCGGCGTCGCGTGGGTACAGGGCGCGCCGGTGGCCGGGCATCGTGCCCCGGCCCCCGATCTGCACGTGAGCCGTCCACTCGCCGATCGCATCTTCGCGATCGCGGGGGCGGGGCGGGACTGGGGGTCTGCTGGCAGATCACCGGAGTCCGCTGCGCCAGCTGGGCCCTGGCCAGCCCGCTGACCGCCGACGAGGCGACGCCGGCGGAGGAGAGGGGATTCTTCGTGTACCCCGAACTGATCGGCGAGCCAGCGGAACGCTCCGTCTCCGCACTCGTCGCGCGGGCCGCCCCGCCGGGCTCCGAGCCCAAGGAGGGGGACCAAGAGACTGGCGGGTGGCGCGCCGAGCAGACCGGGCTCGCGACGCCCGGCACCGCCCCTCTCCTCCTGCCGTCAGTCCCCCTCGGCTTCGAAGGTGCGCAGCAGATCGGCGGCGACGCTCACGGCGATCGTCGCGGGTTCCTTGCTGGTGATGTCGCCCAGCCCGATCGGCGTCTTGATCCGGTCGATGGTGGCGTCGTCGTGACCGCCCTCGGTGACCAGGCGCTTGCGGAACCGCACCCACTTGGCCGCTGAGCCGATCAGCCCGACCGTGCCGAGACGGGACGTGCGCAGAGCGGCGTCGCACAGGGCGGCGTCCTCGGCGTGGTCATGGGTCATGATCAGGACGTGGGTGCCGTGCGGCAGCTCCTCCAGCACCTCCTCGGGCAGCAGCGGTGTGTGATGCACGCGTACCTGCGCCACCGCGTCGGCCAGCACGTCGAGCCGGTCCTTGGTGAGCATGCCGGCGCGGGTGTCGATCAGATGGAGGTCGAGGTCCTGGCGTGCCAGGATGCGCGCCAGTTCCAGCCCGACATGCCCGACGCCGAAGATCGCCACCGCCTGTACCACCGGCAGCGGTTCGAGTAGCACCAGGACCGTCCCGCCGCAGCACTG
Source organism: Streptomyces sp. NPDC050842 (assembly GCF_044456565.1). Lineage (NCBI taxonomy): Bacteria > Bacillati > Actinomycetota > Actinomycetes > Kitasatosporales > Streptomycetaceae > Streptomyces > Streptomyces sp. NPDC050842. The sequence continues at coordinate 127,708 of NZ_JBITGA010000015.1, read as the reverse complement.
CACGCCGTGCCGGTTGACCACCTTGTCGTTCAGCGCGAAGTCGATCAGTTCCGGTTGTGGCCCGGCCGTGGCGATCATCTCCCGGGCCCGGTCGATCGCGACGGCCTCGACATTTCCGCCACCGATCGAGCCCCAGGTCTCGGTCTGTCCGACGACGAGTTTCGCACCGGCGTCGCGCGGGGCGTGGCCGCGCACGGTCGCGACGGTCACCAGCACGCCGGACTCCCGGCGTGCCCGCAACCGCGCGACCGCGGCGACCCACGTCATGTCAGGCACCGCTCAGCGCTTCCGCGTCGGTGCGGAGTCGGCCGTCGGCGGCCTGCTCGTCCCCGGTCGGCCCGTCCCCGGCGTGCCCGTTGCGGGACGGATCGCCGTGCCGAGCCGCATCGCCGTGCCGAGCCGTCTGGATCGCCCAGTACACCGCCTCCGGCGTCGCGGGCGACGCAAGCTCGACACCGACCCCGCCCGGCCCGAACGCGGCCGCGGCCTGCCGCAGTGCCTCGCGCACACAGAACGCGAGCATCAGCGGAGGCTCGCCGACCGCCTTGGACCCGTAGACCGCGCCCTCTTCGGTGGCGTTCTCCAGCAGCGTGACGTTGAACTCCTCGGGCATCTCCGAGAAACTCGGCAGCTTGTACGTGCTCGCGGCCTGGGTCAGCAGCCGGCCGCGGTGCGGGCCGTCACCGGTGTCCCAGCGCAGGTCCTCCAGCGTGAGCCAGCCCGCGCCCTGCACGAAACCGCCCTCGACCTGACCGATGTCGATCATCGGGGACAGGCTGTCGCCGACGTCCTGCACGATGTCCACCCGCCGGATGCGGTAGGCGCCGGTGAAACCGTCGACCTCCACCTCGGCCGCGGCAGCCCCATGGGCGAAGTACTTGAACGGTGAGCCCCGGAACGTCTTCGCGTCCCAGTGCAGCCCCTCGGTCCGGTAGAAACCGGCCGCCGACAGCTGGACCCGCTGGAAGTACGCGGTGCGCACCAGGTCGTCCCAGGCCAGCTCCGCGTCGCTGCCCAGAGCGCGCGCGACGCCCTCCACGATCCGGATGTCGCAGGCACTCGTCCCCAGCTGGGTGGCGGCCACCTGCAGCAGCCGCTCGCGCAACTGCTCGCAGGCGTTCTTCACCGCCGCACCGTTCAGATCGGCCCCCGCGCTGGCCGCGGTGGCGGAGGTGTTGGGCACCTTGTCGGTGCGCGTCGGGGCGAGCCGCACCTTGTGCAGCGGGATGCCCAGCGAGGTCGCGGCCACCTGCAGCATCTTGGTGTGAAGGCCCTGGCCCATCTCGGTGCCGCCGTGGTTGATCAGGACCGAGCCGTCCTTGTAGATCAGCACCAGCGCGCCGGCCTGGTTGAAGGCCGTGAGATTGAACGAGATCCCGAACTTGAGGCCGGTGACGGCGAGCGCCCGTTTGGTGTGCGGGTGCTCGGCGTTGAAGGCGGCGATCTCACGCTCGCGCTCGCAGACGCGTGCGTCCGCCTTGACCTGGTCCCAGACGGCGGAGATCCGCTCCGGGTGGACGACCGGCTGTCCGTACGGCGTGGACTGACCCGGCCGGTAGAAGTTGCGCTCGCGGAGCTCGGCCGGGTCCAGGCCGAGCAGCGGCGCGCACCGGCCCATGATGTCCTCGATCACGAGCATGCCCTGTGGTCCGCCGAAGCCGCGGAAGGCGGTGTTGGAGACCTTGTTGGTCCTGGCGATGCGGCCGGTGACGCGAGCGTGCGGAATCCAGTAGGTGTTGTCGATGTGGCACAGCGCACGGGCCACCACCGGCTCGGACAGATCGAGGCTCCAGCCGCCGTCCGCGGTCAGGGTGGCGTCCAGGGCCTGGATGCGGCCGTCGGCGTCGAAACCGATCTTCCAGGCGGCGTGGAAACCGTGCCGCTTACCGGACATGGTCAGATCCTGGGTCCGGTTGAGCCGCAGCCGAACCGGCCGGCCGGTCAGCTTGGCGCCGAGCGCGGCGACGGCGGCGAACCCGTGGGGCTGCATCTCCTTGCCGCCGAAGCCGCCACCCATCCGCAGACACTGCACGGTCACCTCGTGACTGCGCAGGCCGAGCACGTGCGCCACGATTTCCTGGGTTTCGGAGGGGTGTTGGGTGCTGCTCTGGACGAACACCTGATCGGCCTCGTCGACATGGGCCAGCGCCGCGTGTGTCTCAAGGTAGAAGTGTTCCTGATCGGAGAACTGGAACTCGCCGGTGAAGACGTGGGCGGAGTCGGCGAAGCCTGCGTCCACGTCGCCGGTCACCATCACGGGCCGGGCACCGTGGAAACTGTCCGCCGCGATCGCGTCCCGCAGACTGATCAGGGAGGGCCGCTCGTCGATCTCCACCTCGACGGCCGCCGCACCGAGCCGGGCCCCCTCCAGGGTCTCGGCGAGCACCCAGGCGACCGCGTGGCCGTAGAACATGACCTCGTCGGGGAAGAGCGGTTCATCGTGTTTCATCCCGGCGTCGTTGACGCCGGGCACGTCGGCACCGGTCAGCACGCGGACCACCCCGGGCACGGCGAGGGCCGGCTCGGTGCGCAGCGCGGTGATCCTGCCATGGGCCTTCATGACCTGGACCGGGTAGGCGTGCAGGACGTCCTTGGTGCGGTGGACCAGGTCGTCGGTGTAGAGCGCGGTGCCGGTGACGTGCTGGAAGGCACTCTCGTGCGGCATCGAGACGCCGACGACAGGATTCTCGGGGCGCTCGGACAGATGGCTCATGAGGAAACCGCCTCGGTGGTCTGGGCGTACAGCTTGAGCAGGCTCTGGCCGAGCATCGCGGAGCGGTAGAGGGAGCTGGCCCGATGATCGTCCATCGGCGTGCCCTCGCCCCGCAGCATTCCGGCCGCGGCCTCGACGGTCTCGGCCGTCCACGGCTCGCCCTCCAGCGCCGCCTCGGTGGCGAGGGCGCGGATCGGGGTGGCGGCCACACCGCCCAGGCCGATGCGTGCCTTGCGTACGGTCCCGTCCTCGACATCGAGCGCGAAGGCGGCCGCCACGCTGGAGATGTCGTCGAAGCGCCGCTTGGCGATCTTGTGGAAGGCCGTGACCGACGACAGCGGCAGCGGCACGCGCACGGCCCGGATCAGCTCGCCGGGGCGACGCACGCTCTGCCGGTAGCCGGTGAAGTACTCCGCCAGAGGGATCTCGCGCTCACCGTCGGCGTCGGCGAGCACCACCGAGGCCTCCAGCGCGAGCAGCACCGGCGGGGCGTCACCGATGGGGGAGCCGGTGCCCAGGTTGCCGCCGAGGGTCGCACCGTTGCGGATGAGCCGGGACGCGAACTGCGGGAACAGCTCCGCCAGCAGCGGGACCCTCCCGTCGAGACGGCGCTCGATCTCGGTGAGCGTCAACGCCGCCCCGATCTCGATGTGCCCGGATTCGACGCGCAGCTCCCGGAGTTCGGACAGCCGGTCGATCGCGACCACACAACCCGCCCGGCGGGAACGGATGTTGACCTCGACACCCCAGTCGGTGGATCCGGCGACCACCACCGCGTCGGGCCGCTCGCGCAGCACCCGCAGCGTCTCGGTGAGGGTGCCCATCCGGAGGAACACCCCTTCGTCCGCGGCGTATTCGGTGGCGACCGGGGCCGGCGGGTCCTGCTCGCGACGCCGCGCCAAGGGGTCCTTGTCGGTCGGCGCGCCGACGGCGAACGCGGCATCGCGAATCGGGCGGTAGCCGGTGCAGCGGCAGAGGTTGCCGCTCAACGCGTGCAGATCGAAGCCGTTCGGACCGTGCTCGGCGTCGGTGTTCCCGTCCGGGTCCTCGTGTGCGCAGCGGTCGGGCCGGTAGTACTCGGCCGCCATGCTGCAGATGAATCCCGGCGTGCAGTAGCCGCACTGCGAGCCGCCACGGACCGCCATCTCTTCCTGCACCGGGTGCAGGGTGGGCGGCGTTCCGGGGTCGCCGGCGGTGGCCAGACCTTCGGAGGTGATGATCTCCTGACCGTCGAGTGCCGCGACTGGCACCAGACAGGCATTGACCGCCACCCAGTCGGTGGGCTTGTGCACCCCGGGACGGGCCACCAGGATCGAACAGGCACCGCACTCGCCCTCGGCGCAGCCCTCCTTCGAGCCGGTGAGCGCCCGCTCGCGCAGGAATTCCAGCACGGTGGTGTGGGGTGAGGCCGGAGCGAGGGGTGTTTCTTTCCCGTTGACCGTGATCCGCGCCCCTACCATGACGGGCCTTCGTTTCGGTGCGCGAGCGGTCGGTTCATCATGTTCGCCAATTTCAGGCAGCTTTCTGTGTTCAGGGGCGCCACATGCCGGAGGCGGGCGCGAAGGGGCACGTGACAGCGACGTGCCAGAAGGTGGTGAAAGGAAGATCAGCAGGTGCCACGGAAGGGCACGTCAGAACGGCGAGTCAGCAGCCGTGCGCGATACGACCCGGCACCCAGACCGTGGTGTGGGCGAGGCGACTCAGATCAGTGGCAGTGCACATCCGCTGGTCGCCTCCTCTCGGTCGTGGTGGGTCTACGTCGACCGCAAGTTAGTTGCTGACATCACCGAGGTCAAGAGGGCACCGCCCGCCGCGGAGGAATCGATCTGCGGGCGGTCTCGGTCAGCTTCGACGAGCGCGCACGAGGGGGCGTAGTGGAACCAGCAGTTGGGTGCCGGCCTCCCGGCTGGTCCACCGTGCGCACGCCGATACCGGGGCGATGCACATCGTGCTGGACGAGTCGGCGATGGCGGCGGCCGGGGGCCGACTCGCCTCTTCCCTCCGTCTCGCCGCGGACGCCGGCGGTGTCCCGCAAGTGCGGCCGTGCCGTGACCCGAGACCGGCTCGATGGGGTCGGGAGCACAGGCGACGTACGACCCGCTGATCGAGTGGGCCGGGCAAGAGACCGCCGGCGTCCGAACCGTCACTTCTTCCTGCTCGAGCCGTGACCCCGTACGGGATCGGACGTTGAACTGATCATGAAAATCCGCCGTATGACCTTCGCGCTCGCCGCAGCAGCTCTCCTCGCGGTGAGCCTTCCCGCTTCCGCCTCAGCCGCGGAAGGCGTCCTCGTCGTGAACGGCGCCCCGTACGAAGACCCCAGTGGCTGCTACGCGGTCGACTGGTTCCCCTCGTCGGTGACCAACAACACCGATGCGATCGCCGAAGTCCACTCAGGCCCCGACTGCACCGGCCAGGTGGAGTGGCTCGTGTACCCGGGCGAGACGTACAACACGGAGACCGCGCAGAGCGTGTTCATCCTCTAGACCACGCGCCTGCGGCGAGGGCGACACGCCTGCCCCCGACTGAAGGTTCCCAGCCCATGGGGGCCATCGGTGATGGTCGGCGTGCGAATGACATGGCCCTTCGCCGTCACTCGGGCTCGTCGAAGTGGACGGTGCCGTCCTCGTCGAGGCGCGGGTGGAGCGCCGCGGGGGTGTGGTTGGTGGTGTCGGACGGGCGTGGGCCTTCCGGTCCGTCGGGGCCCCAGCGCAGCAGGCGTCGGGAGCGGGCGATCCGGTAGACGGTGCCGTGGGCCTCGACCTCGTCGCACCGGCCGGCACGCAGCCTGTCCGCGGCTTCCGCAAATTCTTTGAGTTCCGCGACCGCCGCTTCGGTGTTCCCGGCGGCCGGGTGGCGGGCGTCGACCGTGCGGTCGGCGTCGTAGGAGATCAGGCCGCGGGTGCGTGGTTCCATCCAGGTCAGGGCGAAGTCCAGGGTGCGGCGTGCGTCGTGGGCGGTGGCTTGGAGCCCGCTGCCCGGGGACCAGGGGCCGTTGCCGGTCCGCTCGACGATCAGGAAGGCCGCCGGCATGAGCAGGACGTCCGGATGGCTTTCCACGGCCCGTGCGGAGTCGGACAGGACCGGGGCGGGGAAGCGGGTGCCGCTGTAGGCCAGGGGGCGCAGGGCGACTCGCTCCGCCGCCTGGAGCGGGGAGAGGGGTGCGTCCGGGTCCAGGACGAGGCCGTCGTCGACCCGCGGGCTGCGGGCGCCGGCGCCGGGGCTCCAGTCGGGGGTGAGGGGTTCGGGGTCGGTGGGCCGGGGCGCTTCAATGTCGCCGTGTGCGTCGACGGCCGCGTATTCCTCGGCCCGCACGACGCGGTAGCGGATGTCGAGCACGGTGAGCTCGTCGACGTACTCCTTCTCCAGCCGGGCGACCGCTGCCAGCAGCGCGCGCCGTTCCTTTCTGCTCGTCGCCTGATCCTTCGCCCTGAACCAGAGCAGGGAGTTCAGCGCGTCGCGGGCCTGCTGCGGACAGCCGTGGGTGACCTCGACGACCACCCGCCACCGCCGCCCGTCATCCTCGCTGTGCGCAGCGACACCGAACAGCGGGCCCCGCACCGCCAGGGCGCTGTGGCGTACCGCGGCGTCGAGGGCATCGGCCTCCATCGCGGCCTCTACCGGCTCCACCGGAACCCTCACCACCACCGGCCACTCCCCCGGCCCCGCATCCTCTTCGCTCACGCCACCATCGTGGCGGCCCCGGTGCGCTCGCATCGCGGATTCACCGGATTTCCGCCTCGGTCGTGGGCAGCGGGGACATGGCGGGCGCGGCGGTAGCTCGCGGTGGTGGGGGTCTGCTGTGCGTACAGGTGTCCGGCGCCGAGGGCGCAGCGTTCCCGGGTGAAGGTGGCCTTTCGACCGGGCCGTCCTTGTAGACGGGTCTGATGAGGTGCCCGTCGCTGAGGCGCCACTGCACTGCGCTGACCAGCGGTTTCACCGGTCCAGGGAGAGTTTGTACAGCTCCGCGAACAACCCGGCCGCATCGAGGAGGGATTCGAAGGTCCCCGACTCCACGATCCGGCCGCCGTCGAGGACGACGATGCGGTCCGCGATGCGGGCGTTCTCCAGGTTGTGAGTGACGAACACGGCGGCCTTGCTGTCGGCGCCGTCGGCCGCGCGCGCGGCGTGGAGCAGCGGGGTGTCGTCGCTGGTGCGGGGCTGGCCGAGGTGGATGTTGGCGCGCAGGTCCATGGGCCAGCGGGTGTAGTCCTGTGGCACGAGTCCGACCTTCGACCACACGCTTGTCGGGTCGGCTTCGGCGAGATCGGTGTCGTCCCAGGTGACTGTGCCGGTGGTGGGGGTGGCGACCTCCAGGGCGATCAGTGCGGTCTCCGGCGCCACAGTGGCCGGGGAAATCGCGGTGTTCACGTCGCCCAGCAGGTCGCGTACCCGCTCGCCGCACCAGGGCGGTGCGACCGGCGTCCGCGGCGGCTCGCCGGGGGTGCGGCGGGCGCGGGCGACCTCGTCGCCGCCGAACCCGGCTGCCACGGTGTGGATGCCGCGGGCGCGCAGGGCCTGGGCGAGTGCGTCGGCGGCCTCCAGGTGCGGTTCGTCCAGCGGGCTGACCGCCTGCGCTGGACAACACGCCCTGGTTCGTACGCGGAGTCGCCAGCGGGGACATCATCAAGGTGGAGCTCGATGGCGACGGTGTCTTCTGGGCCGGTGAGACGGTCCAGCCGTCTCAGAACAGCACGATCCGGCTGATCGTGCTGAAGGGATCGAGCGGTACCGCATGGTCGCACCGGATGTCCCGCCGGACGCGGATCTGCCGCGGATCCGCAAGCTCCTGGAACACGGCGAGGGCCAGGGATGGTGGCACTGGGAGGAAGGTTGTGTCACTGCCGCCTGGAACGCCACCGGCTCAGGGCTGAGGTCCGCGAAGGCCAGCACGGACCTCGGTCCACTCGTTGTCGGACGGGTACGCGGCGAGGCCGGCGTGACGTATCGGATCAGCGGCAGATGTGAGCGGGCCAGGGGTGGGCGGGTGTGCCCTGGCGTGGTGACGGGTCGGGCGCGGCAGGAGGTCGGGGCTCGAACTGCCGCGCGGCTCTATTTGGCGAGTTGACGGATGGGGTCGTGGGCGTCGCGGTGGCTCATGGCGTGGGCGTCGAGCGTGCGGGCGTTGTCGAGATAGGTGGCGTTTCGGGGCGACGCGCCGTTCACCCAAGCGGGCTAGCGTGCACGTCAGGTTCGGTTCAGTTCCCCACCCGGCCGGTGTCGTACGCCCACATCGCGATCTCGACCCTGTTTCGGGCGCCGATTTTGGTCAGCAGGCTGGCGACGTGGGTCTTGGCGGTCGTCAAGCCGATGAATAGCTCGGCGGCGATCTCGGCGTTCGTGCGGCCACGGGCGACCAGCGTCAGCACCTCCTCCTCGCGTTCGGTGAGCGGCTCGATCGGTTGGGTCCGTCGGCTCGACGGTTCCCTGGCGGCGAGGGTGGCTAGCAGCCGCCGGGTGATGTTCGGCGCGATCAGGGCATCGCCGACGGCGGCGGCATGGACGGCCTGGACGAGCAGCTCCGGCCCGGCGTCCTTGAGCAGAAAGCCTCGGGCGCCGGCCCGGAGCGCGCCCTGGACGTACTCGTCGAGGTCGAATGTCGTGATCACCACTACCGCGATCGGGTCCGGGACGCCCCGCCCTGCGAGGAGCTCGGTCACCTCGATGCCGTCGAGCCCGGGCATCTGGATGTCGACCAGGCACACGTCGGGGCGGAGCCGATGCGCCAGCTCGACGGCGGCGTGGCCGTCGGCGGCCTGGCCGACGACCTCGATGTCGGGCTGCGCGTCAAGGATCATCGACAGGCCGGTGCGCACCAGATCTTGGTCGTCGGCCACCAGAACGCGCACCGTCATCGGCGTACCTTCGTCGGCAGTTCGGCGTCGACCGTCCACCCGCCCTCGGGCGCAGGCCCGGCACGCAGCGTGCCGCCGAGCAGCTGCACGCGCTCGGTCATCCCCAGCAGCCCGAAGCCGTGGTTCACCGACCGTGCCGGGTCGGTCTGTCCGTCGTCGGTCACGCGTAGTCGCAGCCTTCCCGCGCCCTCTACGACCCGGATCTCCACACGCGAGGCGTTGCGGGCGTGCCGCAGGGCGTTGGTCAGCGCCTCTTGCGCCAGCCGGTAGACCGCCGCGTCGACCTGGGGCGGAAGTTCGTCCAGGTCGTCTGACAACTCTACGTCGACGACCGGGACCGGGTCGCGTCGGGCGAGGGACACCAGGTCGGCGACGCCGGGCTGGGGAGCGTACTCCGCCGGCGCTCCGTCGCGCAGCACCCGGACCATCGCCCGCATCTCCGCGAGCGTCCGCGACGCTTCCCCTTCGATGACCGCCAGCGTCTCGAGCGCCGCTTCCGGTCGCTGCCCGGCCATCGCCCGGCCCGCCTGCGCCTGCACGGCGATCGCCGAGACGTGGTGGGCGACCATGTCGTGCAGCTCGCGCGCGAGGCCGACCCGCTCCTGGCTGCGGATCTGGTCCAACGCCCGGCGCCAACTCTCGGCGCGGTAGCGGAACGCCGCTCCGCCCGCCGCCGCCGCCGCCAGGACGGCGAACCCGCCGAAGAGCTCGGCCGGCCCGGTGTGGTCGGTCGCAATGCTGAATACCGCAGCGACCGTCACCACCGCCAGCCCGATCACGATCTCGCGCCCTGAGCCCCAGCGGACCAGCGCGTGGACGAGCACCAGGATGTAGATCATCGTGTTCAGGCCCACGCCCGGGATCCCGCCCAGCAGGCTCGCCAGTCCCAACGCCATGGCGGTGCCGAAGCCCACCACGACGCAGACCAACGGGTGGGTACGCCGCCACAGCAGCACCGGCGCAAGTCCGACCGCCACGATCGTCGCGAACGGCCGCCAGGCGACGTCGTCCCGGAGGACTCCCTCGAGCAGCGCCGTCACCATCAACACCGCGACCAGCACCCAGTCGCGCGACACCCGTTCGGGAGCGTCCGTGGCGCGGGGCTCGGCCCACAGCGAGCTCAGGGCGTTGGTCATCACACACCTAGCCTACGGACCGCCGAGGTGTCGGGGACCGACCGAAAGAACGAGACGCCGCTCCTCCCGACGGCCGAGGCGGGTCCGGCCTCGACGCCGATGTGCCCGCCGCCGGGCTCAACGATCGTGGACCTACCGATCCTCACCACAACCACGGAGCCCATGATGAGGACACGTCAACCCACCGCCACACTGGAAGACCAGCGGATCCCGGTGAGAGCCAAGCTCGCCGCAGCGTGGACAAGCTTCATGTTCCTGTACGTCTACGTGGACATTCTCGCCTTCTTCAAGCCCGGCGTCATCGAAGACATCCTGGTCGGCGTCGTCTGGGAGTTCGACATCAGCCAGACGTTGTTGACCGTCTTCCTCGCGCTCATGGCGATCCCGATCCTCATGGTCGTGCTGTCGATGACGCTACCCGCCCGGGCGAACCGCATCACGAACCTCATCGTGGCCTCGGTACAGATCCCCTTCGCGGCATTCAACGCGGTGGGCGAGTCCTGGAGGTACTTCTACGGCCTTGGCGTCGCACTGGAAGTGATCGTTCTCGCCCTCATCCTGCGGTACGCCTGGACCTGGCCCCGCACCGCACCGTCGGCGACCATGGCGACCAGCCCGGACCGTGAAACCGTTCGCGCCCAGCAGCAAGCGTGAACCCAAGAGCAGTCCCCGTCCTGTTCGGAGCCATCTGCCTCGGTGCCGCGGTGTGGGCCTCCTGGCGGTGGGACACCAACTACCACGGGGACGTCGTGTAGGGGCCTTCCAAGGCCCCTACCGGCAGGTCAGGTCATCGGATGCGCACACAGGTCCCACCGCATCGTCGACACCGACCCCGAGCGCGGCAACGTCGTCGTCCGCGTCACTGGCACCCGCCACGGTCGGGACGGGGGTCAGCCGCAAGTCCCGATGACGGCTTCCGGTCGTCGAGGCGGAAGCGCCCTCAGTGAGGGTGGTCCGGATTGTCGGCGGAGCTGGTTGATCTCCTCGTGCTGGGCGGCGAGTTGAGACAGGGCTCGCTTCTTGAAGTCGGTCAGGTCCTCGATCGTCGTGGCCTGCTCGGCAAGGCGGTGCTGCAGGGCTCTGTTGGCGGCTTTCAGCCGGTCGATCTGGGCGTCCCTGGGGTCCGACGCGCTGCTGCGCCTGTGCGGGACCGACCCCGGCCGCTGGCATGCTGTGGCCGAAGCCCTGGCGTCGAAGAGGGGTTTCGATGAGCCCTTCGGCGACTTCCTCGACCGCATGAGCTCGCCGCCCGCACAACGCGCGCTGAGCGGTGCGGCCAGGCTCGTTCCGCAATCCAGGCAGGCCGCCACCCATGCCGCGGGCAGCAGACAGCAGCGGGTCCGGCGCCGGCCCCAGCGGTGGAGAGGCCCTCTTCCCCACGGCTCTCGCGTGGGAAAGAGGTGTCCTCGTCGCGGGAAGGCTTGCCCACCCGCGCTGACCAGGAACAACAGACGGTGTCCGATTTGACCGGCTCCCACCTCCGGCAACACCTCCGGTCCCCCGCCGCATGCAACCGTCCAGACAACGGTTCAGCCTCCCTCCGGTGCAACCCTGTTCGCGGCCGCTCGGGGCCGGGGCAGGCGCGGCGGAGGCCACACCGGCTCCCAGCACCGGACCGCCCACCGCTCCGCGTGCGCGAAGACCCGGGTGCGTTCGGTGAGCATTGGCTCAGCCGCACGAAACTGCCCCGCGATATCGCAGGCACCAGATCCTGTCTGTCGGGTGTCGGTGACGGGACGCGGTCGGATTCCTTACGCTCTTGCGCATTCCGCCGACGAGGTCGCTCACGGCATGCCTCACCCACGGGGCCGACTGCACCGCGTCTAAGATCAACCGGCTACAGAACAACCACAGGGGGCGTGATGACTGGTCAGGTCGCCGCAGTGAGCCGCGACGAGATGTACTCGTTCAGCAAGTCCAATCGCGATTTCATCACTCTGCTCACGGGGCTCGGAGTGGAAGGAGACGTCCACGCAGGCGAGACGATCCGCCACCAGTTCCGTATGACCTACGAGCCGGACCTGCCCAACCTCCGTCAGGTCCACCTGATCCACGAGGAACTCTTCGAGGAGCTCGCGCTCAAGGACTTCGAGGTCTCCGCGGGCCAACTCGGCGAGAACATCACCACGCGCGGCGTGGACCTGCTGGGCCTGCCCACCGGCGCTCTGCTCCATCTCGGAGAGCAGGCGGTTCTCGAGGTGACGGGACTGCGCAACCCGTGCTCGAAGATCAACGACTTCCGCGAGGGGCTGCTCGGCGAGGTCTTCGCCATCGACCCCGTGTCCGGCGAGTTCACGTTCAAGTGTGGCGTCATGGCTGTGGTCCGCCGTGGAGGGATCGTCCGCCCCCACGATTCGATCCAGGTCGAACCCCCGCCCCTTCCCCACCGCCCACTGGAGCGGGTCTAGAGCACCTGCTTCTGACCTAGGCAGCCAGCGCGTGACGCCGGGGTCGCGCCGGGCCCCGGGAATGCTGATCCCGGCGCTCGCGGACTGCGGCATGCAGCGGGCGGTGTCGGTCGCCCCAACGTCTTGCTACTGGAAGTGTTCATGCCTCGCCGGTCATCGGGCGAGATCAGGGCGCAGCTCCCGCGACGCCGAACGCATCATCGGCGGGCACCCGTGATCGGCGGACTGTCCGCTGCTACGAACGGGCAGATCGCACGGTTCGAAGTTCAGTACAAGTTGCCTTCCGGTCACGTCGCAGACGCCTTCCGGGCATGGGCGCTGGCGCTTCAGCCATGGCCAGACCATGGCCCCAATCACGGGTGCGGAACCACCATCTGGAGGGACAGACACGCGCGAACACTGTTGGAAGGTGCAGCCTCGGCTATGAATCGCAAGGCACGCCGTGAACTTCTCGGAGCGGTCGCACCCCTGGACGACCGCTTCTTGGCACGGACTCTGCCAGATCCGTTCTCACCACCCACAGATGTTTGGTGGAAGCGCCGCCTCGCGGAGTGAGTCCTCTCAACACGGCAGGCACGCGGAGCACTGCTACTTCTCATCAATAATTCCGAGCCTCTGCCCTTGGGATCGTTCCCGAACGCCAGGAACATCCGCTCTCAGTTCTGACCTACGTAGCCAGCGCGACCGTGGCAGAGGAGTGGTGTTCACGAACCTGGGCGGAGCGGTGGCCTTCGGCTGGGTTTTCTGCGTGGGCTCGGCGAGCCACCGGTTCAGCCGAAGTGGGCGGTGTGGCGGTCTAGGGGGTGTCTTTCCGATCATCGGATCGTTGGTCCGGTGGTGAGGGATGGGGAGATTTCTGACGCGGCGTGGGCGGTGATCGAGCCGCTGTTGCCGCCTGTGGGCCGTGCTCGTGGCCGGTGGCGGGATCACCGCCAGGTCCTTGAGGGCATCGTGTTCAAGTTCCGCACCGGCCTGCCCTGGAGAGACCTGCCCGAGCGGTTCGGCCCATGGCAGACCGTCCACGGACGGTTCGCCCGCTGGGCCGTCGACGGAACGTTCGACCGCCTCCTGGCCGCAGCCCAAAGCCGGGCGGAGGTGGACTGGCTGGTCGCGATCGACTCCACGATCGTCCGTGCCCACCAGCACGCCGCCGCCAAAAGGGGCTCGAAGAACGCGGCCTCGGACGCTCCCGTGGCGGTCTGACCACCAAACTCCACCTCGCCTGCGACGGACAGGGCCGACCCCTGGCCTTCCTGGTCACCGCAGGCAACCGCAACGACTGCACCCAGGCCGAAGCCGTCATCAGCCTCATCCGCGTGGCAGGGCCAGGACCGGGCAGGCCCCGGACCCGGCCCGACCACGTAGTCGCGGACAAGGGCTACTCGGCCCGCACGTTCCGGGCCTACCGCCGACGCCGCGGGATCAAGGCCACGATCCCCGAACGCGTCGACCAACTCGCCGGCCGCAAGCGGCGCCGGGAACGGCCCCTGCGGGTTCGACAAAGCCGCCTACCGACGACGCAACGTCGTCGAACGCTGCTTCCACCGCCTCAAACAATGGCGCGGCATCGCCACCCGCGACGTCGGCCGGACGCAGAAGAGAGCCAGGAGCCTGGGTGATGTGCGAGGTGTCAGCCGGGCCAGGTTCCTGTGAGGCGGTGCACTGTAGTGGCGCCACCGCGGTCGACTGCGGCTTTGATTCCGGCGAAGATCGCGCCTTGGAGGGCGGCAGCGGCCAGGACCTCCGGCCAGCTGCGGTCCTGGTCTGTGGCGTCGGGGGCATCCTCCTCATGGCCGAGGGTCTTCCATACTTGTTTGAACACTGCGCCGGCCACGGCACCGCTCACGGCCCCGAGCGCCAGGCCGACCGGCCTGTAGGCGACTTTGGACGCTTTCATTTAGCACCCCTCCTGGTGCGCCTGGCGAAGAAGACGATGGCGAGTGCGGCCACGGCGCCGGCGGTGAGCAGGCCGCGACTGTTGCGCGCGGAGTCTGCCATCCGATAGGCCTTCTCCCGGGTCGGCCCTGACGTCCTGTCCTGGATTTTGCCCCCCAGGGCGTGGGTGGTGTCGGTCAGCTGCTTCTTGGTCTGGGCTGCCTTCTCACGCACCGGCTGGGGCGTCTTGTCCTGAGCTGCATGGAGAGCGTGGGCGGCCTTGTCCTGGATCTGGCTCTTGACCTGCGCTGCCTTCTGCTGTGCTTGGGCTTTGACGTCGGCCTTGGCGGCCAGCGCCTCGACCGTTTCGCCGAGCTCCTCGCGGGTGTCTTCCACCTGTTCTCGCAGTTCGTCGGGAGTGGGGGCGGCGTCGTTGTTCTGTGATTGGTCCGTCATCGGTGTGCCCTCTCCTTGACTTCGGCCACGTCTGCCTTGACGCCCTCGATGGCCTGCTCGGGGGCGGGTGGGGTGGCCTGACTGACCTGCTTCTTGCCTACACCGGCGAGCACGCCGGCCACCACGGCAAGCAGGACTGTGACGGTGAGCGCCGAGACCCACAGGGGCCAGATCAGGTCCAGGGCAATGATCGCGCTGGCCGCGAGGCCTTGCAGGGCGATGAATCCGATCACGCCTGCTCCGCCGAACAGGCCGCCGCCGAGCCCGAGCCGTTTGCCCTTGTGCTGCATCTCCGCCTGCGCCAGTCGCAGTTCCTGCCGTATCAGCGTGGAAATTTGCTCCGATGCCTGCTGGACCAGCGCACCCACCGGCTCGTCGTCGTGACGGGGCGGGTGATCCACTGACCTGCTCATCATTGTCACCTGAGCCTTCGGGGGGCTTTGTGCTTCCTTGCTGCCGGGAGGGTCGGTCGTTTCCTGGCGGGTACCCGGCATCTGCTGGCCCATCCGGCCGAACCTGGGTGTCGGGCGCCCTACAGCAGGACGTGGCGCGGCAGGCGGGGGGTGTGGTGGACCACGAGGGCGCAGGCGATGCCGATGGCGGCGGCGATGTCGCTGGGGTAGTGCGCTCTGCTTGCACACGGCGTTCGAAAGCACTTGGGCGGTGGCCCCAGCCTTGTGCTGGGCGCGCCGGCCTGTTGCGGCCATCAGGACGGCCGTGCTCTACCAGAGTTTGCTTTCCTCGGCCGCGGACTCCGCGGCCGGCAGGACCTGCCGCGCCCAGGGTGAATCCCAAGAGGCGGCGTGGTGGGTCAGCCGGCGGTCGAGGCGACGAACGTCATCCAGAAGGCGCATGATCACCTGCTTCCGTCATCCCGTACACCACCGGGCCAGCGCTCGCCCATGTCTTTGCGCTCCTCATCACTCCACTTGCACGTGTCCCGGGGCTCGACGTAGGGCTCTTCGTCCTTGGGGTGGCCTCCGATGATGGCGCGTTCGCGGGCCATCTCGGCGTCGAATTCAAGGCCGAGCAGGATCGCCAGGTTCGTGATCCAGAGCCAGACCAGGAAGATGATCACTCCCGCGAGGGTGCCGTAGGTCTTGTTGTAGGAGGCGAAGTTCGCCACGTAGAACGCGAAGCCCGCCGAGGCGATCATCCAGATCAGCAGGGCCAAGAAGCTTCCCGGGGTGATCCACTTGAAGCCGCGGCCGCGCGCGTTGGGTGAGGCCCAGTACAAGATCGCGATCATGATGGTGACCAGCACGACCAGGACCGGCCACTTGGCAATCGACCACACGCTCAAGGCGGTGTCCCCGACGCCCAGGGCCGTGCCGATCTGCTGGGCGAGAGGGCCGGTGAGCACCACGAGCAGCGCACTGATGCAGGCAAGAATCATCAGCACCAGCGTCAGGACCAGCCGCAACGGGGTGATCTTCCAGACCGGGCGACCCTCGGGGATGTCGTAGACGGCGTTGGAGGTACGGATGAAGGCGGCCGCATACCCCGAGGCCGACCACAGGGCCATGACCAGGCCGACGATCGCCAGAGCGGTGCTCGTGCCGCCGGAGGACTGCAGCTGGCTCACCGCATTGGTGATGACGTCGCGGGCCGCGCCAGGGGCAAGCTTCGTGAGGTTGTCCAAGACCTCCTGTGTCGCCGTTTTCCCCGCGATACCCAGCAGTGAGACCAGCACCAACAGGGCGGGGAACAGCGCCAGGATGCCGTAGTAGGTCAGCGCCGCAGCCCGGTCGGCCAGCTCGTCGTCCTTGAACTCCTTCAGCGTCCGCTTCAGCACCGCCCCCCACGACTTCCTTCCCATGTCCGTAGGCTCGTCCGGCGCATCGCGTTGCACCTGCGGAGCGGGCCTCGCTCCGCCCCCGCGCCTGTCGTTCCCCTCACGGCCGACGTCCAGGTGCTGCCCCTCGTGCCGGTGCTGTTCGTCGCGCTTGCGCTGCCACATAGGTGCCATGCCGTGCGGGTAACCGCAAACGCTGCACCGGGAACGTCCAGCCGGCCCCGATTCTCGCGATCGCAGTAGCCGAAGCAGCGTCGAGGCACTTCGCCGTGAGCGCTGATCAAGGCGGTGCTGCCTGCACGCTCAGTGACTGGTCTTGAACGAAATATTTGACCTGTCGCCCCCAGTCTCGACTGGCCCCGCGCCCGTTGATTCCGCGAGCAGTGGCCGCATCCTCGCCGGATCAGTCTCAGGCCGCCAGGAACGGCACTCCCGGCGTCACTTGAGCTCCTGGGCACGCGACCGTGTCCACCGGATTACGTCGAGCGGCGCCCAGCGCGTTCATTCGGCCGCCGAATCGAGGGTCGTCGAGAGGATTGAGCGATGCCGATGTGGGTCAGACGCCAAGACGAGGTTGGCACTCGCCATCGATTCCGGAGGTCACGATGAGCAAATGGCACCTCGGCCCCCACTGACGACGGCAGCGTCGTTAGTGGGGGGGGAGCCGTCGTATCGACGATGCACCCGCGGAGCGCGTCGCCCGCGAAGCATGGGACTGGGTGAGCGCGGCCACGCCCCCATCCTGCCCCAGTGCGGGCCGCCGGCTGACAGGCAGTCGCCCTCGTCCGGGGACTCCGGCGATTCGGCTATCACTTTGACGAGACGTTCCTGCCCGGCCCCGAAAGGGCCACCGGATAGCGAGGCCGGATGGGCGCCACGGCACGACATGGACGGAAGTGGGAGACCGCTTATGACGCGCATGCCCGGTACCTACGAGTCGTACTGGATGGAGACCGGGACGGGCCCCGAGTATCCCGCTCTTACAGGTGATCTGGAAGTCGAGGTGGTGGTGGTCGGCGCCGGTGTCGCCGGCATCTGCACCGCCTGGGAGCTGGCACGCGCCGGGCTGCGGGTCGCCCTGCTCGAAGGGGACCGCGTGGCGGCGGGAGTCACCGGTTACACCACCGCGAAGCTCTCCGCCCAGCACGGCCTCCTCTACGCACAACTGCGCAAGTCGTTCGGTGTGGAGGGGGCGCGGCAGTACGCGCGCTCGCAGCAGGAGGCCGTCGAGTACGTTGACCGGGTCGCGGCGGAGCTGGGGATCGACTGCGAGCTGGAACGCGTCCCGGGATACACGTACGCGGAGTCCGCGGACGCGGTCGACCAGCTGAGGGCCGAGGCAGATGCGGCGCGCGAGGCCGGGCTGGCGGCTTCGTTCGTCTCGGAAACCGGACTTCCGTATCCCGTCGCGGGCGCGGTCCGGATGGACGACCAGGCGCAGTTTCATCCGCGCAAGTTCCTGCTTGCTCTCGTCGCCGACTTCGTCGGCCGGGGCGGGTCCGTGCACGAACGAACGCGGATCGTCTCGCTCGACGAGGGCGCGCCGTGCCGGCTCACCGCCGAGAGCGGGGCAGAGATCGTGGCTCAAGACGTCGTCGTGGCCACTCACTACCCTGTCTTCGACCGTGCCCTGCTGTTCTCTCGGCTCGAACCGCACCGTGAACTCGTCATCGCGGCGGCTCTTCCTGCCGACCGTGATCCGCAGGGCATGTACCTGACCCAGGAGGAGAACACCCGGTCGGTGCGCACGGCTCCGTACGGTGAAGGGAAGCGGCTGCTCATCGTCACCGGGGAGAAGTTCACGCCGGGCGTCGGCGACGTGAGCGAGCGCTACGAGCAGCTCGCCACCTGGACCATGGAACGTTTCCCGGACGCACAGATCACCCACCGGTGGGCGGCGCAGGACAACACCACCACTGACAAGGTGCCCTTCGTAGGGCCCTTCCATCCCAGTTCCCGGCACGTATACGTGGCGACCGGCTTCGGAGGCTGGGGCATGAGCAACGGCGTCATGTCCGGGCGACTGCTCACCGCCGAGATCACGGGCGGCGAGCTGCCTTGGGCCTCGCTCTACGACCCGCGGCGCCTCCACGTCCGTGAGACACCGTCCCTGTTGAAGGTGCAGGGTTCGGTTCTCAAGCACTTCGTGGGCGACCGGCTGCGTACCTCCCACGCCGACAGCATCGAGGAGATCACGCCCGGTACCGGAGCCCTCGTACGGGTCGGTGGGCGGCGCTGCGCGGTCTACCGCGACGAGAACGGCGCGACGCACGCCGTGTCTGCGCGCTGCACCCACCTGGGCTGTCTCGTCCACTTCAACGACGCCGAGCGTGCCTGGGAGTGCCCCTGCCACGGATCTCGGTTCGCCGTCGACGGCTCCGTCCTCCAGGGCCCCGCCGTCCACCCGCTCGAACCGCGCCCCCTCCTCAAGAGCGACGAGACCTGACCCATCGCACGCGGAGGTCGGCGAGAAGAGCGTCTCGGGTGCTCCGCTCAGCTCGGGGTTCCCGGGGTCGTCTCCGACGCGGAGGCCGGACGTGCCAGGGGCGACCGGGATCGAAGCACCTCAACAGTGAGCCGTCCGGTGGGGGTGAAGCGCTGGACGACTCCTTCCAGCCCGAGCATGCCTACCGTGGCGCGCGGAGCAGTGCGGCGAGGGACGCGGCGAGTTCCGCGGGGTCCACAGGCAGGGTGATCACGGCGTCGGCGTGGCTCCAGCCAGCCAGCCAGGCGTCCTGCGGCCGTCCGATCAAGAGCAGGACCGGTGGACAGCGGAAGACCTCGTTCTTGATCTGTCGGCACACCCCCGAACCGCCGGCGGGCGCCGCTTCGCCGTCCAGCACGCAGGCGTCGATGCGGCTTGTGTCCAGTGCCAGCAGGACCGCGGGCAGAGTCGCGCACTCGACAAACGCGACCGGCGGGACGTCGGACGCGGGGCCACGGCCGACCGCCAGCCGGACTTGCGCCCGGGTGCCGGCGTCGCTGCTGTACAGGAGGACTGAGACGCTCGGCGGCATCGTTTCTCCGGCTGCATGATCGACTATGGCGGAGCACAGCCGGCACCTGCCCCGTGGCCGGCAAATCTAGATGTTCAAAGTTGCATAAATCGGGTATTCCTGCCTGTTCGGCATCTGCTGGGCGCCCGCCCGTCCTGTACTGGCAGGCATTCGACATGCATGGCGGTGAGAACCGATGACCCAGTGCAAGACCCCCGATTTCCGCACCGGCCACCGCGGCCGCCACTGGACCCACGCCCTGCGCTGCGCCCAAAAGGCCGGAGCCGTCATCGTCACCGACGATACGGAGGAACCAGTGACCTACGCCCACGAAGCCTCCGGACCCGGCCGCTTCCGGCCCTGGATCACCGACACAGGCTCCCGCTACGACAGCCATGACGTCCACCCCGAGTGGTAGCCGCCGACGGTTCCGCTGCGTACCACTGCGTACGGCCATGCAAAATTCACCACGGCTCCGGCCAGGCAGGGTGGCCCCAGTGCCACTGCGGGGCTGCGGCTGCGGAATGCGCGGGCCTCCGGACTGTGTCGCCCGGAGCGACAGGTCCAGGTCGAGGCGGTTGTTCATGTCCAGCTCGATCATCCGGTGGCCGTGCTCGGACCGGTGCTGAACAGCGGTACCTCCTCCGCGGTCACGTCCAGGCGCAGCCGTTTGAAGCGGACCGGGTGCCGGAAGACGCCGCCTTGGTCGACGGCTGTGTCGGCGCTGATTTCGGCGACCAGCTCGGGGCGTACGAGGGTTACGTCCAGGACGTCTCGGCTGCCCCACGCCGATGCGAACCGCCGGCCTTCCCAGGGATGTCCGGCTTCGGCCGCGTTCACGTTGCCGCCGACCAGGCGCGCCAGCTCGGCGCGGAGCGGGGCCGTGCGGCCGATCGAGCGGAGGTGACCGGAGACGTCGCGGCGGCCCAGGAGGAGGAGCTGGGGCCGGGTCAGGGTGCCGGTGATCGCGCCGATGATCGCCTCTGTGGTGTTCCGGCGACGAAGTTTGTACCAGCCCCTGTGTCCTGGCCGGTAGGGCTGGTTCACCGCCTTGACCACGATTCCTTCCACGCCGGAGATCTCGGTCCAGGACTCCAGCCACTGCTGGGCCTTGATCAGATCCGAGGTCATAGGGCACAGCGTCCAGGGGGAGGTGAGCCGGTGGAGGGCGAACAGGGCTTCCAGCCGGAGGCGGCGTTGGCGGTAGGGGTAGTCGATCAGCTCGCTTCCGTCCTGTTGCAGGATGTCGAAGGCGATGAAGAACGCGGGCAGCGACGCAGCGAGAGCGCGCGTGCTGCGGCGGCCGCGGGCAGCGGTGCGCCGCTGCAGCCCTTCAAACGACAGTTGGCCTGCCTTGGTGTCCCAGACGACGAGCTCGCCGTCCAGGACCACGCCGTCGGGCAACTTGTCCGCCGCGGCGACAAGGTCGGGGAACCGGTCCTGGATCAGTGCCCCGCGACGGGTCTGCAACAGAAGGACGCCGCCCGGCCCGGCGGGGGTGAACAGCAGGACCCGATAGCCGTCGAACTTCCGCTCGAACGCCAGCTCGCCCGCCACGCCGGGTCCCGGCACCGACTCCACAGCCTGCGCCAGCATCGGCTCCACCGGCGGTCGCAACGTCACCCTGGACTGCCTTCCCTTCACGTCTATTGTCCGAGATGAGGACAACGCCTTCACGTGAGATCTCGCAGCTCCTGCGCGAGCGGCCTCGCCTCACGGCGGGGCCGCTTCGGCGTTCACGCGCATGAACAGCAGCGGCGCGCCTGGCACCAGCCAGCCAGCCGTCCCTTGACGGGGTCGTCGGGAAGCTCGGCTACGGGCCGCTGGAGGCCATCGCCCGCAACAAGGTGAACCTGGGCCGGATCGAGACGCACTGGCCGGACAGGCTGCGGGTGGCCGGGTCGACCTTGGGGGGGCCAGGGCGGTGGCGTAACGGAGTGCGGGGTCGTCGACCGGATTACGAAGTGCGTGCCGCAGGTCGAGGTAGAGGCCGTCGGTGACGAGGCCGTGGGCGCCGTCCGTGACGGACGCCGATCGTACGGATGACGGTGGTGACCCGGCCTATCCCGTGTACCGACGGGCGGACGTGGAGGGACATCAGTCGCGGGCGGGATCCCGGCTGCAGTCACCGTGCCCTTGGGCGCGCGGCTGCTTTGCGGGGGCGGCCCCGGCCGTACTGCGTCCCGTCACGGGGACCGGGGCCTTGTCCCGCGCGCTCCATTCCGGCACGGGCCGGTAGGGAGCCTTGTCCGTCCGGGTGAGTGAAGGGGCCGATTCCGTTGTCCAGGTCACGGCCCCAGTTCCGCCGGAGGGTGGGGGTCAGGCGAGGTTGATGTTCTCCGCCTGGGGGCCCTTCTGGCCCTGGGTGACGTCGAACGTCACCATCTGGCCCTCCTGGAGCTCACGGAAGCCCGTCGAGTTGATCGCCGAGTAGTGAGCGAAGACGTCCGGACCGCCGCCGTCCTGGGCGATGAAGCCGAAGCCCTTCTCCGCGTTGAACCACTTCACAGTTCCCGTAGCCATGTCTCATGCCTTCCAGTCGATGAACGCCGCCCACACGGTGTGGGAGGCGGAGGTGATCGCCCTGGTTCCTGCGGCACAGCACAGCAAAAAAGCCCACGCCGAAGGCATGGGCAAAGGGGAAGATCCGAACCACGACAGCTAACGGGGACGTTACACGCCCGCACACCCTGTCACCAGAGGAAACGCCTCATGTCCTAGGGGCAGATGACCGTCAGGGCGTGGGAGGTACGGCGCGGGCCAGAGGTTCGAGGTCGCCGTAGAAGACGGCGTGCAGGCCGGCGGCCAGTTCCCGGGCCCTCCCCTCACCGTCCACGTCGTACAGCACGACGTAGACGGGGTCGGCGAAGGAGTCGGGGCGGCCCCGCGGCTTTCACGGCGCGTCCCGGAGGAGCGTGCCGGGGATCGTGCCCACCGTGAACGCAAAACCGTGCGAGGAGCTCACCACGCTTCGCGGTTGCGATACGGCCTGAGCGGCTCTCCGGCACCTGCGAACCGGTCCCGGACACCGGGCTGTCAGTGCCCTTTGACAGCATGAACCCATGAGCAAGGTAGTGAACTACAGCATGGCGAACCGCGGCGAGATCGTGCGCTTCGTGCCCGCCCTGGACCTGAGCGCCGACGAATCACGACGCCTGGACAACATGCGCGTCAGGGCGAAGGCACGTCAGGACAGCCTCGACCTCCAGGGCGTGGACTGGGGACTGTCGGTCCCGGACGCCCTGGAGGAGCTGGTCTCCGGCCGGGCCGACTCCTCCGCCGATTACGCCGGTTGCGCCTACTACGCGGCCCTCCAGATCATCATCGACCACAACGCGAGCGACAGCGCGACCCTGGCGAGCTACCGGAGCCCCGTCACCTACTTCTCCGCCCTGGACGACGCCCTCAGCTCGGCGGGCGTCCCGGCCGACCTGCTGCCCTACCAGTACGTCTTCAGCGGCCCGCCCTCGGAGATCGGGTTCCACATACCCCATCCCCTGGAGGGATCACCGGAGATCGGCTGCTGGCCCCTCGCGAAGGCCGGCCCCGCGGTGGAGGCCTACCGCGCGGTGCTGGACCGCGTCGACGCCGATCTTCGGTACGACCTCGGGGAGCTCATCGAGGCCCTCGACAGCTGGGCCTCGGAATGGAACAAGGGCGAGGGCGCCTGGTGGTGGGCCGAGGACGGCTCGATCTTCTTCTCGATCACCGGCTGACCCGCTGGGGCGACAGCGGGGACGGTACGCGCATCGTGGTCTGTCTGGAGGATCCGGCCCTGCGGGAACGAGTTGAGGAGTACACGGCGAGCTCACCACACTGTGTGCCGTCATCGACTGCGCCCTCGGCACGCCGACCGGACGGCGACGGTCACCGAAGGCCACCCCGCGCACGTAGAACCTCCAGGAATTCCGCCTCTGCACCTAGTGGTTCACGCCTTTCACGGCACAGGAAGGGGCGCGCCGGTCGCCTGTGGGGAGCGCCGCCCGTTACCGTGCCCGAGTCCTGACGAGGGCGGCTACGGTCTGCTGCTCGTGGCCGCCCTCGCCACCGCTTGGGGTGTCAAGGCCCGCAGGGTCGGCAGGACGGTCTGCGGCTGTCCCGCTGACCGCCGGGGGGCGGGGTCAGAACAGCGGGGGTACGTTCTGGAACTGGCCGCTGGGGCTCATGACGGCCTCGAACGGGGTCTTCCACTGGCCCGTTCCCCGGCGGAGGCCCAGGTAGGTGGGGGTGTAGTCCGCCCAGTTGACGGAGACCAGATCGTTCTTGCCGTCGCCGTCGACGTCACCCGCGCCGATGACCCTGAGATCGCGCCAGCCACCGCCGATCTTCGACCGGGTCGCGAACGTGCCGTCGCCCTTGCCGAGGTAGAGCCAGAGCACACCGTCCTTGTCGCGGGCGACGAGATCACCGGCGGCGGCGCCGCCGATGTTCCCGGTGGCGGCAATCTGGTGGTAGACGCCCCAGCCTCCGCCGACCTTCCTGCGCGCGGCGAACGTACCGTCAGCCCTGACCGGATGGACCCAGAGGACGCCCTCCCTGTCGGTCGCGACGAGGTCTTCGCGGCCGTCGCCGGTGAGGTCGGAGCCGCTGGTGAGCTTGGCGTAGACGTTCCAGCCCCCGCCGACGCGCTTGCGGGGGGTGAAGGTGCCGCCACCCTTGCCCTCGTATGACCAGAGGACGCCGTCCTTGTCGCGGGCGACGAGTCCCGTGCTGCGGCGGACGATCTGGTCGTACGCGTTCCAGCCTCCGCCGATGAGGGTCCGCCGCACCGGTTCGTCGTGCGTCAGCTGCCGGAGCTGGCCCACGTCGTACAGGTAGAGGAAGCCGTCCGAGGAGCGGCCGAAGACGTCGGGCGAGCCGTTGCCGTCGAAGTCGTGCCGGAGGGGTGTGCGGGGGGCGACGACGAACGAGCCGGTGCGCTCGACGGCCGGACCGATGCCGTTGCGGGGCTCGGCCGTCATCGTCCATGTGTACGCGCCCGCGTAGGCCGGGAACTTGCTGAGGAACCCGTCCCAGTCGAGCCGGAACTCGCTCGGTCCCCCACGTTCCTGCCAGGCCCTGAGGGTGCCGGTCGCACGCGAGGCCGTGTGGACCACCCTGAGGGTGACGAGAGCGCCGGGGCGGTCGAGCGTCCAGCTGAACGGCACCTTCCCGTCCGCCGCGTCGAGGTCGACCACGCCGGACGGCGCCTGGGGTTCGGACCGGGCGGTGAGGGCGGTGGGGACGCCGGTGGTCGCCAGGACGGACACGGCCGGCCGGCTGCCGTTCGCGCCGGGCGTGATCCGGTACACCCCCTCGCCGTGCTCGACGGTGCCGCCGGTCGCGATCAGGCCGCCGTCGGCGGCCTGGACGACGGAGGTGGCGTGCGCGAGGAGCGGGAAGGTCTCGTCCGTCGTCAGCGAACGGGCGGTCAGGTCGCGCAGTCCCTCGGCGTTCCAGGCACCGAAGGCCCAGGAGTTGCCGTACACGACCCAGTCGTGCGTGACTCCGAGGGCCAGCGGCGCCCCCCTCACCTCCCTCGCCCAGGTGGTGCGGGCGACCTCGAGGGAGTCACGCCGGGCCACCGCCAGGACCGTCTTCCCGGTGGCGTCCCTCTCCTGCCACACCGCGCGGGTCCGGGAGCCACCGACAGGGGTGATCCAGTCCGTGGCGTTCAGGACGTCGTGGGTCGCCGTCACCGAGGCCGTGGCGAGGTCCACGAAAACCAGCTTCTGTCCCCCCGTCCCGTCCGAACTCACGAAGCCACGGATCATCAGCGTGCTGGGGTCCGTGTGCTGCTCACCCCGCCACCACCAGGTCTCCTGCAGGCCGGTCACCTTCCGGTCCACATCCTGGCCCCGGTCATCCTTGTCGATCAGGTGGACCTCCCCTTTCCCGTCCACCCGTCGTTCCACGACGAGCGTGGTCCCCCGGTACGCGACGGAGGCGATGGCGCCGGCCTCGCCGTGCGCGGCGAGGTCGTAGGAGACCAGCTCCTCGCCGGTCGCCATGTCGAGGAACGTGCGGGTCGTGCCGTCGGTCCGGATGACGGTGTCCGTGCCCGGGTCCGCCTCGTACGTCCCGCCCGGCAGCCGGGTCCGGACCCCGTCCGCGTACCGCGTCCACGTGTGGACCTCGCTCTCGCCCTCCTTGTGGCGGGTGAGGAAGCCGGTGGGTCCGCCGGAAAGGGCGACCGTGCCCGGCGGCATGGAGATCGCGTCCTGTGGGGCGTCGGAGGCGGCAGGCGCCACCGCGAGGGGCATGGCGAACGCCGGGACGGCCGGGCTGCCGGCGGTGACCGCAAGAGCGACCGTGACGGCGACAGCGAGGCGTCGGCCGGCAGGGCTGAGGTGCTTCAAGGGGATTCCTCCCGAAATCATGGGTGAGGCGTCCGCGCGCCCCGACCGCAGGACTTCCAAAGGCCATTCAAGGTTGTACGGCCGTTCCCAGGCCGGAACCCAGTCCGTCAACTCGGCTTCAGCGTCGGTCAGGAGCAGCACCTGCGTCGGGTGGGCGTCCCCCCGCCCCACGACAGTGTCCCCGCCCCCCGCCCTCCATCAACGCCCGACCAGCGAAAACACCCCAGCCTGACGTGCCGCCACTGACACCAACCCACTGACACCAACCCGGCACATCGCAACCAGGCGCTGGTACTTACGTGGCCGTAGCTCCGGTCGACGAGCGGTGTCAGCTCGCCGCGGCGCGGTCGAGCAGCCGTTCCATCGTCTCCACCGGCAGTGCGGGGTGTGCGGCTGCGGCGTGGACGACCCTGGGGTCGGGGTTCGCAAGCAGGCCCTCGATGATGTCCGGCGGTGAAGCCGGGTGGGCCGCAATCGGGCGGAGCGCCTTGCGCGCGGATCCGGTGTCCCGTGCCATCCGGCGGAGCAGCTTGGCGGGGCAGGCGGGGTTTTGAGCGATGGCGCCGTACACGGGTGGTCCGTGGCGGTCGGCCATGTCGGTGAGCTGGTGGCTGGTGAGCCTTGGGTGGGGTGCGATCTTGCGGGCGACCCCGATGTCGGGATCTTTGGCGAGCCGGTCGACGAGCGGTGCGGGAAGGTCGGGGCGCGCGGCGGCGAGGGCGCGTGCCTGGGCTACGCGGCTCGTGGCCAGTTTGTGCAGTTCGGGTTCGGTCGCGTTCAGGATCCGCGACAGCGGCCCGTCCGAAAGTCTTCGGCGGCCTGCGAGCGCGGTGAGGTAGGAAAGTGGTGTTGATGGATTCTCCGCGACAGCCAGGCGGACGCCGGGGTCGGGGTCTTCGGTGAGCTGGAGGATCAGCGGTTCACCGATGCTGGGGTTGCGGGCGAGGGTCTCCCGTACGAAGGCCGCTGGATGGGTGGCCAGGCGGGCGTGGAAGGCGGCTGGGAGGTCGGTCCGTTCCGCGATCTCAGCCGGTGTCCCGGCTTCCTCGGCGTCGAGGAAGTTCTCGAGACCGGCGGGTGGCACGGCCGGGTTGGTGGCGGCGGCCAGCCGTATCCTGCGGATGCCCGGGGCGTGGTCGGAGCAGCCTTCGGTGCGAAGGTGGCATGCCGCGCAGCGCGTGGGCGCGGGGCTACCGCCGTCGGCGAGGAGCGCGGTGAGCAGTGCGGGCGGGATGTGGTCGTTGTGCGCGAGGCTCACTCGTACTACGACGTGGGGGTGGCGGGCGAGTTCCTCTGCGAGGTCGGCCGGCAGTTCGGAGGATTCGGCCGCCCGCTCGGCCACGGCCGGGTCGGGGTCACGGGCAAGGGTGGCAAGGACGTCGGGTGGCAGGCCGGTGACGTAGGAGGCCAGCTCGCCACGGACTTCTGGGTCGTGGTGCACGGCAAGTTCTCGCACCACTACTTCCGGCGCGATCCCGGCCTGGGCTGCGGCCAGCAGGAAGAAGGAGTCATGGCGTGGCACCTCGGCCCAGGGAATCTTGCCGCGCGTGATCAGCGAGTGGACATCGACGTCGTCGTAGGCCAAGAGGATGCGCGCCTGGAGCTCGGACAGGTCATCGCGATACGTCAGAACGTGACGGACGTCTTCGTCACCCGTCTGCGCGAGTGGCTCGAACAGTCGCTCCGGGAGGGCTGGGTTGGCCGCGATCCCCGCCATGACGTCCTGCACCAGATCTCCCTCAGACGCCCCTGAACGCTCCGTCACCCTCGTAGTTCCGGGCGGAACGCCGAGACCGACGGGGGATGCAACCGTCGCCGGGATTCGAACCCGGGTTTCCGGCTCCGGCGAACCGGCGACCGGTGTCCTGGGCCGCTGGACGACGAGGGCTGCGTCGGCAGCGTACGGGCCGGAACAGGTGAACCGCACTGAGATTTCGATGTCAACGGCCGGTGACGCGGACCTCCAAGACCGCAGTGGAGTTCGCGCGCGCGCAACGGCTGCATCTGGTCGACCGGACCGTCTTGGCAGAGCGGGCAGGCGGCTCACGGCCGCTGTGGGAACTCCTGAGGGCCGTATCCCCCGCATCGCCGTCCGACGTCACTGTCCTGACGACGCAAGGCGCATCGTTGCCAGCCCTTGGGGCTACACCGCTGACAACCAGCTCACGAATCTCCACTGGCACTCCCCCGCAGACCATCAGCGGGCGCTGCTGGGGTCGTGTATTGCGCTGTCGGCCCATCAGAAGATGCTGGAGCCGGCGAGGGTTCTCGCAGCCGGGCCAGGAGCACGGGGACCCGGGCATGTCGCCCCGGCAGCCGCGAGCTCTGCCCAGGGAAGCGTCGAGCGGCGCATCCGTATCCGGAAGGTGGACCTTTGCGGAGACCGCGGTCTGGGAGCGGCCTACATGGGCTGACCTGCGACGGCTCGGCGTCCTGACGTTGACTGGCCCCCTATGAGGTCTTGCTCCGCACCCGCCGGCGCCGGCCTGGCGGCCGTCCAGACCGGCGGACGGGGCGACGTCACGCAGGGACGCCGAGCGGCGGGTGCTCGAGCACGCGGGGCTTGTACTCGACCAGCTGGATGCGGCCGTCGAAGGTGCGGTGCTCGATCATCTCGAGGGCAACGTCCGGATAGCCGTCGTAGATGCGTTCTTCGCCCGTGTTCCCGGTGATCACCGGGAACATGACGACCCGGAAGCGGTCGACGAGTCCGGCTCGTAGGAGGGACCGGGACAGGCTGAGGCTGCCGATCGTGCTGAGGAGCCCCGAGCCACTCGACTTCATGGCGCTGACCGCCTCGACGGCGTCGTCGCGGACGAGCGTGGAGTTGGCCCACGTCAGTGGCTCCTGGAGTGAGGAGGAGAACACCACCTTGGACGCTTGCGTGAGCTCGTCGACGGACGCCTCTTCCTCGGGCCTGAACTCGTCTTGGCCATGGGGGACCTGGCCTGCGGCGAAGCCCGACATGAGGCGGTAGGTGTTCGCTCCCATCAGGTAGGTGGCCTCGGGCTGCTCGCCGAGCCATGCGAGGTACTCCGGGCCCTCGAGGCCCCAGAACCCGGGCCATCCCTCTCCCGACGCGTGGCCGTCGAGGGAGGTGATGAAGTCGACGAGAAGCTCCGACATGGCGGTGTCCTTTCCTGGGGTGTCACGAGCTTGGACTGGCCGGGAGCCACAAACGCATCGACCGCGCCGTGGAGCAACGAGAAACCCATGACGCTGCAGCCGAACAGATCGGCGGGGCGCCACCCGCGGACGGCCCGGGCAAACCATCACGCTCAGCCGGGCCAAGTACAACGCTCAGGGGTCAGCTGAAACGCTCAGTCACATTTTGTGACTGAGCGCCGTAGTTGGCCCGTCCGGCCAAGTCCGTGCTCAGGAAGTCGACGACGGAGCGACGCCGCCGGGTCAGGGCGTCGGGGAGGCCCCCGCGAATGACTTCCAGTCTCGGACCGTCTCCTGGTGCGAACCGTTCGCCGTGCTCGCGGCCACTGCCTCGGCTTGCTCGATGGAGCATGGTGCTCCTGCGCGGGTGAGCAGGACGAGGTGGCCACACGGGTCCCGTGCCGACTGGTTCCCCGTCGAAGGGCGTCCACTCCCAGGGGCCGTCGAACTGCCATGCCCGGCCAATGACGTCGGCGACCTCGTCGCCCAGGTCGAGGTGGGCGTACGGCCGCATCATCAGTTCACAGACGAAGGGGATCCCGTCGTGGGGATGAATCGCTATCGAGCGCCGTCGGCCAACTGGAATGCTTCGGGGCCAACTTCGATCCTCAGAGCCGGAGCTGGCTGCGGCAGCACCACCCCATCACGGGGACCCCCTCACCTGGCCGAGGCACCTCGCGGGTCGCCTTCGGCGATAGCGGTCTCGGCGACGCGGTGAAGGGCGTTCTGGTACGCCACGGCGTTGCCTGGTTCCTTCTGCCAGGGGCTGATGGTGACGGTGGCAGAGGGCAGCGACCCCAGGGGGATTCCGAGGTAGAGGGCGGCGGAGCGGCGGGAACGGCCAGTGGCCATCTGGACGAGTCGGATCGCCGCGTCCCGCCGCAGTTGCCGTCTCGGTGCGTCGAGCTCGTCGAGCGGGGTGGTCCAGTGCTCTGGCAGGACAGCGGGGATGGTGCAGGGGGCGAGTCGGCCCCGGTGGGTGGCGGGCTGGGGGAAGAGGGCAGGCTTTCCCACGGCCTTCCGTGGGAACCGGACGATCCCGCGGAGCACCGCGGAGCACCGCGGTCATCGTGGGTGAGCAGTGGGGAACTTGCCGGCGGAGCCGGATGTGGGCGGTGCTCGTCGACGGCAGGGCGGACAGGAGCGACGCAGGGGTGTGGTGTCCGTTCGGGTCGTCGAGGGTCGCCACGGTGAGGGCCATCAGGGCCGCTGCGGGGAGCGGGTCGGCGGGCGGGTGTCCGAAGGTTCGAGCGACCCGTCTGTCCCCCAGCGCCATTGTCCGCTCGGGGTGGGGGCGACGCAGGGCATCGCCGTGGGCCGTGACCGCGTCCATCGACCCGAGCTCCGCGAAGACCTCGCAGGCTGAGGGGCCAGCTGCCGCGGACGGCCGAGACGGTCGCCCGGATGTCGTTGAAGAACCACTGGGCGGACACCCGCTGACCGAGGCTCGTTACCTCGTGATCGGCCCCGGCTGTGGCGGCTTCGGCTAGTCGGCGATGGGCGTGCGTCATGGCCGGCGTGGGCCGCAGGTGTTCTCGGGCGGGGTGCAGACGCTGCCCCGGGGCGGGGATGAGCTGTGGGTCGCCATCGTTCCTCGGAGCGGTAGCCGTTGGAGAACGCCGGCGCGTGGCAGGCGGGGCGCTGCCAGGCCAGGAGTCGGTTGTGCCGCTCGCGGAGAAAGGTGTGCGGGAGGCGTCAGGCTCCCTGCCGGACGGGGCCGCCGGGGAGTTGGGCGGTGTCGGTCAGGCAGTGGGGGCGGTAGCGGCTGAAAGCGGTGAGCACCCAGCCGTCGTCGGCCATCGTGACGGAGCTCTGGTGCCGCCCGAGGTAGTCGATGCGCAGCGGCGTAGAGCCGGGGGCTTGGCCGGCGAGGGTGAGTGCGTGGACTTCGGCCGGGGTGGAGGCGGCAGGCGTCGGCAACCTGTTGGGCATGGGCGGCGTCGAGGCGGACGAGGTGGCGGACGGGGAGGAGCGGGCCGGTGGTGAGGCCGCAGAGGTGTCCGAGGTCCAGCGGTGGGAGGGCGAGGCGTAGGAGGTAGCCGGGCAGCAGGTCGCCGGGTACCGGGTCGAGGCTTCTGGGCAGCAGCGTGTTCATGCCGTGTCCGAAGCGGCGGGGCCGTGGTCATCAAACGCGGTGTCGCGGCGCCGTCCGGCACGCGGGCGGCGGGCTGGAGCTTCGGGGACAGACGGGATCTCGTCGGCCTCGGCATCGCGGCTGGCTCCGGCCAGGGTGAGCGGGAGCGTGTCGAGGAGGGTCTCGGTAAGGCGCTCGGCGACGCTGGTGATCGCTTCGGCGCAGCCGTCCTCGATGAGGCGTTCGAGAAGGCCGACGACGCCGTCGGTGCGGGTGAAGAGGTACTCGGGCCCAATGAGCGCGCGGGAGCGATCTGCCTACGACCTGCTCCGGATGGCCACCCACGCCGACCTCCCGCTCCTCGACACCCCGATGAGCCAGAGGTCGACCGGCTGTTGAGCGCTCGGACCCGCACCAACGCCTTCAAGGCTAAGCCGTCCACCCGCGCGCCAGAACAGCTTCAGCGCCCACGCCCACGTTCTTGTTCAGGTCGCGTCACCGGTCGGGGATGGGGTGGATCTTGGCGAGCCCGCCGAGAAGACGCGCGTCACGCTTCGGCAGGCGTGGTTCGGTCTTACCGGACGCCGCTCCCCCGGCTTCGGCTCCCACTGGGAGGGCGGGGCGCCGGGCTGTCTGGCGGTCGTTGCTGCGTCGTGGGGCGTGGGTCGCGTATCCGATTCGGGTTTGTCTCGTTGGTGTCGGTATGAGAACTATGAGCGCCCCTCCTTCCTCCTCGTCGTCCCCTTCTGCCGCGGAGCCGGAGAACGCGGCCGGGCCGGTGTCGGCTTCTGGAGGAGGGGGTGGGTCACAGCTGTTGAGGGTGCAGTGTTTCAACGTGTCGCGGGACGGGTTCGGGGCCGGTGAGGGGCAGAGTCTGGAGCGGCCTTTCGGGCACGCGGATCCCAGCGCCCTGTTCTCCTGGGCGGGTGCCACCGCCAGCTGGGTGAACCGGACCGATCCCGGTGGTACGCGTGGGCTGGACGACTACCTGACGCGTGACCACGCCCGCAACATGGGGGCGGAGATCATGGGGCGTAACAAGTTCGGGCCCCAGCGTGGTCCCTGGGAGGACTACGAGTGGCAGGGATGGTGGGGGGACACCCCGCCGTTCCGCGCGCCGGTGTTCGTGCTCACCCATCACGTACGCCCGTCCTTCACCCTGGCCGACACCACCTTCCACTTCCTCGACGCGACTCCCGCCGAGGCGCTGGCGCGCGCGAAGGAGGCGGCGGCCGGGCGGGACGTGCATCTCGGTGGTGGGGTCAGCACCATCCGCGAGTTCATCGACGCCGACCTGGTCGACACGATGCACATCGCCGTCGCGCCCGTCGACATCGGCCGGGGCGAGCGGCTGTGGAAGAGCCCCGACGAACTGCTCGACCGCTTCCACATGGAGTCGGTGCCCAGCTCCAGCGGGGTCACCCATCTGCTGTTCTGGAGGCGGTGACCGGGTCGGGCACGGTTCTTCCTTGGCCCTGGCGGGTGCGCGTCGCACCCGCCGGGGCTTTTTGGGCGTGACCGGTCCGGTTCGGTTGGTTCGCGGTGTTTTATTCGGTGGTGTCTCGGGGCTTTGGCAATTTGGAAGATGCCCCGCTCCCCCACCGCCTGACTCAATTGAGGCACAGCCAGGCGGTGGTGATTGCGAGCAGAGGGGCATCGAGGCATGAGCGAAATCGGCGACGACTCGGACATCGTCAAGTTCGTCTACTGGGACAACCTCACGTACGCGCCGCCGGGATCGCGCGACCCGGAGAAGTGGGATGCCGGGCTCGGGGCCCAGATTTACGAGAGCTACCTCGACCATTGCGTCGAGGCGGAGCGGCTTGGCTATGCCGGTCTCAGCATGCCGGAGCATTTCGGGCCGTCATCGCTGGTCACTCATCCGAACATCATGCTGGCGGCGCTCGCCGCGAGGACGAGCAGGGCCCGGATCATGTCGGGGGTGAACCTCGCCCTGCTGCACAATCCGCTGCACCTGGCCGAGCAGTTCGCCATGATCGACGTGCTCTCCGGCGGCCGGCTCGAGGTGGGTCTCGGCCGGCGCGGCGACCGTGCCGCCTTCGAGCACGCGGCCGACCTCGTCGACGGCGTCCTCAACCAGATCGACCACCCGGTGCCGAAGGCCGATCTGACGCCGGCGCTGGCGCCCTTCGCGCAGGACATCGAGACCGCGAGGGTCACCGTGTGGCCCCGGCCGGTCCAGCGGCGCGTGCCCCTGTGGGTGGCGGCCGAGACCGACGGGTCCCTGGCCACCGCGGCCCGGCGCGGATGGAACGTGTTCACCGGACTGAACCTCGACCCGTCCGCGGGCGGCATGTCCAAGGTCAGTGTGGAGGAGATGGTCACGCGCCTGGAGCGGTATTTCGAGATCGGGCAGGAAAACGGGCACGCGTTGTCCATGTCGAATGTTTCGGCGAGCTGCTTCACCGTTATCGCGGACACCGACAAGGAAGCCTCCGAGATCGTGCGCGATGGTTTCGCTTCGCACGTCGAGGCCGCCGGGGGGCATTTGGCGCGGCTGGCCGGGGCCCATCTCACCGAGAGCTCGCTGGAAATGCTGGCGAAGGAGGGCGACACCGGCGTGCAAGGGGTGTTCGAGGCGCCGGCGGACTCCTACCTCAGGAATCCGTTCGCCCTCGTCGGATCGGCCGAGACGGTCAAGGCGAAGCTGGACGCCCTGGTGTCGGCCGGTTTCAGGCGGTTCGTGCTGCTGTGCGGCGGAGTCGGCAACGCCCACGAAGTCGGCTGGCAGTCGGCGACGGCCATGGCCCACGACGTGGCGCCCGAGTTGTTCTCCGCCGCGAAGGCCGGTCTGGACGAAGCGGCCTCCTGACCCCGGTGCCCCGGCCCGGATCGGATGGCCTCCCGTTGCCATCCGATCCGCCGGGCCGGGGCCTTTTCCCGGTGAAGCCCGCCCGCCCTCCGTACTTTTCCCTGCGCGTGACGCGCTGTTCCTCCGGCGGCGATCGCCCCGGGCGCACCCCTTTCGAAGGAGCCTTCGTGTCTTCCCTGACCGCAGTCGCCGACGGGCTGGACTTCCCGACCAGTCTGGCCTTCGACAACGACCACGGGGTGTATCTGGCCGAGTCGGGCCTGCCGTTCGCGGGCGCCGCGCCGGGCGGCCGGATCTGGCGGATGGACAGGGACGGCGCCGGACGGCGGCTCGTCGCCGACCAGTTGGCCGCGCCCGTGACCGGGCTTCTGTGGCACCAGGACCATCTGTACGTGTCCGAGGGGGGTGCCGGGCGGATCACCCGTATCGGCCCCGACGGGAAGCGCACCGTCATCGTCGACGGTCTGCCCGGGCCCGGCAATTACCACGTCGACATGGCGGTGGCGGGCCCTGACGGCAAGCTGTACTTCGCCCAGGGAGCGATGTCCAACCTGGGGATCATCGGGCTGGACGCCTACGAGCTCGGCTGGCTGGGCCGCCTCCCGCACGCCTATGACGTTCCCGGTCTCGACATCGAGCTGACCGGCGTCAACGCCACCACCCGCGACCCGCTGTCCGGCACACCCGGCGCGCAGGCCGTCACCGGCGCGTTCGCCCCCTTCGGCACCGCCACCCGCCCCGGGCAGCGGGTCGCGGCCGAACTGCCCTGCACCGCGTCCGTCATGCGCTGCGATCTCGACGGCGGCAACCTGGAACTGGTGGCCTGGGGCATCCGCAACGCCTTCGGGCTCGGGTTCCTGCCCGACGGCCGGCTCCTCGCGGTGGACCAGGGAGCCGACGACCGGGGCAGCCGGCCCATCGGAAACGCCCCCGACCTGCTGCTCGAAATACACGAAGGCGCCTGGTACGGCTGGCCGGACTTCATCGGCGGGATCCCGGTGACCGATCCCCGGTTCGCGCCCGAGCGCGGTCCCCAGCCGACGTTCCTGCTCGCCGGTCACGACCGGCTGCCGCCCCCGGAGCAGGCCGTGCTCGACTTCGAGGCGCACGTCGCGGCGACCAAGTTCGCCGTCGCCCCGCCGGGTTCCGCGTTCGCCGGACAGCTGGTGGTCACGCTGTTCGGGGACGAGGCCCCGATGACGCTTCCGCCGGGCGGGCCGCAGCTCGGCCGGCACCTGCTGATGGTCGACCCGGACGACTGGTCCACCCGCGGCCTGCCGGGCGAGCCCGAGCTGCACCGGCCGATCGACGTCGGGTTCGCTCCCGGTGATCCCGCCCTGTACGTCCTGGACTTCGGCCGGTTCGAGATGACCGACCACGGTGTCGAGGCCAAGGCGGGCAGCGGCCGGCTCCTGCGCTGGGAGGGCTGGGACCGGCCCGCCGCCTCCACCGACTGAGCCTTGCCCGCTGAGCCGGCCCGCTCGGGCCGGGGAACGCCATCTGTCACCTGTGGGGAAAGGGAGTCGCACGATGCACGGCAGAAGCGGTCTGTGGCTGGTCGGCGGCAGGGGCTCGGTGGGCACCACCGCCATCTGCGGCCTCGCCGCGCTCAGGGCGGGGCTGTCCCCGGCCACCGGCTCCGTCAGTGAGCTCCTGGACCTGGACCCGGCCCTCTTCCCCACCTGGTCCCAGCTGGTGGTCGGCGGCCACGACATCGTCCGGACCCCGCTGCGCAAGCGGGCGGACGACCTCGCCGCCGCCGGTGTGCTGCCGGCCTGGCTTCCGGCGGCGGTCGCCGACGACCTGGAGGCGGCCGACCGCGAGATCCGGCCCGGATACGACGGCGTCGACGGGCCCGACCGCCAGATCGAAGCCGTCGAACACCTGGCCCGCGACATCACGACGTTCCGTCACGCCCACGGCCTGGACCGGGTCGTGGTCGTCAACGTCTCCAGTACCGAGCCCCCCGTCCCCCCGCAGCCCGAGCACGCCGACCTCGCCGCCCTCGACCGCGCCCTGGCCACTCCCGGACGGCGGGTGCTCCCGCCCAGCGCGCTGGCCGCGTACGCGGCGTTCTACGCCGACTGCCCCTACGTCGACTTCACGCCCTCCCCCGGCCTGGGTCTTCCCGCCGTCGTCGAACTGGCCGACCGGCGGAACCTGCCCTACGCCGGCAGCGACGGCAAGACCGGCGAGACGCTCCTGCGCAGCGCGCTGGCACCGATGTTCGTCGCGCGCGCCCTGCACGTGAGGTCGTGGGCGGGCACCAACCTGCTCGGCGGCGGCGACGGCGCGAACCTCGGCCAGGAGGGCCGGGCGGCGGGAAAGCTGGCCTCCAAGGCCCGCGGACTGGAGGCGCTGCTCGGCGGCAAGGCCGACGCGCCGCTGCACATCGACTACGTGCCCGACCTCGGGGAACGCAAGGTGGCCTGGGACCACGTCTCCTTCGAGGGGTTCCTCGGCGCGCAGATGAGTCTCCAGCTGACCTGGCAGGGCCACGACTCGGCGCTGGCGGCGCCCCTCGTCCTCGATCTCGCCCGGCTCACGGCGGGCGCGCACGCGGCCGGTGTGTCGGGGCCGCTGGGTGCGCTGGGCTTCTTCTTCAAGGACCCGGTCGGCAGCGACGAGCACCGGCTCGCCCAGCAGGAACGGGACCTGGTGGGCTGGGTGCGGCGCATCACGGTGGCCCGGTGAGCACTCGGGGGCGGCCCGGGGGCGGGCCGGGCGACTGGATCGAGCTGGTCCGTGGCCCCGCCGCGCTCACGGTCCTGGGTGATGTGGTGGCCGGGGCGGGGGCCGCCGGGCGTCCGCTGCGCGGGCGGCGGCTGGCGCTGCCGCTCGCCTCCGTCGCGCTGTACTGGTCGGGCATGGCCCTCAACGACTGGTCCGACCGTGCGGTGGACGCCGACGAACGCCCCGAGCGGCCCATTCCCTCGGGCAGGATCACGCCAAGGGCCGCCCTTGCCGCGGCTGTCGGGCTCAGCGGCGCCGGGCTCGCTCTGGCCGCCTTCGCCGGGGGCTCCGACGCCCTGCGCGTCGCCGTTCCGCTGACCGCGGCCGTCTGGGCGTACGACACCGTGCTCAAGCCGACCCGGGCGGCGCCGCTGGGGATGGCGGCCTGTCGCGGTCTCGACGTCCTGCTCGGTGCCGGAGCCGCCCGCGCGGTGTCCGCCCGGACACCGGCGCTGGCTCTGGCGGCGCACACCTTCGGGGTGACGGCGCTCTCCCGGGGCGAGGTCCACGGCGGTGGGCGGGCCGATCAGCGGGTGGCGCTGGGCGCCAGCATGCTGTCCGCCGCCCTGACCTGCGGGGGGCGGGTGTCCTCCGTACGGCGGGGGGCGGGGGCTGTCGTGTGTTCGCTGGTCTATGCCGGGACCACGATGCGCGCTCAGGTGGCGGCGGCGCCCGTGCGGGGCGCGGCCGGGGGCGTGGCCGATCCCGTTGCCGTCCGGGCCGCCACGGTTGCCGGGATCCACGGCATGGTGCCGCTGCAGGCCGGGCTGGCCGCGCGGTCCGGGTCGTTCACCGCCGCCGCGCTGGTGCTGGGTGTTCTGCCGCTGGTGCGTCGGCTTTCCAGCATGCGGAGTCCGACATGAGCTCTTTCGACCTGGGTTACGGCACCAATGGGTTCGCGAACCACCGGCTGGACGACGCGCTGCGGGTGATCGCCGATCTCGGGTACACCGCGGTCGGTCTCACCCTCGACCATCACCACCTCGACCCGTTCGCGCCCGGACAGGCCCGGGCCGCCGAGCGGCTCGCAGGCCTGCTCTCGTCGTTGGGCTTGCGCTGTGTGGTGGAGACGGGCGCGCGTTATCTGCTCGATCCGTCCCACAAGCACCATCCCACGCTGGTGTCGGAGTCGGCCGGGCCGCGGATCGACTTCCTGCTCCGCTCCGTGCGGATCGCCCAGTCGCTCGGCGCCGCGTGCGTGTCGTTCTGGTCCGGTGTGAGCGAGCCGGGGGTGTCCGGGCAGACCAACCGCGGCCGGATGATCAGGCACCTGGGGCCGGTGGTGGACGAGGCGCAGCGGCGTGGTGTCCGGCTCGCGCTGGAGCCCGAGCCCGGCATGGTCGTCGAGCGGCTGGAGGAGGCGCTGGATCTGCGCCGGGCGCTGGGTGAGCCCGAGGTGCTGGGCGTCACCCTGGATGTGGGGCACTGCGTCGCCGTGGAGCCGGTCGACGCGGCGACGTGCGTCGTGCGGGCGGGGCGGCTTTTGTTCAACGTCCAGCTCGACGACATGCTGCCGGGCGTGCACGAGCACCTGGAGTTCGGGCAGGGCGGGCTCGACCTCGCCGGGACGCTGGCGGCGCTCGACCTGATCGGTTATCGCGGGGTCGCGGCCGTCGAACTGCCCCGGCACAGTCACGCCGCGCCTCAGGTCGCGGCGAGGGCGCTGGCGGCGCTGCGTCAGGCCCGAGGAGCGAACGGGCCGAAGCAGGACGGTCCGCCGTTGCGGGGCGGTACGTCGATACAGGGCGGTGCGTCGAGGCCGTCCGCTGTCGGGGAGCGGTGAGCATGGACGATCTGCTCGCGGCCGCGGAGCGGCGCGTCCGGGACCGGCCCTGGTCCATTCACGAGGAGTACGCGCTGGTCGGCGCGGAGCCCGTGCGGGGCAGCGCCGATCCCGAGGCACTGGTCTTCGGTACCGCCGACGACCGGGCGCGGGCGCGGCTGCTCGCGGTCCTGGTGGAGGTGCTGCCCGAAGCGGATGTGGAGCGCGAGACGGAGCGGCTCTACCGGCAGGGTGACGACGCCGAACGGCGGGGCGTGCTGCGGGCTCTGCCGGTGCTGCCCGCGTCGTCGGTGCGGCTCGGTGTGGCGCTGGTCGCGGACGGGCTGCGCAGCAACGACCCGCGGCTTGTTGCGGCGGCGATGGGGCCGTTCTCCGCCGCGCATCTGGGGCAGGCGGCGTGGCGGCAGGGCGTGTTGAAGTGCCTGTTCCTCGGGATACCGCTGATGGCGGTGGCGGATCTGGCCCGGCGGACCGACGCCGAGCTGCTGCGGATGGTCCGTGACCTGGCTGAGGAGCGGTGTGCCGCGGGGCGGGAGATCGGTCCTGACCTTCGCGCCTTGCTCGATGTCGCCGTACTGCCGGCCTCGGGGCCGTCGCGAGGAGAGGACGATTCCCGATGAGGATTGAGGACCGTTCCCGATGAGGATTTTCGATCCGCACATCCACATGACGTCCCGTACCACGGACGACTATGAGCACATGTACGCGGCCGGTGTGCGGGCCGTGGTCGAGCCCGCTTTCTGGCTGGGTCAGCCCCGTACCGGGGTGGCGTCGTTCGTGGACTACTTCGACAGTCTGATCGGCTGGGAGCGGTTTCGGGCCTCGCAGTTCGGGATCAGCCACAATTGCACGATCGCGCTGAACCCGAAGGAGGCCAACGACCCGCGGTGCGTCGAGGTGTTGGACGTGCTGCCGCGGTATCTCGGGAAGAACGGTGTGGTCGCGGTCGGGGAGATCGGCTACGACTCGATGACGCCGGCCGAGGACGAGGCCTTCACACGTCAGTTGGCGCTCGCCGTCGAGCGGTCCCTGCCGGTCCTGGTGCACACCCCGCACCGGGACAAGTCGGTGGGGACGCGCCGCACCCTGGACGTGGTGCGCGAGTCCGGTATCGATCCGGGTGCCGTGCTGGTGGACCATCTCAACGAGGTCACCGTGCGGATGGTCGCCGACTCCGGCTGCTGGATGGGGTTTTCCATCTACCCCGACACCAAGATGGACGAGCACCGCATGGTCGCCGTCCTCAAGGAGTACGGGACCGCCCGGGTTCTGGTGAACTCGGCGGCGGACTGGGGCCGTTCGGATCCGCTCACGACCCATCGGGTCGGCATGGCGATGCTGGAGGCCGGGTTCGGTGACGCCGATGTCGACCGGGTGTTGTGGCGTAACCCGGTGGAGTTCTACCGGCGCAGCGGGCATCTGATTCTCGGGCAGGAGCGTGAGGCCGGTGCCGAAGGGGCTTTGCACGAGGGCAATTCGGTGCTGCGGGGCCAGTCATGACGCGGTTGTGTTACTGCACCAACGTGCATCCGGCCGAGGATGTGGCCGGGATTCTGCGTCAGCTCGACGCTTACGCGGTCCCGGTGCGCGAACGGCTCGGGTGCGACCGGCTCGGGCTCGGGCTGTGGCTGGCGGCCGAGGCTGCGGCGGAGCTGGCCGCCGATCCGGCGGCGGTGCGCCGGCTGCGCGCCGAGCTGGACGCCCGCGGTCTGTCGGTGCTGACCCTGAACGCGTTCCCCTACGGAGGTTTCCACCAGGAGGTCGTCAAGCACTCCGTCTACCGGCCGGACTGGACCGATCCGGCCCGGGCCCGATACACGGCCGACTGCGCGTATGTGCTGGCCGGGCTGATGCCCGAGGACGCGGATGGCGCGAGCCTGTCCACGCTGCCGCTCGGCTGGCGCACTCCGTGGTCGCCCGAGGCCGACCGGAGGGCCGAGTCGGCGCTGCGGTGGACGGCCGGCGAGCTGCGCAAGGCGTCCGCGCGGGCCGGGCGGCCGATTCGGCTCG
The DNA here is from genome assembly GCF_044456565.1 of Streptomyces sp. NPDC050842. Classification (NCBI taxonomy): domain Bacteria; kingdom Bacillati; phylum Actinomycetota; class Actinomycetes; order Kitasatosporales; family Streptomycetaceae; genus Streptomyces; species Streptomyces sp. NPDC050842. Next base: position 87,538 of record NZ_JBITGA010000015.1, on the reverse strand, counting down.
CGGTCGAGCCGGAGCCGGGCTGCGTCCTGGACACCGTGGCGGACGCGGTGCGCTGGCTCGTGCCCCGGGTGGATCCCGAGGTCGTCGGGATCTGCCTGGACACCGCGCATCTGGCCGTCTCCTTCGCCGAGCCGGAGCAGGCCGTCGCCGCCGTCGAGGAGGCCGGCCTTGCGGTCGTCAAGGTCCAGGCGTCCGCGGCCCTGCACGTCGACGATCCCCGTGACCCGGCCGCCCGCCGGCTGCTCGCCCGGTACGCCGAGCCCCGCTACCTGCACCAGGTCAGGGAGGCGGGCGAGCGGGGCCGGGTGCTGGCGGCCGACGATCTCCCCGAGGCGCTGGAGACGCTGCCCGGCCGGGGGGCGTGGCGGGTGCACTTCCACATTCCGCTGCACGCCGAACCCGAGCGTCCGCTGCGGGCCACCACCGACGTGCTGCGGCGGGCGGTGGCGGCCGCGGGCGACAAGGTCGTGATCGAGGTCGAGACGTACACCTGGCAGGTGCTGCCCCGGGGCGCCGACCCCGTCGACGGGATAGCCGCCGAACTGGAGTGGGCGCAACGCGAGTTGGTGGATGAAGGGGGTGTGCGGTGAAGCCGGTGGTCGTCCTGGACGTGGTCGGTCTGACGCCGCGTCTGCTGTCGTGGATGCCGAACCTGTCCCGGCTGGCCGCGCGGGGCGGATCCGCCCCGCTGAGTACCGTGCTGCCCGCTGTCACGTGCAGCGTCCAGTCGACCCTGCTCACCGGGCGGCTGCCGGCCGGGCACGGCATCGTCGGCAACGGCTGGTACTTCCGCGAGCTCGGCGAGGTCCACTTCTGGCGGCAGCACAACCGGCTGGTGCGGGGCCCGAACGTGTGGGAGACCGCGCGCGCCCGCTACCCCGGCTACCGGGTGGCCAATGTGTGCTGGTGGTACGCCATGGGCGCCTCCACGGACCTGTTGGTGACACCGCGCCCGGTCTACCACGCCGACGGCCGCAAGTCCCCCGACTTCTACACCCGCCCGCCCGGCCTGCACGACCGGCTCACCGACGAACTCGGTCCTTTCCCGCTGTTCCAGTACTGGGGTCCGACCGCCGGGATCGCGTCCACCCGGTGGATCGTCGCGGCGACCCGCCGCATCCTGAGCACCGAGCGCCCCGAACTCCTGCTGGCCTATGTGCCGCATCTGGACTACGACCTGCAGCGCTACGGTCCCGACTCCCCGCAGGCCGTGGCCGCCGCCCGGGCCGTCGACGCGGAGCTCGCGCCGCTGCTGGAGCAGGCCGAGCAGCAGGGCGCGGCCGTGATCGCGCTCAGCGAGTACGGCATCACCGCGGTCGACCGACCGGTGGACATCAACCGGGCGCTGCGCCGCGGGGGTTGGCTGGAGGTGTACGAGCAGGCGGGGATGGAGTATCTGGATCCGTGGGCCTCACGGGCGTTCGCCGTCGCCGACCATCAGGCCGCGCATGTCTACGTCGCCGACGAGGCCGATGTGCCCAAGGTGCGTGACCTGCTCACGCGGCTCGACGGGGTGGACGAGGTCCTGGGCCGGGAGGAGCAGGCGGCGTACGGCATCGACCATCCGCGCTCCGGTGAACTGGTGGTGGTCGCCGCGCCGGACTCCTGGTTCACGTACTACTACTGGCTGGACGACGCCCGGGCCCCCGACTTCGCCCGGTCGGTCGAGATCCACCGCAAGCCGGGCTACGACCCGGCCGAGCTGTTCTTCGACCCGGCGGACCGGCTGGTCAAGGCGAAGGCGGCGCTGGGTCTGGCGCGCAAGAAGCTCGGCCTGCGCTACACCATGAACGCGGTGCCGCTGGATCCGTCCTGCGTGCGCGGCTCGCACGGCCGTCTGCCGGACTCGCCGCCGGACGGGCCGATGGTGCTGTGTTCCGAACCCGGCTGGCGGCCCGACCTGACTCCTGCGGGTGCCGTGCGCGCGGTCGACCTTCCGGGTCTGCTGCTGCGGCTGCAGGGCTTGGAGGAGTGAGCGCGTCCCGTATGCCGTGAACGTGGCGGTGGACTCGCGGAGTTCGGGGAGTCGACCCTCTGGAAGGACCCGTGATGAGTGCCACCGCGATATCGGGCGCCCCGGCGCCGCGCGCCGGCGGGCGGCAGTGGATCGGGCTGGCCGTGCTGGCCCTGCCGACGCTGCTGGTCTCGATCGACGTGTACGTCATGCTGCTCGCGCTGCCCCAGCTGTCCTCGGCGCTGGGTGCGAGCGGTGTCCAGCAGTTGTGGATCACCGACGTCTATCCGTTCGTGCTCGCCAGTCTGCTGATCACCATGGGCCGGCTCGGCGACCGGATCGGCCGGCGCAGGCTGCTGCTCATCGGCGCCGCCGCTTTCGGCGTCGCGTCCGTGGGCGCGGCCTACGCCACCGGTCCCGGGATGCTGGTCGCGGCGCGCGCCGTCATGGGTGTCGCCGGGGCGACGCTGGCGCCGTCCACGCTCTCGCTGATCTCCGTCATGTTCCGAGATCCCCGGCAGCGCGGTACGGCGATCGGGATCTGGGGGGCGTGTTTCTCCGTCGGCGCCGTCGTCGGCCCGCTGGTGGGCGGTGCGATGCTCGCCCGGTTCTGGTGGGGCTCGGCGTTCCTCCTCGGCGTGCCCGCCCTGGCAGTGCTGCTGGTCGTGGGGCCGGTGCTGCTGCCGGAGTACCGGGATCCTGGCGCCGGGCGCCTGGACCCCGTCAGCGTCCTTCAGTCGATCGCCGCCGTGTTCCCGGCCGTCTGGGGCATGAAGGAGCTCGCCACGGACGGCTGGCGGATCCTGCCGGCCGTCGCCGTGCTGGCCGGCGTCGGCTTCGGTGTCGCGTTCACCCGCCGTCAGCGCCGGCTGGACAGCCCGCTGCTCGACCTCGCCCTGTTCTCCAGCCGCCGGTTCCGCGCCGCTCTGCTCAGCATGTTCCTCGGCACCATGCTCACCGGTGCGGTGATGTACTTCGTCACCCAGTCGCTGCAACTCCTCTACGGGCACAGCCCGTTGAGTGCGGGTCTGTGGATGCTGCCGGCGATCGTCACCAACACGGTCGGGTTCGTCGTGGCGCCCTGGCTCGGGCAGCGGTTTCGTCCCGCGTACGTCATCGGCTGCGGTCTGCTCGTCTGCGTCCTGGGCATGGCGCTGATCACGCAGGTTAGGGCCGGGTCCGGGCCGGGGCTGCTGATCACCGGGTTCGCGCTGGTCTTCCTCGGCTCGGGTCCGATGGTCACCCTCGGGATGGGCCTGGTGATCGGCTCCGCCCCGCAGGAGAAGGCCGGTTCCGCCGCGGCGCTGAACGAGACCAGCGGGCAGCTCGGTTTCGCGCTGGGCATCGCGGCCCTGGGCAGTCTCGGGACCGCGGTCTACCGGGGCGTGCTCGATCTTCCGGCGGGGCTGCCCGCGCTGGGCGTGTCAGCGGCCGAGGAGTCCCTCGCCAGTGCCGTGGAGGCCGCGCACGGGCTGGAGCCCCGGACGGCCGAGGCGCTCCTGGGCGCGGCGCGTGCGGCGTTCGCCACGGAAGTGCACGGTGTGGTGGCCGTCGCGGGTGTCCTGCTGCTGGCCGCGGCGGCGTTGGTGACCGCCCTGCTGCGTCATGTCCCGCCCACCGGCCGGCGGCGGGAGACCGAGGACACGGACGCGGACGCGGACGCTGTGGGACTGTCCTGATCCCCCGGCGCGCGCGGCGCAGCCCCGGACCGTGATGCGGTCCGGGGCTGCGCCGTCGGGAACGCTCTACCAGCCGGTGTCAGTCGCGCGGGCTGCCGGGATCCAGGGAGTAGGCGACGAGTTCGGTCTTCGCGTCCTTCCCGGTCCCGGCGACCGCCGCGCCCACCAGCAGCATGTCGCCGCTGATGGCCGGGAAGGAGTTGATGCCGGCCCGGGTGGTCTGGGTCCACAGGGTCTTGCCGGTGCGGGTGTGGAAGGCGAAGATCCGGCCGTCGTAGGTGGTGGTGAAGACCACGTCGTTGGCGACCGTGGCGGCGCCGAGCGGCATCTGGGGCAGATCGCGCTTCCAGCGGACCTCGCCGGTCTTGGTGTCGAGTGCCGCGAGGCCGCCGCGGCCCGCGTCCGTTCCCGGATACGTCATGCCGCCGGTCGAGCTCATCTCGGACGGCAGGTCGACCCAGGGCACGAAGACCCGCCCCTCGGCGACGGCCATCGGTGTCTCCACCCCGCCCAGGACCCCGGGGTAGATGGTGGTCGGCTTGTCCGGCAGCGGGCCCACGTCGTTGAGGTGAATACCGAGCGGGCGGGTCCACAGCGGCTTGCCGTCGTCGGAGCGGTAGGCGAAGACCTTGCCCATCTTGCCCGCCACGATCACGATCTCGGTCTTCACACCGCGCAGGGCGACGGTGGTGATGATGGGCGAGATCTGGAGGTCGTAGTCGCGTATGTCATGCGGCAGGGCCTGCTGGTACCAGAGCAGCTTCCCGGTCTTGGCGTCCAGCGCCACGAGGGAGTTGGTGTAGAGGTTCGGGCCCGGGCGGCTGCTGCCGTTGGGGTATTCGGGGGTGCCGGGCATCGGCGCCGGGTTGCCGACGGCCAGGAACATCCGGCCGTGGCTGTCGATGGCGGGCGGGAACCACAGGCCGCCGCCGGAGTTGATCTCCGGGTGGCCCCACAGATCGCCGTCCTTGACGGTGTTGAAGCTCCACTTCGGCTTTCCGGTGGCGATGTCGAGGGCCCAGACGATGCCCATCGTTCCCGGCACGTACTGTCCGAAGGTCGACGGGACGGTGCTGACCACGACGGTGTCGCCGTAGACCTGGGGGGCGACGTCGATGCCGCCCTTCTTGTCCTCGATCAGCTTCCTGGACCACACGGTCCGGCCGGTCCGCGCGTCCAGGGCGTAGGCGCTGGTGAAGGTGGTGCCCAGGATCAGGCCCTTGCTGTAGGCGACGCCGTTCGGGCCGACGTTGGGGTCGTCGAACTGCCGCTTCCAGCGGACCTGGCCGGTGTCCTTGTTGACCGCGTAGACGTTGGAGTTGAGGTCGATGAGGTAGACCGTCTCCCCCACCACGATCGGGTTGGAGGCCATCAGGCCGGCGAAGGTGGGCTTGCCCTGAAGCGGGAGGCGCCACTTCACCTTGAGGTCCCGGACGTTCTTGGAGTTGATCGGGGTGCGGGTGGTGGCCCGGGTGTTGAGGAGATCGCCGTTGGCGATGGGCCAGTCGGCCGGTCGCTGGCCGGCGCCGGCCGTCCGGTCCGGCCGGTCCGGCGGCGCCGCCGGGCCCGCGCTCCGCGGGCTGTTGCACGCCGATGCGACCAGGGTGCCGATCAGGGCCAGCCCCGTCAGGACGATCCGGCCCGCTCCGATCCGGCCCGCTCCGATCCGTCTGGCCCCGCGGGTCCGCACGCTTGCCTTGGCTGTCAAGCCGGTCTCATTTCCGCCCGGTGCCGGTCCGCGGCCGCGGGCTGCTCAAAGGGGGCTGATGTCCCAGGAGGAGGGGTGGGGGCCGCGGTCTCAGCGGCAGTCACGTGCGAACGCGCGGAGGTCGCCGACGAACAGCTCCGGCTGTTCCAGGGCGGCGAAGTGCCCGCCCTGGTCGAATTCGGACCAGTGGGTGAGGGTCGGCAGGATCCGCTCCGCCCAGCGGCGGATCGGCCGGACGGCGTCGTGGGGGAAGACGGCCACCCCGACGGGCATGGCCAGCGGCCAGGGGCCGGTCCAGGTCCGCAGGAAGTCGGCGTCCAGCCGGTTGGACTCGTAGTAGAGCTGGGCGCTGGGGCCGGCGGAGGCGGTGAACCAGTAGATCGAGACGTTGGTCAGCAGCCAGTCGTCGCTCACCGGGATCTCCGCCGCCTGGCCGGGCGCGGTCCACTCCCTGAACTTCTCCACGATCCAGGCCAGTTGCCCGACCGGGGAGTCGGTGAGGCCGTAGGCGAGGGTCTGCGGGCGGGTGGACTGGATCTTTCGCCACCCGGCGCCGTCCTGTTCGAAGGTGGCCGCGAACTGAAGGCGGGCGAGGTCGGCGGCGTCCAGGCGTCCCGGCTCGGCCGGGTCCTGGGGCGGGATGGTGGGGAGCATGTTGAGGTGGACGCCGGCGACGTGCTCGGGGTCGGCCAGCGCGGTGCGCAGCGAGACGGGTGTGCCCCAGTCGCCGCCCTGGACGAGGTAGCGCGGGTAGCCGAGGCAGTGCATCAGTTCGGCCCAGGCCCGGCCGATGCGCTCGGTGTCCCAGCCGGCCTCGCGGGGGCGGCCCGAGAAGCCGTAGCCGGGCAGCGAGGGGATGACCAGGTGGAAGGCGTCGGCGGGGTCGCCGCCGTGGCTTCGCGGGTCGGTCAGCGGGCCGATCACGTCGAGGAACTCGGCGACCGAGCCGGGCCAGCCGTGGGTGACGATCAGCGGCATGGCGTCCGGCTCGGGTGAGCGGATGTGCAGGAAGTGGATGTCCACACCGTCGATCTCGGTGAGGAACTGGGGGAAGGAGTTGAGGTGTTCCTCGACCTGGCGCCACTTGAAGCCGGTGCGCCAGTACTCGGCGAGTTCCTTGAGGTAGCCGAGCGGGACCCCGCGCTGCCAGCCGGCGCCGGGCATCTCCTGCGGCCAGCGGGTGGCGGCGAGCCTGCGCTGGAGGTCGTCCAGGGCTTCGGGGGGGACGTCGATACGGAAGGGACGCATGGCAGTGCCTCTCAGCCGGTGTGTCGTGCGGCGTGGTCCGGCGCGGTGTCGGCGGTGGCGGGCGCACCGGTCGGCGGGCGCAGCGAGTGACGCAGGACGCGCAGGAGTGTCCTGGGGCGCATCAGCGCGGCGGGCGGGTCGATGAGCCCGGCCGCGCGGATGAAGGCCGAGGTGAGTTCGGCATCGTGGGTGGCGGCGTGGTGGAGCCGGTTGACGTAGGCGTTGGCCAGGCGGATCTTGGGGGTGCGGCGTCCCTCGACGCCGCGGTAGCCGAGGTCGGCGCCGGCGGAGAACTCCCAGGGCGCGTCGACGGCCGTGCCGACGGCGTGGAAGAAGCGCCTGAAGTCCACGGGCGCGCCGGATCGCAGCTGGCTCCGCAGGACGAGCGCTTCGAGGGCGGCGACGGTCATCCCCTGCCCGTAGACGGGGTTGAAGCTGCACACGGCGTCGCCCATGACGAGGTAGTTCGCGGGGAACCGGGTCAGGCGCTCGTAGTGGCGGCGGATGCTGGCGGGGAACTTGTGTGTTCCCGAGTCCAGGGTCGGTGTGGCCCGGCGGACGGCTTCGTAGACGTCCGGCACGGGCAGTGACTTGGTGTAGGCGAGGAATCCGTCCAGGTCCGCGGGCGGGTGGTCGCCGAGGATGCCGGTGAGGGAGAGCTGTACCTGGCCGTCGTCGCCGGGGATCCGGTAGAAGAACGCGCCCCGCGGGTGGGCCGGGGTGGCCACCGGGATGATCGCCAGTTCGTTGCCGAACGGATCGGTGTCCAGCTTGAAGTGGCGGGTGGTGTAGGCCAGGTCGATCTTGATCCTGGTCTCTTCCGGGCGCTGGTAGCCGAGCTGTTCCAGCCACGTCCCGGTGCGCGATCCGCGTCCGGTGACGTCGATGACCAGATCGGCCGGCAGTACCTCGGGGGCGCCGCCGTCCTGGCGCTGGACGCGGGCGCCGGTCACCGTCCGGCCGTCGGCGCTGGTCTCCAGGCCGAGGATGTCGTGGCGTTCGAGGAAGGTGACCTGGGCCATGGCCTTCACGCGGCGGCGGACGTGGTACTCCAGGACCGGGCGCGTCGCGGGGACCGACAGCAGTCCCGAGTGGCCGGTGGCGAGGCGGCGGCCGTTGAAGTACCAGCGGATGGAGCTGCCGAAGTCACCCGGCCGGACACCGGCCGTGCGCAGTTCCTCGGTCAGGCCGGGGAAGAGTTCCTCGAAGATCTGCTGGCCGCGGGCGACCAGGCCGTGCGCGTGGCGTCCGTGGGGGACGCCGCGCCGTGCCTCGGTGGCACCGTCCAGTTCGTCCCGGTCGACGACCAGGACCTCGGTGTACGACTCGGCCAGGACGGTGGCGGCCAGCAGCCCCGCCATGCTGCCGCCGAGCACGACCACGCGATCTCCTACAGGGCGGCCCATCGCCGGTACCTCCTTCTCCCGCGGGGTGTCCCGCCGGGCTGGGTCACGCGCCGGCTATGGGGGTGTTCTGGTAGGAGGCGATGCGCCAGTCGGCGCCCTCCTTGACCAGCACCCAGGTCGCGCGGATCGCGCGGGCGGCGGTCGGTTCGGTGTCCCCGGGGGCCAGGACGCCGCCCTGGGTGACGAGCACGGCGACGGAGGGCGCCAGTGGCCGGACGGACCGCGGTGCGCCGGTCACCCGGGTGCCCTTGAAGGGGCCGGAGAACGCGTTCCGCATGAAGGCGCGGATTTCCTCGCGGCTGGTCAGGAAGACGTCGCCGGGCAGGATCAGGGTCGCGTTCTCGGTGAACACCTCGGCGAACCGGTCGGCGTCGTGATCCGCCCAGGCTTCCACGATGTGCTGCGGGATGGCGCGCAGGGCGTCGGTGTCGCCGGTGTCCAACTGCGGGGTGGCGGCCATGGCCTCTCCTTCGGCAGGTACGTCGCATTTCCGGATGCCGGTCAGGCTCACACGCGTCCGCGGCGGGACGCATCTTCCCGATTGCGCCTGTCGGTCCCGCGGCGCGTGCCGTCTCGCGCCGCAATCAGGGAGATGCGGGCGCCGGTTGCGAATGCCAGCCTCGACGAGGTCGATCACCCTGTCGTCTGATCCCGGAGGAAACCCGCCGATGTCGAACCGTATTCCGTCCAGGGAAGAACTCGTCGGCCGTGCCGCGGAATTGGTGCCGCTGCTGCAGAAGAACGCGCCCTGGGGCGAGGAGAACCGGCGTCTCCCGCAGGAGACCGTCGACGCGCTGGCCGAGTCCGGGCTTTTGAAGATGCGGGTTCCCACCCGTTACGGCGGCTACGAGTCCGACATGCGCACGGTGGTCGACGTGGTCGCCGAGCTGGGCCGCGGCGACGGCTCGACCGCCTGGGTCGCCTCGGTCTTCGCGGTCAGCACCTGGATGGCCGGCCTGTTCCCTGACGAGGTCCAGGACGAGATCTTCGCGGAGCCCGACGTGCGGGTGTCGGGAATCCTGAGCCCGACCGCCACCGCCGTCCCGACCGACGGCGGCGTGCTCCTGAACGGCAAGTGGTCGTTCAACTCCGGTGCGCTGCACAGTTCCTGGAACACCAACGCGGCGATCCTCCTGACGCCGGAGGGCCCGCAGCCGATCATGGTGGCGCTTCCCATGGCGGATCTGGAGATCATCGACGACTGGCACACGGCGGGCCTGCGCGGCTCCGGCAGCGTCACCACGGTGGCCCGTGACGTGTTCGTCCCCGAACCGCGGGTCCTGCCGATGGTGCCGGTCCTGCAGGGGCAGCACCGGTCGCTGGCGAACGCCGACTCACCCGTCTTCAAGGCGCCGTTCATGGCCACCGCGTGCGCCACGGTCTCCGCGCCCGCCGTCGGTCTTGCCCGGGCCGCCAAGGACAGCTTCTTCGAGCGGCTGCCGGGACGGAAGATCAGCTACACCACCTACGAGAGCCAGGCCGAGGCACCGATCACGCACCTTCAGGTCGCCGAGGCCATCACCAAGATCGACGAGGCGGAATGGCACGCGCGGCGTGCGGCCGACCTGGTCGACACCCACGCCGCCGCCGGCGCGCAGTGGACGCTGGAGGAGCGTGCCCGGGTGCGGCTCGACCTGGGCGCCGTCAGCCAGCGCGCCAAGGAGGCCGTGGACATCCTCACCACCGCCAGCGGGGGTTCCTCGGTGTTCACCGCGGTGCCGATCCAGCGCATCGAGCGGGACGTCCAGACGCTCAACCTGCACGCCATCCTGCACCCGAACACGAACTACGAGCTGTACGGCCGGATCGCCTGCGGGCTCGAGCCCAACACCCTCTACCTGTAGCCGTCGTGGGCCCCAGCCCCAGCCTCCGGAGGCCGTAGTGACCCAGCAACGCCCGACCGTCATCGACCGTACCGGCTCCGACATCCATGCCGAGCTCGCCGCGCTGGGCCGCCAGGGCCCGGTGGCCCTCATCGAGCTGCCCGGGGCGGTCAAGGCCTGGTCGGTGACCGGCTACGAGGCCGCCCTGCAGGTCCTGGGCGATCCTCGGTTCTCCAAGGACCCCCGTAAGCACTGGCTCGCGTTCCGCAAGGGTGAGATCGGCGAGGACTTCCCGCTCATCGGGTGGGTGCTGATGGACAACCTGACGACCGCGCACGGCAGCGACCACAGCAGGCTGAGGCGGCTGACGGCCTCGGCGTTCACTCCGCGCCGGGTCGAGGCCATGCGCCCGGTGATCGAACAGGCGACGGCGGAGCTGCTGGACGACCTGGCCGCGGTGGCGCCCGGCGAGGCCGTGGATCTGAAGAGGCGGTTCGCCCATCCGCTGCCGGCGCGGGTCATCACCGACCTGTTCGGCGTCCCCGAACAGGAGCGCGCCGAGCTGCTGCGCGGCGGCGAGGTGAACGTCGACACGACCACCAGCCCCGAAGAGGCGGCGGCGAACGTCGAGCGCTGGCACCAGCAGATGCACGACTTCGTGGAGCACAAGCGCCGGGCGCCGGGCGACGACCTCACCAGTGACCTGATCGCCGCGCAGGAAGCGGACGGGAGCCGGCTGAGCCCGTCGGAACTCGTGGGCACCCTGCATCTGATGCTGGCGACGGGGACCGAGCCGGTGATGAACCTCATCGGCAACGCCGTCCACGCGCTGCTCACCCATCCGGACCAGTTGGCGCGGGTCCGCAAGGGGGAGGCCGACTGGGACGACGTGATCGAGGAGACGCTGCGCGCGGAGGCTCCCGTGGCGCATCTGCCGTTCAGGTTCGCCACCGAGGACGTCCAGGTCGGCGGGGTGACGATACGTCAGGGTGATCCGGTGCTGGTCGCGTTCGCCGCCATCGGCCGGGACGCGGCCGTGCACGGGGAGAGCGCCGGCCGGTTCGACCTGTCCCGCCAGGACAAGACCCACCTCTCCTTCGGGCACGGGATCTACCGGTGCATCGGCATGCCGCTGGCCCGCGCCGAGCTGCGGATCGCGCTGCCCACGCTGTTCGGCCGCTTCCCGGACATCGAACTGGCCGTCGCCCCCGAGGAGATCAGGCCGCAGAGCACGTTCATCATGAACGGCCTGGAATCGCTGCCGGTGCGCCTGGGCCCGGCCGGTGAGCGCGGGTGAAGGCCGCCGTCATCGCCGCGCCGAAGGCGCCCTGGGAGATCCGGGAGATCCCCACTCCCCGGCCGGGTCCCGGCGAGGTCCTGGTCAGGGTGCGCGCCTGCGGCGTCTGCCACAACGACATCTGGACCGGCGAGGGCGTGTTCCCGTTCCCGGCGTTCAGTCCGGCGGTCATCGGGCACGAGGCCGCGGGCGAGGTCGCCGAGGTCGGACCCGGGGTGAGCAGCCGGCAGGTCGGCGACCGGGTGGGGACGACGTGGGTGCAGGAGACCTGCGGGCGGTGCGAGTACTGCCGCCGTAATCTTCCGCTCACCGGTCAGTCGGGGATCCACTGCGCGGCGTCGGTGATGACCGGGCTCAACGTCCAGGGCGGCCACGCCGAGTACGTGTGTGTCACGGCGGCGAGCACGGTGCTGCTGCCCGACGGCCTCGACTACGCGGCGGCCGCGCCCGTCCTGTGCGCGGGCTACACCTCATGGAGTGCGCTGCGGGCGGCGGAGCCCGGGCCGCATGAGCGGGTCGCCGTGCTGGGCATCGGCGGGCTGGGGCACATGGCGGTTCAGTTCTCCCGTGCGTGCGGGTTCGACACGGTGGCCGTCACCTCCTCGCCCGACAAGCACGAGCTCGCGCGCGAGCTCGGCGCCGGCACGGTGGTGTCCGACGGCGCCGGACTGCGGGCGGCGGGCGGCGCCGACGTCATCCTGGTCACCGGCATCTCCTACCGGGCCGCGACCGACGCCCTGCAGGGGCTGCGGCCGGGAGGCCGGATGGTGCTGGCCACCATCGACCCGAACAGTGCGTTCACCATCGAGCCGACGGCTCCGTTCTGGTCGCTGCGCCAGCAGGTCATCGGCGCCACGCACAACGGCCTGGAGTATCTGACCGAGGCCCTGGACATGGTCGGGCGGGGGGCGGTGACGCCGGTGTACGAGGTGTTTTCGAAGGAGGACGTCGCCGAGGCCGTCGCGAGGACGGCGGCCGGCGAGGTGAGGTTCCGGGCGGTCGTGGCCTACTGACCGGATGGTGCGCAAGGCTCGGCCCGGATCCGCGTTTTTGCGGGTCCGGGCCTTCGCGTTGCCTGATGATCCACTGCGGGAAAGAATTTTTTCGTGGCGATGTCGAGAACCGTGTCTCGGCACCGACGAAGGTCTGAAAGAGGCGCACTGGACGCCTCACGCCGTAAGGAGCAGCACCGTGAAGTACCTGATCATGATGTACCCGAACGCCGCTGTCATGGACGCGCTGTCGGAGGAGGACCGCAACGCCGTCTTCCAGGGCCACGGCGAGTTCATGACGAAGATCAAGGAGAGCGGTGAGTTCGTCGGCACCGTGGCGCTGACCGGGCCCGACGACAGCTCCGTGGTCCGTGTGCGCGGCGGGGTCCCGGCGGTGACCGACGGTCCGTACGCGGAGTCCAAGGAGCTCATGGGCGGTTACTACGTCGTCGACGTCAAGGACCGGGAGCGGGCCCACGAGGTCGCCGCGATGATCCCGGACGCCGCGGTCGAGGGCCTGGGCATCGAGGTCCGTCCGATCATCTTCAGCGAGGACGCCTCCGCGTGACTCCTTGCCCGGGGGCCGTCGTGCCCCCGGGCGTCCCACTCCCCCTCAGGATGTCCGCCCGCTCCATGTCGAGAGGACGTACGCGCTCATGAAGGTTCCGGAGTTGCTTCGCGGCAAGGTCGTCGTCGTGTCGGGTGTGGGATCGGGGCTCGGGAGAACACTGGCGGTCAGATGCGCCGAGGCGGGGGCCGACGTGGTGCTCGCGGCGCGTACCGCGTCCTATCTCGACGAGGTCGCCAAGGCCGTCGAGGAGGTGGGGGGGCGTGCGTTGGCGGTGGCGACGGACATCACCGATCCGGCCGCCGCCGAAAGGCTCGCCGCCGCCGCGCTCGGCAGGTTCGGCCGGGTCGACACCCTGATCAGCAACGCGCTGGTGGAGCCGCCCCATACGGAGCTCGTCGACACCTCGCTGGACGACATCCGGCTGGGCATGGAGGTGGACGTCTACGCGGCGCTGCGGCTGTCGGGGCTGTTCACTCCGGCGCTGCGGGAGAGCCGGGGTTCGATCGTCATGGTCAACTCGTCGGTCCTGCGGCACTCCAAACGTGCGTGCGGCGCGTACAAGATGGCGAAGTCGGCGTTGCTGTCGCTCGCCCAGAGCCTGGCCACCGAGCTGGGCCCGGAGGGGATCCGGGTCAACAGTGTGGCTCCGGGCCCCATGTGGACCGACAAGGTGAAGGATTTCGTCGGCCGGCTCGCGGCGGCGCGCGGCCTGTCCCTTGACGAGGGGTACGACGAGGTCGCCGCGGGGATGGATCTGCGGCGGGTGCAGAGTCCGGAGGAGACCGCCGACGCGGTGATCTTCCTGGCCTCGGACATGGCGCGTGCCGTCACGGGCCACTGCCTGGACGTCAACTGCGGTGAGTACCACCACTGACCTGGGCGCCCCGGTGGCGATCGCGGTGCTTGCCGGGCAGTGCCGGTCGGCCTGTTGTACGGTGTCGGCACCGGCTGCCGCGCCGCTCGGCAGCGCCGCGAGCCGCAGGGGATGGTCCGAGTCGTATGACTGCCGCAGCTCTTGTCCGCCCCGCTTTACCGGGGCGCCGTCGAGGATCCCGGTGAACCGCCCCACCGATATCGGCGCGTTGCTGCGTGAGCTCATTCCCCAGGTGGTCGGCACTCTGGTGCGCCGCTACGGCCGGTTCGAGGAGTGTGAGGACGCCGCGCAGGACGCGTTGCTCGACGCGATCGTGCAGTGGCGCAAGGACGGTGTCCCGGACAATCCGCTCGGCTGGCTGACGAGGGTCGCCTATCGCCGGCTCGCCGACCGTGCCCGGAGCGACATCGCGCGCCGGCGCCGGGAGGCGGCGGTGGCGGCCATGGTCCGGGCGGACGAGCTCGCGGAGTTCGGTCCCGCCGATCTCCACCCGTCGGACCAGGACGATTCGCTCGTCCTGTTGTTCCTCTGTTGTCATCCGAGTATGTCCCCGTCGTCCCAGCTGGCGCTGACGCTGCGGGCGTGCGGTGGTCTGACGACGAGCCAGATAGCGCGGGCGTTCCTGGTGCCGGAGGCGACGATGGCGCAGCGGATCAGCCGGGCGAAGCAGCGCATCAGGGCGGCGGGCGCGAAGTTCGAGCTGCCGCCGCCCGAGGACCGGCCGGGGCGGCTCGGTGTGGTCCTGCACGTGCTGTATCTGATTTTCAACGAGGGATACACCAGTACGTCCGGTGCGGATCTTCACCAGGTCGAGCTGACCCGTGAGGCGATCCGGCTGACGCGCGCGCTGGGCCGTGCGCTGCCCGACACTCCGGAGGTGACGGGCCTGCTCGCGCTGATGCTGCTGACCGACGCCCGGCGGCCGGCGCGTACCGACGAGGAGGGCAATCTCATCCCGCTCGCCGAGCAGGACCGGACGCGCTGGGATCAGGTGGCGCTCAAGGAGGGTGTCGCGCTGACGACGGAGGTGCTGGCCCGTGAGCCGATGGGCCTGTATCAGCTGCAGGCGGCGATCGCCGCGGTGCACGCGGACGCGCCGAGCGCGGAGGAGACCGACTGGCGGCAGATCGTGATCCTGTACCGGCTGCTCGAGCAGGTGTCGCCCAATCCGATGGTCACGCTGAATCACGCCGTCGCGGTGGCCATGGCTCAGGGCCCGGCGGCGGGTCTGGATCTGCTGCGGTCTCTCGCCGAGGACGACCGGGTGGCCGACCATCACCGGGTGCACGCGGTGCGCGGTCATCTGCTGGAGATGGCCGGGGACCCGGCCGGGGCGCGTGAGAGCTACCGGGAGGCGGCGCGGCGCACGGCCAGTCTTCCGGAGCGGCGTTTCCTGGAGTCGCGGGCGGACCGTGTGGGCGGCGGCGGGTGATCCGCGGTGCCGTGAGCGGGCGCCTTTGCGAAAAAGTTCCGTGATCGGGCGCAAGATTTCCCTTCTCGCTCCGACGACGTCGTGAACGACACTCTGACGAGCGAGAGGACCACACGACATGTCGGTCACCACGGAGGATCAAAGCCTCACTGATACCGGATCGCGGCGCTGGTGGGCGCTCGCGGTCCTCGCTCTGCCGACGCTGCTGGTCGCGCTCGACGCGAACGTCCTGCTCCTGGCTCTGCCCGAGCTCACCGCCGACCTGGGTGCCAGTAATTCCCAGCAGCTGTGGATCACCGACGCCTACGGGTTCATGGTCGCCGGGCTGGTCATCACCATGGGAACGCTCGGCGACCGGATCGGACGCCGCCGGCTCCTCATGATCGGCATGGCGGTGTTCGCCGTGGCCTCGCTCGTCTGCGCCTGGGCGACCAGCCCGAACATGCTGATCGTGGCGCGCGGTGTGCAGGGCATGGCGGGCGCCACGCTGATGCCGTCGACGCTCGCTCTGATCAGCAACATCTTCCGGGACGACAGGGAGCGGGGGAAGGCCATCTCGATCTGGGCGACCTGCACCTTCACCGGCGCCGCGCTCGGGCCGGTGTTCGGCGGGCTGCTCCTCGTCCCGTTCTGGTGGGGTGCGGTGTTCCTGCTGGCCATCCCGGTCGCGGCGGTGGTGCTGATCGCCGGGCCCGTGGTGCTTCCGGAGTTCCGCACGCAGCAGGCACGGCGTCTCGACCTGACCAGTGTCGCGCTGTCGCTGCTCGGGATCCTGCCGGTGGTGTACGCGGTCAAGGCGCTGTCGTTGGGGAACGGGAGCTCTGTGGCCGCGTGGGGGGCGCTGGTCGTGGGTCTGGTGTTCGGCACCCTGTTCGTGCGCCGTCAGCTGCACGCCGAGGACCCGCTGCTCGACCTCAGGCTCTTCGCGAACAGCTCGTTCACGCTGACGCTGTCGGCGCTGGCGCTGACGGGGATGGTCCTGGCGGGTACGGCGCTGGCCGTCACGCAGCTGCTGCAGACGGTGCTCGGTTACTCGGCGCTGGCCTCGGCGCTGTGGTTCATGCCGATGGGTCTGTGCATGGCGGTGGGGACGATGTCCACGCCGGCGCTGACGCAGAAGATCACGCCGCGGACCGCGATCATCGGCGGTCTGCTGCTGTCCGCGATCGGGGCGGCGCTGCTGATCGTGGTGAACGACGAGCACGGGGCGTGGCCGATGGTGCTCGGCACGGGGATCATCGGCCTGGGGGCCGGTCCGATGTTCGCGCTCGGCACCGGCCTGGTGGTCGGATCGGTGCCGCCTGAGCGGGCGGGTTCGGCCGCGTCGATGGCGGAGACGTCGAACTACCTGGGCGGCGCGCTCGGTCTCGCGGTCCTCGGCACGATCGGCTCGGCGGTCTACTCCCACCGTGTGAGCGGCGATCTGCCCGCGGGCCTGGACCCTGCGGCCGCCGACAGTGCGCGCGAGACCGTCGCCGGGGCGGCCGCGGAGGCGTCGCGCCTCGGGCCGGACGCTTCGGCGGCGCTGCTGGACTCGGCGCACGACGCGTTTTTGACCGGGCTGAACGTCGTCGCCGGCGTCTCCACCGCCATCCTGATCGGGCTGGCGGTCCTGGCCGGGGTGTACTTCCAGCGGCAGGGCCGCGCAGCCGACGCACCGCAGTGAACGGCGGCGCGGTCCTCGGGGTGCGGTCGGCCGCACCCCGAGGGCCGCGCCGTGTCCTATTCCTCGGTCAGGTACAGCGTGCGCGTGGGGCATTCGTCGGCTGCCTCGCGTGCCTTGTCCAGCCCGGTGCCCGTCACCTGCTCGGCCAGGACGACGACGGTCGCGTCGTCATCGCGCTGGTCGAAGAGTTCGGGCGCCACGAGGTAGCACCGGCCAGCGCCGATGCAGGTGTCCCGGTGGGTGCGGATCCGCATGCGTACCCCCTCACCAGGTGACCGGCAGTGCGTGCAGGCCGTAGTTGACGTGTTCCTCCTTGAACCGCAGTGCTTCGACGGGCTCGGCGAGTTGCAGGCCGGGTATGCGGTCGAACAGCGTCCTGAGGGCGACCTCCAGTTCGATGCGCATCAGGTGCTGGCCGAGGCACTGGTGTGTGCCGTACCCGAAGGCGAGGCTGCGCTGGTCGCCGCGGTCGAGGTCGAAGGTGTCGGGGTCCGTGAAGCGCTCCGGGTCCCGGTTGGCTCCCACCGTCAGGCCGATCACTCCCTCGCCGGCCGCGATCCGCACGCCGCCGATTTCGACGTCGGCCAGGGCCACGCGGGAGTTGGCGATCTCCGCGATGGTGAAGTAGCGCAGCATCTCGTCGACGGCCGCCGGCCAGCGTGACGGGTCGTCGCTGAGGGCGCGGCGCAGGTCGGGGCGGTCCAGGAGCAGCATGGCGCCCAGTCCGATGAGGTTGGCGGGTGTCTCGTGTCCGGCCATCAGCAGCATGAAGGCCATGGCCGCCAGGTCGCGGTGGTCGGGGACGCCCGCCTCGCCGCGGCGTGCGGCGAGCCGTCCGATGACGTCGTCGGTCGGCTCCTTCTCCTTCCCGGTCACCAGCTTGTCCATGTAGCCCATCAGCTCCGCCACGCCCTGGGCGCCGGCCTCGGGTGTGGTGGCGTTCATGACCGTCAGGGAGATCCGCAGGAAGAAGTCGCGGTCGGCGAAGGGGACGCCGATCAGCTCGCAGATGACGAGCAGGGGTACGGGGTTGGCGAACGCGTCGACGAGGTCGAGGGTACGGGGCCCGTCCAGGATCCGGTCGATGTACTCGTCGACGATCTCCTGCACGCGGGGCCGCATGAGCCGGGCGCTGCGCGGGGTGAAGTCGGTGGCCACCGCGCGGCGGGCCAGTGTGTGCTCGGGCGGGTCCATGCCCACCAGTGAGGTGGAGAACTCGGGTGCGGGGACCTGGTGGTCCATCATCACCGGGAATCCGGGGTGGCGCAGGTCGGAGCTGAACCGGTTGTCGCCCAGCATGGCCCTGACGTCTTCGTAGCGTGTGGCGGCCCAGGCGAGTTTGCCGTTGGGCAGCTTGACCTTGCCCAGGGTCGGGCGTTCACGCAGTTGGCGGTATCCGTCCGGAAGGGCGTACGGGCAGGTTCGCGGCATCGGGTAGGACGGGGGGTCGGTGATGTCGGCCATGGGTCGTCTCCTCTCGTGGATATGACGGGTGGTCAGGTCTGTGGCTGGGGTTCGGGTTCGGGGCGGCGGGTGGCGCGTTCGGACGCGGGGCGGCTCCAGCGGCGCATGGCCGGCAGTTCGACGGTTTTGTTCAGTACCCAGGCCAGGGCGACGCACAGGGCGTAGAGGGCGATGATGAACGCGATGGCGACGGGGGTGCTGAACTGGGTCGGGGTGTAGGCGTGGGCGTAGCCGACCAGGTCGCCGGCGAAGGCGGCGTGCACCGCGAACATGACGGTGATGTGGATGATGTAGAAGGAGAAGGACAGTTCGCCGAGCCACACCATGAAGCGGCTGCCGAGGATGGTGGTGCGGCCGGAGAGGTCTCTGGTGGCCAGGGCGCCGATCAGCAGTGCGGTGGGGATGGGGTAGAGGGCGGCGATCCCGAAGGGTATGGGCAGCTGGAACAGGAGCAGGAAGACGCCGAGGTTGACCGCGACGGCGGGCAGGATCCGGATGTTGGGCCATGCTCCGGTGGCGATGATCCGGGCGAGGAGCATGCCGATGACGAAGTCGATGGCCCGGACGGGCGGGAAGAAGTACAGCGCCCACAGCTGCGGCCATGAGCCCAGGGGGTAGAACTTGCTCGGCGGGAATCCGGAGAGCAGGGGGTAGCTGATCAGCGGGATCAGGACGGCGACGACGCCCAGGCCGACGATCCAGTACCACAGGGTTCGGGTGCTGAGCCGGCGCACCCAGCGGATCAGCAGGGGAAACATCGCGTAGCACAGCATTTCGACGGCCAGGGTCCAGGTGGCGCCGTTGAACTGGTACATGATCAGGTCCTGGCTGGGCCACCAGTTCTGCACCAGGAAGACGTTGGCCAGTGCGGGGCCCCATCGGATCGTCTCGCCCGCGGCGGCGAACTGGGTCAGGGCGATGGCGCCGATGAGCAGGTGGCAGGGGCCGATGCGCATCAGCCTGCGCCGCCAGAAGCCGGTCGCGCTCTGGCTGGGCTTGGCCGACCAGGTCAGGACGAATCCGCTCAGGACGAAGAAGAACGACACGGCGAGGAACCCGATGCGCCCTTCGCCGGTCGCGGTGTTGAAG
Organism: Streptomyces sp. NPDC050842; assembly: GCF_044456565.1. Classification (NCBI taxonomy): domain Bacteria; kingdom Bacillati; phylum Actinomycetota; class Actinomycetes; order Kitasatosporales; family Streptomycetaceae; genus Streptomyces; species Streptomyces sp. NPDC050842. The sequence goes on along the minus strand of NZ_JBITGA010000015.1, from coordinate 68,335 downwards.
ACGGCGGCGGCGTCGCCGGAGGTGAACGCGCCGAGGACGAGTGCGTGGCTCGCGAAGACGAAGACGACGGCGAGGGCGCGCAGCCCTTCCAGTGAGCGCAGTGTTCTCGGACGGGCAGGTGACGGCGAACTCATGTGCGACCTCTTTCTCCCGTGCATGGAATGGCTGGGCGACAGGGTCCGATGTCCCGGTGGGCGGGCGCGCCCGCGGTCACATCTCGATGCCGGAGGGCTGCATGATCGGCCGCACCACGATGCCCAGCCCGGCGGTGCGGGCCTCGGGGACGAGTGCGGCCAGCTCGTGGGCGCGCTCGGCTGTTTCGCAGTCGATCAGGTAGAAGCCGGAGAACTGGATCGGGGAGGTGGCGGGCAGGCCGCGGGTGACCGACACGGCGCCGCCGACCACGCGGACCACGGTGCTCTGCGACACGTGGGCCAGGGTGTGCGCGGCGATCAGTTCACCCGCTTCCGCGACAATGTCGTGGAAGGCGCGGTGTCCCTGCACGAACTCCGCGCGGTCGGCGTCCGTGAGGGCGTCCCACGCGGCGGGGTCCATGTGCAGTATCAGCATGTACTTCACACCTGCGCTCCTGACGTCGCGGACGCCCTGTGCAGACGTCACTCGCCCGTACGTCGGTGCCGGTGGCCGGGATTCGACATCGTTGCGGCCGCGCGTGACCTCCCTTTCCTTTGTCGTCAGTACCGGGCGGAGGCGCCCGGGGGGATGTCGTGGCGGAAGATTCCGGACGGGTCGACGCGGCGGCGGACGCGGTCCGCCCGGGCGATCGCGTCGGGCGTCAGGTGGCGCTGGGGCTGGTCGGGGCTTTCGACCAGGGTGGGCGCGGTCCATCCGGTGTCCCAGGGGGCCAGCGCCGAGCGGACCTTGGCGCAGTACGCCGCGATCATGTCCGCCGCGGCCGGATCGGCCGCAAGGCCGCCGGCGGTGAAGGCGAAGTCCGCGTCGAGAGCGCTCAGTGCGCCGCCGTGGGGGGCACGGGTCGCGAGTGCGCCGCCGAGCTGGCGCAGTTCGGCGTTGACCAGCGGCGAGCGTGATCCCTCGCCGAGCAGCCGGAGGAAGGTGTCGATTCCGTCCTGGTCGAGCGCGGAGAGCAGCAGGTGGTCGCCGACCACGGGCACCGGGTCGGCGGGGTCCATGTGGGAGGCGGTCACCGCGGTCGGCGCGGTGTCGCTCCAGGTGTCGAGGAGCGTCGGGGCGACGGCGCGGAGCGGTCCGAGGAGGTCGTCGGCCAGTAGCCGGGCGTGCGCCGGATCGTCGTCGGTGGGGGCGAGGACCGTGCCGGTCAGGCACACCACCGGTCCCCCGGTCAGCTCGGGCGGGATGCCGGGCACGGCCGGCAGGTTCATCACGCGCAGTGCCGTGGTGACGGCCCGGGGGGCGTGATGGGTCCAGCGGATCCAGCGGGAGAACAGCTCGGGGCCGTGCGATGCGGGCCAGAACGCGGCACCGGTGATCACCCGGGCCGCCGGGAACAGGCCGATCTCGACCGCGGTGACCACGCCGAAGCCGCCGCCCCCGCCGCGCAGCGCCCAGAACAGCTCCGGGTCGCAGGCCGCGTCGATGCGGCGCGACTCGCCGTCGGCGGTGACGAGTTCGATGGCGCGGACGGTGTTGACGGCGAGCCCGGTGTGCCGGCCGTAGACGCTGATCCCGCCGCGCAGCAGGTATCCGACCACGCCGACGGTCGACGACGTCCCGTGCGCGGCGGCCAGCCCGTGTGCGGCGGCCGCCTCGACGACCGCACCCCAGCGTGTTCCGGCCGGGACGCGGGCGGTTTCGGTCGTGGTGTCGATCTCGACCGGCCCGGACGGTTCGGTGCGGATCAGCAGCGAGTCGTGCATCGGGCGGGCCGAGGCGGAGGCGTGCCCGCTGGTGTGCGGCCGCGCCCACAGCCGTTCGGCGACCGCGTGCCGGACGGCCGCCCGGGTGTGTTCGGCGGTGCGGACCGTGACGGCCGCGGCGGGCCGGAGGGGAGCGGCCAGGTTGAACACGGCGGTCGCCGCGGCGAACGAGGCCTGGCCGGGGTGGGCGATCGTCACCGCCGGCGGGTCGATCCCGGTCATGGGCCGGTTCCTTTCGTGGGTGTCGGCTACGTGATGCCGAAGTGGGCGCGGGCCAGTTCCCGCGTGGTCACCGATTTCAGAAGGACGCCGATCCCGGCATGGCTGTGCAGGGTGGACAGGTCACGCCAGACCCGCTCGATGCGCTCGCCGTGCCGGACGGCGCTGGAACCGGCCGTGGGGAACAGCTGCCCCTCCACGGCGCGCCAGCACAGCCGGACGACCTCGCGGCAGATGGTGGCGATGCGCAGGTCGTGCTCCCGGGTGAAGGCTCCGGGGCCGTCGGCGCACAGGTCGCGCCACTGTGCGATCGCCTGGCGCAGGGCGGCTTCCGCGGTCGCGATGAGTCCGGCCGCCTCCCCGTACCAGAACTGGTAGTCGGGGTCCTCGGCCCGGGTGACGATCGGGGGGAACAGGGTGGTGCGTGAGCGCATGAGCTCCTCGTAGGCGTCCAGCGCGCCCTGGGCCATGCCGACGGCGAGAGAGGACACTTCCAGCAGCATGAAGCTGAGGGGGCCGCCGCCGTATTCGGGGTTGGCGTGCAGCCGGCTGCCCGGTGTGCCGCCGGTGGTGTCGGCCTCGCTCATATGCGTCCCGGGAAGCGCGAAGTGCCCGGGGATCGTGCCGTTGTCGATGACGATGCTGTGCGATCCGCTGCCTTTGAGGCCCAGTTGGCCGCCCCAGTCGTCGAGGCGGCGGAACTCGCTGCGCGGGGCGACGAAGAGCATCGGTGCCGCGGGCTGTCCGTCGGGGCCGGGAGCCGGGACATGGCCGAGGAAGTGCGTCGCGTACGGGGAGCCCGAGCAGTACTTCCACGTTCCCTCCAGCGCCCAGTCCCCGTCCGGTGTCGGCTTGGCCGAGCCGGAGGGCACGATGGTCGCCGGGCAGATGAAGTCGCCGCCGCGAAACAGTTCGGCCTGGGCCCGTTCGCCGAACAGCGAGGCGACCGGGAGGGCGTGGGTGGCCCCGAGGCAGAACATCCACGCCGTCGAGGGGCAGCCCCGGGCGAGCGTCATCGACACCTGCAGGAAGGTGTCGACGCCGAACTCGTAGCCGCCGTAGCGCCGGGGCACCAGCAGCCGGTAGAAGCCCGCGTCGGAGAACGCCTCATGGGTGTCCTGGGCGTAGTACGTGCGCTGCTCGGTCTCCGCCTGGCGGGCCACGAGGGTCGGCGCGATGGCCTCGGCCCTGGCGATGATCTCGGCGGGCGTCACATCGGGTTCGGGCCGGGACGGCGGCCCGGAAGCGGGAATCGTGGTGGCCGTCATGCCAGCGCAGCTCCTTCGCCGTTCACTCCTGGATGGATCTCACTGGCAGCCACGGTCCCCGCCCGCGATACGCCGGCGCATCTCCCCGATTGCCAGCATGACGGAAGAACCCGCGCGCAATCGTCGGGGCTAGGGTTCGGCGGGAACGTTCGGCTGATCCCGGCGGGAGGACGAGACCCCCTATGAGCCACGACAGCACGTCACGGGCCGGCGACGCGGCCGGCAGGATTCCCCTCTCCTTGAATCAGGAGTTCCTCTACGGGTTCGACCGGGGTGACGACGAGGGGCCGTCCGGCCCGCGGTTCCACATCGTCCACGGCTGGTGGCTGCGCGGAGCGGTGGACGTCGACACCCTGCGAGAGGCCCTGGACGACGTGGTGGCCCGCCACGAGGCGTTGCGTACGGAAGTCGTGCGGGGCGAGGAGGGCTGGTATCAGCGGGTCCGGCCACCGGTCCCGGTGCGGTGGGACGTACGGGAGGCGGCCGGTGTCGACGGGGGCGGTGTCGACGGTGGCGGTGTCGACGCGGGCGGGCGGGAGCGGGCGGCGGAGCGGCTGCTGACCGAGGTGGAGTCCGGCACGATCGACGCGCGGGAACTGCCCCTGATCAAGGCGACGTTGCTGCGCATCGACGAGACCTCGTCGGTTCTGGTCCTGATCGTGCACCACACCGCGGCCGACGGATGGTCGGTCCGGCGGATCATCCGCGATCTGGCCGGCCTGTATGCCGCGCGCCGTGGTCACGCGGTGCCCGAACTGCCGCCGGCTCTGCCCTACCGTGAATTCGTCGCCTGGCAGCACGAGTTCGCGGCGAGCGCGGCGGCGGAGCGTGCGCGCGACTTCTGGCGCAAGAACCTCGCCGGTGCCCGCATCGTGTCCGTTCCCACCGACCGGCCGAAGTCGTCCGGCCTGCCGGAGTCCACGGCGGTGTACCGCTTCGGCATCGACGCCCCTCTGGTGTCGCGGGCGGTGGACATGGCCAAGGCTCTGCGCAGCACGCCGTTCATGGTGCTGCTCGGCGCGTTCGCGCTCATGGTCCAGCGGACCACCGGCAGCACCGACGTCGTGGTGCCGACGTTCTCCCCCGGGCGCGACCAGGAGCGGTTCCAGTACACGGTCGGGCCGTTCCTCAACCTGCTGCCGCTGCGCACCGAGCTGGCCGGCTGCCGGGACTTCTCCGAGGTGGTGGCCCGGATCAGGACCTCCTGTCTGGAGGCGTACTCCCACGACATCGCCTCGGTCCACATCCTGGCGGAGGCGCCCGATCTGATGGGGCCGGTCATGGAGGACGACCGGGCGGCCTGTGTCTTTCAGGTGTTCCCGTTCCCGTTCGTGCTGGACGGGACTCGGATCGGCGATCTGGAGTACACCGAGATACGGCGCCGGCTGGATTCCCAGCCGGTGGGCTCGGACGTGCCCAACGGTGCGCTGTGGACGCTCAATCTCGACCCGGCCGGCGATGTGGTCGCGGGCATCCAGTACAACAGCAACCTCTACGACGAGAGTTCGGTGGCCGCGATGGTCGACCGGTTCCGGCAGACGCTGTCGGAGGTGGTCGACGCGCCGGATGCCCCGCTGGGCATTCCGGGATGAGCCGCGGGCCGCCCGGCGGGCGGGTGCGGGGCGCCGGACGGGCCCCGCACCCGACCCGGCTCAGCCGACGGTGATCGGCCCCTTGGGGCGCAGGCCGCGCACCCCGTCGTTGTAGGCGTCGAGGAGCTGCTGGGCGCGGGCGTTGGCGCGGGTCAGGCTCGTGTGCACGTCGACGTCGGAGACCAGGACGTCGTGCATGGCCTGGGTGAGGGTCTGCTGGATCCCGGCGAAGTCCCCGAGTACCGCGCCCTGCGCGGCGGGTGAGCCGTCGTTGGCGGCGAGCTGGTCCAGGGCCGTGCGGAAGTGCGGGTTCGCTTCGAACCATCCTTCCTGGTCGAGCAGGTGGAAGGAGCCGTCGGTGACCGCGATGAAGCCGGTGTCGCGGTGGCGGTCGGCGGCGGCCCGCGGGGCGTTGAGGTACTGCATGAACGCCAGCGCCCCGTCCTGGGTGTCCGTGTCCAGGCCGTCCGCCAGCCAGAGCGCGTCACCGCCGATCACGTTGCCCGCGTAGGGCACCTGCTCGTTGTACGGCATCCGGCACGCCTGCACCGTGAAGCCGCCGTCCCGGCCGGCGGCGATCATCCGTTCGGCTTCGACGGAGGTCGTGAGGGTGAAGGCGACGTTCTGGTCGGCGAAGGCACGGAAGTTGGCGTCCCAGTCGCTCTGGTCGGTCGTCGGCCTGCCGCGGTAGAGGTAGAGCCCGTCTTGGTGCATCCGCCGCCACCAGTGGAAGTACGCCGCCATGGCCGGCGAGTCCAGACGCGTCTTCTCGGCCCTGCCGGTCCGGCCGTTGTCGTGGTCGGCGAGAAGCGCGCCCTGCTGGGCGGCGGCCTGCTGGAACAGCCAGCCGTGGTTGGGCCAGCTGATCCCGTGGGCCGGACCGTCGGGCAGCGCGACGACGGCGCGGCAGGCGGCCTCCAGCTCGGCCCAGGTCCGGGGGGCGTCGTCGAGTCCGGCGCGCTTGAGCAGGCTGGTGTTGGCGTAGAGCAGGGTGGTGGAGGTGAGCGGGGGCATGGCCGCCACCTCGCCGTCGAAGGTGTAGTAGCGGCGGGCCGCGTCGGTGATGTCGTCGAGGACGACCGGCTCGCCGAGGATCTCGGTGCGGCCCGCGATCGCCCGCTCCACCGAGGTGAACAGCGGCCGGCCGCTGGGGTTCTTGGCGTCGCGGGCCTCTTGGGTGGAGGTGTAGAAGTACTGCGCGATGGTCGGAGCGGCGCCCTTGAGGGCCGCGTCGTTGACGGCCTGCGGCAGGGCCAGCCAGTCCGCGCCCGTCACCTGGATCCGGTATTCGGGATGGGCGGTCGTGAACTTCTCGGCGAGCTCTCGGGTCCGGTCCAGGAAGTACGGCATGAACGGGTAGACCGGCACCCATATGTCAATGTCGATGCGGTTCCTCATTCGGGTGTTCTCCTTTGGAGGTCTTGCCGGAGGGCCTGCCTTCGGGCCCTGCCAATGATTTGTGCGCGTTGCGGCACGGGCATCTTTGAGGTTGCCCAGTCGGAGGTTCGGGCGGTGTTCGGGCTGCGCAGCTTGAGAGAAGCCCGGGCGCGATCGGGCTGCCACGCTCTGAGATGTTCCTTCGAGGCGGTGGAAACGGAAGGCGTCTGATGACCGAGGGTCGCGATGGCAGTGACAAGACCGTGCGGAAGACGCGTCCGCTGACCGGTCAGGAATACATCGACAGCCTCCGCGACGATCGCGAGATCTACCTCTACGGAGAGCGTGTCAAGGACGTCACCGCGCACCCCGCGTTCCACAATCCGGTCCGGATGGTCGCCCGGCTCTACGACGCGCTGCACGATCCGCGCCACAGCCCGGTGCTGACGGCGCCGACCGATACCGGCAGCGACGGTTTCACGCACCGGTTCTTCACCACCCCGCGCAGCGCCGAGGACCTGGTCGGTGCCCAGCAGGCCATCGCCGCCTGGGCGCGGCTGAGTTACGGCTGGATGGGCCGCAGTCCCGACTACAAGGCGTCGTTCCTCGGCACGCTCGGCGCGAACGCGGACTTCTACGAGCCGTTCGCGGACAACGCGCGGCGCTGGTACGCCGAGTCCCAGGAGAAGGTCCTGTACTGGAACCACGCGATCGTGCACCCGCCGGTCGACCGCAGTCTGCCGCCGGACCAGGTGGCCGATGTGTTCGTCCATGTCGAGCGGGAGACGGACGCCGGCCTGGTGGTGTCGGGGGCGAAGGTCGTGGCGACCGGTTCGGCGCTGACGCATTACAACTTCATCGCCCACTACGGCCTGCCGATCAAGGACCGCACCTTCGCGCTGGTGGCCACGGTGCCGATGGACGCCGCCGGCATGAAGCTGATCTGCCGCACGTCGTACACGGCGACGGCCGCGGCGATGGGCAGCCCGTTCGACTACCCGCTGTCCTCACGGCTGGACGAGAACGACACCATCCTGGTGCTCGACAAGGTGCTCATCCCCTGGGAGAACGTCTTCGTCTACGGCCAGCCGGAGAAGATCCGCATGTTCACCGGCCAGTCGGGCTTCATCGAGCGTTTCACCTTCCACGGCTGCACGCGGCTCGCGGTGAAGCTGGAGTTCATCGCCGGGCTGCTGGCCAAGGCCCTCGACATCACCGGCACGAGCGACTTCCGCGGTGTGCAGAGCCGCCTGGGTGAGGTACTGGCCTGGCGCAACCTGTTCCAGGGTCTGTCGGACGCCGCCGCCCGCAACCCGGTCGCCTGGCACAACGGCGCGGTGCTGCCCAACCCCCAGTACGGCCTGGCCTACCGCTGGTTCATGCAGGTCGGCTATCCGCGGATCAGGGAGATCGTGCTGCAGGACGTGGCCAGCGGGCTGATCTACGTCAACTCCAGTTCCCGGGACTTCGCCAATCCGGAGATCCGGCCGTATCTGGACAAGTACGTCCGCGGATCCGGCGGTGTCGAGGCGGTCGACCGCGTCAAGCTGATGAAACTGCTGTGGGACGCCGTGGGCAGTGAATTCGGCGGGCGTCATGAACTCTACGAGCTGAACTACGCGGGAAATCACGAGAACACCCGGATCGAGTTGCTGTTCTCGCAGATGGCCAATGGGCACCTGGATTCCTACAAGGGCCTCGTCGACGAGTGCATGGCGGAGTACGACCTCAACGGATGGACGGTCCCGGACCTTTCTTCGTTCCCCGACCTGGGGCAATCCGTTCAGGACCTTCTCGACAGCTGATCCCACACATCGGAGAAGACCATGACTTCCCCTTCCCTGCACGGGAATGTCGCCGAACAGGCACGCCGGACGCCTCATGCGATCGCGCTCTCCTCCGGCGGATACCGCCTGACGTACCGGGAGCTGGACGAGCGCGCCAACCGGCTGGCCCACCGGCTGGGTGAGCTCGGAGTATCGGCCGAGACGCCGGTCGCGGTGCTGATGGAACGGTCCGTGGACGTGGTCGTGGCGATCCTGGCGATCCTCAAGGCCGGCGGCTGCTACCTCCCGCTGCACAGCGCGTACCCGCTCGAGCGCATGCGGTCGATCATGGATCACTGCGCCGTGCCCGTCCTGCTGGTGGACGAGGAGACGCGCGGGCGGGGCGTGCCGCAGGGCGCCGCCGCGGTCGTGACCGTCGAGGGTGAGAAGGGCCTGGCCCCCTACCCGGCGAGCGACCCGGGCGTCCCGGTCGAGGCGGCGCAGCTGGCGTACGTCATCCATACCTCGGGTTCGACGGGGGTGCCCAAGGGGGTGGCCGTCACCCATCAGGAGGCGCTGGGTCTGGCCCTGGACTCGATCTGGGAGGGTGGCCGGCACGAGCGGGTGCTGGCGCTGGCGCCCTACGCGTTCAACGTCTCCACCTATGAGTTGTGGGTTCCGCTGCTGCACGGCGGAACCATCGCGGTGCCCCCCGTGGGGGAGATCGACGTGGCTCTGGTGCGCCGGCTGATCGCCGAGGAGCGGATCACCGGCGTCCATCTGACCGCGGGTCTCTTCCGGGTGCTGATGGAGGCGGATCCGGGGTGTCTGGCCGGGGTGCGCGAGGTGCTGACCGGTGGCGATGTCATCGCGCCGGCCGCCGTCCGGCAGGCGCTCGATGCCAATGCGGGTCTGGTGGTGCGGGCCATGTACGGGGCGACCGAGGTGACGCTGTTCAGTACGCATCTGCCGATGACCGCGCCGTATCGCGCCGACGGTCCGGTGGCGGTGGGGCGGGCGATGGACGGTGTGCGGCTGCACGTCCTGGACGAGGACCTGAACGAGGTCGCGGCGGGCGGTGTCGGTGAGCTTCATATTTCCGGGCGGGGTCTGGCCCGGGGGTATTTCGGGCGGCCCGATCTGACGGCGGAGCGTTTCGTGGCGAACCCGTTCGGTGCGCCCGGGGAGCGGATGTACCGCACCGGGGACCTGGTGCGTCTGGGCGGCGACGGTCTGCTGGAGGTGCTGGGCCGGGCCGATGAGCAGGTCAAGGTGAGCGGTTTCCGGGTGGAGCTCGCCGAGGTGGAGGCGGCGCTGGCGCGGTACCCGGGTATCGCTCAGGCCGCGGTGGCGGGGGTGGTGTCGGCGGCCGGGGACCGGCGGCTCGTGGCGTACTACGTGGCGGCGGGAGAGGGCTTCGAGGCGGCTGGTCTGCGGGCGCACATGGCGGGGCTGGTGCCCGGTTTCATGATGCCGAGCGCGTTCGTCGCCGTAGCGGAGCTGCCGCTGACGCCCAACGGGAAGCTGGACCGGCGGGCGCTGCCGCAGCCGGGGCCGGAGTCGGGGCCCGCCGGCGGGCGGGAGCCGCTGAACGAGCGGCAGCGGACGTTGTGCGCGCTGTTCGCGGAGGCGCTGGAGGTGGGCCGGGTCGGGATCGACGACAGCTTCTTCGACCTGGGCGGGCAGTCGTTGGCGGCGATGCGGCTGATCAGCCGCATCCGGTCGCTGTTCGACACGGACGTGACGATCACCCAGTTCTTCGACGCGCCGACGGTGCTCGGACTGGACGGGCTCCTGGGGCCGGCCGGGCCGGCGCCTGAGGAGCGGACGGAAGGAGAGCGACGATGAGCGGCCCCTTCGACGACGAGAGCGCCCTGTTCTCGGTCCTTGTCAACGCGCAGGGCCAGTACTCGCTCTGGCCGGCCGCCGCGCCGGTGCCGGGCGGATGGACCGTGGCCCTGCCTCCGGCCGATCGCGCCACTGCGCTGGGTTACGTGAACGAGCACTGGAGCGACCTTCGGCCGCGCGCTCTCGCGCGGCGCCTGCGGACGAACTGAAGGAGAGGACGATGAGCGGACGGTTAGAAGCGGCCCCGGCGGCCGCGGCGGCGTTCTCGGACATGGTCCTCGACCATGTCGGGTTCTATGTCGCGGACCTGGCGCGTGCGGCGGACTGGCTGACCGGGGGGTACGGCCTGACGGTGTACGCGCGTTCAAAGGGCGGGCCGGGGCCGGTGGGGGTGCGGTCGCTGGCGCTGGGGCGGGGCGGGATCCGGCTGCTGCTGAGCGAGCCGGTCGCGGCCGGTCATCTTGGGGCGGAGTACGTGGAGCGGCACGGGGACGGGGTGGCCGACATCGCGCTGGGCGTCGCGGACGCGGGCGCCGCCTTCGCCGAAGCGGTCCGCCGCGGCGCGCGGCCGGTGTCCGCGCCCGTCGCCCGCGACGGCCTGGTCGTCGCGACCATCGCGGGGATCGGCGACATGACGCACACGTTCGTGGAGCGCGCCGGCGGCAGCGGGGAGCGTGCGCTGCCCGGGCTCTCGCCGGTCGGGCTTGCGCCGGTCGGGCAGGAGGCTTCCGGGGACGCCGGCTGTGGGCTGACGGAGATCGACCACTTCGCGATCTGCGTCGAGCCCGGGCAGATCGACGCGACGGTCCTGTTCTACCGGACGGTCCTCGATTTCGAGCTGGTCTTCACCGAGCGGATCGAGGTCGACGCCCAGGTCATGATCACCAAGGTGGTGCAGAGCCGCTCCCGTGCGGTCACCCTCACCCTGATCGAGCCGGATCAGAGCAAGGCCACCGGTCATCTGGACGAGTTCTTGAAGAGCCACAACGGGCCCGGGGTGCAGCACATCGCCTTCGCCACGGACGACATCGTGCGCTCGGTGGGTTCGCTCGCCTCCCGGGGGGTGGACTTCCTGCCCACTCCGGAGGCGTACTACCGGCTGCTGCTGGAGCGGCTGACGCCGCTGGGGCATTCGGTCGGCGAGCTGGAGCGGCTGAACATCCTGATCGACGAGGATCACGACGGGCAGCTGTTCCAGATCTTCACCCGGTCCGTGCACCCGCGGGGGACGCTCTTCCTGGAGGTCATCGAGCGGATGGGGGCGCGCTCGTTCGGCAGCGGCAACATCAAGGCGCTGTACCAGGCCGTCGAGTACGAGCAGGGCAGGGGGGCCGGCGATGTCTCCTGAGGTGCCGGCCGACGAGGGGCGGTTTCGGGCCGTGGTCGAGCGGCTGCGGATGCCCGGCATGGGAACCGAGGTGGTGGCGCCGCTGCTGTCCTCGCTGATCCACCTGGTGCGGCCGCGCCGGGTGCTGGAGATCGGCATGGGGCACACCACGCCGTTCCTGGCGCGGGCGCTGGCCGAGGTCGAGGCGCTGGCCGAGGCCGAGGCCGAGGGACTGGCCCGCAAGACCCTGCCGTATCTCAGGGACGGCCGGGAGCTGGACGAGGAGTGGGTGGAGGCCGAGCCGGCGCTGCTGGTGCCGTCGCGTTACCTTCGGCCCTACCGGCCCGAGTTCGTCGCGATCGACGATCTCTCCGACGCGTCGTCGTCCGCGCCTCAGGTGACCGAGGCTTTGGCCGAACTCGGCCTGGCCGACCGGGTCACGGTGGTCAACTCCGACATGCGCGGCGCGATGAAGCATCTGCCCGCGGAGTTTCGGCCCATCGACTTCGCCTGGGTGGATGCCTGGGACTGCCTGTACTTCTTCGAGAACTGCTGGGATCTGATCGACCCCGACGGCGGGATCGTGGTCATGCACTACCTGATGACCTACCCGGAGGGTGAGGCGATCCTGAAGTACATCGCCGAGAGCCAGCGGCTGCGGCCCGGCGAGTTCGAGGTGCTGAGCCTGCTGGAGAACCACAAGCTGCGCCAGAACAGCATGACCGTGCTGCGCCGTACCAGTGGCGCCACGCCCAGGAAGTACTCCGACGCCGGCCAGCGGCCGCGGCTGGGGCCCCGGGTGCGCGTGGACACCGAAGCGCTGGCGAAGTCCCTCGGGTTGTTGGAGGAAGAGCGCAATCCGCGAGATGCCGCCCCGGGCGGCGAGGTGCGAGCGTCGCTTGCGACACCGGGCACAGGAAGGCGCGAACAGGCATGACAGGCAAGGGAGTTGAATCGGTCTCCCCGCTGGCGATCGAGCCGGGGGACGCCCGCTACGAGAACCTCGTCCAGGGCTACAACCACCGCTTCACGGGCCGGCCCGAACGGGTGTGCCTGCCCGTGGGCACCGATGAGGTGGTGGCGGCGGTCGGGGACGCGGTGGCCGCCGGCAAGCGGATCGCGGTCCGCAGCGGCGGGCACTGCTTCGAGGACTTCACCGCCTCGCCGGACATCGAGGTGCTGCTGGACCTGTCCCAGCTGAACACCATCGCGCACGATCCGCGGCGCCGGGCCATCGAGATCGGGGCGGGGGCCACCCTGGGCGAGGTCTACCGCACCCTGTTCAAGCGCTGGGGGGTGACCATTCCCGGCGGGACCTGCTTCGACGTCGGTGCCGGCGGGCACGTCATGGGCGGCGGATACGGCCATCTCTCGCGCCGTGACGGTCTGGTGGTCGACCACCTGTACGCCGTCGAGGTGGTCGTCGTCGACGAGAGCGGCCGGGCCCGGGCCGTTGTCGCCACCGCCGCCGACGACGACCCGCACCGCGAGCTGTGGTGGGCGCACACCGGCGGTGGCGGCGGCAACTTCGGTGTGGTGACCCGGTATTGGCTGCGTACACCGGGGGTCGAATCCGACGACCCGGGGGCGCTGCTGCCCAAGGCGCCGGCCCGGGTGTTCAAGCGCACGGTGATGTGGCCCTGGGACGGCATGAGCGAGGACGCCTTCGGCACGCTGCTGGACAACTACTGCGCCTGGTACGAGAACAACGACGACGCCGGCAGCCCGGCGGCGGGGCTGTGGAGCAATCTGGTCGCCACCCACCGGGCGTCGGGGATGTTCGGCATGACGGTGGTGATCGACCATGACGGGCCGGACGCCGAGGCGGTGTTCACCGAGCAGTACGAGGCGGTCGTCAAGGGTGTCGGAGTCGAACCGGTGGTGCACACCCGGGAGGTCGTGCCCTGGTTCAGCTCCTGGATGCCCTCGTACACCTTCCCGAACGACCCCAAGGGCCGCTACAAGGACAAGTCGGGAAACCTTCGCAAGGGGTTCACCGAGCGGCAGCGAAGGGTCCTGTACCGCTACCTCACCGATCCCGGCCGGTCCAATCCGACGACGTGCGTCGTGATCGCGGGCTACGGCGGGAAGGTCAACACCGTCTCCCCCCAGGCCACGGCCACCGTCCAGCGCGACTCGATCCTCAAGGTCGTCTACAGCTGCGGGGTCTGGCAGTCGAAGGACGAGGACGAGGCCAACATCGCGTGGCTGCGCCGCTTCTACCGCGAGGTGTACGCGGAGAGCGGTGGGGTGCCCGTCCCCGGCGACGTCAGCTCCGGCGCGTACATCGGGTATCCCGACGCCGACCTGGCCGACCCGGCGTTCAACTCCTCGGGGGTGGACTGGCCGCGGATCTACTACGGCGACAACCACCCGCGCCTGCAGCAGGTCAAGCGGGCCTACGACCCCCGCGATGTCTTCCGGCACTCGCTGTCGATCGCACTCCCGCCCCAATGAATCCACTTTCCGGAGGATCACCGTGCTTGAGAACAAGGTCGTCGTCGTCTCCGGTGTCGGGCCGGGTCTCGGCCGGGCGATAGCCCTTCGGGCGGCACGGTCGGGGGCGGACGTCGTCCTGGCCGCCCGCACCGAGTCCCGGCTGAAGCAGATCGCCGCCGAGATCGAGCAGACCGGCCGCCGGGCGCTCATCGTGCCGACCGACATCACCGACGAGACGTCGGCCGCCGCCCTGGCCACGGCGGTGACGGACACCTTCGGCCGCGTCGACACCCTGGTCAACAACGCCTTCGCCGTTCCCCCGCTGACCGACCTCGTCGACGTCGACCTGGCCGACGTACGGGCCGGCTTCGAGACCAACGTGTACGCCGCGCTGCGGCTCACCCGGCTGTTCACGCCCGCGCTGGCCGAGAGCCGCGGATCGGTCGTGATGATCAACTCCGCGGTGCTGCACCACTCCAAGCGGCTCTTCGGCACCTACAAGATGAGCAAGACCGCCCTGCTGTCCCTCGCCCAGAGCCTGGCCACCGAACTCGGCCCCCAGGGCATCCGGGTCAACACCGTCGCCCCCGGCTACATCTGGGCGGACGCCCTGCGCGAAGGCTTCGGCCACTGGGCGCGCGAGCGCGGCGTCACCGTCCAGGACATCTACGACGAGATCGCGGCCACCCTCGACCTCGGCCGGCTGCCCGAACCGGACGAGATCGCCGACGTGGTGCTCTTCCTCGCCTCCGACATGGCCCGCGCCGTCACCGGCCACTGTCTGGACGCCAACGCCGGCGAATACCACCACTGAACCGCTCACGCCCCGACCGAACCGCCCTGACCGACTCCCCGCCCTTAGAGAAAAGTTGAGGCCCCGCGGTGACACAGAACACGGAGGGAACCGGTGCCCCCGCCGCCAGAGCCGGGCACCGCGGACCGGGCACCCGGCGCGCGCCCGGCCCGGCACCCAGCTGGCGGCACAGCCCATGGGTGGCCGCGCTGGCCGTCATCGTGGTGTTCAACCTGCTGTACGCCCTGCCCCGCTACCTGAGCGGGGATCCGCAGCAGTCCCGGATCGCGCTGGATCCCGACTTCCCGCAGCACCACCTGGTCGTGGTGGTGCACGCCGTCCTCGGCAACCTCGCACTGGTGACGGTCTTCCTCCAGGTCCTGCCCTGGATACGCCGTCACCACCCGAAGGTGCACCGGGTGAGCGGCCGGGTCTACATCTTCGTCGCGATGCTGCCCACGACCCTGCTGGCGTTCGCCCTCCTGCCCTTCAGTCTGGCCCCCTTCGGCGCGTCCGGGCTGGCCCTGTCGGGGGTGCTGTGGATCGTCACCACGCTGCTGGGCTACCGGGCGGTCCGCCAGCGCCGGTTCGTCGACCACCGCCGCTGGATGATCTACAGCTTCGCCATCTCCCTCGGCACCACCTGGGGCCGGGTGCTGACCGAGATGATCCTGGCCTTCCCCGGACTCCAGGTCAGCATCTCCTTCGCCGTGGAACTCTCCACCTGGACCAGCTGGGTGATCAATCTCCTGATCGCCCACTGGTGGCTGGAGCGCACGGCCCCCCGGGCGGCCCTGCTGGCGCGGTAGCCGGCCCGACACCCAGCCGCACGACGACGGAGCTCCGGTTGACGGGGCGGCCCTCCCCGGCCGCCCGTCGACCGGAGCTTCGCTGTGTCCCGGGCCCCCGGCCGGCAGCCGTGCCCCGCGCCGGGACCGTGCCCCCGGCCCGCACCCCGGGCGAGGCAGGGACGTAAGGTTTTGCACCATGGGTGCACGGTGCGAAGCCGCTCGGTCGCCGGCAGCTCGTCGGGGACGGCCCCGCGCGCCGGCCGCAGCGCGCGCCGAATGCTCCGGCGCTATTGAATGCGAGGCCCGCTCCCCTGTCCGCGACGGCCCCGTTCACGGCCGGCCGGAGTTTCTCCGGCTCTTCCGGCAGCGCCGCCGGGAGGAATCCACGAGGCGACACTCCGGCAACCGACGGGAACATGCGGGAGAAAAAGTACGCACACCATCCCGCGACGCCGGCCACCGCATTCCAGTTGAGCGGCTCGTCCGATTTTCTCCCCATAACGCCGACGGTGCCCAGGATCTCCTGCGCGGCCCGGATTCGCGGCCCGGATTCACGGCAGATCCCCGATTCGCCGGGGGCCGATTCGGCCTCCAGCCCGCCGCGCCCCGGCCCGCCGCGCATATGCCGCCCCGCTGAACCAGCCGCACTCGACGCTGACACAGCCGCCCGCGATCAACATATCCCGACTTTCGGCGCAAATGTTCGAATGCTCTTCGAATTTGCTTTCGGCGATTATTCTCATACGATCGGCGTATCGAGCCGTCCGGAAAGGAACTTGCCCGCGGCGCCTCATGGGAAAGCAGCCGTCGCCCTCGTCGCCGGGGTGATGCAGATCCCGTAACTGCAGAACGTGGATAGGAAGTGTTTCGTGCTCCTCGAGGACAAAACGGTGGTCGTGTACGGTGTCACGGCCCCGCACAGCGCTGTGCTGGTCAGAGCGTTCGCCAGTCAGCGCGCACTGATTTTCTTAGCTGATTCTTCACGCGATAACGCCGATGCGGCGGCCCGCCGGATAATTGATGCCGGCGGAGTTGCCGAAGCGGCCGAGGTCGACCTTTTCGACCGCGGCCGACTCCAGGAGTACACGGCCGAGCTGGTGGAGTGGACCGGCGGCATCGACGTCGCCGTCGTGGCGATCGGAGGCGAGGATGCCGGCGCCCAGCTGACGGCCGCCGAAACGGCCGTCGAGCAAATGGCCGCCCAGGGCTCCGGAATGATCGTGATCATGTCGGCGACGCGCGCCTTCGAGCAGGACTACTGGCAGTTCGCCGAGCGCGCCGCCGCGGACGGCGTCGCCGTCCTGCCGGTCTTCCGCGCCCCGGATCCGGGGCAGTGCCGCACGGTGACGGACGATCGCGCGGCGCTGGCCTGACCACGATTCAGCACAGCGCCGGGGAGCGCCGCCGGGCGCGGCGCCCCCCGGTGACGGCCGATCGCGTCGGTGACAGCGGATCCGGTCGGTCCGGGCCGCAGGGGTTTGGTCCGGAGGGATACTCCGTCGACGGCCCTTGTGCCCGGCGCGGGACAGCGGCGCCGGGTTTCCCTCACTCACCGGGAGTTTCGCCATGAGTCGAACAGGCACACCTCCGCGCGTCGTCTTAGTCGGTGCCGGTCTGGCCGGCACCGCCACGGCGATCCGGCTGCTTCGCTTCGCGCGCAGGCCGCTGGAGATCGTCCTGCTCGAGCGGCGTTCGGAGTACCGCTCGGCCGGCGTCGCCTATCACCGCCAGGGCAATCCCTGGGACCATGTGTTCAACATCCAGGCGGGCCGGATGTCGGTGTTCCGGGAGGACGTCCTCGACTTCGTGCGCTGGGCCAACTCCGAGGCAGACCGCCGCGACTGGCCGGCGCCCTGGGCCGAGCTGGAGTTCACCGAGCAGGGCCCGGCGCCCCGCCGGATCTTCCAGGACTACCTGACCGACCGGCTCGCCCAGGCGAGAGGGGAAGCCTGTCCGGGCGTCGTGCTCGTCGAAGCGGACGGCGAGGCCGTCGACATGGAGGTGCTGCCCGGCGGGGTCGAGGTGACGGTGCGGCAGGCGGCCGCGGACGGCCGGCGGGCCGGGCGGGACAGGGAGCAGGCCGTGATCCGCGCCGAGCACGTCGTTCTCGCGACCGGCCTCGAACTCAGGCAGCCGCCGTTCGCCTCCGAGGTCCTCGACCACCCGGCGTTCGTGCGCAACGCCTACAGCGCGGACGGCGTCGCCAAGCTCGCGGGCCTGGCGCCCGAGGCGAGGGTCGCGATCGTCGGATCCGTGCTGAGCGCGTACGACTCGGCGGGCCTTCTGCTGCGTCAGGGGCACACCGGCACGATCCACCTGATCTCCAGGAGCGGGACGCTGTTTCGCACCTACCCCGGCGACCACGAACACGGTGTGCTGCAACTGCCCTGCCCCAGAACGCTGCTGGAGCCGTACCGCGACCGCGAGGAGTTCCTCGCCCGGGTCCGCACCGAGTGGGAGCGCGCCTGCTCGACGGTCGCCAGGGAGTACCCCGGGATCGAGCAGGCGGTGGTCGCCGAGCGGGTGGCCAAGGCGTGGGAGCCGCATCTTCCGCAGGCCGTCGAGCAGATTCCCTCGGCGGAACTGCGCAGCCTGCTGGACGAGTTCAGCACCGCGATCGCCGCGCTGCGGGTCGGCGCCGTGGAGTACACGATGGCAATCATCGAGCGGGCGATGCGGTCGGCGGACGGGGTGGTGAAGCTGGTCGTCGGCGCGGTGGAGCGGATCACCCCGGCGCAGGGCGGGCGGCTGGCCGTCTCGGTGGTGTCCCCCGAGGAGAAACAGACGATCGAGGCCGACCTGGTGGTGTCCGGTTTCGGCCGGGAGTGGGACTACCGCAAGGTCGGCCACTCGCTCTGGGAGAACCTCCTGCGCAGAGGCATCGCGGTGCCCCATGAGCGCACCGGGCGCGGTCTGAAAGTCGACGACCACGGGACGCTGCTGGGCCCTGACGGCCGGCCGGCCGGCCCGATCTCGGCGGTCGGTGTGCTCAGAGAAGGCGATGAGATCGTGCGGAACGGGCGGACCGGCGCGTTCGCCTTCAATCTCGCCGCCATCAAGAACCAGTCCATCACGGTCGCCGCGCGCGCACTCGAGCAGCTGGAATCGGAAAAAGACGTGGTGGCCGATATCGAAGCCCAATTCCGCGGCCACGTGAGCAACATAGAGGAAGCGGACCGGATCCGGTTCGGGGAGGCTGTCGTCCTGGAGGTGAGGAGGTTGGCCGCGAGCACGCGTCGTGAGCGGGAACTGCTCGATTCCCGGCTGGACGCCTGCATCCGGTCCATGGACGGGATTTCGGTCCTCGCGGTGGAAACGTCCCGCCGCGAACGCCTGACGAGGGCGGTCGTCAACCGGGTCGCCGTCGGACGGCTCACCGACGTCTCCGTGACGCCACGGCAGCTGCGCCGGCAATTGAGGTTAGAGAACGCCGAAGCTCTGGAGGACTAGTGGACGGGCGGCGGGTTCAGGGATCTCTCCTGACCGGTGGCACACAGGGTGTGCTGCGAGGGATCTGCAACCGCACGAGAAGACCCTTGGAGGGATCGATCCTCGTCACCCCCTCCCTCGAAGCGGGTCTGTACGAGGCGATCGTGGCGGCGCGTGCGGTGGTCTGCGGTTCGGGTGGGCTGACCGGTCACATGCAGTCCATCTGCCGCGGCAGGGGAATCCCCGTGCTCCGCGTCGACCAGGCCGATCTCGCCGGCCTGGTCGGCGAGGTGACGCTGGACCTGGAGAGCCAGTCGGTCCTCATCGGGTCGGGCACGAGCGCGGCCCTGCCCACACCGGAGGATCTCGGGTCGGCCTGCGCGGTCATCGCGGACCTGCAGGACATCCGCACGATCAACGCGTGCGGGCCGAACGCCAAGCGGGTCGAGTCCTTCTTCATCCGCGAGGAGTTCCTCTGCCTGGCGGCGGGCCTGCACCCGCTCGACGCCCTGGACGGCGGCCCCGGCGGCATCACCGCCTACGGGCGGGCCGTCGCGGAGCGGCTGTGCGCGTTCGCCGAGGCGCTGCTGCCCGGCCAGCGGCTCGTCCTGAGACTTCTCGACCTGCGCTCCGACCACGCCGCCGACGTCACCGAACTGGCCGCGGTCCCGGTCGAACCCAACCCCGAGCTGGGCCTGCACGGCGCACGCTGGCTGCTGGGTTCGACCGCGTACCGCGACGCACTGCACGCCGTACTCGCCTGCTTGCGCGAACGGCTGGGCGAGGAGGCCGGCCGCGTCCACCTGTCGGCTCCGTTCCTCAACGACGAGAAGGAGTTCACCCAGCTCAGGTCACACCTGGAACTGCCGGCCGGCATGCCGTTGTCCGCGTTCATCGAGACGCCCGCGGCGGTGCACGCCACCACGGCGATCTGCGCCGCGGGCGCGGCGGAGCTGTTCGTCGGCATGAAGGACCTGGTGCAGTTCTATCTCGCCGCGGACCGCAGCAACCACCTGGTGGCCGACACCTACCAGACCCGGCACCCGGCCGTCCTGGACGGAGCGCTCAGGGTGGTCCAGGCCGCGCGCGCCGCGCGTACCCCGGTGAGGGTGTTCGCGCTGGGCGCGGACCTCGCCCACTACCTGGAGCGCCTGCCGTCGCCCGACGGCTACATGATGTGCACCGCCGAGCTCCGCCAGGTGCTCCTTCAGTCGCCGGCCTGACCCCGCAAAAAGGGCCGGCACGGAACCCGACTGCGGTTGCAGATAAAGGGTTTGGCGCTGGGCAGACTGCCGGGGTGGTGCCCCTCGAATCGGACCAGGAAGGCTTCCCATGTCAGCCGATACCGCATCGCCGTACCGGATCCGCACCGGTATGGACCTCCTCAACAGCAGACTCCACAAGACCGGGTTAAGAATCTTCGCGGTCATCGTCATCGCCCACTGGGCCGAGCACCTCGCCCAGGCGGTCCAGATCTACGTGCTGGGCTGGCCGGTGCCCGAGGCCAAGGGCGTCCTGGGGATCCCGTTCCCCTGGCTGGTGACCTCGGAGTGGATGCACTACGGCTACGCCCTGGTCATGCTGGTCGGCTTCGTAGTGCTGCGTCCGGGGTTCACGGGCACCTCGCGCACGTGGTGGAACGTCACCCTCGGCGTCCAGATCTGGCACCACTTCGAGCACCTGCTGCTGCTGGTCCAGGCGCTGGCCGGGGCCTACATCGCCGGCCGTGCCGTGCCGACGAGCATCATCCAGCTGATCGCGCCGCGGGTGGAGCTCCACCTGTTCTACAACGCGCTCGTCACCCTTCCCATGGTGATCGCCATGGTCGTGCACGCCCGGGCGGAGCGGGCGGACAACGCGGCGGCGCGCTGTACGTGCGCGGCGCAGGATTGACCGCGGAAACGAAGGCGGGGGCGGGGGTGGTGAGCGGCGCGCGGGCCAGGCGGCCGTCGGGCTTCGTGTCCGCCGTGCTGCTGGTGACGGGGTGCGCGCTGCTGGCGGTCTCGCTGACCAATCTGGGCCATGTGATGCGCGCGGCGACGGCCGACGGGGTGGCGGGGGTTTTCACCGCCCGGCAGTTGGCGTGTGTGCGGCATCCGGGACACGAGACGTGCGAGTGGGTCGGCTCGTTTCGTTCCGCCGACGGGATGGTGGTGCGCGAGCCGGTCAAGATGTACGGGCGGGGCCGTGAGGCGCTGACGGTCGGGCAGGAGGCCCGGGCGGTCGACATCGGGGCCGCCGGGCGGGTCTACAGTCCCGGGGGATCCCATGAGTGGATCTTCACGGGTGTGCTGCTCGTCGGCGGCTACGGGATCGTCGTGCTGCTGGCCAGGCGGCATCTGATGCCGCCGCCGCGTACGGGTGCGCGCGGTGGCCGTGCGGCGGCCGGCCGCGGGCCGGCGGCGGGCCGCGCCGTGGCGGACCGCGCCGTGGCGGCCGGTCGCGGGGGCGGGGCGGGCGGGCCGTCTGGCGGGCCGTCGTAGAACGTCCGGCTGCGGCGGGAGGTGTGCGGGCGCTGCGCACGTCGGGAGTGGCCCGCTCCCCCGCCGGAGGCGGAGCATGAAACGGCCGCAGATCACGGCCGTACCGTCGTGTTCGGGAGAGGACACCCACCGTGGTCCACATCGACCTCCACAACGACCAGCCTGGTATTCGCGGGCTGATGACCCACCGGCCCGATACCGCGGCTCCGCTGAGCCTGCTGGCCGAGACGCTGCTGCGTTCGCCCCTGTCGCTCTCGCGCGGGGAGCGGGAGCTGATCGCGGCCTACACCTCGCACCTCAACACCACGCCCTTCTGTTCCGGCTCGCACGGGGCGTTCGCCGCCGCGCAGCTGGAGGGAGGGCGTGAGGTCGTCGACGCGGTGCTCGCGGATCCCGACAGTGCGCCCATCACGCCGCGGCTGCGGGCGCTGCTGCGGATCGCGGCCGAGATCCGGGGGCCGGTGCGGTCGCTGGAGCCCGCCACGGTCGCCGCCGCGCGGGCGGCGGGCGCCGATGACGCGCAGATCCACGACACGGTGCTGATCGCCGCCGCGTTCTGCATGTACAACCGGTATGTGACCGGGCTGGACACCGAACTGCCCGAGGATGCGGAGTACTTCGAGCAGGGGGCGAAGCGGATCACGTCGGAGGGGTACGTCTCGGGGAGCTGACGCGTCTGACGCGGCTCGCGGGCGGGCAGGGGCGGACGCGGACGGGCCGGGCCCGTCCGCGTCCGCCCGCGTCCGCCCGGGCCCGCCCGCGTGCGTCCGCGTGCGTCCGTGCGGCCGCGTGCGTCGTGGTCAGCCGCCGTCCACCCAGGCCGCGTGGAAGCCGTGCGGCACCGGGACCGGCAGGGGCACCACGGCGGCCGGGGGGCCGGTGAAGTCGGCGGTGTCCAGGACCATCAGTTCGCCGCGGCCGGTCCGCTCGTCGGTGACCATGCTCAGCAGCCAGCCGTCGGCTTCGGGGGCGCGCGCCTCGCGCGGGACGAAGACGGCCTCGCCGCTCGTGCGGCCCGGGGGCAGGCGGTGGGTGTCGGTGAGTCCGGTGGCCAGGTCGTGGCGCAGCAGTGCCGGCCCGCCGAGCAGTTCGCGGCCGGAGGGATCCAGGGCGGTGGCGAAGGCGTAGCGGTGCCGGGTGCCGCGGATCCTGTCGTCGATGACCGGGGATTCCTGGAGGAGGCCGGAGAGCTGTTCCTCGACGACCGTGCCGGCGGCCGTGTCCACGGTCCAGCGGGTCAGGGTGGAGGGCGTCTCGCCGGGGCGGTGGGGGTCGCGGTCGAAGACGCGCGGGTGGCGGATGACGTCGACGACGATGTGGCGGTGCGTCTCGTAGGCGTTGACGGGGTGGAAGACGAAGCACGGCGGCAGTTCGACCCAGAGGATGTCGTCGGGTCCGCCGTTGCGCGGCAGCAGCCCCAGGCGGGCGCCGTGGCCGTCGTCCCAGGCGTAGGGGACGCGGGAGCCGGCCGCGGCGGCGGCGGGGCTGAAGACGACGGGGAGGTCGTAGACGAGCGCGTAGTGCTCGGTCAGGGAGAAGGCGTGCATCATCACGGGCCGCTTGAGCGGCACGGGGACCCGGCGGCGTACCCGGCCGTGGACGTCGACGACGAGGTAGGTGGCGTAGGGCGCCTCGTGGGAGGTGGCGATCGCGTGGAGTTCGCCGGTGAGGGGGTCGTGCTGCGGGTGTGCGGCGAACCCGCCGGGCAGCGTGCCGTCGAAGTCGATGCGGGCGACGGTGTCGAGGGCCTGGTCGATCTGCAGCGGGCGCGGGCCGCCGTCGCCGAGGGCGAGGGTGCGCCCGGCGTGGTGGACGAGGTTGGCGTTGGCGTTGTCGTTCAGGCCGTAGCGGGGGCCGGGGGCGGGCAGTTCGCCCAGGATGCGGGCGGCGCGGTCGGTGCGCAGCCAGCGGTTGCGGTACCAGTGGGCGCGGCCGCCTTGCAGCCGTAGGGCGTGGACCATGCCGTCGCCCGCGAAGGGGTGCTCGCCGGGGGGCCGGTGCAGCGGGTTGGGGCCGATGGTGAGGAAGGTGCCGTCCAGTTCCGTCGGGAGGGTGCCGAGGACGCCGGGTGCGGGGACGGTGGTCTCCCGTGTGACGGGGGGGACGGCGCAGAGGCCGGCCGGTTCGGCTGTCGCTGCGATCATCGTTGCGCCCCCATGACGTATCACTGTTACGTAACATCGTTTTGGTATATGGTGGGGGACGACCGAAGGGGCGTCAAGAGTGAGTCCGCGTCAAGCGAATCCGAGGCTCAGGGCCGATCTCGTCGAGGCCGCCGCACGGCTGCTGGCCGAAGAGGGGCCGCAGGCACTGACGACCCGCCGGCTCGCCTCCGCGGTGGGCGCGTCGACGACCGCCGTCTACACCCACTTCGGCGGGATGGAAGACCTCGTGCGGGCGATGGTCCACGAGGGGTTCGCCCGGCTCGACCGGCGGATGGGCGAGGTCCGTGCGAGCGGTGACCCGGTGGCCGACATCGCGGCGCTGGGACTCGCCTACCACGGCAACGCGCTGGAGCACCCGCACCTGTACGGGGTGATGTTCGGCGGGGTGGGGTTCGGCGGGTTCAGCCTGACCGAGGAGGACCGGCAGCACGGCCGCTACACCCTCGAACCGGTGGCCCGGGCGGTGGAGGCGGCGATGGAGGCGGGCCGCTTCCAGGAGGGCGATCCGCGGCTGGTGGCCCATCAGATGTGGATCGCGCTGCACGGGCTGGTGACGCTGGAACTGGGCGGCTTCCTCATCGCGCCCTACGACGCGCAGCGCTGCTTCGCCGCCCAGGTGCACGGGCTGCTGGTGGGCGCGGGAGACGATCCGGCGGCGGCCCGGCGCTCACTGGAGAGCATCGGCACGCCCGTCGACGGCGGGTGATCCCAGGGCCGGGCGATCCAGAGGGCCCGGGCGGTCCAGGGCCGGGCGGTCCAGGGAGCGTCGGCGGTCCAGGGGGCGTCGGCGGTCCAGGGGCCCGGTGAGACACGCGGGCCGGGCCGGGGCCGGCCGGGGCCCGGTGAGACACGCGGGCCGGGCCGGGGCCGGCCGGGGCCTGGTGAGACACGCGGGCCGGGCCGCGGTCGCCCTGGATCGGCGGCCGCGGCCCGGCTGGTCGTGCTGGGGGTCGGCTCAGACGGTGGAGGGGGCCAGGCGGTGGAATCCGCCCCGGTAGAACAGCAGGGCGTCGGTGCCCGGGTCGCCGCCCGCGTCGAGGACGGAGCCGAGCAGGATCGAGTGGTCCCCGCCGTCGTACACCGCCTCCAGGGAGCATTCCAGCCAGGCCACGGCGCCCGACAGGATCGGGGCGCCGGTACGGCGGCCCGGCTCGGTGTCCACCGCTTCGAACTCCCGCGCGCCGCGCGGTCGTCCGCGGTCGGCGAACCGGCGCGCGAGGTGCTCCTGGTCGGCGGACAGGACGGAGACGGCGAAGGCCTTCTCGTCCAGGACGAGGTCGTGCAGCGCCGCTGTGCGCACGACGCACACCAGGACGAGCGGGGGGTCCAGGGAGACGGAGGTGAAGGAGTTCGCCGTCATGCCCCGCGGCAGTTCCCGGCCGGCCGTCAAGACGGTGATGCCGGTCGCGAAGGACCCGAGCACGCCGCGCAGTTCGCGTCGGTCCTCCGCCCGTGGCGCGGGCGTCTGGTCGGCGCCGGCGGAGTGCGGGCGGCCGTCCGGGGAGCCGTCGGCCATGGACCTCACCCCCCGCCCGCCGCCGCCGCGAGCGGCCCGGGGGGCGCGTTGCCGGAGGCCGGGAGCGCGTACGGTTCGAGCGCGCGGCGCAGCGCCTCAGGTACCCGGGCGGGCCGGGTGTCGGTGTTGGGTCCGCGCATGCAGACCACTCGCTGGCGGCCGCGGGCGACGAGGTCCTCGGCGACCGGCCGGCCGTCGCCGCCGTCCGGTGCGTCGCGCAGTCGCACGTAGTCGAAGGTGAAGCCGATCTGGGTCTGTGTCAGGTCTTCCAGGCGCATGCGGATGGAGAGCCGGTCGAACGCGGTGATCTCGGCGAAGAACTCGCAGCCCACCGAGAGGGTGAACAGTTTCAGGTCGTCGCGGATGTCGTCGAGGACCTCGGGGGCCCGGTCGTGGAGGAACATCTCCCTGCACCGTCCCTGCCAGCGTACGTAGTTGACGTAGTAGACGTTGCCCACCAGGTTGGTCTCCTCGAAGCCGACCAGGTGGCGCAGTTCGTAGTAGGGGCGTTGTTCGCCCATCGGTGCCTCACCCCTCCTTCTCTGTCAGCACGGCGAACACCGCCGTGTGCGGCGCGGTGCGCAGCAGGGCCGCCGCGGTGGCGATCTGGGCCGTGCCGGAGCGCAGTACCACCCACCGGTCGGGGGTCTTGGCGCTGCTGTCCAGGGTCAGCTCGACGTGTGCCCGGCCGCGTTTGCGCAGGCATTCCACGGCGCCCCATACCCGGGTCGCGGCGAGCGAGAGCTGTTCGCCGTGTTCGGCGGCGATCAGCAGGGCGAGCGCGAGGCCGCCGGCGCCCAGCAGTGCCTCCCAGTCCTCGGGGCCGCGGTCCTCGACGTGCTGCACGTCGCAGGCAAGCGGCCACTCCCCCGCGACCGCGAGGGTCACTGCGGCGCCGTGGGAGGCGGAGACGTACGGGCCGCCGTCCACCTCGGGCCGCCCGTCGGGGCGGTGCCGCAGTGTCACGGGGTGGCCGAGTGCCTGGCCGAGGGCGTGGGCGGTGCGGGCACGGCGTACGTCCCTGGCGCCGTCACCGTCGCCGTCGCCGTCGGCGCCGTCGGGGTCGGGGTGGACGGCGATGCGTACGGGGACGGGCAGGAGCGCGTCAAGGCGGCGTTCGAGGTAGGGGCCGAGCAGGGCGGGTTCCCAGGGGCCGGTGCCGTCCAGTTTGCGTACGGCGCGCAGGGTCAGGCCTGTCCAGCGCTCGGTGAGCGTGCCGTGTTCGTCGCGGATGTCGAGGTCGTAGACGTAGGTGTCGCCGTCGCGGGAGCGTTCGACGGCGTGCAGGACGACCGGGCCGGTGCGGTCGGCGGCGGTCGGGTCGGCGAGGTGGAGGCGCTCGATGCCCACCGGCAGCAGGGTCGCGTCCGGTACGCAGGCCTGGATGGAGTGCATCAGGGCGTCGCGGGTGCCCGGGTCGGCCAGGACCAGGTCGGGCGGCAGGTAGCCGGCGAACCAGGGTTGGGTCGGGGCGGTGGAGATGTCGGCGACGCATGCGGTGGCGGCCAGGTGCCGGTAGCCGGTCAGGCGCTGGAAGCGGGCGCCCTGGAAGAGCACCGGCCCGTACAGGTCGCGCGCCGGGTCCAGTGCGGGGGCGACGCCTTCGGGTGGTGTCGGACCCTGTGGCGGTCGGGGGTGGGGTCCGTAGCGCAGGACGGCGCGGAAGTGGTCGGCGCGGAAGTCCGTCTCGCTGCTGCGGACGACCGCTTCGACGGTGTCGGGGCCGGTGGCCAAGGCCGCCACCCGTACGGTGGTCGTGCCGTCGGGCGGGACCGCGACGGGGCGCAGGAACTCGGCGTCCTCAAGGACGGGGACCGCGTCGCTTCCCGTGCGTCCGGTCAGGGCGGCGGCGGCCTGGGCCATGGCCTCCATGCCGAGCACGGCGGGCAGGAGCAGGGTGCCGTCCAGGAGGTGGTCGGCGAGGTAGGGGTCGGTGGCGGCGGACAGGTCGGTGTCGGTGACGAGTTCGATGCCGCCGGTGTGGGCCTGGACACGGTCGACGAACCGCAGCAGCGGCAGTTCGCTCTCCTGGAGGGTGAGGGTGGGCAGGCCGCCGGCGCGGCCCATGACGATCAGGGTGTCGGGCAGGTCGGGGTCGGCCAGTACGCGGCGGAGCATGGCGACGCCCTCGTCGGCGGGGATCGGTTCGATGCCCTCCCTGATCAGGGATTCGAGGACGCCGAGCCGTTCGCCCATGCCGGCGCCGGACCATACCGACCACTCCAGTGCGATGCACCGGCAGCCCGGCAGGTCGGTGCGCAGCCGTGCGATCCGCTCGGTCAGCCAGTCGTTGGCGGTGGCGTAGTCGGCCTCGCCGCGCAGTCCGGCGCGGCCGATGATGCTGCCGAAGGCGACGACCAGGCGCAGGTCCGCGGGGTCGACGGCGGCCAGGACCGCTTCCAGGCCGGCGATCTTGACGGCCAGGGTGCGGCGGAAGGATGCCTCGTCGAGGTCGGCCAGCGCGCGTGGTTCGTTGCGTCCCGCGCCGTGCAGGACGGCGGTGACGGGGCCGAGGCGTCCGCGTATCTCGTTGACGGCGGCCTTGGTGTCGCCGGCCGAGGTGACGTCGGCGCGGGCGTAGTGGAAGCGGATGCCGGAGGCGGCCATCCGGCCGAGGTTGGCGGCCAGTTCGCGGTCGGTCTCGGGGTCGGAGCGGCCGATCAGGCCGATGGCGCAGCCCGATTCCCTGGCCAGGGACAGGGCGCATTCGGCGGTGATGCCCTTGCCTCCGCCGGTGACCACCAGGACGTCGGCGGCACTGAGCGGGGAGGGGGCGGTGGTGGGCGGTGCGGGTGGCAGGGGGGTGAGGACGGGGGTCCGGCGGATGCCGGCGGCGTCGTAGTGGACCTCGCTGAAGCCGGTGGTGGCCGCGATGTCGGCGACGATGCGGCGGGTCAGCTCGCCCAGCGGCGGCAGGCTGTTGAGCGGGAGGGTGACGGTGGTGGTGGCGGTGGCGGGCGCCTCCAGGTGGAGTGTCTTGGCCAGGGCGGCGGCTCCGCGCCGGTCGCCGACGGCGACGAACCGGGCGGCGGGCGCGGTGGGGTGCAGGGCGGCGCGGGCGGCGGCGAGCATCAGCGCGGCATGCTCGTCGTCGCAGTCGGCGGGCAGGCAGAGCAGGACACCCGTGCCGAGGCCCGCCTCCTCCAGGGCCGCCGCGAGCGGCGCGGCGAGCGGATGGCCGTCGGGAGCGAACACCGCCCAGGGCGCGCCGGCCGCCCGGTCCGCCCCGACCCGGTGCGTCTCGGCCTGGTGGGCCTGGGTCTGGTGGGCCTGGGCCTGGGCCTGGGTCTGGTGGGCCTGGGGTTGTGGGGTCTCGGTCAGGTCGAGGCGGAAGGCGCGGACCCAGGGTGCGACGCCGGCCGCGGCCCTGGGGCGGTCGGTGTCGGTGGGCAGGGCGGTGCCGGACAGTTCGTCGAGCAGGCCCGCCAGTTCGGCGAGGGTGGAGGTGGCGAACGCGGAGGTGGTGGCGACGGCGTCGACGCCCAGTTCGCGGGCGGCGTCGTTCATGATCTGGCCGACGGTGATCGAGCTGAGGTGCAGCTCGTCCAGCGGGTTGGTGTCCGGTGAGATGGCCGAGGGCGGCAGTTCGGCGCGGGCCGCGGCGAGCCGCATCAGGATGTCGAGGCTGGTGGCGCCGCCGTCGGCGGGGGCCGGCGCCCCGCCGGCGTACTGCCCCGCCATGGCCGGCCGTGCGAGGTCGGTTGCGGTGGGGACGTGCGTCGTCGCCGGCAGGTCTTCCTCGGGCGCGGACTCGCACGGGCTGGCCAGGAACCGGAACTGCTTGGTCAGCGGCAGGGGGCGGGTGAAGCGGTCGCGGAAGAGTTCGGCTCGGCGCACCGGGGCGCCGAGCACCCAGGCCGCCGCGACCGAGTGGAAAAGGCCGGCCAGGGAGGTGCTGTCGGTGTCCAGCGCGATGACCGGGACGTCCACCGTCTGCGCGGCGAGCCCGGACAGGGTGCGGCCGGGCCCGACCTCGAGGAGCAGGTCGCTCTCGGCGGCCACCCCGGCGACGGCCTGGGTGAACCGCACGGGGTCCAGGACCTGCCGGGTCAGCAGCCGCGCCACGTCGGTGTCGGGGGCCAGCACTGTGCCCGTGACCGTCGAGACCACGCGCCGCTCGAGGGGCGTGAGGTTCTCCTGCGCCAGGTGTACGGCGAAGGCCTGGGCGGCGGGGGCGACGGCGGGTGAGTGGAAGGCGTGGCTGACGTTGATGCGCTGCGTGCCGAGGCCCTGGGCGAGGGCGCGTGCGCTCACCCGGTCGACCGCGTCGGCGGGCCCGGAGACCACGGTCTGGTGGGGGCTGTTGTAGCCGGCGATCACCACGGGTTCGTCGTCGAGGAGCGGTTCGACGCTCGCCGGCGGGGCGGTGATGCTCGCCATCGCGCCTCCGCCGTCGCTCGCCGCCGCCATCACCCGGCCGCGTGCCGCCGCGGTGCGCAGGAGTGCGGCCTCGTCCATCGCGCCGGCCCAGTGCAGGGCCGTCAGTTCGCCGAGGCTGTGGCCGGCGGCGGAGGTGGCCGTGATGCCGAGGGTGGCAAGGACGCGCAGTCCGGCGACCGAGGCGGTGACGATCCTGGGCTGGGCGATTTCGGTGGCGACCTGGTCGCCGCCGGCGGGCAGGTCCTGGGCGCGGTAGAGCTCGTCGACGGCGGCGAAGCGGGCGCGCAGGGCGCCTCCGTCGCCGCGGCGGCCGGCTCCCTGGCCGGGGAAGAGGAACCCGATCCGGGGCGGTGCGCTGCCGCGGCGGCCGAGGAAGAGTCCGGCGGCCACGTCCATGAGGGTGCGGGCGCCGTCGTCGAGGCGGGCCGCGAGGTCGGTGAGGCGCTGTTGGGCCTGTTCCGGGGAGGAGGCGACGATCGCGGCGCGGACCTGGCCGCCGTCGAGTTCGCTTTCCAGTTGGGCGGCCAGGTCGCCGAGTTCGGCGTAGGACAGGTGTCCGGCGAGGTCGGCGAGCGGGGCCAGGCGGTCGCGCAGGGCGGTGGTGGTGTCGGCGTCGATGAGGAGGAGTTCGCAGTCCTGGCGGGAGCGGACCAGGCGGACGGTGGAGCGTGGCAGGGCGGTGCGGCGTACTCCGTCGGCGTGCTCGAGGACGATGTGCGCGTTGATGCCGCCGAAGCCCATCGAGGAGACCCCGGCCCGCCGGGCGGCGCCCTCGGGCCATGCTTCGGCTTCTCGCGGGATGCGCAGGGCGGGGTTGTCGCCGAGGAGTTCGGGGTGGGGATCGTGGTGGCCGGTGGCCGGGGGAATGATCTGGTGGCGCACCACGAGCGCTGCTTTGAGGAGTCCGGCGATGCCGGCCGCGGCCTTGGTGTGTCCCATGTTGCCCTTGATGGTGCCGAGGGCTGCGGGCGGTGCGGTGGGGTCGGCGGCGCGGCGGGCCTCGGACAGGGCGCGCAGTTCGGTGGCGTCGCCGACGGCGGTGCCGGTGCCGTGGCCCTCGAGGTAGGCGACGGTGTCCAGGCCGAAGCCGGCGGTGTCGTAGGCCCGCTCCAGGGCGAGGCGGTGGCCGGACGCCTCGGGTCGGGTGATGCCGCCGCGGCCGTCGGAGGACCAGCCCCAGCCGGCGATGGTCGCGTAGCGGAAACGTCCCTGCGCGCGGGCGTCGTCGTCGCGCATCAGGACGACGGCGCCGCAGCCCTCGCCGGGCCAGAATCCGTTGGAGCCGCGGTCGTAGACGCGCATGTCCGCGGTGGCCAGGGCGCCGGTCTTGGCGAAGCCGATCACTTCGAAGGGGTCGATGCTCAGGTCCACGCCGCCGGCGATGGCCACGTCCCACTGCCCGGAGGTCAGCGCGTTGCAGGCGGTGGCGACGGACAGCAGGGAGGAGGAGCAGGCGCCGTCGACGGTGAATCCGCCGCCGCCCAGGTCGAAGTGGTTGCAGATGCGTCCGGCGATGGTGTTGGCCAGGCCGCCGGCCAGGGTGTCCTCGTCGATCGGCGGGAAGGGCTGCTTGTAGCGCTGCTCCAGGCCGGTGAGGAATTCGGCCAGTTCCGTATCGGCCCAGCCCTGCTCGCGCAGTGCGGCGCCGACGGTGCGCCGTACGTAGGGCCAGCGCAGCCGCATGAGGTTGGCGCGGCTGAACTCGCCGGTGAGGCTGTTGCCCAGGACGGCGCCGGTGGTGGGGGCGGGCAGTCCGCTGCCGTCGGGGAATCCCGCGTCGTCGAGGGCGGCGGCGACGGTGTCCAGGGCCAGCCAGTGCGTCATGTCGGTGGCGCGGAAGGTGCTGCCGGCGATGCGGTGTCTGACGCGGTCGAACTCGAAGCCTTCCAGGACCGCGGCCTTGCGTGCGTAGTGGCGGTCGGGGGCGGTGGGGTCGGGCGAGTAGTAGTCCTCGTGGCGCATGCGTTCGTCGGGCAGGCGCCGGAAGGCGCGCCGTCCGGCCAGGACGTTCTGCCACAGCTGTTCGGGGGTGTCGGCGTCGGGGTAGCGGCAGGCCATGCCGACGACGGCGATGCGGGTGCGTGGGCCGCTCATGCCGCCACCGCCTCGGACACGGTGGCGGCGCCCGTCGCGGCCGGCGTCTGGGCGGCGGCCTGTTCGCGTCGGCGTTTGATCAGGTGGGCCACCCACCAGCCGGCGCCGCGCAGGCCGCAGACGATGGTGACGGCGAAGAACAGTGTGTAGACGACGTTGAAGACCATGAGCACCCCGTAGACCATCGCGACCGATGCGCCGAACATGAACTGGTTGCGTGCCTTGGTCGGCGTCGTTCCCGGATCGCTGATCATGTAGTTGGTGAAGAGGACGAACGCCACGCCGCTCATGACGCCGACGGCGGAGTACACCGCGACGTCCCAGACGAAGTGGCGGATCACGCCCTGGATCGCGAAGCCGCCGAGCCAGCCGACGATCAGCGCGACGCGCTTGGTCAGCAGGGCGTTGATGACGGTTCCCGCGGTGGCGATGATCAGCGGGATCGCGACGCGGAAGAAGTTGTTGGCGTGCTCGGTGAACTGGTACGGCGGGGCGATGCTGAACCAGGTGCCGAAGCAGAGCAGCGAGACGGTGATGCCGAAGTTCGACGGGTTCATGTAGTGGCGCATGCGGCCGGCGATCGGTGCCTGGAAGACGTGCTTGCCGCCGACGCCGACGACCACGCCGAACAGGATCGGCAGGAACAGGTCGTTGCCGTAGGTGAGCATGGAGACGGCCAGCGAGGTGATGTGGGCGGGCAGCAGGAACTCGTACACGCCGCGCACGCCCCGGCCGCGGAAGCGGGGGGCCCGCTTGTAGGCCCAGGCGCTGATCATTTCCAGGGTGAGCTCGGTGGTGTATCCGCAGAGCACGGCCAGGATGGGCCAGAGCCAGGGCTGTTCGAAGCCGAGGAGGGTGTAGCCGAAGATGTTGAAGACGCTGATGGAGATGGCGAAGTTGCGCAGGGCGAGGTAGCGCGGGTCCGGTTTGGCTTTGGCCGGGGGCGCTGCACCGGGGTGCGGTGTTGGTTGTTGCGCGGTGGGGTGAGCGGCCGAGGTGGTCATGTGCTCGGCACCTCCTGGGCGTCGCCGGTGAGCATGAGGGTGTGGGAGCCGGGATCGAGGCGGCGTTGCTGCTGGTGGACGGTGCCGTCCGCGTCGCGCCAGCGCAGCTCCACGGTCACGGGGCCGTCGTAGGTGCCCAGGCCGAAGCGGACGTCGAAGCTGCGGTAGCCGGCGTGGCCGCTGCCGCCGTCGAGCTGGGCGATCTCCGTGCCGTCGGGTGTGGTGGCCCGCACGGAGGCGTTGTAGGCGGGGCTGCCCGCGCCGGCCAGCGAACCGCCGGGACCGCCTGTGTCCTGCCCCGCTGTGGTGGGGCGCAGCAGTGACAGGGTGAGGTGGTTGCCGCGCTGGGGGGCGGTGTTGGCGTAGAAGACGGGCGGTCCCCACTGGCGGGCGACGGCGAAGTCCAGGGCCCCGGTCCCGGTGGTGTCGCCGGTGGCGATGGCCCGGGTGGGAATGGGCACGGCGAGGCCGAGTGTGTCGCTGATGTTGGCGTAGGTGCCGTCGGCGGTGCGGGCGTAGAAGGCCAGGGTGTCGTCGCCGGCGATGTCGTCGCCCGGCTGGACGTTGGGCCACATGTCGGGGTTGGACAGCAGGACGTCGTTGGCCATGGCCATTTCCTGGAGCCACGGCCAGCGGTCGATGCTGCCCTTGACGAAGCCGTCGGTCTGGACGACGTCCTGGCGGCCGGAGTTGGTGAAGTCGCCCAGCTTGACGTCCCAGTTCCAGCCGGTCCACGCCAGCCCGTACTTGCGGGCCTCCTGCGTGAACGGGGCGACACCATCGGAGAGTTGACGGTCCATGTCCGCTTCGTCGGGGCTCTGGTTCTTCCAGACGAAGTTCGACTCCTCCAGGCCCCAGGCGGAGGTGATGTTGCTGACGACCATGTCGAAGCGGCCGGTGCGGTCCAGGTCGCCGAAGTCGACGCCCATGCCCTTGAACGATCCCCTGCCGAGCACGAACGACTTCGGCGCGGTGGCGGTGCGCTTGCCGAGGGCCTCGGTGAAGCGGATCTGGCCGGGGCGGGAGCGGTTGTACAGCAGGTGGTCGTTGCCGAAGTCGTTGGCGATGTACAGCTCCGGGAGCACGTCCCCGGTCAGGTCGGCGCCGGCGATGGCCAGGGTCCAGCCGGTCGCGGCGTTGTACGGGATGGCCTTGGGTTCGGCGGTGTAGGTGGCGGTGGGCCGGGTGCCGGTGGTGGCCGAGGTCCAGCGCAGCACGTGGTCGCCGCCGGCGTTCTTCGCCCGGGACAGCGAGTCGTTCATCACGACGTTCTTCAGGCCGTGGGGGTCCAGGACGTCGGAGTCGGGGAAGTAGTTGCCGATGACGATGTCCGGGTGGCCGTCGCCGTCCAGGTCGCTCACGTGCACCGTGTCGGTGTTCCAGCGCGGCCCGTGGTAGAGGCCGTCCTGCGACTGCGAGGGCACCAACTCCTGCGGCACGTACGCCTTCAGCGCCGGTGTGCGGGCGTCGGAGCGGGCCAGGAAGAGGATCGGGGTGCGGCCCCAGTAGGAGACCAGGATGTCCATGCGGCCGTCGGCGTTGAAGTCCCCGAAGGTGCAGCCGGTGGGCGCCATGGTGTCGTCCACGGGCAGCGGCGAGGCGTCGAGGAGGAACGGCGTGAACCGGTCGGCCGGGTGCGCCGTGGGCGTGTACGTGACCGTCACCTCGTCGGTGCGGGTGTCGACGATGCACATCCCCGACGCCCTGCCGTTGCCGGCGACGTCGTTGATCGCGATGCTCGCGCCCACCGACGAGATCCAGGAACGGATCTTCTCGTAGGCCGGGTTGACGGTACGCACGGTGCGCTTGGGCAGTTGGTCGTAGCCCGGGGGCATGGCGATGGGCATTTCCTTGAACCGGTAGGCGGCGGCCACCTTTGTGCCGTCAGGAACAGCGACTGATGCCTGGGTCGCGAAGAACAGCGACGTCACGACGAGAACCGTCACCAGTCCCGGCACTAGTCTGCGAATCTTCTGGCTGTATGCCACGATGCTGCTCCCCCCTCTCTCTCTTGTGGAAGTCAGGGTCGGCGTGCAAATCACGGGATTGTTCTACGGATACGATCCGGGTTCGCCGGGCGAGGGGCATCTCCCGGCTTGCTAGCCGGGGTCTTCGCACTTCAGGAGAGCCGGCGAGGCCGGGACGACACCGCGGGCGCGTGGCCGGGAAAGCGTTCGGCCAGTGCTGGGTGCTCACGCTCGGGCCCGCCGCGGGCACGTTTCTTTTCGCTGACGCGGGCCGCTTATGGGCGAGATGCCGCGGGTGGTGACGGAACACGATTCTTCCGGGCGCCGGGCGAATACGGCCGGCCGCTCACGGAACTCACCGCTTTCGAAACGGGCGGGGCGGCGGTACGGCGGCGGTGTGGCATGGCAGCGCGGCGGAGTGGCGTGGCGGCTCGGCGGCGGAGTGGCGGGGCGGTGCGGCAGCGGATCGACTGTGCGGCGGGCGCGGCAGCTCGGCGGCGTGGCGGCGGCGGATTGGCGGTGCGGCGCGGCGGTGTGGCGGCGGGAGGATCCCCGGGGCCGGTGCGGCGCGTCGGTGTGGCGGCGGCGGGAGAATCCCCGGGGCGGGGCGTGGCAGCTCGGCGGCGGATTGTCGGTGCGGCGTGGCAACGCGGCTGCGGCTGCGGCTGCGGCTGCGGCTGCGGCTGCGGCTGCGGCTGCGGCTGCGGCAGGAGGATCCCTGGGGGCGGGGTGTGTTGTTTTCGGTGTCCGGGCGTTGCCCGGAATCCGTCCGGTGCCTGGCCTGGCTGCCCCCTCCCCCGGGTGCCGGGAGGTTAGGGGTCCGGGGTCCGGGGTCCGGGGTCCGGGGTCCGGGGTCCGGGGTCCGGGGTCACCGGGATGGTGGCCGGCGGGTTGTGCGCGGCGTGGTGTGGGGGCGGGCGGCTGTGTGCCGCGGGGCGGTCGGCCCGAGGGTCGGCCGCCCCGGGGGTCGGCCAGCCAGGGGGCGACCCCCGGGGCGGTCGGCCCGAGGGTCGGCCGCCCCGGGGGTCGGCCAGCCAGGGGGCGACTGGCCGGGGGGCGGCCGGTTCGTGGCGCTGGTGTTCGGGTGCCACGGACCGGCCGGTTTGCGGGCAGGGTCAGGGTCGGTGCGCGGCCTGGGCGAACTGGCCGGGCTTGCGTCCGGGACCGGACGGGCCCCGGTAGGCCTGGGCGATGTCGAGCCACTGGTCGGCGTCCGGTCCGGTCGCGGTGAGCGCGAGGTCGTCGCGGTGCCGGCGGCGGGTCGCGAGCAGGCACAGGTCGACGGCGGGGCCGGTGATCCGCTGCTCGGCGTCGGGATCGCCGAGTGTCCATACGGCGCCGGAGGGGGCGGTCAGGTCGAAGCGGAACCCCTTGCCGGGCTGCGGCAGGCCGTGGGATTCGTAGCCGAACTCCCAGGTGAGGGCGGTGAATTCGGCGACGTGCCGGATCCGGTCGGTGTACTGGCGCTTTTGTTGGAGGGTGTCGGCGACGTCCTGGCCGTGCGCGAACATTTCCATCATGCCCGCCTTCGCCAGCACCGCCGCCGGTATCGGGCGGACCAGCCATGGCACCAGCTGCTCCAGGGGCACGGCGTGAAGGGCGCGTTCGGTGGCGGTGCGCTGGGTCTGCCAGGTGTCCAGGAGCCGTCGGCCGTCCAGGGCCAGATAGGGCTTCAGGCCGTTGTTGACGGCCTCGTCGAAATTGGTGATGGCGGCGGTGAACGCCGTG
This sequence comes from Streptomyces sp. NPDC050842, assembly GCF_044456565.1. NCBI lineage: Bacteria > Bacillati > Actinomycetota > Actinomycetes > Kitasatosporales > Streptomycetaceae > Streptomyces > Streptomyces sp. NPDC050842. The sequence goes on along the minus strand of NZ_JBITGA010000015.1, from coordinate 32,290 downwards.
AACCCGGCGGGGTCGGCCGCCGCTTTCTCGGCCATGGCGAACACCATGGCCAGGTGGCCGATCTGGTGCCGGATGGTCCATCCCCCGGCCGGTGTCGGCCGCGCCCACTGGCTCTCGTCGGCATCCACGAGCAAGGAGTCCAGGGCGTTGCCCTCTTCCACCAGATCGCTGAGGACATCGTTGTGCTGTGTCATGCCTCGTTCCTCTCTCCGGGCGGCTTGTCGCGGGCCCAGTCTGCGGCGCGGGGGGCGTGGGCTACTTCTTTGCCCGTGCTGTCGGCGTCCCGCCCGCCCCTGGCGCAACCACAGAGAAGCCATGGGCCTTCGAGGGTGGCGATGATGGTGCGACCATCGGGTCGTTCGTGGAGGCGATTGTGGCGAAGGCTCTGAGATCGCTGAGGCGCATCGTGCTGGCGCCCGACCTGGCCGAGGTGTCGTTCGCGCGGCGCGGCTTCGCCCCGCTGCCCACCGGCCATGCCGCCGCCCGTCTTCAGGACGTCCCGCGCGCCGTGGTGTGCGGCTTCGAATGGGCCATGGAGGCGAGCGGCACCCGGGAGGTCGCCGACCGGCTGGAGCTGCTGGACGCCGAGCAGCGCGGCTTCGGCTACGAGGGCGCCACGATGGCGTTCACCATCACGGACGTGATGGGCCGCGGGCAGCGCACCCGGGAACTGCTGGACGGCCCCGGACGCCCGCACATCCTGCTCGCCTACATCGGTATCGGCTTCGCCATGGCGCGCCTGCCGCGCGTCCTGTGGAAGAAAGTCCTGCCCGATCTGACCGGGCAGCCTTTCCATCCGGTGATGAGCTGGCTCGCGGTGGACGGCTACGGCTTCGACCTGGCCTTCTTCCACACCCGCCGCTGGGTGGACGAGCAGCGGGTACCGGCGAGTTACCCCTGGCAGGGCGCGCCCGACTACTTTCCCCGCGCTGTCGACCAGGGCATCGGCCGCGCCCTGTGGTTCATCCACGGCGCCCGGCCCGAGCGGGTGGAGGCGGCGATCCGTTCCTTCGCCGGGCACCGGCGGCCGGATCTGTGGAGCGGTGCGGGGCTCGCCGCCGCGTTCGCCGGCGGCTGCGGGGCGCAGGAGTTCGACACGCTGCGGCGCCTGGCCGGCGCCCATGCCCCCGACCTGGCCCAGGGGGCGGTGTTCGCGATCCGCGCCCGCGATCTGGCCGGGTACGTGCCCGGGCACACGGCCGTCGCCGCGAGTACGCTGACGGGTCTTTCGGTCCAGGCCGCGGTCAAGCTCGCCGACGACAGCGCCGTCACCGATGACGCCGCGGGGCCGGTGCCGGCCTATGAGCAGTGGCGGCGTGCGGTCCACGCCCACTTCCGGCCCGAAGGGGCCATGAGCCGGTGACGACCTCGGTCGCAAGCCAGAAAGCCAGCCGACGAAAGGGGAGAGACATGCCAAGCACCATGGGCAGGCTGCGGCGCCGGTTGCTGACGCCCAGCGTGAGCCAGACCCTGCTTCACACCCGCGGCTTCCACGACAAGACCCCCGAGGCCACACAGCTGCTCGAGACGATCGGCGGCCGGTTCCTCCAGGGGTACGGCCACGCCATGGCCGCCCGCACCACGACCGAGGCCGAGGCACACCTGGAGGCGATACCGGAACGGTTCCGCGGCTTCGCCTACGAAGGCGCGGGCATGGCGTACGCCGTCCTGGACGCCATACCGGGCGGGGGCAAGGGCGGTGTCGAGCGGCTGCTGGCCGGTCTGGGCGGCGCGCACGTCTACATGGTGTACGTCGGGATCGGCTGGTCGATGGGCCGGCTGCCACGGCGCTGGTGGGCGGATGTCGACGTACTGGACCCGTTGCTGCGCTGGCTGGTGCTGGACGGGTACGGCTTCCATCAGGCGTACTTCCGCACCGACCGGTACGTGCGCCAGAAGTACCGCGATGAGCACGTCGCGTGGCCGGCGCATGACTTCCCGCAGTACACCGGTAGGGCGATCGACCAGGGCATCGGGCGTGCGCTGTGGTTCGTGTGCGGTACGGACCCCGGTGTCGTCGCCGCGACGATCGAGGATTTCCCCCGCGAGCGGCATTCCGATCTGTACAGCGGTGTGGGGCTGGCCGCCACGTACGCGGGAGGCTGCGACGAGGAAGAACTCGCGGCGCTGTGGAAACACGCGGGGCCTCACCAGGGCGCGCTGGCCCAGGGCAGTGCGTTCGCCGCGGAGACAAGGGTCCGCGCCGGGCTGATGGTCCCGCACACAGGGGTGGCGACACGCGTGCTGTGCGCAATGGAACCTGAGGACGCCGCCCGCCTCACCCAGGACCTCCGCCCACCCACAACAGCGGCGGCAACGGGCACGACAGGACCGGGCGGAACAGGACCGGCCGGGACAGGACCAGGCGGAACGGGGCCGGGCGCGACAGGACCGGCCGGAACAGGACCGGGCGGAACGGGGCCGGCCGGGACAGGGTCGGTGGGTTCGGTGGGGGTGGGGGTGGGGTCGGTGCCGGCGTACGAGGTGTGGCGCCGAAGCATCGCGGAGCGGATCACCGCCGGGACGGAACGCCGGTGAGCGGCGTACCGGCGGCGGCGCCGCGGGTGTTCCCCTCGCCGCCGCTGCGTGCCGCGCCGTCACTGCTGCGGCAGCTGGCCGGGGACCGGCTGGCGATGATGACGGCCGCCGCCGGATACGGCGACGCGGTACGGCTGCCGCTCGGCCCGAAGACGCTGTACTTCTTCAACCATCCCGATTACGCCAAGCACGTGCTCGTGGACAACGCCGCGAACTACCACAAGGGCATCGGTCTGGCCCAGGCCCGGCGGGCTCTCGGGGACGGTCTGCTGACCAGCGAGGGTGAACTGTGGCGCCGGCAGCGCAAGGTGATCCAGCCCGCGTTCCAGCACCGAAGGATCGCCGCGCAGGCCGGAGCGGTCGCCGAGGAAGCCGCCGCGCTGGTGAAACGGCTGCGGACCTTCGAGGGGCGCGGGCCGGTGAACCTGACGCGGGAGCTGACGGGCCTGACGCTGGGCGTGCTGGGCCGGACGCTGCTGGACACCGGCCTGGAGGATTCCGACGATCTCGGTCACGCCTTCGAGGCCGTCCAGGAACAGGCCATGTTCGAGATGATCTCCATGGGCGTGGTGCCGATGTGGATCCCGCTGCCCCACCAGATGCGCTTTCGGCGGGCCCGGGTACGCCTGCAACGGGTAGTGGAACAACTCGCGGCACAACGCATCGCACGCGGCCGGACCGGCCAGGGCGACGACGCCCTCTCCCGGCTGATCACCTCCGTACGCGAAGAGCCCGACCCGGCAACCGGCCGGCGGCGACTACGGGACGAACTGATCACCCTGCTGCTGGCCGGCCATGAGACGACCGCGTCCACACTCGGCTGGACCTGCTACCTGATCGACCGCCACCCCGAAGTCCGCGAAAAACTACGCAAGGAAGCGCTGGAGGTCCTGGGCGAGGACCGGCTCCCGCAGTACGAGGACCTGCGCCGCCTGACGTACACGGCCATGGTCGTCGAGGAAGTCATGCGGCTGTATCCGCCGGTGTGGATCCTGCCCCGCCAGGCACAGGCCGCCGACGAGATCGGCGGCTACCGCGTCCCGGCCGGCGCGGACGTCCTGATCTGCCCCTACACCCTCCACCGTCACCCCGAATTCTGGGACGCGCCCGGGCAGTTCATCCCCGAACGGTTCGCACCCGGACAACGCGGCGAGCGCCCACGGTACGCCCACATCCCCTTCGGCGCGGGCCCACGGGTATGCGTCGGCAGCAGCCTGGGACTGATGGAAGCCGTGTTCGCCGTGGCACTGCTGTGCCGGGAGGTGTCCTTGGAGAAGGTAGCCGGGCAACGAGTCGTCCCGGAACCGATGCTGTCACTGGGGGTGCGCGGCGGACTCGAAGTGACCGTCCGCACGCTGCGATGAACAGCGGGATGCGATGACATGCCGCGCAACGCAGCGCAGCGCGATGCGATACCGGATGCAAATGCAGTGCCGCATGCAGTGCCGCGCCGTGCGGTACCGGGCGCGGTGCCGGGTCGGGTGCGGTACCGGGCGCGGTGCGGTACCGGGTGCAGTGCGGTACCGGGCGCGGTGCGGTACCGGGTGCAGTGCCGCGTGCGGTGCAGTACCGGGTCGAGTGCGGTACCGGGCGCGGTGCAGTGCCGGGTGCGATGCGGTGCCGGGTCGGGTGCAGTGCCGCGTGCAGTGCAGTGCGGGGTGCGGTGCCGCGTGCAGTGCGGAGTGCGGTGCCGCGTGCGATGCGATGCCGGGCGCGGTACCGGGTCGGGCGCGGTACCGGGTCGGGCGCGGTACCGGGCGCAGCTCGCGTCCGGCGGCCGTGGCGCGCGCGGTGCCCCGGTGGTCGCCGGGTGGGGTGTCCGCGGTGACGGTCACGGCGAACGGCACGTCGGCCCGGGTCCTGGCCGGCACGGTGACGGTCCGCGCGGCGAAGGCCACCGGTACGCCCTCACCCGCGGAGTCGTACGGTGAGCGGCGCCCGCCCGGGTTGCGGTACCGGATGCAGTGCCATGCGGCACCGGGCGCGGTGCGATGCCGTACCGAGTCGGGCGCGGTACCGGGCGCGGCGCGATGCCGTACCGGGTCGGGCGCGGTACCGGATGCGGTGCAGTGCCGGGTGCCGGGCGTAGTACCGGGTGCAGTGCGGTACCGGCTCGGGTGCGGTGCAGTGCACTGCGATGCAGTGCCGGGTCGGGTGCAGTGCCGCGTGCGATGCAGTGCGGTACCGGGCGCGGTGCGATGCCGTACCGAGTCGGGCGCGGTACCGGGCGCGGCGCGATGCCGTACCGAGTCGGGCGCGGTACCGGATGCGGTGCAGTGCCGGGTGCAGTGCGGAACCGGGCGCGATGCGGAACCGGATGCGATGCGGAACCGGGCGCGATGCGGTACCGGGCGCGATGCGGTACCGGATGCAGTGCGGAACCGGGCGCGATGCGGTACCGGATGCAGTGCGGAACCGGGTGCAGTGCGGTACCGGGCGCGGTGCGGTGCCGGGTGCGGCGGGGTGGGTGGCCCGTCGCACCCGGTGCGGTCAGCGGACGGCCGGCACGAGGCCTTCCTCGAAGGCGGCCGACCGTACCCGCTGCAAGGCCAGCAGCACGGGCGGGTCGAGAGGGCTCGCCCCCCGCAGCCGGAAGTCGACCGGGACACGGGCCGCCCGGGGAGCGATCTCCAGCGGGCCGACGGACCCGACATGAACGGCCTGGCTGCTGTCGGTGAGCGCCTCATGCGCCACGGCCGGCACCGAGTGCCCCAGGAGATACCACGTCCCCACGGGCACGTCCCGTAATTCGAAAGGACCGGGACAGGTTAAGACCGCACAGCTGACGGGCTTCCCCTCGGGAATTCGAGTGGGAAACAAGCCAAGGAATATGAGGCCCGGATAGGAGGCGACCGGAGCGCCCACCGAACCGCATACCGCTCCACCGGTCTCACCCTTTTTCGCGGCATCCACCCTGCGCACGAAACCACCCACCCTGCGGTACACCGAAGGCGACAGTCCGACACTGCTCGCGAAACGCGAGCTGAAAGTCCCGACACTGCTGTAGCCGACGGTGCAGCTGATTTCGGTGACGGTCATGCTGGTGGTAAGGAGGAGACGCTTCGCTTCCTGGATCCGCAGAGCGGAGAGAAACCGCCGAGGCGAGATGCCCGTGATCCGGTGGAACTCCCGAGAGAAGTGAAACTTGCTGTACATGGCAACGCGTGCCATGTCATCGATGCTCAGAGACTCGGAGAGCCTTCGTTTCATCTCCTCGATCGACCGCTCCACCGCCTTCTCGATGCCGGCGACCGCACACCCTTCACTACCCATTCTTCCTCCGTAGTCGAGACCAGAATCCGAGTACCAGAACGTGGGCCGTGGCGCATGCAGCGACCATCTCACTCAAACGGAAGTAGCTTCGCCGAATGTATTATTAACGGCACTCTACGCTCCGATCAAGCGTACCCGTCATGTTTGCCGCATACACACCGCGGGAATACATCAGGATTCCGCCAGGGGCGTTGCGACCGCAATGACAAAGATGCTGCGGGCCGCCCGGGCAGTCGATAATCGACATCAGTAGCACCCAATGAACATTCCCTCCCCCTCCGACCAGCCCATGGATGCTTTTGCGTCCCGCAGGCCGAAAAGGAGCAGCGATGCGACGGGATCAACCAGGCCCTAAACAGGACACAATCAGCACTCTGGAGGCGTTCGCCGACACGATAGTCCCCGGCGAGAAGCGAAATCCGGACGACTTCGCGATCGCGGGCGCCACAGACGGCCCCGGCGCCGTAGCGGCCGGCGCGCTTGAGCTCCTGCAGAACCCGGCCACCGGCCTGTCCGAATCCCTGGACGAGTTCGCCCGCGCCCTCAACGCCCACGCCCAGGCCCACACCGACCAAAACGCACTCCACCCCACCACCAGCCCCAGCCCGGGCACCAGCCCCAACACCGGCACAGGCACTGGCCCTGGCGCCGACCGCCCGGCCTCCGGCACAGGCACAGGCACTGGCCCGGGCACAGGCACAGGCACTGGCCCGGGCACCGACACTGGCACTGGCACTGGCACTGGCACAGGCACTGGCACAGGCACAGGCACTGGCCCGGGCACCGACATCGGCCCCGGCACCGCCGACACCAGCCCCGGCACCAGCCCGGACACCGGTTCCGGTCCCGGCTCCGAAGCCGGTTCGGGGCTGCCGCCGTTCGTGGCCCTGTCCTACACCGAGCGGACCCGCCTGGTGACGGTGCTGACCGCGCCGGGCCATCCCGAGCGCGACATCTGGGTCAGCCTCGCCCTGTTCAGCAACATGGCCTTCGACACCGGCGCCCACCTGCACACCACCGAGGCGATCGCCGCCGGACACCCGGGCCTGGCCGCCATGGGCTTCGCCCCACCCGGCGCCGACGGACTGTGGCGCTTCGACGCCTTCTCCTACGGCCGGCCCCTCGCCCGCCTCCACCCCGACACCACGCACAACGGGAGCCTTGCATGAGCCCCACCGAACGCACCGAACAAACCGACGTCGTCATCGTCGGAAGCGGCTTCGGCGGAGCCATCCCCGCCTACCACCTCGCCGCCGGCGGCGCGAAAGTCACCGTCCTCGAACGAGGCCCCTGGCTGGAATCCACCGACTTCGAACACGACTTCCTCCTCGGCTCCTCCTACACCCGCATCTTCGACTTCGTCGTCGGCGACGGCATGAGCCTGCTCGGCGGCAACTGCGTCGGCGGCGGCAGCGTCGTCTACTTCGCCGCCATGCCCCGCGCCCCACGCTTCGTCTTCGAACGCACCGGCAGCATCGGACGACGCATGTGGCCCGCCTCCATCACCCGCGACACCCTCGACCCCTGGTACGACAGAGTCAGCGAATCCCTCCCCGTCACCACCCAGACCTGGGACGACGTCACCTACGCCGGAGGCCTCTTCGCCGCCGCCTGCAACCACGCCGGACGCACCGCCAACCCCGTCCCCACCGCCGTCGACCGCGCCAAATGCACCAACTGCAACTGGATGATGGCCGGCTGCCGCTTCGACGCCAAACGCTCACTCCTGCTCAACTACCTCCCCGCCGCAACCGCCCACGGCGCCGAGATACGCCCCCTGCACGAAGTACAAAAACTCAGCCGCACCGACAACGGCCGCTACCGCGTCCACTACAACATCATCGACGACACCGACTACCGCAAACACACCACCAACCACACCATCGACGCCAAAATCGTCATCCTCGCCGCCGGCGCCGGCGCCACCCCCGTCATCCTCCAACGCTCCGAACCCGACCTCGGCCCCATGCCCCACGCCGTCGGCCGCTACTTCTCCGGCAACGGCGAACGCCTCAACACCGCCGTCATCAACGAAGAACGCGCCCGCGACCTCCTCGGCCTCGACCGCGGCAACAACACCGCCTACCACGCCAACCAAATCGGCAAAGGCCCCGTCGTCGCCAGCTGGGACAACCTCGACGGCAACCTCCCCGAACACTCCCGCTTCTCCCTCGAACAGCTCTACTTCCCCCCCGGCTTCGGCACCATCCTCGCCCAAGCCCACAACACAAACGGCGCACCCACCTGGTTCGGCACACAAAAAACCGAACTCGTCCGCCAATGGCAATCCTGGCTCACCATCTTCACCATGGTCGAAGACGACAACGAAGGCACCTTCGGACCCCCACCCCCCACCGGCAACGCCCACCGCATCTCCCAACAAATGCTCGGCCACGGCCCCATCCACTACCGCCCCACCGCCAACACCCTCCGCGGCTGGACCGAATCCGACGCCGTCGTCAAAAACATCCTCGAACGCGACGGCCTCGCCCAAGTCACCCCCTGGACCAACGACGTCGTCGGCGCCTACACCGTCCACCCCCTCGCCTCCTGCCGCATCGGCGACGACCCCCACACCAGCGCCCTCAACGACCAACACGAACTACGCGGCCACCCCGGCATCTACGTCACCGACGGCTCCGCCATCCCCGCCGCCCTCACCGTCAACCCCGCCCTCACCATCAGCGCCCTCGCCGAACGCGCCATCCCCCACATCACCCAAACCCTCACCAACCAAGGCACCCCCACCACCTACGGCGCACCCACACCCACCTATTGATCAGAAACGCATTTGGTTCATTCGTTGAGGGTTGCCCCGTGTCACCGGAGTTTGACGAGACTCATTGGAGTTTGACCACCCGGCATTCGTCTCATCGGACCTTGACGTCGCAGGTCACGTACGGTGCGGGCATGATTGAGGGTCTTCCTTCCGACGTTGACGTGCCCGGCGAGATGCTGCTCGCTGGCTCCTTCGCTGTGGTGCCCGAGCGGCTCACGGAGCTCTTTCAGAGTGGCCACTGATCGGGTGACGGGCCAGCGTCCCGCAACCCACGAGGTTCCCGTGCCGTTGAGAGAGACTCGACGTCTCAACTCAACAGCACAGGAGCCCCGTTGGTCCCGTCCTGCCGCACTCGACCTGCCTCATGCTCTGGTCGAGTGGGTATCGATGCTCATCGTCACCCGTGAGGGTGACCGACGCTGCAAGCTCCCGCCCCACCAGCGCGCCCTCGTCGGCCTGGTCTACCTGCGCCGGCACGACACGCTCACGCAGATCGCCGCCGGCTTCGGCATATCCGTCGGGACCGCCCACGCCTACGTCACGGCCGTCGTCGATCACCTGTCCCGCCGGGCACCCGGTCTGCTGCGGGTCCTGCGCGAGACGGATCCTGATCACGTCCTGCTCGACGGGACGCTCGCCGAGTGCGACCGGGTCGGCGACAGCCGGGCCGAATTCTCCCAGAAGCACCGCCGTCACGGCGTGAACGTGCAGGTTGTGGCCGATCCCACCGGCAAGCTGCTGTGGATCTCACCCGCCCTGCCCGGCCGCACCCACGACCTGACCGCGGCCCGCACCCACCGCATCATCCGGATCTGCGAACGCCAGGGCGTTCCCGTGCTCGCCGACCGCGCCTACATCGGGGCCGGCCCCTGGGTGACCACGCTCATCAGACGGCTTCCCGGCCAAGACCTCACCACAACCCAGCGGGCGATCAACCGAGCCCTGTCAGCGGCACGAGCACCGGTCGAACGAAGCATCGCGCGACTCAAGTCCGGGCAGATCCTCCGCCGGGCCCGCTGCAGCCCCAACCGGATGACCGTCATCGCCGCAGCCATCCTCACCCTGGCACGTCAACGCTGATGAATCTCATTGCCGTTCCAGGGTGAGGACGGATTGGCAATGGCCGTCATCCAGTTGGGAGCCGTCTCACGACCAGACAAGTCGACCTTCGGTGAACCGACAGACCGGTGAGCTTCCATCGGCGATCCTCGTCAGCGTCTCCGCCACGGAGTCGAAATACTGGGCCATCGATTCGTACTCGCCCGTGACCGTGGGGGCACCCACGAACCAGCTGCCGACGCGCCCGTCCCGCACATCGATGAACTTTCCCATCCAGCCGTCCTGGTCCGACAGGAACGGGATCCACTCATTCCGCCAGAACGGGTAGTCCGGCTGGTCCGGAGGGTCGAATCCGCAGGACGTGGAGCGGTTCGCGTAGAGCCTCTCCATCGCCCGGATGCCCAGAAAGAAGCTCCCCTCGTCGGGGAACCCGTCGAAGCCGCAGCATGCCACTTCGTCGTCGACGTCTCCCTCTAGCAGATCCAGATTGTTCTGCAACAGCCACGTCCGCAGGTCCCCATGCAGGGAGATCCCCATCCGTTCCTCGGCTGCCGCGAGCATCTGCTCCGTAGCGGGCCCTGGCAGATCTGCGTGATCGGCCGGCGCGTGCTCCCGAAGAAGACTCATCACACGCGACCAACTCTCAGTCACACTCATCGCCCTCTGCCCTCTGTCCTCTCTACAGGGATGTCTCCGTCCGACTACGCCACTGTGGAGGTTGGGAAGTATCGGCCGGAGAACCTTGCAGGGATGGTACTTCGAGCGTGTGTTCCATCCCTCCCCACGATCATCTTCCGGCCCGAAGCGCAGGGTCGGCCCCTCAGCGAAGTGACCGCCCTCGACTTTTCACAGACAACCCACTGTGCCCGGCGGGCCCAGCCGAGGAGCTTCCCGGATCAAGCGAGGGCCACGGCGTCACCCTGGGGTGGCGAAGCTGAAAACGCTCACGGTCTCGGGGTTGCCCCGTACTGAGCGGCTGACGTCGGCGTCCGACTGCCTGATCGATCGGTTTCCGGATGATGGCTGCTGGTTCGGCACGGCGCAGGAGGCACTCGCGGCCTGCCTGCCTCTCCAGTTGCCCGTGGAGGCACGCTTGTACGCCCTGCTGGTGCCCTCCGAACATGTCGGCGGATTCGTCGCCGACATCCGCGCGGCCGGGACGGACGAGCCGGTGCTGCTCTCCCACCTCGACAGTCAGGGCGCCGGCGAGGCCGCCCAGGAGGTGGCCGAGGACGGGCACAAGCTCGGCTGGGAGGTACTCGGCTACGACTTTGGCCTGCTCCACACCTGGCTCTGCAACGGCCTGTACGAGGAGGGCAGGCTCCACCTCGGAGTGGATACCGATGAACGCGGTCTGCTGCCCGACCGGCGGGCTGCCCTACGAAGCGCCGCCTGGGCGAACACTCGTGGAGACACCAAGCCAGTCACCTGGTTCCCTGGCGCCCGGATCGAGTGGGACACCCCGATCGAGAGCGGCCTCGGCCCCGTCAGCGCCGAGACCCCGGCGCCCCTGCACAGCAGCCCTGGTGGGGCCGGATCCTCTAGCGCGCCTGAACCTCAGGCCGAGCCCGATATCGGCACCGGTCAAACTTCGCTGAGTAGGTGTTTTTGAACCTGGTCCTGCTCTGATGCGGAAGACGCTGTTGTCCTGGATCAGGCCTACCGCCGCTTTGCTGGCAGTGCCTCGCACTAAACTCCCGCTGCGTGACCCATCCCACCCACCGCACTGCCGCGGATGACGACGCGCTGCTGGAGAGGCTTCACGCCCTTGCATGGGGTGCCGGAGGTGTGGTCCCGTACCCCACCGTCATGCCGAAGGGGCCCTTCCCACCGCTTGCTGCGGCCGACGTCGAGCGCGCGGAACGGAAGATTGGGTATCGCCTGCCCGACCTGCTCCGGCGCATCTACACCGAGATCGGTGACGGCGGATTTGGACCAGAAGGCGGCCTCGCGTCGCTGACAGAGGGCCGCCGACCGCCCGGGTATCTGGCGGACTGGCATTGTGCGCTGACCGTCCACGACCAGCGCCCCGGCTGGGCACCGCCGAGGTCGTGGCTCTACCTTACGGGCGGCGGCTGCACCATGGAGTGGTACGTCTCGCTGATAGCGGTCGACCAGCCCGTACTGCTCTACGACGCCGACGGCTGGGAGCCGGACTGGGGACAGGAACCTCACGACGGCCTGCGTTACGCGGCGTCCTCGCTGCGCCACTGGCTCTGGACCTGGGCAGACGGAGGCAACGTCTGGGACGAAGCGCTGCAAGTAATCGGTGAGGACTGAGCAGCCAGAAACGTACGTCACCCGTTGGCCCGACCGATCAGGGAAGAAGAACGACGACGGCCCGAAGGGCGACGAGCGGATTGGATCAGACGGGCCGGGGCTTCCTCGTCCATCCGGCTGTGGGCCCTTTGCGGGTGAGGCGACGGGTCATGACGGTGATGAGTGCCCAGTTCAGGTGGGCTTCAGAGTGCTGTGGGAGGCGCTCGTAGTCGCGGACGTTACGGCGGGCGTTCATGACCCATCCGATGGTGCGTTCGACTTTCCAGCGGCGGGGCAGGACGACGAAGCCCTTCGCGCCGCGGGGGCGGGAGACGGTTCGCAGGGTTATCCAGAGACGGTCGTCGGCCCAGTTCACGAGCTGGCCGGCGTATGCGGAGTCGGCCCAGACCTGGGTGATCTGCGGCTGGGTGAGGCGCAGGCGCCAGAGGAGTTCGCGGGCGGCGTCGCGGTCGGTCATGCTGGCGGGCGTCACCGTGATCATCACGGGCAGGCCGAGGGTGTCGACGGCGATGTGTCTCTTGCGACCGTTGATCTTCTTCCCGGCGTCGTAGCCGCGGGTCTTGCTGCCGACAGTCGCGGCGCCCTTCACGCTCTGGGAGTCGACGATGAGCGTGACCGGGTGCGGGCAGCGGCCCTTGACCGTACGGATCCGCCGCCGCAGCTGATCACGGATGAAGGCCACCACCCCGACCCGGTTCCACCGCCAGAAGAACCCGTAACACGTCTCCCACGGCGGGAAGTCCGCCGGCAGGGCCCGCCACTTCGCGCCGTTGTCGACGATGTAGCGGATCGCGTCGACGATGTCCCGCCGCGGCCACTTCTCCGGGTGCCCGCCCGTCCTCGTCTGGCAGGCCGGCACCGGTAGCAGGGGCTCGATCAGGGCCCACTCGGCGATCGTGGTGTCGGAGGGATAGCGGCTGCGGCGGCGCGAGGAAGCGGGCATCACGGGCTCGTCAAGGAGTTTGAGGTCGGGCTACCGGGTGAGCTGGGCCAGCGTCGCGCGGACGCCAGTGAGCTGGGCGGCGGCGAGCTGGGCCCACTCGTCGTCGGGGTAGCGGGCCAGGTGCGGGTCGAGCGTCCCGTGATCATCCGGGTGAGCCGGCTCAGGATCTGCTGGAACTGCTTCTTCTCATACTCGATCCAGTCCGCCGGGTCCTCGGAGAACATGTAGCCGTCCCGGCGGCGCCAGATGATCGGGGTCAGGTGCTCGGCTGCACCGACGTCCCGCAGGTGCCGGACCCCTCGCGCGACCTGCGACTTCGTCAAGCGTGTCGCGGAGACGAGCTGTCTGGTCTGGAGGCCGGCGGGGCGGGCTTCCATGAGGGAGACGCGGACCAGGTCGCCGTAGTGCTCGGCGAGCGGCCGGGTCTGGCGGGCCACGGCTACTCGCCCTTGAGGAGCTTGGCGAGCTGCTCGTCCAGGGTGAACTCGCCGTTGTCGACCGCCGCCTCCAGCCACTCAGCCGCCGCTCTCACCTTCTCGATCCCGCGGCGGACGGTCTCCCGCTCATCCTCGGTGAACTCCTGACCCCGAAGTCGCGGAACCAGCCGCCCGAGCGTGGCGACGTACTGGTGGCAGGAGCCGACCAGGTCCAGGTACTCGATGGTGTGCTCGATCTTGCGGACGGCCGGGGTGCGTTCGCGGATCGTTTCCCTGACCTGCGCGGAGTTGTCGAACTGGGCCCGGTTGACCAGGAACCGGGCCGTGTCGTCCCGCATCGTCTCCCGTGCGACCGTCGGCCGCCGCAGCAGATCCGTAGTCACCGTCTTGGCGACCTCGTCATCCCGGGTCAGCTCCTGGACCACACGGACACGCTCGGCCGGCGGGAGCTGGGCCGTGGCCGTCGGCCTGCGCAGCAGATCGGCCGAGACGATCGCGGCAACCTCCTCGTCCCTGGTCAGGTCGGCGGCGGCCCGGACCTTCTCCTCGACCGTGACCGGCCGCTCGACCCGCTGTCCCACCAGGCGCTTCGCGGCGTCCGGGGTCCACCCGCGCCGACCGGTCCGCTGATTGAACGGCGCGTCCTCGATCGCCGCCCACCGCTCGGACTCGTCCGAGACCGACGCCAGGATCCGGTGGACCGTGAACGACACGTCGTCCTTCCTCTTCACCACCGGCCAGCGAGATGCGGTCCACCGCCAGTCCTCCACCGTCGACTTCGCGACCCCGATGTCGTCGGCGAACAGCGCGAGCGACTCCTCGACCGTGAACAGGTCATCCGTGCCGTTCGGCATCGACCCACCCACCGGCCGTATCGGCTCGATCTCCAGCGCCTTGTCGCCCAACGAGAACTGGGCCCTCGAAACCTGCGCGATCAGCTCCCGCGCTTCGGCGACGAGCTGTTCGTAACGCGACCTGGTGACGTTCCCTACCCGCTCCGACACGATGACCACCACCTCACCTCCGGGCCGGGCTCGATCACTGGCACTGACCGATATTGGGGAGGCTCCGGCCCAGGTCACTCCACCGTGACGGGCCCCGGCACGACGGGGCAGAGCGTGAAACGGGGGCGCTTGAAGCCACCATCAACAGCTGCCGGAAGCCGGTGAACAACGGCCGTGGCCGGTGGTGGCGGCGAGGCGTTCGGCTACGGCGTTTCCGCAACGTCGTTCCGTGACGCCGCCCGCTAACGGCATGCTCGCACCCGGCACCGCGACGAACAGTAGACGGCAGACCGCGACCGCTCGACCCCCACCGTCCAACCTCGCCCGCAAACCGGACACTCCGCCTGCTCGCCCCGCCGCATCGCGACCACCCGCTGCCGGGCCCGCTCAAGCCTTCGCCACCGGCGCGACCTGCACCGACCCGAACAGAACACCGCCTCCGCCGCCATCGACGACGCAAGCGGATCACCACACTCCCGGCAGTACCGCCGGCCCACCCCGCCAGACGCCACAAGCCAGATCATCCAGCCGTACACACCCCACGACCAGAGTTCAAAAACACCTACTGAGAACGGTCGAACGTCGCGTAGGGGACGTGGGGCCGCCGAAGTAGCCGCGGATGTGGGGCTGGCGTTGTCGGCGGCGGAAGAACCTGCAGGTTCCGGCGGCGGGTTCGGCCTGGTTCCTGGCCCGGTGGGTGTGGGACAGACTGCGTTTGAGGTCGGCGTTGACCAGCTCGTCCGGGTTCAGCTCGGGTGAGTACGAGGGCAGGAAGGGCAGCTCGATCTCGTCGACGTGCTCGGCGAGCCATGACTGGACGGCCTTCGAGCGGTGGGCCGACTGCCGGTCGACGACCAGGTGGACCTTTCGGTCGAAGTGCCCGACGATCCGGGCGAAGAACCGGCACATGACCTTCGCGTCGAACAACTCGGTGAAGACCATGAGGTGCATCCGGCCACGGGTGCTGATCGCGGACATCGCGTTCACAGAGAACCGGGTTCCGGTACGGCGGACGATCGGAGTCTGCCCCTTGGCGCCCCAGGTGCGGCCGGTGACCTGGTCGGGCCCGATGCCTACCTGGTCGGCGAGTCCCGGCCGCCGGCCTGCCATCTCGCCCACCAGTTGTCCACGGCCTTGACCGACATCCTGAACAGGGCGGCAACCTCCACCCGGTCCCGGCCTCCGTCAGCGCTGACACCGCCAGCAACCGCACGGCCGCCTCCTGCGCGTCCGGCGACCAGGTCCGCGCGTCCCCCGCCAGATCACTCACGCACCGTCAACGAGCCTGAACTCAACGCCTTTCGGATCAATAACACCCACCGATACCCACACAAATAGAACCGCCGTCATCCGTTCCACGGCGCGGTCGGGAACCAGATGTACTCGAACCTGCCGAGGATACGCAGAGTCCAATAGACGAAGGTGAAGACACCGGCGACCAGGAATGCCGAACCGGTCAACGTCGCAGCCCTGCCGGGCTTTGCCGCGAGCCAGCGCTGAAGCCGCCCGCCCACACCGTAGGACAGGACGAGGAACAACACCGCCATCACCAGCACGTTGCCGATGGACTGCAGAGAGAAGGCGACCGCCCCGTACAGCGGATCATGGGTGACGGCGGCGTGCCGGAACAGACTCCGGAACAAGGGATACGGCCGCCCGATAAGGAACGCGCCGGCCAGTGCGCCGGTCAACACCAAAGGTGCGTTCCGAAACCGCCGGGAAACAGAAGCCAGCGGATCGCTGACCACACCCAAAGCCGCCAGACCCAGAACCGTCATGATCAGCCCGATCACACCGAAAGTGATCATCGCCTGAACGATCCGAGGAGAAATCCCGCCGGCGACGCCCCCGGAAGTCGAAAACTGCGGCATACCTGTCCCGGCCAACCCCACGATCACCCCGTACACAGCCGAGACAGGAATCATCCCGACAGCCATCCACCCCAACGGCCTGACCGTATGAAGAAACCGGCTCCGTCGCGACGCGCTCCGCCCGACCAACGGCCCTACAGCCCCGAAGACCGCGATATTGCAGGCCGTGAACGTACCGGCCAAGCCAGTAACGAACGCGAACACCACCCCCGCAGCCACACCCGCGATCGGCGTCGTCTCGGGGTTGTGCCCCAACAGCGTGTCAGCGGTCCTGAACCCTATTTCATGATCAACGAACTTGGCAGACCACGCATAGGCGATAAGGACGCCACCGATCAGGCTGAGGAGGACGATCAGCCCCCGCCTCCGCGGGAAACTGCCCGAAACGAACAACGACGTAGGACGTAACCCAACAGACACCGACTCCGCGGCCGTCTCTCTCACGCGAATACCCTCCTCAAGCCCGGCGCACCGACATCACGCCAGCCGAGTGTGGACGACCACCACAGCAAAAACCACTTCCCCCTTGCCCTGCTCCAAACAGCTAGCAAGTACGCGCGACAACGCACCCCCGCCCGGCAAACACCGCACACCGAAAGATGTCAACCCATCAACAGCGGTGCGAACATGACGGCCCTTCGGCCGCCAAGCAGTCGAAGATCGACGCCGAAGAGAGGCACTTTCATGCCGAATTGGAACCCGTCGTCCCCCACCCTCAACCGCCTGACACCGGGGGACGAACCGGCAGCGGAACACTCACCACACCACCACGCCACCAACGCCTGAACCGCGGCCAGATGCGCATCTCCGAACTCAGCCGGCACGGCGGAGTCACCGTCGCGACCATCAAGTACTACATCCGAGAGGGACTACTGCCCCCAGGCACACCGACCGCAACCACACAGGCCGCATACGACAACCAACACCTCCGCCGACTGCACCTCATACGTGCCCTGATCGCCACATGCGGACTTTCGGTAAACACCACCAAAGAAGTGATCCTCGCGCTGACCGACAACGAGAGCGCGCAATCCGGCCACACCATGACCATCGCCCTCGACGCGATCCGCCACCCCCACCAACCGACCCCCGACACCGCACAATTCGCCGAAGTCGACGCGCTCATCCAAGACCTGGGCTGGCACATCCACAACACAGCTCCCGCACGCACCGCTCTCGCCGACACCCTCACAGCACTACACAGACTCGGCATACCCCTGAACCATCAAACACTCCTGACCTACGCCAAGCTCGCCGAACAAACCGCAACCACGGACCTCGAACAACTCACAGACCTCAGCAACCCTCAGGAACACGCAGAACACGCACTCCTCCTCACCATCCTCCTCGAGCCAGCCCTAATAGCCCTACGCCGAATGGCACATCAGCACCACCACACCAACCAGCCCGAAACCCACAACGAACACCCCCAAGGAACCCGCCGACACCACACGATCAGCGACACAGAGGAAACCACACACAGCACCACGCCCCTACGAACACCCCGACAGACACCACACAACACCCCACACAGCGACCTCGAGCCACTCCAAAACACCGAATGACTCGCCCTAGCCCGCGCACCGCGACAACCACCAGAAAGCCCCACAGAACCGGATCCAGGGCCACTCGACAACACGTCCGCGAACCACACGCAAAGACAACGCCACACCACAAACCGCGTCCCCACCACAACGGGAACGTCCCGCTTCCGCCAGGAGTACCGGCCGCCGCGGCACGAGGGGGTGGATGTCGCTTCAACGCCGGCACGGGTCCCGAAGACGCCGGCACTTCGACTGCGCCCCCGAACAGACCAAGCCGGACGCGGCGGTGGCCTCCCCCATCGAGCTCCGTCGCACGGCTGGACACCCACCGGCCCCGGCGCTCGCACGCTCAACGCACCCCGGGCACCTCACCGGCGTGTCCGGGACGAACAGCCACGCCGTGCCTCCAGACGCCAGAGTCCGAACCTGATCTCCCCGCCACCCCGGCCCGTCCCGGACTCCCCCACCCGCCGACCGCCTCACACGAACACGCTCCAGGGAACGCCCACCGAGCCTCGGTCAGGATGTGTGGGGTCACGTGAAGCCCCGTTTCTGGGCGGGCGGGCCCGGGCTGTCCGGTGCCCCGCTGCAGCGGCGTGGCCGTGCAAAGCTCTCGATCACCGTCGACCGCCCAAGGCAGGATCCCGACGCTGCCGGACCGAAGCCAGTCAAACCGGTGCGGCTCGTCGCCCAGTCATTCCGTTGCCTCGGCCCAGAGAGTGCGAGATTGGCGATCCTCGATGTGGCCAGGCAGCACGCCTCGTTGCCGGAGGATGGCGATGCGAAAGACACCGGCCGTAGCCGAGCCGCCCAGGCAAGGAGCTGGAAATGACCGTCGAGGCGCTGCGGGCCGAGGTGGTCTGACGCGTCGATGGCCCCCGCCGGGGAGCGAAGTCGAGCCCGAGGTCTTGGAGTTCGCGGAGCGGCGTGGACGCGGAACGGCCAGCCCCGGGTGCAGGGCTGATCTGACCTTGCGTGATCAGTCGGGGAGCACGGCACCCCCAGCCACGCGGACCTTCCTGACGCAGGCCTCGTCGAAGGCGGTCAGACCGAGCGAGCGATTATCGGTGAACAGCCGGTACTCCATGACCACGGTCCAGCCGCGCTTCTTGAATACCCCCTCGACCAGGTCGACCGTGCCGTCCGCGGCTGTGCGCTCCTTCCGCTTGCGGGCCTCCGTCCACCCTCGTCCGGTCAGCGCGTCCGCCAGGGCGTTGGTGCGGGCTACGTCCAGCGTGGCGGCGGCCGTGTCGAACCCCTTGTAACTGACGGTGCAGTCGCCCAGGGTGCCGATCTGAAACTTCGCGTCCATGCGTGCCCAGTCTGGATCGTTCGGCGGGGCCCCGACATCGGCGGTCACGTCGGCGAGCACGATGCGCATCTTCGCCTTGGTGATCGGCCCGGAGTCCTCCGGCCGCGCCGTGGCCGAGGCAGCGGAGGTCGCGGACACTCCGCCCTTCTCCTGCGTGCCACCCGCGCCCCCACAGCCGGTGACGCCAAGCATCACTGCCACCATGCCGGCGGCAGCCCACCCCACCCGGTTCATCAGCATCCCCTTCAACGTACAGGGGCCGTGCACCCCCGTGACGAGGGAAGGAAGTGTGCCACGGGGAAGATGAGCGCGGCTCCGCGGGCGGATCGTACGTGAGCTAACCTGCCCGCATGCGCGGACAGTTCACCGGCTGGCCGGAGCAGGCCATGGACGTGTTGTGGCAGCTCCAAGGCGAACCGACTCACGCGATCCGCGAGCTCTATCGCGCGGACCGCGAACGCCTGGTCCGGCAGCCGATGATCGCCCTGCTCAACGAGGTCGCGGACACCGACCCGCGATACGAGGACTTCTCCGTCTGGCACTACCGCACCGACTCCTGGTGGTGGCAGCACCAGAGCGCGGTGATCCGGCTCGGCCGCAAGATCGAGATCGGTCTCCGGTTCGGCCTGGACGGCCTGCGGATCCAGGGCGCCTGGTGGTACCCCGATCCCGGCCAGGTGGACATGTTCCGCAAAGCCGTGGCCTCCGAGGGGAGCGGCCGCGAACTGTCCGCCATCGTCGAGGACGTGAGGGAGAAGGGCTATGACATCTCGGGGGACGTGATGAAACGCCCTCTACGCGGCTACCCGACAAACCACTCCCGTACGAACCTGCTGCGCCACCGTTCGCTGATCGCCGCCCGTCCCCTCGGCTGCGAGGAGTGGCTGCACACCCCCGAGGCAGTCGACCGGGTCCTCTCGGCCGCCGCCGACCTGGACGCCCTGCTGATGTGGCTGGTCCGCCATGTGAAGCCTGCCCCTGACGTCGGGTGCCGCGCGGCACGGGAGGAACCACGCTCGGGTCGCCAACCCCGACGGGGAGGCACCGCGAGCCGAGACAACCGCAGATCAAGCAGCGTGAGGCACCGTGAGAAGCGCAGTTCAGCGGGGCGCGCCGTCGCCGCCGGTCGGCGGCGCCGGCGATTACCGACATGGAGCTGCGACTCCGTGCGGAACGCGCGCCGGCTTCCTCGCACGGACGACTGGCTCGACCGCTTCATCCGCGCCGGCATCGGACTCTTCCTCGAAAACGGCGACCGGACCGTCACACTGTCCCGCACCTCGCGCCCGACAGTCTGCTCCTGGAGATGCTCACCGGTCCCCTGGCCGGATGCAGGACCCGAGCGCCGCGTCAGGACAGTGCCCGGGGCGACCTGCATTCGCGGCCCGCCCGGGAGGGCTGTGCCTTGCTGTGCCCCGGAGACCAAGATGCGAAAGATGTGGGATGGAGCCTATCCACGCTGCTCCTGGGCATGATCATCTAGGGCCCGTCGTTTGGATCTTCGATAGTTGGTCAAGGCCGCTGACCGGAGAGTCGATCGCGGTGTCGATTGTGGGGTAGGCGTCGGCGGGGAGGACTTCCGCACGCGCTCACTGGAGCAGTTCGAAGTGGGGGTGGTACGGAGAAGACGGGCAGACATGGAGCTGCAGGTTGTTGCCTCCGGTGATGTCGATCAAGGTGAAGTTGCCGTCCCGGGCGCCCAGGGGCGGCGGGCCCGGGGTCGGTCGGTCCTCGTCGGCGATCCAGGTCGCACTGCCGCCGTCCCATTCCGATGAGGCGATGGTGAGGAGCGGGACCGCCTCGGTGCCGCAATCCGGGCAGGCGCGGTCGACGGGATCGGTGGGGCTCCAGCGGGTCCAACCGCCGGTCTTCCAGCCGGGGGCGGTGCAGAGGTTGTTCAGGTAGAGCTCGCCCGGATCGTACGCGTACGAGTTGTACTGCTCGGGGTCGATCGTCTCCCAGCCGCTCCTGTCGTCCAGCTGGTCCCGAACCTCGTTGTCCAGCTCCAGGGGGTTGGGAAACTCGGTGACCTGCTCCGGTGAGAACAGGCACGGCTCCGGGAGGTACCAGCCGTCCTGGACGATCGGCGGCTCGGGCGGTGCGTCGAGGACGTCGGTGACGGTGGCGGAGGACCGCCAGAAGAGGGCGGTCTTCGGGTGTGCCATCTCGTGGTCGAAGGGGCACCACAGGACTTGGAGCAGGTCCGCGTCGGACGGGCAGGGGAAGGGGATGTCGCGGGCGTACAACTGGGCGACGGGCACGAGAGGGATCGGGCCGTCGAACCATGGGCGGCCCGCCCTGATCAGATCCAAGGTCTCCTGTTCCTCGGGGGTCCGCTCGGGTGCTTCGGGATCGAGGTGAAGGCGCTCGGCCGCTGCGGCGAGGATGCGGCGCTGGAGCCGGATGTCGTCCGGGGAGTTAGTCCTGAGCGCCGCATGCCTGTCGTGCGGTTCTTCGCAGTACGGCCACGGCTCGTCGGCGGGCCACAGGAGCGGCCCTCCGACGGAGCTGTCCTGCACGGTCGGCGCCCCCGGCCGCGGGTGCAGCCGGGTCGCCGTCCGCGCCAGCGGGGCCAGTTGAGGGAAGAGCGCGGTGACGTCGAACGGCCGCGGCTGGGTGGTGAATATGGCGCTCATAGCGGTGATGCTGCCAGCCACCGCTGACAATGGGTGTACCGATCCCCGTCAGCTGACACCAGACAGGTTGCCTGAGTCAGCAGGCAGACCAAAGGAAGATCCCAGCAACACGGAGTCCGGCCAGGTAGATGGTCGCGGTCTTCTCGTAGCGCGTGGCGATGCCGCGCCACTGCTTCAGGCGGTTGATGCACCGTTCGACGGTGTTGCGCTGCTTGTAACGTTGATCTGCCGGCACGGGGATCACCGCACGGATGCCTCGCTTACTCAAGTGATCGCGGATCGCGCGAGAGGAGTACGCCTTGTCCGCCATGACCACGTCCGGCCTGGTCCGGGGCCGTCCGCGGCGACGCGGTACACGCAGGCCGGCCATGACGTCCATGAAGGCGGGTGCGTCGCCCGGGCTCCAGCGGCGTGCTGATGAGCGCGCACAATTGTGGAGTCCACCGAGACGACCCAGTCAAGCTCCTTGTCGGCGTCGGCCTGGGCCATCAGCGCCGTGAACACCCGCTCCCAGGTGCCATCGAAGGCCCACATCCGCAGTCGGTTGTAGACGCCTCGCCAGTTCCCGTACTTCTCCGGCAGATGGACCCGTTGTGTTCCCGTCCGAAACTTAAAGGCGATCGCGTCGATCACCTCACGGTGGTCCCGCCAACGGCCACCCCTCTTCGGCGTCCGGTCCGGAAGTAGCGGCTCGATCCGAGCCCATTGGGCATCAGTCAGCGACACGCTCAGATCAACGTCCCACTGATCCAAACGAAACTGCCTAGGTGGGCGCCAGCGCAGAGAGAAGCTCGCAGGCTGGGCGGCGTCGAGGTTGACGCGGTTCGCCCCGGCATCCTGACCGCGTCTCTGCATCCCGCCTTGCCGGATCCTCGCCGCGTACGGCGGTATCTTCGTCGCTGGCTCCATCACCTGGGGCATGGTCGCCGACGGCTACCGCCCCGACCGCTTTGACGTCATCGGTGCGCTGGTCTGCCTCACCGGGATGGCGGTCATCAGGCCGCCCTGCGTGGCCACTGACCGGCCGCGCCTGGTCAGTCCAGAGCCTGGGCGGCGTACAGCGCGCCGAGGGCGGCGGCGAGGACGCCGAGCAGTAGCCGGAGCGCGGTCTCGGGCAGGTGGGGCTGGAGGCGGGCTCCGAGGTAGCCGCCGACGAGCCCGCCCAGGCCGCAGGCCAGGCCCAGCCACCAGTCGGGCGCGACGGGCCCGGGGCTCATCAGGGCCAGCACGGCATAGGCGGCGGCCCCGGCGACGGAAGTGGTGAAGGTCGCGGCGAGGGTGGCCGGTGCGATGCGGGTCATCGGCATGCCGCGCGCGGCGAGGACGGGCCCGAGCAGGGAACCGCCACCGATGCCGTAGATCCCGCCGATCACCCCGACGGTGAGGGCGACGGCGGCGAGCACGCGCGCCGACGGCTCGGCCGCGTCCGGCCGCCGCCGGGCGGGGCGCAGGGTGCGCAGGCACAGCCACGCGCCGAGCGGGAGCAGGAAGGCGGCGACCAGGACGCGGAAGACGCCGGGGCCGGGGAGAGCGAAGACGCGGATGGCCGCGCCGGCGATGACGCCGGGCAGCGTCCAGGCGACGAGGCGCCGGGCCAAGCCGCCGCGCAGAGCGCCGTCGCGGCGGTAGCGCCAGAGTGCGCCGGGCCCGGCCACGACATTGAACAGCAGGTTCGTCGGGGTGGCCGCGGGGCTCGGCACTCCGAGGACGCTGAGCTGGACCGGCAGGAGGAAGACCGCCCCGGACACCCCGACCGGAGCGGTCACCGTCGAGATGAGCAGGGCGGCCGCGAACCCTGCCCAGATCGTCCACTCCACCGCTGCCCCCGCTGCTCCTTGATCGCCCCGTCAGTATCGACGTGGCCGGTGGCGGGATCGAGAAGTGGCAACGAGATGTTCACGAGCAGCAGGTGCAGCCCGGCTTGCAGCCGCACGCGTCCGTGCCGGACGTGGTGCTCCCGGCGGGCGCCGGAGTGGGCGCGTGGGCGGTGGGTGCGCAGCACCCCTTGCCCTGCCAGGCGTCGCGGCCTTCCTTCACCGCGATGGCGGCGATGACCAGGGCGGCGATCGGGTCGGCCCAGGACCAGCCCTGGGTGGCGTTGAGGACCAGCCCCACCAGCAGGACGGCGGAAAGGTAGGTACACAGGAGGGTCTGCTTGGAGTCTGCGACGACCGAGGCGGAGCCGAGTTCGCGGCCCGCGCGGCGCTGGGCGGCGGAGAGGAACGGCATGATCGCCAGGGACAGGGCGGCGATGACGATGCCGGGGACGGAGCGGACGGCCTCGCCGGTGCCGGCCAGGGCCCGGACGGCGTCGATGCCCACGTACGCGGCCAGTGCGAAGAAGGAGACAGCGATGATCCGCAGGGTCGTCTTCTCCCGGGCATCACGCACGGCGTGGTCGCGGGCAGAGAACTGCCAGGCGACCGCTGCGGCGGAGGACACCTCGATGACGGAGTCCAGGCCGAAGCCGATCAGCGCCGTGGAGGAGGCCATCGTGCCCGCGGTGATCGCGACGACGGCCTCGATGGGACCGGATTCTCGCCGAAGCCCGCCACAGCGCCGACCCCATCTCCGCCTCATCCGCCGCTTCGCCATCGCCGACTCCACCGCCATGCGCTACGTCCAAGCCGCCCACCCCGAAAAGACCGGCCGCCTACACCCCTGACAACCGGTGATCACCCAGAGCCAGGCCAGGCCAGGTGCGGTGGGAGGTCCCCGAGCGCGTGTCGGTCTCGTCTCGGCGTACTCAGGAATGTGCTCAAGGAAGTACGAGCGAACGGGCTCTGTCGCTGATCTTGTGACGCAGCCTGGCTGGTGGAGAGGGAGCGCCGTGCGGTTTGGTGGGGTCAGTAGCGGTGGCCGGGCCAGTGCGGGTCCTCCCAGCGGTCGGGGCCGGTGACGCCGAGGAGGCGTATCCGGTGGAGGAGGTCCGTCGGTGCGCCATGGGCACGGAGGCGGGCAGGCGCGTGGCGGACAAGCCAGGAAGCCAGCTCGACGCGCATCTCTTCCTCGTCTTCCCAAGCGCTCCAGGGAAGTCGGTCACCGAGCAGGTCGTACTCCCATTGGTCTGCCGCTTCGGCCAGGTGTCCGTCTGCAACAGGGTCACTCGCCGCTTCCCAGGTGTCGAGCCACGGGGTGAGCGTGCCCGAGGCCTCGGCACTCAGGACAAGGAGGTCATGCGCTGGCACGGAGGGATCCGGATCGGTCAGCGTGTACGCCCACCAGGCCTGTAGGAACTCCTCCACTGCGGCGGACTGCTCGCCAGGCCACTCCTGCCAGTTGCCAAGAGCGAACGCAAGCCCGACGCTCTCCATGCCGAAGAGGGGTTCGATGAGGCCGCTGACGAGAGCCGAGGCGAACTGAGGCAGAATCCGGCGCAGCACGGACGCCTTGTCCGTCCAGTCGGTGGCCTGCCACGTGCGCTGCAGGAGGTCGAAGTCCAGCTCCTCGTCCGCCACCTTGAGCCGCGCGAGGTCTTCCGCGCTACCCCAGTGGCACTCGCAGTTGGACTCGTCGGGGTGAGCGGTCATCCCGCGGAAGGTGACGGCCAGGCCGTCCAGCGCGGCATCGAGACGAAGGCGCGCGGGGGGTGGATCGAGGTTCATCACAGGCGTTCGCCTTTGGGGACTCCGGCAGCTTTCGCCAGCCGAAGATCACTAATTTACCTGGTCAGGGTTCCCGCTGCCATCAGAATGACCACCTCCCGCCCCGCAGTGCTAGCGATCGCCCAGAGAAGCTTCCTTCGCCCAGGAGCTCGTCCTCGATGCGGTCGGCGTCCAGGTGCTGGCCCTGCCCGTACAGCAGCCGCATCTGCCACTCCGTCTCCATCTCCCCGGCAGTCAGACCGAGGGCGACCAGACCGCGCCCCATCCACAGGCCCGGGGCGGGAGGCCGGCCTGCTCCTGGCCGTCCTCCATCGACACGCCGACCGGACGACGACGGTCCCCGAAGGCCCGCGCACGTAGTACCGCCAGCAGTCCGCGCATGCCTACGCACCACTCCCCCGCACGACGGCAGATGACGCCGCTTCCAGGTCCCGTCACCGACTCCCTTCACCCCAGGCAGAGACCCATCGCCCCGGCAGATGCCGGGGGCGTCGTGCTTCCTGGAGGACCGACGTGCCGGCCTACGAGGCCACGCCCCGCTTCACGACGTCGACGCGGCACCGTACAGACCAAGGGTGCGATGAACGAACAGGGGAACGGCCAGGCGCTGGCCCCGCCCTCGGATGGCGAGCACCCCGCCGGCGTCTCGCTGACAGAGCTTGCCTTCGGTCAGGGGAAGGGCTGAAAACCGCCGCGTCATACGAAGTTCTTGTGGGGAGATACGAGCGGTCGTCAACCAAGAGTAACCAGGAGGTTGCATGGGGTGGAAGTCGTCGTTCGATGAGGCACTGAGACAGCTTGCGTCTGTTCGGGAGCATCTGGACGTCCTCACCGACCCGACCGTCGGGCTCGCCGCGCTGCACGGCGAGATCACGCAGAGCCGCTTCAAGCTCCAGGAAGCTGTCATGACGGGCGTCACCGGACTGCGCGAGGAGAACCGGGAAGTACGCCGCCGTCAAGACCGGATGATCAACGACCTCCACGAGACCCGCAGCGAACTCCGCGAGCTACTCGACCTCGCGGGCACCCTGCGCACCCTCACCACTTCCCCGGACCGCAATCCGGAGCAGGCCGACGATCTGAAACCGGAGGAAGAGCCGGAGCGCCCCGCCCAGCCAGACGACCCCTGGCCGCTGGCCCGACGCGGATCCGGGCCGGATACCGCTGCCACCGAATCACACCAGCACGCCGAGACCGAAGCGCAGAGGGGGACCGTGGAACACACCGCACAGCAGCCGCAGACCGTACTCGCGGGCGACGACCAGGACCTCGCCCTCAAGAACGCGATCGAGGCCGCCTATCACGGTGGCGACGCCCTCGCGGTCTCCTCCCCCACCGTGCCGCACGCACCCGGAATCCAGTCCGAGAACACCGAGGTCAGGCACGGAGTCCTGCTGCTCCTGGCCGCCGGCGTCGCCTCCGTCGAAGTCGTCGCGCACCGCGACACCTGGGAATGGCTCTCCGGCCTGGCCACCGACCATGGCCACTTCCACACCCCGCCCGCCGTCGAGGACATCAAGGACGGCCGCGTCCAGACCGTCTTGTCCGGACGCTCCCTCATCGCCCTGCTGATCGAGCTGTGGAACACCCGCTCCACCGCCGCTCCCCTGGGAGCCGACTGGGCGCTGGCCACGACCTCCTACCACCGGATCGCCGACGAACTCGCAGACGTAACCGGCCAGGGCGAAACCATCCGCATCGTTCTCGACGACGGCCTCCCTCACGCCACCGACGACTGACAGACCCCGTACGGAGAAGGCCGACCGGCCGAGGGCGGCCTCCTTCGTACGGCGATACAGCGCCGCGCCTGTAGGACCGGTGGACCGCCGACCTCGACACCTCGGGCCGCGCCGCCAGGCCCCTCCAGGCCATCCCTGCACCCTGCCTACCGAGGGAGGCCGTGCCGGATGGGTGGCGGATCGTTTCTGTAGTTTCCGACAGGACTCTCACGATCCCTCAGACTGCCGTTGGCTGATGGCGATTTGCGCAAGCTGCTCCGCGGCGCCCCACCCCTCGATCGGGTGACGTTTCGCGGGCGTGCCTTGTTGGGTGTGGCCGACGAGGTCGTGTATCGAAAACGCTGTTCGCGGTGCTCATCGGTGGCTGCGGGCAGCACTGGATGCGCGAGCCGCGGGGATACGTGCCACCTCTTCAATCACAGAGTTGAACGCGTTCAATAGGTCTGGCAAGGTGTCTCTCCACGGCCCACTCCTATCGGTTGGCCGATGCGGGCTGAGGGGGAGGTCCTGATGGCGGGCGGAAGCAGGCTGCGCACGTGGGGGGGGCGGCCCTCGGTGGCTTGATGGTGGTTTTGGCCGCTCTGACGGCGTGCGCCGGCCCCTATCAGCACTACGAGGGAACAGGGCTCCACGACGCCACGGCGGCCGAAGTCGCTGGGAGCTGGGAAAACGTCGAGGGGACCCGCGTGGTGCTTCGTAAAGACGGATCGGCTCTTCTCGAAAAGCTCGACGGGCAAGACTTCGACTTCGAGGACGGCTGGCGCCTCTCCGGCACGGGAACCTGGCAACTGACCGACGACGAAGGCGGACAGGTCGTCCGGCTCTCGCTGGCAGCCCGGACCCGAGTGGAGAGCCGTTCCCCCGCGACGGCCACCGACACCTCGACTCCTGAACCCCCATCGACATACGCGTGGTCCTTCTATGTGGACCGCGATCAGCACGACGAGTTGAAGCTGTTCTTCTTCTACGGCGATTCCGACCGCGGGAACACCTACGTGATGACGCGCGAGACAGGCTCATAGCCACTTGTTGATCGCTGCGACCAGCACAGTCGCCTCGTAGCGAACCGCCAGCTTGTCATAGCGCGTGGCGACAGCGCGGTTCCTCTTGAGGCGGTTGATCCCGCACTCGACCGCATGACGCTCGCGGTAGTCGACCAGGTCGAAGTGCGGCGGCCGGCCGCCGCGAGAGCCGAGCTTCTGGCGGTTGCGGGCCTGATCGGCCTTGTCCGGGATGGTGCAGCGGACTCCGCGGCGGCGCAGATAGGCCCGGTTGTTGCGGGAGGCGTACGCCTTGTCAGCCCGCACGCGATCGGGCCGGACGCGTGGCCGGCCCGGCCCGATGCGGGGCACGCGAATCTTCTCCAGCACGGGCTCGAACTGCGGCGAGTCCCCGCGCTGCCCGGCCGTCACCACGATCGACATGGGCTTTTGGCCCTGCTCGACGGCCAGGTGCAGCTTGGTGGTGAACCCGCCGCGCGAGCGCCCCAGCCCGTGATCACCAGGCTCGGCAAACACGCCGCCCGGCGGTTCCTTCTGCAAGTCGCCCCGCTTGCGGGCCCCGGCCGCATGCTGATGGGCACGGCACACAGTGGAGTCGACGCTCAGGTCCCACGTGATCGCGCCCTTCCCGTCGGCCAGGGATTGAAGACGGGTAAAGATCCGATGCCAGGTGCCATCCCGCTGCCATCTGCGGAACAGGTCATAGACCCGGCCCCACGGCCCATACTCGGCAGGCACGTCCCGCCACGGCACACCGGTCCGGACCCGGAACCGTATGCCGTCGATCAGCCGCCGGCGAGGCCAGACCGGCGGCCGCCCTGCCCTGGCACCCTTCGGCACCAATGGCTCCAGCACCGCCCATTGCTCGTCCGTGAGATCTCCCCGCCCCATGCCCTCAGATCATTCACGGCCCAAGATCCACTTTCGATACACGGCCTAGCTCACGTGCGAACGACGCCCAGGTTCATCGGCAGAGGCCGTGGGAAGCGTGTCTCAGTGGTTGCGCGTGAAGGTGTCGAGGTCACAGCTGTCGGGGTCGCCGACGTATCCGTAAAGGTGTGGATTCTCTCGACTGCCGCTGACGTAAAGACCGTCTCCGTAGTACCCACCGTTGACAGCGCTGTCCCAGTAGCCGCTGATCTTGTGGAAGGTGAAGGAGACAGGCCAGTCGGAGTCGTCGGTGGGAGTTAGCTTCCAGGTTCCGCTTCCGGTTCTGCTCTGCGGGTCACCGGTGGCTTCTTCGAGACTTGCGGGCCACCCGAGTGTGGTGAACGTCCCGTCGTTGCTGAGAGTCACGCGTCCGACAGCGCTTTGATAGGTGCCGACCAGGTCCTGCGTGCTGATTCCCTCCGGCCGCTGGCCCGCCCCCGGGCATGGGGAGTAGCGGCCGCAGCCGGTCGCACTCGCCGATGCCGCCAGGATCAGCGTGCATGCCAGACCGAACAGTCTTCGGTTCATATCCCGCCCCCACCCGAGAGACTCAACTCGTTGCAGTCTCCCAGTGAGCCACTCGGGCCTCGCGTGTCAGCGGCCAGTTTGGCATTCCCCGTTGCCGGCCAGATAGCGGGGAGCTATCCGGCCGCCAACGGTTACCGAGTGTGAAGGGGCTGCCTACGAGACCCGAGTGAGATCCATGGTCCAGTTGGTGCGCCAGGTGGTTCCGCCGTCGTATGAGAACGCCTGCTCCCACCGTGGGGCCTCCAGATCAAGGGTGGTCCACTGGAATCGGACCTTGACCTCGTGCCCTCCCAGGTAGTCCTCGCAGGTGAACTGGCCGACGCCGTTGATAAAAGAGCCCTCGACATACGGGTCCAGGTGCCCAGGCCGGCCGCTGGAAGCCCACCAGATCCGCCACACCTTGGCCTCCGGATCGAACTGCCGCAGCGTGAACCCCTCGAAGCCATCGGTCCAGATCCGGTCGACATGCCCCAGACCACCGAGGATCGGCTCTGCAGCAGCCGTCGCATCGAACTCGATCCACTCCTCGCAGGTCGGATCGGTGACGTCGACCAACTTGCGGTTGCGTACCTGCCAGCGGCCGAAGATGAAGTCGAAGTCGGATCGCCCGTCGGCGGGCACGGCGGAACTCACAGCGATAACTCCTGAGACGTAGCACTGCCTTCGCGGTTCGGGCAGTGGCGGAGGCCGAGAATGCTACGGTCTGCCATCTACCGCATGGGCTACATCTTGATCAAGAAATCGTCACGGAACGTAATGCTCTAGCTGCATACGTGGGGAACCTGAAGTGGCCGCCCGCCCTCTCGCGGGGTCTAGCTGGTCGAGGGCCGGTAAGCCCGGCGGGGGTCCGTTCTCGTGATCAGGCCGCGGCCGCTCTGCGCTTGGCGGTGGTGCTGGCGAGGCGGAAGGAATGGGTGCCGGTCTCGATGATGTGGGCCTCGAAGGTGAGCCGGTCGAGGCTGGCCTGGCAGAGCCGTTTGTCGGTGAAAGTCTGGTCCCACTCGGTGAACGGCCTGTTCGAGGCGATCACGATCCCGTGCCGTTCCTCGCGTTCGGTGAAGATCTGGAACAGCAGCTCGGCGCCGTGCCGGTCGAGCTTGACGTAGCCGAGCTCGTCCAGGCAGAACAGGTCCACCCGGCCGTACTTCGTGATCGTGCGGCCCAGCGGCTGTCACTGGCGGCCTCGGCCAGCTCATTCACCAGGTTCGCTGCGGTCGTGTAGCGGACGCGCCCGCTCAGGAGGACGTCGATCAGGGCCCGGGTGCCTTCCGCCCGGCCTCTGGCCTCGCGGGCGGCCGCCCAGAACGCGTCGTGGACCGGGGTGAACAGACCGCGCCCTGGAGAACTCCACCGGCCTGGCCGCGGCCCGCGAATCCGGGCTAGGTCCGCAGGTCTCCAGGTAGTGGTCGAGCAGATCCCGGAAGCCGTAGCGGCCGGCCGGCCTCGGGTGACGGACGACGAGGTCGTGCCGCTCGAAGACCCACACCTCGTCCGCCCGCAGCGAGACGCGGACGTTCTGGCCGAGGAACCGGGCCGGCACCGAGTACTTGTTCTGGCGGACCGTGATCCGCGAGGTCTTGTCGACCTTCGGCGTGAGCGTCAGCCCGACGTCGAACTCCTCGACCGGCAACGGCGCCAGGAGCGGGGCCTCGTAGTCGAAGTCGAAGCCCACCGACGTGGGCCGGTTGTCGATGTGCCGGGCATCCTCATCCACTTCGATCTGCTCGATCCGCAAGTTCAGATCGGCCAGCGTGTCGACGTCGGGGACCGGGACCAGGTGCTCTCTGGTGAAGTGCTCCTGGTCGGCGCGCTCCAGGGCGTCGTCGATCTCTCCGGTCATCTGGTTGAGCTCCCCTCGGAGGGCTGGGGGCGGGGGTGTCCGGGCCCAGGGCTGGTGAGCGGGGTCAGGTCGCGCGCCTTGCCTGGGCCGTGGGGCCTCTGGTGCCGGTGAGACGCGCGCTGTGGTGGGTGCTTGGGGAGAGGTTGATAGTGGGCGGGTGCGTGGGAGGTTGTGGCCTCTGCCGACGTTCGGGGCGGGCCGGTGCCATGGTGGCCGTGGGGTTACTCGCCTTCGTCCATGACGGCGTCGTGGCCGTCGCCCTTGATGTGGCGGGCGGGGGCGGCCTTGTTCACCGTCGGCAGCCGCGATGGCGCGAAGCGTCTGACCGGACGCCCGGACTCGATCGGATGCTCGGGTGCGCTCGCCACGGCGGGAGCCGGTAGCGGTGTGACAGGCTCCGCTTGCGAGGTAGGGGTGGCGGGTCCGCTGAACGCGGCCGGTGCCTGCGGCTGTGGTGCCGGGGCGGGGGCCGGCGCTGCGGTCGGTGTGCCGTGTGTGGGGTGCTTTGCCGCCCAGCCGCTCAGAATCCGCTGGTACGCCTCCAGACGCGGTGAGCGCGGCTCACTCCTGCCGTTCTCCCAGTTCTTGATCGTCTGCGTCGTGGTCTTCAGCGCGGCCGCGAGTCGGGCCCGGGTGATACCGGCGGCCTCACGCAGACGGGCACGCTCTGCCGGGGACGGAAATTGCGGCACCTCCGCCAGCAACTCGTCAGCGGCGGCGAGCAGTTCTTCCTCACTAACTGATCGTTTCAGAATGAGGTTCGCAGGCGGCGGAGGCATACGAGGCTGCAGGCCAGTTCGAGCAGGCCCTGGTGGAGATCGGCGCGTCGCTCGTATCGGAAATACGGAGCCGTTTGAACTGGTGCAGCCAGGCGGCTGGGTCGGCCGCGCGGTGAGGTGCCCGCTGTGAGCGAGTCCTGTTCCGCGCGGCCTCCCGCCGAACCGGACATGACGGTTTCCCAGTCATCCGGC
>NZ_JBITGA010000014.1:0-178166 GCF_044456565.1 Streptomyces sp. NPDC050842 | reverse complement strand
AGACACCTTGTCCGGGTGGCGGAATGGCAGACGCGCTAGCTTGAGGTGCTAGTGCCCTTTATCGGGCGTGGGGGTTCAAGTCCCCCCTCGGACACCACACGGAGTCCCGGTCGAGATCATCTCGACCGGGACTTCTTGCGTGGGTACGCGCGGCACGAGGCGGAGCGGTGAGACGGAGAGCGAAGGCGCCGGCCGCGCCGCTCCCCCAGCGGGACGGGATCGATCCCGTGCGGGTGAGGCTGCCGGAGGATCCCGGCGGGGAGTGGGCGACCGTACGGGAGCATCTGCTCGACCGATACGCGTCGGCCGTGGGGCCCGAGCGGGTCGAGGAGATGCTGCGGCAGGGACGGTTCGTCGGGGTCGACGGACCGGTGACCGGGGACGAGCCGTACACCGTGGGGCGGTACCTGTGGTTCCACCGGGACTTCCCCGCCGAGGTGCCGGTCCCCTTCGACATCGGGATCGTCCACCGGGACGAGCGGATCCTGGTCGTGGACAAGCCGCACTTCCTGGCGACCATGCCCCGGGGACGGCACGTCACGGAGACCGCGATGGCCCGGCTGCGGCGGGAGCTCGGGCTGCCGCGCCTCCAGCCCGCGCACCGGCTGGACCGACTGACGGCGGGGCTCGTGCTGTTCGTCGTACGGGAGGAGGACCGGGGCGCGTACCAGACGCTGTTCCGGGACCGGCTCGTCCACAAGGAGTACGAGGCGGTGGCGCCGCACGACCCGGCGGTGGAGCTGCCGGTGACCGTGCGGAGCCGGATCGAGAAGGAGCGCGGGGTGATGGCCGCCCGGGAGGTGCCGGGCGAGCCGAACAGCGAGAGCCGGATCGAGCTCCTCCGGAGCGCCGGAGGGCTCGGGTGGTACCGGCTCGTGCCCGTCACCGGGCGGACACATCAGCTGCGGGTGCACATGAACGCGCTGGGGCTGCCGATCCTGCACGATCCGGTCTATCCGGTCGTACGCGAGGACGGGTCGGAGGACTTCTCGCGGCCGCTTCAACTGCTGGCGCGGACGCTGGAGTTCACCGACCCGTTCACGGGCGTGGCGAGGTCTTTCGAGAGCCGGCTGGCTCTCAGTGGCCCCGGTTGATCCATTCCTGGAGGTGCGGGGCCTCGGCGCCGATCGTCGTCGGGTCGCCGTGGCCGGTCCGTACCACCGTCTCCGGCGGCAGGGTGAGGAGCTTCTCGCGGATCGAGTCGACGATCGTCGGGAAGTCCGAGAAGGACCGGCCCGTCGCGCCGGGGCCGCCCTGGAAGAGGGTGTCCCCCGTGAAGACCGTGCCCAGGTCGGGGGCGTACAGGGAGACCGCTCCCGGCGCGTGGCCCGGGGTGTGCAGGACCACGAGGTCGGTGCCGGCGATGGTGAGGACCTGGCCGTCGGCCAGTTCGCCGTCCGGGGTGTGATCCGGGTGGGTCTGCTTCCACAGCGGCTGGTCGGCGGGGTGGAGCAGGATGCGGGCGCCGGTGGCGGCCGCGAGCGCCGGGGCCGCGTCCACGTGGTCGTTGTGGGCGTGGGTGCAGACGATGGCGCGCAGGGCGCGGCCGTCGAGGGCGGCGAGGATCGCCTCGGCGTCATGGGCGGCGTCGATGACGATGGCCTCGGTGTCGTCGCCGACGATCCAGACATTGTTGTCGACGTCCCAGGTGCCGCCGTCGAGGCGGAAGGTGCCGGAGGTGACGAGGTGGTCGATGCGGGCGCTCATCACAGCACCACCACCGAGCGGAGGACGTCGCCCTCGTGCATGCGGGCGAAGGCCTTCTCGACGTCGCCGAGGCCGATGGTCTCGGTGACGAAGGCGGCGAGATCGATACGGCCCTGCTGGTGCAGGTCGATCAGCATCGGGAAGTCGCGGGAGGGCAGACAGTCCCCGTACCAGGAGGACTTGAGGGCGCCGCCGCGGCCGAAGACGTCGAGGAGGGGCAGTTCGAGCGTCATCTCCGGGGTGGGGACGCCGACGAGGACGACGGTGCCGGCGAGGTCGCGGGCGTAGAAGGCCTGCTTGTACGTCTCGGGGTGGCCGACGGCCTCGATGACGACGTCGGCGCCGAAGCCGCCGGTGAGCTCGCGGATCGCCTCGACGGCGTCGGTGGAGCGGGAGTTGACGGTGTGGGTGGCGCCCATCCCCTTGGCCGTCTCCAGCTTCCGGTCGTCGATGTCGACGGCGATGATCTTCGCGGCTCCGGCGAGGCGTGAGCCGACGATCGCCGCGTCGCCGACGCCGCCGCAGCCGATGACGGCGACGGTGTCGCCGCGGCCGACGTTCCCCGTGTTGATGGCGGCGCCGATGCCGGCCATGACGCCGCAGCCGAGGAGGCCCGCGACCTCGGGGGCGACGGCGGGGTCGACCTTGGTGCACTGGCCCGAGGCGACGAGGGTCTTCTCGGCGAAGGCGCCGATGCCGAGGGCCGGGGAGAGCTCCGTGCCGTCGAGCAGGGTCATCTTCTGCTTGGCGTTGTGGGTGGCGAAGCAGTACCAGGGGCGGCCTCGCCGGCAGGCGCGGCACTGGCCGCACACCGCGCGCCAGTTGAGGATCACGTAGTCGCCGGGCTCGACGTCGGTGACGCCCTCGCCGACCGACTCGACGATTCCGGCGGCCTCGTGGCCGAGGAGGAAGGGGAACTCGTCGTTGATGGCGCCCTGCTTGTAGTGCAGATCGGTGTGGCAGACACCGCACGCCTGGATCTTCACGACGGCCTCGCCGGGGCCGGGATCGGGGATCACGATCGTCTCGACCCGTACCGGTTCGTTCCTGCCGGGGGCGATGACCCCCTGGACGTGCTGCGGCATCGCGAACTTCCCTTCCTCCGACCGGATCTTGTAAGGCTCTTGCGTACCACTATCTCCTGACAAAAGGCGAGTCCCCCGCAGGCGGTGCCTGCGGGGGACTCGCCCGTTCCCGTGGGGGGAGGTCAGTCCTGGGTCGTCGCGGCGGTCGTACGGACCCGGCGGCGGACCAGGAACCAGCCGCCGACGAGCGCGGCCGCGATGAGCGGCAGGCAGTTCACGGTGGTCCGGCTGATGCCCTCGTCCATCCACATCAGGACAAGGACGGAGGCGAGGAAGCCCAGGGTCACGATCTGGGTGTACGGGGCCCAGGGGAGGTTGTAGCCGGGGCGGGTCAGCTTGCCCTGCTGGGCGCTGCGCCAGAAGAGCAGCGAGCAGACCATGATCATG
Organism: Streptomyces sp. NPDC050842; assembly: GCF_044456565.1. Classification (NCBI taxonomy): domain Bacteria; kingdom Bacillati; phylum Actinomycetota; class Actinomycetes; order Kitasatosporales; family Streptomycetaceae; genus Streptomyces; species Streptomyces sp. NPDC050842. The sequence continues at coordinate 174,987 of NZ_JBITGA010000014.1, read as the reverse complement.
GCCCAGGTGCCGATGATGCCGATCGAGGCGAAGTTGAGGACCAGCTCGAAGGCCTCGCCGGGCATCACGTAGTTGAGCGCGACACCCATGACGCCGAAGGCCGCGGTGAGCAGGATGCCGCCGTAGGGGACGCCGCCCTTGTTCATGACGCCGGTGAACTTGGGCGCGGAGCCGGACAGCGACATGGAGCGCAGGATGCGGCCGGTGGAGTAGAGGCCCGAGTTGAGGCTGGAGAGGGCGGCGGTGAGGACGACGAGGTTCATGACGCCCGCGGCGCCGGGGATGCCCAGCTTGTCGAAGACGGTGACGAAGGGGCTCTGGTCGCCGGAGTACGCGGTGTACGGGAGGATCAGCGCGAGCAGGACGACGGAGCCGACGTAGAAGAGGCCCACGCGCCACATGATCGAGTTGATCGCCTTCGGCATGATCTTCTCGGGGTTCTCGGTCTCGCCCGCGGCGACGCCGCACAGCTCGACGGAGGCGTAGGCGAAGACGACGCCCTGGATGAGCAGCAGCATCGGCATCATGCCGTTGGGGAAGATGCCGCCGTTGTCGGTGATGTTGCCGAGGCCCGGGGTGTGGCCGCCGACCTCGTGCGAGGTCACGACGAGGTAGATGCCGATCAGCATGAAGGCGACGAGGGCGCCGACCTTGATGATCGCGAACCAGAACTCCATCTCGCCGAAGTACTTCACGGAGATGAGGTTGGCGGCGAGGACGACCGCGAGCGCGATCAGGGCGAGGACCCACTGGGGGACGTCGCTGAACATCGCCCAGAAGTGGGCGTAGGTCGCGGCCGCGGTGATGTCGGCGACGGCGGTGGTCGACCAGTTGAGGAAGTACAGCCAGCCGGCCGTGTAGGCGCCCTTCTCGCCCATGAACTCACGGGCGTAGGAGACGAAGGCGCCGGACGAGGGGCGGTAGAGGACCAGCTCGCCGAGGGCCCGCACCACGAAGAAGGCGAAGACGCCGCAGACGGCGTAGGCGATGAAGAGGGAGGGGCCCGCCTGGGACATCCGGCCGCCGGCGCCCAGGAAGAGGCCGGTGCCGATGGCGCCGCCGATGGCGATCATGTTGATGTGCCGGGACTTGAGGTCCTTGCGGTATCCGGCGTCGCCTGCGTCGACGTGGGGGGTGGCGGCCGGGCTCGCCGGAGCGGCGGACAGCGGCTCGGCCGCGGTGACGCGGTCACTCATGGAGTTGTTCGCCTTCGTGAGGGGGGGTCGTGCGGTACCCGGCCGTGCCTCGTGGGGGTCTCCCCGGCACGGCCAGCGCACATCCTCACGGCAAGAAGCGCCTGGTGACTGTGGCGCATGTCACTGAACGCCCATATTTGAGCTAGTTCAGAGCTTGACGGCGGACTTTGCGCCCCTACGGGGCGAGGACGTCGAGTTCCTGGAGGGCGCCGACCGCGATCTGGCGGGTGAGCTCCTCGGCGCGGGTCGCGTCCCGTTCCCGTACCGCCTCGGCGACCTGGACGTGGAGGGTGACGGCGGCCGGGTCGGGATCCTCGAACATCACGTGGTGGTGGGTGCGGCCGGTGAGGACCTCGGCGACGACGTCGCCGAGGCGGGCGAACATCTCGTTCCCCGAGGCGTTGAGGACGACTCGGTGGAAGGCGATGTCGTGGACGAGGTACTCCTCCAGGCGGCGGCCGCGCGAGGTGGCGACCATGCCGAGGGCCTGCTCGGTGAGTTCTCGGCACTGCTCGGGGGTGGCGTGCAGGGCGGCGAGGCCCGCGGCGACGGGTTCGACGGCCGAGCGCAGCACGGTGAGGGAGCGGAGCTGACGGGGCCGGTCGGCGCCGGCGAGCCGCCAGCGGATGACCTGGGGGTCGTACACGTTCCAGCTCGCGGTGGGGAGGACGGTCACGCCGACGCGGCGGCGGGACTCGACGAGGTGCATGGACTCCAGGACGCGCACGACCTCGCGGACCACGGTCCGGGAGACGTCGAAGCGCTGGGCGAGCTCGTCGGTGCGCAGCACGGTGCCCGGCGGGTACTCCCCCGCGGTGATCGCGAGACCCAGGGTGGCGAGGACGTGCGAATGAAGCCCCTGGGCCGGTGTCGTCATGGTCGCAAGCCTATGCGGGCGCGCACGGATGATCACCTCGGGAATTAAAAGTACTACTTTTACGTCACAGGCTCTTGAATACGTCGTACCCAATGGGTTTCATGGGCGCGACGGATCGATGTCGAAGAAGACAGCGAGGCACCACCCATGAGCACCACCCCCCACCTCCCGGTAGTCGTCGTGATGGGCGTAGCCGGAACCGGCAAGACCACGATCGGCCCGCTGGTCGCCGAGGCGCTCGCCCTCCCCTACGCGGAGGGCGACGACTTCCATCCGGCGGCGAACGTGGCCAAGATGTCGGCCGGCGTCCCCCTCGACGACTCCGACCGGGAGCCGTGGCTCGACGCCATCGGGGCGTGGGCGCACGGCCGCGCCGGGCTCGGCGGTGTGGTGAGCAGCTCCGCGCTGAAGCGGGTCTACCGGGACCGGCTGCGCGCCGCGGCCCCGGGCGTGGTCTTCCTCCATCTGACCGGAGACCGGGAGCTCATCGAGCGGCGCATGGGCGCCCGCGAGGGCCACTTCATGCCGACGGCGCTCCTCGACTCCCAGTTCGCCACCCTGCAGCCGTTGCAGGAGGACGAGGCCGGCGTCGCCGTCGACGTCACCGGCACCCCCGAAGAAATCGCCGCCCGGGCCGTCGTCGCACTGCGCCGGCTCACCCACTGACTCCCCGAGGACCCCCGTGACCAGTCTCAGCGTCGAGATCCTGGCAGCGGATGCCGCCGAACCCATCACCTCGGCAGGCAACGCCCAGCTCGGTATCGCCGTGCTCGCCGGCATCGCTCTCATCGTCCTGCTCATCACCAAGTTCAAGCTGCACGCGTTCCTGGCGCTGACCATCGGGTCGCTCGCGCTCGGCGCGTTCGCCGGTGCGCCGCTCGCCGCCACCATCAAGTCCTTCACCGCCGGCCTCGGCGCCACCGTCGCCGGTGTCGGCGTGCTGATCGCCCTCGGCGCGATCCTCGGCAAGCTGCTCGCCGACTCGGGCGGCGCCGACCAGATCGTCGACACGATCCTGGCCAAGGCGAGCGGCCGGGCGATGCCCTGGGCGATGGTCCTCATCGCCTCCGTGATCGGCCTGCCGCTCTTCTTCGAGGTCGGCATCGTGCTGCTGATCCCGGTCGTGCTGCTCGTCGCCAAGCGCGGCAACTACTCCCTGATGCGGATCGGCATCCCGGCCCTCGCCGGCCTCTCCGTGATGCACGGGCTCATCCCGCCGCACCCCGGGCCGCTCGTCGCGATCGACGCGCTCGGCGCCAACCTGGGCGTCACGCTCGCGCTCGGTCTCGTCGTCGCCATCCCGACCGTGATCATCGCCGGTCCCGTGTTCTCCCGGTACGCCGCGCGCTGGGTGGACATCCCGGTCCCCGAGAACATGGTGCCGGTCCGTCCCTCCGAGGACCTGGAGAAGCGTCCCGGCTTCGGCGCCACCGTGGCGACCATCCTGCTGCCCGTCGTCCTGATGCTGGTCAAGGCGCTCGTCGACATCGTCGTCGACGACCCGGAGAACGGTGTCCAGAAGGTCACCGACGTCATCGGCTCGCCGCTGATCGCGCTGCTCGCCGCCGTCATAGTCGGCATGTTCACGCTGGGCCGGGCGGCCGGCTTCACCAAGGAGCGGATCTCCTCGACCGTCGAGAAGTCGCTCGCCCCGATCGCGGGCGTGCTGCTGATCGTCGGCGCGGGCGGCGGCTTCAAGCAGACCCTGATCGACATCGGCGTCGGCCAGATGATCCTCGAGTTCTCCGAGAACTGGTCCATCCCGGCCCTGCTGCTCGCCTGGCTGATCGCGGTCGCGATCCGGCTCGCGACCGGGTCCGCGACGGTGGCGACGATCTCGGCGGCGGGGCTCGTGGCTCCGCTGGCGGCGGGCATGGGGACGAGCGAGACGGCGCTGCTCGTGCTGGCGATCGGTGCGGGGTCGCTCTTCTTCAGCCACGTCAACGACGCCGGGTTCTGGCTGGTGAAGGAGTACTTCGGGATGAACGTCGGCCAGACGATCAAGACCTGGTCGGTGATGGAGACGATCATCTCGGTCGTGGGCATCGTCTTCGTGCTGCTGCTGTCGCTGGTGTTGTAGCCCCGGCCTCGGGCGAATGCGACGGCGAGGGCCGGTCGTGGCTGACAGACTGTCGGCCATGACCGGCCCTCACGCGCTCAAGCCCTTCCTGCTCGCCTTTCCCGGATCCCTTCGGGACCAGCTCGTCGCGGCGGTGCTCGCCGGCGAGAAGGTCTCCACCACGGGCCTCCTCGTGGAGTGGCAGGTCGAGAACGAGGAACTGCCCGAGGTGGGCGAGCGCTCGGCGCTCATCGACTCGGACGGCCGCGAGGTCGCGGTCGTGGAGGTGACGGAGGTCCGGGTCCTGCCACTGGGCGAGGTCGACCTGCAGCACGCGCTCGACGAGGGCGAGGGGTACCTGTCGGTGGCGGCGTGGCGGTCGGCCCACGAGGACTTCTGGCACAGCGCGGAGATGCGCGAGGGGTTGGGGGACCCGGGGTTCGTGGTCGACGACGGGACGATGGTGGTGGCGGAGCGGTTCCGGGTGGTGGAGCGGCTTCAGGTGGGGTGAGGGTCGAGTACGGCGAGGAGGCGCTCGGCGAACACGTGGCCGTAGGCCGTCGCCGTCTCGGCCTGGCGCCTGAGCAGGGCGAGGAACTCGGGGTCGTCGCGCCGGACGTCGGCGAGGATCCGCAGGGCGTCGCGCCGGACCTCCGGATCCGGGTCGTGTGCGAGGTGGTCCCGGGCCAGGTCCAGCACCTCGGGCCTGTCGCCGCGGCGCCTGCCGAGTTCACGGAGGGCGCCGCCCCTCACCCGCGCGTGGTCGTCGTCGGCGGCTCGTCCGAGAACGTGCCGTACCGCCTCCGGATCGTCGCTGTACGCGGCCATCAGCAGCTGGCACGCCGTCCATCTGATGAACTCGTCTCCCTCGTGTTCCGCTCGGTGGAGAAGAGCGTCCCGCGCCTCGTCGTTCGGGATGTCGGAGAGGTACTGGAGGGCGTAGATCTGGACGTCGATGCTCGGGTCGCCTGCGACACGCTCCAGGAGCAGGTCCCGCACGCCCGGCTCGCTGATCCTCTCGCGCCGTCCGAGCGCTCCCACGGCAGCGGCCCGGACGTCCTTGTGCTCGTCGTTCCGCATCCGCTCGACGACGAGGTCGAACGACTCCCTGTCCATACCGCCGCGGTCCGCCCGGTCCGCGAGACACCGCAGTGCGGCCGTGCGCACCTGCGGCTCCTCGTGCCCACAGAAGTCGTGGAGCAACGCACGGACGAGCGGATCGTCCGCCCCGACGTACCGCAGGGCACGCACCCCGGCCTGCGTCACCTGCGGGTCCTCGTCGTTCCGCACGCTGTCGAAGAGCAGGTCCCGGACCTCTGGATCGTCCCCCGCGCTCTCTTCCAGCGCGTCCAGGGCCGTTGACCGCAGTCCGGGATCCTCGTCGCCCAGAGCCGTCCTCAGGGCCGCTCTCGCCGCGGCCGGGTCCTCCCGGTTGCCGACGAGCCAGTGGACCGTCCGGGACCGGACGACCGGATCCGGGTCCCTGAGGGCCGCGTCGAGCGCCGTCCGGACCTCGCGGTCGTCCAGGCGTTGGTGGGGAAGGCAGTCGACGGCGGCGGCGCGCACGTCGGCGCTGTCGTCGTGGGCGAGCCGGTCCAGGGCGAGGCGGGTCGTCGTCTCCGCGTCGCCGCGCGGGGTGTGCCGCAGGTCCTCCAGGATCTCTCTCCGTACGGCGGGGCTCTCCTCGTCCCGCAGACGACTCCGCACGCATTCCCGCACGGCCGGGTCGTCGCCGGGACGGCTCCGGAGGTGACGTACCGCGGCGAGCCTCACGACCGGTCGCGGGTGTCCGGTCGCCAGGTCCACGAGGGCTTCGGTCCGGGACACACCCTCGTCGCCGCACAGGAAGAGCATGATGTCCACCGCCAGGTGCTCCGCGCTGTTGACGGGGAGGTACCAAGGGTTTCGCGTCTTCCTGCGGTCGTGCCATTCCCGTTGCCACTCCAGGTACGTGTCGCGTCCTTCCCAGCGTCGCCCCAGGGCGGCGAAGGACGGCCCGAGGGACGCCATGTTCCGACAGGGGAAGAACGAGGTCGTGCCCAGCACCTCGGTGAGGGTGAACAGCCGGATCACCTCCCGCACCATCGCCCTGCTCTGGGGTGCGAGCGTCCCGAGCCGGCGGACTTCGGCCAGGGAACGGGCCACGAAGGCGACCTCGGCGAAGGCCTTGTCTCCCCGCTGTTGCAGAGGGGCACGGATCGGGCGCGGGGCCAGCAGCCGGTCGAGTACGCCCGCCACGAAGCGTTCGTCGAGGGAGCCCACGAGCAGGAGCAGGATCTCGTGCCACGTCGGGTCGTGGACCTTCGTCGCGAAGAGGTTCTGGAGGTCCTCCTCCGACAGGGCCCGCTGGTGGTTGAAGCGGTGGGCCAGGTCCGTCGCCGTGAGGTACTCCAGGAACGTGCGGTGGACGAAGCCGTAGATCTCGCCGCCGAAGCGGCTCAGGATGAAGTTCCGGTGGCGGAACTGGTCCAGCATCACGCGCGCCGCGGTGGCCGCGCGGTCCGGGGGAAGGGCGTAGCGGTCGTTGAGGTACTCCTCGAAGCTCTTGAGGAGGTCGGGGCCCGCGATGTGGTTGCCGGAGATCCCTCCGTGGCCCTCCTGCATCCGGCGGGCGACGAGGCGCAGCAGTTCGCGTTTGTCCTCGGCGGCCAGATACGGGAGGTGTTCCTCGACCTGACGGTCCTTGAGGTACTTGCTCGGGTCCCAGTGCTCGACCAGGACGTCGACCGCGTGCTCGTACACCGTGCGCCGGTCGCGCGGGAGTTCGCGGCGGCGGCCGATGATCGCGAGGATCGTGAGGATCAGGGGGTTGCCCGCGAGTTCGCGGACGGAGGGGGAGGCGTCCACTGCCGCGGTGACGCGTTCGGTCAGTTTCCGGGCCTGGCCGGGGTCTTCGGGGTGCGCGAGGGCGAACCACTGCTCCGCGAAGGCGCCGATCTGCTCCCTGTCGAGGTCCTGGAGCATGAAGTTGGTGAAGCCCGCGCCGTCGAGGACCGTGCGCTGGTAGCCGTACTCACGTGAGGTGACGACGATCCGGGTCCGGGGATGGCGGGCGGCGAAGCCGGCGATGCGGCGGGCGACCGCGTCCCTGACGCCCCGCTCGAAGAGCTCGTCGAGGCCGTCGAAGATCACGAGCGAGCTGTACGGGCCTTCGCCGTCGAGGAACGCGGGCAGCATCTCCGGTGGGAGGCCCAGGCCTTCCGTCGCGTGCTGGTGGGCGAGGAAGTCCTCGAAGCTCCGGTCGCGCCAGGCGGCCTGCGCGTAGCCGCGGAGTTCGACGATCAGCGGGAGGCGGCCGTGCAGAGCTTCGACTCCCGGTTGCGGTTCGGGGGCCGTGAGGGCCAGTGTCAGGTAGCGGGCCAGGGTCGATTTGCCCGCGCCCGGGTGGCCGAGGATGACGACGCGGTCGTGTTCGGGGGCGGTCAGCACGTCGAGGACGTCCTGCGGCGGGCGCTCCCGGTAGGCGCGGCGGACGCGTTCGACCGTCTCCCGGTCGATGCCGGGCGGCAGGTCCAGGAGCTCCGCCTCGGCCGGGTCCATCAGACGGCGTAGGAGTTCCTGCGGCAGCTCGACGGGCGGCGGGTCGGCCCGTACGGACTGGGGGACGAAGACGTCGCGGAGGTGGACGACGGGGTGATCGCCCTGTTCCCGGAGCGGGGTGAGGACTTCGAGGTCCAGGCGGCCGTAGCGCTGGCGTACGCGGGTGGCGTACTGCGCTCGGGCCGTCTCGATCTCCGGCGCCCCCGCCGGAGCCGGCTCGTGTGCGGCGACGACCGTGACGTCTCCTTGGACGCCTTGGACGAGGGTGATGGGGCCCTGGGTCGTTGCTCCCGCCGCCGACTGGGTGGCCGGCCGAGCTGTCTTCCAGCGGCTGAAGAACCGCCTCACGGCGTCGGCCTCGGCGGCTCGATGCGTAGCGAGCCGTCCACCCCGTCGATCTGGTGCACGTCCCCCGCCGTACGGGTCCCGTGGGCGGACTGCGTTCCGCCGCCCTGACCCTCCGCCGGTGGGGTGGCGGCCGGGGCGCTCCCCGTACCGCCTCCCGCCGTGATGACCACGTCACCCGTGACGTTCCGGATCTGGTGCAGCGAGCCGCCGGTGACGGCGTGGTCCGCCGTCTGGGCGGCGCCCCGGGTGGCGAAGCCGCCGAGGGCCAGGGCAAAGCCCGCCACCGTGAAGAACAGGCTGAGGACGCTGCTCCACTTGTCGGCCGCGTCCAGGCCCTGGAGGACGAGGAAGGCCGCCAGGCCTCCGAGGGCCAGGATCGCGCCAACGGCCGTGAGCAGTACGCTTTTTGTCACCCTGTCATCTTGCCCCGGCGGCGGGCCCGTCGTCAGCCGACCGCTCGTGCCGCCGCCCTTCCCGCCGCCCTGCCCGAGAAGATGCAGCCGCCGAGGAACGTGCCTTCGAGGGAGCGGTAGCCGTGGACTCCGCCGCCGCCGAAGCCGGCGGCCTCGCCCGCCGCGTACACGCCCTCCAGGGGCTCGCCGCTCTCCGTGAGGACGCGGGAGGAGAGGTCCGTCTCCAGGCCGCCGAGGGACTTGCGGGTGAGGATGTTGAGGCGGACGGCGATCAGCGGGCCGGCCTTGGGGTCGAGGATGCGGTGCGGGGCGGCCGTGCGGATGAGCTTGTCGCCCAGGTACTTGCGGGCGCCGCGGATCGCCGTGACCTGGAGGTCCTTGGTGAAGGGGTTGGCGATCTCGCGGTCGCGGGCGGTGATCTCGCGGCGGAGGGCGTCCTCGTCGATGAGCGGTTCGTCGGTGAGCGCGTTCATGCCGCGGACGAGGGCGGAGAGGTCGTTCTCGACGACGAAGTCGGCGCCCTTGTCCATGAAGGCCTGGACGGGTCCCGGGACGTCGGCGCGGGCGCGGCCGATGACGTCGCGGATCGACTTGCCGGTCAGGTCGGGGTTCTGTTCGGAGCCGGAGAGGGCGAACTCCTTGCCGATGATCCGCTTGTCGAGGACGAACCAGGTGTGGTCGTGGCCGGTCCGCATGATGTGTTCGAGCGTGCCGAGGGTGTCGAAGCCGGGGAAGAGGGGGACGGGCAGGCGCTTGCCGGTCGCGTCCAGCCAGAGGGAGGACGGTCCGGGCAGGACGCGGATGCCGTGCCGGGCCCAGATCGGGTTCCAGTTCTCGATGCCCTCGGTGTAGTGCCACATCCGGTCGCGGTTGATGTGGTGGGCGCCGGCCTTCTCGGCGATGCCGAGCATGAGGCCGTCGACGTGGGCGGGGACGCCGGAGAGCATGCGGGTGGGCGGGGTGCCGAGCCGGGCGGGCCACTGTGCGCGGACCAGGTCGTGGTTGCCGCCGATGCCGCCCGAGGTGACGATCACCGCCTGGGCGCGGAGCTCGAAGGTGCCGGTGGACGTGCGGGTGCTGGCCGTGCCCCGGGCGGCGGTGGAGGGTTCCAGGATCTCGCCGGTGACGGTGTCGACGGCTCCGGCGGTGCGGCCGAGGGCGGTGACGCGGTGGCGGAAGCGGAGCTGGACGAGGCCGCGGGCGACGCCCTCGCGGACCCGCTGCTCGAAGGGGGCGACGAGGCCCGGGCCCGTACCCCAGGTGATGTGGAAGCGGGGGACCGAGTTGCCGTGGCCGTTGGCGTCGTAGCCGCCGCGCTCGGCCCAGCCGACGACGGGGAAGAACCGCACCCCGCGCGCGTGGAGCCAGGAGCGCTTCTCGCCGGCGGCGAAGTCCACGTACGCCTCGGCCCATTCCCGCGGCCACCGGTCCTCGGTCCGGTCGAAGCCGGCGGTGCCGTACCAGTCCTGGAGGGCGAGGGCGTGGCTGTCCTTGACGCGCATCCGGCGCTGTTCGGGCGAGTCGACGAGGAAGAGACCGCCGAAGGACCAGTGGGCCTGGCCGCCGAGGGACTGTTCGGGCTCCTGGTCGAGGAGGATCACGGTGCGGCCGGCTTCGACCAGCTCGGCGGTGGCGACGAGCCCGGCGAGGCCGGCCCCGATCACGATCACATCAGCGTCGTAGGACATGGATCGCATCTTGGATACACGGATGTATCGAGTCAACCGTTTCGCCGGTGCCGTCTCCCTCTTCCCGCCACTCCCGTTTTCTAATGTCGAGCATTAATATGTTCGTATGGCGAGAACGTCGGGACCCGAGACCCGGGACAAACTGATCCGCGCGGCGGAGGAGCTCTTCGCCGCCCAAGGCGTCCACGGCGCGCAGCTGCGGGACGTCGTGGCCCTGGCCGGACAGGCGAACCCCTCCGCGGTGCAGTACCACTTCGGCTCGCGCGCCGGGCTCCTCGACGCGGTCATGGCCGGTCGCCAGGCCCGTACCCGCCAGGTGCTCGCGCCGCTGCTCGACGCGGCCGCCGACGACCTGAAGGAGCTCGTCGCCGCCCTCGTCACGGCCGAGGCGAGCGAGCTGCGCACCGACCGGGGCCGCCGCTGCCTGCGGATCTCCGCACAGCTCAGCCATGAGAGCGGGATCCGCACCCGCACCCCGCACCCCACGCTCGAGGGCACCGTCTACTGGCACCTCATCGAGCGGATGGCGGACCGGCTCGCCGCCTCCGGGCTGCCCGAGCCCCTGCTCCTGGAGCGCCTCGACCTGGCGCTGACCGTGGTGGGCGCGGCCATGGCGGACCGGGCCCGCCAGTACCTCGACGGCACCGAGCCCCTCACCGGCGAGGCGCTCTTCCTCGCCGACCTGGTCGAGACGACCACCGCGCTTCTCCGGGCCGCACAGCCCCGGAGCGTCTGAAGCCGTAACCGCGTATCCGAAGACCCTGAAGGGACCCCCTCATGAACGACCTCACCGGCAAGACCGTGCTCATCACCGGCGGCGCCCGCGGCCTGGGCGCCGAGGCCGCCCGGCAGGCCGTGGCCGCCGGCGCCGACGTCGTCGTCACCGACGTCCTGGACGAGGACGGCAAGGCGACCGCCGAGGCGCTCGGCGACCGGGCGCGCTTCTTCCACCACGACGTGACCTCCGAGGAGGGCTGGGCGGCGGCCGTCGCGTACGCCGTGGCGGAGTTCGGCGGGCTGCACGGCCTGGTGAACAACGCGGGCATCTCCACCGGCGCCTTCCTGGAGACGGAGTCCGTCGAGCACTTCCGCAAGGTCCTCGACATCAACCTGACCGGCGTCTTCATCGGCATGAAGGCCGCCATCCCCGCGATGAAGGAGGCGGGCGGCGGCTCGATCGTCAACATCTCCTCCGCCGCCGGCCTGATGGGCCTGGCCCTGACCGCCGGCTACGGCGCCTCCAAGTGGGGAGTGCGCGGGCTGACGAAGATCGGTGCGGTGGAGCTCGGCACGGCGAAGATCCGCGTCAACTCCGTCCACCCGGGCATGACGTACACCCCGATGACGGCCTCGGTCGGCATCGAGCGCGGTGAGGGCAAGTACCCGAACACGCCGATGGGCCGGGTCGGCGAGGCCGACGAGATCGCGGGCGCGGTCGTCTTCCTGCTCTCGGACGCCGCCTCGTACGTGACGGGAGCGGAGCTCGCGGTGGACGGCGGCTGGACCACCGGTCCGACGGTCAAGTACGTCATGGGGCAGTGACCACGGAGCACTGATTGGATGGCGGTCATGCATGCCGCTGAAGAGATTCACGATGTCGTCGACGAGCACGACCGGGTGATCGGCCGGGCCCCGCGCGGTGAGGTGTACGCGCGGGGCCTGATCCATCGCTGCGTCTTCGTCCGGGTCCGGGACGCCGAGGGCCGGACCTTCGTCCATCGCAGGACGCCGGACAAACTGCTCTTCCCCTCCCAGTACGACATGTTCGTCGGCGGGGTCGTCGGGGCGGGCGAGTCCTACGACGAGGCCGCCCTCCGCGAGGCCGAGGAGGAGCTGGGGGTCACCGGGCTGCCGAGGCCCGAGCCGGTGCTGAAGTTCCTGTACGACTCCGGGGGCGTGGCCGGGAAGTGGTGGTCGGCGGTCTACGAGGTCCGGTGCGAGCTGCCGGTGGACCCGCAGGTGGAGGAGGTCGCCTGGCACGGCTTCCTGACGGACGAGGAGCTGACCGCGCGGCTCGGCGACGGGGCCTGGGAGTGGGTGCCCGACGGCATGGCCGCGTACGAGCGGCTGCGGGCGCTCGGCAGGGGGTGACGGGGTAACAAGACTGCCCTTGGGTGCCGGGCAGGGGGAACACGCGGCCGTTAGGGTGCACGTGTGAGCGATTTCGTGCAGAGCCTGCGGCTGTGGTTCGCGCCGCAGCGAATCCGGGACGAGGGGGAGACGCCGGACTACCGCTTCTCCCTGGCCAACGAGCGGACCTTCCTGGCCTGGATCCGGACCGCTCTCGCCCTGGTCGGCGGCGGTTTCGCCGTCGACCAGTTCCTGCCGGACCTGCGCTGGGGCGTACGGGTCGGGCTCGCGCTCGCGCTGCTCGCGGCCGGCGTGCTGTGCGCGCTGCGGGCGGTCAACCACTGGGTGCGCTGCGAGCGGGCGATGCGGCGCGGCGAGGACCTGCCGGCGTCCCGGTTCCCCGCGGTGCTGAGCCTCGCGGTGGCCGTGGTGGCGCTCGCGATGGTGGTGGTCGTGGTCTTCGGCTGGACGGGGCGGTGACGGAGTCCCGTGGCGAGGGGGCGGCCCCCGACCCGGAGCCCCGTGGCGAGGGGGCGGCCCCCGACCCGGAGCCCCGTGGCGAAGGGACGGCCCCCGACCCGGAGGTCCGCGACCCCGGGCTCCAGCCGGAGCGGACGCGGCTCGCGTGGCGGCGTACGACGCTGTCGTGGACGGTCGTGGGGGTCCTCGCGGTCAAGCTGGCCCTCCAGGAGGACACCACGACGACCGGCCTTGCCGCGCTCGCGCTGTCGGCGCTGGTCTGGATCGGCTTCCTGGCCGTCGCCCACCGCCGGATCCGCTCCTTGAGCACCGCCCGGCCGCGCCCGCTCTCCCACCGGGGCGCGCTGCTCGCGGCGGGGTGCACGATCGCGCTGGCCGTCTTCGGGGCCGCGCTGATCTGGTGACCCGGGGGCTCGCCATGGCTCCGGATCGTACGGATCGGGAGGAATGGGGCGTACGGGACTAGCCTGGAAGGGTCAGCCGCCACCTCCACAGAGGCCACGCCATGACCGTCCTCCACCACGAACACGCCACCCACGCGCACTCCCACAGTCCGTCGTGCGGGCACACCTCCGTCACGCACGGAGACCATGTCGACTACGCCCACAACGGCCACCTGCACCGCGAGCACGCCGGGCACTGGGACGAGTGCGACACGACCCTGCACGTCGCGCACACCCACCCGGATCACACGCACGGGCCGGACTGCGGACACACCGCCGTCGCGCACGGCGACCACCTCGACTACGCGCACGACGGGCACCGGCACGCCGCGCACGGCAACCACTGGGACGACCACTGACACCGCCCCCGACCTGGCCCGACTTCCCCCGGCCCCGGCCAACTGGCACTCTTCCCCTGTCCAGTTGAGCTCTCAGCCGGGGGAATCCCTTTGTCTGCCACCGATCCCTACGTGGTCGCGCTCGCGCCGAACGTCCACGCCTTCGTCCAGCCCGACGGCGGCTGGTGCCTGAACAACGCCGGCTTCCTCGGCGACGCGGGCGAGTCCCTCCTCGTCGACACCGCGGCCACCGAACGGCGGGCCCGGCTGCTGCGCGAGGCGGTCCTCGCGGAGGGGCTGCCGCTGCCCCGGACCATCGTGACCACGCACCACCACGGCGACCACACCTACGGCAACGGGGTGTTCCGGCCGGAGGCGCGGATCGTCGGCCACGAGAACTGCCGGACCGAACAGCTCGCCGCCGGGCACCAGCTCCATCTGCTGTGGCCGCAGACCGACTTCGGGCGGGTCGACATCCTGCCGCCGTCCGTCACGTACCGCGAGCGGCTCACGCTGTACGTCGGCGACATCGAGGTGCGGGTGATCCACCCGGGTCCCGCGCACACGACCGGCGACTCGATCGTGCACCTCCCGGAGCAGGGCGTCGTCTTCACCGGCGACCTCGTCTTCCACGGCGGGACGCCCTTCCTGCCGATGGGGTCGCTCGCCGGGTCGCTGCGCGCGCTCGACCTGCTGCGCTCGCTGGACACGCCGACGGTGGTGCCGGGGCACGGGCGGGTGACCGACCCCTCGGCGTACGACACGACGGAGCGGTACCTGCTCTGGGTGCGGGAGCTGGCCGCCGAGGGGTACGCGAAGGGGATGACGCCGCTGGAGACGGCGCGGGGCGCGGAGCTCGGGGAGTTCGCCGCGTGGCAGGAGAGCGAGCGGCTCGTCGCGAACCTGCACCGGGCGTACGCGGAGCTGGACGGCCTGCCGGAGGGGTCACCGCTGGATCCCGCGGCGGTCTTCGGCGACATGGCGGCCATGAACGGAGGGGTGCCGGTGGCCTGCCACGCGTGACGCGGCGCGACTCCCCCGGGCCTCGGGGCGCGGGACCCGGTCTCACCAGCGCGGGACCGAGGGCGTGCGCCAGGCCGGGTCCGCGACCCTCATCGCCGCCTCGTCGTCGCGGTCCCGCAGGGTGCCGTCGTCGTCGAGCCAGCGGCGGTGCAGGGCGGCCAGCGCGGTCCGGTCGAGCTCGACGCCGAGGCCGGGCGCGTCGGAGACCGCGAGCCGGCCGGCGCGGAAGACGGGCCGGGGCGTGACGACGTCCTCGGTCTGCCAGGGGTAGTGGGTGTCGCAGGCGTGGTCGAGCCCCGGCAGCGCGGCGGCGACCTGGGTCATGGCGGCCAGGCTGATGCCCAGATGGGTGTTGGAGTGCATGGAGAGCCCGACGCCGTACGTGCGGCAGAGCGCGGCCAGTTCGCGGGTCCGGTGGAGCCCGCCCCAGTAGTGGTGGTCGCAGAGGACGATCCGTACCGCCGCCTTCGCGAAGGCCTCCGGGACCTCCTCGAAGGTGGTCACGCACATGTTGGTCGCGAGCGGCACGTCCGTGCGGGCGGCGATCTCGGCCATGGCGCCGGTGCCGCTCGCCGGGTCCTCCAGGTACTCCAGGACGTCCTCGAGCTCGCGCGCGACGGCCAGCGAGGTCTCCACCGACCAGGCGCCGTTGGGGTCGAGGCGGAGCGGGCGGCCCGGGAACGCCTCGGCGAGCGCGCGGATCGCGGCGATCTCCCGCTCGGGCGCGAACACCCCGCCCTTGAGCTTGAAGGAGCGGAAGCCGTGGAGGCGGTCGAAGCGGCGGGCCTGGGCGACGATCCCGGCGGGGTCGAGGGCCGCGCCCCAGTCGTCCGTGGGAGCGGCGCCCGGGTGGGCGGCCCAGCGGTAGAAGAGATAGGCGCTGTACTCGACGGTGTCGCGGACCTTGCCGCCGAGCAGGGCGTGGACGGGCAGGCCGAGACTCTTGCCGAGGGCGTCGAGGCAGGCGGTCTCGAAGGCGGAGACGACGGAGAGGCGGAGCTTGTCGGCGGTCCTGACGCCGCGCAGGCCACCCGCGTCGACGCTCGTGTCGGCGCTCGTGTCGGCGTCTCTGTCGGCGTCCGTGTCGGCGTCCGCGCCGCCACCCTCGGCCGCGGATGCCGCCAGCGCGAAGAGCGAGTTCACATCCGTGACCGCACGACCCGGTAGAGCCTCGGCGAGCGGCCGGGCGAGTTCCAGGTACACACCGTCGCCATAGGTCTCCCCGACGCCGCTCACCCCGCCCCTGGTGATCACTTCCACCACGAGCCGGGGCGTGAAGGGCTGGTGGACGCCCTGGACATTGAGGAGGGGCGGGTCGGAGATGAGGATCGGGGTCAGCCGGACTTCGTCGACGAGCAGCATCTTCGCATCCATATGTGAACCCTATTCAGGGATGGGATCGAGAGCCAGAGGGCGGTACGGGGTTTCCCGGCCTCCCTCTGGACGACATACCGACTGGTCGGTCATCATGAACGCCGACCGAAGCCGATCCGGAGGTACGCACCATGAGTTCCGCCCCGCCACCAGGTCTCGACCCCGAGCAGCTGCGCCGGTTCCTCGACCGCGAGCGGCCCGGTCTGGTGTCCGGCCCCCTCGAAGCCCGGCTGATCGAGGGCGGCCGGTCGAACCTGACGTACCTCGTGACCGACGGCACCGGCCGCTGGGTCGTCCGGCGGCCGCCGCTCGGACACGTCCTCGCCACCGCGCACGACATGCGGCGCGAGCACCGCGTCATCAGCGCGCTGCACACGACGGACGTGCCCGTCCCCGGGACGCTGCTGCTCTGCGAGGACGACTCCGTCCTCGGGGCGCCCTTCTACGTCATGGAGTTCGTCGAGGGCACGCCGTACCGCTCGGCCCAGGAGCTCGCGCCGCTCGGCCCCGAGCGCACCCGCGCCGCCGTCCTCGGCCTGGTCGACACGCTCGTCGACCTGCACGCCGTCGACCCGGCGGCCGTCGGCCTCGGCGACTTCGGCCGCCCCGAGGGCTTCCTCGACCGGCAGTTGCGCCGCTGGGGCAAGCAGCTCGACGCCTCGCGCGGCCGGGACCTCGCGGGGATCGACGAGCTGCACGCCGCTCTCGGCCGCTCGCTTCCCGGGTCGCCGCCGCCCACCGTGATCCACGGCGACTACCGGCTCGACAATGTCCTCATCGGCGACGACGACCGCATCCGGGCCGTCCTGGACTGGGAGATGTCCACCCTCGGCGACCCGCTCACCGACCTCGGCCTGCTCGTCATGTACAGCACGCCGCTCGACCTGCCGGACTCCCCCATCTCCACGACGGCCACGGCCCCCGGGCATCCGAGCGCCGCCGAGCTGGTCGAGCGCTACGCGGCCCGCTCCGGCCGCGACACCTCCGCCCTCGCCTGGTACACGGCGTTCGCCTGGTTCAAGCTCGCCGTGATCCTGGAGGGCATCCACTACCGCTGGACCCTCGGGCAGACGGTCGGCGCCGGCTTCGACCGCATCGGCGAACTCGTCCCCGTCTTCATCGAGCACGGCCTCACCACCCTTCAGGAAGGCTGATCCGCCATGGACTTCGCGTACGACGCCCGCACCGAGGAACTGCGGGCGAAACTCCTCGCCTTCATGGACGAGCACGTGTACCCGGCCGAGACCGTCGCCGAGGAACAGCGCGCTCTGCTCGCCTCCCCCTGGGACACCCCGGCGGTCGTCGAGGAGCTCAAGGCCGAGGCCAAGCGGCAGGGCCTGTGGAACCTCTTCCTTCCCGACGCCGAGTACGGGGCCGGGCTCACCAACCTCCAGTACGCGCCGCTCGCCGAGATCACCGGCCGCAGCCCGCACCTCGCCCCGACGGCCCTCAACTGCGCGGCCCCGGACACCGGGAACATGGAACTGCTCGCCCAGTTCGGCGACGAGGCGCAGCGGAAGCAGTGGCTGGAGCCGCTCCTCGCGGGCGAGATCCGCTCGGCCTTCGCGATGACGGAGCCCGAGGTCGCCTCCTCCGACGCGACCAACATCGAGACCCGCATCCGACGGGACGGCGACTCCTACGTGGTCAGCGGCCGCAAGTGGTACATCTCCGGGGCCATGAACCCCGACTGCAAGATCTTCATCGTCATGGGCAAGACCGACCCCGACGAGCCGGACCTCCGCCGCCAGCAGTCGATGATCCTCGTGCCCCGCGACACCCCCGGCGTCGAGGTGAGGCGCGCCATGCGGGTGTACGGGTACGAGGACCACTACCACGGCGGCCACGCCGAGGTGCTGTTCCACGACGTCCGCGTCCCCGCCGCGAACCTGGTCGGCGAGGAGGGCGGCGGCTTCGCCATCGCGCAGGCCCGGCTCGGCCCCGGCCGCATCCACCACTGCATGCGGCTCATCGGCATGGCCGAGCGGGCCGTGGAGCTGATGTGCCGGCGCGCGGTGACCCGTACGGCCTTCGGGAAGCCGCTGGCCCAGCAGGGCGTCGTCCAGAACTGGATCGCGGACGCCCGGGTGACGATCGAGCAGCTGCGGCTGCTCGTCCTCAAGACGGCCTGGCTCATGGACACCGTCGGCAACCGGGGCGCGCACACCGAGATCCAGGCCATCAAGATCGCGACGCCCCGCGCGGTGGTCGACATCATCGACAAGGCGGTGCAGGCCCACGGCGCCGGCGGGGTCTCGCAGGACTTCCCGCTGGCCGAGCTGTGGGCGGCGGCGCGGACGCTGAAGCTCGCGGACGGCCCGGACGAGGTGCACCAGCGGTCGCTGGCGCGGCGGGAGCTGAAGAAGTACCTCTAAGGACGCAGGGCCCGCAGCAGGAGGTCGGCCAGGTGATCGGCCACCTGCTGCGGGGTCAGCGGGCCGTCCGGGCGGTACCACGTCGACAGGTGGTGCACCGAGCCGAAGTGGTAGTCGACGACCAGGTCGGCGGGGGTAGCCGAGGAGAACACGCCGGATCGCTGGCCCTCCTCGATCAGCGCCCTGAACCGCTCGTGGTAGCGCCGCCGCTCGCCCCTGACCTGCTTGTTCTTCTCGGGGCTGAGGTGGTGCATGGAGCGGAAGAAGATGGCCGCGTCGTCGAGGTTCTCGATGGTGGTGACGACGACGTCGGCGGCGGCGCCGCGCAGCCGGTCCTCGACGGGCGCGTCGGCGTCCGCGTAGGCGTCGAGCCGCTCCTGCTGGAGGCGCAGGACCCGGGCGTAGACCTCCTGGAGGAGGTCCTCCTTGGAGCCGAAGTAGTGGTAGAGGGCGCCCTTGGTGACCCCGGCGGCCTCGACGATCTCCTGGACGGAGGTGCGGTCGTAGCCCTGCTCCGCGAAGAGCCGGGTGGCGGCGGCGAGGAGCCTCTGAGGGACCGGTGCCCCGCTCTCGTCCGTCGTCCTGGCCATGCGCCGCCGCCTTCCCTCGTGATCGTTCCTGGTCGGGGGAACACCGTCCCCGTCCGTAGATCTTCCCATCCGCCGGGGCGCCTGCTAGCGGGCGCCCGTCTCCCAGGTGCGCTGGACGTGGTTCATGGTGCCGAGCCAGCGCTCGGGGTCGGTGGCGCGGTTGCGGTAGTAGCCGGCGACCTCGGGGTGGGGAAGGACGAGGAACCGGTCGGCCGCGATGGCGTCGAGGAGGGCGTCGGCGACGTCCTCGGGCTCGATGGCGGTGGGGGCGAGGACGAGGTCGCCGGCCGATCCGGCTGCGGTCAGCATGTCCGTACGGACGCCCTGCGGGCAGATCGCGTGGACCTTGAGGCCGCGGTGGCGGTAGGTGAGGGAGAGCCATTCGGCGAAGGCGTACGCGCCGTGCTTGGAGACGCTGTACGGCGCCGCGCCGATCATGGTGAGCAGTCCGGCGGCGGAGACGGTGGAGACGAAGCGGCCGCTGCCGCGCTCCAGCCACTCCGGGAGCAGGGCGCGGGCCGCCCGGACGTGGGCCATGACGTTGACGTCCCAGGCGGCGGCCCAGACGTCCTCGTCGGCGAAGGCGTCGCCGGGCGAGGAGAGGCCGGCGTTGGCGCACCAGACGTCGACGGTGCCGCCGAGGGCCGCGCGGGCCTCGTCGACGACGGCGGAGGCGTCACCGGGGACGGCGAGGGCGCCGATCTCCTCGGCGACGGCCTTGGTACGGACGGGGTCGAGGTCGTTGACGACGACCCGGGCCCCTTCGGCGGCGAAGCGGCGGGCGAGCACGGCACCGATGCCGCCGCCCGCTCCCGTGACGACCACACGGGCGCCCTGGAGCTCGTTCGTGTCCGCCTTCTCCGTGTGCACCGCGTTCATGGACCCACCTCTCGGCTGTGACGACCCGGACAGACTAACCAGTCGGTATGGAAAGACGGAAGACCCGTTCCGCACGCCTCGTTCCCCGGGGCGGTCAGGGGCGCTAGCGTGCGTGCCCATGTCACCCCGAGGAGGTTCCATGGGCCTGTCGCGTCGGAGTCTGCTGGCCGCCGGAGGGGCCGTCGGGGTGGTGGCGGCCACCGCTTCCACCGCTGCGGCCACCACCGCCTCCGGCCACGGTCACGGTCACGGCCGGGTGCGTACCGGCTTCGAGCGGCTCGCGGCGGACGGGTACGCGCTGCTGGCCGGCGAGCGGGTCGGCGTCGTCACCAACCCGACCGGCGTCACCGCCGACGCCCGGCACGTCGTCGACGTGATGCACGCGGACGAACGGGTCGACCTGGTCGCCGTCTTCGGCCCCGAGCACGGCTTCCGGGGCACCGCCCAGGCCGGCGGTTCCGAGGGTCGGTACGACGACCCGGCGACCGGGCTGCCCGTCTACGACACGTACCTGAAGAGCGGTCGGCCGCTGGCGGACGTCTTCACGGCCTCCGGGGTGGACACGGTCGTCTTCGACATCCAGGACGTCGGCGCGCGCTTCTACACGTACATCTGGACGCTGTACGACTGCATGGTGGCCGCCGCGCTCGCCGGGAAGCGGTTCGTCGTCCTCGACCGGCCCAACCCGGTGACCGGGCGGGCGGCGCTCGGGCCCGTCCTCGACCGGGCCTTCGCGACCTTCGTCGGGCGCGAGCCGATCGCGCAGGCGCACGGCATGACGGTGGCCGAGCTGGCCCTGCTCTTCAACGCCGAGTTCCTGGCCACGCCCGTGACCCTGGAGACCGTCCGCATGACGGGGTGGCGGCGCGACGAGTTCTTCGACGCGACCGGGCTGCCGTGGGTGCCGCCGAGCCCGAACATGCCGACGCCCGAGACCGCGCTCGTCTACTCCGGCACGTGCCTCTTCGAGGGGACGAACCTGTCCGAGGGCCGGGGCACCACCCGTCCCTTCGAGCTGCTCGGCGCCGAGGGAGTCGACCGGCGGTGGGCGGAGGCGGCGAACGCCCTCGGGCTGCCCGGAGTCCGCTTCCGCGAGGCGTACTTCGCCCCGACCTTCTCCAAGTTCCAGGGAAAGACCGTGGGCGGGGTGCAGCTGCACGTCCACGACCGGGAGTCCTTCGACCCGGTACGGACCGGGATCGGGCTCCTGGTCACCGCCCGGAGCTCCTGGTCCGGCTTCGCCTGGCGCCCGGACAACTGGATCGACAAGCTGACCGGCTCGACCCGGGTACGGACCCTGATCGACGCGGGCGCGGACACCGACGAGGTCGTCGGGGCGTGGGAGACGGACCTGGCGGCCTTCCGGGCGGTGCGGCGGGAGCATCTGCTCTACCGCTGACGGGGGTTGTCCCCCCTGTGGGAATGGGGGCGGGCGGGATGTCCCGGGAGACCTCCCGCCGAGCAGGCTGACGTCATGAACCTTGCGAACCTTTCCTTACGCCGCCGCGGCTCGGTCCTCGTCGGGGTGCTGGTCGCCGCCTGCCTCGGCACCCTGGCGCCCGCCGCCGGCGCGGCCGGCCCGCCCGCACCCGACCCCGCTCGCGAACTCGCCCGCTCCGCCCACCCCCTGACCGACCTGCGCCCGCTCGACCGGATGATCGGCTCGGCGAAGGTCGTCGGCATCGGCGAGGCCACCCACAGCTCGGCGGAGTTCTTCGAGAGCAAGCACCGGATCTTCGAACACCTCGTGGAGCGCAAGGGGTTCACCACCTTCGCCCTGGAGGCCAACTGGTCGACCGGTCTGCTCGTCGACGAGTGGGTCCGCACCGGGCGGGGCGACATCCGGGCGATCATGCGGGACGAGTTCCAGGAGTCGTACCGCCTCTGGAACACCGAGGAGTACCTCGACCTCTTCCAGTGGATGCGGGCGTACAACGTGCTTCACCCCCGTCGCCCGGTCCGCTTCCTTGGGAACGACCTCGGGTATGCGGGACCGAACCTCTTCGACACCGTCACCGCGTACGTGGCCCGCACCAGCCCCGCGCTCCTCCCCCGCTTCCGGGGGCTGTACCGGGCGTCGCGGCCCTCCGGCGAGGTCGAGTCCTGGATGAAGGCGTACCTGGTCAAGCCGCTGCCGGAGCGGCGGCGGATGGCCGACGACGTGAACCGGGCGCTCGCCCTCCTGGAGGAGCAGCGGCCCGGGACGGGCCCTGGGGCGCGGGAGGAGCACGTCTGGGCCGTACAGCACGCGCGCGTCATCGCCCAGGTCGGCACCGAGTTCTCGCACGACCTGACGGACGCGGGCGTCGCCGAGGCGATGCTCTACCGGGACCGGGTGATGGCCGAGAACACCGTGTGGTGGCAGCGCCAGACCGGCGACCGGATCCTGCTCTCCGCCCACAACGGACACGTCGGGTACGTGACGCCGAAGCCGGACCAGTACCCGCGGATCCAGGGCGCCTTCCTGCGGGACGCCCTCGGCCCGGACTACGTGAGCGTCGGCGCGTCCTTCGGGCAGGGCTCGTTCAACGCGCACGACACCGAGGCCCCGGGCGAGCCGCTGCGGCCCTTCACCGTCGGCCCTCTCGGCCCCGACAGCCACGCCGCCACCCTGGACCGGGTCTCCCCCGGCGCCTTCTACCTGGACCTGCGCCGGACGACCCCGGCGGCGCGCGACTGGCTCGACGTGCCCCGGCCGGCCCGGCACATCGGGACGGCGTACCCCTGGCCGGGCGATGTCGTGCCCTTCCGGCTCCCCGACTCGTACGACCTGCTGATCCACTTCCCCCGGGTCTCGGCGGCGCGGTTGCGCTGACGGCACGGCCGCGCCGACGGCGCGACAGGAGGGCCGCCCCGCCACGTCTGGACGGGTCCCCGCGCGGGCATGCTGGCCGTGGAGCCGCTGCCCGCGCACCCGCGCGTCCTCGGCGCGGCGGCCACCTCGACGGGGAGGGACGGTCGGGCCGTGACCGGGATGAGTGTGGAGCCGTACCGGGAGATCACCTTCGACAAGGACGGCGACGGGCCGTCGGGTCAGTCCACGGCCCTCGCGGCGCTGGCCCGGCAGGGGGTGACGGACCTGGTGCTGCTCGCCCATGGGTGGAACAGCTCCCCGTCCGGTGCCACCCGCCTCTGCTCGGACTTCTTCGCCCCCTTCCCCGGCCTGTTCGGGCCCGGGGTCGAGGCCGGGTACGCGGGGGTGATCTGGCCCTCGATGATGTTCACGGACGAGCCGGTGCCGGACTACCGGGCGCTCGTGACGGTCCTCCCGGAGAAGGAGCCGGTCCTCGGGCGGCTCGCGGAGCTGCTCGCGCTCGAGCCGCCGGACGAGGCCGCGTTCGCCGAGTTCGGTGCGCTCCTGAGGGAGCTGACCGACGTGTCCCGGGGCCCGGCGGGTGCCGCCGGGTTCGCGGAGCCCGTGCCGGAGTTCCTGGTCGCGGATCCGGTGGAGGTGTGCGCCCTGTTCACCGAGGCCCTGGGGGGCTCCGGTGCGGACGACGGCTTCGGGGAGGGACTCAAGCGGTACTGGAAAGGGGCCAGGGAGGCGCTGCGGCAGGCCGCCTACTACGTGATGAAGCGGCGGGCCGGCAGGGTCGGCGAGTCCGGGCTCGGGCCGCTCCTCGGCGAGGTCGCGCGGACGGCCCCCGGTCTGCGCGTCCACCTCGTGGGGCACAGCATGGGCGCCCGGCTCGTCGCGTACGCGCTCCGCGGCCTTCCGGAGGGGGCGCGGCCGGTGGCCTCCGTGACCCTGCTCCAGGGGGCCTTCTCGCACTACGCCTTCGCCGCCCGGCTGCCGCACGACCCCCGCAGGTCCGGCGCGCTGCGGGACCTGCAGCGCCGGGTGCGCGGTCCGGTGGTGGCCTGCTACTCGCGGCACGACACGGCGCTCGGGGTGATGTACCCGCTGGCGTCCCGGCTCGCGGGCGACTCCGCGTCGCTGACCGGTCCGCCGGGCGCCCTGCTCGGCTCGCGGGACCCGCGGTGGGGCGCGATCGGGCACGACGGCGTCCAGGGGGTGCCGGGCACGGCGGCCCGGACCGTGGCGGACGTGCCGCGCGACGGCGTGCCGGGCTCGGGGTGCGTGAACGTGGACGCGGCGGAGGTGGTCCGCTCGCACAGCGACATCAGCCGTCCCGAGCTGGCCCGGGTGGTGGTGTCGGCGGCCCGGGCGGGCCGGCCCTGAACCCCGTCGGACCCGCGGGTTCCGCTGCGCTTCGGTGATCACTCGCGCCCCGATGATGGCTGCCATCCGGATTTCGATGGAACACGAAGGGCCACTCGTTCGTCCCTCTGATACCGCGGTAGGACCAGCGACGGAGGTGGCGAGAGATGGCCGGATTCCGGAGTCTCGCGAGACAGGTGCGCGATCCGAGGTGCGACACGGCGCTGCGCAGGTACTCGCTGCGCAAGTGCCTGGAGCGGTTCGCGCCGTACGGGCACAGGGCGACCTGGGACCATCTGTGCCGCAGGCACAGGTTCGGTCCCGAGGACCGGGAGCTCGATCCGGGGCGGCTGGTGGCCGCTCTCGACGAGCTGGAGGAGGCGCGGACGGTGTGGCTCGCGTACGAGGAGCAGTTCGCCGCGCGGCGCCGGCGCGAGAAACACGACGGGCTGCGCGGGCTCGGCGCGCTCGACGACTGGCACCGGAGGGTCTGGGGCGGCAACGGTGTCGTGCGGTGCGGTGATCCGGCGGTGCACCCGTCGGATCCGCTGCCGGAGGTGCTGCGCCGGCTGATCGCCGCTCTGGAGGACGGCCCGGGCGACCGGTGTCCGGTGTGCGAGGGGCCGCGGATCGAATGGCGGGCGGGGACGGGGGCCGGGGCAGCGGACGCGTACGAGCCGTGGCTCGGTCCGGTGTGCGGGGACTGCGGTGTGGGCGTCCCGCGAGCGGCGCTCACGTCGGGTGCGCTGGCGCGCGCCCGGGGGGACGCGCGCCGGCCGCTGGCTCCGGCGGCGTGAGGGCGGTCGGCGGGCCCGAGGGGGCTCTTCTGCTTCAGGTGTGTGTCAACGGGTCACGGGGGCCCGGGGACGCCTCCGGGGTGCCGATGTCGCCGGAGTCGATGGCCGAGGCCGCGGGCCTCGCGGTGGCGGCGGGCGCGGGCGACGTGCGTGTGCACCCGCGGACGCCCTGTGGCTCCGAGTCCCTCTCGCCGCGGGTGCTCGCCCCGGTCCTGACGGCGGTCCGGGCGGCCGTCGCCGTACCGGTGGGGGTGACGGCGGGCGCGCCCGCCGAGCCCGACCCCGGGCGCCGGGCGGCGCGGGTGCGCTCCTGGGCCGGCCTGCCGGAGCTCCCAGACCACGCCTCGGCCGACTGGCACGAGCCGGGCGCGGAGAAGGTGGCGGCGGCGCTCCTGGAGCTCGGGGTCGGCGTCGAGGCCGGGGTGCGGTCGGGCACGGACGGCCCGGAGCGGTTCGCGCGCTCGCCCCTGGCGCCCCGCGTGCTGCGGGTCCGCGCGGAGGTCGCGGACCCGGATCCCGCGACGGCCGGGGTGACGGCCCGGGCCCTGCTCGGGATCCTCGACGTCCCGTCCGGCGTACCGGTCCTGCTCCACGGCGTGGACGGCGGTACGTGGCCGGTGCTGCGTCTCGCGCGCCGCCTCGGGCTCGGCACCCGGATCGGTCTCGCCGACACCCTGCTCCTGCCGGACGGCACCCGGGCCCGCTCGAATGCCGAGCTGGTCGCGGCGGCGCTCTCTAGGACTCCTCGGCGGGCCGGCTGAGCGGCATCAGGCGGGAGCCCGCCATCCGTTCGCCGAAGACGTCGTCGGGGTTGGAGAGGACGCAGTTCTCCAGGGACAGACAGCCGCAGCCGATGCAGTCCGTCAGGTGGTCGCGCAGCCGGCCCAGTTGCTTGATGCGCTCGTCGAGCTCCGTGCGCCAGGCCGCCGAGAGCCGCGCCCAGTCCTCGTTCGTGGGCGTGCGCTCCTCGGGGAGGCGGGAGAGCGCGTCGCGAATCGTGGCGAGGGGGATGCCGACGCGCTGCGCGGCCCGGACGAAGGCGACCCGGCGCAGGGTGTCGCGGCCGTAGCGGCGCTGGTTGCCCGTGGTGCGGCGGCTGCTGATGAGCCCCTTCGCCTCGTAGAAGTGCAGGGCGGAGACGGCGGCCCCGCTACGGGCGGAGAGCTGGCCGACGGTGAGCTCGTGGATCTTCTCTGGAATCTGCGGCACCCGGCGAACCCTACTGGTCCGCGGGGAGCGGCCGTTGACACCGGCCTCCGTACCCCACATGCTGAGCAAGCGCTTAGATACCGCGCGGTATGTCGTTGCGGTATGTCGTAGTCGTAGCGGTACGTCGTACGAGAAGGGACGAGGAACATGGCCGAGCCGAGGATCTTCACCTCCGCCGAGGAACTGCGCGCGGGGGTCGGCGAGCAGCTGGGGTACAGCGACTGGCTGGAGATCGACCAGAAGCGCATCGACCTCTTCGCCGAGGCCACGGGCGACCACCAGTGGATCCACGTCGACCCGGAGCGCGCCGCCGACGGCCCCTTCGGCGCGACGATCGCGCACGGCTATCTGACGCTGTCGCTGCTGCCCCTGTTCGTCCCGCAGGTCCTGCGGGTCGAGGGCATGAAGATGGGCCTCAACTACGGCACCGAGAAGGTGCGGTTCCCCGCCCCCGTACCGGTCGGCTCGCGGCTGCGGGCCACGGCCGTCCTGACGAAGGTCGAGGAGGCGGGCGGCGGCGTGCAGGTGACGGCGGCGGTGACCGTGGAGCGCGAGGACTCCGACAAGCCGGTGTGCTTCGCCGAGTCGGTCTCCCGCTACTACTTCTGAACCCCGACCATCCTCAGCACGAGGTCGGCGTAGAGCGCGCCGACCTCGTCGGGCGTCCGGCGGCCCTGGGTGTTGAACCAGCGCGAGACGTCGATGCAGAGGGAGAGCACCGCGACCGTGGTGCCGGCCACGTCCGGCACCACGAACTCGCCCGCCGCGACGCCCTCGTCGATGATCCGGCGCACGGCGGCGTCGGACTGCCGGCGCAGCTCCACGATCTCGGCGCGGTGCTCGGGGCCCAGGGCGTCGAGCTCGTACTGGACGACCCGGGCGGTCGTGTGGCGCTCGGCGTGCCAGCGGACGAAGGAGTGCACGGCGTCGGCGAGCCGCTCGGCGGCCGTTCCGTCGCCGTCGGCCGCGGCCCGGAGGATCTCCAGGGCCTTGTCGTGGCCGATGCGGCTGATCCGGTGGAGCAGCTCTTCCTTGGTCTTGTAGTGGATGTAGAGCGCGGCCGGGCTCATGCCGGCGCGGCCCGCGATGTCCCGGGTGGTGGTGGCGTGGTAGCCGCGCTCGGCGAACGCCTCGACGGCGGCCACCAGCAGTCGCCGGGCCGCTTCGGGCGTGACCTCGCCCCAGGGCATGTCCTCGCCCACGGGCGTCTCCTCCGCCGCGCTCATCGCACACTCCCTCTCGGACCCCGTCGGAACGAACACCATACAACGAGGGTGAGCAAGCGCTTAGAGATCGGCGGCCGGAGACGTCTGCGTGGAGCCCGGTGGCCGCAGCCCGGCGGCCTGCTTGCCCAGCGGCCTGCCGCCCGGTGGCTCAGAGCTTCTGGAAGGGGTCGTGTTCGGCGAGGAGCTTCTCCAGGCGGGCCTGGTCGACGCGGCTGACGATCTGGCCCGCCTCCTGGCGGTCGCGGACGACCTTGGCGAGCGTGAAGGCCGAGGTCGTGAGGTAGAGGACCGCGACGGCGAGGAAGGCCCGCACCCAGGCGCTGGCCTCCAGCTGGTAGATGCCGATGGTCACGGCCGCGCCGGCCACCCCGAAGGAGATGACGGCCTGCATGTAGTAGGCGGCGGTGTTCTGCTGCTTGACCGGTGTGTCGCTCATGCCTGACAGCATCGGACGGATGTGGCCCGTGCCACATCCGTCCGCGTACTCAGCGAGGCCGGCGAGGTACTCAGTCGTCAGAACGCCGAGACTCCCGTCAACGCCCGCCCGATGATGAGCTTCTGGATCTGGCTGGTGCCCTCGTACAGGGTCATGACGCGCGCGTCGCGGAGCAGCTTGCCGACCGGGTACTCGTCGATGTAGCCGTAGCCGCCGAAGACCTGGAGGGCGTTGTTCGCGGCGCGGACGGCCGCCTCGGAGGCGTACAGCTTCGCCTTGGAGGCGGCGGTGGCGAAGTCCTGGCCCCGGTCGATCAGGTCGGCGACCCGCCACGTGAGGAGCCGGGCGGCGTCCACGTCCACGGCGATGTCGGTGATCAGCTCCTGCACGAGCTGGTACGAGGCGATGGGCTTTCCGAACTGCTCGCGCTCCCCCGCGTAGCGCACGGCGGCGTCGAGCGCGGCCTGGGCGATGCCGACGCAGCCGGCCGCGACCGACATGCGGCCCTTGGCGAGGGCGGACATGGCGACGGTGAAGCCCTTGCCCTCGGGGCCGAGCATGGCGGCGGCGGGGACGCGGACGTCCTCCAGGACCAGTTCGGCGGTGGTCTGGCCGCGCAGGCCGAGCTTGCCGTGGATCGGGCGGCGGGTGAGGCCGGGTGCGTCCGCGGGGACGAGGAAGGCGGAGACGCCCTTGTGGCCCGGGGTGTCGTCGGTGCGGGCGAAGAGCAGGACGACATCGGCCCAGGTGCCGTTGGTGATGAACATCTTGGTGCCGTTCACGACGTAGTCGTCGCCGTCGCGGACCGCGCGCGTGGTGAGGTTTCCGGCGTCGGAGCCGGTGCCCGGCTCGGTGAGGCCGAAGCAGCCGAGCGCCTCGCCGGCGGCGAGCCGGGGCAGCCACGCCCGCTTCTGCTCCTCGGTGCCCCAGGCGGCGAGGGTCTTGGCGACCAGGCCGAGGGAGACGGAGACGATGCCGCGCACGGAGGAGTCGCCGCGGCCGAGCTCCTCGGTGACGAGGCAGTACGCGAGGTGGTCGCCGCCCGAACCGCCGTACTCCTCCGGGATGGTGAGCCCGAGGAAGCCGACGGCGCCGAGCTTCTTGACGATCGCCCGGTCGACCTCCTCGGCACGGTCCCACGCGACGGCGTGCGGGGCGACCTCGCGCGCGACGAAGTCCTCGGCGAGCCGCCGTACGGCTTCCTGCTCCTCGCTCAGTTCCAGATTCATCCGGTGCCACCCCAGTCGGCCATTTAATTACCACTGCTAGTTTTTACTGTGCGGGCCTACTATGTGCGCCATGGCCCGACCGCGCAAGCCCCTGCTCAGCCGAGACCGCATCGTGGAGACGGCGGGTGCGCTCGTGGACGCGGAGGGACTCGCCGCGCTCTCCACCCGGCGGCTCGCGGCCGAACTCGGGGTGAGCGGCCCCTCGCTCTACAACCACTTCCGGACGAAGGACGAGATCCTCGACGCGGTCGCGGACGCGGTGAGCGCGAAGATCGACCTGTCGATGTTCGCGGAGACCGACGGCCGCGACTGGAGCACGGCGCTGCACGACTGGGCGGTCTCCTACCGCGATGCGCTCGCCGACCACCCGCACGTCGTGCCCGTCCTCGCCCAGGGCCCCGGCCGCCGCCCGGCGGGCCTGCGCGTCGCCGACGCCGTGTTCGGTGCGATGGTCCGGGCGGGCTGGCCCCCGGCCCAGGCCACCTCGATCGGCGCTCTCATGCGGTACTTCGTCACCGGCTCCGCCCTCGGCTCCTTCGCCCGCGGCTTCGTCGACGACGAGACGGCCTACGACCCGGCCGACTACCCCCACCTCGGCCAGGCCCACCTCCTTGCCGAGCACCGCCAGAAGGTGGACGAGCGCGCCTTCGACACGGGCCTGCGGGCGCTGCTCGACGGACTGCTGATCCAGTACGGGTCCCTGGCGCCGCCCGGCGAAGCGGGCGACGGTTCGGCGCCCGCCGAACGGTGAGTGCGGGACCCTGGGGCCATGGCAGCCAGTGATCTCGCCGCGCTCGCGGCGCTCTTCGCGGACGAGAGCCGCGCCACGTTCCTGCTCGCCCTGCTCGACGGACGGGCCTGGACCGCCGGGGAGCTCGCCCGCCACGCGGGCGTCGCGCCGTCCACCGCCAGCGAGCACCTCGGAAAGCTCGTCGCGGGCGGGGTACTCGCGGAGGAACGGCAGGGCAGGCACCGGTACGTCCGCCTGGCCGACCCCGGGATCGCGCATCTCGTCGAGGACCTGGCGAGCCGCTCGGAGCCCGCGCCGGCCGGGTCGCCCGGCTCGCTGCGGGCCGTGAGCGCCGGACGGGCGATGGCCCGGGGGCGCACCTGCTACGACCACCTCGCCGGGCGGCTCGGGATCGCGATCACCGAGGCGATGACCGTGCGCGGACTGCTGCGCCAGGACACCGGGTTCGCGCTCACGGACCGGGGCGTGGCGTGGTTCGAGGAGCTGGGCCTCCCCCTCGTACGCAAGGGGCGGCGGCCCGTCGCGCGCGGCTGTCTCGACTGGACGGAGCGCAGGCCGCACCTCGCCGGGATCGCGGGCGCCGCGCTCTGCCGGCACGCGCTGGCCACCGGGTGGTGTGTGCGGATCGGGTCCGAGCGGGCCGTGAAGGTCACGGCGGAGGGTGAGGCCGCGCTGTACGAGACGCTGGGCATCGCCCAGGAGTCCCTGCGCTGAGCACGCCCGGTGGCCCTGCCCTGCCCTGAGCGCGACCTCGCCGCCCTGCACCGAGCCCGCCCCGCCGACGTGGGCCGAGCGCGGCCCGCCGACGTGGGCCGAGGCCGCCCGGCCGAGGGGTGCCGAGCCCGCCCCGGCGCCCGGCCGACGTGTGCCGAGCGCGGCCCCGCCGACCTACGCCGAGTCCGCCCCGTCGGCCTCTCGACCGTCCGCGCCGCGATATTGCGGTGAATACCGAACCGTCCGCGCCCTACGGTCGGGCCATGCAGAACCGAACCTCTCGCCTCGCGCTCGCCGCCGCCGGTGTCACCGTCGTCCTGTGGGCCTCCGCCTTCGTCTCCATCCGCAGCGCCGGGGCGGCCTACTCCCCCGGCGCCCTCGCCCTCGGGCGGCTCCTCGCCGGGGCCCTGGTCCTCGGCTGCGTCCTCCTGATCCGGCGCGAGGGGCTGCCTCCCCGGGCGGCCTGGCGCGGGATCCTGATCTCCGGGCTGCTCTGGTTCGGCGTCTACATGGTGGTCCTCAACTGGGGCGAGCAGGAGGTCGACGCGGGAACGGCGGCGATGGTCGTGAACGTCGGACCGATCCTCATCGCGCTGCTCGGCGCGAGGTTCCTGAAGGAGTCGCTGCCGCCGCGGCTGGTCGCGGGCATGGCCGTCTCCTTCGCGGGCGCGGTGGCCGTGGGCCTCTCCATGTCGAACGACTCCGGCCCAGGCGCGCACGCCTCGGTGCTCGGGGTGGTGCTCTGTCTGGTCGCGGCGGCGGCGTACGCGGGCGGGGTCGTGGCGCAGAAGCCGGCGCTCGCGCACGGCAGCGCGCTCCAGGTGACGACCTTCGGCTGCCTGGTGGGCGCGGTGGCCTGCCTGCCGTTCGCCGGGCAGCTGATCGAGGAGGCGGGCCGGGCCCCGCTGTCGGCGACCCTGAACATGCTCTACCTGGGCGTGTTCCCGACCGCACTCGCCTTCACCACCTGGGCGTACGCCCTGGCCCGTACGACCGCGGGCCGGATGGGCGCGACGACGTACGCCGTACCCGCGCTCGTCGTCCTCCTCGCCTGGATCTTCCTCGGCGAGCTGCCGGGAGCGCTCACGCTCGCCGGGGGCGCGCTCTGTCTGGCGGGTGTGGCCGTGTCCCGCTCCCGGCCGCGGACGGCAACCGTTCCCGGAACGGCCGAATCCACCTGACAGGCGATAGCCATGGTTCCGGTCACTTCGCGGGCGGGTCCGGCTCCGCACCGGCCCGCGACCTGGAACGGTGACGCCCGTCAAGCTCCGTTTCCGGCCTGAGGGGCCGGAGGATACGTTTCACCGCCGCCCGGCCGGATAGTTTCGAGACCGTCACAGACGCGAGCCGGAACATCACGTTCTGGCACCTTCTCGTATGCCCACGGGGGAGCTCATGGCGATTCAGCAGAGGGCGGAACGGACGAGACAGGAAATCCTGTCGGCGGCCGCGCGGGTCTTCGACGGACTCGGCTACGAACGCGCGTCGCTCGCCAGGATCGCCGGCACGGCCCGGGTGACCACCGGCGCCCTCGTCTTCCACTTCGCGACGAAGGCGGAGCTGGCGACCGCCGTACGGGGGCGGGCCCGGGCGGTCACCCGCACCGCCGTCGAGTCGGCCTGCCTGTCCACGGAGGGCGTGGGCGGCACCTCGATCGACAAGCTGGTGCTCACCACGCACGCGCTGATCCGGCTCTTCGAGACCGACCACGCGGCACGGGCGGGCGAGCGGCTGGCCCGCGAACTGGGCGGCACCGGCCACCCGCCGTCCGGGGAGTGTCCCTGGCGCCGCGAGGTCGCCCGGCTCGCCCGGTACGCCGCCGCGGAGCAGGCGTTACGTCCCGGAGTGGACGCGACCGCGGTGGCGGCCCTCATCGGCTACGTGATCACCGGCGTGGAGCTGGAGATGCGCTCGCCGGGCACGGCTGCCGACGACGGGACCTGGCCACCGGCCGGGAACGGCGCCATCCTCGGCCCGGCCGAGGAACGCCTGCGCCGCATCTGGGAGTTGATCCTGCCGGGTCTTGTCCACCCGGCCGCCCGGCGGCCCCGGGGCACGGGGGCGATCGTCAAGACCATCGCCACGACCACGTTCCCGGCGCCGGCTCCGGCAGCCACCGCGACCCCCGCCGCGCCTTCGGCCCAGGAGCCCGGCACCTCACCTGTGGCGCCGTAGTGCCGTAGCGTCGCAGGCGGCGTCCCGTCACACCGTCACACCGTCAGTTCCCGCTCCCGGAGCGCAGCAGCTGGCGGGCGAAGACCGTCAGCGAGCGGCCGATGCGCTCGGTCGACAGGCCGAGCTCGTGCCGCTGGAACTGCAAGAGCTCCGGCGCCAGCGGGCTGAGCGCGATGTCGATCATCGGGTCCGGATCCTCCACCCCGTGGTCGACGAGCAGCGTGCGGACGTGCACGCGCCAGAATCCGTACGCACCCGTCCTGAAGCGCGCGGGCCCGGTCTCCGCCCCCAGCGCCAGCGGCAGATGACGCTCCAGCAGGTCGAGCATGGCGAGATAGAACGCCGCGAGCCGCTCCCCCGCGGGTGCGCCGGGCCCGAGCGGCGGCGGTCCGTAGATCAACTGCCCCTGGAGCAGGCGCTCGTGCTCGTCGAGGAGCGCGACGGCCACGGAGGACGGGTCGGGGAAGCTCCGGTAGAGCGTGGCGCGGCCCACGCCGGCCGCCTTGGCGATCCGGTCCATGGTGACCGACCGGGGGTCCCGCTCGGCGAAGAGCTGCTCGGCGGCGGCCAGGATCTGGGCGCGGTTCCGCTCCGCGTCCGCGCGTCTGCGCGGCGCGACCGGCTGGTCGTCCGCCGCCTGAAGATCGCCGAGGAGCCCGCCGACCCGGTGCACGGAGGAGGCTCCACGACCTCGCTGCTCGTCGTCGCTCATGGACCAGACCTTACTTCCCCACGCAATAAGTGGACACCTTGTCCGCTTGGGTTGTTGCGTGGCATGCTAAACGGACTCAGTGTCCACTTATCCGCTCGTCATCCCGCCCCAGGGAGATCCAGATGCACACCGCGCTCCTCGCCGCGGCCCTGCTGGTCGGCTGCCTCCTGGCCGTCCAGGCCTCGGTGAACCTCCAGCTGAACTCCGCCGTCGGCACCCCGTACGGCGCCTCGACCATCCAGCTCGGCGTCGCGACCGGGCTGCTCACCGTGCTCGCGGTGGCGGCCGGAGCGCTCGGCGCCCTCGGCAAACTGCCCGACGTGGAGGCCTGGCAGTTACTCGGCGGGCTGGCCAGTCCGCTCTACATCACCAGCGGCATCCTGCTGTTCCCCCGGCTCGGCGCCCTCGCCGCCGTCGGACTCTTCGTGACCGGCCAGATGTTCGCCTCGCTCGCCCTCGACCTCTTCGGCCTCCTCGGTCTGGAGCAGCAGGAGCTCAGCGCCGGGATCGTCGTCGGCGCCGTCGCCGTCCTCGCGGGCATCGTCGTGATCATCCGGGGCATGAAGGCGTCGGCTCCTCCCGGCGCCCCCCGGATGTCGAGCGCCGGGCGCACCGGCTGGCTCGCCCTCGGCGTCCTCGCCGGAGCCGTCCTGCCGGTGCAGGGCGCGGTCAACGCCCAGCTCCGCGCCCAGCTGAAGGAGCCCATCACCGTCGCCGTGATCAGCTTCGCCGTGGCGACGTTCACGATCGCCGTCGTCCTGCTCGTGCTCTACGCGACGCGTCGCACGCCGAAGCCGAAGATCGCCCCGCTGAAGAGGATGCCCTGGTGGGGCTGGCTCGGTGGCGCCTGCGCCGCCGCGTACGTCACCGGGACCTTCCTGCTCATGCCCACCATCGGCGCGGCGGTGACCATCGCGCTCACCGTGACGGGGCAGCAGCTCACCTCGGCTCTGATCGACCACAAGGGCCTGTTCAAGCTGCCGCAGCGCTCGCTGACGAAGCCGCGCGCCCTGGGCCTCGTCCTGCTGATCGCCGGCTCCCTGACCATCCAGCTCGTCTGACGCGCTCCGACACTCCCCAGCTCTCCCCCGCCCTTCCTCACTCTCCGAACTCCCCGAACTCTCCGACCGAGGGATGTGCCGTGAAAGCCACCTACACCGCAGGGCCGGACATCCACGTCCTCCCCTCGGCGCTGCCCATACCGGACCTCGGCGACCAGCCGGTCAACGCCTTCCTCCTACGGTCGGGCCGGCCGATGCTCGTGGACACCGGCATGCCCGTCGACCGCGAGGGCTTCCTGGACTCGCTCTGGTCGCTGATCGACCCGGCCGATCTGCGCTGGATCGTCGTCACCCACGACGACCGCGACCACACCGGAGCCCTGGCCCGCCTCCTGGAGGCCGCGCCGCGCGCGAAGGTCCTGACCAACGCGATATCGCTGACGCGAATATCCGAAGAGTTCGACATTCCGCAGGACCGGGTGGTGACGGCGAACCCGGGAAGCCGAGTGAAGATCGGCGACCGGG
The DNA here is from genome assembly GCF_044456565.1 of Streptomyces sp. NPDC050842. Classification (NCBI taxonomy): domain Bacteria; kingdom Bacillati; phylum Actinomycetota; class Actinomycetes; order Kitasatosporales; family Streptomycetaceae; genus Streptomyces; species Streptomyces sp. NPDC050842. The sequence continues at coordinate 140,357 of NZ_JBITGA010000014.1, read as the reverse complement.
AGCTGAGTTTTCATCGGCCGCCCACATTCGATTCACCCGGGACGCTTGCGGTGTTCGACCATTCCGATGGCACCCTGTACAGCTCCGACAGCTTCGGGACCGTCGTCGGCGAAATAACCCAGGACTTCGCCGATCTCGACGAGGCGGAATTCTTCCGCGGGTTCGACGTCCTGAACCGGGCCATAGCCCCGTGGACCGCGCTGGCCGACGAGGCGAAGTTCCTCCGGCCCGTACGCGAACTCGCCGCGCTGCGTCCCGCGCGGCTGCTCAGCGCCCACGGTCCGACCGTCCGCGAGGAGGCCGTACCGCGGCTCTTCGAGGCGATGGCCCGCATCCCCTCCCTGCCCGCATGGCTCCCCGGCGCCGACCTCGATCTCGAGGCGGTGCTCGACGCCCACGAGACCCCCACCGGCTGAGCCCCGCCCGGCCGCTTCCGAACCGAGGAGAACCATGTCCGACCCGACCAGCCCCGAGCCGAGCACCCGCGCGCCGGCCGCCTTCGACCCGGCCACCGTCGACCTGACCCCGACCCGCGGAGTCGTCACCGTCTTCTCCGACATCTGGTGCTCCTTCGCGCACATCGCCATCCACCGCCTGCACGCCACCCGGGCCCGGCTGGGCCTCGCGGAGCAGGTCTCCTTCGACCTGCGCGCCTTCCCACTGGAACTGCTCAACGACGCCCCGAGTCCGCGCCCCGGCACGGACAGCGAGGTCGCCCGGATGGCCAGCCTGGAGCCGGCCGCCGGCTGGCAGCTGTGGCAGGCCAAGGACTGGCTCTATCCGTCGACGACGCTGCCCGCCCTGGAGGCGGTGCTCGCCGCGAAGGAGCAGAGCCTGCACGCCTCGGAGCAGCTCGACCTGGGGCTGCGCCGGGCCTTCTGGGCGGAGTCGCGCTGCATCAGCCACCGCAAGGTGATCCTCGACGTGGCCCGGGACAGCGGCGCGGTCGACGTCGACGCCCTCGGCGCGGCCCTGGACGACGGCCGGGCCCGCCGGACGCTCTCCGACCACGCCGCCGTGTCCCGTACCGACCGGGTGAACTGCAGCCCGCACCTGTTCCTGTCCGACGGCTCCGACCATGCCAATCCGGGCATCGACGTGGGCTGGGAAGGCGGCTACGGCATCGGCTGGCCCGTCATCGCGTCGGACGACCCGAAGGTGTACGAGGACATCCTCCTGCGGGCCGCCACCGAATAGTTGAATTCGCGGCCAAGAAGGGCCTAATCCCCGGAACGACGGTCAGGCATTCCCTTTCGCGGAATGCCCGACCGTCGTTTCTTTTTTCATCGGCAGAACATCGCGGTAATTATTAATTGCGTGACCCGGCTGTTATTCGCAAGGCCGGTCGAAGCTCCTAAAGTCGTTCACGCCGCCGGAATTCCGGAAGCAGATCCGTATCGACAGCGGGAGTTCTTCATGTCGTTGACCGACAAGGCAGACGTCAGCACCTTCGTCGATCTCACCCAGCACGAGATCGAAGCGCTGAAGACCCGGTTCAACCTTGCCGACGCCCACACGCACCAGCGGCAGTCCGCCTCCCAGGAGGGGATCGTCCAGCGGCTGCCCGAGCTCTGGCACGAGTCCGAGTCGAAGCAGCAGGCCCACTTCGAGCGCCAGTTCCTGGACGCGTTCTTCCGCCTGCACCAGCAGCCCACCGCCCGGGCGATGGACCGCACGCTCCTGTCGTACTCCGCCAGCGTGTCGACCATGGTCGCCGGCATGTTCCTCAAGCAGCGCGGCAAGTCCGTGCAGCTGGTGGAGCCCTGCTTCGACAACCTCGTCGACCTCCTGCGCAACATGCAGGTGCCGATCTCCCCGCTCGCGGAGTCCGCGCTGCACGACAAGGACGCCATCTACGAGCGGCTCGTCGAGCAGGTCGACGCGGACGCCCTCTACCTCGTCGACCCGAACAACCCCACCGGCTTCACGCTGCTCGCCGAGAAGCTGGAGGGCTTCCGGGAAGTCGTCCGCTTCTGCGTGGACCACGACAAGGTCCTGGTCATGGACTTCTGCTTCGCCTCCTTCGCGCTCTGCGACGAGGGCGTCGGCCGGGTCGACATCTACCGGCTCCTGGAGGAGTCCGGCGTCACGTACATGGTCATGGAGGACACCGGGAAGACCTGGCCGATCCAGGACGCCAAGTGCGCCATGATCACCGCCAGCAAGGACATCCAGGAGGAGGTCTACAACCTCCACACCAGCGTCCTCCTGAACGTCTCGCCCTTCGTCCTCAACATGGTCACGCAGTACGTCGAGGACTCCATCGCCGACGGCTTCGCCTCGGTGCGGGACATCATCACGACCAACGGCGAGGCCGCCCGAGCGGCGCTCAGCGGCACCGTCCTGGAGTTCCAGGAGCCGGTCGTCGGCACCAGCGTCGCCTGGTTCCGGATCACCGCCGAGCACCTGACCGCCACCCAGCTCCAGGCCGTCCTCTTCGACGAGGAGGTGTACGTCCTGCCGGGCACCTTCTTCTACTGGAACACCAAGGAGAAGGGCGAGCGCTTCATCCGCCTGGCGCTGGCCCGCGAGCCCGAGGTGTTCGCCGGCGCCATGGAGCGGATGCGGAAGGTGCTCGAGCGCCATGCCGGCTGACGTCACGTCCGCGGTCCCCACCGACGTGGTCCGCACCGACGCGGTGTTCATCGACGCCACGCTCTTCATGGGCATGCACAGCGAGGACGACGCCGTCCGCGTCGCCTCGAAGGCCTTCTTCGCGGACCGCCTCGCCGCGGGAACCGCCGGCCGGGTCGTCATGAGCTGGGAGCAGGTCGGCCGCTGCGACGACCTCGTGTGGGCGTACGAGCGAGGGGTCCAGGACGACTACTACCCCTTCATGGACGTCCTCCACACGGACCTCGCCATCGACCGCGTCGCCTACGACGAGGCGGACGTCCGCCGGGCCTTCACCGCGCCCGGGCTCGACGGCCTGCCCACGCACGAACGCCTGCTGCTCGCCCAGGTCATCGGCCGCGGGGGCACGCTGCACACCGCGAGCCCCCGGCTGCTCGGGACCGCCGGACTCCCCGTCGTACCGATCGCCCGGGCCGGCGTGCCCGCCCCGGTCGCGGAGCCGTCGTTCCCCCCGTACCTGGAGGACCTCTACCGGCGCTCGCTGGTCCTGACGGTCGCCTCCGAAGACCTCTGACACCCGCTCGCACCACCGACACGCTCGCGAAGGGCACCCCACTCATGCCTGGCACGTACTCCGGGACCATCGTCCCGCTGATCACCCCGCTCGACGAGAACGGCACCGTCGACGAGCAGAGCGTGGCCCGACTCATCGGCCATATCCACGCCGAGGTCACCGGCCTGATGCCGGCCCTGACCTCCGGCGAGGGCTGGAAGCTCGACGCCCGGCAGTGGCAGGACGTCGTCACGTACACCGTGAAGCACGCCGACGGCCTGCCCGTGCTCGCCGGGATCCAGCTCCCGGACACCGCCTCCGTGGTCGACCGGGCCATCACGGCCGCCGCGCTCGGCGCCGACGCCGTCGTCGTCACCACGCCGTTCGGCGCCGACGTGACGCAGGACCGGATCGTCGACCACTACAAGGCGATCCGCGCGGCCCTCGACATCCCGATCTTCCTCTACAACGAGGAGGCGCTGTCGGGCAATCGCATCGAGTTCGACACCCTGATCCGGATCTGCAAGGAGATCCCCGGGATCGTCGGCATCAAGGAGTCCAGCGGGGACGCCGCGTTCACCCGGCGGATGGCCGGCGCGGGCACCGGGATCCCGGTCTTCGAGGGCTGGGAGAACCTCCTCGTCGACGCCCGGGGCATCGACGGCTTCATCGGCCCGCTGGCCAACCTCGAACCCGGTCTCTGCAACCGGATGCTCGTCGACCCGACGCCCGACCGCCAGGCGGAGATCAACACCGTCTGCGAGAAGTACGGCGTCTTCCTCGACGACTGGTACCGCTGGGTGAAGAAGGAGCTGCACCGGCGCGGCGTGATCGGCTCGCCCGCCACGGCCGAGGAGGTCATGGCGGCATGAGCGCCTCGCCCTCCGGCCCTCCGGTCGTCGCGCACTCCGTCACGGCCCCCGCCGCGACCGCCCAGCGCGACCTGCACGCCCTCTACCGGCGGGTCCCCAGCCTCGGCGACTACGGATCGATGGCAGCGATCGAGGAACGGTGGATCCTGCCGGCGGCCCGCGGCCACGAGGCCTCGGCGCCCCGGTTCGCGAACACCGGCGAACTGCTCGGGACGCTCAAGGACTTCCTCGCGGAGGAGGAGGCGGACCTCCCGGAGAGCGCGACCTTCCTCGCCGAGCACGCGACGCTGGCCCAGTTCAAGGCCGTGGTGGGGCAGTTCGCCCTCGACGGGCTCACCGAGTCCGAGTCGCTGCTCCCGGTCGTGCCGCGGCTGCCGTACCGCTCCGGCATGGCGGTCTTCCGGGTCCTCATCGACGAACTCGGCTGCGGCAACGAGGAGAAGGCCCACTCCCAGCTCTACCGGGACCTCCTCACCGAGCTCGGCATGAGCATCCGGCTCGACGACTACCTCGACGAGACGAGCCCCGAGTGCTACGCCTACGTCAACATGTTCCACTGGCTGGCCAGCCGGGCGCCCTCGCCCCAGTACTTCCTGGGGGCGTACGCCTACTTCGAGACCAGCGTGCTGTACGCCTTCCAGAGCTTCGCCCGGGCGGCGCAGCGGCTCGGCATCGCACACGACGCCTACTACACCGAGCACCTCTACATCGACACGTACCACAGCAGTCATATGCGTACGGCGATCCGGGCGCTAGACGAGCCGGACCTCGCGAAGATCTGGGCGGGCGTGCGGCTGGCCTCCGAGATCGTCGGGACGGCCACCGAGGCGGCCGTCGCGCGGGCACGGGAGACCGTCGGATGACGGCCGTGCCCGCCGGGCGCCGGCGGGGGGCCGACGAGCCCGTCGTCCGGCAGGTGACCGAGGAACTGGTCCTGGTCGAGGTCGGCGGCCGCAAGGTGCTCGCCGCCGCCGTCTGCCCGCACCGCGGGGGCAGGCTCAAGTACGGCAGGGTCGACGGGGACAGGCTGCGCATCACCTGCCCCCTGCACCACACGACCTTCGATCTGACGAGCGGCGAGCGGACCTCGGGCGCCGCGTGCGCGGCCCTCCGGGTCGTCGACGTCCTGCCCGGCCGGGAAGCCGGCCAGGACTCCGGACACGGCTCCGGCCCGGACTCCGAGCACGATGCCGGGGGCGCCCTGTGACCACCACACCGACCGGGGCGGCGTCGATCGTGACGCCGCCCCGCGCGGCGGTCGGGCACGACGGCATCGCGCCCGTCCCCGACGCCGAACGCACCTCGTCCCCGGCCGACTTCGGCTGGATCTGGCCGTCCGCGCAGTTCTCGTTCGGGACCGTCGTGCTCGGCGCGCTGCCCGTGGTCTTCGGCCTCGGCTGGTGGGCCTCGGCGAGCGCGATCACGGTGGGCGTCGCCGTCGGTTCGCTGCTGCTCGCACCCCTCGCCCGGTTCGGCGTCCGTACCGGCACCAACGACCCCATGGCGAGCGGGGCACACTTCGGGGTGCGCGGCAGGATCGTCGGCAACGTCATCACGGTGGTGACGGCGCTCGGCTTCTTCGCGATCGCCGTCTGGACGGGCGGCACCGCCGTCATGGTCGCCGGCCACCGGCTGCTGTCCACCCCGACGGGCCCGGGCGCGCTGACGGTCGCGATGCTCGTGACGGCGGCGGCGGTCGCGCTGGTCGCCGTGCGCGGCCATGAGGCCCTCGTCCGTACGTACAGGGTCACGGCGGTCACCGGCGGCGTGGTCCTGCTCGGCACCGTCCTCGTCCTGGCCCCGGACTTCGACGCGGGATACGCCGGGGGGACGCTCGCACTCGACAGCGTCCTGCACACCTGGCTGCTCGCGGCCACCGCAGCCGCGACCATGCCGCTGTCGTACGCGACCTTCCAGGGCGACTACACCCGCTTCATGCCCGCCTCCACCCCCACCGGCCGGGTCGTGCGGGCCAGCGGGATCTCCATGTTCCTCAGCAGCCTCGCGGCGCTGCTCACCGGCGCGTACGTGACGACCCTCTTCCCCGTCCCCGGCGAGCCGTGGCTCCAGGGCCTGACGGACGCCGTCCCCGGCTGGTTCGCGGTGGCGGTCGTCGTCTTCGGCTTCGCGGGCACCCTGCCGCAGGCCGGACTGTGTCTGTACGCGGCCGGGCTCTCCGCCAACTCGGTGGTCTGGCGCGCCTCGCGGGCCGGCGTCACCACGGTCGTCGCGCTGCTCGCCATGGCCGTCCTCTACCTCGGGGCGGTGGTGTACGACGCGATGGACGCGATGTCGGCGTTCGTCACGCTGCTGCTGACGGTCGTCGCCCCGTGGGCGGCGGTGCTCTCCGTCGGCTACGTGCTCCACCGCGGCCGGTACGACGCGGCGGCGCTGCGCACCTTCACCACCGGCGGGGGCGGGCGCTACTGGTACACGCGCGGGGTCAACCCGCGGGCCGCCGCTGCCTTCGCCGCCGGTTCGGCGGTCGGGATCCTGTGGGTCAACAACCCGCTGTACACCGGTCCGTTGACGGAGCTGACCGGCGGGGTCGACCTGAGCCTGCCGGCCTCCTTCGCCGTCGCCGCCGGGCTCTACGGGGCGCTGTGCCGGGTGTGGCCGGAGCCCCTGCTGCCGCCGTCGCGAGTTTCGAGGTGATGCATGTCCACGGCCCGACTCACGGTCCGGTCCGTCGTCCAGGAGGCCGAGGGCGTCCTGGGGCTCGTGCTCGCCGATCCCACGGGCGCCGCCCTGGCCCCGTGGGAGCCGGGCGCGCACCTGGAGGTGGTGCTGCCGTCCGGTGCGGTCCGGCACTACTCGCTCTGCGGTGACCCGGCGGACCGGAGCACGTACCGGTTGGGGGTGCTGCGGGAGCCCGAAGGCCGGGGCGGATCGAAGGAGATCCACACCTCCGTCGGCGAGGGCACGCTCCTCGGGGTCCGGGGCCCGTTCAACCGCTTCCCGCTGGTGCCCGCCGAGCGGTATCTGTTCGTCGCCGGGGGTATCGGCATCACCCCTCTGCTGCCGATGGTCCGCTCCCTGCCGCCGGGGTCGTGGTCGCTGCTGTACGGGGGCCGGAGCCTGGCGGCCATGGCCTACCGCGAGGAGCTCGCCGTACTCCCCGGGGTCACGCTCGTCCCGCGGGACACCGCGGGGCTGCCCGACCTGGACGCCGTCCTCGCCGGGATTCCGACGGAGACGGCCGTGTACTGCTGCGGCCCGGAGGGGCTTCTGCGGGCGTTGGAGGAACGGTGGCGGGGTCCACTGCACACGGAGCGGTTCGGCGCGGCGCCGGTTCCGTCGACGGGAGACGTGCCCGCGGAGGGCTTCGAGGTCGAGCTGCGGCGCAGTGGCCGGACGCTGACCGTGGGGCCCGGCCGGACACTCCTCGACGCCGTTCGCGAGGCGGTGCCGGACGTCGCGTACTCCTGCGAGGAGGGCTGGTGCGGCACCTGTGAGACGAAGGTGCTCGCCGGAACGCCCGAGCACCACGACTCCGTCCTCGGCGCGGACGAGAAGGCCTCGGGGGCGACGATGATGATCTGCGTGGGGCGCTCGCGCGGCGCCCGTCTCGTCCTGGATCTGTGACGCGCGGACCTCTGGGACGCGCCGGCCTCCGGGACGCGGAAGCCCGTACCGGGTGAGCCGGTACGGGCTTCCGCGATTCCGCGTGCCGTCAGGGGAAGATCACCAGGGCCCGGCCGCCCTTGCCCGCGAGCATGTTGTCGAAGGCCGCCGGGATGCCTTCCAGGGTGATCCGCTCGGTGACCAGGGCGCCGAGGTCGAAGCGGCCCGCCCTGATGTGCTCGGCAAGGACCGGCAGGTCCACGGCCGGGTTCGAGTTGCCGTAGACGCAGCCGGCCAGGGTGCGGCCCCAGTGGAAGAGCTCCAAGGCGTGGAAGGTGACCTGCTGGTCCTTGCCGCCGATGCCGACGACCGTGGTGCGGCCGCCGCGCCGGGTGGAGTCCCAGGCGGTGCGGATGGTGACGGCGCGGCCGACGCACTCGACGGCCACGTCGACGCCCTGGCCGCCCGTCAGCTTCCGGATGTCCTTCGCCGTCGTCTCGGAGGCGACGACGTACTCGGTGGCGCCCGCCGCCCTCGCCAGGGCCTCCTTCTCGAGGGAGACGTCGACCGCGACGATCGTGGACGCGCCCGCGATCCGGGCGGCCTGGAGCGTGGCGAGGCCGACCCCGCCGACGCCGAACACCGCGACGGTCTCGCCCTCCCGCACCCGCGCGGAGTGGTGGACCGCGCCCCAGCCGGTGAGGACGGCGCAGCCGAGCAGGGCGGCGTCGGTGAGCGGCACGCCGTCGGGGACGGGCAGGACGCAGTTCGCGGCGACGACCGTCTCCTCGGCGAAGGCGGCGACGTTGAGTCCGGGGTGGAGCTCGGTGCCGTCCTCGGTGCGGGCGTGGATGTTCGCGGAGCCGGTGAGGGCGTTCGCGCAGAGCCAGACCTCGCCGAGCGAGCAGGGGTGGCAGCTGCCGCAGGACGGCGCCCAGTTGAGGACGACGCCGTCGCCTGGGGCGACGTGCGTGACGCCCTCGCCGACGGAGACGACGGTGCCGGCGCCCTCGTGGCCGAGGACGGCCGGGACCGGCACGCGCATGGTGCCGTTGGAGAGGGACAGGTCGGAGTGGCAGACCCCGGCGGCGGCGAGTCGGACCCTGACCTGGCCGGGGCCCGGCTCGGGGAGTTCGATGCCGGTGATCTCCAGGGGAGAGCCGACGGCGGGCAGGACGGCGGCGCGGATCACGCTCGTTGCTCCTTCTGCGCTCGAAACTGGCGGGACGTGGCCGATCAGAACTGGAGGGACTTCGTCTGCAGGTACTCGGCGAGGCCGTGCGCGCCGAGCTCCCGGCCGACGCCGGACTGCTTCCAGCCGCCGAAGGGAGCCAGCGGGTTGAACCGGCCGCCGTTGATGTCGACCTGGCCGGTCTCCATGCGGCGCGCGAAGGCGACGGCCTCCGCGGGCTCGCCCCAGACGGCTCCGGCGAGGCCGTACTCGGTGCCGTTGGCGATGGCGAGCGCGTCGGCCTCGTCCTCGTACCGGATGATCGAGACGACCGGGCCGAAGATCTCCTCGCGGGCGATGGTCATGTCCGGGGTGACGTCAGCGAAGACGGTCGGGGCGACGTAGTAGCCGGTCTCGCGCGGGGCCTCGGGGCCGCCGGCGACGAGCCGGGCGCCCTCTTCGAGGCCCTTCTCGATGTAGCCGCGGACCCGCTGCTGCTGCTTGGCGTTGACGAGGGGGCCGACGCGCTCGCCGGGGACGTACTTGGCGACGGCCTCGGCGGCGAGGGCCACGGCCTCCTCGTACCGCTCGGTGGGGACGAGCATCCGGGTCCAGGCGCTGCACGTCTGGCCGGAGTTGGACATGACGTTGGCGATGCCGACGGCGACGGCCTTGGGGAGGTCGGCGCTCGGCAGGATCACGTTGGCGGACTTGCCGCCCAGTTCGAGGGCGACCCGCTTCACGGCGCCGCCCGCGAGGGCGCCGATGCGGCGGCCGACGGCGGTGGAGCCGGTGAAGGAGACGAGGTCCACGTCCGGGTGTTCGGCGAGGGCCTGTCCGGCGACCGGGCCGAGGCCGGTGACCAGGTTGAAGACGCCGGCGGGCAGGCCCGCCTCGTGCGCTGCCTCGGCGAAGAGCTGGGCGGTGAGCGGGGTGTCCTCGGCGGGCTTGAGGACGGTCGTGCAGCCGGCGGCGAGCGCGGGGGCGACCTTGGCGACGATCTGGTGGAGCGGGTAGTTCCAGGGGGTGATCGCGGCGACGACGCCGACCGGCTCCGCGTAGACGGTGGAGTTGCCGACCTTCTCCTCGAAGGGGTGGGTGGCGGCCAGTTCGGCGTACGTGCCGGCGACCGCGATCGGCAGGCCCGCGTGGACGGCGGCGGCGAGCTGCGGCGGGGCGCCGAGTTCGGCGGTGACGGTGGCGGCGATCTCCTCCGCGCGGGCGGCGAGCGCGTCGCGCAGGGCGGCGATGCGGGCGGCGCGCTCGGCGGGCGGGGTGGCGGCCCAGCCGGGGAGCGCGGCGCGGGCGGCGCGTACGGCGGCGTCGACGTCCTCGGCGGTGCCCGCCGGGACGTGGCCGATGACCTGCTCGTCCGCCGGGTTGATCACGGGGATGGTCTCCGCCGAGGAGGCGGGACGCCACTCCCCGCCGATGTACATCGCGTCGTGGGCCTTCATCCGCGGTCTCCTCACGTTACTGACGGGTTCGTCGTCCTGACCCAAACTAGCGCTGTTAGTTTTCGGGCGCCAGGGTCCCCGGAGTGCCCCCGGTCTCACTGCCGAACCGATCGTGCCGCCCCGGCGCCGGCCCTGTCCACGGACACCCCGCACAGCCGTACGTCCCCGGAACTGGCGGAAGCCGCCTTGCACCGGCGCCCCCGGCCTCGGCCACCTCCCCGGCCCCCGTCCCCGGCCGTCCGGTAATTCCCCAGTAACGGCCCGGACCTAGCGTCCCCGACCGAGCCCGCCCCACCTCCCCCAGGCCCTTCCCCCAGGTCCGTACGGGGTGGCGTGGCGTCGGCTTCCCCCGTACCAGCGTTGGAGGAGCCACCCACATGCACCTGCCCCGCTCGCCGATCCGGCGCGGAACCACCGTCTGGGCCACGGCCGCCGCCACCCTTACGGCTCTGCTCGTGGCCCCCACCGTGGCCGCGGCGCCGTCCACGGCCGCCGCGCCCTCCCCCCGGGCCGCCGTCGATCCCGGCATCACCGCCACGGTCCGGGACGGCGGCCAGGCGACCTTCTTCGTCGTCCTCGCCGACCGCGCCGACCTCTCCCGAACCCGCTCGCAGCGCGGCCACGAGAAGAAGGCCCGCACCGCCTTCGAGACCCTGCGCACCGAGGCCACCCGCAGTCAGGTCTCCCTGACGCGCTTCCTCGACCGGGCCAAGGTCGGCTACGAGTCGTACTGGATCGCCAACGCCGTCAAGGTGACCGGCGACAAGGCCCTCGTGGAGCGGCTGGCCGCCCGCACCGACGTGGCCTCCCTCCGCCAGGAGCGGCACTACGCCCTCGACACGGTCGAGCAGGCCTCCGCGACCGCCGAGGAGACGGTGACCCCCGAGTGGGGCGTCGAGGACATCGGGGCCGACCAGGTCTGGTCCCGGTACGACAACCGCGGCGAGGGCATCGTCGTCGCGAACATCGACTCGGGTGTGCAGTACGACCACCCGGTCCTGAAGGGCAACTACCGGGGCAACCTCGGCGACGGCACCTTCAGCCACGACTACAACTGGTACGACCCGACCGGCCAGTGCGCCGCCGGCGCGCCCTGCGACAACAACGGCCACGGCACCCACACCATGGGCACGATCGCCGGCGCGGGCGGCATCGGCGTCGCCCCCGGCACCACGTGGATCGCCGCCAAGGGCTGCGAGGCCCGCAGCTGCTCGGACTCGTCCCTGCTGAAGTCGGGCCAGTGGATCCTGGCGCCGACCGACCGCAACGGCGAGAACCCGCGCCCCGACCTCGCCCCCGACATCGTCAACAACTCCTGGGGCGGCGGGAACACCACCTTCTACCAGGACATCATCGAGTCCTGGAACGCGGCGGGCATCTTCGAGGCCTTCGCCGCCGGCAACGCCGGCAACGGCACGAGCTGCTCCACCACCGAGGCCCCCGGCGCCCAGGCCCCGGCCTACGGCGTCGGCGCCTACGACGTGAACGGGAAGATCGCCGACTTCTCCGGCTTCGGTCCCTCCCTCGTCGACGGCTCCATGAAGCCGAACATCTCGGCCCCCGGCGTGGACGTCCGCTCCGCCTGGCCGGGCAACTCCTTCCGCGCCATCTCCGGTACGTCGATGGCGACCCCGCACGTCGCCGGCGCCGTCGCCCTGCTCTGGTCCTCGGCCCCGTCCCTCATCGGTGACATCGACGGCACCCGCGCGGCCCTGAACGGCTCCGCCCGCGACGTCGACGACACCCACTGCGGCGGCACCGCCGCCGCCAACAACGTCTGGGGCGAGGGCAAGCTCGACATCCTCGCCGCCGTGGACCGGGCCCCGCACACCGCGGCCACCGTCACCGGCACGATCACCGACCGGGCGACCGGCTCCCCGCTCGCCGGGGTCACGGTCACCGCCACCGCGGGCGAGGCCCGCCGCTCCGTGACCACCGACGCCTCCGGCTCCTACCGGCTGACGCTGGCCGCGGGCACGTACGCCCTCACGGTCGGCGGCTACGGCTACCGGGACCTCGTCGAGGACGCGCTCACCGTCACCACCGGCCAGTCCCTCGCCCACGACCTCGGCCTGGACGCCGTGCCCGCGCACGCCGTCACCGGCACCGTCCTGGACGTCACCGGGAAGCCGTTGAAGGGCGCCACCGTCCGCTTCACCGACGCCCCGCTCACCCCGGTCGTCACCGACGCCGCCGGCGCCTTCCGCTTCCCGGCCGTCGCCGAGGGCTCGTTCACGCTGACCGCCACCCCGGCGGCGCCCGTCCTCTGCAACGGCACCTACAGCGCCGCGCTGGCCGTGGACGCCGCGGAGACGGTGACGGCCGCCCTGCCCGCCCGTACCGACGCCGCCGGCAACAGCTGCCTGCCCGCCACGTACGCGTGGACCTCCGCGTCGACGAAGCTGGCGCTCTCCGGCGACGAGAACGCGAAGACGATCGCCCTGCCCTTCCCCGTCTCGTTCTACGGCGTCACGTACGGCCAGGCGAGCGTCACCACCAACGGCCTGGTGAACTTCCTCGCCCCCCGGCTCGGCGACTACAAGAACACCGCGCTGCCGTCCCCGGGCCAGCCCAACGGCGTCCTCGCCGCCTTCTGGGACGACCTGACCCTGGACTCCAAGTCGGCGGTGAAGACAACCGTCAGCGGCACCGCCGGGCAGCGGCGCTTCGCGATCGTCTGGGAGAACGCGGCCTTCGCCGCCGACACCGCCAAGCGCGTCACCTTCGAGGCCGTCTTCGAGGAGGCGACCGGCGCGATCGTCCTCCAGTACCAGTCGATCGGCGCGAACTCCCTGGAGACCGGCGGCGGCGCGACCGTCGGCATCGAGAACCAGGCGGGCACGGACGCCCTGCAGTACTCCTTCAACGAGCCGGTCCTCATGGACCGTTCGGCCATCCGTATCTCCCCGAAGGCGGCGTGATGACCCACCGTTCCCGGCGCGGCGTACGCCTCGCCTCCGCCCTCGTCGCGGCCGGCCTCGCACTCACCGCACTGCCCGCCACCACCGCGTACGCCGACGACGAGCCCCTCGGCCGGATCCTCACCGATGCCCAGGCCGACGCCCTGGAGCAGCGCGCCGAACCGGCCGCGCCCCTCGACGTCACCCCGCGGGACACGGCACGGAGCGCGCTCCAGGGCACCTCCGAGACCGCCGACACCACCGACACCACGGCCGGCGGCCTGACCGTCACCAAGGCTTCCGGCCTGGAGACCTACCAGGGGCAGGCCGACACCGCCCAGCTCGGCGGCGGACGCGGCGACTTCCTCGCCGTGCACAGCCTCGGCACCGTCACCCGGCTCGCCGAGGACGGCCGCACGGTCTGGAAGCGGGACAACGCCTCGCTCTACGCCGACTGGCAGGTCACGAACATCCGCCCGTGGCAGACCGAGCCGTTCCCGGCGCGGATCACCACCGGCTTCCACGCCAACAGCCCGTACGCCGACAGCTCCGACCGGGGCTGGACGCAGGGCGACCTGACCGGCGACGGGATCGCGGACGTCGTCTTCACGGCCGACGTGGGCACCAGCCCGTACCGTCCGTTCACCTCCCCCGGCTCCACGCTGACCACCGGCACCTTCGTCACCGTCCTCGACGGCGCCACGGGCCGGACGCTGTGGTCGCAGCTCTTCGCCGACGCCCAGCAGGTCACGCTCGTCGGCGACACCCTGCTCATCGGCGACCAGCCGTCGACGAGCCTCAACTCCCCGAAGGACGCCACCGCAGCCCTGCGGGCCTTCCGTTTCGCGTACGACGGCACGAAGCTCACGCCGTCGGCGACCTGGACGTACGAGACGGGACAGCGCCACGGCCGGTGGGGCTCCACCCTGCCGCTCGGCGGCGGGCGCGTCGCCGTGTCCTGGTACGTCAGGAAGACCGCCACGGACCCCGCCGCGGGCCACACCCTGGTCCTCGACACGGCCGACGGCTCCGTGGCCTGGCAGACGGACGACGACCTCTACTCCCGCCAGCTGGCCTTCGACGCGACGCGGAAGCGTGTGGTCGCCCTGGAGCAGGCGGACGCCCGGGACGGCATCCGGTACGAGGTGGCCGCCTACGACCCGGCCACCGGGACCCGCACCACCCTGGACACCCGGATCAACGCACTCGGCATCGGGCTGCGGATCGGCCAGCTGCGCGGCGACTCCGCCCCCGAGTACGCGATCAGCGAGTCGACACTCGACGAGTACCTGTGGGTCAACACGTCCACCGTGCGCGCCCTGGACGGCGGTGACGCGGCGGAGCTGTGGTCGCACACGGTCAAGCGCGGCGAGGACAACGTCAAGGACGGCGACTCCGCGCTCGGCCTGCGGATCGCCGACGGCAAGGTCCTCGCCTCGTACGTCTCCACCGAGGGCCTGGAGACCGCCGCCAACCCGGGCGGCGGCCGCTTCGGCACGCTCACCGCGCTGGACGGCCGGGACGGGGAGGTCCGCTGGCAGCACACGGGCGCGACCGCCTCGCCGATCTACGCCCAGCCGTACCGCGAGGACGACGAGTGGCGCGTGCGGACCGTGGACAACGAGCAGAACATCCGCTCGTACCGGCTCGGCAGCGGCCGGCAGGCCGCGATCACCCCGCTCCAGGGAAACCTCAGCACGGGCCTCGCGGCCGACGTCGACGGCGACGGGCGCGAGGACGTGATCGTCGGCGGCCAGTCCCAGGGGCTCTGGGCCTACGACGGGCCGTCGCTGGTCTCCGGGAAGCCGCGGGTGCTGTGGAAGGCCACGCTGCCCGGCTCCGTGCAGGGTGACATCCGGATCGGCGACACCGACGGCGACGGCCGGCGCGACGACCTCGTCGTCGCGGCAGACTCGGCGGCGGTCGTCGTGGACGCCCGCACCGGCAAGGTCCGCGAGACCATCGACGGGCAGGGCCGGTTCGTCCGCTCCGTCACGGTGGCGGACCTGGACCGGGACGGCGACGAGGAGATCCTCGTGCCGACCGACGCGATCCGCGCCTACAGCGGCGGCGGGCGGGACCTCTGGACGTACGCGCCCGCGCCCGGCCTGGTCTTCTCCGACCTCGCCGTCGCCGAGGGCAAGGTCCTCGGCTCGTACCAGACGCGCGGGGTGAACGACGGGACGGCCGTCGTCGGCGGGACGGCGCTCGACGCCCGTACGGGCAAGGCCCTCTGGTCGGCGGACCCGACCTGGACCGGCGACGCGGACACCACGGTCTACGCGGCGCAGCTCTTCCACGGCGTGTACGCCTCGCCCGGCATCCCGTACGCGGACGGGCACGCCGTCGTCTACTCGTGGATCGTGAGGGAAGGCGCCAACTGGAGCACGTACTTCGAGCTCCGTGACGTCCGCACGGGCGAGGTCGTGCACACCGCGACCGGCGGCGGCGCCTGGACGCTCGGCAACTGGTTCACCGGCGACGAGGGTCTGGTCCTCGCCGGGACGGCCTCCCTGCGCACCTTCGCCAAGGACGGGAAGGAGCACGAGATCTACACGCTGCCGACCCTGCGCAACGCGCGGTTCGGCACGGGCCCGGGCGGACGCCGGCTGATCTTCGGCGGCACCGAGGGCGCGGCCTACCTGTGGGACCCGTCGGTGCTCACCGCCGGCGACAACTACCCGAACCACCTGGCCAAGCTGGGCGGCTACGCGACCCAGAACATGGTCGTCGCGGACCTCGACGGCGACGGCGTGGACGAGGTCGTCGGCCTCGGCAAGGACGACACCGGCTTCGACCGGACGATCGAACTGTCCGGCGGGCGCTACCTGCTCCAGGACAGCGCGATCCACGGCATGGTGACGGGCAGGCTGACCGCCCAGTAGCCCGCCTCGGATCACGGACCCCCGCCCGCACCATCGGGCGGGGGTCTCCGGCCATCCCCGGACCGCGCCATTCCGGTGCACAGGCCACCCATTACAGTGGGCGCCCTCATGAGCGCAGACATACCAGCGGGCGCACCTCCGGTGCTGCGAGTGCGCCTCTTCGGCGGGTTCCGGGTCGACCGGGACGGCGGGCCGCCGCTCTCCGAGCGGTGGCCGCGGCCGAGCGCGCGCACGCTGGTGAAACTGCTCGCGGTCTCCCCCGGACACAGCCTCCACCGCGAGCAGGCGATGGAGATCTGCTGGCCGGACGCGGATCCGCAGGCCGCGCTGGGCAGTCTGCGGGTGGCGCTGCACGCGGCCCGGCGGGCGATCGAACCCGAGCTGGCTCCCCGGTCCGTCTCCTCCTATCTGACCGGTGAGGGCTCGCTGCTGCGGCTCGATCCGCGGACGGTACGGATCGACGCCGACGAGGCCGAGGCACTGGCGGAGGCTGCGCTCGCGCACGGTGGGCGCGCCGAGCTCGCCGCCGCCCTGGAGGCGTTCACGGGCGAGCTGCTGCCCGAGGACCGCTACGCGCCCTGGGCCGAGGCGCGCCGCGAGCGGCTCTCGGCGCTGCGGGAGCGCGCCCTGCTCGCCCTCGCCGCCGCCCATCTGGCCGCGGGCGCCCCGGAGGAGGCCGTCCCCGCGGCCGAGCAGGTCCTCGCGGTGGCTCCGGCGGAGGAGGAGGCGCACCGGGTCCTGATCGAGGCGTACGTGCGGCAGGGGCTGCGGCGCCGCGCGGTGGCGCAGTACCACCTGTGCCGGGAGGCGCTGGACGCGGAGTTCGGCGTGCGCCCGGGCCCGGAGACCGAGCGGCTGCACCGGGCGGCACTGGCCGCGCCCGTGCCGGCGCCCCGCTCGGTGGGGCCCGCGCTGCCGGCCGTGGTGCGGCGGCCGCCCACCGCTCCCCTGCGCGGTCGGGACGAACTCCTCGCGCACCTGCTCGCCCCCGGCTCCCCGCCCGTGCTCGTGCTCACCGGCGAGGCGGGGCTCGGCAAGACACGGCTTGCCGGGGAGGCGGCCCGGCGGGCGGCCGCGGACGGGACGGCCGTGCTGTGGGGCGCGGGCCACGACGCGGAGGGGCACACGCCGTACGGACCGTTCACCGAGGCACTGGACGGCTGGCTGGCGGACCGGCCGGCCGGGGAGCGGGCCAGGGCGGGCGCGGAGTATCCCGAACTGGCGGCGCTTCTGCCGTCCTTGGGGCGGGTGCGTCCGGAGAGCGGCCGCAGTCCCGAGGAGGAGCGGGACCGGCTGTTCCGGGCGACGGCGGGGCTGCTCGGTGAACTGGCGGCGGAGCGGCCCGTGATGGTGGTCCTGGACGACCTCCACGCGGGGGACGCGGGCTCGTTCCAGCTCCTCAGCCATCTTGCCCGCCGGGCCCGCGAAGGGGGAAGTACCTGGCGATTTCTCGCCATTGTCCGCCCTGAGGAACTTCCGGCGTCCGACCCCCGCCGCCAGGTGCTCGACCTGCTGCTGCGCCAGTCCCTCGCCGGTGCGGTCGAGCTGCCCCGGCTGTCCCGCGAGGCGTGTCTGGCGCTGACGGCGGACGCGCTGGGCTCCGACGGAGCCGTACCGGAGCGGGTGTGGGAGCTGTCGCTGGGCAATCCGCTGTTCGCGCTCGAACTGGCCCGTGCCGTAAGGGACGGGGACGAGCGGCCCAGCGCCCCGGAGGGCGTACGGCAGCTGGTGGCGGAGCGTCTGGGCCGGCTGGGTCCCGCCGCCCGCCGGGTGGTCGACGCGGTCGCGGTCGCCGGGCAGGACGCGGCCCTCACCGAGGTCCTCGACGTGGCCCGGCGCGGCGGCCATCCGCGGCTCTCGGCGGCCGAGGCCACGGAGGGCGTGGAGGCGGCCGTCGCCGCTTCGGTGGTCGAGGAACGGCGGGTGGTCAGCGAGGGCCGGCCGGTGGCCGGGCTCGCCTTCCGCCATCCGCTGGTCCGGCTGACCTGCTACGAAGGGCTCTCGGCGGCCCGCCGCCGACTCCTGCACTCGGCGTACGCGGAGGCGGTGCTGCGCCGCCGTCCCGAAGCCGTGGACACGCTCGCCGCCCATCTGACCCGCGCCGACGACCCGCGCGCCACCGGCTATCTGCGGCAGGCCGCCGAGCGGGCGGCGGCGCTCTACGCCAACGACACCGCCGACCGCTACTACGCCGAACTCACCGGCCGTCTCGACGCGCTGGCGGCCGAGTCCGCGCGGGCGCGGATCGACCGGAGCGCCGTGCTGCGCCGCCTGGGCCGATTCGACGAGGCGGCCCGGCTGCTCACCGAGGCGCTGGAGGAGCTGGGGAGGCGCGGGGACGCTGACGGCAGGGTCCTGGCGGCGGCGCGGCTCGCGGAGCTGATGCCGAAGACCCGCGGTACGGAGGACGGTTTCCGGCTGCTCGACTCCTGCCCGCCCGGCCCCGGGACCCCGGCGGCCGTGGCGAGCGCCCACCATCTGGCCCGCGCGGTGCTGTGTTTCGTCGCGGGCCGGTACGAGGAGGGGGTGGTCGCCGCCCGGGCTGCGGAGGACGCGGCGCAGACGGTGACGGGCCCGGAGCGGCGCGGGCTGCTCGCCAGGGCGCTGGCGGCGCGGGCGACCTCGCTGGGGCTCGCGGGCCGCTTCGGGCAGGCGGGCCCGGTGGCGGACCGGGCGCTTCCGCACGCGGAGGCGTACGGCGATCCGCAGTTGCTGGCCTCGGTGCTCTCGGTGCTGCGCGAGACGGCGCGGCGGGCGGGGCGGCTGAGGGAGGCCATCGCGACGGGCCGCCGGGCGCTCGCGCTCGCGGAGCGCTCGGGCGATCCGACGGCGACGGTCTTCGAGCGGGCCAACCTGGCGGAGCTCCATCTCCTCGTGGAGGAGGTGGCGGAGGCCCGGGAGCTCGCCCAGACGGCGGTGCGGGACTCGGAGTCGCACGCCGTGTGGTGCGCCCCGTACGCGCTGGTGGCGCTCGCCCGCGTACGGATGCGGGAGGACGAACCCGGCGGGGGCGAGCTGCTCGACCCGGCCGAGCGGACGGCGGTGGCCCAGGGTGACCATCAGGCCGAGTACGAGGTGCGGTCGGCGCGGGCGGAGCTGGCGGTGCGGGAGGGCAGGCCGGAGGAGGCGCTGCGGCTCCTCGCCGGCTATCGGGAGGCGGGCACGGCCCATCTGACGGCCTGGGCGCTGCTGGCGTGCGGGCGGGCCGCGGAGGCCGCCGAGGTGGCGCAGGCCGAGGCCGGGCGGGCGGAACGGGCCGGTGAACGGCTCGCGGAGACCGAGGCCCGTACGGTGCGGGCCGCCGCGCTCGCGGCACTCGGCCGGGAGCGGGAGGCGGCCGAGGGCTTCGACCGTGCGGCCGCCCTGGCGGAGGAACTGCCCTATCCGGCGGGAGCCCGCCGGGTGGCGGGAGCCCGCCGGAGCGGGGAGAGCGACTGAACGGGGAGAGAGAGCGACGGACGCGGCTGGGGTCCGTCGGTCAGATCGTCCGGTCGACGCCGGTGAGGTGGGCGTAGACGACGATGTTCGCCTCGTAGCCCTTGCTGGGGTCGAATGATCCGCCACAGGTAAGCAGCCGCAGTTCGGGCCGTCCTGTGGCGCCGTACACCTCCTTGTCGGGGAAGTCGGCCTTGGCGTACGTCCGGACGCGGTCGACCGTGAAGACGGCGACCCTGCCGTCGGCGCGGGCGACCCGGACGGTGTTGCCGGGGCTGAGCGAGTCGAGGTTGAGGAAGACGGCGGGCCCGCTGCGGGTGTCGCGGTGACCCACGACGACGGCGGTGCCGCGCTCTCCCGGGGTGGCGCCCTTCGCGTACCAGCCGACGACCCGGGGGTTCTCTACCGGTGGGGTGGCGAGCCGCCCGGCGCCGTCGAGACCGAGGTCGATGACCGGGGCCTCGATGGTGATGGCGGGGACGGCGAGCGCCGTGGGGCGCGACCGGGCCAGCGGCCGGGGGGGCGGTGCCGGCCGGGGCGGGGGCGTGGCCTTGGGGAGCGCCCTGGGCTTCGCCTTGTGGTCGAGGGCGGCCGGGGCGCCGGCCGCCCTCGCCGCGGACGCTGCCGCCGCGGCCGGGCCGGGTGCGGCCGGTGCCGCGGCGAGCGGCGGGTCGGCCGGTTCCCCGCCCCCGGCCCACCAGGCGCCCCCGGCCACCAGGACGCACGTCACCGTGACGGTCCTGGTGAGCCGGAGGAGTCGCCGGTGACGGCGCGTGAGGCGGGACCGGGGCGTGTGAGGCCCGGGCGTGAGGCCGGACCTACGCGGCGCCATTGTCGCGGCGGCGCGAGCGACGGATCAGGACCAGTCCGGCCGTGCCGGCGAGGCCCGCCGCGACGGCCGCCCCGATGCCGAAGGCCGAGGAGTCCTCGGCGGCGATCGGCGCGCTGCCGCCGCCGCCCGCGCCGACCGGGCCGTGCGGGGGCTTGCCGTGACCGTTGCCGCCGTTGTCGCCGTTCCCGCCGGGGCCACCGCCGGGGCCCCCGTTACCGTTGGTGGGCGTCGGTGTCGGCGTCGGGTTGGTGATCACGCCGCCGGGGCAGTTGACCCGGAAGACCTTCGACTTCGCCGCGCCGCTCTGGCCCACCCACGTCCATTCGACCTTGTACATGCCGGTTGACAGGCCGGTGATGTCGTCCGTGTGTCCGTCACCGTTGCTGTCGACGGCGATGCTGCCGTTCTTCAGCGACGGGTCCTGGTTGCCTGGCTGGCCCGGCTGCTCATAGATGTTCCACTGGATGCTCTGCAGGCCGTCGAAGTTGAAGGCCGCGAAGCGGAAGGTGCATCCGACCTGGGGCTCGTTGGCCTGGCTGGTGTCAGGGGTGTTCTGTCGGTGGACCTTGACGTCACCGTTGTCGCCGGGCGCGGCGAAGGCCGTCGGGGCGCCGGCGAGGGTCACACCGCCGAGCGCCAGGGTGGCGAGCGCCGCGCGGAGAAGAGTGCGGGTGGGGGGAGTCGTCATGAGGGAGGTCCTCCAGTCGTGAGGGAGCACAGCGGACGCGTATTTGCGATAATCCGACTATCTGTCACGACATGGACACAAACGGTGACGACTCGACCGCACCGACCTCCCTCTCCACCCGTCCGGCCCACTCCCCGTCGCCGCACGGGACCGGGGACGGGTCGGGGCCGCCCGGCTCAGATGATCCCGAAGAGGATCCCCGCCGCCAGCACGACCAGCGAGGTCAGCGCGGCCCACTTCCCCGTGAACCGGGTGTGGTCGCCGAACTCCACCTTCGCCATGCCGACGAGGACGTACACGGCGGGCACCAGCGGGCTGGACATGTGGAGCGCCTGCCCGACCAGCGAGGCCCGGGCGATCTCCAGGGGCGACACGCCGTGGGCCGCGCCGGCCTCCGCGAGGACCGGCAGCACGCCGAAGTAGAAGCCGTCGTTCGACATGAAGTAGGTGAGCGGGAGGCTCAGCAGGCCGGTGACCACGGCCATGTGCGGCCCCATGCCCTCGGGAATGGCACCGACGAGCCAGTCGGCCATGTGCTTGACCATGCCCGTGCCGGTGAGGACCCCCGTGAAGACCGCGGCGGCGAAGACCATGCCCGAGACGTTGAGGACGTTGTCCGCGTGGGCGGCGATCCGGGCCTTCTGCTCGGCCATGTTCGGGTAGTTGACGGTGAGCGCGAGAGCGGCGCCGAGGAGGAACAGGACCGGGATCGGCAGCAGCTCCAGGATCATCGCGGTGAGCAGCACGAGCGTGAGGCCGGCGTTGAACCAGTACAGCTTGGGCCGGAGGCTCGCCCGGTTCGGGTCGAGCCCCTGGAAGCCGTCGCCGTCACCCGCGCCGACGCCCGCGCCCGTGGCCGAGGCCGTGGTCGTGGTCGTGGTCGCACCGGAGTCGCCGACGGACTTCTTCGGCGCGTCCGCGTCCGCGCCGGCCCCGCCGCCCGCTCCGCCGCCCGCCGCGACCAGCACGGTCTCGGTCTCCGGCACCAGGGCCTCGTCGAGCGTGAGGTAGCCGATGCGCTTGCGCTCGCGGCGCCCGAGGACGTACGCCAGGGCGAAGACGAAGACCAGGCCCATGCCGAGCGCGGGGATCATCGGTACGAAGATGTCGGAGGCGTCCAGCTTCAGCGCGGTCGCGGCGCGGGCCGTGGGGCCGCCCCAGGGCAGGGTGTTCATGACGCCGTTGGCGGTGGCGGCGACACCGGTCATCACGACGAGGCTCATGCCGAGCCGCTTGTACAGCGGATACATCGCCGAGACGGTGATCATGAAGGTGGTGGAGCCGTCGCCGTCCAGGGAGACGATCGCGGCGAGCACCGCCGTACCCACGACGACGCGCACGGGGTCGGCCTTGCAGAAGCGCAGGATGCCCCGGACGATCGGGTCGAAGAGGCCGACGTCGATCATGACGCCGAAGTAGACGATCGCGAACATCAGCATCGCGGCGGTCGGCGCCAGCTTGCCGACCCCCTCGATGACGTAGTCGCCGAGCTGGGCCCCCTGCCCGACCGCGACACAGAAGAGCGCGGGGATCAGCACGAGCGCCGCGATCGGCGACATCTTCTTCATCATGATCAGGACCAGAAAGGTCGCGATCATCGCGAAGCCGAGGACGGTCAGCATGGAGGACACCTCACGTTCACCCTTGAACTGCCGCCGAGCGGCGGTCCGGATGACGGTAGGTGCCCTCTTCTGCCGTTAACAAGATGTTGACGCGTGAGCAATACGAGCAAAACCCCAGGTCAGAGCCGAGGCCGCACGGGGGGGCGGGGGCCGAGGCAAGGAGGCTAGTCGAGGGGCGCCACCTCGACGGGGAAGCCGTTGAGGACGGCGGTGCCGGAGAGAGGGTCGATCCGGGAGCCGTCGAGGAGTTGGTTGACATTGACCCCGGGGCGCGCGGCCGCCACGGAGAGCCGGGTGCCCGGCCGGTCGTGGCCCCAGCCGTGCGGCAGGCTCACCACGCCCGGACGTACTCCGTCGGTGATCTCCACCGGTACCTCGAGGGAGCCGCCTTCCCCGGTGATCTGGGCGAGCCCGCCGTCGGTGAGCAGCAGCCGGTCCGCGTCCTCGGGGTGCACCTGGAGGGTGCAGCGGTTCGAGCCGCCGCCCAGGGCGGGGGTGTTGTGCAGCCAGCTGTTGTTCGAGCGCAGGTGCCGGCGGCCGACGAGCTGGAGGGTGCCGGGGGCCGGTACGGCGTGCAGCGCGGCGCGCAGCCGGGGCAGATCGGCGGCGAGGGGCGCGGGGAGGAGTTCGATCCGGCCGCTGCGGGTCTTGAGGAGGTCCGGGATGCGCGGCTTGAGCGGGCCGAGGTCGATGCCGTGCGGGTGGGCCCGCAGTTCGTCGAGGGTGAGTCCGTACGGGCCGAGGCGCAGCATCAGGTCGAGCCGGCGCTCGGGTCCGGTGGCGCCGGTGAGCCGGCCCGCGAACTCCTTCGGATCCGCGCCGTACGCCGGTGAGTGCTTCTGGGTGACGGCCTTGGCGAGGGTCGTGTCGATCGCCAGCTCGTCGACGGCGGACGGCGGGGCGCCATGCATGCCGGAGACGGCGAGGATCAGCCTGGCGTGGATCTCGCACTCGTCCATGGAGTCCGCTTCGAGGGGGACGGCCGCAGGGGTGTAGCGGGCCTGGTCGCGGACGGCGAAGCCGTTGAAGGCGAAGTCGAAGTGGGCGCTTTGGGAGGGTGGCGGCGGGGGGAGGAGGACGTCGGCGTGGCGGGTGGTCTCGTTGAGGTACGGGTCGACGGCGACCATGAGGTCGAGGGAGCCGAGGGCGTCGTCGAGCCGGTTCCCGTCGGGGGCGGAGAGGACGGGGTTGGCGGCGACGGTGATCACTGCCCGGATGCGTCCGTCCCCCGGCGTCTCGATCTCCTCGGCGAGTGCGACCAGCGGCAACTCCCCCTTGGCCTCGGGGTGGTGCGAGACCCTGCTGTGCCGGCGGCCGAGGGCGAAACCCCTTCCGGGACCCGCCGGGCGCGGGGCGGGTGCGGTGGCGGAGAGCGGGAAGAGCGCGCCCCCGGGCCGGTCGAGGTTGCCGGTGAGGACGTTGAGGACGTCGACGAGCCAGTTACCGAGGGTGCCGTACTCCACGGTGGAGCTGCCCATCCGTCCGTAGACGGCGGCGGAGGGCGCCGCGGCCAGTTCGCGGGCGAGGGTGCGGAGGGTGGCGGCGTCCACGTCGCAGGCGGCGGCGACGGCCTCGGGGCTGAACTCCTTCACCGCCTCCCGTACGTCCTCGACCCCTTCGACATGGGCGGCGAGCGCGCCGAGGTCGGTGAGGCCCTCCTCGAAGAGGGTGTGGACGAGGGCGGCGAGGAGGAGTGCGTCGGCGCCGGGGCGGATGGCGACGTGGCGGTCGGCGAGGCGCGCGGTGCGGGTGCGGCGTGGGTCGACCACGGTGAGGGCGCCGCCGCGCCGCTTGAGCGCCTTGAGCCTGCCGGGGAAGTCGGGGGCGGTGCACAGACTTCCGTTGGAGTCCAGCGGGTTGGCTCCGAGGATCAGGAGGTGGTGGGTGCGGTCCAGGTCCGGGACGGGTACGGCGAAGGGGTCTCCGAACAGCAGGCCGCTGGAGACGTGCTTGGGCATCTGGTCGAGCGTGGACGCGGTGAAGAGGTTCCGCGTGCGCAGGGCGCCGATGAGGAGGGGCGGGTAGAGGGCGCCGGCGATCGTGTGCACGTTGGGGTTGCCCAGGACGATACCCACGGAGTCCTGCCCGTACTCCTCGATCAACGGCCTGATCCGGGCGGCGATGGTGTCGAACGCCTCAGCCCAGCTCGCCTCCTGGAGCCGGCCGTCCTTCCGGACGAGCGGGCGGCGGAGCCGGTCCGGATCGGCGTCGACCTCGGGGAAGGCTGCGCCCTTGGGGCAGATG
The DNA here is from genome assembly GCF_044456565.1 of Streptomyces sp. NPDC050842. Taxonomy (NCBI): domain Bacteria; kingdom Bacillati; phylum Actinomycetota; class Actinomycetes; order Kitasatosporales; family Streptomycetaceae; genus Streptomyces; species Streptomyces sp. NPDC050842. The sequence goes on along the minus strand of NZ_JBITGA010000014.1, from coordinate 115,560 downwards.
AACCCCTGGCTGAACACGTCCTCGCGGTCGCCGCGGGCGCCCGTGACCCGCGAGCCGTCGAGCGTGAGGGTCAGTCCGCAGGTCGCTTCACAGAGGGGGCAGATGCGCAGGGCGGTGGGCATGGCGTCTCCCTGGTGCGTCGGGTGGCGCCGAGCATACCGACCGGTAGGCACGTACGGGAGGGGCGCGCGGAATCCGGGTGCGGGGCGAGGCGGAGCGGGGCGCTAGGCGAGCGAGGGCGCCAGGTAGGCGTACAGGAGTTGGCGGGTCTCGGCGATCAGCGCCGGGTCGCCCTCGGGAGCCGTGCGGAAGGCGAGCCGGACGAGGGCGTCGGCGGTCTCGACGCCGACCAGGACCTTGCGGAGCAGGACCTCGTCGGCGGTGCGGCCGAGGTGGGTGGCGAGCAGGGCGCAGAGCCGCTCGGCGACGAGGTGATTGGGGTCCTCGACGGCGGTCTCGGCACCGGGCCCTGCCTCGGCCCCCTCCCCCACGTCCTTCCCCTCACCGCTCTCCGCCGCTGTCTCCCCCGGCGCGCCTCCCGGCACGCCGAAGTCGACGAGCGCGAAGCCGGGGACGGTCAGCTTCATGGCGATGAACTCGTCGAGGACACCGTCGATGGCTCCGTACGCGTCGAGGAGGGGCGTCGCCGCGAAGCGGGTGGAGATCCGCTCGGCGTACTGGTCGAGGTTGCGGTGGGCGAGGGCGGCGACCATCGCCCGCTTGTTGCCGAAGAAGCGGTAGACGGAGCCGATGGGGACGCCCGCGCGGGCGGCGACGGCGCGGGTACTCAGCTGCTCGTAACCGGTCTCGTCGAGGAGATCGGCGCAGGCGTCGAGGATCCGGGCAAGCCGCTCGGCGCTGCGCTGCTGGACGGGGGCACGGCGGAGAACCGGCGGGGTCTTCGGGCTGGTCTGGGACACAGAAGCCATGATGCCGCTCCCGTCGGGTCCGGCTCGCCCGACCGCGACGCCGGTCTCACTCGTATCGGACAAACCGCTCCACCGCCTCGGGGACATGCCACGCGCCGTACCCGAATCGCTCGCCGAGTTCCCGGCAGCGGGCGTACCGCTCCTCGGTGAGCGGCACGGCGAGCACCGCGAGGAGACGGACGAGCAGCCGGAAGCCGAGATCCGGGTCGGCCTCGGAGACGACCCGCGCGACGGCCTCGGCCGCGACCGTACCCGGGAGCGGGCGCGCGTGCGGGCTGACGGTCCGGCGCGCGAGCTCCGGTGCCGACTCCCGCAGCACGTCCAGGACGGCGTCGGCGAGTTCGGCCCGGACCGGGGCCGTACGGGGCTCGTAAGCGGGGGCGACCCGGGCGAGGTGGTCGCGGCAGGCCGCGGCGACCGTCCGGAGCCACTCCCTTCCGTCGGTCCCCGCCACCTCGATGTCGTACCCCTGTTCCGATGCGGCACCCCACACCGTGGCGATCGTGCCGGTGGGCACCGGGGATTCCAGGAGACGGAGGGCGTCCTGGAGCAGCACGGCCGCCGCGGTGCCCGGGGTCTGCCCGGCTTCGTCGTCGGCCACGGCCCGTTCCAGGACGTCGCGGGGCGTGTCCGCGTACCAGGGCCCGGCGAACCGGGACGCGAGCGCGGTGAGGCCGAAGTCCCCCTCGGCGTCGCGGCGGGCGGGGTCCACCGGCGGCCACCGTACGGCGAGGTCGTCGTAGACGAGCGGACCGGGGTACGCGAGGCGTTCGTCGAGCGCCATCAGCCGGTCGAACTGCGCCTTGCCGACGGCGATGCGCCGGGCCTTGAGGACCCGGAGGTACAGGCGGAGGGCGAGGTCCGCGTCGGCCTCTTCGGCGATCGCCTCCAGCGCTCCCGGAAGGCCGGCGAACGGCGGGGCCGTGAAGGCGCCGCCCTCGGCGGCCGACGCCCGGATCTCGGTGACGACGTCCGCGCGCAGGCCCGCCTCGTCGATCACGGGCGGGGGCCGGAGGGACCAGTGCCGGGGTGTCGTCTCCCGGACGCGGGCCGGGTACGGCTCCGCGAGCCGACGCAGCCAGCCGCGGACGTCCGTGCCGTGCTCGGCCAGGTCGAAGCGCCCGCCCGTGGCCGCCCGCCACACCGTGCGCAGCGCCTCGTCGGGGACGGCGGAGTCCAGCAGGAGCCGTACGTCCGTTCCGAGCTCGACGGCGCCCTCGCCTTCGCAGAGCCCGGCCACGTCCGCGGCGAGGCTCAGGAACATCGGAGGGTCGACGGGCTCGGCGGAGGCGTGAATGCGCGCGGCGAGCGCGCTGAGACCGAAGTCCCCCTCGTAGAAGGCTCCGTACGCCTCGCGTTGTCTTGCCATGCTCACTTCCTCTCGCTTCCTCGTCCCACGGCGTACGGGCCCGCTCCGTAACAGGAGCGGGCCCGCTGTCATGGGTCAGCCGGCGATCAGATCACCGGCCTCCGTCAACCGACGGAATCCGTCGATCGATGGAGTCCGTCGACCGATGGAGTCCGTCGACCGATGGAGTCGTCAGACCGGATACGCCGTGAAGATGATGTACCCGTCGTGTCCGTCCTGTCGCGGCAGCCTCTTGAGCACCACCTTGACCTGGTTGCCGGCCGCGGTCCACCCGCCGTCGGCGTCGTACACCTTCCCGAGCGATGAGTGTCCGTCGTACCTGCCGGAGATGGGGAACTCGGTCTTGTTGCGCCACTGGCCCCGCTTGTTGAGGAAGTTGTCCAGGGCCGTGAAGCTGGCCTCCCGCCTGTTGCCGTTCGGGAAGAAGTAGTACTTGATGACGGCGTCGACCGCCTCCTGCGCGACGGCCTGGCTGGTCCAGACGCTGCTGATCGGAGCCAGGCCCTTGTCCCGGTTCTGGATCGCGAAGAGCTTGGCCTCCTCGGGCGTCGGGTCGACGTGGCGGCTCAGCGTGTGCGCCCCGCTGTTGGGGAAGTCGATCTCGTCGGTGAGCTTCGTGCAGTTGTGGACCAGGAGGTCCTTCGCCCGCTGCCCCTCGGCGCGCACGTAGAACGTGTGCAGGCCCTCGACCGTCAGGTCGTGGACCTCGCGCGGAGCGAGGCCCGCGCGGTCCCGCAGTCCGGTGACGGCGAGCAGCGAGCCGTCGGGCGCGCGCAGGGCGTCGCCCGTGCGCAGCGCGGAGACGACCGTCCAGTCGCGCCCCTCGACGTACACCCGGTGTCCGGCGGTGCTCGTCAGGACGGACCCGTCGGCGAAGGTGATGTCGACGAGCCGGTCGGTGTCGTGCGCGTAGGTCGCGGAGACCGTCTGGGAGCGCCGCTCACCGCTGTCCGGGTCCGCCGCGAGGACGCGGTCGCCGACGCGCACGTCGGCGATCGGCTTGTGGCTGCCGTCCGCCATCAGCACCCGGGTGGCTCCCGGGAAGCTGTTGACCTTGCAGGACGTCAGCATGTCCTCGTAGAGGTTGACAGTGTTCTCGAGCCGCGCGAGGGTCGCCGGGTCCAGCCCGTCCAGCGCCTTGAGCGTGTTCCACGCGTCACGGACGCCGATCCCGGTGTTCAGCGCGGCGTGCAGGGCGGTGATCGCCTCGCCGGCCTTGACGAACGCCTTGCCCGGGATGAAGTTGCTCGCGGCCCAGGCGCAGGCGCCGGCGCTGCCCTTCCAGCAGTCGATGAAGTCCTGCAGCAGGACGGCCTTGATGATCTTGTAGGCGACGGTTTCCTCGATGAGGTCCCACTTGCTGAAGTAGCGGGTGACCTCCTTCTTCAGCCCCTTGAACGACTGCCGTTGGAGCGGCAGGGTGTCCTCGGACGGGCAACCCGCGGCCGTGGCCGGCACGTTCGGGTTGGTGCACATGAAGAAGTCGACCTCGACGTCGAACGTGACGTCGAACGTGACGGTGCAACCGGTCCAGCCGGGCTCGAGCACGCAGGGGGCCCGCTGCTTGGATTCGGTGACCTTGAGGCTGTCCTCGTCGACGACGAAGAACGTGCCGCCGATCCCGCCCGTGCCCGCGCCGTCCTTGATCTGCTGGTTGGCCTGCTTACGGGCGGCGGAGTCGGCCGCCTCCTGCGCCTCCTTGGCGTACCTCAGCGCGTCCTTGGCCGCTTCCTCGGCCTCGGTCGCGGCGGCGTCGGCGCGGTCGGCCGCCGCTCGGGCGTCCTTGGCGGCCTGCTCGGCGGCGGCTGCCGCGTCGCGGGCGCCCTGGGCGTCCAGGGCGGCCTGGTCGGCGGACTCGCGGGCTGACTTGGCGTGCCCCTCCGCGCGCCCGGCCGCCTTGTCGGCGGCGGCGGCGTCCTCGCCGGCCTGACGGTCGTACTCGACCGTACGGGCCAGGGACTCGGCCGCCTTGGCCGCGGCGCGGGCGGCGTCGCCCGCGTAGCCGAGGGCCTCCTTGGCGTAGGTGCGCGCGTCGGCCGCGTGGGCGGCGGCGTTGGCGGCGTGCACGTACGCCTGCTTGGCCTCGCCGGTGGCCGCGTCCGCGATGACCTTGGCGGCGGCCGCCTCGTCCTTCGCGTTCTGGGCGTGGGCGTCGGCGACGGCCTTCTGCTGCTCGGCGATGGTCTTCGACGCCTGGCCGGTCAGGACGACCAGGCCGGCGGCCGAGTCGGTCGTGACGTACGGGGAGCCGAGCTGGATCGCGTCGTTGGCGGGCTGGGCGACCTGCGCGGCGGAGTTCCCCGCGTCGACCGCGGCCTGGGCCGTGACGTGGGCGAAGCCGGCGGCCTTGGCGGCGGCGGCCAGGGCCTTCGCCGCCTCCTTGCTCGCCTCGTCCGCGTGGGTCTTGGCCTCCTTCGCCCGGGCGTCGGCTTCGTCGGCCAGCTTCTGCGCGGTCTTCGCCGCGTCGGCGGCCCGCTGCGAGGCCTCCAGGGCGTCGGCGACGGCGCTGGTCGCGGTCTTCACCGCGGCCTCGGACTTGAGCTTGGCGGCCTGGGCCGCGTCCGCGTCGGCACGGGCCCGGCCCGCGGCGGCCTCGGCGCGGGTGGCCGCGGCGTCCGCCTCGGCGGCGGCCTGCGTCGCCGCGTCGGCCTCACCACGTGCCCTGCCGGCCGCCGCCTCCGCGTTGTCCGCGTGCGTGTCGGCGGCGTTCGCGGCCTCCCGGGACGCCTGCGCGGCCTCGTCCGACTCGTGGGCCTGGGCGAAGGCCTCCTTGGCGTCGGCCTTGGCGCGGGCGGCGTCGGCCTTCTGCTCGGCGGCCCAGGCGTCGTCCCGCAGGTCGCGGGCCTTGTCCTTGGCCTTCACGGCGTCGTTCTTCTTCTGGACCGCGGTGGATTCGGCGGACTCGGCGAGCTTCCTGGCGTCGTCCGCCTTCACCGCCTCCGCCTCGGCGTTCTTCCGGTGCTGGGCCGCCTCGCCCTGCTTGGCGACGGCGGTCAGCTTCTCCTTCTCGGCGGTCTTCTCCTCCGCCTCCGCCGAGAGCCTGCGGGCGCGGGCGTCGGCGGCGGCCGCCTTGGCGTCCGCCTCCGCCTGGACGGCGACGGCCAGCTTGGCCTCGGCGGTCTCCTTCTCCTTCTTGGCGGTGTCGCGCTGGAACTTGGCCCCGTCCGCGGCGGCCTTGGCCTGCCACTCGGCGGCGCGGGCCGCCTCCTTGCGGAACTCGGCCTTCGACAGGGAGGCCTGGGCGAGCGCGCGCTGCGCGATCGTCTCGCTGTCCGCGGCGGCGGCGCGGGTGGCGGCCTCGGCGGTCTCGCCGGCCTTCACCATCGCGTCGAGCGCGGCGGAGACACCCTTGGTGACCTGGGCCTTCTGCAGACCCACCAGCAGTCCGCGGCCACGCGGAGCGCCCTTGGCGTCGGCGATGGCGTACGCGGCCTGCTCGGCGGCGTCGGAGGCGGCCACGGCCGTCTTCGCGGCGGCGGCCTGCTGCTTGATGACCGCGAGCTGAGCCTTCGCGCCCGTGCGGGCGTCCGTGACGCCCTTCGTCGCCTGGTCGAAGTGGGCCTTGGGCTGCACCTCGCCGTTGTGACCGGACGGCTTGATGGTGAGCTGCTGCGGGCCGGTGTTGTTGCAGGTGGCGAGCAGCGCGTCCCTGCTGAGGTCGTACGTCGGGAAGTTCAGGCACTTGCCCGAGCCGACGCCCTTCAGCGCGGTGGTGGACCGGGGGGTGTACGCCCAGGTCTGCGCCGCGGAGCTGTTGCACGTGTACAGCTGGATCTTCGTGCCGACCGCCGTACCGCCGTTGGCGACGTCGAGGCAGGTCATGGACTTGACGTTGCGCAGGTGCAGACCGTGGTCGTCACCTTCCATGCGCCACTTCTGCCCGGCCCCGCCGTTGCAGGTGTAGACCTGGACCGGGGTGCCGTTGGCGGTGCCGCCGCCCTGGGACTCCAGGCACTTGCCCGGCGCCGCCTTCAGCTCGATCGTGGACTCGACGTCACCGGTCCAGCCGACGCCGCCCGCGGACCAGTAGTCCTGCCAGCGGGTGAGGTGGTCGGCGACCCACGAGTGGCCGAGCATCTGGCCGAGCGCCCTGGCGCCGGTCGCGAGCGCCTTGGTGGCGTTCTCGCTCGCGTCCACGACCTGGTTGCGCTGGGTGGCCTGGGAGGCGATCTCCTGCTGCCACTCGGCGGCGGCCGTGTCGGCGACGGGGCCGAGGACCTTGTTCGGGTCGATCGCGTCGCGCCAGGCGCACGTCGAGTACCGGGTCTTCATGTCCTCGACGGCGATGCGGAATTCCGCGGATCCCGGGACGGGGGCCTTACGGGGGAAGCCGCCGGCGGCCAGGAAGAGCCGGGCGTTGTCGGCGCCCGTGGGCTCGAAGGTGGCTTCCTTCAGCCACTTGAAGCCCTCGTGCTCGGCTCCGTCGCGGTACCAGTCGGTACTCGTCTGCGGGTTGGGAGCCGTGCCGTAGAGGGGCGTGCCCAGGTCGGTGACGGCCTTGCGGGTCTTCTCGTCGGCCTTCGGGGTGGGATCGACGTAGAAGTCGCCCTCGTCCTTCCAGAACCGGTCGGCGATCCACTTGGTCAGACCGGTCTGGGTGTGGAAGTCCTCGCCCTCGCTGACGCCGGGCGGCCAGTGGAAGGTGGTGTTGTTGATGCCCGCGGGAGTGGTCAGCCCGTACACGGGCTTCTTCCAGCTCTCCCGGAGGGCGTAGATGTCCGCCAACTCCTTGTCGGCGGCGGCCTTGTCCTTCGTGAACGCCGCGGCGAGCGGAGTGGTCTCCCAGTACTTGCGGTTGGCCGCGGTGTGGAGGCCCTCGGGCGGCAGATCGAGCCCGCCCTGGGCGACGGCGGCCATGGCGGGCCCGCCCACGCGCAGCACGTCGGCCATCAGGCACTGGTCCTGCCGCAGTTCCTCCGCGGCGGTCTCGTCGTACCAGTCGTAGTCGTTGCCGACCGCGGCCATGCGCGGGGCGACGGCGCCGGGCTGGACGGCGAGGCCGCCGAGCACGGCGAGGCCGGTCACGGCGGTGGTGAGGGGGGTCAGGATCACGGACAACCGTGATCCGGGTATGAGCATGCCTGGTCTGAAACGCAAGAGTGCATCCTTCGTATGGAACGAGGACGGTGGGGGCGCCCCTGAGGAGGGACCGGACCTCCGCGCGTGGATCCGACGGATCCATCCGATCCAGCGGATCCCGCGGACCCGACGGACCCGACGGACCCGACGGATCTACACGGGCGCGCCGGATCGCGCGCGGAGCAGGGCGATGCAGCCCCTCTCGGCGGGCATGACGAGCCTGTGTCGCGGCATGGTGGTCCGTCCCTCCCCGTGGCGGCACTGTTCCCCCGGCCGCCGGTGATGTGCGTGCCGTCGTGGAGTGGTCAGGCTCCGTCCGGCGCGCGGGGATCACCATAGACACAGGCCAACCCCCTTGATCAAGAGGGTTACTGAAGAGTTCGCCTCGCGTCAGGCGATGAGCAGGCCGATGCCTCCGAGGGTGTACGCGATCATCAGCACGAACAGCGGCAGCTGGCCCGCGACGGCCCGGGCGGGCGGGAAGAGCCGGACGGACCGGTCGTGGGCGGCGACGACACCGAGGACGTGACCGGTGACGATCGCGGCGACCTGGAGGGTCGCGAGGCCGCCGGGACCCAGTGGTGGGGCGGGTGAGAGGGCGTTGTCAGTGCCCGCTGCCATGATGACGGTACGTGGTCCTTCGGTGACGAAGAGCGAGAAGTAGTGGGCGACGAGGTAGCCGAGGGCGATGGGCAGGAGCGAGTGCGCGAAGGAGGTGAGGGGCGTGGTGAGGGACCGGTCCATGAGGCGGAGGGCGCCCGCGCAGAGGCCGTAGCAGGCGGCGGCGAGGGCGACGACGGCGAGGAGGCCGAGCGTGGCGGTGACGGTGGGGTCGAGGGAGGAGGTCTGGAGGGTGGTGATCCAGCGGGGGTTGTCGGAGAGGCCGTCGTAGGCGGTGGAGCCGAGGAGGACGCAGACGGTGGCGACGAGACCGGGGGTCTGCGGGGTGGAGTCGAGGCTGTGGAAGGGGGAGCGCAGGACCAGGCGGCCGTCGGCGCGGCGGCCGAGCGGGGAGAGCCGGGCGAGGAGGGAGGAGTAGACCTCGAAGGGGTCGGCGTGGGCGAACCATCGGTCGCCGTAGCGGGCGGCGCCGAGGAGTTGGACGCCGGCGTGGACGGCGAGGGCGATGAGGAGGGTGGTGGCGGAGGTGTTGTCGGGGGCGACGAGCTCGAGCCAGGTGAAGAGGAGGAGCCCGGCGGCGGCGGGGCGGATGCCGACCGCGGCGGGCAGGGGGCGGGGGCTCCGTGGCGGGCGGAGGGAGTGAAGGGTGCGGAGCGGGTTGAGGAGGCGCCAGACGGGGCCGAGGAGGAGGGAGGCGGGGACGAGGCCGACCCAGAGGAGGACGTAGAGGGCGCCGGGCGCGGGGTTGCGGTCCGGGTCGTCGGGGCCGAGGAGGAGGTGGGCGAGGAAGAGCAGGGCGGCGGCGGCGCCGAGGAGCCGGAGCGCGGTGCGGGTGACCGGCGCGTCGGCCACCCGCTGGACGGCCGCCGGGACGGGCCGCCCGGCCTCGTCACCGCGGAAGCGGGACGAGGACCAGAGCAGCCCGAGGGCGAGGAAGGAGACGAGGAGTGCGGTGAAGGCGCCCGCGTAGGCGTAGAAGGGCGAGAGGGGGAGGTCGTGCTGCGAGCCGACACCGTGGGCCAGTGGGAGGCCGGACGTCGGGGCGAGCGGGAGGCCGGGGACGGGGACCGGGACGCCGGTCATCGGACGACGAGTTGGGTCAGGAGGAGTCCGGACTCGTGGGTCTCGACCTCGAAGAGACCGGTGCGGTCGGCGGTGAGGGTGAGGGTGGCGGGGACGCCGGGAGAGAGGGGGAGTTCGCGGTCGTAGCCGTGGACGTGGAGGGTGTCGGCGCGGTCGCCGGTGACCCGGAGGGTGAGGCGCTCGCCCTTCTTCAACTCGATGCGGGAGGGAGGTGGCTGGACGGTCTTCCCGGTGATGGTGAGGGCGACGGTCCGGCCGGTTTCGGACGGCTGGGGGCTCGGCGGCGCGACGGTGGCGGTGGTGGTGGCTGTGGCCGTGGCGGAGGGGCGGGGGCTCGGCGGGGTCGAGGGGGCGGGGGCGCCGTCCAGGCGGACGGTGGCCTGGACGGGGGCACCCTCGACGGCCCAGACCGTGTGGTCGTCCGCGTGGAGGCGGACGGTCAGGGTGCGGACCCCGGGCGGTACGTACCCCCAGGCGCCGTACAGACGGGTGGTCTCCTTGCCGTCGGCCAGGAGACGGGCGTGGCCCCGGCCGGGGAGGGCGGCGCCGCCGGTGCTGTCCGGGGTGAAGCGGAACCTCTCCACCGTGAGGTGGACGTTCCAGCCGCCCTCGGTGTCGGGCCTGGTGTCGATCCGGACGGTGGGCGCGGTCGCGGCGGGGACCTCCCGCAGCCGGTGGCCGGCCTCGTCGCGGGCCGGGAGCAGGGTGCCGCTGCTCCCGGTGGCCTCCTCATGGCTGGTGCCGGGGTTGTGGTGGGTGGTGGGCCGGTCGCCGCAGCCCGCGAGGGACAGTGCCGCCGTCAGGACGAGCGCCGCGGAGAGGAGGGACGTCGACGCCCGGCGGGGGTGGTGCGTCACGCCGTCCCCTCCTCACGGGGGCGCGGGTCGGCGGACTCGGCGGTGGTGGACTCGGCGGTGGCGGCCGCGGAGGGGGTGGCCGCGAGGGTGGTGGCGGGTGCCTCCATGAGCTCCGTCTCCCGGTCGGGGTCGGTCGGTTCCGGTGTGCGGGTGCCTGCCGCGATCACCGCCCAGAGGACCCAGACGACGCCGAGCAGCAGGCGGACCCAGGCGGGGCTGAGCGGGATGCCCGGGAGCATCAGGACCGCCTTGTCGAAGGCGTCGAGCAGGGTGAGGGCGCCGAGGACGACCGTGGTCCAGGCGAAGCCGGGGCGGGTGGGCCGCAGGGCGAGGCCGATGAGGGTCCACCACACGCCGGTGAGGAGCAGCGCGAGGGCCGGGACGACGGTCGGGGTGAGGGCGAGGGTCGAGCCGACCACGTCCAGGGCCAGGCCGGCGAGGCCGACGAGGGTGGCCACGCCCGCGAGCCGGTGGCCGCGCAGGCGGCGCCACCACAGGGCGAAGCCGGTCAGGGCGAGGACGAGGGCACTGCCGAGGGCGAGTTGGGTCTCGACGCGCTCCAGGCCGCGGGCGCCGTACCAGTCGCAACCTGCCGGGAGGCGGCGCTCCGGGACGCTGTAGTCGGCGCAGACGAGGAGCTGGGCGAGCTTGACGGGCTCGCCGACGAGGCGGTCGGTGTTGCCGGAGACGTCGCCTCGGCGTTCTCCGCAGCCGGGCAGGGCGCCGGGGCTGGACGCGCCGGCGTCGGACTGCCAGCAGTTGCCGCTGCCCTGGCCGTCCCAGGAGACGTCGGTGCGGTTGGGGCGGGAGTTTCCGGCCTTGTCGACGCCGAGGTGGTTGGCGGCGTAGCGGTTGTGGTGGGAGGTGTCGGTCTGCTTGCCCCAGGCGGACTCGCCGCGGATGAAGGCGGGCACGGCGTTGAGGTAGAAGGCGGTGCGCTGGTGGCCGTAGACCCAGTTGTTCTCGTAGAGGTTCCAGTTGCCGCCGGCGGTGATGATGCCGGTGCCGGGCGGCATGGAGATCTGGGGGCAGACGACGCCCCGTTCGTAGCCGCGGTCGACGGGCGGCTTGGCGCAGGTGCCGTCGGCGACGTACGGGTAGTAGTTCTGGTTGTTGTCGTGGATCAGGTTGCGCTCGAAGCGGGCGTGGTTCTGGGGAAGTCCGGGGTGGCCGGGGAAGGCGGAGTCCATGGAGGCGCCGCCCATGTTGTGGTCGAACTCGTTGTCGTGGACCCAGACCGAGTCTCCGGCGGTGCCGGAGTAGCCGACCATGTTGTGGTGGCTGCGGCAGCCGGTGATCTCGATGGAGTAGCGGGGTACGTCGTAGCCGCGGCCGTCGTTGATGTTCGAGGCCGAGCCGGGGTAGATGCCGGAGTCGCCGTTGCCGTACGACTCGCAGTTCTTGTAGAGGCCGTGGTCGGAGGCGAACGTGAGGAAGCCGTACTCGTCGTTCCAGCGGGTGAGGACGTCGTCGATGACGAAGCCGTCGGCGGCGAGCACGTACAGCGAGTTGAAGGTGGTGCGCTGGGCGGTGAAGTTGCGGAAGTAGACGCCGTCGGACTGGTCGGCCCGGACGCCGTTGAGCTTCTGGTACTTGGCGTCGATGACGACGTCCATACGGGTGGCGCCGGTGCCCTCGATCTGGAGGTTCTTCTTGCCGAAGATCGCGACCAGGTTCTGGTTGTGCGGGCACTGCCGCTGCTGCTCGTAGCTGAGGATCTGGTAGCCGAACGACGAGGTCGGTGCCTTGAGCGAGGCGCAGGCGCCGGTGGGCGCGGGCAGCGAGGGCTCCTCCTCGTAGAGGCCGGGGAGGATCGCGATCGTCATGCCCGGCCGGTCGACGGCGTCGACGGCCTGCTGGAGGTGGCGGTACCCCTCGCGGGCGCAGCGGTCGAGGAGGGCGAGGTTGCGGGCCTTGAGCGGGGCCGGGAAGGCGGATATCCGGCGCGCGAAGTCGGCGCGGTCGGTCTTGCAGACGAGGAGGTCGGGCTCGCCCGTGCGGAGCGTCGGCACGGTGCCGGAGCCGTCGGGGAAGGTGACGGGCCGCTCCTCGTGGGCCTGGGCCCCGGGCGCGGTGAGCAGGGTCGCGGCAAGGGCCGCGAGCACGACCGAAAGGGCGAGGACGAATCTTCGGGACCAGGACATGCGCGTGAGAGTAGAGCATTGTTCATCTTTTCTGACCCCCTCGTGCGCTACCAATCCGGAACGCCTCTCACCCGCGCCCCGTTGACGGGAGCGCCGCGGAATCCTACGGTCATCCATAGGATTCCCTTGCGGGCTCAGGACAGGAGCGGGCGATGACCACGGAGCAGGCCAGGAAGACGGCCGAGGCGCTCACCTACAGCACCGGTTTCGGCAACGAGCACAGCTCGGAGGCGGTCCCCGGCGCGCTGCCGCACGGCCGCAACTCGCCGCAGCGCGCACCCCTCGGCCTGTACGCCGAGCAGCTCAGCGGCAGCGCCTTCACCGAGCCGCGGGCGCACAACCGCCGCTCCTGGCTCTACCGGATCCGCCCCTCGGCCGCGCACCCGCCGTTCACCCGGACCGACGACGGCGCGCTGCGCGGGGCCCCCTTCACCGAGACCGTGCCCGACCCCAACCGGCTCCGCTGGAACCCGCTGCCCGAGCCGGCGCCCGGCACCGACTGGCTCGCCGGTCTGTGGACCCTCGGCGGCAACGGCGACGCGACCCAGCGCAGCGGCATGGCCGTGCACCTCTACCACGCCAACGCCTCCATGGAGCGGGTCTTCGGCAACGCCGACGGCGAGCTCCTGATCGTCCCCGAGCGCGGCGGCCTGCTCCTCCGTACGGAGCTGGGCCTGCTCGCCGCGTACCCCGGCGAGGTCGCGCTGATCCCCCGCGGCGTCCGTTTCCGCGTCGAGCTCCTCGAAGAGACCGCCCGGGGCTACGTCTGCGAGAACTACGGGGCGCCCTTCCAGCTCCCCGACCTCGGCCCGATCGGCGCCAACGGCCTCGCCAACGCCCGCGACTTCCGGGCCCCCGTCGCCGCCTACGAGGACGTCGAGGGGCCGGTCGAGGTGGTCAACAAGTACTGCGGCCACCTCTGGTCGGCGATCTACGGCCACTCCCCGCTGGACGTCGTCGCCTGGCACGGCAACCACACCCCGTACGTCTACGACCTGCACCGCTTCAACGTCATCGGGACGATCTCCTACGACCACCCCGACCCGTCGATCTTCACGGTCCTCACGGCGCCGTCCGACACCCCGGGGCTCGCGGGCGTCGACTTCGTCGTCTTCGCCCCGCGCTGGCTCGTCGGCGAGGACACCTTCCGCCCGCCGTACTTCCACCGCAACGTGATGAGCGAGTACATGGGCCTCATCGAGGGCGCGTACGACGCCAAGGCCGAAGGCTTCGTGCCCGGCGGCGGTTCGCTGCACAACATGATGTCCGCGCACGGCCCCGACCGGGAGACCTTCGACAAGGCCAGCGCGGCGGAGCTGCGGCCGCAGCGGATCGACGACGGCCTCGCCTTCATGTTCGAGACCCGCTGGCCGGTGACCGCGACCCCGCAGGCCGCGAACGCCGACCATCTGCAGAAGGGGTACGACGACGTATGGCAGGGTCTTGAGCGCCACTTCCGGCCGTAGAGTCCCGGCCGTAAGCCCGTAGCCGTCGTACGGAGAACACGTGACCGCCTTCGCACCCGACTCGCTGGTCCTGAACCGCAAGCTGCCGCTCTGGTATCAGGTCTCACAGTCGTTGCGCGCCTCGATACTGGGCCGCACGCCCGACGCCTCGCTGCGGCTGCCCACCGAGGAGCAGCTCGCCGCCCACTACGGCGTGAGCGTGCTGACCATGCGCCAGGCCCTCAAGGAGCTGGAGGAGGAGGGCCTGATCAGCCGGCACCGGCGGCGCGGCACCTTCATCGAGCCGGGTGCCCGCCGCTCCACCCCGCGCCGGCTGCTCGGCTCGATCGACGCGATCGTGGCCCAGCAGTCGGGCGAGCGGACGACGGTCCTCGGGCACGGCGCCGGGCCGGTGCCGGGCGAGCTCATCGAGTACTTCCCGGACCTGACGGAGGTCGTGGCGTACCGGCGGCTGCGCCGTGACGGGGAGAGCGGCGAGCCGACGAACTGGGTGGAGAACGCGGTGCGGCCGGAGCTCGCGGCCGCGATCGACCCGGCCGACCTGGAGCGGTGGCCGATGACGAAGGTGCTGCGGGACGTGGTCGGGGTGCGGATCAGCCGCATCACGGACACGGTCGAGGCCCGCCTCGCCGACCCGGAGACGGCGGGCCTGCTCCAGGTCCCGCTGCTCTCGCCGATCCTCCACTACACCGGCGTGACCTACGACGAGGACGGCAGGGTCGTCGACGTGGCCCGCATCCGGTACCGCGGCGACCGCTTCTCCTTCACCGTGACGGTGGAGGCGCACTGACAGCGCTGGTTAGCATGCGGGGCGTGACGGAAGCCTCAGGTTCGTATGACGACCTGCCCCTCCTCGACGACCTCATGCCGTGGTCCGTCGCGCCGCTGCGCTTCGGGCGGTCCTGGATCGTGGCGCCGGACGCACGGACTCTGCGGGTCCGCTGGGACCGGCTGACCGCCGCCGAGGGGGCCGAGCGCGAGGCGCTCTTCCGGCCGAGCCGGGCCCGGACCCCGGCAAGCGCGGTGGCGGCGCTGCCCGGTCAGCGCACCGGGACCGCGCGCTTCGCCCGCGAGTCGGGCCCGTGCCCGGAGCCGGTACGCGTCGCGCACGGGCCGTTCGACGAGCAGTGGCTGCTCCCCGACCACCGGCTCATCGACACCGCGCGCCCCGAGCTGTGGCGGGTCGCCGGGGAGCCGCAGATCTTCGCCGTCGAGCAGGGGTACGTCCCCGGGGCGGCCGGCCCCGCGCTCCTGGTGACGGCCGCGCTCCCCGAGGGGCGCTCCCCGGCGGGCCGTCCCGGCCGGATCCGCCCGCTGTTCCGGCGCCCGGGCGGCCACGAGCCCAATCTCGCGCCGGGCCTGCTGCGGTTCCTCACCGACCGGTACGGACACGGGGTCGACGCCCGCGAGTGGCTCGCCTGGACGCTGGCGGCGGCCGTCCCCTCCCCCGCCGGCTGCCGCGTCCCGCTCCCCGCGGACCCGGAGGTCTGGGCGGCGGGTGTGGCGCTGGGCCGGGAGCTCGCCGACGTGCAGCTGCGGGGCGCCCTGAGCGGGTCGAAGCCGAGGCTGCCGGGCGGACGCCGCCCCTATGTGCGGGCGGCGGTCCCGGCGCGGCCCGGGGACGTGACGTACGACGCGGGGGACGAGGTCCTGGGCCTCGGGGAGGGCCGGATCTCCCCCGTACCGGCGGAGGCCTGGGAGTTCCGGGTCGGCGGGGTGCGTGTCCTGGAGCAGTGGTTCGCGCACCGGACGGCGGTGGCCGAGCCGGGCTCCCTGGAGGCTCTCGGGCCGGCCGCCTGGCCGCAGGAGTGGACCTCGGAGCTGCTCGACCTGGTCACGGTCCTGGCGCTGCTCGGCGCGCGGGAGCCGGAGCGCGCCGCCTTCGCGACGGCCGGTGGCCCTTCCCGGGAGGAGCTGCGGGCGGCCGGGGTGCTGCCGGTGCCGGACCGGGCCCGCCGCCCCGCGTCCGTACTGGATCATCGGGAAGAGGGCCCGGAGGGCCAGTTCGCCCTGCTGTAGCGGCGTCTCAGGCAGTCGCGGGCACGAAGGAGTCGAGCACCCGCCCCAGGGTCCGCTCGAAGACCTCTTCGGGGTCGAGCCGTTCGATCCCCGACCCGGCCAGTACGGAGGCCAGCCGGGGGTAGCCGCCGCCCGCGATCTGCCGGCTCAGGTAGGCGGTGCGGACGGCCAGTTCCTGTTCGCCGGACCAGGGCAGGGAGCGGGCGCGCTCGGCGAGGGCGATCTCGTTGGCGACGATGGTCATCACGGTGCCGTTGACGCTCGCGATGAGTTCCATCTTGGTGCCGCCGGGCAGGTCGAGGCCGTCCAGGCAGCCGAGGCAGTGCTCCAGGAACCGCAGGGCGTTCGGGCCGTAGGCGTAGCCGGTGGTCATCAGCCGGATCACCCAGGGGTGGCGGCGCAGGATCCCGCGCGCCTGCCGGCCCATGTCGAACATGTCCGCGCGCCAGTCACCGCCGGACGTGCCGAGCGGGTCGGAGAGCGCGTACTCGGCGCTGACGGCGTCGACCATCAGCTCGTACAGGTCCTCCTTGCGGGGGACGTAGTTGTAGAGCGACATCGTGCCGCAGCCGATGTCGCCCGCGATGCGGCGCATCGAGACCGCGTCGATGCCGTCGGCGTCGGCGATGCGGACCGCGGCGGCCACGATGTCGCTCCTGCTGTACGCCGGCTTCGGGCCTCGGCCCGCGCGCTCGGGCCGCGCCCAGATCACTTCCGGTTCGGCCGCTCGGCCCGCCATGGATCACCACCTCGCCCCCATCCTAGTTACGTACGCCGTACGTAGTGGGGTAGGGTCGCGCCATGACGACTACGTACGCTGTACTTAGTGAGGGTCTGCAGAAACGGTACGGGGAGGTCCACGCCCTGCGCGGGCTCGACCTGGCCGTCCCCGAAGGCACGGTCTGCGGCGTCCTCGGCCCCAACGGTGCCGGCAAGACCACCGCCGTCCGGATCCTGACGACCCTGGTCGCACCCGACGCGGGCAGCGCGCGGGTCGCCGGCCACGACGTGGTGCGCGACCCGGCGGGCGTACGCCGCAAGATCGCGGTCACCGGCCAGTACGCCTCCATCGACGGCGACCTGACCGGCGCCGAGAACCTCCGGCTCTTCGCCCGACTCCTGCGCGCCCCGCGCTCCCGCGCCGACGAACTCCTGGAGCGGTTCGGCCTGACCGCCGCGGCCGACCGGCCCGCGCGCACGTACTCGGGCGGGATGCGGCGCCGCCTCGACCTGGCCGCGAGCCTGCTCGTCCGGCCCGACGTCCTCTTCCTCGACGAGCCGACGACCGGCCTCGACCCGCACAGCCGGAACGGCATCTGGGACGCCGTACGGGGGTTGGCGTCCGAGGGCACGACCGTCCTGCTCACCACCCAGTACCTGGAGGAGGCCGACCGGCTCGCCGACGACATCGTCCTGATCGACGACGGACGGGTCGCCCAGCGCGGCACGCCCGCCGAACTCAAGGCGCTCATCGGCCACTACGCCGAGGTCGTCGTCGCCGACCCCTCCCTCCTGGAAGCGGCCGCCGCCGTCCTCGACCGGCTCACCGGCGCGGCCCCGGCCCTGGACGCCGAGCGGCACACGGTCGGCGCGGTGACCGTGGACACCACGCTCACCCTCCCCCGGATCGTCCGCGAGATCGACGCCGCCGGGGTCCACATCGTCGACGCGTCCCTGCGTACGCCCACCCTGGACGAGGTGTTCCTGCGCCTCACCGCCCGGAAGGAGTTCGCCGCGTGAGCGCACTCGTGCACGACGGGACCGCCGTCCTCGGCCGCCACCTCCAGCGGATCCGGCACGCCCCCGCCATCACCGTCATGACCCAGACGATGCCGATCGTCTTCCTCCTCTTCTTCGGGTACGTCTTCGGCAGCGCGCTCGCCATGCCGGGCGCCGAGTACCGGGCCTTCCTGGTCCCCGGCATGCTCGTCGCCACGGCCGCCGGCGGCCTGATGACCGGCATGTTCCAGGCCGCGCAGGACTCGCACCGGGGCGTCATGGACCGCTTCCGCACCCTGCCCGTGAGCCGGGCCGCCGTCCCCCTCGGGCAGGCACTCGCCGACCTGGTGGCGAGCGCGGTCGGCACGGTCCCGCTGATCCTCGTCGGACTCGCCATCGGCTGGCGGATCGAGGGCACCGCCCTGGAGGCCCTGGGCGCCTTCGGCCTGCTGCTCCTCTTCCGCTTCGCGACGACCTGGATCGGCATCCTGCTCGGCCTGGCCTCGCAGAGCGAGGAGGCCGCCGGCCAGCTCGGCAGCGCCACGTTCATGCTGCCGCTGCTCTCCAACGCCTACATCCCGACGGACGGCATGCCGGGGTGGCTGCGGACGGTCGCCGAATGGAACCCGATCTCGGCGGTCACCACGGCGGTACGGCTGCTCTTCGGCAACGCGCCCGTACCGACGGACGCCGCCTGGCCGGTGGCCCACCCGGTGGCGGGGGCGCTGCTCTGGTCGCTGGCCCTGATCGCGCTCTTCGCCCCGCTCGCGGTCCGCCGCTACGCCCGACGCTAGGGCCTGTCCGGCGGATCAGGGTCGGATAGGGCGCGGGGTCTGGTGCGGTGCATCGCAAGGCGCCGGAGCGCCCTCATAGCGGAGCTATGGGGGCGGTTCGGCAACGCGGCGAGGTGCCGTGCCAGGCCCCGCGACCCCGGCCATGATCCGCCGGACAGGCCCTACCCCCCGTCAGGGGACGTGACGCATCCCCTGATGACAGGGGGCGGCCCGGCAGGGTAGGCAGGGCTGTCATGAGCACTCAGCCACTCCCCCTCGAAGGGATCACGGTCGTCGCCGTCGAGCAGGCCGTCGCCGCCCCCTTCGCCACCCGGCAGCTCGCGGACCTCGGCGCCCGTGTCGTCAAGATCGAGCGCCCCGACGGCGGGGACTTCGCCCGGGGGTACGACACGGCCGCCCGCGGCCTCGCCTCGCACTTCGTCTGGTGCAACCGCGGCAAGGAGTCGGTGGCGGTCGATCTCAAGGACCCCCGGGGGCTGGCGCTGGTCCGGCGCCTGGTGGCCGGCGCCGACGTCTTCGTCCAGAACCTGGCGCAGGGCTCCGCGGCCCGGCTCGGCCTCGACGCCGCCACGCTGTGCGCCGCGCACCCGCGGCTGATCGCGGTGGACGTCTCGGGGTACGGAGCGGCCGGCCCGTACGCGCACAAGCGGGCGTACGACATGCTCGTCCAGTGCGAGGCAGGTCTCGTCTCGGTGACCGGCACCCCGGACCAGCCGGTCAAGTCGGGGATCCCGGCGGCCGACATCGCCGCCGGGATGTACGCCTTCTCGGGTGTCCTCGCCGCTCTCGTCCGGCGCGGCACGACCGGGCGCGGCGGTCCTGTGGAGGTCTCCCTGCTCGACGCGCTGGCCGAGTGGATGGGGCATCCGCTGCACCACGGGTCGCACGGAGGCACGGCCCCGGCGCGAACGGGGCTCGCGCACGCGGTGATCGCGCCGTACGACGCCTATCCGACGGCCGACGGGGGTCTGGTGCTGCTCTCCGTACAGAACGACCGCGAGTGGCGACGGCTCGCCGAACAGGTCATCGGCCGCCCCGAGCTCGCCGAGGACCCGGCCTTCGCGACGAACACGGCCCGGGTCGCCGGACGCGCGGCGACGGACGCGGTGGTGGCGGAGGCGCTGGCCCCGCTCACGGCCCCGGAGGCGCTGGCGCGTCTCGACGCGGCGGGCGTCGCCTGCGCCCGGCTCAACTCGGTCGCGGAGCTCGCGGACCACCCTCAGCTGACGGCCCGGGACCGCTGGAGGCCGGTGGACTCCCCGGTCGGGCCGCTGCGTTCACTGCTGCCGCCGATCGTCTTCCCGGACGGTCCGGAGCCGCGTATGGACCGGATCCCGGCCCTCGGCCAGGACACGGACGAGGTCCTCGGGGAGCTCGGAGTGCCCGAGGCGGAGGTGAAGGAGCTCCGGAGCGCGGGCGTGATCGCCTGACGACCACCCGGCACACGGGGGCAGCCGACCGGCGGCACACGGAGGCGGTCGACCGGCGGACCACGAGGGCCGTCGACCGGTTCGGACACGACGGAACGCCGGACGGGCGGGGACACGTCCGGCGTCGTCGCGAGCCGAGTCGTACGGGAGAGGCCGGGCGGAAGCGGGCGGGCGACCTCGGGGTACGCGGCCCGGCCCCCGGCCCGCTAGCGGCGCGCGCCGAAGAGCGAGCGACGCAGACGGCGGAGCGGAGCGAAGAGCGAGACGCGCGCGCTGCGGCCGCGGTGGCTGTGCACCGACGCCTCCGGCATACGCGACGTCAGTTCCCGCATCAGCAGCGTCGCCTCGGCCACCTCGCGTTGGGGCACGGCGGGACCGCCGAGCACCGCGAGATGGCGGTCGAGGCGCGAACTCGTCGCGCTGCTCCCGCAGGTGATGGCAGGCACTCGCGGCCTGCTGCGCATTGCTATCTGTTCCATGTCACTCCCCACCCGTACAAGGGCACCCGGCCCGGGCAGGCTAACCCTATCGCTCCACTGTCACACCCGTGTATCCCGCCGACGGGATTCACCGCACCCGTACGAGGGTTGACGGTCACTGTGCGAATCCATCTGATTCCAGGGTGAGTTGGACAGGCATCGAACACCTGTCGAACCGTCACGAACCATCCTGCACCCGGGGCCCCGACCTCCGGGCACGGAGACGTATGTGATCTCCACCACCAAGATCGTTCCCTCGTCCGGTCCCGTACGGACCGGAGTCGGACGCACACCGTTCGGTTACCGTGGAGCCATGACGGTGATCGCGGGTCGTTACCGGCTGCTGGACGTCCTCGCGGAAGGGGCGACGGCCACGGTCTGGCGCGCCCTCGACGAGACGCTCGTCCACGAGGTGGCCCTGAAGGAGTTCCGCGCACCGGCCGGGCTCCCGGCCGACGAAGTCCCCCTCCTGTACGCGCGCCTGGAGCGCGCGGCGCGGGCGGCCGCCCGGATCTCCCACCCCTCGGTGGTGACGGTGCACGGCGTGGCCGCCGAGGACGGCCGGCCGTGGGTCGTGATGGAGCTGGTCCGCGGCCTCAGCCTCGCCGAGACGCTGGAGGCCGCCGGTCCGCTGCCTCCGCCGGAGGCCGCGCGCGTCGGCGCCGAGGTCCTCGCCGCGCTCCGGGCGGCGCGCGAGGTCGGTGTCCCTCACCCGGGCGTGGACCCCGGACATGTCCTGCTCGCCAATGACGGACGGGTCGTCGTCACCGGATTCGGCACAGAATCCACCACGCCGCCGGAGGACGAGCCGGACGCGGCGGCGGACCTGCGGTCCCTCGGGGCGCTCCTCGGCGTGGCCGCGGGGGGCCGGCCTGGACCGCTGGCCGCCGTGGTCGAGCGGCTGCGGAGCGAGGACCCGGAGTCGGCCCTGACCGTGGATCAGGCCGAGCGGGAGCTGCGGCGGATCGCCCCCGGGGGCACACCACGGGTCACGGGACCCGTGAGGGTGGAGTCCTCCACACCACGGAGAGGAGACGGTGACGGCGACGGCGAGGGTCCGCGGGCCGGGAGTCCGCCACCTCCGCCGGACCGCACGCCTCCGCCCCGGCGACCCTCACGGCCCCGCCGGGGCCCGGTCCTCGCGGCCGGGCTCATCGGGACCCTGCTGATCACAGGGGCGTTGACGTACCACCTCGTACGGGACGGGGAACCGGGCACCGGTCCCGGTCCGGGCGGGGTGACGAGCACCGCTCCGGCCGGTCCCGGCTCCACGGGTACGGGGGACGGATCGGCTACACCGCCCCGTTGAAGGACGGCAGGTAGCCGCCCGACTGGCCGGCGGCGGTCGGGTGGTAGGACTCGCCGATGTTGAGCCAGTTGACGCTGTGCAGCCAGGCGGAGCCCGAGCAGATCTCGTGGCCGGTGAAGGGCGGGACGACGCTGGCGAAGGTGTAGCCGTGGTCGGCCGCGCGCTTGGCCACGGCCGCGTTGAGGTAGTCCGAGGCGCCGTTGATGGCGCTGCGCTCGCTCTCGCTCAGCCCGGCGACGCAGTTGCCGCCCAGCTTGTAGAAGCGCGGGTAGCCGAGGACGACGACCCGGGCGGCGGGCGCCTTGTTCCTGATGGCCGTGTAGACGGAGTCGAGCTTGCCGGGCAGCGTCGAGTCCACGTACGCCTTGGCCTGATTCACACGGTTGATACAGGTGGCTTCGGACTGCAGCACACAGGTCGTCATGACGTCGGCGAATCCGGCGTCATTTCCCCCGATCGTGACGGAGACCAGGTCGGTGGCGGCGGAGAGGGGGCCGAGCTGATTGGCGGTCACATCACCCGTTCGGGCGCCCGAGCAGGCCGTGAACGCGAAGGAGGAAGGGGCGTTGGCGTTCTTCCAGAGGACCGGAAACGCCTTCGTGGAGCGCTTGCAGTCGCCACTGGCGCTGTCGTAGCTGCCGGCGCCGACGCCGGAGGAGTACGAGTCTCCCAGTGCCACGTAGTCGAGGGCGGCGGTTTCGGCCGCCTGAGCCGCGCTCGCCCCGGTGAGGGCGAGGACGGCGCCGAGCAGGAGCGAGGACGAAAGGGCCGCGAAGCGGGACAGTCTCATGGAACCTCCTGTAGCAGGATCTCTGCGCTACCAGGTAGTAGCATCGGATCCGCCGGACCGGAAGTGTTCATGTCAAAACTGGGGATGAACTCCAGCGCCGCTCAGGCGATCCTCCGGTGGCGACCGTCGAGATCCGGCCACGACGGGAAGCGGAACTTCCGGTCCCGATGTGCGATCGAACGGGATCGCGACACATTCACACAACAAACCACAGAAGAGTGATCCCGCATCACTGTTCCCTGCATGCAAACGGATTGACCGAATCCGATCGGGACAGTTGCGCATCTGACCGACGAAGCTTCGCCAAACTGCGGAAAAGCGGGCCACAGATCCGGGACTTGCCATACAGTCCCATTCATCAATACCGTCGTACATCTCACCCGCACACAGGACCATCAAGCAAAGCGGCTCAGGGGAGGGCTCTAGCGTCGCGATGGCTCCGGTGCGGGGCGCGGTAGGGGGGTGCCGTGCTCGGTGTTCGCACGTGCGCCGAGCCGCGGGTACCGCGCGGCCAGTCATGCCAACTCGCCGATCCCGCAAGGGGATCGACCCTGTGGTCGATCTTGTGCGGGCGAGGTGAGCACCCCCCTTTCGAACCGGACACACCATCGGACCGCCCAAGGGGTGGGCGGCCCACCGGACGAGAGGGAATCCAGACCCATGAGCTCGTTCCTGCGCCCGGCCACTACGGGCCAAGAAATGACCGAGCCGAGTCGAATAGCGGCCCAGTATCGGGCCATCACTTCGCATTTGGCGATCACTCCGCCGGTGAGTGTCGTCATTCCCGCGATGAATGAGGCCGAAAATCTTCCGTACGTCTTCAAGACGCTGCCGGAATGGATCCACGAAGTCGTCCTCGTCGACGGAAATTCCACCGACGACACCGTGAACGTCGCCCGCGAACTCTGGCCGGACGTCAAGGTGGTCAAGCAGGTCGGCAAGGGCAAGGGCGACGCCCTGATCAGCGGCTTCGCCGCCTGCACCGGCGACATCATCGTCATGGTCGACGCCGACGGCTCGGCCGACGGCCAGGAGATCGTCTCCTACGTGTCCGCTCTCGTCGGCGGTGCCGACTTCGCCAAGGGCTCGCGATTCGCCAACGGCGGCGGCACGGACGACATGACGACCATTCGCAGACTCGGCAACTGGGCGCTCTGCACGCTCGTCAACCGCAAGTTCGGCGCCCGCTACACCGACCTCTGCTACGGCTACAACGCCTTCTGGCGCCACTGCCTCGACAAGGTCACGCTCGACTGCACCGGATTCGAGATCGAGACGCTCATCAACATCCGGGTGGTCAAGGCCGGCCTCAAGGTCCAGGAAGTGCCCAGCCACGAATACCTGCGCATCCACGGCGTGAGCAACCTCAACGCCGTGCGCGACGGGATCCGGGTCCTCAAGGTCATCCTGAAGGAGAAGGGCGTCCGCAAGGCCGCCCGCCGCCGGCCCGCCGCGTTCTCGGTCAACGTCCCCCGGGGAGAGGTGTCTTGAACGACCGCACGTCCCCGCACGGCTTCTCGGTGGTGATCTGCGTCTACACGGAGGAGCGGTGGGAGGACATCCTCGCCGCCGTCGACTCCGTACGGAAGCAGTCGCTGCCGCCGCTGGAGACGCTGCTCGTGGTCGACCACAACGAGCGTCTCCTGGAACGGCTCACCGAGGAGTACGCGGACGAGCGGCTCCATGAGGAGGTGCGGGTGCTCGCCAACGCGGGCCCCCGCGGCCTCTCCTCCGGCCGCAACACCGGGATCTCCGCCGCCCGCGGCGAGTTCGTGGCCTTCCTCGACGACGACGCCGTCGCCGAGCGGGACTGGCTCCACCACTTCGCCGCCGCCTACGACGGCCCCGAGGTCATGGCCGTCGGCGGCCGGACCCTGCCCGCCTGGGCCTCCGGCCGCCGCCCGACCTGGTTCCCCGAGGAGTTCGACTGGGTCGTCGGCTGTACGTACCGGGGCCTGCCCCCGGGCCGGGCCCGCGTGCGCAACGTCCTCGGCGGCAACGCCTCCTTCCGCCGCACCGCCTTCGACGCGGCGGGCGGCTTCGCCACCGGCATCGGCCGGGACGGCGACCGGCGGCCCCTCGGCGGCGAGGAGACCGAGCTGTGCATCCGGCTCGCCAAGGCACTGCCCGGGGCGATCCTGCTGATCGACGACCGGGCGGTCATCCACCACAAGGTGCCCGCCGTCCGTGAGCGCTTCGGCTACTTCCGTACCCGGGTCTACGCCGAGGGTCTCTCCAAGGCGCTCGTCGCGCGGAGCGTCGGCGCGCAGAAGGGGCTGGAGTCCGAACGGCGCTACACCACAAGGGTGTTGCCCGCCGGTGTCCTGCGCGGGGTGCGCGACGCGCTGCGCGGCCGGTCCGGCGGCGCGGGGCGGGCCGGGGCGATCGTGACCGGGGTGACGGTCGCGGCCGGCGGCTACGCGCTCGGCACGCTGCGGGCACGGCGGGGCGACCCGACGTTCTCCTGGGGACCGATCGAACGGGCGGGGGACGGTGCGGCCCGGAACGGCACCACCGTTGGCCGTAGGACCGACGACCGTACGACCGACGAGCGTACGGCCAAGGACAGCGCCGTCGAGGGGGCCGCCTCGTGAACGCGGAGGCGGAGACCGGCGCCGTACGCAACCGCGGCGTGCCCGTCCTCATGTACCACGCCGTCGACCGGGATCCCGCTCCCGCCACCCTGGGGCTCTCCGTCACCCCCGAGGCCTTCGCCGCGCAGATGGCGGTGGTCGCCGAGCGCGGCTTCACCCCGCTGACGACCGCGGCGCTCGCCGACGCCTGGCGCACCGGCAGCCCGCTGCCCGCCCGGCCGCTCCTCGTCACCTTCGACGACGGATACGAGGGCGTGCACCGGCACGCCCTCCCCGTGCTCGCCGCGCACTCCTTCGCGAGCACCGTCTTCGTCTCCACCGGCTGGCTGCGCGGCAAGCACGACGAGGGCGGGGCGCTCGACACCATGCTCGACTGGGAGCAGGTGCGCGAACTGGCCGACGCGGGCACGGAGATCGGCGGCCACAGCCACACCCATCCGCAGCTCGACCAGCTCGACGCGCGGCGGCTGCGTTTCGAGACGCTCCGCTGCCGGGAGATCGTCGGCGAGGAGCTCGGCAGCGCCCCGGCCTCCTTCGCGTACCCGTACGGATACTCCAGCCGGCGGGTCAGGCGCACGGTCCGGGAGGCCGGGTTCACGCAGGCGCTCGCCGTCGGCAACGCCCTGGCCTGCCGCGGGCAGGGGCCGTACGCCCTGGAGCGGGTCACCGTGCGCCGGTCGACGGGGATCAAGGAGTTCACCCGGCTCGTGGAGGGCCGGGCGATCGCCTGGAACTTCGCGGCGGACCGGACCGTGACGAAGGGGTACGCGCTCGTCCGGCGCGCCCGGGGCGTCGCACGGGGTCACTGGATCTGACGTACCGCCGGACCGGCGACCGGCGACCGGCGACCGGCGACCGGCGACCGGGGGGAACGTCCCGTTCAAAACACGGTGCACGGAATGCCCGGTTGCCGGATCATGGGCGCCATGGCTGACACCCCACCGGTACCGTCCGAGCCTCAGCGGGCGCTGCCCATCAGGCTCAACCTCGACGACAGCGACTCGCCGGCCGACGTCGTCGACGCGCTCTTCCTCGGCCGCTTCGCGACCGGCGAGCAGCCTCACTCGCACAGCACCACCCTGGACCGGGTCAAGCCCGAGGCGACGCTCCTTCCCGCGGACGCCCGGGTCCTGCGGGCCGCGAAGGACGACGACCGCAGCGCCGTGCTCGCCGAGGGCGAGGGCTGGACGCTGCTGATCTCCCGCTGGAACCGCGGCGCGGACGTCACCGTCACGGCCTCGGACGCGGAACTCGCGGAGCGGGTCCTCAAGGAGGCGACCGACGGGGCGAAGGACGAGCCGGAACCGCAGCCGGAGAACGTGACGATGGGCTTCTGGTACGTGTCGCCCCGGCGCGGCCCGCACCGCACCACCCGGCAGATCAGCGCCGGGACCTGGGACGAGGTCCGGCCCAACTACTCGGCGCCGGTGGCCGATTCCATGGACCGCCTGATGACGGTGACCCCGGAGTCGATCGCGGGCCGGCTCCTGCTGCTGCACGGGCCGCCGGGGACGGGCAAGACGTCCGCGCTGCGGACCCTGGCCCGGTCCTGGCGGGAGTGGTGCCAGGTGGACTGTGTCCTGGACCCTGAGCGGCTGTTCAACGACGTCGGCTATCTGATGGACATCGCCATCGGGGAGGACGAGGGCACGGCGAAGGGCCGCTGGCGGCTGCTGCTCCTGGAGGACTGCGACGAGCTGATCCGGGGCGAGGCGAAGCACACGGCGGGGCAGGCCCTGTCGCGGCTGCTCAACCTGACGGACGGGCTGCTCGGGCAGGGACGTAACGTCCTGGTCGGGGTCACCACCAACGAGGACCTGGAGCGGCTCCACCCGGCCGTCGTCCGCCCGGGGCGCTGTCTGGCGCGGATCGAGGTCGGGCCGCTGACCAGGGCGGAGTCCGTCACCTGGCTCGGACGCGAGGAGGGCGTGCCGCGCGAGGGCGCGACGCTGGCGGAGCTGTTCGCGCTGCGCCGCGGCACGCCCCCGGCGGAACTCCCGGAACCCCGTACGGCGGGGGCGGGACTCTACCTGTAGAGACGGGTCTTGCGGAGGCGGGTCCTGTGGAGAGGCGGGTCCTGTGGAGAGGCGGGGCCTGTGAAAGGCGGGGCCCGGTCAAGGCCCCGCTCAGGGGCCGGTCAGTTGTCGTACGCCGCCCGCAGGGCCTCGCTCACCGCCGCCTGCGCGGCCTCGCGGCTGAGGCCGAGGCGACGGGCCTCCTCGGCGTACTGGGCGGCGGCGGTGGCGGCCCGGCGGGTCGCCGCGTCGCCGGCCGCCGCGACGAAGGTCCCGTGGCGCCCGCGCGTCTCGATCACTCCGTCCGCCTCCAGCGCCTTGTAGGCCTTGGCGACGGTGTTGGCGGCGAGTCCCAGTTCCTCCGCGAGTCCCCGTACCGTCGGCAGCTTGTATCCGACCGGCAGTCTGCCCGACCGGGCCCGCTCCGAGATCTGGGCACGCAGCTGTTCGTACGGAGCGGTGGTGGAGTCGTGGTCCACGGCGATGGTGAGTGTCACGCGCCGATTCTGCCCCCACCCCGCGGGAAAATGGGAGGCGGCTGCGCACCCTCCACCCGTAGCGTGCGGCCACATGACTGTGATCGTCCGTGATGTACGAGCCGAGGACGCCGAGGGTTTCGCCCGGGTCCGCCGTGCCGCCGTGCCCTTCATGCTCGTGACCGCCGAGCAGCTCGTCTTCGACTGGGCGCACGCCCACCCCGACAGCCACGAGCGGCCGCTCGTCGCGGTGACCGAGGACGGCGAGGTCATCGGGACCGTCCAGCAGCGGATCGCCCACGACGCGCCGGAGCCCGGCATCGGCTCCGTCAACGTGTACGTGGACCCCGCGCGCCAGCGGCTCGGTGCCGGGACGGCGCTGCTGCGCGCCGCCGAGGAGCACCTCGCGGAGCAGGGCGCGCGGACCCTGTACAGCTGGGTCATGGACACGCCGGAGGACCGCGCGTGGGCCGAGCGGCGGGGCTACGCGCCCAGCCGTTCCGCCCACTTCCTCCGTCTCGACCTGACGACGGCCGAACTGCCGCCGCTCCAGGAGCCGCCGGCCGGTGTCGAACTGCTGACGGCCGCGGACTTCGCGGCCGATCCGCGGGCGATCTTCGAGCTGGACGCGGTGACGACCGCCGACGAGCCGGGTGACGTGGGGGCCTCGCTGGACGACTACGCGCACTGGCGGGAGACCACCTGGAACCACCCCCTGCACGACCGGGCGCTGACGACGGTCGCGGTGGTGGACGGGGTGCCCGCGGCGTTCAGCGCGGCGCAGACGGACGGGCTCGGCCGGTACAACTCGGGAATGACGGGCACGGCGCCCGCCTTCCGCGGCCGCGGGCTCGCGAAGCTCGCCAAGAACGCGTCCCTGCACCGGGCCCGTGCGGCGGGCTGCGTGGAGGCCTTCACCAGCAACGATGCCGGCAACGAGCCGATGCTGGCGATCAACGAGTGGTTCGGTTACGAGATCGGCGCGGTGGAGGTGCGGCATGTCCGGACGATCGGTTGAGATCACCCTGGTGAAGGCGGGACGGACGAAGATCCGCTACCCGGCGGAAGTGCTCACGGAGGAGGGCCTCACGGAGGAGGGCGGCCGGCTCTCGGTCCGTGCCCCGTGGGCCGCCGAGGGGGTACGGGACTTCGGCTTCGTACGGTTCGAACCGGGCGACGTCTTCGTGGAGCACTACTGGCGCGACCGCTGGTACACGGTCAAGGAGGTGTGGTCCGCCGACGGCACCCTCAAGGGCTGGTACTGCGACATCACCCGGCCGGCCGAGATCGACGGCTCGGGGGTGGTGGTCGAGGACCTGGACCTGGACCTGTGGGTGTCGGCGGACGGCAGCGAGGTGCTGCGGCTCGACGAGGACGAGTTCGAGGCGAGCGGCCTCGCCGCCTCCGACCCGGAGGCGGCGGCCCGTGCCGTCGTGGCCCTCGACGAGCTCGAAGTGCTCGGCCGTGAGGGCCTGATCGACCTGCTGGGTCGGTAGAGCCCGTAACCGGTAGAGCCGGTAGAGCCGGTAGAGCCGGTAGCGGTCAGTACAGCTCGACGTCCGACTGCTCCGTCGCGAGGAAGCCGGGCGTCGGCAGGCCCGCCGGGCCGGCCGTGAGCTGCACGAGGGTGGCCTCGACCCGGGCGGCGCCTGGCTGGTAGGCGGGGTCCTTCACCACGGAGGTGTTGACCCACTCGTGGACCTGCCCGTCGCAGACGGCCCGGGTGCCGCCGATCCCGGCGGAACGGTTCCCCTGGCGGAGGGTGGAGCTGACGAAGACGGGACCCGCGGTGTCGTCGACGCAGCGGTATGTGCCGGAGAGGGTCACGGTGCTGTCGGCGGCGACGGTCCCGTATCCGTGGACGGAGAGGCCGTCGGCCTCTCCCGCGTGGGCGAGAGGGGCGACGGCGGCGGCGAGCAGGATGCCTGCGGCGAGGGCGGCGAGGGAGTTGCGTACGCGCATGAGCGGGGTCCCTTCGGGGGCATGGGGGGATGGGGGGATGGTGCTGCCCGCCAGGGATACCGGATCAAGCTGCCCGATGTCCGAAACTCACCCCATTGGGGGCGCGTTGAGGACTTTTCGGTAGTGGATACGATCGTACGGTCCGTCCGCGCGCCGCTCGACGACCTCGTAGCCGTACCGCTCGTACAGCTTCTGGTTCTCCCACATCATCGCGTTGGTCAGCAGCCGTACCTCGGGCCGGCCGAGCTGCCGCGCCCGCGCCTCCACCCACCGCAGGAGGGCGCGGCCCAGTCCCGTGCCCCGGGCGTCGGGGTGGACGGCGATCGCGTCGAGGTAGAGGTGGTCCGCCTCGGGGACGACGACCACCAGGCCCCGTACCGGATCGCCGGTGACGAACACGAGCCCGGCGGCCACGTTCGCCGCGTGGTCCGCCTCCATCGGGGCCGGCACGAGACCGATCCGTTCGATGTAGGGGTGGAAGGCCGCGTCGATCACGGCCTTCACGGCGGGCACGTCGGCGGTGACCGCCGGGCGGATCAAGGCATCTGTCATACCGTCACGTTACGACGGCGGATGATCACCTTCCTCAGCAGCGGCCAGGCGAGCAGGACCACGACGACGGCGTACACGGTGACCGAGAACGGGGTGTTCACCAGGCCCGTCAGGGAGCCGTCGCTGATCTGGAGGGCACGGCGGAGCTGCTGTTCGGCGGCCGGTCCGAGGATGACGCCGATGACGGCGGGCAGCACCGGGAGTCCGTAGCGCCGCATGCCGAGGCCGATGAGCCCGATGACGAGCAGGACCACGAGGTCGAGCGCCTCGCCGCCCACCGCGTACGCGCCGACGGCGGCGAAGAAGAGGATGCCGGCGTAGAGGTACGGGCGCGGGATGCGCAGCAGCTTGGCCCAGACCGGCGCGAGCGGCAGGTTGAGGGCGAGCAGCAGCACCATGCCGACGAAGAGCGAGGCGATCAGGCCCCAGACCAGGTCGGGTTCCCGCTCGAAGAGCAGGGGGCCGGGCTGGATGCCGTACTGCTGGAAGGCGGCGAGCATCACGGCGGCGACGGCGGTCGTGGGCAGGCCGAGGGTGAGCATCGAGACGAGCGTGCCCGCGGCGGAGGCGGAGGCCGCCGACTCGGGTCCCGCGACGCCCTCGATGGCGCCCTTGCCGAACTGCTCCTTGTGCTTCGAGAGCCGCTTCTCCGTGACGTACGAGAGGAAGGTGGGGATCTCGGCGCCGCCGGCCGGGATCGCGCCGAGCGGGAAGCCGATGAAGGGACCGCGCAGCCAGGACTTCCAGGTCCGCTTCACGTCGTCCCTGCCGAGCCAGGGCCGGCCGACGGGGATGGCCTCGCCCGTCGTGCGGCGCAGGTGCGCGGCGACCCACAGGGCCTCGCCGATCGCGAAGAGGCCGACCGCGACGATCACGACGTCGACGCCGTCGGCGAGCTGGAGCGAACCGAAGGTGAGGCGCTGCTGGCCGGTCATCTGGTCGAGGCCGACGAGGCCGATCGTGAGGCCGATGAGGAGGGAGGCGAGGCCGCGGATGCGGGAGGAGCCGAGGACGGAGGTCACCGCGATGAAGGCGAGGACCATGAGGGCGAAGTAGTCCGGGGCGCCGATGTCGACGGCGAGCGCGGCGACGGTCGGGGCGAGGACGACGAGCAGGATCGTGCCGATCATGCCGCCGGCGAAGTGGCCGATGGCGGCGGCGGCGAGCGCCTGCGCGCCCCGGCCCGCCTTGGCCATCGGATTGCCCTCGATGGCGGCGACGACGGCGGCGCTCTCGCCGGGGGTGTTGAGCAGGATCGAGGTCGTGGAGCCGCCGAACATGGCGCCGTAGTAGATGCCGGCGAACATGATGAAGGCGCCGGTCGGTTCGAGTCCGTACGTCACCGGGAGCAGCAGGGCGACGGCCATGGCGGGGCCGATGCCGGGCAGGACGCCGATGGCGGTGCCGAGGAGCACGCCGACGGCGGCCCACAGCAGGTTCATCGGGGTGAGGGCGGTCCCGAAGCCGTCGATGAGGGAGTAGAGGGAATCCATGGATCAGATCACTCCCATCAGCGGGCCGCCGGGCAGCGGGACGCCGAGCAGCTTGTCGAAGACGCCGTAGGTGAAGAGGGAGAGGGCGGCCGCGATGAGCGGGTCGCGGTGGAGGTGGCGGCTGCCGAGGGCGTAGGCCGCTCCCCAGAAGAGGAGGGCGCCGGCCACGGGGAAGCCGAGGGGGCCGATGAGGACGGCGAAGGCGAGGAAGACACCGGCGAGGAGGAGGACGGTGCGCCAGTCGGCGGGCTCGGTCAGGTCGACGTCCTCGCCGGCCTCGGCCTCGCCGCGGCCGCCGCGCAGGACGTCGACGGTGAGGAGGACGGCGACGACGAGGAGGCCGCAGCCGACGACGAGGGGGACGGTGGCGGGGCCGACGGGGCCGCGGCCGGTGACGTCGGTGTCGAGGGTGAGGGCGTCGGTGAGGACGAGGACGCCGAGGAGGAAGAGGAGGGCGCCGACGCCGAGCTCGGAACGCCCGCGCAGCCGGTCCTTCGGTGGGGTGGTCACAGGCCGAGCTCCTTGAGGACGGAGGCGACGCGTCGGTCCTGTGCGGTGAGGAAGGTGCCGAACTCCTCGCCGGGCAGGAAGGCGTCGTTCCAGCCGTGGGTCTTGAGGGACTCGCGCCACTGCGGCGAGTCGTGCAGCTCGGTGACGAGGCCGACGAGCTTCTCGCGTTCGGCGTCGGAGAGACCGGGAGGTGCGACGATGCCGCGCCAGTTGGTGAACTCGGTGTCGAGTCCGGCCTCGCGGAGCGTGGGGGCGTCGAGGCCGGGGACCCGCTTCGGGCCGGTGACGGCGAGGAGGCGCAGCTCGCCCGCCTTGATCTGGTCGAGGTACTCGCCGACGCCGGAGACGCCGAAGCCGACCTTGTTGCCGAGGATGGAGGCGAGGAGTTCGCCGCCGCCGTCGAAGGGGACGTAGTTGACGTCCTTGGGGGCGATCCCGGCGGCCTGGGCCATCAGCATCGGGGCGAGGTGGTCGGGCCCGCCGGGCGAGGACCCGCCGCCGACGGGCACCTTCCCGGGATCCTTCTTCCAGACGGCCAGCAGCTCCTGGATCGTCTTGTACGGGGAGTCCTTCCCGACCACGACGATGTCCTGCTCCTCGGTGAGCCGGGCGATCGGGGTGGTGTCGGCGAGGGTCCTGGGGGTCTTGTTGGTGTGGACGGCGCCGACGACGCCGAGGCCCATGGACATGGCGAGGCGGCCGTTGCCGCGCTCGCCGACGAGCCGGGTGAGGCCGACGGTGCCGCCCGCGCCGGGCAGGTTGAAGACCTCGATGTCGCCGGTGAGACCGGCTTCCTCGGCGTTCCTGGCGGCCGTGCGGGCGGTGATGTCGTATCCGCCGCCGGGGGTGTTGGGGACCATGAAGCGCAGTCCGGGTATCCGCGTGCCGGTGTCGGTGTCGCTGCCGCTGGTGAGCAGCGGCGGACCGACGAGGACCAGCAACGCCGACCCGAGGAGAGCGAGGGGAGTGCGCAGACGCACGTGTGCCGCCTCTCAGGCAGGAGGGAAAGGGGGGTGTGAGGTGGCCCACATGTTGCCGGTACGTGAAGAAGCTGTCTCTCTTCCGCAATCAATGGACGTTGTGGTCGTTGTGGTCGCGACCTAGCGTGTCGGGGTGACGAACGTGCTGGTGGTGGACGACGACTTCATGGTCGCCAAGCTGCACTGCCGCTATGTGTCGGCGGTGGAGGGCTTCACGGTGTCCGGGGTCGCGCACAACGGCGCCGAGGCGCTGCGCGCGGCCGAGCGGCTCCGACCCGACCTGGTGCTGCTCGACGTCTTCCTGCCGGACATGGACGGCATCCAGGTGCTGCGCGAGCTGCGCGCGGCGGGCCTGGCCACGGACGCGCTCTTCATCACGGCGGCGCGGGACGTGGCGACGATCCGTGAGGCTCTGCGGGCGGGGGCGCTGCACTATCTGATCAAGCCGTTCAGCCAGGCGGCGCTCCACGAGCAGCTGCGCCACGTGGCCTCGCTGCGCAGCCGCCTCGACGACCTCGACGAGGCCCGCCAGGAGGACGTGGACCAGATCTTCGGCACCCGCCCGCGCGGCTCCCGCGAACTCCCGAAGGGCCTCGCCGCCCACACGGCCGACCTGGTCGACTCGGTCCTCCGCGCCCACCCGGAGGGCCTCTCGGCAACGGAATGCGCGGAAGCCGGCGCCCTCTCCCGCGTCAGCGCCCGCCGCTACCTGGAGTACTTCGCCCAGACGGGCCGCGCGGAGATCACCCTCCGCTACGGCGGCACAGGCCGCCCGGAACGCCGCTACCGCCGCCTGGGCTGACACCGAGGACGGCCTCGGACACTGGTTTCTCAGGAGCTTCTTACGTCCGCCTTAAAGCGGCCCTAAGGATCGCCATCTCCCCCTCCTCACCGGCTTTTTCGCGGGTCCGGGCGGCTAGTTTCCTTGCCAACCCCCCACGCCCCACCCTCGTGAAGGAGCTGTCCCCCCATGACTTCTCGCCGTACGGCCGCGGCCGTCACCGCAACCGCGCTGCTGGGCCTGTCCGGGCTCGCGTCCGGGCCCGCGTTCGCGCACGGGTCGATGACGGATCCGGTGAGCCGGGTCTCGGCCTGTTACGCGGAGGGGCCCGAGTCTCCGCGGTCGGCGGCCTGTCAGGCCGCGGTGGCGGCGAGCGGGGCTCAGGCGTTCTACGACTGGAACGCGGTGAACATCGCGAACGCCGCCGGGAAGCACCGGGAGCTGATCCCGGACGGCAAGCTGTGCAGCGCGGGCAACGACAAGTACCGGGGGCTCGACCTGGCGCGGGCCGACTGGCCGGCGAGCGCCCTGGGCTCCGGGGCGCACACCTTCCGTTACAAGGGGACCGCCCCGCACCGGGGCTCGTTCGAGCTGTACGTGACGAAGGACGGGTACGACCCGTCGAAGCCGCTGGCGTGGTCGGACCTGGAGGAGAAGCCGTTCGCGACGGTCACCGACCCGCGGATGGAGAACGGCGACTACGTCTTCGAGGGGACGGTGCCGAAGAAGTCGGGCCGTCACCTGATCTACTCGATCTGGCAGCGCTCCGACTCCCCCGAGGCGTTCTACACCTGCTCGGACGTGGTGTTCGGGGAGGAGAGCGGCGGGACCGCCCCCGCGCCGACCGCTTCCGCTCCGAGCGAGGAGCAGATCGAGGACGGGAAGGACGAGTCCTCCGTCGAGCACGGCGGGCACGGGGACGCCGACCCGTCGACCGGGGCGGAGCAGACGGCGGCCGCTCCTGAGTCCACGCGGTCGGCCGAGGAGACGGCCACCACCCCCGCCGCCGAGGCCCCGACCGAGGCCGCTGCCGAGACTCCCAACGCGCCTGCCCCGGCCGCCGGTTCCGGTTCCGGTTCCGGGGAGCTCCTGGCCGAGACCGGGGGCGACGCCACCACCCCGTACCTCGCGGTCGGTGGCGCCGCCGTGCTCGCGCTCGGTGCGGCCGTGCTCTTCGGGACGGCCCGGCGACGCCGGACCCACCGATAGGGTCTGTCAGATTCCGCAGCCCGAGGCCGACCAGAAGCGACCGGCGCGGTGGTCGACGTGGGTGTGGTCGCTGTGGCCGGGATAGCCGGGCCCGAGGATGCCGTTGAAGCCGTGGTTGCGGGCCTGCTGGGCCAGGCGGCACAGCGAGTGGGGGCCGGAGCCCAGGTCGGCCGCGTCACCGTACAGATGACGGCTCGACGAGGCTCCGCCCACCGCGTCGTTGCACGCGTGGCTGCGGAACCCGCTGGTGACGCGGATGGACTGGTCACCGAGCGCGTGGCGGAGGGCCTCCAGCTTCCACATGGTGCGCAGCGCGTTGGACTTGGCGGTGGTGGCGCTCACCGCGCCGCCCGCCCAGGTGGTGTTGCAGTTGTTCAGCTCGGCGTAGGTGAAGTGGATCGGCGTGCAGTCGTCGTCCTGAAGGCTGTAGATCTTGCTGAAGGTCGCGGGGCCCGCGACACCGTCGGCGGCCAGCCCGTAGGCGGCCTGGAAGCGTTTGACGGCCGCGGCGGTCCCGGGGCCGTAGGCCCCGTCGATCGCGAGGACGGCGCCGTAGCCGGGGTAGCCGGCGACCCGGATCTGCAGTTGCGTCACATCGGAGCCGGAGGCTCCTTCGGAGAGGGTGCGCGACCAGGTGTAGCAGCCGTCCGCGTGAGCGGTACCGGCGGTCGCCACCACCCCGCCCACCACGGAAGCCATGAGCATGACAATCGATAGGAGAAGGCGGACGGGCTTGGAATGTGCGGTACGGCGGGGCATCGAGCCTCCATTGCCTCACAAGACCGGGGGTGACCCGTGGCCGGGCCACCCCCGAGACTGGCCGCCCCGTCGACGCGCGTCAACCACACCTGACGAGCGTCATTTGTCGGCCCAATGGCGGGAGCCCTAGCCGATCACCGACAGGCAGGTGGTCGGGGTCGCGCGGGCCGGGTCGAGGGCGTTGGCCACCTCGTGGAAGGTGACCCGGTCCACCGTGCCGATCGCCACGTGCTCCGAGAGGTCGAGCGCGCACTTGTCCTGGATGAGGACGTTGGTGACGTTCGGGCCGGACAGGAACTGCGAGCGGTACGGGGTGACCACCTCGTCGTACTGGGTCGCGATGACGTGGTAGCGGACCCCGGGGACGGTGTCGCCGCCCTCGTTGAGCTTGGTGATGAACGGCGAGCCGGCGATCTGGTCGGCGAGGCCCGGGGTCGTGGAGCTGATCAGGTCCTCGGCCCCGGGGAAGTACGGCAGGAGCTTGGTGAGGCCGAGGAGGGTGGTGCCGTGGTTGTCGGGGGCGATCCCGACGAGCGCGTTCACCTTGTCGGCTCCGCCGAGGAACTTGAGGTACCAGCGGGGCATCATGCCGCCCTGCGAGTGTCCGACGAGGTCCGCCTCGGGGGCGCCGGTCGCGGCCAGGACCCGGTCCACGTACGCGTCGAGCTGCTCGGCGGACTTCGCGATGGGGCCGAGGCCGTGGAAGAAGGGCACGTTCGGCAGCTGGCCGTAGTCGAGCGAGAAGACGCAGTACCCGCGGTTGACCAGGTACGGCGCGAGGACCAGCCAGTTGTCGACGGAGTTCCCGAAGGTGCCGTGGACGAGGACGACCGGGCGCGGGTGCGCGGCGGAGGGCTTGCAGGAGAAGTCGTTCCAGCCACGACTGGAGGTGACGGTCTCCGTCTGGGCCGAGGCGGTGGCGGTGGGAGCGAGCGTGGCGGCGGCGGTCAGCAGCAGGACGGACAGCGCTCTGACGGCGTGCGTCCAGGACTTCAGGGATTTCCGGGGCAGCATCGGGCGATCTCCTTGCGGCTCAAGGGGATGGTGGGGGTGCTGGGGGTGCCTTGCCGGTCAGGCCTGATCAGGGAGCGGGGTCTGGTGCCGTGCATCGCAAGGCGGAGGAGGGAGTCAACGCGGAGCGTTGGCGACCGACGACAACGCGGCGAGGCGCGGTGCCAGACCCCGCGAGCCCGGCATGATCGACAAGGCACCCCCTAAGCCCTGCGGCCCGGACCACAAGTGGGGATGCGCGGTGGGGATGCGCTTCAGCCAAGCTACGCACGGGTAGCCTTGGCTGGGAAGTTACGCGTCGGTAAAAAGTGAGGTGTCGTCACGAGCCGTGGGTACGAGCGAGATCAGGCCACCAGTGAGCCCGGCAGCACCGCCCTCGGTCCGAACTTCGCCCGCGCCCGGTCCGCCACCGCCTCGATCCGTCGGGCCTTCTCGTCCGACGGGTCCAGGGACAGCTGGTGCGCGGCCCCCTCGGCACCCGACAGCCCCTCGGCGCGTAGCGCGATGCCCCGTACCCGGGCCCGCTGGAGGCCGAGGGAGTCGTGGAGCGCGTACGCGAGGGAGACGAGCGCCGCCGAGTGGGCGGTCGGTTCGGGCAGGGTACGGCTCCGGGTCGTCGTGCTCCGGTCCGCGTACCGCACGGTGAGCGCGAGCGAGCGGCAGACCTGCTCCTCCGTGCGCAGCCGGGTGCCCAGCTCCTCGGCGAGCGAGAGGAGGGCCCGGCGCTGTTCCGTCCGGTCGATCTCGTCGTGCGGGAAGGAGCGTTCGGCCGCCGCCGACCGGGAGACCGCGTTCGGGACGACGGGGGTGCGGTCGATGCCTCGCGCCCGTTCCCACAGCTCGCGGCCGGTCTTCGCGCCGACGAGCCGCTGGAGCACGCCGAGCGGCGCGTCGGCGACCCGGCCGACGGAGTCGAGCCCGTAGCCGCAGAGGGTACGGGCGGTGGTGCGGCCGACGCCGTCGAGCGCGACGACCGGCCGGTCGCGCAGGAAGGCGGCCGGGTCCTCGACGACGAGGGTCACGCCGGGCCGGGCCTCGCGGGCCGCCATCCTGGCCAGCATGGGGTTGGGCCCGGCACCGATGACACAGTCGACTCCGTACAGGGCGAGCGCCCTGACCCGGATCACCGAGGCGAGCTCGGCGGGGCTCCGGTCGAAGTAGCGCAGCGCGCCGCGCACGTCGGCGAGCACCTCGGAGGGCGGGGCCACCTCGACCGTCGGGGTGAACTCGCCGAGGAGTTCGACCAGTTGGGGCAGCAGGGCTTCCCACATCGGTTCGAGGCGGAAGCGTACGCAGAGGATCATCCCGCGCTCCCCGGGCTGCTGTGCCAGAGCTTCCTGGGCGGCTGCGTCGCGCCTTCGCCGGCCGGCCGGAGGTCGGCCCAGGGGTTCATCTCGTAGCCGGTGGGCATCGTGATGCGGCGGCCGGAGTCGCCGTCCCCTCCGGTCGGTACGGGCTCCGCGAGCCGTGCCCCCACCGCCTCCAGACCGCCGGACGCCCGCAGTTCGACCAGTTCGGCGAGGTTCCAGGCGGCCGAGCCGACCACGCTGAGGCTGCGCGGGCCGCGCCGCTGCACGACGCCCCGGACGAGGAGCAGCCAGGAATGGAAGACGGTGTGGGCGCACCGCTCGTGGGCGTCGTCGAAGAAGGCGAGGTCGACCAGGCCCGTACCGTCGTCGAGTGTGCTGAAGATGACCCGTTTCCCGGAGCGGATCGGCGGGGTCTGGGTGGCGGCCTTGGCGCCCGCGACCAGGACGGTCCGGCCGTGGGGGGTGTCGCGCAGCCGCTGGGCGGAGACGACGCCGAGTTCGCGGAGGAAGGCGTGGTGGTCGTCCATGAGGTGGCGGGAGGTGTCCATGCCGAGGATGCCGAGCTCGGCGCTGAGGCGTTCCGTGTCGTCGAGGTCGGGCAGGCCGACGGGAGCGGTCTTCCCGCCCTGGGCGAGCGGGAGTTGGCCGCCGTGGGAGGCGGCTCCCCGGTGGATGCGCCGGAGTTCGGTGAGGTGGAGCAGCAGGTCGCGGCGGTTGGCGCCGAAGGCGTCCAACGCGCCGACCTGGGCGAGCCGTTCGGCGACGGGGGTGCGCGGGCGGGCCCGCTCCCAGAAGTCGAGCAGGGAGGCGTAGGGCTGTCCGGCCTCGATGCGGGCGCTCTCGGTCTCGCCGATGCCGTGGACGTCGGCGAGGCCGAGCCGGAGCCCCCACACCACCGGCTGATCGGACACCAGTTCGATACGGTGGGCGACCGCCGAGCGGTTCACGTCCAGCGGCAGCACCGGCACCCCGCGCCGCCGCGCGTCCGCGAGCAGCAGCCGCTTGGGGTACATGCCGGGGTCGTGGGTGAGCAGCCCCGCGTAGAAGGCCGCCGGGTGGTGCGCCTTGAGCCAGGCCGACTGGTAGGTCGGTACGGCGAAGGCCACCGCGTGCGCCTTGCAGAAGCCGTACGAGCCGAAGGCCTCCACGATCTCCCAGGTGCGGGCGACGACCTCGGTGTCGTACCCGCGCGCCGAGGCCTGTTGCGCGAACCAGGCCTTGATCCGGCCCTGCGACCCGGGGTCCGAGAGCCCGCGCCGCACCTGGTCGGCCTCGTCGCGGCGGCAGCCGGTCATGATCCGGACGATCTCGATGATCTGCTCGTGGAAGACGACCACGCCGTACGTCTCCTTCAGCGGTCCCTCCAGATCGGGGTGCGGGTAGCGGACGGGAGCGCGGCCGTGCCGGGCCTCGATGAAGGGGCGGACCATGTCGGCGGCGACCGGCCCGGGCCGGAAGAGCGAGATGTCGACGACGAGGTCGTGGAAGGTCGCGGGCTGGAG
Source organism: Streptomyces sp. NPDC050842 (assembly GCF_044456565.1). Classification (NCBI taxonomy): domain Bacteria; kingdom Bacillati; phylum Actinomycetota; class Actinomycetes; order Kitasatosporales; family Streptomycetaceae; genus Streptomyces; species Streptomyces sp. NPDC050842. The sequence goes on along the minus strand of NZ_JBITGA010000014.1, from coordinate 76,318 downwards.
CCGGCCGACGAGGTCGCGCTGGCCCGGGGACTCGATCTGGAAGCAGCCGAGGGTCTCGGTGGAGCGGATGAGCCGGTACGTCTCGGGGTCGCCCTCCGGGATCGCGTCGATGTCCGGCCGGGCGCCGGTGGCACGCTCGACCTCGGTGACGGCGTGGGCCATCGCGGACTGCATGCGCACGCCGAGGACGTCGAGCTTGAGCAGCCCGAGGTCCTCCACGTCCTCCTTGTCGAACTGGGACATGGGGAATCCCTCGCCGCTGGTCGGCACCACGGGGGTGCGGGTGAGCAGCGAGGCGTCCGAGAGCAGCACCCCGCAGGGGTGCATGGCGATGCCGCGCGGGAGGGCGTCGAGCGCCTCGACCAGCTCCCAGAGCCGGCCGTACTTGCCCCGCTCCCCCGCGAGTTCGCGCAGTTCGGGCAGTTCGTCGAGGGCGGCGAGCGCGTCCCGGGCGCGGATGTGCGGGAAGGCCTTGGCGATCCGGTCGGTCTCGGCCGGGTCGAGGGAGAGGGCCGCGCCGACGTCCCGTACCGCGTGGCGGACCCGGTAGGTCTCGGGCATGGAGACGGTGGCGACGCGCTCGGTGCCGAAGCGGCCGATGATCGCCCGGTACACCTCCAGGCGGCGGGCGGACTCCACGTCGACGTCGATGTCGGGCAGGGCGGTGCGGCGCTTGGACAGGAAGCGCTCCATGAGCAGGCCGTGCTCGATCGGGTCGGCGTGGGCGATGCCGAGGAGGTGGTTGACGAGGGAGCCGGCGCCGGAGCCGCGGGCGGCGACCCGTATCCCCATGTCCCGTACGTCGTCGACGACTTGAGCGACCGTCAGGAAGTAGGTGGCGAATCCGTGGTGGGCGATGACGTCCAGCTCGCGGTGCATGCGGTCCCAGTAGGCGCGACGCTTCTCGTACCCCTTGAGGATCATGCCGGCGGCGGCCCGGGAGGCGAGGACGCGCTGGGCGGTGCGGTGCTCGGCGCCGACGAGGTACGGCTCCGGGAAGTGCGCGGAGCCGATGCCGAGGTCGTCCTCGGGGTCGACCAGGCAGTCGGCGGCGACCGCCGCGGTCCGGTCGAGCAGCCGGTGGGCGGCGTCCCGGCGGAAGCCGGCGGCCTCGACGATCAGCTCGGCGACGGCCGGCATGCCGTCGGGGCCTTCGGGGCCCTTGAGCCAGGCCTCTCCGCTGTCGAGCTCCTTGCGGGGGTCGATCGGGACGAGGCGGCGGGCGGAGTCGAGGACGTCGGCGGCGGACCCCTGGCCGGGGTCGGCGTAGCGGACGGCGTTGGCGAGGACGGGCGGGACGCCCTGCTCGGCGGCGAAGCCGACGGTACGGGCGGCGAGCCGCAGGGATCCGGGGCCGGTGCCGGTACGGCCGTGGTGGACGGCCTCCAGGCGCAGCGCGTCGCCGTACCGCTCGCGCCAGGGGGCGAGCAGCCGGGCGGCCCGGTCGGGGCGGCCCGCGGCGAGGGCGCGGCCGACGTCGGACGCGGGGCCGAGCAGCACGATCAGGCCCTCGTCGTGCCCGGCGGTCCAGGGCAGCAGGGGCCGCCCGCCCGTACCGCCCATCCCGCCTGCCCCACCCGCACCGCCCGTCCTGCCTGTCCCGCCCGCACCACTCGCACCGCCCCCGGCATGGGCGGCGGTGATCATGGCGCAGAGGGAGGCCCAGCCGGCGCGGGAGCGGGCGAGGAAGAGGGCGCGCGGCGCGGACTCGTCGACGAAGGCGCCGCCCCGGACGGGCACCCGGCGAGCGGAGCCCGGGCCCGCGTCGTCCGCCGGCTCCGCCACCTCGTAGGCGAGGTCCACGCCGAACAGGGGGCGGACGCCCTCCTTCGCGCACGCCTTCGCGAAGCGGACCGCGCCGGAGAGGGTGTCGCGGTCGGTCAGGGCGAGCGCGTCCATGCCCCGCTCGGCGGCGCGCTTCGCCAGCCGTTCGGGGTGCGAGGCCCCGTAGCGCAGGGAGTAGCCCGACGCGGTGTGCAGGTGCGTGAATCCCGGCATGGCGCACCTCCCGCACTCCCGCATCGAATTCGTACGTACGTTCCCACCCCCTCGCTCCCACCCTAGCCCATTTCGAACGTCCGTACGATAACCGGTGCGCGGGACACCCCCGGGACACCCGGAGGACACCCCACCCCTGCCCAGGTCAGCCATTCGGACCCCTCCCACCTGCGGAAACACCCGCCTCCCCCGAACCTGGGGGGCATGAGCCTCGTCGATGAACTGAAAAGCGCCGTCACCCCCCGAGCCGCCCTGCTCGTCGTCGGCGTCTTCGCCCTCCAGCTCCTGTTCATCACCTCGTACGTCGGGGCCCTGCACCACCCGAAGCCGACGGACGTACCCTTCGGCGTCGTCGCACCCCCAGCGGTCTCCACGCAGCTCGTCGGGCAGCTGGACCAGCTCCCCGGCGCCCCGCTCGACCCCCGGGCCGTCACCGACGAGGCCGAGGCGCGGAACCAGATCCTGAACCGGGACATCGACGGGGCCCTCCTCGTCGACCCGACCGGCCGCACCGACACCCTGCTCGTCGCCTCCGGCGGCGGCACCGTGCTCTCCTCCGCCCTGGAGACGATCCTCACCACGGTGGAGGCGACCCAGCAGCGCACCGTGCGGACGGTCGACGTGGCCCCCGCGTCGCCGGAGGACTTCGACGGACTCTCCGCCTTCTACCTCGTCGTCGGCTGGTGCGTCGGCGGCTACATCTGCGCCGCGATCCTGGCGATCAGCGCGGGCTCCCGGCCCGCGAACCGCGAGCGCGCGATCATCCGCCTCGGCGTCCTGGCGCTCTACGCGATCCTCGGCGGCCTCGGCGGCGCGATCATCGTCGGACCGATCCTGGGCGCCCTGCCCGGCAGCATCGCCGCCCTGTGGGGCCTGGGCACCCTGGTCGTCTTCGCCGTCGGCGCCGCCACGCTCGCCCTGCAGTCGGTCTTCGGGATCGTCGGCATCGGCCTGGCGATCCTCCTCATCGTGGTCGCGGGCAACCCGAGCGCGGGCGGCGCCTTCCCGCTGCCGATGCTGCCCCCGTTCTGGAAGGCGATCGGCCCCGCCCTGCCGCCGGGCGCCGGTACCTGGGCGGCGCGCTCGATCGCGTACTTCAAGGGCAACGACATGACCTCCTCGATGCTGGTCCTCTCGGCCTGGGCGGTCGTCGGCGCCGCCGTCACCCTGGTGATGTCCTCGCTGAAGCGCAAGCCCGAGTCGGAGCCGATCGCGGAGGAGCTGGGCGAGGCCCGCCCGTAAGGCACGCGGAGAAGGCCCCCGCCGCGGCGGGGGCCTTCGTCACGCCAGGACCTTCGCGTCAGGACCTTCACGCCAGGACGATGTGGTCGACCTGCTCCTGGTCGAAGGTCTCGAACCGGTCGAGCGCCGCGAGCGCGCCCTGGACCAGTCCGTCCACCATCTCCTCGGCCTCCATGGCAGGTACTCCTTCTTCGGGTCCCTTTTTCTCTCTGATGTCTCCATTCGACACCCGATGACCTGCGAAAAGGTCCGGAAAAGGGCCCGGAGGGAGGGGCCGGAAGTCCTCTTGTGAACGAATTCACGAGAGGATTCCGGCCCCCGTCCGCCGTGCTGCCTAGAAGACGCTGACGCCGTACGCGTTCAGCGCCTCCGTCACCGGCTGGAAGAAGGTCGTGCCGCCCGAGGAGCAGTTGCCGCTGCCGCCCGAGGTGAGGCCGATGGCCCGGCTGCCGGAGTAGAGCGGGCCGCCGGAGTCGCCCGGCTCGGCGCAGACGTTCGTGCGGATCATGCCGTAGACGATGTCGCCGCCGCCGTAGTTCACGGTGGCGTTGAGGCCGGTCACCGAGCCGCTGTGGGTGCCGGTGGTGGAGCCCCGGCGGGTGACCGACATGCCGACCGTGGCATTGGCGGCGCTGGTGATGTCCACACTGCCGACCGTGCCGGACTTGGTGACCGAGGAGTTGGTGTAGCGGACGATGCCGTAGTCGTTGGTCGGGAAGCTCGACCCGGCGGTGGAGCCGAGGACGGTCGACCGCGAGGAGTTGGAGTACCAGGTGCCCGCGCCGTCGGTGCAGTGACCGGCGGTGAGGAAGTAGTAGGCGCCCGCGCTGTCCCGGACGTTGAAGCCCAGGGAGCAGCGCCAGCCCCCGTCGGCGTAGATCGCGTCGCCGCCGGAGATCAGTTTGGTGAACTTCCCGGGGGTCCGCTCGACACGGATCGCGCCCGCGTCGGCGCCGGCCTGCCGCTTGATCTTCGCGATCTCGGCGGCGGAGACCGTGGAGTCGGCGGTGACGACGACCGCGCCGGTGGCGGTGTCGACGTGCCAGGCGGTGCCGGCCACGTCGGCGGCGAGCACGGCGTCGCTCGCCGCCGCGAGCCGGTCCGCGCCGAAGGCCTGCGTGGAGTCGGCGCTCGCGGTGGGGACGGCGAGCGCCGCGACGGCGGCGAGTCCGGCGGCGACGGCGAGCATCCGGACGGTTCTCGTGGGGGTGGTGCGCGTGGTCCTCACTTCTCGTTCCTCCAGAGGGGAATCGGGGGCCCGCCGTGGGGGGTCGGGCCCGTGAGGCGCGGCCCCAGGGGGTGCCTTGGGCCTGCGCTGTGGGGGAGTGTCGGTCCGTACGACTTCAGGCCGCAAGGGCGCCTTTCAGCCGTACGGCCTTCAACAAGCCCTGTCCTCAAGGGAGTTGCAGTGGCTCAGTACAGGCTGACCTTGTACTTGGCGAGGGCCTCCGGCACCGGCTGGTAGAAGGTCGTGCCGCCGGTGGAGCAGTTGCCGCTGCCTCCGGAGGTGAGGCCGAGCGCCTTGGTGCCGTCGTAGAGCGCCCCGCCGGAATCGCCGGGCTCGGCGCAGACGTTGGTCTGGATCATGCCGCGGACGGTGCCGCCGCCGGAGTAGTGGACGGTGGCGTCGAGGCCGGTGACCGTGCCGCTGCGGGTGCCCGTGGTGGAGCCGGAGCGCTTGACCGACTCCCCCACGTAGGCGTCGGCGGCGGTGAAGCCGCCGGTGTGGCTGAGCGAGGCGTTGTCGTAGCGGACGAGCGCGTAGTCGTTGCCGGGGAAGCTGGAGCCCACGGTGGCGCCGATCAGGGTGGACTGCGCCGAGTTGGTGTACCAGGTCTTCACTGAGTTGCCGCAGTGGCCGGCGGTGAGGAAGTAGTAGGTGCTGCCGCTGCGGACGTTGAAGCCGAGCGAGCAGCGGTATCCGCTGCCGTAGATGGCGTCTCCGGCCCCGAGCAGGGGCGTGAAGACGCCGGAGGTGCGCTGGACGCGGAGGGTTCCGGCGTCGGCGCCGGCCGCCGCGCGGATCTTCGCGATCCCCGCTTCGGTGACGGTGGAGTCGGCGGTGACGACGACTCTGCCCGCCGCTCTGTCCACGTACCAGGCGGTGCCGCCGACCCCGGCGGCGTCGACGGCGGCGTCGGCGCGGGCGAGCTGCGCCGCTCCCGCCGGACCGGGGGTGGGGGCGGCCTGGGCGCCCGGAAGTCCGAGGGCCGTCACGGCGGCGAATCCCGCGGCGATCGCGAGCAGTCGGGTGCTGGTGATCCTCACTGTGCTCCTCACTGTTCTCCTTCTGGGAAAAGCGGAGGGGCCCGTGGGTGGCGGGCCCGTGAGTCCCCCAAGCTCTCAACTCCGTTCGAGCAGGGGGGACCCCATCGCCAGATGACGTGTTCCTGACATGCGCCGTGAGTGATAGTGACCCCCCGTGGAGCGGACGCACAAGACCGCCGGACGCACGGGCGCCCCCGGCCGTCGCGGCCGGGGGCGCCCGTGCGTCCGCGCACCGCGCGGAAGACCCTGGTCGGAAGGGTCAGGAGGGGTTCAGCCGCCGCTCCCCCGCCGGGACCGCGGTGTCGAGCGTGTTGCCCGGCGGCGGGAACGGGCAGATGAAGTGGTCGGCGAAGGCGCACGGCGGCAGCAGCGCCCGGTTGAAGTCCACCGTCACCGAGCCGTCCGCCGCCGGGGCCTCCGGCCGCAGGAACCGGAAGCGGTAGCTGTCCCGGCCGCTGGTGGCGTCCGCGAAGACCGCCCACAGCGAACCGTCGTCCTCGACGGCCACCTGGAGGGTGTGCTCGCCACCGTGCAGCTCGAAGGCCAGCTCCCCGGCCAGCCCGAGGCCGCGCTCCCGTCCGTCGGCGTTCTCGACCCGCACGCTGCGCGTCTCCTCGTACGGACGGAAGACGCCGGGCACCACCCAGCGCTCGTCGTACGGGGTGGCCTCGATGCCCGCGAAGGCGCGGCGCGCCTCCGAGCCGGGGTCGAAGTCCCGTACGGCCCAGAGCCCTTCGCGCCGCAGGACCACGAGCCGCCGGCCCGCCGACTCGACCCGGGACTCGTGGATCGGGGCGTGGTCGGCGGTGAGCCGTACGGTGCCGGCGAAGGGCTTCCCGTCGACGGTGATCGCGTCCTCGGCCTCCGCCGTCAGGAGCACCTCGTCGCCGTCCTCCCGCCACGCGCCGGGAACGGCCGGAATTCGACCCTCCGGGTGATCCGCGAGCCAGTGCGTGCCCGTGAGGGAGAGCGGGCCGTACGAGGAGGCGACCGCCGCCTCACGGTGCTCGTGCCAGTGCTGCCAGTGCTGCTGGGGATCCGTACTCATGGTGTTCCACCTTTCCATACGGGCTCGGGAAGCCCGTGGCGCGGCGTGGGTCAGTTCTTGGTGCGGGGCAGGCCGAGCGGGTTGACCTCCGACTTCTCCACTGCCTCGCTGTCCAGTCCCCACCGCTTGAGCACCTGGGCGTAGGTGCCGTTCCCGACGATGTGGTCGATCGCGGCCGCGTAGGCGGCGACGAGGCCGCTGTCCTTCTTCGTGGTGGCCGCGATCTTGCCCTGGAGCCCGGCGCCCGCGCCGGAGAACTTCCCGGCGACCTCGGTCTCCCCGGCCGAGGCCACGTGGTAGGCGACGACGGGATTGGGGCCGAGGTAGCCGTCGATCCGTCCGGACTGGAGGGCCAGGTAGTAGTCGCTGGTGTTCTGGAAGTACGTGATGTCGACGCCCTTGCGGCCCGCCTTCTCGTTCTGCTCGGACCACTCGACGAGGATCTTCTCCTGGTTGGTGCCGGAGCCGACGGCGATCTTCTTCCCCGCCACGTCCTCGGGCCCCTTCACCGTCCAGCCGGAGCCCTTCTTCGCCTCGAAGGCCAGGTCGTCGAGGCGGTAGGTGGCGAAGTCGTACTTGTCCTTGCGCTCCTCGGTCACGGTGACGTTGGAGAAGACGGCGTCATACTTGCCGCTGTCGAGGCCGACGAAGAGGTTCTCCCAGGACACCGGGTCGAACTCGGGCTTCAGGCCGAGGGTGTCGGCCACCAGGGTCGCGAGGTCGAGCTCGGCGCCGATCAGCGTCTTGTCGTCGGTGGCGCGGAAGGCGAGCGGCGGACTGCTGTTGGCCGAGACCCCGACGACGAGCGTGCCTCTCTTGCGGACGGCCTCGGGCACCTGCGCGGCGATGGCGTCGACCTTGGCGGTGTGGACGCGCTTCTGGTCCGGGCCCACGTTGATGCCGTTCCCCTTCTGCCCCTCGGGCTTGATCTCGCCGGTCGCGGCCTCCCCCGAACCGCAGGCGGTGAGAAGCCCGAGGGCGGTGAGCGAGGCGAGGGCGGTGAGGACGGTGCGGCGGGACTTCATGACGGACTCCTGGTACGGGAACGGGGATGGGCGGTCGGACGGGAAGGGCGACGGGGAACGGACGGTCAGAGGACCTTGGAGAGGAAGGCGCGGGTGCGCTCGTGGCGCGGGCTGTCGAGCACCTCGGCCGGCGGGCCCTGCTCGACGATCCGGCCCTCGTCCATGAAGACCACGGTGTCGGCGACCTCGCGGGCGAAGCCGATCTCGTGCGTGACGACGATCATGGTGGTGCCGGAGGCGGCCAGGTCCTTGATGACGTCGAGGACCTCGCCGACCAGTTCGGGGTCGAGCGCGGAGGTCGGCTCGTCGAAGAGGAGCAGCCCCGGTTCCAGGGCGAGCGCGCGGGCGATGGCGACCCGCTGCTGCTGTCCGCCGGAGAGCTGCTTGGGGTACGCCCCCGCCTTGTCGGCGAGTCCGACGCGGTCGAGGAGCTTCCGGGCCGCGGCCTCGGCGTCCTTGCGGGGGCGCTTCAGCGCGGAGACGGGCGCCTCGACGATGTTCTCCAGGACCGTCAGGTGCGGGAAGAGGTGGAAGTTCTGGAAGACGAAGCCGATGCGGGTGCGCTGCTTGAGGATGTCGCGCTCCCGCAGCTCGTAGAGCTTGTTCCCGGAGCGGCGGTAGCCGACGAGGGTGCCGTCGACGCTGACCGTGCCGCTGTCGACCTTCTCCAGGTGGTTGATGGTCCGCAGGAGGGTCGACTTGCCGGAGCCCGAGGGGCCGAGGACGACGGTGACCTCACCCGCCCGGACGTCGAGGTCGATGCCGCGCAGGACGTGGAGCGGGCCGAAGTTCTTGTGGACGGAGCGGATCTCGACCTTGGCGGTGGTGGCCTCGGTGGTCTTCGGGGCGGTGGCGGTGGCGCTCATCGGGCGCTCCCCTTCGCGTAGTGGCGTTCGACGTAGTGCTGGACGACGGAGAGCGCGGTGGTGAGCAGGACGTACCAGGCGGTGGCGACCATCAGGAGCGGGACGACCCGTCCGTTACGGCCGTAGACGACCTGCACCTGGTAGAAGAGTTCGCCGATCGCCATGACGGAGACGATCGAGGTGCCCTTGAAGAGCGAGATGATCTCGTTGGCGGCGTTGGGCAGGATCGAGCGCATCGCCTGCGGCAGCACGATCCGCCGCAGCTGCCGGAGCTTCGGGATGCCGAGGGAGGCCGCCGCCTCTGACTGGCCCTCGTCCACGGCGAGTACGCCGCCCCGGACGATCTCCGCCGCGTAGGCCGCCTGGTGGAGGGCGAGCCCGAGGACGGCGGCGCTCATCTCGCCGACGAGGCCCATCGTGTCGAAGGAGAGGAAGCTCGGCCCGAAGGGGATGCCGATGCTCAACTCCTTGTAGAGATAGGCGAGGTTGAACCAGAACAGCAGCTGGACGATGAGCGGGATGGAGCGGAAGGCCCAGATGTAGGCGAAGGCGACCGACCGCAGGAACGGGTTGGCCGAGAGCCGCATGAAGGCCAGCACGATGCCGATCGCGAAGCCGAGGGCCGTGCCGTAGAAGGTGAGCTGGAGGGTGACCCAGACGGCCTGGAGGATCGTCTCGGTGGTGAAGAACGCGGCGAAGACGTCCCACTCCCAGCCGGGGTTGGTGATCAGCCCGTGGGCGAACTGCACGAGCAGGACGGCGGTGGCGGCGACGGCCACCCAGCGCCAGGGGTGGCGCACGGGGACGACCACGAGGTCGGCGGACGCCGAGGGGACGGGGGTGACGGTCGGGTCTTTCGTGAGGGGGGCGGTGGAGGGCGGATCGCTGGTGAGAGACATGGCGGTTCCTCGGGAACGGGTCGGGAAGCAGAGGGGGAGCCCGGATCAGGCGCTCAGCGGGGCCGGAAGACGACAGCTCCGGTCGCCGCGGTCGCTGCCATCGCTCCGGTCGCCGCGGCCGCTCCGGTCGCTCCGCTCGCGCAGGAAGGTCAGGGCTGCTCGCGCGGCGACGTCGTTCTGCCCGAAGGCGATCCCGCCGGTACGGGGCCGGGTGAAGGCGCCGCCGGCCCGGGCGGTGGTGTGCGGGCCGAGCGCGAAGCGGCGCGGGTGCGGTCGTCCGTCGCGCTCCAGGATCCGGGCGTCGGCGGGGTCGACGACGAGGAGCCCGCTGGCGGTGGCCCGCGCCCCGTCCTCGTACAGGGCGCGCAGCAGCGGGCTGCCGGTGAGTTCCAGGGTGGGGTCGGGCAGCCGGGCCTCGACGAGGGCGCGCGCCTCGGTCCGCTCCCCCGGGACGGCGGTGGACGCGGCCCGGAAGACCCCGCGCTCCTCGTCGGTCTCGACGGTGACCTGGGGTCCGAGGAAGCGGACCACGCCGGCGCGGGAGAGCGCGAGGAGCTGCCGCAGCCGGGGTCCGGGCGGGCCGGAGGCGAGGTAGCTGAAGAAGCCGTGCCACCAGCCGCCGGTGTCGATCCGGTCGCCGAGCCTGAGGAGCTGCGCGTAGACGGAGAGCAGCGCGGCGAAGACGGCGGCGTCGGGGCTGTGGGCCGGGTCGTGGCGGCGGGTCAGATCGTCGGTGACGTAGTCGCGCAGGCCGTGCTGGAGCTCCTCGGCTGAGCCGAAGCGGACCCCGTCGAGGGGGTGGTCGAGGGCGTCGGGGTCGAAGCGGTCGGCGGGGTCGGGGACGGCCGCGGCGACGAGCGCGGCGACCTCCGCCCCGCGCGGCGGCGCCTCCGCGTAGGCCTTCTCGAAGTCGCTCCAGGCGAGGGACGTCCGCTCGGGGTGGGTGGAGAAGAGCCGGTGGTAATGGGCCCAGCCGAGTTCCTTGTCGACGAGCGGCCACACGTCGCGCCGGAAGTCGAGCGCCCCGGCCCGTTCGAGGAGGGCGTCGGTCTGCTCGGCCCCGAAGAACCGGGGCAGCGGGGGCCGTTCGCCGTCGAGGACGTACCCGATCTTCGAGTGGTACGGGACGCCTCGCCGCGATCCGACGTGCAGCACGGGCTCCCGACCGGAGGGTACGTAGACGAGGTCGTCGCCCTCGCCCTCGTACCGTCCGCCGCGGCCCTCGGTGAGGAGCACCATCAGGTCGACGAAGGCGAGGCCGAAGCCGCGTACGAGGACGGGCTCGCCGGCGGGCAGCGCGGAGAGGTCGGTGTCCGCGGTGAAGTCGGGCGGGAGGTGGACGAGCCGGTGGCGGGCGGCGAAGTCGGCGAGCGCCCGCTGCTCCGGGTCGGGTTCGGCATCGAGATGGCCGACGGTGAGGACGACGAGGTCGGCGAGGAGGGGCTCGGCGCCGGCCTCCAGCCAGACCCGCTGGCGTCCGTCGCGGGGGCCGCCGATCCGCAGCGCGGTGGTGCGGTGCTCGTGGACGGTGACGGACGCGGGCAGGGCGGCGAGGGCCCGCTCGTACACCCAGCGCAGGTAGGCGCCCTGCTGGGGGCGGGTGGGGAAGGTGCGGCCGTCGAGGGCGGCCCAGTCGGCGAGGGTGGGACCCGGCCGGACGGGCCCGTCGAGCCGCACGGTCTCGTCGGTGAACATGGTGACGTCCTCGGCCTGGGAGTTCATCCAGAGCAGCGGGGACTGTTCGGTGCGCCAGATCCGGCCCGGGCCCGGCGGGTGCGGGTCGACGAGGTGGAGGTCGAGGGGGTCGTCGCCGTACAGCTCGGGCAGGCTGGCGGCGAGCCGTTCGAGGAAACCGGTCCCCCGCGGCCCGGCGCCCACGATGGCGAGGGACGGACGGGGGCTCATCGGGTGCTGCCCGTGCCGCGGGCGTAGTACCGCTCGACGTAGTGCTGGCCGAGGCTGAGGACCGAGGTGACGGCGACGTACCAGAGGGTGGCGACGAGGAGCAGCGGGATGACCTCGTACGTGCGGTGGTAGATGAGCTGGGTCGAGTAGAGCAGGTCCTGGACGGCGATGACGGAGACGATCGAGGTGCCCTTGAGGGTGCCGATCAGCATGTTCCCGGCCGGCGGGACGATCGAGCGCATCGCCTGGGGCAGCACGATCCGGGTGAGCCGGCGCCACCGGCCGAGGCCGAGGGACTGGGCGGCCTCGATCTGGCCGCGGTCGACGGAGAGGATGCCGCCGCGCACGACCTCGGCGGCGTAGGCGGCCTCGTGCAGGGTGAGGCCGATGACGGCGACGGCGACGGGACCGAGGAGGTTGACCGTGTGCACGCCGAGGACGGTCGGATAGAGCGCGCCGATGTTGAACCAGAACAGCAGCTGGACCAGGATCGGAGTGGACCGGAAGAACCAGACGTACCCCCAACTGACCGCGCGCAGCACCGGGTTGGCGGACAGGCGGAAGACGGCGAGCAGGGTGCCGAGGACGAAGCCCAGGGCCATGACGAGGGCGGTCAGCCACAGGGTGAGGCCCAGGCCGCGCAGGACGGACGCGGCCGTGAAGTACTCGGCGACGACGCCCCATTGGAAGGCCTTGTTGCGGACGACCGAGAGCAGTCCCAGGCCGAGGAGGACGAGGACGACGGTCGCGGCGACCCACTGGCCGGCGCGGCGGGTGGGGACGACACGGGGAGGCGGCTCGGCCGGCGGGGCCGTGGAGGGGATCTTGACGAGGGTCGCGGACATGCGGAGGCTCCGTGGATGCCAGAGGCGGATCGAACACGGGGGTGCGCCTTCACACGCAGAGCACGGATCCGGGCCCCTCAGCCCGATCCGCCCTTCGAGGCTATGCGGTCAACACGCCCCACTGTCAAGGGTGTCCACAGGGTGAGCCGTGCGTCTCATCGTGGTTGACGCGGAAACGGATGCCTGTTCCACTGGGGCCATGCATCCGCAGCAGCAGCTGGTCACGCGCTCCCACATCGACTTCGGTCGCGTGTGGTCCTCTTCCTGTTGAGCTGACCCTCCGCTCTGCCCCTGCCCGCGTGCTGTTTTCCGCGGCGCCTTCACACCCGGGCCCCTCGTGAGTGCCTGAGCTCTCCCCTCCCCTCGCCCTGCCCCGCTGTTCTCCTTCGCCCTGAAGGACCGTCATGACCTTCGCGTTGTCCGTGTACCGGACCACGACCACCGACCCCCTGGCGCGCCCGCTCCTCGACGAGCTGGCGTACGAGTACACGACCCGGTACGGCTCCGCGCACGACCTGAGCCTCTACCCTGCCGCGGAGTTCGCCCCTCCCGACGGCGCCTTCCTGCTCCTCCTGGAGCAAGGCCGGCCCGTCGCCGGAGGCGCGTACCGCCAATACGACGAACACACCGCCGAGCTGAAGAGGATCTGGACCCACTCGGCGCACCGCAGGCGCGGGCTCGCCCGCCGCGTCCTCACCGTGCTCGAACGCGAGGCCGCCGCCCGCGGCTACACCCGCATCTATCTGACGACCGGGGCACGCCAGCCGGAGGCCAGGGGCCTCTACCTGGCGACCGGCTACCGGCCGCTCTTCGACGTGACCGCCGACCTTGAGTCGCTCGGCCCCCTGCCGTTCGAGAAGCTCCTGGAGAACCCGAAACCATGAGTACGCGTACGAGTTCCGGCACCACCCGCACGACTTCCGGCACCACCCGCACGACTTCCGGCACCACCCGCACGACTTCCGGCACGACCCGCACGGCCCTCGGCTTCGCGCTGATCACCGCCGCCGCGCTCACGCTCACCGCCTGCGCCGGGGGTGAGCCCGCGACCGCTCCGGCCGGGGCCTCCGGAGCACCGGGCGCCGCGAAGGGCGCGCTCCCGAGCGAGGACGTGGTGTCGGCGGTGAAGAAGAACGAGGCCGCGGCGAAGCTGCTCCCCGCCGACGTCCGGCAGCGGGGCAGCTTCACGGTCGCCGCCTCGGTCGGCACCCCGCCCAGCTCGGCCTACCTGCCCGACGGCAGGACCGTGGTCGGGGTGGACGCCGACTTCACGGGCGCCGTGGCGAAGGCCCTCGGCCTGGAGGTGAAGCGCGAGGCCGTCGGCTTCGAGGCGATCCTGCCGGCGCTCGGCAGCGGCAAGTACGACGTCGGCACCGGGAACTTCGGGGTGACCGAGGAGCGCCGCAAGACCATCGACTTCGTCACGTACGTCAACGACGGCCAGGGCTTCGCCACCCGGTCCGACAGCCCGCTGAAGGCGGTCACCGACCTCACACAGTTGTGCGGGCTGAAGGTCGCGACGGGCGCCGGCACCACCTTCGAACGGACCCTGGAGCAGAACAGGGGCCGGTGCGCGGAGTCCGGGAAGCAGCCGTACGAGGTGAACGTCTTCAACGAGACGGGAGCGGTCTGGATGGCGCTCCAGCAGGGCCGCAGCGATGTCGTGATGAGCACGATCAACGGCGTGCGGTACGCGGTGACGCAGCAGAAGAACGTGAAGTTCCTCAACGAGTACCGACGGCTCGACGTCGGCTTCGCCTTCAAGAAGGGCACCCCGCTCGCCCCCGCCTTCCAGGCGGCGGTGAACGGCCTGAAGGCCGACGGGACGTACGACCGGATCCTGAAGAAGTGGGGGGTGACGGAGTCGGGCATCGAGCGGTCGCAGATCACCCCGCCGGAGATCCCGGCGCCGACGAAGTAGCGGCTTCACGGGCGGGGCGGGCGGCGCCCGGCGAGGAGGCCGGGCCCCCGACGAGGTGTCAGCAGTCGCAGCCGCAGCTGCAGTCCCCGCAGCAGCCGTCTCCCTCGCAGCAGGAGGAGCAGTTGCTGCAGCAGTCACAGCAGTCGCAGCAGTTGCCTGGGTCGCACTGCTGGCAGAGCCCCTCGCGACGCTGCCGGCTCCAGGGATCCTCGAAGGTCCCGCAGCACATCTGGCAGGTGCAGGCCAGACCGACCCAGAGGGCGCACCCGGCTATCAGGCCGCGCCGGTTCGGCGGCCCGGGCGGGAACGGCCCGCCGGGACCCCCGGGGCCACCGGGGCCGGGGGCGTGGGGCCCGCCGGGTCCGCCCGGCCCGGGGGCGTACGGGTTGCCGGGGACGGGTCCGGGCCCCTGGGGCGCGTACGGGTTCCCCGGCACCGGGCCATGCCCGTGCACCGATCCTTGCCCGTGCACCGACCCCGCCCCCTGCCCCGGCGTCCCGTGCGAGCAGCTCGTCGTGCCGAAGGCGCGGTCCACCGACGTCCGGAGCTCGTGGGCGAGGAGGACGTGGACGAGCTTGCCGTCGGCGAACTCGGCGTCCCGCAGCGCGAGGCGGATCCCGTGCAGGGCGTCGTCGGCGAGCCGGCGGGCCTCCTCCCGGGAGGTGCCGGTCGCGGTGAGCGGGTTCCAGGCGCCCGCCGCCGCGTCCGCGGTCTGGTCCTCGACGGCGTCGAGGAGGTGGGCGAGGCGGCCGAAGAGCCGGCCGGCCTCGGCGAGCGGCGCCGCGTTCCCCGGGCGCCCCGCGAGGACCGCGGTGTGCGCGAAGGCGGCCGCGGTCGCGGTCTCGGTCGGCTCGGTGACGACGAGCAGCGGGGTCCCGAGGCCGGCGAGGGACTCGAGGCCGGTCTGCCGGTCGACCGCGTCGACGAGGACGGCGGTGTCGAAGCCGAGGGCCCGGCCGGTCCTGGCGCCGGCCCGGTCCCAGGAGCGGGCGACCCGGCGGGCCGCCGCGGCGACCGGCTTGCGCGCCAACAGGCCGTCCCGGTCGGCGACGTGGTCCCGTACCTTCGCCGAGGCGAGGACGAGCGAGACGGCGGCGGCGAGGCGCGCGCCCTCCCCCTGGGCCACGGGCGCGGTCCGCATCCCGCGCAGCGGGCAGGGTCCCGCGGTACGGCGCCCGTCCGCCACAGTGCCGGTCTGAGCCTCCGTCAGAACCGAGACGATGAGCCCGTCGTAGTTGGTGACGACCCGGGCGAACTGCCCGTGGTCCGCGCGAAGTGCCAGGCAGAGGCCGCAGAGGTGGGCCATCCACTCGACTTTGAGCGCGTCGGTGAGCCGGTGCGTGCAGGGTCTGACGATTCCGAACATGAGGTGCCCCCGTGAGCCGTACGAAGTGCCGTCGAGCGGCTTCGCGGCATCGTAGCGAGCCGGGTCGTTCACCCGTACGCGCCCATCGTCACCCTTCTGGCCCGACTTTCATATTTTAAGTTGCGCGCCCCTCCGTCAGACCCCGCATACCGCAAGTTTCCTGACGTATCGCCAGAATTCGATGCTCACGTTCTGCACCAGTACCGTCACGAATCCCCTGCGCGGCGTGTATCCACTTGGCGCGCGATCCGCATCATGGACGACGATAGGGATTGCGGAACCACAAGTGACCGCGCTGAAAGGAGGCGTCCATGGGATCGGTGCGCAAGGCAAGTGCCTGGCTGGGACTCGTCGAGGACAACGACGAGCGTTACTACGACGACGAGTACGCCGACGGTGCCGAGAACGGCGACGCCTGGGTGACGGACCCCCGTGTCCGGGTGGCCACGGACACCGCCCAGGATCAGGGCCGCCGGATCGCCACCGTCTCCCCCGACGGCTTCCGGGACGCCCGGGGCATCGGAGAGCTCTTCCGGGACGGTGTTCCGGTGATCGTGAACCTGACCGGGATGGAGCCGCACGACGCCAAGCGCGTGGTCGACTTCGCCGCCGGTCTCGCCTTCGGTCTGCGCGGCTCGATCGAGCGCGTGGCGACGCGGGTCTTCCTGCTCACTCCCGCCGACACCCAGATCATCGGCGGCGAGACCCGTCGGCGTCCGCAGGACGGTTTCTTCAACCAGAGCTGAGCGGGTCCGCCGGCCCGCCCGGGCACCTCCCGAGGTCGGGTCAGTGCGTCGGGCGTCCGGAGCCGGCGGGCTCGATCGCTTCCCGGGTCGCGGGCACCCGCGGCTCGGCAGGCTCACGCGCCTCGACCGGCGGCTCGCACATCTCGATCGCTGCACGCGTCTTGACCGCTTCATGCGTCTTGATCGCTTCACACGACTCGTACGACGCGTACGAGTCGTCCGGTTCCGCCGGACACTCCATGACCCGGGGCAGCCGCCGGGCCATCACCGCACCGGCGAGCAGCAGCACGGCGCTCACGCAGAGCGTGATGTGCAGGCCGTCCACGAAGGCGTGCCGGGCGGCCTGGTACAGGGCCGCGCCCGCCGTGCCGCCGAGCTGGTCGGCGACCTGATAGGCCTCGCCGAGGGAGTTCGACGCGGCACTGCTCGCCTCCGTCGGCACACCCGGGACGGACGCGAGACCGGGCGCGTACGCGGCGTTCATCACGCTGCCGAGCAGCGCGATGCCCATGCCGGCACCGAGCTGGTACGAGGTCTCGCCGATCGCGGCGGCGCCGCCCGCACTCTTCTGCGGCGCCTCGCTGAGCATCGACTCGTACGCCGAGAACAGCGTGGTCTGCAGGCCGAAGCCGAGCAGCACGAAGCCCACCGTGAGCAGCAGCGGCCGGTCGTCCTGTCCCATGAAGGTGAGCAGCAGCACCGCGGCGGCGGTGAGCACGAAGCCCCAGCCGACCATCCGGCGCGGGCCGATCCTGCGCAGGGTGTACGAGCCTGTGGCGCCGGCGGCCATGGCGGCGAAGGTGAGCGGCAGGAGCCGGAGACCGGTCTCCAGGGGGCTCAGTCCGAGGACGAGCTGGAGGTACTGGACGGCGATGAGCTCCAGGCCGACGAGGGCCAGCATGGCGAGGACGATGCAGCCGACCGAGGTGGTGAAGGCCGCCCGGGAGAAGAGCCGCATGTCGATCAGCGGGTGCGGGCGCCGCTTCTGCCTGCGGATGAAGAGGACGAGGAGCGCGGCGCCGACGAGCAGCGGTCCCGCGGTCGGGAGGGCGAGCAGCGGCTCGCCGGCCCCGGCGCGCTTGACCCCGAGGACGCAGCCGAGGACTCCGGCGGCGGCCATGAGGGCGCCGAGGACGTCCCAGGGGCCGTCGGAGTCTCCGCGGGACTCGGGGAGGAGCCGGCGGCCCAGTGGCAGGATCAGCGCCATGAGCGGGATGTTGATGAGGAAGACGGATCCCCACCAGTAGTGCTCGACGAGGAAGCCGCCGAGCACCGGCCCGGTGGCGGCACCGATCGCGGCGACCGCTGTCCAGACGCCGATGGCGGTGGCGCGTTCCCTGCGGTCGGGGAAGACCGCCCGGAGGATGGAGAGCGTCGCGGGCATGATCATGGCGCCGCCGACACCGAGCAGTGCGCGGGCCGCGATGAGGACCCCCGGCTCGGTGGCGAGGGCGGCGACCGCCGAGGCGACGCCGAACAGTGCGTAGCCGAGGAGGAGGACGCGTCTTCTGCCGACCCGGTCGCCGAGGGTGCCGAAGAGGATCAGCAGCGAGGCACAGATCAGTGGGTAGGCGTCGACGATCCAGAGCAGCGCGGTGGAGCTGGGGCGCAGGTCCTCGGTGAGCGAGGGGACGGCGACGTGGAGGATGGTCGCGTCGAGGGCGACCAGGAGAAGGCTGACGCAGAGGACGACCAGGACGACCCAGCGATTGGTTCCGCCGTCGGCGGCACGCTCTCGCGCTCGGGCCGTGATCGTCCGCGACATGTACGTACCTCCCAGTGAAGCTCTCGCGCTCGGCAGGCCCCGACCAGGGCGTATGCCCCTGGGGCGGCCCGACATCGACGGGCGAGTGAGCCGTCAGCGTACGCGAGTTCACGCCCCGAGCGCGTGGTGCAGCTCTCACCCCGGCAGGCCTCGTGGTGTGGCGTACGCCACTCGGCGGGGGCCGCGCGTCGCATGGAATTCCGTACGTATATCTGTTTGAAGCAATTCCCTTGCGTTCAAACACTCTTCCGGAAAGAGCCATGCCGCCAATAGGGCTGAAGGTCATCGGATTTACCGACGGAAGTCGGGAATGGACCGACGACTGAGACCTACTCCACATCACATGGTCATCACGAAGACACCGGATCGACCGGGACGGCTTCTCACTCCCTGTAACGTCGATTGGGTGCGTACCGACATCTTTGCCCGGCTGGACCGGGAGCCGGAACCGCCGAAGATAGAGGTCCCGCAGATGACCCGCACGCGTCTCGCGCTCTTCGGCGGGACGTCGGCGTTCTATCTGGGCATTGTCGTCGCGGTGCTGCTGTCGACCTGGCTGGTCACCCTCGACTGGAAGATCATGTTGTTCCGGCCCTATCAGCAGTGGCCGGAGATCCATGGCTTCCTCGACTACTACGTCGTCCTCGGTCAGCGCGGCCCCACGGCCGTCATGGTGGCCGCATGGCTGGGCTGGCGCTCCTGGCGCCAGCACACCCTGCGGCCACTGCTGTGTCTCGGCGCGGCGCTGCTGCTGCTGAACGTCTCGGTCGGCGCGGTCAAGCTCGGCCTCGGCCGTCTCGGCCCCCACTACGCGACGCAGGTCGGCTCCGCCGAGCTCTTCGCGGGCGGCGATATATTCCCTTCCGGCCACACCGCGAACGCGGTCGTGACCTGGGGCATCCTCGCCTATCTGGCGACCACTCCGCGGGCCAGGCGCTATCTGTCGGCGCTCTCCGCCGTGGTCGCGCTCGGCGTCGGTCTCACGACCGTGTACCTGGGCACGCACTGGCTGAGCGACGTGCTTCTCGGCTGGGCCGCCGGGCTCCTGGTCCTGCTCGCCCTGCCCTGGTGCGAGCCGGTCCTCGCGGTGGCGGAGTCCTGGACCCTCGCGCTGCGCGACCGGCTGCTCGATCGGCTGCGCGATCGTCGCCGGCTGGTGCCCTCCCTGCCCGTGGCCTCCGGTGGCCCACGCCCGGGCTTCTTCCCGCAGCGTCCCGCCGGGGCCGAGGAGCCCGTCCGCGAGACCGTGGGAGTGGCCCGCGGCCGCGCACCGGCGACCCGCGGCTGACCCCGCCCCCCGCGCTCGGCGAAGGGCCCCGACCGTCCTCGGCCGGGGCCCTTCGTCTGTCCGCCGCCGTCCTGTCACCCCAGCCAACAGCGGGTGACGGTGCCGTCCTCCACCTCGAAGTTGATGCGCCCGGAGAGGTATTCCATGGTGATGATCGAGCCGGGCGGGAGGGACCTGACGACCTTCCAGCCCCGTGTCCTGGCAAGCCGCTCGGCGCCGCCCGAGTCGAGTCCCACATAGGACTCGGGAGCGTCGCGGGGCGGTTCGGGAGTGCGCGATGTGGGTGACATGGGACTCACGTTAGCCTCTTCGCGGTCACGCTTGTGTCACAAGTTCTCGACATATGTTTGACACGCCCGCCGTCACTCGATGGGACAGTTTCCGGCCGATTCTCCAGCAATTCCGAATGGCTTCCGACACTTCGCACGAAGAGGATCGCGGCACCGGCAAATCCCGGGGAATTCCCCGTTCCCCCGCGCCGCACGGCGAATTTCCCGGACCTCGCACGCGGCGCCCTCACGCTTCCCTTACACAATGCTTACGCGGACTCCGCCGGGTCCGTGTCCGCCGACCGGAGCAGCCGCCCCGTCCGCCTCCCTCCCCCGCCGGCCCGCCGCACGCATCATGTCCCGACGCCCGGCGAGCAGGACCCAGGGGGAGGCAGCGATGGGCACCGAGACAGCGACAGCGACCGTCGAATCGGCCCGGCAGCGGCACGGCCGCGTCCTGATCGACTGGGCCACGACGACCGACCACAAGAAGATCGGCCACCTGTACCTGGTCACCTCGTTCCTCTTCTTCCTGCTGGCCGGGCTCATGGCGATGCTGATGCGGGCCGAGCTGGCCCGCCCGGGGCTCCAGCTCGTGTCGAACATGGAGTTCAACCAGGCCTTCACGCTGCACGGCACGATCATGCTGCTGCTCTTCGCCACGCCCACGTTCGCCGGCTTCGCCAACGAGCTGGTGCCGCTGCAGATCGGCGCTCCCGACGTCGCCTTCCCGCGGCTGAACATGTTCTCGTACTGGCTGTTCCTCTTCGGCGGCCTGATGGTGATCGGCTCGCTGCTCACCCCGAGCGGCCCCGCCGCCTTCGGCTGGACCGGCTACGCCCCGCTCAACAGCCTGGAGCGGTCGCCCGGCGTCGGCGTCGACCTCTGGATCATGGGACTCGCGCTCTCGGGCTTCGGCACGATCCTGACCTCGGTGAACTTCCTCGTCACGATCATCGCGATGCGGGCTCCTGGCATGACCATGTTCCGGATGCCGATCTTCACCTGGAACGTCCTCTTCACCGCGGTTCTGGTGATCGTCGCCTTCCCCGTCCTCGCGGCGGCGCTGCTCGTCCTGGAGGCGGACCGGCGCCTCGGCTCCGTGGTCTTCCAGCCCGAGAACGGCGGGGCGCTGCTGTGGCAGCACCTCTTCTGGTTCTTCGGCCATCCCGAGGTCTACATCATCGCGCTGCCGTTCTTCGGGATCGTCAGCGAGATCATCCCGGTCTTCGCCCGCAAGCCGATCTTCGGCTACACGACGCTGATCGCGGCCACCATGGCGATCACCGGTCTCTCGGTGGTGGTCTGGGCGCACCACATGTTCGTGACGGGCGCGGTGCTGCTGCCGTTCTTCTCGCTCCTGTCGTTCCTGATCGCGGTGCCGACCGGGGTGAAGTTCTTCAACTGGACCGGGACGATGCTGCGGGGCTCGCTCTCCTTCGAGACGCCCATGCTGTGGTCGGTGGGCTTCCTGGTGTCGTTCCTCTTCGGCGGGCTGACCGGGGTGATCCTCGCCTCGCCGCCGATGGACTTCCAGGTGACCGACTCGTACTTCGTCGTGGCCCACTTCCACTACACGGTCTTCGGCACGGTCGTCTTCGCGACCTTCGCCGGCTTCTACTTCTGGTGGCCCAAGTTCACCGGCCGGATGCTCGACGAGCGGCTCGGGAAGGTCCACTTCTGGACGCTGTTCATCGGCTTCCACCTGACGTTCCTGGTGCAGCACTGGCTCGGCGCGGAGGGCATGCCCCGGCGGTACGCCGACTACCTGGACGCGGACGGGTTCACGGCGCTCAACACGGTGTCGACGATCGGCGCCTTCCTGCTGGGCGCCTCCACGCTGCCGTTCCTCTACAACGTGTGGTGGACCCACCGGTACGCCGCGAAGGTCGACGTGGACGACCCGTGGGGCTTCGGGCGCTCGCTGGAGTGGGCGACCTCGTGCCCGCCGCCCCGGCACAACTTCGAAGCCGTGCCGCGGATCCGCTCCGAGTCGCCGGCCTTCGACCTGCACCACCCGGAGTTCGCGGCCTACGAGCGGATGCGGCTCACGAGCCCCCCGGCGTCTCCCCCGCCGTCCGGCCGTCCGTCCGACGGTCCGTCCGATCGAGAGCACGGGACAGCCGGTCCCTGAGCTCGCGGACCCGCTCCGTCAGCTCCGGCGGCTCGATCACCTCGAAGTCGAGACCCATGAGCATCACGTGCACCACCGCCACGTGGAGGTTGTGCGCGCCCGCCCGCAGCAGGCAACTCCCCTCGCCCTCGGGCTCCAGGACCCCGTCCATCGGGCCGACGATCGCGGCGGCCTCGTCGAGCGGGACGAACAGCCGGACGATGACCTCCGTCGCGTACGCCGCGCCGGACACCCCCTTCGACACGTACGCGGCAAGGTCGTCGGCAGGCGGTTCGCGGGGCGGGAACCGCGGGCCGTGCGGCGGCTTGGGCTCGATGCGGTCGGCCCGGAACGTCCGCCAGTCGTCGCGGTCCACGTCCCAGGCGACCAGGTACCAGCGCCGCTCCGTGCAGACCAGCCGGTGCGGTTCGACGGTCCTGCGGGTGGCGGTGCCGCCGTGGTCGCGGTAGGCGAAGCGGAGCCGCTCGCTGTCCCGGCAGGCGTTGGCCAGCTCGGTGAGCACCGCCGGGTCCACCCGTTCCCGAGGGGTACGGAGCATGGGCACGGTGAAGTCGGTGAGCGCGCCGACCCGCCTCCGCAGCCGCGCCGGCAGGACCTGCTCCAGCTTGGCGAGGGCGCGTACGGAGGTCTCGCCGATGCCCTCGACCCCCTGGCCCGCCGCGGTGCGCAGGCCGACAGCGACCGCCACGGCCTCCTCGTCGTCGAGGAGCAGCGGCGGCAGCTCGGCCCCGGCCCCGAGCTGGTAGCCGCCGCCGGTGCCGGGGCTGGCGTGCACGGGGTAGCCGAGCTCGCGCAGCCGGTCGACGTCGCGCCGTACCGTACGCGAGGTCACCCCGAGCCGGTCGGCGAGATCGGCACCGGACCACTCCCGGTGGGCCTGGAGCAGCGAGAGCAGACGCAGCAGCCGTGCGGAGGTCTCCAACATGCCCCGAGTCTCTCAGCCCTCGCGGACAGTTACGGTCCTCGATGCGGCGGCGAAGGCCGGCGGACGAAAGCCGTCAGCGGAGACTCCGGAGTCGCTTGAGCAGGCCGCGGACCAGGCGGCCGGCCTTCGCCTTCACGACGTAGACCGCGTCGACGGCCCGGCCGATCTCGCGGTGCCGCTTCACGCGCCCGGCGGAGTGGGTGCGCCGGCTCGCGCCCCGGTCGACGAGTTCCGTCCAGAGCGCCTCGTGCCGGGCCGCGATCCGGACGGGGTCGAAGCGTTCCGAGGAGGCCAGCGCCGCCCGCGCGGTCTTCGCGCGCAGTTCGTCGTCCTCGACGAGACCGCGCAGCGCGCCCGCGACGGCGGCCACGTCGTCGACCGGCACGAGCCGCCCGTCGACCCCGTCCTCGATGATCTCGCGCGGCCCGTTCGGGCAGTCGGTCGAGACCACCGGCAGCCCGCAGCGCATCGCCTCCACGATCGTCATCCCGAAGGACTCCCGCCGCGAGGTCACCGCGGCGATCGAGCCCTTGGCCCATTCCGGTTCCATCGGATGGACGGCGCCCATGAGGAAGACCTGCCGGCCGAGGCCCCGTTCCTCGATCTGCCGGGCCAGCGCGCCCTTGAGGTCCTCGGCCGCGTCGCCCGTGCCGTAGATCCGCAGCGTCCACTCCGGGTGGTCCGGGGCCAGCTCGGCGAAGGCGTCGACGAGCACGTCGTACCGCTTGACCCGGGTCAGCCGGCCGGCCGCCACGATGGTCTTCGCCGCGGGGTCGGCGGGCGGCAGGGCGGGCGCGGGCACGCTGTTGGGCACGGCCTCGATCCGTACGCCGGGCAGCCCCAGCCTCCGGTAGGCGCGGGCGTCGGCCTCGGTGACCGTCGTGACGGCGTCGAGGAGCCGGTACTCGTGCCGGATGTCCCGCCGGAGCCGTCGGCTGTGGCCGGCCAGGACCAGGTGCTCCTGGCCGACGAGGACCGGCCCGCGCCGGGCCTGCCGGGCCAGGTGCACGTTGAGTCCGGGGCGGGTGCCGACGAGGACGTCGGCCTCGACCCCGCGCAGGTACTCCCCGATCCGGGTGTCGGTGAGCGCGCTGTACTGCTTCCAGCGGCCGTCGCCGCGCGGGAAGACCTCGGCGGGCCGGTGGAGGTCCGGGTGGTCCCCGTCGTAGCCGGGGCTGTCCTCGCGCAGGTCGACGAGATGACGCAGCGTCACGTCCGAGGGGAGGCCGAGGATCGGCCGGTCGCGGTGGCGGAACACCG
The DNA here is from genome assembly GCF_044456565.1 of Streptomyces sp. NPDC050842. Taxonomy (NCBI): domain Bacteria; kingdom Bacillati; phylum Actinomycetota; class Actinomycetes; order Kitasatosporales; family Streptomycetaceae; genus Streptomyces; species Streptomyces sp. NPDC050842. The sequence goes on along the minus strand of NZ_JBITGA010000014.1, from coordinate 52,548 downwards.
AGACGATCTCGACCTCGTGGCGCGTGGCCAGTTCCTCGGCGAGCGTGAACGTCGTCCGGATCGTGCCGCCGTAGTGGTAACCGTTGTGAAGCAGAAAGGAGATACGCATCGCGCGGCCCGTTCCCCCCGGTCAGTCGGTCTGTCGGTCGGTCGCGCCGACTGTACTGCCGGGACGGACCCCCGTTTCACGGGCGATGTTCCGCGGACCCCCGTTTCACGGCCGGTGTCCACGGGCCCCGCGTCACGGACGGTAGCCGAGCTGGGGCACGGTCGCGCAGTTCTCCGTCATGTCGCCCTGGCTCTCCCAGCCCCGGCCGTCCTCCCAGCGGGCCACGGACAGACAGGTGTGGCGGGTCTCGGGCGGAGCCGCGAGGTGCTCGAAGCGGACGGGCAGCAGCAGTCCGCGCGCGGTGTACGGCTCCGGACGGTTCAGGAACTCCTCGACGCACCCGCGGGTGAGCCCGCCCCCCGCCAGGCAGGAGCGGGCCGCGTCAGTGAACCACATCGCCGCCGCCCACCCCTCCAACTGCCACTGGGACAAGGGTCGTTGCCCCATCGCTTCCCGGAACTCGCGGACGGCCGGATGGCCGGTGTCCTGGTGGTTGCGGCTGGCTCCGGTCACATAGAGGGCGCTCAGGCAGTCGGGGGCGCGGGCGTAGTCGCGGGCGACGGACGAGGACCAGTTCTGGACGTTGGTGACCTTGGCGTCGACGCGGACCCCGAGCGCCTCCATCGCCTCGCAGAGCCGCACGTTGCCGTGGGTGTCCATCGCGTCGAAGAGCAGATCGACGTCCTGGTCCCGCAGATCGGCGGCGACCGCGCGGAAGTTGGGCAGGGCGAAGTCGACCTGCTCGTCGACGACCCGGTAGCCCTCGGCGCGCAGCCCGTCGGAGACCAGCCGGGCGTACGCGGCGGACGCGGCCTGGTTGTACGAGACGACGGCGGCGGTCCGCGCCCCCTTCTCCCGCTCGAACCAGCGGTAGACCTCGGTCCCGCCGTACAGCGTCCCGTCCCAGCCGGGCTTCCCGCCGGTGCGCGGGGCGGAGCTGCCGTAGATCCCGTAGAGGTGCGGGTACGTGTCGTAGGCGGGGGTGAGGGGCTGGCCGCCGATGTCGGGGACGCCGGCCTTGGCGACGAGCGGCGCGCCCGCGTAGTTCAGGGCGGTGGTGGCGACGAGCGCGAAGACCTTCCGTTCGTCGATCAGCCGGTGCACGCACGCGTTGTTGCCGACGCCGCTGCCGCCGTCGTCGCAGGTCTCGACCTCGATCCGGCGCCCGTCGAGGCCGCCGCGGGCGTTGAGCGCGTCGAAGTAGGCGCGGGCGCCGTCGCGCGGGCCGGTGAGGGACTGCCCGCCGACCGGGCTCGTGGCGCTGGTGATGATCCCGACGCGGAGCGGCTCACCGCCGGAGGGGGTGGCGGTGGGCCGCGTCTCGAAGGCGCGCTCCGGGAGCCGGCTGCCGCACCCCACGAGGAGGGTGAGCAACACGGCCAGGAGCAGCGCCGCGATCGCCTCAGCAGCCCGGAACGGTGACACCGCTCAGCTCGACCAGGCCGCAGAGGGTCTTCACGGAGACCTTCCAGGTGCCGTCCTGGAGGATCGAGGTGCCCTGGGAGTCGGGCAGGGCGGGGGACCCGCCGACGAGCAGGTCGTAGGTGACGTTGGCCTCGGTGGCCGAGGTGAACTCGACGCCCGTGACCTTCGCCGAGGTCGTGGCGGCGTTCTCGTTGCCGACGAAGGCGGCGAGGACCGGCTGCAACGCGGCGCCGTTCTCCAGCACCTTCACCTTGTCGGCCGCGGAGGTCTTCGGGTCGAAAAACGCCGTCCAGTTCCGGGTGATCTCCTCCTCGGCGGCGGCCGGGTCGGCGGGCTCGTCGGCTCCCGGCGGCTGGGCGGTCGTCCCGGGCGGCGGCGTCTCGTAGACCTGGTTGCCGGCGGTCCCGTCATCGGAGCAGCCCGCGACGGCGGGCACGAAGGCCAGGACGGCGACGGCCGCCAGGGCAGCGAGCCGGGGGCGTCCGCCGAGTCGTTCGAGAACCATCTGGCTCACCACCGGGTGTCTCTCCAGGCCGCACGGCCTGATGCTTCCAGGGTGGGGCGAACCGGGGCATAGTGCAAGGAAAGGGAGAGACGAGGGAGGCCCGGTGCCGAGATCCCGGATCTTGTTGTGGGGCGGTGTCGCGGCGGCCGCCGGGGGCGCGGTGCTGTGCGTGCTCGGTTGGTACGGGATCTCCGGCGAGCGCTTCGCCGAGCGGCAGCTGCCCTATCTGGCCTCGTGCACGGTGCCGGGGGCGGCGCTGATCGTGGCGGGCGCCGTGCTGATCGCGGCGACGCTCCTGCTGCCGGTGAGCGCTCCGGAGCCGGCCCCGCCCGAGCCGGAGGAGACTCCCCCGCCCTCCTCGGACGGCCCGTGCCTCAGGGTCCCGGGCGGCACCCTGGCCCACCGCCCGGACTGCCCGCTGGTGGCGGGCAAGGCGGAGGCGACGCTCGTGGGCGACGCGCCCCTGGACCCCTGCCCGGTCTGTGAACCATGGCCTCGTTGACGTACGAGCTGACGCTCGCCGGCATCGCCGTCGGCAGCGCCGCCGCGCTCACCGGGATCGGCCTGATCGTCACCTACCGGGCGACGGGGGTGCTGAACCTGGCACACGGCGCCGTCGCCATGATCTGCGCGTACGTCCTGCGGCAGCTGGTGGTGGTGTGGGGCTGGCCGCTGCCCCTGGGCGCCCTGGTCACCCTCCTGATCGTCGCCCCCGGCCTCGGGCTGATCCTCGACCGCGGTGTGTTCCGTCCCCTCGCCCTCCTCGGCTCGAACCCGGCACAGACCCTGGTGGCCTCCATCGGCGTCTTCGTCCTGCTCGTGGGCGGCGCGGCACTGCTGTGGGGCGGCGGGGCGCGGGACGACGCGCCGGTACTGCTCGGCGACGACCCGTGGGCGCAGCTGGGGGCGGTGGTGGCGCTCGCCTGCCTGGTGACGGCGGTGACCCGGTGGACGCGGTTCGGCCGGGAGCTGCGGGCGGTGGTCGACAACCGCCCGCTCGCCGTCCTGTCGGGGGTGGACGCCGACCGGGTGGCGGCGGCGGGGTGGGCGTTCGGCTCGTTCACCGCCGGGATGACGGGGGTGCTGCTCGCTCCGTACGTACGGCTCGACCCGTACGGGATGCCGCTGCTCGTCGTCGAGGTGATCGCGGTCGCGGTGATCGCCCGGATGCGCTCGCTGCCGGTCGCGGTCGCGGCGGCGGTCGCGATCGGCGTGGCCCAGGCGCAGATGACTCGGCTGCACCCGGAGGGGTGGGCGGGACCGCTGGTGCAGGCGCTCGGGGCGAACCTGTTCGTGGTGGCGCTCCTGGTGGCGGCGCTGGTCCTGCCGGGCGTCGGCGGCAAGGGCCGGGACGCCCTGCCCCCACCGCCCCGCACCCCCCGCGTCCCCACCCCCCTCTGGCTGGTCATCGGCGTCCTGCTCCTCCTCCCCCTCGGCTTCGCGGGCTCCGACCTGCACACGGCGGTGCAGGTCCCGGCGCTCGCCGTGATCCTCCTGTCCCTGGTCGTGGTGGCGGGCCGGGGCGGCCAGATCGCCCTGGGTCAGGCGGCGTACGCGGGCCTGGGCGCGCTCCTGACGGCGCTGCTGGCGACGGCGGGCGTCCCCACCCTCCTGGCCCTGGGTCTCGCGGTGCCGATGGTGGCGGTGGTGGGCCTGGTGACGGCCTGGCCGGCGATCCGCCGCCACGGCCTGGCCCTCGCCCTGGCCACCCTGGCGACCGGCGTGACGGTGAGCCGCTTCGTGCTCACCCAGCCGTACGCGACGGCGGGCCTGTCCCTGGGCCGCCCGACAGGCTTCACGGACGACCGCGCCTTCTACGCCCTGGAACTGGTCCTGCTGGCCGGCTGTCTGGCCCTGGTGGCGGCGCTGCGCCGGGGCCACACGGGCCGCGCGCTGGCCGCCCTGCGGGACCACGAGCCGGGCGCGGAGGCGGCGGGCGTCCCCGTCCCTGCCCTCAAGCTCCTCGCCTTCGTCCTGGGCGCGGCCCTGGCGGCCCTCGGCGGCGGGCTCCTGGGCATGGGCCTGCGCGCCTTCGACCCGGAGGCGTACGACCCGGTACGCGGCCTGCTCTGGTTCGCGGCCGTCCTGGTCCTGGGCGCCGACAGCCTGCTCACGCCCCTGGCGGCGGCCGCGCTCCTGGTCACCCTGGACGCGGGCCCCCAAGCGGGCGCGGCGGCAGCCGTGATCGGCCTCCTGGCCACGCAATCGGGCCGCCTCCCCCCACTGACGACCCTGCTGCTCCCCAGCCCGGCGAAGGCCGCCGACGGCGCGAAACCCTCCAGGGAGAGACCCGCACCCCTGACGGGTGGGGACGCCGCAGCCGCCGACGGCGCCGCATCCCTCACGGGAAAACCGGCACCTCTGTCGACGACCCGCACGGCGGGTGAGAACCCCGGGCCGGCCGAAGACCGGGCCCACGCCCACGGCCCGCCACCCGCCGACGGCGCCGCACCCCCCACGGGGAAACCCGCACCTCTGTCGACAACCAGCACGGGTGGTGCGGGTGGGACCCCCAGTCCGGCCGGAGGCCGGACGCACCCCCACCGGCCCGCACCGGCCCCCGCACCCGCCCCGGAACTCCGCGCTGACGACCTCACCCTCACCTACCCCGGAGGGATCACCGCCCTCTCCCACGTCACCCTCACCCTCACCCCCGCCCGCATCACCGCCCTCGTCGGCCCCAACGGCGCCGGCAAGAGCACCCTCTTCGACTGTCTCGCCGGAACCCTCCGCCCCCGGCACCACCAGGGCCTGATCACGCTCGACGGCGCCGACATCACCTCCCGCTCCGCACACGCCAGGACCCGTCTCGGGATCGCCCGGACCTTCCAGCGGCTCGCCGTGTTCCCGTCGCTCTCGGTCGAGGAGAACGTCCGACTCGGCGCCGAACAGGGCAGGGTCCGCGCCGATCCCGCCGCCGTCGAGCGGAGCCTCCGCCTGTTCGACCTCGCCGGCCCCGTACGGCACCGCGCCGCCGCCGACCTGCCCACCGGGACGCTGCGCCGCGTCGAGCTGGCCCGCGCGCTCGCGGGGCAGCCGCACACGCTCCTCCTCGACGAACCCGCCGCCGGCCTCGACGCCGACGAGACCGCCGCGCTCGCCCGGATCCTCGCCGCGCTCGCCGCCGACGGCCTGACCGTCCTCGTCGTGGAGCACGATCCGGACCTCGTCGCCGGAATCGCCCACACCGTGCACACCATGGAAGGCGGCCGGATCCTGTCATGAGCGTCGAGATCGAGCTGCGTGCGGCCCGGGTCCGCTACGGCCCGCTGGAGGCCCTGCACGGCCTCGACCTGCCCGTGCCCGCCGGCACCGTCACCGTGCTCCTGGGGCGGAACGGCGCGGGCCGCACGACGGCCCTGCGGGCCCTCGCCGGCACGGTACGGCTCTCCTCCGGCCGGGTCCTGTGGCGCGGCGCCGACGTGACCGGGCTGCCGCCGCACGCGCGGGCGCGCCGCGGGCTGTGCTTCGTACCGGATCTGCGGGCGGTGTACGAAGGGCTCACCGTCGCCGAGAACCTCGCGCTCACGACGCCGGACGCCCCCGCCCCGTACCCCGAGCTCGTACCCCTGCTGTCCCGGACCGCGGGGACCCTTTCCGGTGGGGAGCGCCGGATGCTGGCCCTGTCCCGTGCCCTGCTGAGGCCCGCGCGCGTGGTGCTGGTCGACGAGCCGTCGCTCGGCATGGCCCCGCCGGTCGCGGCCCGTACGTACGGGCTGCTCGCGGCGCTCGCCGTGGAGCGCGGGGCGGCCGTGCTCCTCGCCGAGCAGCGCGTACCGGAGGGGCTGCCGCGCGGCTCGCTCGTCCACGAGCTGCGGCGCGGCTCCCGCGCGGCTGCCGGGGAGCCGCCCGAGTTCGCCGACGGCACGGCGGACTGACGTCGGAGCGGCTAGAGCGGCGCGATCCGCAGCATCGTGCCGACGACGATCCGGTTCGGGTCGGGCCCGATGAGGCTCCGGTTCGCCGCGTAGAGCGCCTGCCAGCCGCCCTTGACGGCGAAGCGCCGGGCGATCGAGCCGAGCGAGTCCCCCGGCTGGACGGTGTGGACGCGGCCGCTCAGTCCGTACCGCTTGGAGCAGACGGGCCAGGCCCCCCAGCCCTGCGTGCGCAGGACCTCCTCCGCGATCGTGATCTGCTGCGGGCGGGTGGCCAGGTCGGCGCGCGGCGCGTACTTCGTTCCGCCGTGCTCGACCCAGGTCGGCTGCCAGAACTGCAGCCCGCCGTAGAAGCCGTTGCCGGTGTTGACGTGCCAGCGGCCGCTGCTCTCGCACTCGGCGACGCATCCCCACGGCCACTGGTCGGCGGCGCAGGCGTAGCCGGGCACCGCGGCCGCCGCGCGCACGGCGTCGGCGGAGGAGGAGACCGCCCCGGAGACCGCCTCGGCCACCACTCCTGCCACGGTCTCCGCCACCGACTCCGCGACGGTCCCCGGCCCGGTCCCCGCCACCGCTCCAGGCGCCGCTCCCGGCACCGCGCCCGCCACCGCCGCCGCCGTCGGCGTGACGGCGGTCTCCCACGGCTCCTCGGACGCGTCCCGGGCGTGCGCGGCGACCGGCGTCAGGGTGATCAGCGCCGCCGCCGCGGCCACCGCGGGACCGGCCGTCCAGAATCGGATCTTCGACATCGGGGCAGGCTAGGCAGCCGCCCGGCACCCCCGGCCCGTGCCGCGCGGAACACTGTTCACACCCCACCCGGTCGGAGTCACCGGCCCCGCCGCACGAGCCGACGGCAAGTTGCCTCGCTTCCACGCGTGACTCCGGCGGATCCTGACCCGTTGAACTCGGCATGAGACGCCCGGGATCGGCCCGGCGTCCCCCCGTACCGAGTCCAGGGAGCCACCCGTGCCGCGCATGCTCGACGTTCACGAGGACGTACGCGCCGAGATCGGCGACGAAGAAGCCGACCGGCTGCTTGCCGGCGACAACGCCCCGGGCAGCTACGACTGCACCTCCTGCCGCACGCCGGGGGACTCCGAGCAGGAGCGCACCAGCACGGTGCTGTTCGTCGGTGAGGAGACCGCGGTCCTCGCGTTCGCCCACGCCAGCTGCATCCCGTCGCAGGTCGTCAAGGTCGCCGAGGCGCAGCTCCAGGGCGCCGTCGCCTCGATCACGGCTTCGGACGCCGCCGACGCGCTGTCCGCCGCCCACCCCGAGCAGGCCGTGCTCGGCGTCACCAGCGGTCTCGTCCTGATCGAGGGCGAGCTGCACCCGGCGCTGGTCGTGGAGCCGACCGCCCCCGTGGCCCGCCCGGGCACGGACGGCCTCGTCGACGAGTTCCTGCCGCTCCTCGCGGAGCAGGGCTTCCGGCCCGTCACCGACCTCAACGAGAAGCCGGCCGCCCTGCCGGGCTGGTCGGTCCTGGTCGCCATGGGCCAGCTCCACTCCGTCCTGCAGCCGGGGCCGAACGGCGCCGGCCAGGCCGCCTGGTGGCAGGCGCACCAGCCGCTCCAGGTCACCGAGGGCTGGCGCGCGGCGGCCAACAAGTCGCACACGGTCCTGGTCTTCGCCGCCCCGGTGGGCTCCATCGGCCAGCAGCCGCGCGAGGACCTGCTGCGCGACGCCCTGGAGAAGGCCGCGGCGAACGGACGCCTGGTGGCGGCCGCGATGCCGCTGGCCGGTACCTGATGGACGACGGCCGGCCCGACATAGGACCCGCAAGGGCCCAGGACGGACCGGCGCGGCCGAGCGGACCGGCCGGACCGGGCGGACTGGGCGGACTGGGCGGACCGGCCGGACTGGGCGGACCGCCAGGGCTCAGCAGCCCGGCCGGACTGACCGGACCGCCGAGGCCGGGCGGATCGCCCGGGCCGGCTCGGCCGAGCGAGTCGGCCGAGTTCGGCAGGTCCGCAGAGCCGGGCGGGCCGCCAGGGTTCGGCGGGGCATCGGCACCTGCAGCGGCCGGGACCTCGGCGGCGGGCGGCGCCCTCCGTCCTCACGGCGCCCTCGGGGCCGCCGCGCCGCGGGCCGTCGGGGGCTCGGCGGTGCCGGAGGTTCCGACCGTGCCGCGGCCCCGGCGGGCGGCTCTTTCGGAGAGCCGCCCGCATCCGACCGGCGGCGGGGTCGTTGGCACGTACGTGCACCCATACGACCCTTTCCTCCAGCCGTATCCGAGCCAGATCCCCTCCATGCGCCCCGCGCAGGACGTCACGGCGGGCCAGTCGGCCACGCCGATCTACGACGCCCTGTTCTCGGAGTACCGCCGGTCGTTCCGCACGCTGCCGGGTGACCGCAGCGGCGAGGAGGAGGTGGCGTTCCGGGCCTTCGGCACGACCGCGAGCACGGGGCTGTACGGCAACGGCAACGGCCAGGGGTACGGAGCCGGACAGGGATACGGCGCCGGCCACCGGTACGCCTCCGCCCATCCGCCGGTGTGGACGGCGCAGCAGCCCCACACTCCGGCGGCGCTCCCGCCGGGTCCCCGCCGGGGCTTCTGACTCCGGCGGACGGCAATCCGGCGGACACCGCACCGGACCGTCCGTGACACGGCTGAGGGCCGGGGCTTGTCGCCCCGGCCCTCAGCCGTGTCCGTCACACCGCGCTGCCGACTACTTCTTCCGGCCGCGCTTCTCGCGCACGCGCACCGAGATGTGGATCGGGGTGCCCTCGAAGCCGAACTCCTCGCGCAGACGGCGCTCGATGAAGCGCCGGTAGCCGGCCTCCAGGAAGCCCGAGGCGAAGAGGACGAACCGCGGCGGCTTGGTGCCCGCCTGCGTACCGAAGAGGATGCGGGGCTGCTTGCCGCCGCGGATCGGGTGCGGGTGGGCCGCGACGATCTCGCCGAGGAAGGCGTTCAGCCGGCCGGTGGGGACGCGGGTCTCCCAGCCGGCGATGGCGGTCTGGATGGCCGGGACCAGCTTCTCCATGTGGCGGCCGGTCTTGGCGGAGACGTTGACCCGGGGCGCCCAGTCGACCTGCTGCATCTCGGTCTCGATCTCGCGCTCGAGGTAGTAGCGGCGCTCCTCGTCGAGCTCGTCCCACTTGTTGTAGGCGATGACGATGGCGCGGCCGGACTCGACCGCCATCGTGATGATGCGCTGGTCCTGGACCGAGATCTTGTCGGTGGTGTCGATGAGGATGACGGCCACCTCCGCCTTCTCGACGGCGGCCGCGGTCCGCAGGGAGGCGTAGTAGTCCGCGCCCTCCTGGAGGTGGACCTTCTTGCGGATGCCGGCGGTGTCGACGAACTTCCACGTCACGCCGCCGAGCTCGATGAGCTCGTCGACCGGGTCGCGGGTGGTGCCGGCCAGCGCGTTGACGACGACCCGGTCCTCGTTCGCGACCTTGTTGAGCAGGGAGGACTTGCCGACGTTCGGGCGGCCGATGAGGGCGATGCGGCGCGGGCCGCCGACGGCGTTGCCGAAGCGCTGCTCGGGGGCCTCGGGCAGCTTCTTCAGGACCTCGTCGAGGAGGTCGCCGGTGCCGCGGCCGTGCAGCGACGAGACGGGGAACGGCTCGCCGAGGCCCAGGGACCAGAGCGTGGTGGCGTCGGCCTCGCCGGACTGTCCGTCGACCTTGTTGGCGGCGAGGACGACCGGCTTCCCGGCGCGGCGGAGCAGCCTGACGACGGCCTCGTCGGTGTCGGTGGCGCCGACGGTGGCGTCCACGACGAAGAGACAGGCGTCGGCGGCCTCGATGGCGAACTCGGCCTGGGCGGCGACGGAGGCGTCGATGCCGAGGACGTCCTGCTCCCAGCCGCCGGTGTCGACGACCTTGAAGCGGCGCCCGGCCCATTCGGCCTCGTAGGTGACGCGGTCGCGGGTGACGCCCGGCTTGTCCTCGACGACGGCCTCGCGGCGGCCGATGATGCGGTTCACCAGGGTCGACTTGCCGACGTTCGGGCGGCCGACGACGGCGAGGACGGGGAGGGGGCCGTGCCCGGCCTCCTCGATCGCGCCCTCGATCTCTTCGGCGTCGAAGCCTTCTTCCGAGGCGAGCTCCATGAACTCCGCGTACTCGGCGTCGCCAAGTGCCCCGTGGTCGTGCTGGTCGTTCATGAAGTCCGTTCCTTGATCATTCGTGGTCGGTGGGTCCCCGAGCCGCGGGGCCCACTACTGAAAGTCTCGCTCAGCGCCCGGTGAGACGCTTGGCGTTTTCCAGGTGAGCGGTGAGCTGTCCCTGGATCCGTACGGTGGCCTCGTCGAGCGCCTTGCGGGTGCGACGCCCTGATCCGTCGCCCGCGTCGAAGGCGTCGCCGAAGACGACGTCGACGCGGCCGCGCAGCGGAGGCAGTGCCTTGAACAACCGTCCGCGGCGCGCTGATTCTTCCCGCCCATCCCGCCCGGTGGTCCCCAGCACGGCGACCGGGACGATCGGAGCGCCGCTGCGGACGGCGAAGTAGGCGAGGCCGGCGCGCAGCGAGGCGAAGTCGCCGTCGCCGCGGGTGCCCTCGGGGAAGATCCCGAGGACGCCGCCATGCTCCAGGACGCCCAGGGCGTTGCCTATCGCGTTCCGGTCGGTGCTGTCGCGGTCGACCTTGACCTGCCCGATGCCCTCCAGGAAGGGCCCGAGGGGCCCGACGAAGGCTTCCTTCTTGATGAGGAAGTGCACCGGGCGCGGTGCGGTGCCCATGAGCATGGGGCCGTCGATGTTGTGCGCGTGGTTGACGGCGAGGATGACGGGGCCGGAGGCCGGCACCCGCCAGGCGCCGAGGACGCGCGGCTTCCAGAAGCCGTACATCAGGCCGATGCCGATGCGTCGGCCGACGACGGCGCCCTTCGCGGAGGGCAGGGTCACTTCGCGCCCGCCCTCTTCTCCTCCACCAGGGTGACGACGCACTCGATGACCTGGTCCAGGGTGAGGTCGGTGGTGTCGACCTCGACGGCGTCGTCGGCCTTCGCCAGCGGGGAGGTCTTGCGGCCGGAGTCGGCCGCGTCCCGCTTGATCAGGGCTTCCTTCGTCGCCTGCACGTCGGCGCCCTTGAGCTCGCCGGAGCGGCGGGCGGCACGGGCCTCGGGCGAGGCGGTGAGGAAGATCTTCAGGTCGGCGTCCGGCAGGACGGTGGTGCCGATGTCCCGGCCCTCGACGACGATGCCGAGCTCGGCGCCCTTCGCGATGGACCGCTGGAGGTCGGTGATGAGCGCCCGCACCTCGGGTACGGCGCTGACGGCGCTGACCTTCGAGGTGACCTCTTCGGTACGGATGGGTCCGGCGGCGTCGACACCGTCCACCGTGATGGTGGGGCGGCCCGGGTCGGTGCCGGAGACGATGTCCGGCTTGGAGGCGGCGTTGGCGACGGCCTCGGCGTCGGTCACGTCGACACCGTTGCTGATCATCCACCAGGTGATCGCCCGGTACTGGGCGCCGGTGTCGAGGTAGCTCAGCCCCAGCTTGGCGGCGACCGCCTTCGAGGTGCTCGACTTGCCCGTGCCGGACGGCCCGTCGATGGCGACGATCACGGATTCCACGGTGGGAACACCTTCCTGGGGGAGCGGTAGGGCCTCGGCGGAGATGCAAGGGGCCCCCACAAGGTTACCGAGTCCCACGCACCCGTTCGGCCCAGCCCACGTCGGACCCCCTCCGGGACGGTGCCGGAGGCCTGCGGGAGGGGTCCCGGCGAGCCCGTCGGCCCCGCCCCCCGGACTGCCGGCCGGCCCCGTCCCCGTACCGTCAGGGCGTCCGCAGCGCCCAGCCGCGTTCCTGGAGGGCCGCGCTCAGGGCCGGAGCCGCCGCGGGGTCGACCATGAGCTGGACCAGGCCCGCCTGCTGGCCGGTGGCGTGCTCGATGCGGACGTCCTCGATGTTGACGCCGGCACGGCCCGCGTCGGCGAAGATCCGGGCCAGCTCGCCCGGCTGGTCGCTGATGAGGACGGCGACGATCTCGTAGACCGTGGGGGCGGCGCCGTGCTTGCCGGGGACGCGGGCACGGCCGGCGTTCCCGCGGCGCAGGACGTCCTCGATGCCGGAGGCGCCGTCCCGGCGCTTGTCCTCGTCGACGGACAGGAGGGAGCGCAGGGCGCGGACCGTCTCGTCGAGGTCGGCGGCGACGCCCGCGAGGACGTCGGCGACGGGGCCCGGGTTGGCGGAGAGGATGTCGACCCACATGCGCGGGTCGGAGGCGGCGATCCGGGTGACGTCGCGGATGCCCTGCCCACAGAGGCGTACGGCCGACTCGTCGGCCTCCTCCAGGCGCGCCGCGACCATCGACGACACCAGCTGCGGGGTGTGGGACACGAGGGCGACGGCCCGGTCGTGGGCGTCGGCGTCCATGACGACGGGCACGGCCCGGCAGAGGGCGACGAGCTCCAGGGCGAGGTTCAGGACCTCGGTGTCGGTGTCACGGGTCGGGGTGAGGACCCAGGGCCGTCCCTCGAAGAGGTCCGCGGTCGCCGCGAGCGGGCCCGAGCGCTCCTTGCCGGACATCGGGTGCGAACCGATGTACGCGGTGAGGTCGAGGCCCAGCGCCTCCAGTTCCCGCTTCGGCCCGCCCTTGACGCTCGCCACGTCCAGGTAGCCGCGGGCGAGGCCGGCCGCCATCGCCTCGGCGAGGGTCGTGGCGACGTGCGCCGGGGGTACGGCGATGATCGCGAGGTCCACGCGCCCCTCGGGTGCCTCGTCGGTGCCCGCGCCGAGCGCGGCGGCCGTCTGGGCGCGCGCCGGGTCGTGGTCGCGGAGGTGGACCGTGACGCCCCGGCCCGCCAGGGCGATCGCCGCGGAGGTGCCGATCAGGCCGGTGCCGATGACGAGCGCTGTTCTCACTGGGCGATGTCCTTGCGCAGGGCGGCCGCGGCACCGAGGTAGACGTGCGCGATCCGGGACTTGGGCAGCTCGGTCTCGACGTGGGCGAGGAGCCGGACGATCCTCGGCATCGCGCCCTCGATGTCGAGCTCCTGGGCGCAGATCAGCGGTACGTCGACGATCCCGATCCGGCGGGCCGCGGCGGCGGGGAAGTCGCTGTGCAGGTCCGGCGTGGCCGTGAACCAGATGCTGATGAGGTCGTCGGCGGTGAGTTCGTTGCGCGTGAGGACGGCGGTGAGCAGCTCCTCGACCTGCTCGCGCATGTGTCCGGCCTCGTCCCGCTCCAGCTGGACGGCGCCTCGGACCGCTCGTACCGCCACGTCGTGCTCCTTCGCCTGCGTCGAGTGCTCCGTTCAGCCTAGTCAGCGGAGGGAGGACGCGTCGCGGCGCCCGCCTTCCGAGACGGAGGGCGGGCGCCGGGGACGTCCTCTAGAGCTGCTGCTGGCGGATGAGGTCCTCCAGGGAGCCCTGGGGCACCGCGCCGTTCGGGGTCAGCTTGTCGACGGCCTGCGGCAGGGACCGGGCGATCTGGTCGGCGGCGTCCTGCGGGCTGACGCCTGCGTCGGCCGCGACCTTCTGGAGGGTGTCGTCCGGGAGGGCGCCGGCGATCTGGGCGCCGCTGACGGGCTGGTTCTCGCCGGTGCCGACCCAGGACTGGGTCTGGTCGACGAGACCGGACTTCGTCAGCATGTCGAGGAGTCCACCGAGCGGGTTCGCGCCGCCGCCGGTGCTCTTGTCGCCGCCGAGGGCGCCGAGCAGGGAGCCGAGGATGCCGCCGGCACCGCCGCTACCGCCTTGACCGCCGCCTCCGAGGAGACTGCCGAGGTCGCTTCCTGCCATCCTTCTGCCTTTCGTCCGGTACAGATCACGCCCAATCTCACCCATACCGGTTCGTTCCGCCACTCGCTGTACACACCCGGACACGGTCGGGACGCGGTCGAGCGGTAGAACAGTCGGCATGCTGCTGCACGTCGTACCGCGGGCCGACTGGGCCGCCGACCCCGCCGACCCGACCGCCCCCTACGCCCCGCCGTCGCTCGCCGCCGAGGGCTTCGTCCACTGCTCTGCCGACGAGGCCTCGGCACTGGCGATCGCCGACGGCCCCTACCGGTCCGTCCCCGGCCCGCTCCTGGTCCTCGTGATCGACGAGTCCCGGCTGAGCGGCGAGGTCCGCTGGGAGGGCTCGGAGGGCCGCCTCTTCCCACACGTCTACGGAGCGATCGAGCGGGCCGCCGTGACGGCGGTCCTGGAGGTCCGCCGGGACACGGACGGCCGTGCGAGGGAGCTGACGCCGCGCCCGTAGGCGTGTTGCGGGACCCCGGGCCGGGGCACCGCCAAGCTGGCGCCATGACTTCACGCGCCACGAACCGCCGTACCGTCCTGTTCGCCGCCGCCGCCCTGACGACGGGCTGCGGCTCGGACGGCGAGGGCGACGGCGGCACAACCACCAGCGCCCCGGCCACACCGAGCGCGCCCGCGGCATCCGCCACTCCTGAGACTCCGGCCACGTCGCCCACGACGACCGGCGCTCCCCCGCTGGCGACGACGTCCGAGATCCCGGTCGGCGGCGGCACCGTCTTCACCGAGGCGAAGGTGGTCGTCACGCAGCCCACCGCCGGGGAGTTCAAGGCCTTCTCCGCGGTCTGCACCCACCAGGGCTGTCTGGTGAACAAGGTCGCGGACGGCACCATCGACTGCCCCTGCCACGGCTCCAAGTACCGCATCGCCGACGGCTCGGTGGTCGCGGGCCCGGCTCCCCGTCCCCTCCCGGCCAAGCAGATCAATGTCTCGGGGGAATCGATCACCCTCGCGTAGCCTCACCCGCATGACCCCGGACGAGCTGGTGCGCGACCACACGATCTACTCCTGCGTGATGGGCTCGCACGCCTTCGGTCTGGCGACCGAGGGCAGCGACACCGACGTGCGGGGCGTCTACCTCGCCCCGACGCCGCTCTTCTGGCGGTTCGACAAGCCCCCGGCCCATGTGGAGGGCCCGGGCGAGGACCAGTTCAGCTGGGAGCTGGAGCGCTTCTGCGAGCTGGCCCTGCGCAACAACCCGAACGCCCTGGAGTGCCTGCACTCCCCCGTCGTCGAGCACGTCGACGACACGGGCCGCGAACTCCTCTCCCTGCGCGGGGCCTTCCTCTCCCGGCAGGCCCACCAGACCTTCGTCCGCTACGCCGCCGGCCAGCGCCGCAAGCTGGACGCGGACGTCCGCCAGTACGGGCACCCGCGCTGGAAGCACGCGATGCACCTGCTGCGGCTCCTGACGAGCTGCCGCGACCTGCTGCGCACGGGAGAACTCCGCGTCGACGTCGGCGCGGAGCGCGACCGCTTCCTCGCGGTCAAGCGGGGCGAGGTGCCGTGGCAGGAGGTCGAGTCCTGGATGAACCGCCTCCAGGACGAGGCGGACCGCGCCCACGACACGAGCCCGCTCCCCGCCGCCCCGGACCACGCCCGCGTCCAGGACTTCCTGATCCGCGCCCGCCGCGCCTCGCTCTGACGCCCTGACGCCCTGACACTCAACGCCCCGGCACCCCGCTCGGGACGCCGGCCCCCGCTCAGGCGTCCCAGAGCGCCCCGAACGTCAGCAGTTCGCTCCGGTACTCGACGCGCTCGGCCCACTCCTTCGGCCAGGCGTCCGCGCCCAGGTGGGCGCCGGCGAAGGCGCCCGCGAGCGCGGCGATCGAGTCGGAGTCGCCCCGGGTGCAGGCCGCCCTCCGCAGGGCGGTGAGAGGCTTGGCGGGGAAGAGGAGGAAGCAGAGCAGGCCGGTCGCGAGGGCCTCCTCGGCGATCCAGCCGTCGCCGGTGTACGCACAGGGGTCGAGCTCCGGGTCGGCCGTGCGCTGGACGGCGTCCAGCCGCTCCAGCACGGCCAGGCACTCGTCCCAGCCGCGCTCGACGAAGTGCCGGGCGGAGGGGTCCTGGGAGCGGGTCCACAGGTCGCCGAGCCAGTGCTCGTGGTAGCGCGAGCGGTTCTCGTACGCGTACGAGCGCAGCTGTCCGACGAGCCCGGCCGGGTCCACGCCCTGGGCGAGGAGGTACACGGCGCGGGCGGTGAGGTCGGAGGCGGCGAGCGCCGTGGGGTGGCCGTGGGTGAGGGCCGCCTGGAGCTGGGCGGCGCCCGCGCGCTGCTCCTCGCTCAGCCCGGGGACGAGGCCGATCGGCGCGACCCGCATATTGGCGCCGCAGCCCTTGGAGCCGATCTGGCTGGCGTCCTGCCAGGGCAGGTCGCCGTCGAGGAGCTGGCAGGCACGCAGGCAGGTGTTGCCGGGGGCCCGGTTGTTCTCCGGGGAGTGGTACCAGCCGACGAACTCGTCCCGGACCGGCCGGGCGAGGCGCGCCGCGGCGAGGACACCCCGGTCCATCGCCGTGCGGATGCCCCGGGCGAAGGCGAGGGTCATCTGGGTGTCGTCGGTGACGTACGCCGTCCCGCGGGCGACCGGGAGGTCCATCTCCCGCCAGGGGCCGAAGGCGGCGAGGATCGCCGGCACGTCCTTGAACTCGGTCGGGAAGCCGAGCGCGTCGCCGAGCGCGAGGCCGACGAGGGATCCGGTCGCGGCCTGCTTCACCGCCGTACGGGTCGGGGTCAGGGTCATGAGGGACGTCCTTCCGGTCGCAGGAGCGGCGGGTGGAGGGCCGTGGCCTCGCCCGCCCGGTAGAGAGCGGCCGGTTTCCCCCGTCCGCCGGTGCGGCGCGGCGGCCCGTCCACGGCCCGGACGAAGCCGGGTGTGGCGAGGACCTTGCGCCGGAAGTTGGGGCGGTCGAGTTCGACTCCCCAGACCGTCTCGTACACCTGCCGGAGCTCGCCGAGGGTGAACTCGGGCGGGCAGAAGGCGGTGGCGAGGCACGTGTACTCGAGCTTGGCGCCGACGCGTTCGCGGGCGTCGGCGAGGATGCGGTCGTGGTCGAAGGCCAGCGGCCCGTACGAGCCGTAGGGCAGCCACCGCGCCTCGGCCGCGTCGCCGCCGCCGCGCGGCTCGGGCAGGCCGGGGACGAGCGCGGTGAAGGCGACGGAGACGACCCGCATCCGGGGGTCCCGGTCGGGGTCGCTGTAGGTGCGGAGCTGTTCGAGGTGGAGTCCCGCGACGGTGGCGCCGGGCAGTCCGGTCTCCTCGGCGAGTTCGCGGCGGGCGGCCGTCTCGGCGGACTCGCGGGGCAGGACGAAGCCGCCGGGCAGCGCCCACTCCCCCGCGTGCGGCGCCTGGCCCCGCTGGACGAGGAGGACGTGGAGGCGTTCCTCGCGGACGGTGAGGACGGCGAGGTCGACGGTGACGGCGAAGGGCTCGAAGGCGTACTTGTCGTAGCCGCCCGGTGCGGGCGGGACGGTGTTCATCGGCGCTCCGGCAGGGGGTCGGCGAGGTGGCGGCCCTCGGCGAGGAGCGCGTCGACGGCGGCGACGGCCGCCGCGAGCCGCTCCTCGTGCGGGCCGCTGAGGACGGCCGTCCGACGGCCGCTGTGGGCGAGCTGGGTGAGGAAGCGTGCGGTCATCCAGGGCCGCAGGTACTCCCCGTCGCGCAGCGCTGTGCCCTCGACGTTCTCGAATTCGACACCCCGGTGGTCGGTGAGCAGCCAGAGGTGCTGGCGGCCGTGGGAGGCGACCTCCCCGGTCTCGGCGCTCGCGATGCCCGTGTACCGCTCGTGCCAGATGGTGGCGGCGAAGGCGTCGGTGTCGCAGACGAGCACGGGCGAGCCGTCGCGGGCCGCCTCCTCCTCCAGTTCGGCCTGGCGCCGCGCGATGACGGGGAAGTCGGAGGAGCGGAAGGTGACGTCGGACCGGGTGGCGCCGGGGCGTTCGGCCCGGAGTTCGGCGAGCTTGAGGTCGCGGTACTCGCGCCCGTACTCCGGTACGCACCGGGTCCGGGCCCAGACGCCGCCGCGCCGCCGGTAGTGGTCGGCGAGGGCGAGGGCCATGGTGGTGGTGCCGGTGGACTCGGCGCCGAGGACGACGACGCGCCGGGTGAGCGCGGCGCGGACCGGCGGCTCCAGGAAGTCCCAGGAGCCGGCGAGGTCGGCGCGGACGGCGGCGCCGGAGACGGGGAAGCGGATGCGGTCGGGGTCGACGCTGACGGCCTCCGCGCCGAAACGGCGGCCGAGCTCGTCCCCGTACGACTCTCCGTACGGCTCCCCGTACGGCTCCCCGTACGGCTCCGCGACGAAGACGGCGTCGACCCGCTCGCGCACGGCGTCCCGCAGGCCGCCGGGGCTGTCGTCGGCGGCTCCGACGACGAGGGCGTCGGGGTGGATCTCGCGCATCCAGGCGACGCGGTCGGCCAGGGGAAGGCTCTCGGCCGAGATGCCGCAGACGAGCACGGTGAGGCGCTCGCACCGCTCGCGCGCGGTGCGGACGAGGTGGTGGTGGCCGGCGTGCGGCGGGGAGAAGCCGCCGAGGACGAGGCCGTGGCCGTAGTGCTTCACACCGCTCCCTCCTTAAGAGTCACTCTGACTATAAATGGGGACGCGCCCCGGCCACAAGCACGAGAGGGCACGGAAAGGGCCCGTGACCGACCTGCGGTCACGGGCCTCTCGCGGAGAAGGGCGGGAACTACATCCCGACTTCCTTCATCAGCATGCCGACCTCGGTATTGGTCAGACGGCGCAGCCAGCCCGACTTCTGGTCACCCAGCGCGATCGGGCCGAAGGCCGTACGGACCAGCTTGTCGACCGGGAAGCCGGCCTCGGCCAGCATCCGGCGCACGATGTGCTTGCGGCCCTCGTGCAGCGTGACCTCGACCAGGTAGTTCTTGCCGGTCTGCTCGACGACGCGGAAGTGGTCGGCGCGGGCGTACCCGTCCTCCAGCTCGATGCCGTCCTTGAGCATCCGGCCGACCTCGCGGGGCAGCGGGCCGGTGATGGCGGCGAGGTAGGTCTTCTTCACGCCGTACTTGGGGTGCGTGAGGCGGTGGGCCAGCTCACCGTGGTTGGTGAGGAGGATGATGCCCTCGGTCTCCGTGTCGAGCCGGCCGACGTGGAAGAGCCGGGTCTCACGGTTGTTGACGTAGTCGCCGAGGCACTGGCGGCCTTCCGGGTCCTCCATGGTGGAGACGACGCCGGAGGGCTTGTTCAGCGCGAAGAAGAGGTAGGACTGGGTGGCGACGGTCAGGCCGTCCACCTTGATCTCGTCCTTCTCCGGGTCGACGCGCATGCCCTGCTCGACGACGATCTCGCCGTTGACCTCGACGCGGGACTGCTCGATGAGCTCCTCGCAGGCACGCCGCGAGCCCACGCCGGCCCGGGCGAGGACCTTCTGCAGACGCTCGCCCTCCTGCTCGGCGCCGGGGAAGGTCTTGGGGGTCTTGATCTCCGGCTTGCCGGCGTACCGCTCCCGGTTGCGCTCCTCCGTACGGGCGTCGTACTCGCGCGAGCGGGAGGGCTCGGTACGGCCGCCACCGCGCTGCGGGGACTGCCGGGGGCCGCCCTTGGCACCACCGCGCGCGGAGGCGCCGCGGCCGCTCTTGGGGCCGCCGGCGGAGCCGCCGAGGCCGGGGACGTCGTACTGGCGCTCTTCGGGACGCGGGTTGCGCGGCCTGGCGCTGCCGCCGCCCTGCCTGTCGTCGCGGCCGCCGCCGGCGCCGCGGTAGCCACCGCCACCGCTGCTGCTGCCGCCGCGGCCACCGCCACCGCCGCCGCCGCTGCCACCACGACCGGCGCCGCCGCCGCTGCTGCCGCCGCGGTAGCCACCGCCGCCGCTGCTGCTGCCGCCGCGGCCACCGCCGCTGCCGCCGCGGCCGCCGCTGTTGCCACCACGGCTCCCGCCGTTGTTTCCGCTGCTGTTCCTGCCGCTGCTGCTTCGCATCAAATTTCCGTCTTGTCGTCTACGTCTGCGTCCGGATCGAACGACGGGACGCCTTCCAGGGAGTCCGGCTCGACCGTCTCCGCCTCGGGGAGGAAAGGCGCGAGCTCGGGGAGTTCGTCCAGGCCGCGCAGGCCCATCCGCTCCAGGAAATAGTTCGTCGTCCTGTACAGGATCGCACCTGTTTCGGGTTCCGCGCCCGCCTCCTCCACCAGACCCCGCTGGAGCAGGGTCCTCATGACCCCGTCGCAGTTGACCCCGCGGACCGCTGAGACCCGGGAACGGCTGACCGGCTGGCGGTACGCGACGACCGCGAGGGTCTCCAGAGCCGCCTGGGTGAGCCGGGCCTGCTGCCCGTCGAGCACGAAGGCCTCGACGGCCGCGGCGTGGGCGGCTCGCGTGTAGTAGCGCCAGCCCCCGGCCACCCGCCGCAGCTCGAAGCCGCGGCCCTGGACGGTGTACTCGTCGGCCAGCTCGTGCAGGGCGTCGGCCACCTCGCGCGGGGTGCGGTCCAGGACCTTGGCCAGGTGCTGCTCGGTGGCGGGCTCGTCGACGACCATCAGGACGGCTTCGAGGGAGGGCTTGAGGTCGCTCATGCGGCGGTCTCCTGGTCGAACTCGTCGGTCACGGCCCCGGACGGGTCCGCCTCCCCGCCGGTCCAGGAGACCGTGAGGTCCTCCAGGGCGGTCTCCTGGTCGAGGGCGACGGCCTTCTCCCGGTAGAGCTCCAGGAGGGCGAGGAAGCGGGCGACGACGGTGAGGGTGTCGTCTCCGACGTCCTCGATCAGCTCCCGGAAGAGGGCCGTGCCGCGCTCGCGCAGCAGCGCGACGACCACAGCGGCCTGCTCGCGGACGCTGACGAGCGGGGCGTGGATGTGGTCGACGTACACCTGGGGCTCGGCCTTGGGCTGCATGGCCTTGACGGCCAGCCTGGCGAAGCCCTCGGCCCCGATGGAGATGACGACCTCGGGAAGCAGCTCGGCGTGGTGCGGTTCGAGCCCGACGGTACGGGGGTGGCGGCGCCCCTCGGCCTCCCAGCGGTCCTGGAAGATCTCCGCGATCCGTTTGTACGCGCGGTACTGGAGGAGGCGGGCGAAGAGCAGGTCGCGGGCTTCCAGGAGGGCGAGGTCGGCCTCGTCCTCCACCTCGGCGGCGGGGAGCAGCCGGGCGGCCTTGAGGTCGAGCAGGGTGGCGGCGACGACGAGGAACTCGGTCGTCTGGTCGAGGTCGCCGTCGGGGCCCAGGGCGCGGAGGTGCGCCATGAACTCGTCGGTGACCTGGGAGAGGGCGACCTCGGTGACGTCGAGCTTGTGCTTGGTGATCAGCTGGAGGAGCAGATCGAAGGGCCCCTCGAAGTTCGCGAGCCGGACCGTGAACCGCCCGTCGCCGGGCTCGGCGTCCACCGGAGGACCGACGGAAGCTACGGGAGCGACGGGAGCGACGGGTACGGGCTCCCCCGCCGAAGGCCCCGCCGAAGGCCCCGCCGAAGGCCCCGCCGAAGGCCCCGCCGGCACCGTCTCGCCCGGGCCGCGGCCCAGGGGGCGGCGGCCCGGCGGGCGGGACGTTTCGTCAGAGACGCGGTGCATGGGGTTCCAGGAGGTACGGAGAGCTCGGCAGCCCGCAGGCTACCGTCAGCGGCCGCGCAGGCGGCGTACGAGGATGCTCGCGTCGCCGCGGGACTCCAGGTCCGCCAGGACCACGGCGACCGCCTCCCGGACGATCCGCCCCCGGTCGACGGCGAGACCGTGCTCGCCCCTGAGGACGAGTCGGGCGTGCTCCAGGTCCATGAGCTCCTCGGCGGAGACGTAGACCGTGATCTTCTCGTCGTGGCGCTCGCGGCCGCTGGGCCGCCGGTTCGGGGTACGGCCGCCGCGCCGCCGGGCGGCCGGGGCCGGGACCTGCGCCGCGTTCGCCGGCTTCGGGGCGGGGCTCTCCGGCTCCGCCGTCCGGGCGCGCGGTTCGGCCGCCTCGGAGCCCGCCGCCGTGTGTTCCGCGGAGCCTTCGGCCGCCGCCGTGTCGCTCTCACCCGCCGGAGCCGGGACGGCCCGGCGGGGTGAGGACGACTGGAGCGCCGTCCCCCCGGTCGTACGGAAGAGTTCGTCGGCGCCGGGCAGACTCACTCGGCGTGACACCGGGCGAGCACCTCCCTGGCGAGCTGACGGTAGGCGGCGGCGCCCACGGAGTTCGAGGCGTACGTGGTGATGGGCTCGCCGGCGACCGTGGTCTCCGGGAAGCGCACCGTCCGCCCGATGACCGTGTGGTAGACGTGGTCGTCGAAGGCCTCGACGACGCGCGCGAGCACCTCACGGCTGTGCACGGTCCGCGAGTCGTACATCGTGGCGAGGATGCCGTCGAGCTCCAGGTCGGGGTTGAGCCGCTCCTGGACCTTCTCGATCGTCTCGGTGAGCAGCGCCACTCCGCGCAGGGCGAAGAACTCGCATTCCAGCGGCACGATGACCTTGTGAGCCGCCGTCAGGGCGTTCACGGTCAGCAGACCGAGCGAGGGCTGACAGTCGATCACGATGTAGTCGTAGTCGTTCATCAGCGGCTTCAGGGCGCGCTGGAGCGTGGACTCGCGCGCGACCTCGCTGACCAACTGGACTTCGGCGGCCGAGAGGTCGATGTTGCTCGGCAGCAGGTCCATGTTGGGAACGGCGGTCTTGAGGAGTACCTCGTCCGCCGACATGCCCCGCTCCATGAGCAGGTTGTAGACGGTGAGGTCGAGCTCCATCGGGTTCACGCCGAGGCCGACCGACAGGGCTCCCTGCGGGTCGAAGTCGACGAGCAGCACCCGTCGTCCGTACTCGGCGAGCGCGGCACCCAGGTTGATGGTCGACGTGGTCTTGCCGACGCCGCCCTTCTGGTTGCACATCGCGATGATCTTCGCGGGTCCGTGGTCGGTCAGGGGACCCGGAATCGGGAAGTACGGCAGCGGCCGTCCGGTGGGGCCGATCCGCTCGCGGCGCTGGCGGGCAGCGTCGGGTGCGAGGGTGGCCGCGTACTCCGGGTCGGGCTCGTACTCGGCGTCGGGGTCGTAGAAGTGCCCCTCGGGCACCTCGTCAAAGGCGGCGAAGTGGGTGGACTCTCGGCCCATCTCGTTGCCGGCCGTGGCGTTCACGTGTAGGCCGTCCATCGTCTTCATCGTGTGGGCTGTCGTCATGGGCTGGTGCGTCGCGAAGGTCCGCACCGCGACGGAGCCGATCGGGGCACCTGGCGCACCGCTCCCGGGAGTAATTGTCGACTCATTCACAAGTCGTCTTACCTCCTTGGATGTCACCAGGAACATTTATCGATAGGTCAGCGTGGCACCATGCCGACGGTTGGCGACTCTATGGCGTGTCACCGCTCCGCAGCAACACAATCCGCCGGACCCGGCCGGATGTGTCGGCAACCGAACACGTCTCTGTCAAGGGTGCGCAGGCATGCATCCACACGTTTCAGGGGTGCGCGAAACGGTTAAAGGGTTACGTTCGAGGCGAGTTGCGCGGGCCCCGGACGGGGCCGGACGCACAGCCGGCCGGACCTTGTCGAACAAGGTCCGGCCGGGTGTGTGGCATTGACGGCACCGGTTGACGGCGGCGCCTCGGGGGTCAGGCCAGGAGGGTGCTCAGCTCGACGTGCTCGAGGCCGTGCGCCTCGGCGACCTCCTTGTAAACCACCTTGCCGTCATGGGTGTTGAGGCCCAGACCGAGCGCGGCGTCGCGGCGCAGCGCCTCGACCCAGCCGTTGTTCGCCAGCGACACGATGTAGGGCAGCGTGGCGTTGGTGAGCGCGTAGGTGGAGGTGTTCGGGACCGCGCCCGGCATGTTGGCGACGCAGTAGAAGACCGAGTTGTGGACCTGGAAGGTCGGCTCGGCGTGGGTGGTCGCGTGGGAGTCCTCGAAGCAACCGCCCTGGTCGATCGCAATGTCGACAAGGACACTTCCGGGCTTCATCTTGGCGACGAGCTCGTTCGTGACCAGCTTCGGGGCCTTGGCGCCCGGGATGAGGACGGCGCCGATGACGAGGTCGGCCTCGACGACGGCCTTCTCCAGCTCGTAGGCGTTGGAGACGATCGTCTTCACCTTGGTGCCGAAGATCTTGTCGGCCTCACGGAGCTTGTTGATGTCACGGTCGAGCAGGGTCACGTGGAAGCCCATGCCGACGGCGATCTGCGTGGCGTTCCAGCCGGAGACGCCGCCGCCGATGACGACGCACTCGCCGGCGTGGGTGCCGGGGACGCCGCCGGGGAGCACGCCACGGCCGCCGACCGAGCGCATCAGGTGGTAGGCGCCGACCTGCGGGGCCAGGCGGCCCGCGACCTCGGACATCGGGGCGAGCAGCGGCAGGGCGCGGTTCGCGGTCTCGACGGTCTCGTAGGCGATGGCGGTGGTGCCGGACTCCAGCAGCGCGTCCGTGCACTCGCGGGAGGCGGCGAGGTGCAGGTACGTGAAGAGGGTCTGGTCCTTGCGGAGGCGGTGGTACTCCTCCGCGATGGGCTCCTTGACCTTGAGCAGCAGGTCGGTGGTGGCCCAGACCTCGTCGGCCGTGGCGAGGATCTCGGCGCCGGCGGCGACGTACTCCTCGTCCGTGATCGAGGAGCCGACACCGGCGTTCTGCTCGATGAAGACCTGGTGGCCGTTGCGGACGAGCTCGTGGACACCGGCAGGGGTGATGGCCACGCGGAACTCGTTGTTCTTGACCTCGCGGGGGATGCCGACCTTCATCGTCGATCACGGTCCTTGAATCTGGGGGAAGACAACTGGGGTACTGCGATACATACCCGGATGCACTGCGGCGCACCGGGGCAGACCACGTTCGAACGCGGCGGACCCAGTCTAATGAAGGAGTTCCCGGTGTCTAGCCTTTCAAAGTACTAATCTTTCTCGAACCCACTGCGGATTTCGTAGGCTGCGGCTTCCGTTTCCAGCAATCGCTCGGCTGCGGCCCTGTGCAGCCTGGCGGCGGCCGGGTCGCCGAGCCGGTCGAGGGTGTCGGCGAGCCGCAGCTGGAGCGCCGCCTGGAGCCGGCCGTCCTGCGCCCGCCGGGCCCACTCCACCGCCTCCTCGCAGGTCCGCAGCGACTCCTCGGGCCGCCCCGCGTACTCCTGGACCCGGGCCGCCTCGCTCAACGCCCGTGCGTGGCCCGGGAGATCGGCGAGCCTGCGGTAGCCGGCCGCGGCGGCCCGCCAGTTCCGCAGCGCCTCGCCGTACCGCCCCGCGTAGGTCTGTACGGCGCCGAGGCGGCCGTACAGCCGCGCCTGGTCGGGGCGCTCGTCCCGGGCGAGGCGCTGGGCGAGCGCCCGCCCGTACCAGTCGCCCGCCCGCTGCCAGTCCCCCAGCTCCTGATACGAGCCACCTACGGATTCCATTGCTCGACCGGTGGCATACGGATCATTTGCTGCCCTCCCGGCATCCAATGCCGACCGATATCGCAGCAGAGCGTCCTTCGTGCGTCCGGTCTTCGCATCGAGATCGGCCAGGTTCAGCAGCGCGGCCGCCCGCTCGCGGTGCAGTCCGCGCCGCTCGGCCACGTCGAGGACCAGCTGGTGGAGGCCGTACAGCTCGGGCGCCGCCGCCTCGGCGCCCCGGTGCGCGGCCAGCGCCCTGACCAGCGAGGCGATCAGGCGGCGGGCCAGGGTGTCGAGCTCCCCGTCGGCGACGGCGAGGCGGGCGGAGGCGAGCAGGACGGGCTGCCGGGAGCGGAGCCAGTCGGCCCCGGCGTCCCGGTTCGGGAAGCGCAGGGCGCGCGGCAGACCGGCCAGTTTCAGCCGGGCGGCCGAGCCCTCGGGTTCGGTGACCGCACGGCACGACTGGAGGAGCCGTACGGTCCGCTCCAGCATCCGGGCCCGGGCGAGCTGCACCTCGGCGGGCCGGTCGCGCTCCTCCAGCTGAGCGCGAAGGAGGGGGACGAGATGGCCGGGGACCTCGTACTGCCCGTCCTCGCCACCGGAGACGAGCCCCAGGGCGGCGAAGTCGACGAGGGTGGTGGCCGCCGCGGAGACCGAGCAGCCGGCCAGGGCGGAGGCGGTGTGGGCGTCGGCCCGGCCGAGCGGGGCCAGGGAGAGGAATCGCAGTATCCGGGCGGCGGTCGCGGGCAGCGCCTCGTGGGCGAGCAGGAAGGTCCGGGTGAGCGGGTCACCGGTCAGCCCCCGCAGCTGCTTCGCGAGGTCGGCGACGGAGGCCTTGGGGCGGGCGGCGAGCCAGCCCCCGGCGAGGACGACCGCTCCGGGCATCCCCCCGCACTCCTCGACGAGGCTCTCGGCGGCCTGCGGGTCGACGGTGATGCGGACGGAGCCGGTGAAGGCGGTGAGCAGCTCGATGGCCGACTTGGGGTCGAGTCCGCCGAGGGTGCAGGGCCGTACGTCGGGGATACCGGTGAGCGGCCCGCGCGACACGCCGACGACCAGGGTCTCGGGGTCGTCGGGGATCAGCGGGTCGGCCTGCTCGGCGTCGACGGCGTCGTCGAGGATCAGGACGGCCTTGCGCCCGGCGAGGGCGTGGCGGACCAGCTCGGTCAGCTCGTCCTCGCCGGCGCCGGGCGGCTCGGCCACGCCGAGCGCGGCCAGGAGTTCCTGGGCGACGCGGGCGGTGGGCACGGGGTCCCCGCCGGGCTCGGTGAGCCGGGCGCGGAACACCCCGTCGGGGTAGCGGTCGGCGAGCCCGTCGGCCAGCTCCTCGGCGAGGGCGGTGCGCCCGGAGCCCGGCTTGCCGGCGACGAGCAGGACCCGGGCCCGGGGTGCCTTGCGGCCCGTGAGGGTGTCGAGGCCGGTCCGTTCGATGTCGGCGCGCAGGGCCTTCAACTCCCGCTGCCGGCCGAAGAACCGCCGGCTCACGGCCGCCGCCACCGCCTGATCCGTCACGGGCCACGCTCCCGTCCACCTGCGCACGAGCCGATCCCGCGGGGGTCTCCGCACGGGTGATTCCGAGCGTAGTTCAGGGCGCGGCACGGACCCGGTGGAGCGCGGCGGGCACGTCCCCCGATCGGATCAGCCGATGGTCACACCGCCAGGGCCTGTCCGGCGGATCAGGGTCGGACAGGCCCTAGGCCTCGTCCGGATACGGTCTACGACTCGAACGGGCGGGCCGGCCAGGGCGCGTCCGCCGGGCGCAGCGCCTCGACGCCTTCGCCCGCGCGCGCGGCGGCCAGCGACAGGACGCCCACCACCAGGCAGTTGTTGTGCAGCTCGCCCGCGAGGACCCCCCGCACCAGCTCCGCGAGCGGCACCCGCGCGAGCTCCATGTCGGCCTCCTCCTCGGAGACCTCGAAGCGCACGCCCTCCGCCTCCGCGAGGTCCCGCGCGAGGAAGATCCGTACGGCCTCGTCGCAGCCGCCGGGCGTCGTGTAGACGTCGGTCAGGACCCGCCAGTCCTCGGCCTTGACGTGGGCCTCCTCGTACAGCTCGCGCTGGGCGGCGTGCAGCGGGTTCTCGCCGGGCACGTCGAGGAGCCCCGCGGGGATCTCCCACAGCTTCTGCCGCACCGGGTGCCGGTACTGCTTGAGCAGCAGGACCCGGTCCTGCTCGTCCAGGGCCAGGACGGCCACCGAGCCGGGGTGGACCTGGTAGTCGCGGCGGGCGACCGTACCGTCCGGCATGACCACGTCGTCCGTGCGGACACTGGTCTTCTTTCCCTGGAAGGGGGTCGTCGTCGCCGCGACCCGCCACTCCTCCGGGGTGTCCTGCAACTGCATGTGCTGTCCTCCCACATACGAAAGCCGGGGTACGCGTCCGTGAGGACCCGTACCCCGGCAACGTTAACGCCCGTGGCTACTTGGCCGGCTTGCCCGTCTTGCGCTCGACGGCCGCCTTGACGAGGCCCGCGAAGAGCGGGTGCGGGCGGGTCGGGCGGGAGCGGAGCTCCGGGTGCGCCTGGGTGGCGACCAGGTAGGGGTGGATCTCGCGCGGGTACTCGACGTACTCCACGAGCTTGTTGTCCGGGGAGGTGCCCGAGAAGACCAGGCCGGCCTTCTTCTCCAGCTCCGCGCGGTAGGAGTTGTTCACCTCGTAGCGGTGGCGGTGGCGCTCGTCCACGTACGGCTGGTCGTCGTAGACCTCGCGGACGATCGAGCCCTCGGCGAGCTTCGCCGGGTACAGGCCCAGGCGCATCGTTCCGCCCAGGTCGCCGGCGCCCTCGACGTACGCGAGCTGCTCCTCCATCGTGGAGACGACGGGGTGCGCGGTGGCCGGGTCGAACTCGGTGGAGTTGGCGTCCGGGATGTCCGCGAGGTTCCGCGCGGCCTCGATGACGATGCACTGGAGGCCGAGGCAGATGCCGAGCAGCGGCACCTTGTTCTCACGGGCGTACTGGATCGCACCGATCTTGCCGTTCACGCCGCGGTCGCCGAAGCCGCCGGGGATGAGGACCGCGTCGACGTCGCCGAGCTGCTTCTTGGCGCCGGCCGGCGTCTTGCACTCGTCGGAGGTGACCCACTTGACCTTGACCCGGGCCTTGTTGGCGAAGCCGCCGGCCCGCATGGCCTCGGTGATCGAGAGGTAGGCGTCGGGCAGGTCGATGTACTTGCCGACGAGCGCGACGGTGACCTCGTGGTCGGGGTTGTGCACGCGGTCCAGCAGGTCGTCCCAGGTGGACCAGTCCACGTCGCGGAACGGCAGGTCGAGCTTGCGGACGACGTAGGCGTCCAGGCCCTCGGTGTGCAGGACCTTCGGGATGTCGTAGATCGACTTGGCGTCGATGGCGGCGACGACCGCGGCCTCGTCGACGTCGCACATCAGCGAGATCTTGCGCTTGATGGCGGTCGGGACCTCGCGGTCGGCGCGCAGGACGATCGCGTCCGGCTGGATACCGATGTTGCGCAGGGCGGCGACCGAGTGCTGGGTCGGCTTGGTCTTCAGCTCGCCGGAGGGGCCGATGTAGGGCAGCAGCGAGATGTGCACCACGAAGACGTTGTCGCGGCCGACCTCGTGGCGGACCTGGCGGACGGTCTCCAGGAACGGCAGGGACTCGATGTCGCCGACGGTGCCGCCGACCTCGGTGATGACGACGTCCACGTCGTCCGTCGCCATGCGGCGGATCCGGGACTTGATCTCGTTGGTGATGTGCGGGATGACCTGCACGGTGTCGCCCAGGTACTCGCCGCGCCGCTCCTTGGCGATGACCTGCGAGTAGACCTGGCCGGTGGTGACGTTGGCCGAGCCGTCGAGGTCGACGTCGAGGAAGCGCTCGTAGTGGCCGATGTCCAGGTCGGTCTCGGCGCCGTCGTTGGTGACGAACACCTCGCCGTGCTGGAAGGGGTTCATCGTGCCCGGGTCGACGTTCAGGTACGGGTCGAGCTTCTGCATCGTGACCCGCAGGCCTCGGGCCTTGAGGAGCGCACCCAGGCTGGAGGCGGTCAGTCCCTTGCCGAGGGAGGAGGCGACACCCCCGGTGACGAAGATGTGCTTGGTCGTCGTGGTGTTGGGCGGCATCGCCAAGAGGGGGCTCCCGTGGTCGCGTTCTGGAGGTGCGTACCGGCGTCCCCTCCGGAAGAATCGGGGGGTGCCGTCGCTGCGGTTTCGGGGTCCTCGGCTGTCGCCGTTTCCCACCGGTCCACGGGGTACCAGGGTATCAGCGACATCGAGAGGCCGCTTCCGGCCACACGCGGCAGTCGGGTGTACACGGACGGCTACGGAAGGGGGTGGGGGCGGGCCGTAGGGTGGGGCATCGACGGGGTCACGGGCCTGTTCACCCGATCGGAGCAGCGACGTTACCCGCGTGATCACCGGGTCACTAGGGTGCGACGTATTCTGCTCGGACATTGCCCGCCGAGCAGACCGGCCGGCGGCACCACCCCGCCACCTCGGCCGGCGCGAGCGCTCGTCGACGATCCCTTGACCGCTGAGACAACCAGACCCGGCTGACACCCAGCCGGCGCATCCGAGCAAGCGCCCCACGGGGCGGACGTGGCCGTTCGACTGGAGTGAAGCACGTGGCCGGGCGCATCGAGGATTACGCACTCATCGGGGACATGCAGACCGCCGCCCTGGTCTGCCGGGACGGCAGCGTCGACTGGCTGTGTCTCCCCCGCTTCGACTCCCACGCGGTCTTCGCGGGCCTGCTCGGCACCGAGGAACACGGGTTCTGGCGGGTCGGCCCCACCGTGGCCGAGGACGCCGAGCCGCCCCCGGCCGACCGGCGCCGCTACCGGGGCGACTCACTGATCCTGGAGTCCGAGTGGGACACCCCGCGCGGCACGGTCCGGGTGACCGACTTCATGCCCCCGCGCGACGGAGCCCCGCAGATCATCCGGGTCGTGGAGGGCGTCTCCGGCCGCGTCGCGATGCGCTCCGCGCTGCGGATGCGCTTCAGCTACGGCCGGATCGTGCCCTGGGTCCACAAGGTCGGCGAGCGCACGGTCGCCGTCGCCGGGCCCGACTCGGTGTGGCTGGACACGGACGCGGAGACGCACGGCGAGGACCTCACCACGTACTCCGAGTTCACCGTCTCCCCCGGTGACCGGATCACCTTCACGCTCTCCTGGCAGCCCTCCCACAAGGAGCCGCCCGCGCTGCCGGACCCGGAGGGCTCGCTGGAGGCGACCGCCGACTTCTGGCGCGAGTGGGTCGAGCACTGCACGTACCACGGCCCCTACCGGGAGGCCGTCGTCCGCTCGCTGATCACCCTGAAGGCGCTGACGTACGCGCCGACCGGCGGGATCGTCGCCGCGCCGACCACCTCGCTGCCCGAGGAGATCGGCGGCGTCCGCAACTGGGACTACCGCTACACCTGGCTGCGGGACGCGGCGATCACCCTCTCCTCGATGCTGCGCACCGGCTACCGCGAGGAGGCCCGCGCCTGGCGGGACTGGCTGCTCCGCGCGGTCGCGGGCGACCCCGAGAACCTCCAGATCATGTACGGCATCGCGGGCGAGCGGGAGCTCGGCGAGGCGGAGCTCGACTGGCTCCCGGGGTACGAGAACTCCGGCCCGGTCCGGGTCGGCAACGGCGCCGCCAACCAGCTCCAGCTGGACGTCTACGGCGAGGTCACCGAGGCCCTCCACCTCGCGCACATGACGGGGCTCTCCCGCAACGACTACGCCTCGCTGCTCCAGCTGAAGCTCATCAGGTACCTGGAGACCCACTGGGACCAGCCCGACGAGGGCATCTGGGAGGTCCGCGGCCCGCGCCGCCACTTCACCCACTCCAAGGTGATGGCCTGGGTGGCCGTCGACCGCACGATCAAGCTCATCGAGTCCGGGGACGCCGACGGCCCGCTGGAGCGCTGGCGCGACCTGCGCGACGAGATCCACCGGGACGTCTGCGAGAAGGGCTACGACCCGGAGCGGAACACGTTCACGCAGTCGTACGGCTCCAAGGAGCTGGACGCCTCGCTGCTGCTGATCCCGCAGATGGGCTTCCTGCCGCCGGACGACAAGCGGGTCATCGGCACGATCGAGGCGATCCAGCGGGAGCTGTCCACGGAGGACGGCTTCGTGCTGCGCTACCCGACGGCCGGCGAGGAGGCCGGCGTCGACGGCCTGGAGGGCGACGAGGGCGCGTTCCTCGCCTGCTCGTTCTGGCTCGCCGACGACCTGGCGATGATCGGCCGGGTCGACGAGGCCCGCACCCTCTTCGAGAAACTGCTCTCCCTCCGCAACGACCTCGGACTGCTCGCCGAGGAGTGGGACCCGCGGCTCCAGCGCCAGGTGGGCAACTTCCCGCAGGCGTTCAGCCACGTCCCGCTCATCGACACCGCGCTGCGCCTGACGGCCAGCGGGGCGTACGGCGGCTGAGACGCGGCGCGCGGCCCGCCGGAATACCCTGAGAGGGTCCTGTCCCCCCCCCGAGGAAAGGGGGGCCCTCCCATGGCTCCCCCGCACAGCGTCCCGCAGGCCGCTCTCACCGGGCTCCGGGAGGATCTCGCCGGTGTGGTGCTCGTCCCCGGCGATCCCGGTTACGACGAGGCCCGGACGATCCACAATGGAATGATCGACCGCCGGCCGGCGGTCATCGCCCAGTGCGCGACCCCGGAGGACGTCTCCAACGCGATCCTCTTCGGCCGTGGGACGGGTCTGCCCATCGCGGTGCGCGGCGGCGGGCACAGTGTCGCCGGCACGTCCGTCGTCGACGACGGCCTCGTGATCGACCTGCGCCGGATGCACGCGGTCGTCGCCGACCCCGAGCACATGACGGTACGGGTCGAGGGCGGCGCGACGATGAGCCATCTCGACCACGCGACCCAGCCCTTCAGGATGGCCACGACCGGTGGCCGGGTGTCCACGACGGGCGTCGGCGGGTTCACGCTGGGCGGCGGTTCGGGCTGGCTGGAGCGGAAGTTCGGCCTCGCCAGCGACAACCTCCTCGCGGCGGAGCTGATCACGGCCGAGGGCAAGCACGTCCACGCGGACGCGGAGCGGAACCCGGAACTCTTCTGGGCCCTGCACGGCGGCGGCGGGAACTTCGGGGTCGCGACCTCGCTCACCCTGCGGCTGCACGAGCTGCCGGCGATGAGCATCGCGATGCTGTTCTTCATGCCGGAGGCCGCGCCCGAAGCGGCACGCACCTTCCGCGACCTCCTCGCGTCCGCCCCCGACGACGTCGGCGGCGGGGTCATCTACCTCCCCGCGCCGCCCGAACCGTTCGTCCCCCAACACCTCGTCGGCGAGCTGGTCTGCGGGACGCTGTTCACGTACGCCGGTCCCGTCGCCGAGGTCCGCGAGCTCGCGGCGCCGCTGTTCGCGCTGAAGCCCGTGATCGAGATCGTCACGGACATCGCCTACGCCGATCTCCAGTGCATGCTCGACGACCCGCCGGGCCTCCGGAACTACTGGTCGGCGGAGTACCTGAGAGCGTTGCCGGACGAGGCGGTGGACGCCTACTGCGCCCGTGCGGAGCTGATCCCGCCCCCCACCTCCTGCCAGCACGTGCTGTTCCCGCTGGGCGGCGCGGTGGCGGCCGGCCGGCCCGACGACCCGATCCCGTGGCGTTCCGCGCCCTGGGTCGTCCACCCCTTCGCGACCTGGGTGGACCCGGCCGACGACGAACGGGCGATCCAGTGGGTCAGGGACGTGCGGGCCGATGCGAGGCCGTGGTCGACCGGAGCCGTGTATCTGAACTTCATCGGCTCCGAGGGCGAACAGCGGGTGGTCGAGGGCTTCGGCGCCGAGAACTACCGGCGCCTGGCCCGGGTCAAGGCCGCCTTCGACCCCGACAACGTCTTCCGCTTCAACCACAACATCACACCGGCCGCCTGAGACTCACCTCAGGACGTCGATCACCTCCCTGGCGGCCCGCTCGCCCTCCGTGGCCCCGCCCTCCATGAAGCCCTGGAAGTCGTAGCTGCAGTGCTCACCGCCGATGTGGACGTTCCCCTGCGCCGTGCCCTCGTAGCCCGCGTACCTGTGGAGGTAGCCGACGGGCCAGCAGGAGTACGCGCCGAGGGCGTAGGGGTTCTTGTGCCAGGCGGAGAGCTGGGCCCGGCCCGTGTACGCCCGGGAGGTGCCGGGGAAGAAGGCGTCGATGCCGGCGAGGTAGCGGGTGACGAGGCCGCGCACGTACGGGTCGGACTCGGTGGAGAACGGCCCGGCCGGGTTCAGGTTCCGGGCCAGGCTGCCGCCGCCGTACTGGAGGAGGATGCCGCCGGTGCCGCCCTGGACCTTGGTGGTGTCCCAGGTCTGCTGGACCTCGCTGTCGGTGAAGCAGTCTCCGGCGGAGACCCCGGGCCAGGGGCCGGTGCCGCGCCAGGGGCGGGTGCCGAACTGCATGTTGAGCTTGGTGCAGTGGCCCATGCGGGCGTCCCGCAGCAGGTTCCGCATGAGCGGGTCGAAGCCCGCCTGGGAGAGGTCGAGCTGCTTGAGGATCGGCAGCGGGAGACAGAGGATCGTGTGGTCGGCGGTGACGGTACGGGTGGCGCCGGCCTCGGTGAAGGTCAGCGTCAGCGTGCCGTCGGCATTGGCCCGTACGGCGGTCAGGGACCAACCCCGGCGCAGGGTGCCGGGGGTGAGGGCCCCGGCGATGGCGTTCGGGAGCCGGTCGTTGCCGCCGACGATGTGGTACCGCTCGTTGGACAGGCCCCAGATGTTGAAGTTGCCCGGATTGGTCTGGTAGCCCATGAGCAGGACGAGGGCGAGCGAGGACTGATCGGTGGTGTCGGCGCCGTACTCGACGTTGTAGGCGACGTCGATGAACTTGCCGAGGGGCGAGGAGTGGCCGCCCGGGACCCGCGTCTCGATCCACTCGTACACGGACATGTCGTCGAGGGCGGTGCCGGTGGGGGTGGTCTGGTTCCAGAAGACCTCGCCCGCCTCGGAGAGGTCGCGGCGCAGCGCCTGGTAGACCCCGTTGAAGTCCTCGTCGGCCTGGTGGCGCGGGTAGTAGGCGCCGTCGAACCAGAGGACTTCCTCGGCCCCGTTGGGTCCGCCGCCGAGGAAGTCCTCGACGTCGAGGTCGAAGCGGCGGCAGAGCTCCAGGATCTTCTTGTGGCTGGTGTCGATCAGCTCGCCGCCGATCTCGGAGGTCTGGCCGTAGGCCCAGTGGTTCCGCTGGGTCCACATGCGGCCGCCGACCCGCGAGGGGTCGGCCTCGTAGAGGATGGGGCTCAGGCCGGCGTCCTGGAGGGTGAGTGCGGAGGTGAGGCCGGATATCCCGGCCCCGACGACGGCGACCCTGGCGGTGCTCTTGACGGGTGGGTCCGGGGTGGCGGCGCGGGCGGGGACGGCCCCGCCCAGGCCGGCGGCCCCGGCGGCGCCGACGGCGAGACCGGCGGCGGCCGCGTACGTGAGCAGGGAGCGGCGCCCGAAGGCGTCAGCTCTCATGCCTCTGAGCTCGTCGACGGGGATGGCGAGGCGCCGGGCGTCGGCGCGCTCGGCGACGAGGCGCTTCAGGAGGTGCATCGGGTTGGTGCGTGCCATGGAGCGCTCCTAGGGGGAGGGGAAATCAGCTCTGCGGTACGACGGTGATGCGGCTCTGGGGTACGA
Organism: Streptomyces sp. NPDC050842; assembly: GCF_044456565.1. Lineage (NCBI taxonomy): Bacteria > Bacillati > Actinomycetota > Actinomycetes > Kitasatosporales > Streptomycetaceae > Streptomyces > Streptomyces sp. NPDC050842. Next base: position 18,092 of record NZ_JBITGA010000014.1, on the reverse strand, counting down.
CGGTGATGCGGCTCTGGGGTACGACGGGGGGTTCGGCTCCGGCGTACAGCGGGGATTCAGCCCTGGGGTACGGCGGCGGGAGCGGGGGCTGCCTCGGCGGGGCGCTCGGCAGCGTCCTCCAGGACGATCCGGCCGATGATCTCGTAGCGCTCGGGCCGCTTGGCCTTGAGGTAGAAGCCGAGGCCGAGGCCGCCGAAGAAGACCAGCCCGACGATCCAGGGAATCGCCTTGAAGAAGAGGGAGTCGGCGGCGAGCCCGGCCGCGGTCTCCATGTTGACGACCAGCAGGACGACGACGGCGATCATGCCGATGCCGCCGAGGAGCGGGGCGGTGAGGGTCCTGAACCAGTGCCGGTCCTCGGGGTGGTTCTTGCGGAAGTAGCCGATGACGGCGAAGGAGCAGAGGGTCTGGACGATGAGGATCGCCATCGTGCCGAGGATGGCGAGCAGCGTGTAGAGGTGGATGTACGGGTCCTGGCCGGTGAGCCAGAAGGCGACGACGAGGCCGACGGCGAGCGCGCTCTGCACGTAGGAGGCGATGTACGGCGAGCCGTACCGCGCGTGGGTGCGGCCGAGCGCCGGGTGGAGGAAGCCCTCGCGTCCGATGGCGTACAGGTAGCGCGAGGCGCACTGGTGGAAGGCCATGCCGCAGGCGAAGGAGCCGGTCAGCAGCAGCCACTGGAAGGCGTCGACGGCCCAGGCGCCGATGAAGGACTGGGTGGGGGCGAAGAACAGGTCGAGCGGCGAGGCGGAGGCGGACAGCTTCACGGACCCGGCGAGGCCGTTTCCGGCGATCGTCATCCACGACACGTAGATGTAGAAGAGACCGACGCCGATGACGGAGATCAGCGTGGCGCGCGGGATGACCTTCTTCGGGTCGCGCGACTCCTCCCCGTACATCGCGGTCGACTCGAAGCCGACCCAGGACCAGAAGGCGAAGAAGAGTCCGAGCCCCGCCGAGGTACCGGTGAAGGCGTTCACGGGGTTGATCGGCTCGACCGGGATGCCGTCGGGTCCGCCGCCGGCGATCAGCACGGCGGTGGCGACCGCGAAGAGGACCGCGATCTCCGCGATGAGCATCACGCCGAGCGCCTTGGCGGTCAGGTTGATGTCGAAGTACGAGAGGACGGCCGTCACGGCCAGCATGACCGCCGCGTACAGGATCCACGGAATGTCGACGCCGAGCTGATCTGCGACGGTCGTCTGGGCGAAGTACGCGAAGACGCCGACGATCGAGGCCTCGAAGACGATGTACGCGAGGACCGCGAGCATGCCGGAGGCCATGCCGGCGATCCGGCCGAGACCGTGCGAGATGTAGCCGTAGAAGGCGCCCGCGGCCGTGATCCGCTTGGCCATGGCGACATAGCCGACGGAGAAGACGGTCAGGACGAGCGTCGCGAAGAGATAGCCGGCGGGTGCGCCGGTGCCGTTGCCGAAGCCGACGGCGATGGGGAGGTTGCCGGTCATCGCGGTGATCGGGGCCGCGGTGGCCACGGCCATGAAGACGACGCCGACCAGACCGACGGAGTTCGCCTTCAGCCGGTGGACCTCTGGGGTGGAGTTCTTTGCCATGGCGCGAGAGCATCCTCGCGTGTGATGCAGGCCACAATCGACATGCGGTCGCACAATTCCCGCCATGGGGCGACGAGTTGTCGCCCCGGTGTACGAAGTGTCCGGTCCCGTAACCGAGCGGTGATGTCACCGGAACGCGGACGCGGGGTAGCGTCCGGGCCCATGGACAATCAGGGCGGGATCACCGTGCAGCGGGCGCTCGAACTCCCGGGGCTGCGCGGCGGGCTCCCGGAGGTCGTCGCCGGCGGGGACCGGCTGCACCGCACGGTGCGCTGGGTGCACGCCGGCGAGGTGCCGAACATCGCGTCGCTGCTCAAGGGCGGCGAACTCCTCCTCACGACGGGCCTCGGTCTGGGCACCCGCCCGGCCGAGCAGCGGGCCTTCGTCCGCCGGCTCGCCGACCGGGGCATCGCGGCGCTCGTCGTCGAACTGGGCCCGCGCTTCGCCCGCCTCCCGGCGACGATAGTGGAGACCGCGCGGGCGGCGGGGCTGCCCCTCGTCCAGCTCCACCGCGAGGTCCCCTTCGTGGCGGTCACGGAGGAGATCCACACCGAGATCGTCAACGGCCACTACGCGCTCCTCCGCCAGGCCGAGGAGGTGCACCGGCAGTGCACGGAGGCCCTGCTCGGGGGCGGCGGGATCCCGCAGGTCCTGCGCATCCTGTCCGACTTCGCCGCGAACCCGGTCTTCCTGGAGACCGCCGACGGCCAGCTCCTGTACGCGGCGGGCACCGAGTCCGGCCCCGCCGACCCGCTCCAGGTGTGGGACGGGCTGCGCGGCCAGCGCGCGGCCCGCGAATCCGGCCCACCGACCGGTACGGTCCTCGTCGACGTGCCGGGCGGCGGCCCCGGTACGGGTTCGGTACGGGCCCGCCTGGTCCTCCTCGCGGTCTCCGGCGCCCTCTCCCCCGTCCACCGGATGGCGGCCGAGCGGGCGGCGGGCATCCTCGCGGTGGTCCTCATGCAGGCGCGCCAGGAGGAGGAGCTGGCCGCGCGCGGCCGGGGCGACTTCCTGACGGACCTGGCGGAGGGCCGGATCACGGCGGAGGCCGCCCCCGCCCAGGCCCGGGTCCTCGGCTTCAAACCGGGCGACGGCCCGCTGCTGCCGGTGGTCATGCGCCTGGCATCGGAACTCTCCCCGTCGGGCAACTGGGCCCTCCTGGCCCGAGCGGTCCTCGAAGAACTCTCCTCGGTGGGCGTCCCCGTCCTCCTGGGCGTCCGCCCGGTCGAGGGACGTGTCCCGCTCCTCCTGGGCCTGCGCTCGGAGTCGGAGCGCACGGCCGTCGCGGACCGGGTCGCGGCGGCGCTCCGGGCGGGCGTGGAGCGGGCCGGTCTGGAGCGCGCGGGCGTCCACCCGCCGGTGGTCGTCGTGGGCGTCGCCGGAAGCTGGGCGGCGGCGTCGGCGGGCCTGCGGCACGCGGCGGAGACGGCGACGGCCGCGCAGGGCCTGTCGGACCGTCCCTGGTACGACGCGCGCCGCCTGGACATCGACCTGCTCCTCTGGCGCCTACGGGACCACCCTGACCTGGCGGCCTTCGTGGACCGGGCGATCGGCCCCCTCCGCGACCACGACCGCACCTCCCGCCCGCCGCTGCTCCCGACGCTGGAGACGTACCTGGCCCACGCGGGCCGCAAGGCGGAGACGGCCCGCGAACTCCACCTCAACCGCCAGACCCTCTACAACCGCCTGGCCCGCATCTCCGATCTCCTGGGCACGGACCTGGACGACCCCCAGACGGTCCTGGCCCTCTCCCTGGCCCTACGAGCCCGCCGCCACACGACGTAACACCGCGGCCGCCCTAGGCAGACGCCACAAGCGGGCGACGCGAAGCCGCCGCGGAACGGGCAGGGATCCGGGAGCCCACCGGACGGCGCGAAGCCGACGCGGAGCGGGCAGGGATCCGGGAGCCCACCGGGCGACGCGAAGCCGCCGCGGAGCGGGCAGGGATCCGGGAACCCACCGGACGACGCGAAGCCGCCGCGGAGCCGGCCGGGGGCAGAGCCCGGCGTTCCCTTGTCAGCCGCGCGTGGCCGTCGCCTGGGGGCGGGGGCGAAGCCCCACGTCCCTCCCCCGGCGGGGCGAAGCCGCCGCCCCGGGGGTTCGGGGGCGGAGCCCCCGGTCTCGTCAGAGTTTCGGGAAGGGGCGGGGTGGGGGAAACAACCCCGCCCCACCCCACCGCGTCAGCGCCCCGCCAACTCGTCGTACACGCTCAGCACATGCGCCACCGTCTCGTCCTCCGTCGGCCACGTCCCCGCCTGCACCCGCCCCGCCGCCGCCAGGTCCATCCGCCGGTCCGCGTCCTCCAGCAGCCCCCGTACCGCCCGCGCGAGCGCCGCCGCGTCTCCGTACGGCACCAGCTCCGCCGCGTCCCCGACCAGTTCCGGCACCCCGCCGACCGCCGTCGCGACCAGCGGCACGCCGAGCCGCAGCGCCTCCTGCGCGAGCAGCGAGCGGGCCTCCCGGCGCGACGGGAGGACCGCGACGTCCGCCGCGGCCAGCAGCTCCGCCACGTCGTCGCGCCGCCCGATCAGCCGTACCGCGAGCCCCTCCGCGGTGATCCGCCGCTGCAGCGCGGCCCGTTCGCGGCCCTCGCCCGCGATGACGAGCAGCGGCTGCGGGTCGAGGTCCCGCCACGAGCGCGCCGCGTCGAGCAGCGTCCCGTACCCGCGTCCCCGTTCGAGCGCCCCGACGGCCATCAGCAAGGGCCGGTCGACCGCGCCGAGTTCGGCACGGGCCTTGCCGTCGTGGAGGCAGACGGGCCCCCGCGCGGCCGGCACGGTCACGGGCGCGAGCCGGGCGTCCCGCGCCCCGCGCCGCCGCGCCCGGTCGACGAGTTCGGACGACGTGCCGAGGACGACGGACGCGGCCCGTACGGTCCTGCGCTCCAGGAGCCGTTGTACGCCGCCCCGCGCCCCGTCCAGGTGGTTCCGGCTGTGCCAGGTCGTGACGAGCGGCGTGCGCCCCCCGCCGGACGCCGACGCGCCGGACGCCGGCCCGTCGAAGGCCGTCCCACCGGACACCGACCCCCCGGAAGCCCGACCCCCGCACGGCGCCGACAGCGCGAGCGCGGCCCGCACGGAGGCCTGCAACCCGTGCGCGTGGACCACGTCCGCGCCGATGCAGGCGTTACGGAGCGCGGTGACGGTCGCGGGGTCCCCGAGGCGCGGCAGGGGCACGAAGTGCGCGCCGGCGCCGAGGTAGTCGTAGAGACGGTCGAGTTCTGCCGGGGCGCACACGGTCACCCGCACGCCCCTCGCCACAAGCCCCGAGGCGAGTGATCGGACGTGGGAGCTACTGCCCGCGCTGCCGCCGCCCAGCACTTGGACCGTACGGAGCTGTGTCACGCGCCCAAGGATGCCAGCCCGTACCGCCGACCGTACGCACGTTCCGGCACCGAAGTGGCGTCGTTCCCTTGTACGGAGGGCGTCCGCCGTCCCGACCCACCCCAGGGTTCACCCACGTGGGTGAGCGCGCGACGCGGCGTCGCACTCCCCCCACACCGCGGCGGCGACGAGCCCCACCGCGTGCGCGGCGAGACCGAACCGCCCGTTCCCCGCGGCGATCGCGCCGCCGACGGCCGCGCCGAGCGCGTGCGCGCCGGTGTCACCGAGCATCGTGCGCTCCCCGAGGTCCTCGCCGAGGACCGCCGCCGCCGCGCCCATCGGGGCGGCGGCGAGCGACCCGCGCAACAGGCCGGGCGCGCCGAGCGCGAGCACGGTCAGGCCCGCCCGCCCCGGCCGTACGTCCACGAGGTTCACCAGATGGGCGCAGCCGGCGATGACGACCCCGGCCAGAACCTTGTCCACGGGCCGTTCCTTGAGCAGCGCCCCGGCCGCCAGCGAGGCCGCGCCGATGCCGAGGAGCTTGACGGTCCCGCTGGTCACCTCGCCGTCGCGCAAGGCCGCCAAGTGCGCCCGGAAACCGCGCCGGTGATCGCCCTTCACATCGTCGTACGCCCCGCACGTCCCGGCCGCCAGTACGGCGAACGCCACCGGCCCGCTGCCGCTGCCGGCCGCGGCCCCGAGAGCGGTCGCGGGCCCGGCGTACAGGCCGACGCTCCGCCCGGCATGGTTGACCCGCGTCCACCGCGCACCACCCACGGTCCCCCGCAGCCCCTCGTACACCGCCCGGGTCACCCCGGCGGCGACCCCGAAGGAGACGAGACGCCTCACCCGTCCGCCCGGGCCGTCGCGAGCAGCTCCTCCGCGTGCGCCCTGGCCGTCTCGGAGTCCTCCTGGCCGGCGAGCATCCGGGACAGCTCCCGTACGCGCTCCTCGCCCTCCAGGACGGTGACACCGGACCGGGTCACGGAACCGTCGTTGGTCTTCTCCACGAGCAGCTGCCGATCGGCGAAGGCGGCGACCTGCGGAAGGTGGGTGACGACGACGACCTGCGCGGTCTTGGCGAGCTTGGCGAGCCGCCGCCCGATCTCCACGGCCGCCTTGCCGCCGACGCCCGCGTCGACCTCGTCGAAGAGGTACGTGGGCACGGGGTCGGTCCCCGCGAAGACGACCTCCACCGCGAGCATCACGCGCGACAGCTCACCGCCGGACGCGCCCTTGGCGATCGGCCGCGGCGGCGCTCCGGGGTGCGGGGCGAGCAGCAGCTCGACCTCGTCGGCCCCGGACGGGCCGTAGGCGACCCGCCGGCCGCCGACCTCGACCCCCTCGGGGTCCTCGGTCTGGCTGATGGCGAAGGACACGCGCGCGTGCGGCATGGCGAGCGAGGCGAGCTCGGCGGTGACCGCCCCGGCGAACCGGTCGGCGGTCTCCGTGCGGGCGTCGGTGAGCCCCTGGGCGAGGACGGACAGTTCGTCGCGCAGCCGGTCCCGCTCCGCGGTCAGCTCCTCGACGCGGTCGTCGTCGCCGTCCAGCTCGCCGAGCCGGGCCGCGCTCTCCTCGGCCCAGGCGAGGACGGCCGTGATGTCCTGGCCGTATTTCCGGGTGAGCTGGGTGAGGGCCGCGCGCCGCTCCTCGACGGCGGCGAGCCGCAGCGGGTCGGCGTCCAGGTCGTCGGCGTATCCGGCGAGCTCCCCGGCCACGTCGCCGAGCAGGATGGAGATCTCCCCCATCCGGTCGGCGAGCGAGGCGAGCGCCGCGTCGTGGGACCGTACGGCCTCCAGGGCCCGGCCCGCGCCCGCGACGAGGGTCGTCGCGTCGACGGCCTCGGGGTCCTCGGGGTTGCCCGCGAGCGCGCCGTGCGCGAGCGCGGCGGCGGAGGCCAGGGCCTCGGCGTGGCCGAGCCGCTCCGCCTCGGCGGCGAGTTCGACGTCCTCCCCGGCGCGCGGGGCGACGGCCTCGATCTCGGTGAGCCCGAAGCGCAGCAGATCGGCCTCCTGGGCCCGTTCCCGGGCCCGGGTGGTGATCTCCTCCAGCTCGCCGGTGACGGCCCGCAGCCGCTTGTACGCCTCGCCGTAGGCGGCGAGCGGCACGGCGACGGCCTCGCCCGCGTACCGGTCGAGCGCGCCGCGCTGCCGGGCGGGCTTGAGCAGGCCCTGCTGGTCGGTCTGGCCGTGGACGGCGACGAGCTCGTCGGCGAGCTCGGCGAGCAGCCCGACGGGCACGGAGCGCCCGCCGAGGTGGGCTCGTGAGCGTCCCTCGGCCGAGACGGTACGGCTGACGAGCAGCACCCCGTCCTCCAGTTCGGCCCCGGCCTCCTCGGCGCGCAGGGCGGCGGGCGCGCCCGGGGGCACGCTGATCCGTCCCTCGACGACGGCCGAGGCCGCGCCGATCCGCACCAGGGCCGGGTCGGCCCGTCCACCGAGCAGCAGGCCAAGACTGGTCACGACCATGGTCTTGCCCGCGCCGGTCTCACCGGTCACCGCGGTGAAGCCGGGCGACAGCTCGACCACCGCGTCGTCGATGACCCCGAGCGACCGTATCCGCATCTCCTCCAGCACGCCCCAGACCATACGAGGTTTCCCTGGTCCGATGCGACATCGCCCCGGCCGTAACTCTCCGGCGCCCCGATCGTTCAGGCACCGGAAAGCACGGGAGCCCGGCCGAGAGAGCGCGGGGAGCGCGTCAGTGCGGAGCGCCCCGCCACCCCGACACCGGCAGGGCGAACTTGGCGACCAGCCGGTCCGTGAAGGAGGCGTGGTGCAGACGGGCCAGCCGGACGGGCACGGCACCGCGCCGCACCTCGACCCGCGCACCCGCCGGAAGCTCCACGGTCCGCCGCCCGTCGCACCACAGCACGCCGTGCGGGGTGTGCGGCTCGACCTCGACGGCCAGCACCGACTCGGGGGTGGTGATGAGCGGCTTGGCGAACAGGGCGTGCGCCCCGATGGGGACCATGAGCAGGGCCTCGACCTCCGGCCAGACGACCGGTCCGCCCGCCGAGAAGGCGTACGCGGTGGAGCCGGTCGGTGTCGCGCAGATCACCCCGTCGCAGCCGAAGCCGGTCACCGGACGGCCGTCGATGGCGAGCACGACCTCCAGCATCCGCTCCGGGGACACCTTCTGGACGGCCGCCTCGTTGAGCGCCCAGTCACGGTGCAGGACGTCGCCGTTCTCGTACACGACGACGTCGAGCGTCATCCGCTCCTCGACCTCGTACGCCTTCGTCACGACCCGGTCGACGACCTTGTCGAGGTCGTCCCGCTCGGCCTCCGCGAGGAAGCCGACCCGGCCCAGGTTGACGCCGAGCATCGGCACCCCGGAGGCCCGGGAGAACTCGGCGCCGCGCAGCAGCGTGCCGTCGCCGCCGAGGACGACGAGGAGTTCACAGCCGTCGAGGGCGTCGGAGCAGGCCTCCGGCACCTTCTCGACGGACGGCGGCAGCGGCAGGTCCGAGGCCTCGGCCTCCAGGACGCGGACGCCGATGCCGCAGCGCAGCAGCCCCAGGACGACCAGTTCGGCGCTGCGCACGGCGGCGGGCCTGCCGGTGTGTGCGAGCAGGAAGACGGTGCGTGATGTTCCCGATGGTGCTGCCGTTGAGCTCAACGAGGTCCCTCCGCCACGGCGCGGTCGACGTCCGCCGGATCGAGCGCGGGTGCGCCTGCCCGCAGCCACAGAAAGTACTCGACGTTCCCGGACGGGCCGGGCAGCGGGCTGGCGGTGACGCCGAGGACACCGAGTCCGAGCTCGGCTGCGCGCCGGGCCACGTTCTTCACGGCGTCGGCCCGGAGTTCGGTGCTCCGCACGACCCCGCCCGTACCGAGCCGTTCCTTGCCCACCTCGAACTGCGGCTTCACCATCAGGACGAGGTCGGCGTCGGGCGCCGTGCACGCCACCAGGGCGGGCAGCACGAGGCCGAGCGGGATGAAGGACAGGTCGCCGACGACCAGGTCGACGGGGGCGTCGTCGATCGCCTCGAGCGTCAACTCGCGGACGTTCGTCCGGTCCTTCACGGTGACGCGCTCGTCGCTCTGCAGCGACCAGGCGAGCTGTCCGTAGCCGACGTCGACGGCGACGACGTGGGCGGCGCCCGCGCGCAGCAGCACGTCGGTGAAGCCGCCGGTGGAGGCCCCGGCGTCCAGGGCGCGCCGGCCCTCGACGAGCAGTCCCTGCGGGACGAAGGCCTCGAAGGCCCCGGCGAGCTTGTGGCCGCCGCGCGAGACGTAGTCGGGGTCGTCGTCGTCCTGGACGACGACGATGGCCGCGGCGGTCTCGACCTGGGTGGCGGGCTTGGTGGCGACGGTCTTGCCGACGGTCACCCGGCCCGCGGCGATCAGCTGGCTGGCGTGCTCGCGCGAGCGCGCGAGCTTGCGCCGTACCAGCTCGGCGTCGAGACGGCGGCGTGCCACTCCTGCCACGTTCGGTTCAGCTCCTGTTGTCGTGCGGACGGGGGGCGGGGTGCGCGTCGAGCGAGGTCAGCTCGGCGCGCAGTCCACGGTGTACATCCTCGTACACCTCCAGGTGTCCGTCCGCCGGGAGGTGGTCCACCTCGCCGAGACGCGCCAGGTGGGCGTCGACGGCGGCGTGGCCGGTGAGCTCCCGGGCGACGCCGAGCGGCGCGGGCGCGGCGGGCTCGTGGTCCACCGTGACCTCCGTGTCCTCTGCCTCGATGGGTGCCGGCTCCGTCGTCGCATCGCTCATCCCCCGACGCTATCGCGAAGCCCTGCGGTACGGTCGACGGCGATGGCGACGATCACTGAGTGCCGTGGCGCACTGGACAGACTTTCGGACAATCTCGCGCGGGCCGACGGCGACGTGCGGGGTGCGACCGCGCTCGACCGCACCCTGAGCTGCCACATCACGGACCTGGACACGACCTTCACGGGCCGTCTCGCCGACGGCCGGATCGAGGTCGTGGACACGGTGCCGGGGCCGCCGCCGGCGAAGGCGCAGATCCGGCTCGCGATGACCGGCGACGACCTGGTGGCGATGGTGGGCGGCGAGCTGAACTTCGCGAAGGCCTGGGCCTCCGGCCGGGTCAGGCTGGAGGCCGGCTTCCGCGACCTGCTGAAGCTGCGCTCGCTCCTGTAGCGCCGCTCCGACGGCCCTACTTCCGCAGGACGGGCACGCTCTCGGCCTTCCGGGCCCGGGCCTTGCGCCCGGCCGGCACGACCAGCGGCGTACCGGTCTCCGGGTCCTCGATGACCTGGCAGCGCAGTCCGAAGACCCGCTCGACGAGCTCGGCCGTGACGACCTCGGACGGCGGGCCCTCGGCGACGACCTCGCCGCCGCGGACGGCGATGAGGTGGGTCGCGTACCGGGCCGCGTGGTTGAGGTCGTGCAGCACGGCGACGAGCGTCCGGCCCTGCGTCTCGTGCAGCTCGGCGCAGAGGTCGAGGACGTCGATCTGGTGCTGGATGTCGAGGAACGTCGTCGGCTCGTCGAGAAGCAGCAGCGGGGTCTGCTGGGCGAGCGCCATGGCGATCCAGACGCGCTGCCGCTGCCCGCCGGAGAGCTCGTCGACGTACCGGTCGGCCAGTTCGGCGACGCCGGTCGAGGCCATCGACTCCTGGACGATCCGCTCGTCCTCCGGCGACCACTGGCGCAGCAGCCCCTGATGCGGGTAGCGGCCGCGGGCGACGAGGTCGGCGACGGTGATGCCGTCGGGGGCGATCGAGGACTGGGGCAGCAGGCCGAGGGTCTTGGCGACCTTCTTGGCGGGCAGGGAGTGGATCGACGCCCCGTCCAGCAGGACCCGGCCCTCGGCGGGCTTCAGCATCCGGGAGAGGGCGCGCAGCAGGGTCGACTTGCCGCAGGCGTTGGGCCCGACGATGACGGTGAAGGAGTTGTCGGGGATCTCGACGGACAGGTCGCGGGCGATGACCCGCTGCTCGTACGCGAGGGTGACCGATTCCGCGCTGAGACGCTGCTTCTGCCGACCGCCCATACCCGTACTCCTCTTGTCTTCGTTGGTCATATCCGGCCCGCCTTGCGTTCGGTGACGAGCAGCCAGAGCAGATAGCAGCCGCCGAGGATGCCGGTGACGACGCCGACCGGGAGCTGGCGCTCGCCGAAGGCGTTGGTGGCGATCCAGTCGGCGCCGAGCAGCAGCGCCGAGCCCATGAGGGCGGAGGCGGCGAGGTTGGGGCCGGGTGCCCGGGTCAGCCGACGGGCCAGCTGGGGCGCGCTCAGCGACACGAAGACGATCGGCCCGGCGGCGGAGGTGGCGACGGCGACGAGCAGGACGGCCGAGGCCATGAGGATGATCCGGGTCCGCTCGACCTTCACCCCGAGGGCGTACGCGGCGTCGTCGCCCATCTCCAGCATGCGCAGGGCCCGGCCGTGGCCGAGGACGAGCGGCAGCAGGACGCAGCAGACGGCGAACAGCGGCCAGAACTGGGACCAGTCGCGCCCGTCGAGGGAACCGGTCATCCACACGGTGGCGCGGGTCGCGTCCACCAGATCGGCTTTGGTGATCAGGTAGTGGATGACGGAGGTGAGCATGGCGGCGGCGCCGATGCCGACGAGGACGAGCCGGTAGCCGTGCACGCCCTTCTTCCATGCCAGCAGGTAGATCGTCACACCGGTGACGAGCCCGCCGACGACGGCCCCGCCGGCCGCGGCGGCGGCGCTGCCCTGGAAGAGGACGATGACGGTGAGCGCGCCGACGGTGGCGCCCTGGCCGAAGCCGATGACGTCGGGGCTGCCGAGCGGATTGCGGGACACCGACTGGAAGACGGCCCCGCCGACGGCGAGCGCGGCGCCGACGAAGACGGCGACGAGGACCCGCGGCAGCCGCAGGTCCATGACGGCGAACTCCTGGACGACGGTGCCCTTGCCGAGGAGCGTGTCGACGACCTCGCCGGGCGTCATCGGGAAGTCCCCGGTGCCGATGAGGACGACGGCGACGGCGACGGCGACCACGAGCAGGCCGAGGACGGAGAGCGCGGCCCGGGGCTCGTACCGTACGGAGAGTCCGCCGCCGGCCCGCAGGGTCTTGGTGGTCACAGCTGGGCCATCCTCTTGCGGCGTACGAGTCGGATGAAGACGGGCCCGCCGATGAGGGCGGTCACGATGCCGACCTGGAGCTCGGAGGGCCGGGCCACGAGCCGCCCGACGACGTCGGAGCCGAGCAGCAGCACGGGCGCGAGGACGGCCGCGTACGGCAGGATCCAGCGCATGTCGGGCCCGGTGATCGCCCGCACCATGTACGGGACCATCAGCCCGAGGAACACGATGGGCCCGCAGGCCGCGGTGGCGGCTCCGCACATCAGGGTGACGGACACCATGGCGATGACCCGCGTCCGGTTGATGTTCGCGCCGAGCGCCCGGGCGGTGTCGTCGCCCATCTCCATGGCGTTCAGCGGCCGCGCGATGAGGAGCGCGAGGACGGCGCCGCCCAGGATGAAGGGGGCGACCTGGCGGATGGTCGCCATGTCGGCGGAGGCGAGCGACCCCACGGTCCAGAACCGCAGCCGGTCGAGGGCGGCGGAGTTCAGCAGCTGGACGGCGTTGACGTACCCGTAGAGCGCGGCGGTGGCGGCGGTCCCGGCGAGCGCCAGGCGCACGGGAGTGGCGCTGCGGCTGCCCCCGAGCAGATAGACGACCACGGCGACGACGGCGGCTCCGACGAAGGCGAACCAGACGTAGTCCTTGACGTCGGACACCCCGAGGAACGCGATCGCCGTGACGACGGCGGCGGCGGCGCCCGCGTTGACCCCGAGCAGTCCGGGCTCGGCGAGCGGATTACGGGTCAGCCCCTGCATCACGGCCCCGGAGAGCCCGAGGGCGAGCCCGACGAGCAGCCCGAGGAGAGTACGGGGGACGCGTACGTCATGGATGACGACGTCGTTGCCGACGCCGCTGTTCCGGAACAGCCCGTGCCACACGTCCCCGAGCGGCACCGGCTTGGCACCGATCATGATGCTCAGGACACAGACCAGCAGCAGGACCGCGACGGCCACCACCAACCCGACGGCACGCACGGAGTTCCGGCGCTTCGGAGACTGGGCGGCGGACGTCGGCTCCGCGCTCGCTCGGGAGGGACTCTCAACCAACACGGAGTTAGGTTAGCCTACCCAACTATCGTGCTCCCGCGGGGAACCTCACCACCCCAACGACGCCAACGCCTTCCCGGCATCAGCCCCGCACACCCCGTCGCCCGCGGCCGACCACGCGGCCCCGCACAACGCCCGCACCCCGTCCATCACATCCGCTCCCGCAGCCGCCTCGAGCACCAGCTCACCCCCGCTCACCGACGCCCGCCACCCCCCACACGCCACGACTCCCCCGGCCTCCGCGACGACCTCCGGCTGCGCCACCAGCAGCCCCCGCAGATCCGCCGCCACATACGTCGGCCGGTGCTCCGGCGCCGCCCTCAGCAGCTGCGCCACATCCGTCACCCCGGTGAAGACGAGCAGCGAGTCCACGCCACCGTTGAACGCGCCCTCGATGTCCGTGTCCAGCCGGTCCCCCACCACCAGCGGCCGCTCGGCCCCCGTCCGCAGCACCGTCTCCCGGTGCATCGGCGGCAGCGGCTTCCCCGCGACCTTCGGCTCCACGCGCCCCCCGGCCGCGATCCGTACGACCTCCACCGCAGCCCCGTTACCCGGCCCGATCCCCCGCGCGCCCGGAATCGTCAGGTCGGTGTTCGAGGCGTACCACGGCACCCCCCGCTGCACCGCGTACGCGGCCTCCGCGAACCGCCCCCACGGCAGGTCCGGCCCTCCGTACCCCTGGACGACCGCCGCCGGCTCGAAATCCGCCGACTCCACCGGCACGAGACCCCGCTCGCGCAGCGCCACCCGCAGCCCTTCACCCCCGATGACCAACACCCGCGACCCCGGCGGCACTTCGTCGGCGATCAGCCGCGCGACCGCCTGCGCCGAGGTGACCACGTCCCCGGCCACCGCCGGCACGCCCAGCTCGGTGAGGTGCGTCGCCACCTCCTCCGGCGTCCGCAGCGCGTTGTTGGTGACGTACGCCAGGTGCATCCCGCCGGTCCGTGCCACCCCGAGCGCCTCGACGGCGTACGGGATGGCCTCCCCGCCCGCGTACACGACCCCGTCCAGGTCGAGAAGAGCCGTGTCGTACGCCGCGCTCAGCGGCACCGCGCTGCTCCCAGGGAGCGCCCTGCCGCCACCGTCCTGCCGCCCCTGCCCGATCCGCACCGTCACCGCGTACTCTCCTCGCCTCGCCGGGTGGAATTCCTCCGCTCCCCCGATCATCGCTCATGCCCGTGCACACATACGATGTCGAGATGAACACCTCAGGTCACGCGGCCGACGCTGTCCGCGACGACGCCGCAGGGCTGCGCCTGGCCCCGTTCCGTGGACTCCGTTACGTCCCCGAACGGGTGGGCAGCCTCGCCGCCGTGACGTCCCCGCCCTACGACGTCGTCGTACGACCTGACGGACTTCTCCATCTGGAGTCGGCCGACCCCCACAACATCGTCCGGCTGATCCTCCCGCAGGCGATCACCGCCGGCACCCGCCACCGCAAGGCCGCCGTCACCCTCGACCGCTGGCTCGCGGACGGCGTCCTCGCCCCGGACCCGGAGCCCGCGCTCTACGTGTACGAGCAGAACGGCGACGGCATCCTCCAGCGAGGCATCATCGGCGCCCTGGAGCTCTCGACCCCGGACGAGGGCGTGGTCCTCCCGCACGAGGACGTCATGCCGCACGTGGTCGAGGACCGCGCCGCCCTGATGCGGACCACGGCCGCCAATCTGGAACCGCTGCTCCTCACGTACGTCGGAGAGGACGACGGCGGCGCCGACGCCGTCATCGAACGGACCGTCCGTCGCGAGCCCCTGCTCTCGACGACCACGGAGGACGGCTTCCAGCACCGCCTCTGGGCGGTCACCGATCCGGCCGACCAGGCCACCGTCGCCCAGGAACTCCGCCGCCACCAGGCCCTCATCGCCGACGGCCACCACCGCTGGGCGACGTATCTGCGGCTGCGCGAGGAGCACACCGCTCCCGGCCCCTGGAACTACGGCCTGGTCCTCCTCATCGACACCGCCCGCTACCCCCTGCGGGTCCGCGCCATCCACCGTCTCCTCAACCGCCTGCCGGTCGCGGACGCCCTGGCGGCCCTCGGCGACTCCTTCCGGGTACGCCGGATCGAGCGCGCCCTGCCGGTGGCCCTGGAGGCCCTGGCCACCGCGGCGGCCGAAGGCAACGCGTTCCTCCTCGCGGGTGACGGCGCCTTCCATCTCCTGGACCACCCGGACCCCACGCTCCTCGACCGGACGATCCGCACGGACCGCCCGGAGGCCTGGCGCACCCTGGACGCGACGGTCCTGCACTCCACTCTCCTGGACCACGTCTGGCACATCCCGGACGCCCCCGAGGACATCGCCTACATCCACGACACGCAGGCCGCGGTCGCCCAGGCGGAACGCCGCGGCGGTACGGCGGTCCTCATGCATCCGGTGCGGGAGGAGGTCGTACGGGACCTCGCGCGGCAGGGCGTGACGATGCCCCGCAAGTCGACCTCGTTCGGCCCGAAGCCCGCGACCGGCCTGGTCCTGAGAAGCCTCGCGCTGGACTGAAGCCCGGAAAACGAAGAAGGGCGGCACCCCGAGGGGTGCCGCCCTTTCTCACATGTTCACCGGATCAGCGGTCGTCGCCGTCGACGACGTCGGCGTCATCGATCTCATCGCCCTCGACATCAACGTCGATGTCAACGTCTTCGACGTCGTCCTCGACGTCATCGACGAGCCCACCCTCGACGGCCTCGTCCTCGACCTCGTCCTCCGAGTCGTCGAAAGCGTCCACGAACTCGACGCCGTCCAGCTCGGCGAGCCGGTCCGAGGCGTCCGTGACGCCGTCCTTGTCGGCCTCCAGGGCCTTGGCGAACCAGTCCCGCGCCTCGCTCTCGCGACCGGCGGCGATCAGCGCGTCGGCGTAGGCGTACCGCAGGCGCGCGGTCCACGGGTGAACGGCTCCGGACGCGAGCTCGGGGCTCTGCAGCGTCACGATGGCGGCGTCCAGCTGACCCAGGTCACGACGGGCGCCGGCGGCCACGAGCCGCATCTCGACCTGCCCGGCCTTGTCCAGCTTCTGCACCTCGGGCTCGCCGGCCATGGCCAGCGCGCGCTCGGGACGGTTCAGGCCACGCTCGCAGTCGGCCATGACGGGCCACAGCTCGACGCCACCGCTCATCCGCCGCGCCGCGCGGAACTCGGCCAGCGCCTCGGAGTACTTCTGCGTGGCGTACGCGGCAAAGCCGGCCGCCTCGCGCACGGCCGCGACACGCGACGCGAGCCGCAGGGCGACCCGGGAGTACTCGTACGCCCGGTCCGGCTCCTCGTCGATCAGCTGGGCGACCATGACCAGGTTGCGGGAGACCTCCTCGGCCAGCCCCTTGGGCAGGCTCATCAGCTCCTGACGCACGTCCGGGTCGATCTCGTCACCGGTGACCTCCGGCGGGATCGGCAGGCGCTTGATCGGCGCACGGTCGCCACGGTCCCGGTCACGGTCGTCACGCGCACCGTAGCCACCCCGGTCGTCCCGCCCACGGAACCCACCACGGTCGCCGTCACGCCGGTCGTCCCGCCCACGGAAGCCGCCACCGGCGCCACCGCCACGGTTGTCGTCCCGACGGTCATCGCGACGGAAGGGGGGACGCTCGTCACGACGCTCCTCACGCCGGAAGCCGCCACCGCCGCCGCGGTTGTCGTCACGGCGGTCGTCGCGCTGGAAGGAGGAGGGCCGCTCGTCACGACGGAACCCACCACCCGTGCCACTGCCACGGTTGTCGTCCCGACGGTCATCGCGACGGAAGGGGGGACGCTCGTCACGACGCTCCTCACGCCGGAAGCCGCCCCCGCCGCCGCGGTTGTCGTCACGGCGGTCGTCGCGCTGGAAGGAGGAGGGCCGCTCGTCACGACGGAACCCACCACCGGCGCCACCACCGCGG
The DNA here is from genome assembly GCF_044456565.1 of Streptomyces sp. NPDC050842. Classification (NCBI taxonomy): domain Bacteria; kingdom Bacillati; phylum Actinomycetota; class Actinomycetes; order Kitasatosporales; family Streptomycetaceae; genus Streptomyces; species Streptomyces sp. NPDC050842. The sequence goes on along the minus strand of NZ_JBITGA010000014.1, from coordinate 1,258 downwards.
TTGTCACGGTCGTCACGACGGAAGGGAGGCCGCTCGTCACGACGCTCATCACGCCGGAAGCCGCCACCGCCACGGTTGTCATCGCGACGGAAGCCACCACCGGCGCCACCACCGCGGTTGTCGTCACGACGGAAACCACCACCGGCGCCACCACCGCGATTGTCGTCACGACGGAAACCACCACCGGAACCGCCACCGCGATTGTCATCGCGGCGGTCGTCACGGCGGAAACCGCCACCGGCGCCACCACCACGGTTGTCATCGCGACGGAAGCCACCGCCGGTGCCACCGCCACGGTTGTCGTCACGACGGAAACCACCACCGGAACCGCCACCGCGATTGTCATCGCGGCGGTCGTCGCGACGGAAACCGCCACCGGAACCGCCACCACCACGGTTGTCATCGCGACGGAAACCGCCACCGGTGCCACCGCCACGGTTGTCGTCACGACGGAAACCACCACCGGAACCGCCACCGCGATTGTCATCGCGACGGTCGTCACGACGGAAACCGCCACCGGCGCCACCACCACGGTTGTCATCGCGACGGAAACCGCCACCGGTGCCACCGCCACGGTTGTCGTCACGACGGAAACCACCACCGGAACCAACACCACGGTTGTCATCGCGACGGTCGTCACGACGGAAGCCACCGCCGGTGCCACCGCCACGGCTGTCGTCACGACGGAAACCACCACCGGAACCGCCACCGCGGTTGTCATCGCGACGGAAGCCACCACCGGTGCCACCGCCACGGTTGTCGTCACGACGGAAACCACCGCCGGAACCGCCACCACGGCTGTCATCCCGGCGGAAGCCACCACCGGTACCGCCACCGCGGTTGTCGCCACGGCTGTCGCCACGACGGTCATCGCGCTGGTGGGAAGGCCGGTCGTCGCGACGGAAGCCGCCACCGCCGCCGCCCCGGTTGTCGTCACGGCGCGGCCCGCGGAAGCCGCCCCGGTCGCCACCGCCACCGTCGTTGCGACGCGGCTCGCGCTCCGGACGGCCGTCGGGAGAGTTGGTGGACATGTGGGTGACTCCTGTCTTCGGGTACTGCAGTCATTCTCGCGCAGCCGGCACTCTGCCGCGCATCGGGAAAATCAAGCAAAAACAAAAGGACCCCTGGTCCAGCGTGAACGCTGGGACCAGGGGTCCTGAAATATTGTTCGGCGGCGTCCTACTCTCCCACAGGGTCCCCCCTGCAGTACCATCGGCGCTGAAAGGCTTAGCTTCCGGGTTCGGAATGTAACCGGGCG
>NZ_JBITGA010000013.1:0-243834 GCF_044456565.1 Streptomyces sp. NPDC050842 | reverse complement strand
GGCGGGCCCAAACGCCCCTGGGCGGCGGGGGGCGGCTATATGTCCCGGGCTACGCAGCCCAACCCCCCCCCCCCGGCGGCCCGCCCCCCCCCCCCCGCCCGGGGGGGGGGGGCCCCCCCCGCGGGGGGCCCGCCCCTCTCCGTCGTCGTCCTCCCCCGTCGTCGTCCTCCCCCGCCGGCTCCGTCGTCGTCCTCCCCCGCCGGCGACGGTTCCCGGGCCGGTACGCGCCTTGGGTCGGCGGGCCTTCCGGGTCGTGCTCCGGTCAGCTTCTGTCGGCGTAGTGGGTGCGGACCCACAAGGGCAGGGCGAACCAGCAGATCAGGTACCAGGCGAGGACGCCGGAGACCAGCCAGGGCACGTACGGGTCGTGCGTCGCCACCCGCAGGATGAGGAACAGGGCGGCCGTCAGTGTCGCGAGCAGCAGCAGGATGCCGGTGAAGGTGAGCCGGGAGGCCCAGGCGACGGCCTGGGGCTTGACCCGCCGCCCCGACACTATCCGGTGGAAGGAGACGGGGCCGATCAGCGCGCCCGTCGCCAGCGACCCGAGGACGACCGTGACCAGGTAGATCGTCTTGTCGGTCTGCTCCAGGTCGTGGAAGAGCGGGGTGAACACCACGGTGAGGAGGAAGCCGAGGAGGATCTGGACCCCGGTCTGGGCGACCCGGATCTCCTGGAGGAGCTCCTGCCAGCGCCGGTCCGCGCGCTCCTCCTCCGTCTCGCCGCGCCCGTCGTGCCTGCCGGTGCCGCCGTCCGGCACTTGTGCCTTCCCGCCGTGCCGCGCCTCCCTCGGCTCGTCCTCCGGCGTACCGCCGCTTCGTTCGTTCATGAAGGTCCTCCTCTGAATCATGGGCCAGGAGCCGATCCGCACCACCCGGTCCGGTGGCGCTCCGCCCATGCCCGGTTGCGGAGGGCGCGGACGCCCGGTCTCGGGGGCACGGCACGGACGTGCGGCGCCCTGGAGCGGGGCCGGCACGGCGGAAGCCCCCGTCGAGCGTGGGGGCTTCCGTCCGGCGCGGCACGGTGCGGAGTCAGGCCCGCGGCGTACCGGCCGTTCGCGGGGGCGCGTGGCGACGCCACCGTCCGCGACGGGCGTTCCCGCCGTCGCCGGGCGGCCGCCCGCGGTCACCGTCGGCGCGCCCCTTCAGCCCGTCCTGCTTGTCCTGCCCGTCCCGTCCGCGCGGCGCGTCGGGGGTCACGGCGGGAGCGTACGTGCGGTTCTCCCCGCTCCGGCCCGAGGCACTGGGGTCCTCGGACGGGACTGCGGCCTCCGGCGGCCGCGACGGCGGCGTCACCGGAGGGCGGGTCGGGCGACGGGGCGGGCGGACCGGTGCGGAGGATTCCGCCGCGTCGGTCCGACCGGAGTGCGCGGGCGTGGGAACCGTTCCCGCGGGGAGCCCCCGCACGGGGATGCCGTGCAGGGGGATACCCGGCGTGGGGATCCCCGGGTGCGGCGGCTCGCACCGATGCCCGTGGGCCCGAGGGGCCGTCCCCGGTCCCGACGGGCCACCGGAGAGGTGGGCGAGGCGGCGAGGCCGGGTCGGTCCCACCGGCACGGCCCACGGCGCCACACGGACGAGGGCTCGGGTCGGGTTCGACATGAGCGCCTCCTGGGTGGGTTCCGCGGGCCGACTGTCCGTCACCCTGCTTCCGGTGCCTACCAGTTCGGCTTGCCGCTCTTCCCTGGGTCAAACCCCGAGGATGCGAGAAGACCGCTCGGCGGTCCGGTCCGCCGGGGCACGTCGTCCCGGGGCGCGGACTCGGGGCGCCGGCTCGGGACGGGGGCTCGGGGCGGCATGCGAGCGGCCCGCACCTCCACGGGGTGCGGGCCGCTCGCGGGTGCCGCCGACCCACGGCAAGGAGGGGGAACCGTGGATCGTCCGGCGTGAGCGTGTCCCATCGCTCGACACCCGCATGCCCCGCCGACCGGGATCCATGCCACCCCGGTCCGGTTTCGCCCGGGGCGGGCCCGGGCGGCTTGACCTGCCGCCCGGGGGCGCCGGCGACTCCGCTCCCCCACCGCTCGGAGACGACGCCGAAAGGAGCGCCCCGTGACCGCACGGCCCGCGCGAGCCTCCAGCACGAGGACGACCGGACCCACGGGACCGGCTGGGACTTCGAACCCGGTCGGTCCACCGGCCGGCTCGTCCACGCGTACGACTACGTCGTCGTCCCCGTCACCGACGGGCGTACCCGGGTGATCGATGCCGGCGGCACGGTCACCGTCTCCGAGCTCCGGGCGGCGGCGAACACGAGGTCGTCAACACGGGCTCCCCGCCGGCGTTCGTCGAGACCGAGTCGAAGCAGCCCGCCGAAGGACGGCCCCGGGCATGCGACCGCCCCGCATCGGGAGGGGTCCCTGGCGGGGCGGTCGCGAGGCCGTCGGCGCGGGGCCGTGGGATGGCCGCCTCCCGTCGGCGTGGCACGCTTCCCGCGACGCGTTCGTCCGGGATTCTGGGACCGGCGGCCCGTCAGAGGCCGCCCATGCCTCCCGGGAAGGGCCAGGACGTGCGGTAGTACTGGCCGATCTCCTCGCGGTACTGGCGGTCCGCGAGGTGCTTGTCGGAGACGAACTCGGGCGAGTCCTTCACCTGTTCCTTCGACAGGGCGAGGAAGAGGGTCTGCTCCTCCAGGTCGACGCGGGTCACGGCCCGCGCCGGGATGAGCACCTCCTTCCCGAAGATCCAGACGCCCGTGTCGACGACCAGGTAGGAGTCGTCCACCTCGTCGGAGTGCTTGTCCACCTTGCCGATGTGCCCGTCGGAGGCCTCGACGCGCCACCCGGTGAGGTCGGTACCCGCCAGGTGGCCGGACTCGGTGCTGTAGGACCACAGATGGTCGGTCATCGCTGTCACTCCTCTGTCGCTGTGTTCGTGCAGGGCGCGGCGCCGGACGTGCGGGCCGCCTCAGAGCAGGTCACGCCGGTCGTCGTCGGTGACCGTGGGTGCCACGGGCGGGACCACCATCCGGCGGCGGCGCAGAACGCTGGTGTAGACGGCGGTCCCGAGCAGGCCGACGCCCATCAGGATCAGGCCGACCACATCGAGGTCGACCGCTTCGAGCTCCCAGTCGGACGCGAAGGTGAGGATGGCGCCGACGGCGATCATGATGATGAACAGTCCCAGACCCATGGTTGGTTGCTCCTCCCCTGAGGGTTGGACAGCGTCCGCGTACCCGGGTCCCCCGGGATCATTCCGCCGTCCTCCAGGGGATGTTCATGGACGGACGGGGCACGCGTTCAGCCGCGGGCCCGCGCACGCACCGGCGGGCGACGCACCCGACTCCCGGCCCGTCGGCAGTGGGCCGGCCACACCCCTCAGGGAGCCCCCGATGCAGGTCCGAACGAGGGCCGTACATCCGGACGCCACATGGATGGCCCGAACCGTCGCCGGGCGCTACCGGCTCGACCGCCTCCTGGGCCGGGGCGGCACGGCAGACGTGTACGAGGCGCTGGACCTGCGGCTGCGGCGCCCCGTGGCGGTGAAGGTGTTCCGGCCCGCGGGCGCCCGCCGGACCGACGCCGAGTGCGGCGATGAGGCCCGGTTGCTGGCCCGGATGCACCATCCCGGCCTGGTGACCCTCTACGACACGGGCCGCGACGAGAACCGGCCGTTCCTGGTGATGCAGCTCGTCCGGGGGACGACGCTGCGGCGGCGGATCGCCCGCGGGGTCCTCACGCCCGCCGAGACCTGCCGGACCGGGGCCGCCCTGGCCTCGGCCGTCGCCCATGTGCACGCCCATGGCGTCGTCCACCGCGACGTCAAGCCGTCGAACATCCTGCTGGACCGGTCGGACACCCCGCACCTCACGGACTTCGGCATCTCCCGTCGCGTCGAGACCGCGGACGACGCCTCCGAGCACGCGGGCACCCTCGTAGGCACCGCCTCCTACATGGCGCCCGAGCATGCTCTGGGCCGCAGGACGGGGCCCGCGGCCGACGTGTACAGCCTCGGCCTGGTGCTGCTCGAAACCCTCAAGGGCGAGGTGGAGTACGGCGGAGCGCCGCTGGAGGCGGCGCTGGCTCACCTGCGCCGCCCTCCGGTGCTGCCGTCCGGTCTCCCGGCGGAACTCGCCCGCCTGCTCACGGCGATGACCGACCGATCCCCCGAGGCCCGCCCGGACGCCGCCGCCTGCGCCCGGATCCTCGCCGACCCGCGGACCGCGGGACGCGCCTCCGCGCCCTCCACCGCACCCGGCTCCCGGGAGGCGGGGGTACACCGATCGCACCGATCGCACCGGTCGCCCCGGCCGCGCCGGTCCTCCGCCGCCCGGCCGGGGCGGCCGGCCGCCGGGCGGGCCGTGGCGGCGACCCTCGTCACGCTCGGGCTCACGCTGAACGGCGCTTTGGGCAGCGCGCCCGCCGGCGAGGCGGCGCCCCCGCCCCGGGACGGGGCGGCGGACGGCACCCGGACGAGCGCACCGGCGCCGCCAATCCCCCCGTGAACGACCGTCTGAGACCCCTCGTCTGACGGCCGATCAGGATCCTTGAGGTGTGAGACGGCCGCTTGGGGCAACACGGAGTGCCAGGACACGGAAGGAAGGCGGGGGCATTGCCGGAGGCCGGGACCGGAGGCGGTTCGCCGGCCTCCTCCCCGCGTACTTCCGGTAGATGGTGCCCTCTCGGGAACCGTCCCGCGCGTTCGACATCGGAGGAGAATCCCATGACCGCACTGCTGGACCGCATCAAGCGATTCGCCCGCAGCCCCCAGGGCCGTGGCGCGGCGGCGTCCCTTCGCCGCGCCACGGCCGACCCGCGCAGGCGCGCCCAGGCACGCCGCCTGTTCGGCAGGCTGCGCCACCGCTGACGCCTGCTCGCCCGGCCCTCACAGCCGGACCGCTGACGCCCCGCGCGAGGTACCGCGCGGGGCGTCGGTGTGCGTACGGGGCGTGCGCGGCGCGTACACCACCGCCGCGCGCAGGCGCCGTACGGCCAGGATCGCCGGAGCGGAAGGCCCGCGGGAAGCGGTGCCGGACATGCCGCCGGCCCGGCGGTGCGGCCGCGAGGCCGATCGCACCGCCGGGCACGGGCACGGGGGGCGCCCCCGGGCGTCAGGTGGACAACAGGCGCTGGAACAGGGCGCGGTACTGGCAGAGCGCGAGGCGCAGGCTCTCGGTGTCGGCCTCCAGCCCCTGGCTCCACTGCCCCTCCAGGGTGTGCCGGTGCCGGGCGAAGGTGTCCGCCAGGGTCCTCATCACGTCCCCGACGAGGACGTCGGCCGCGTGGACCGCCTGGCGGGGGTCGTCGACGAACTGGCCCTGGACCTCGTGCCAGCGGCGGCGGAACTCCCCTTCCTCGACCGGGTCGAGCAGATCGGGGATCCCCTCCGCGTTCGCTCCGGCGGCGCCGGGTCGCGCGGCGCGTCCGTTGTCCGGCCCCTGCGACCGCTCCTGCGGGGCGGGGGCGGCGTGCCGGGCGTGACCGCCGTGGCCCTCGGGCACCGGGCCTGGGAGCGCGGAGGGCAGGGGCGGGGTCTCGGGCATGGCCTGCGGGTACGCGGGAGGCGTCCTCTGAGCCGGTACCTGCGGGGACGCCGCGGGCGGGGGCGGCGGGTCGCCGGGGCCGCCGGGCCGGGACTGATCGTGACTGGGCCGGCCGGGCTGCGGCTGATCATGCTGCGGCCCGCCCTGTTGGAGCTCGTCGTGCCGGGGCCGGCCCTGCTGGGGCCCACCCGGCTGCGGCCCACCCTGCTGGGACGCACCCTGCTGAGGCTGTTCGGGCTGCGGCCCGCCCTGCTGAGCCTGGTCGTGCCGGGGCGGGGTCGGTGCGACCGTCGGGCTGTGCTCCGGCGGGTGCACCCCGTCGCCTCCGGTCGTCGCGGGCCCGGGCCGGCCGGGGCGGGACCGGGCCTGCCCGGTCCGCGGCTCGGGGCGGCCGGCCGGCTCGGGACGACCCTCCGACCGCTCGGGGTACTCGCCCGTCGGGTCCGCGTGGTGTCGTCGACCCGTCGCCCGGGTCGTGCGCTCGGACGTCTCGTGGTGTCGCATCTCTCCTGCCTCCGCGTCAGGACCGGCGGGTGCCGGTCGGCTCGCCGTCGGCGAGCAGGTCGTCGAAGAGGGTGCGGTAGTGCATCATCGCGCCCCTCAGCTGTTCGGTGGTGGCGGCGTTGCGGGTGCTCATCGCGTGGACGTCCAGGGCCGCCCGGTAGTGCTCAAGGGTGCGGCCGTGCCGCACCGACAGGTCACGCAGCCGCTGCTCGTCGCCCTCGTCGGGGTAACCCCGGTCGCGCATCAGGGCCGCCACCAGTTCGTCGGCGTCGTGGACGGCGGCCTCGGGCCGGTCCACGAACTCCTCCTGGACGCGCACCCACCGCCGCGCGTACTGCTCCCGCGCCTCACCGGGCACGGGCTTGATCTCCAGGTCGGCAAAGCGGCGTTCGCGGGCGTCCAGTTCCCGCTCCGCGGCCCGTCTGCTGCCGGTCGCCTCCACGACCCGTTCGTACTCGGGCCCGAAGCGGTCGCGCAGTCGCGATCGCCGCCGGCGGTCCACCACCACACCGGCGGCGAACCCGGCCGCGACGACGGCCGCGACGACGACCAGGACGATTCCGATCGACATCGATTCTCACCCTTTCGCCTTCTCTCTCGGAGTCGCGCTCTTCCGTCCCGGCCCTTCGGGGCGCGGGACTCATGGAGGTCCGCGTGCCCCTGACCCAGGAAGGCAAACCGGGCATCCAGGACGGGCCTGGCCGGCATGCGGGGGCGAGGGCGGAAGCCAATCCAAGGGCCCTACCGGTGGTCGGGGACCGACCCGGCACGCGTCGGACGGCACGGTCTGGAGGTCGTGACGTCCGTCGCCAGGCACTTCGAGGTGCGGCGGGAGTCCGTCGGCAAGCGGGTGATCGCTCGCATCGCCCTGGACGGCCTGACGGCCCACGAGCGCGCACCGGCGCATGAGGGGAGGGTCACCGGGGCCCGCCGGCGACCGCCGGCGAAGGGCGGCGCCTGTGGACGGTGACACCGTGGGCGCGGTCCTGGCGGACGTGCCGGCCGCGTCCCACCAGCTCGCTCCCAGCGCGATGCCCCTGTTCGTGGCGGACGCCGGGCGGCGGCTGGGGCTGACCGGGCCCGAGGCTACGTGGCCGACCTGCAGCAGCAGGGTCTGGTGGCGCTCCCGATCCCCGAGCAGGCGTCCCCGCTCACAGCCGACGACGGGACCGTGGACCTGGAGACGCCGTCCGTCGACAACTCGCTCGCGGGACACGCGTACCGCACCGAGTCGGTGCGGCTGAGCCGGCCGGACTCCGGCGGCGGGGAGCGTACGGGATGGATTCCGGTCCCGGCGTCGGCCGGAGGGGCGTCCTGCGGGTCACCGCGCCGGAAATCGACGCGTCACTCCTGCACCGGTGCGAGGCCCTCGCCGGCCTGGTCGCCATGACCCTGGCGGAGAGCTCACCCTGGGCCGCGGCCCGCTCGGCACACTGCTGCCCCCGACCGCCGAGGAGCGGTCGGGGGCAGCAGCGGGGCGGCCGGCAAGGGGCGGAGGGGTCCAGGGCCGCGGAGGGCGTCACTTGCGCCGGGCGAAGAGCCGGTAGAGCGCCAGGAGGACGAGCGATCCGACGATGGCGGCGATCCAGGTGGACAGCTCGAAGAACCCGTCGACGGAGTCCACGCCGAAGATGACCTTGCCCAGCCAACCGCCGAGCAGGGCTCCGGCGATGCCGATGAGCGTGGTGATGATGAAGCCGCCCGGGTCCTTTCCGGGCATCAACATCTTGGCGATGATGCCCGCGAGAAGCCCGAGTATTATCCAGGCGATTATTCCCATGATTCATTCCGTCCCGTGTCGTGAATCCTGCCGTATTCGTATCGGCCCGCTTCAGAGCCCTACAGCCTGCGCCGGACCGCCGTCGGCAGCGCGGCGTGGAATGCCGCCCGGAACAACGTCCGGACGCTCCAAGCCGTCAGGCGGAGCTCCCATTTCGCCACGCGCACGACACCTCGGCGAAAGAGAGCACCCGGAGTCCATCGGGCCCACGCCCGACGCCTTCTCCAGCGACCGTGGCGGCGCGATCCGAATGTCACGGCCGACTCCTCCCGGTCACCGGACGGCGGGCGGTGGTAGCGAAAAGTTGATTTCCGTTGTTTGCGTCCTCCGCAGATGCTTCTACGCCATCAGCGCGCATTCAAACGTTGAAATCCCTATCGAATTCCGGGGCCGAGCGGCGGCACGCGCGCGGCCGGGCGCGGCGGCCCGGGCGGGGGCCGTCGCCGAACGGCCGGCCGCCGACTTCCTCCCGATAGTGCGGCGCGCGGAACCCCCGGCGCACCTCGGGCGGCGGGCTGCCGCTCAGCGCTGCCGAGGCCGCCACTGCTTGGCGTACTCCTGCGCCGTACTGCAGGTCGAGGGTCCGCAAGCGGAGACACAACGGGGACGCACGCTGACCGTTTGCCGACCCGAGGGGGGCACATGACGCCCCTGACCTGCGGCGGCGCCAAATAGTGCGCAGGTCGAGGGCGGTCTTCGGAGACGACACAGACGACGCCCGCGGCGCCGTCACTCAGGCCCTCTGCGCAAGGACGTCAGCACGTGTCTCCCGCAACCGCTGACCCACTGAGCGTCCCTTCGGTGTCACCGTCGTGGTCAGCGGTCTGACGATGTCGACGCGCGTCAGCCTCACCGGCCGGGTGCCAGCAGGCGGCCGAGGGCCGCGCGGCCCGCGGTTCCCCAGGTCCGCTTGCCGCCCGGGCGCCCGCGCTCCCCCGCGCGACCGATGTCGACGAGGGAGAGGCTCCGCAGGACTGCCCATCCTCGGGCCCGCCGAAGCATCGCCGTGTCGACGCGTGCGTGGGCATGGGCGTACGCGTCGAGGAAGTGAGAGACCGCGTCCGTCCCGGGAAGCAGCAGCCACGCCGCCGCGAGGTCCGTCGCAGGGTCGCCGGCGCAGAGTTCGCCGAAGTCGAGTACGCCGGAGAGCGTCCCGTCCGAGACGACGACGTTGGCGGGGTGCAGGTCGCCGTGGAGCCACCGCGGCGGCCCGTCCCACTCCGGGGCGGCGATCGCCTCGTCCCAGACGTCTCGTACATCGCGGGGCACGTGGGAGGCGAGGGCCCGGAACTGCCGGTCGAAGCGGTCCGCGAGCGTCCCGAGGCGAACCCCGCGCTCGGGGTGGACAGGCGCCCCTGAGGGCGCGTCGGTGTGGAGCGCCCGGAGGAAGCCCGCCAGGGCGTCGGCCGCGTGGGCGCCCCGGCTGATCGGGACGCGGTCGGCCGGTTCGCCGGACACCCAGACCGCGACGTTCCAGGTGTGAGGGAAGAGCGCGGACGGCTGGCCGGTCCGCACCGGGATCGGGACCGGCAGGGGGAGCCGGGGCGCCAGGTCCGGGAGCCACCGTCGCTCCTTGAGGAGGAGACCGGGAGCGCGTGCCGTACGCGGAAGCCGCACGGCCAACGCGTCCCCGAGCCGCCACAGTTGGTTGGCCGCCGCGCACCGGACGGACCGCCAGATCGGCGAGGTCCGTATCCACCCGCTGCGCCAGCAGAACCATGCGGGATCGACAGCCCCTTGATGCTGGGTCGTGAACACTGTGGGCCTGTGGTGGGGTTCTGAGCCCAACGGAGGCGCCAACGCCGAGCTCAACGACGCGTGCACGCCGGCTGCTCATGGGGTGACGGTCTTCCCCGCTCGAAACTGATTGGCCGGCCGCTGCCTTACTTGCGACGATGCCCTCTGTTTCCCAGGCGGAGGACATTTGTTCGTTTTCGTGTGTGCGGGGTGCGGCGCTGAGCTGACCACCTCGCTGTCCCAGGTCGCCCTGCCGGTCCATGCCCATCAGAAGTACGGGAATGGCATTCAACTGCCGGTACTCATGGAACCGGGCACGTTCGCCGTGGACCCCGATCCCTGGGGGCCGCCGTGGAGGACGTGGGAGGAGATCCATCCGGACGAGGCGGCTGTCCGGGGTGTCTACGCGCCGGTCCACGCCCTGTCCGACGCCGCGCCCGGTGCGATCGCGATCGCACCCGGTGACGCCCGTGGCACACTGCTGATCCCGGAGAACTGCGGCGGATACTGCTGCGGCCTCGACGGGACCGACGGCCCGAACATGGCCTGCGAGGCGTGCGGGATGCTCGTGGCGACCCGGATCGACGACTGCTCGCTCTGGCAAGCGGTGTGGCTCGCACCGAACGCCGTGCACCGCCTGCTCGTCGACGGCGCCGGCGCCGACGCCGCACCGCTCTCCTGGACAGAAGCGCTGGCGGAGGGAAAGGGCACGCCCCCGTTCGAGCCGATCACCACATGGGGGTCGCGGCCGTGGGTGAGCCGCTGGTGGTCATGGAGCCCACAGTGGGAGGCTGCGGCCGGCCGGGCACTCGCCCATCTGCTGGCCGCCTCGAACGGTCGGCCAGTGACGGTCCCGGACGGCCTGGTCGAGGAGGTCTTCCAACGTGCCCTCGACGCCCTGCTGCCCGCAGGTCCTCCGGCGCAGCGCGCAGTCCTGGCCGGGCCGGGACTGCCCACCCCCGACGCGGACGCCGACATCCTCCTCGTACCGACTCATCCGCAGACGGGGGAAGTCTGGACCCCGCCCGGCCCAGCCGCCTCGGCGTACCCGGTGCCGTTGCCGTTCGGCGTGTGGCTGTGGCTTGCCTTCCCCGAGCCGCATCTGCCCATCCCCGCATCGGGCTCCATGCCCGACGGCGTCCTCCGCGACGACCCGCCTGCGCCGCGCCCCCATCGCTTGTTCCGGGCCGACCCTGGAGCGTTCCGACACACTCTGGTCCGGCTGCCGGCCGTTCGCAGCCCCTGGCTGCGCGAGATCCTGGAGAACGTCACCCAGCACAGGTGGGTCGGCCTCTTCTAGCCCGCGGCCCGCCGAGCAGTCACTGACTCTCGCGGCCACGGGACGTCGTACTGCCCGCAGGTCGACCCTGATATGCGCAGCCAGCGCGGGAGCCAGGCGACGGTATCCGTCCCGTGAAAGACGTCGTACCTGGGTGTCCGCGGCCGTGCTCTACGGGGTGTTCACCTCCAGGAGGCGGCTCGTGCGGGTGCTCGCGCCGGTCAGGGTGAGGGGGATGCCGAGGCTTCCGCACATGCGGTGGGCGCGGGCGAGGGCGCTGAGGGTGGCCGGGGTGGGGTCGGCCGCCGGGAGCGCGATGACCACGCGGGTCGGTCGGTGGGTCTGGACCAGGACCTGGATCTGGAGGGCGGCGGCGGCCCTGTTGGTGACGTCCAGGTCCCGGTGGAGCATCACGTGCAGGACGTCGAGGCGAACGGTGTGGCTGATGAGCATGGTGTCCCTCCGCGCAGGACGAAGAAGGCCCGCAGCCGGACGCGGTGGGGCATCGTCCGAGGATGCCATGGGGACACGTCCGGGGGCGTTCTCGTGGCACGCTCGGCGTGAAGTGTCGGTGGGGCGGCGCTCGGGACGGCCCGCTGATTCACGTATATGAATCGGCGGCGGGTGCCTACTAGGGTGGGGAGGACCGGAGTGACCGGTCGAGATTTCGAACGCGACCCCTCACCCATCAGGCGGTGCCCATGAGCCAGTTCGACCTGCCCATCGACCAACTCCGTACGTACCGCAGCGCGTCCGTGGAGCCGGAGGACTTCGACGCCTTCTGGGCGAAGACCCTCGACGAGACGCGCGCGCACCCGCTCGACGCGCGTTTCGAGCGCGTCGCCACGCAGCTCGCCACGGTGGAGACGTACGACGTGACGTTCGCCGGGTTCGACGGTCAGCCGGTCAAGGGCTGGTTCGTACTCCCGGCGGGCACCACCGAACCGCTCCCCGTGGTCGTCGAGTTCCTCGGGTACGGAGGCGGGCGCGGGCTGCCGCACACGCATCTGCTCTGGGCCTCCGCCGGGTTCGCGCACTTCGTGATGGACACCCGGGGGCAGGGCAGCGGATGGGCCACCGGCCACACCCCCGACCCGGTCGGCAGCGCGCCCGCCTCCCCCGGTTTCATGACCCGGGGCATCGAGGATCCGGCGACCTACTACTACCGGCGGCTCTTCACGGACGCCGTCCGTGCCGTGGAGGCGGCGCGCTCGCACCCGCTGGTGGACGCGGGCCGCACGGCCGTGACCGGAGGGAGCCAGGGCGGCGGCATCACGCTGGCGGTGGCGGGGCTGGTGCGGGACCTGGTGGCGGTGGCCCCGGACGTACCGTTCCTCTGCGACTTCCCGCGTGCGACGACGATCACGGACCGCGCGCCGTACCGCGAGATCGGCACCTACCTCAAGGCCCACCGCGACCGCGTCCAGCGGGCGCGGGACACCCTCGCGTACTTCGACGGGGTCCACTTCGCGGCGCGCGCGACCGCGCCGGCCCTGTTCTCGACGGCCCTGGAAGACATGACGTGCCCGCCGTCGACGGTGTTCGCGGCCTTCAACGCCTACGCGGAGGAGGACAAGGAGATCGAGGTCTACGACTTCAACGACCACGAGGGCGGCGGCTCCTTCCAGCAGGCCGCCCAGCTTCGCTGGCTGCCGGGGAGGCTGCGCGCCTGAGGTCCACCCCTCCTCCCCTCTCCTTCGTCGACGAAGCGCCGCCCGCCCCTTCCCTGGGGCGGGCGGCGCTTCGTCGTTCCCGTCGGCCCTGCCCCAACCCTCAGTAGCCATTCCGCGCCACTATCCACCGTTTGCGCTTATAGCGCGTGTGCAAGTATTGTCTACGCAGGTAAGACCTCCACACAACGAACGGAAGGTTCGTCGTCATGCCTCTCGCGCTGCTGGCCCTCGCCATCGGGGCATTCGGGATCGGGACCACCGAGTTCGTGATCATGGGCGTGCTGCCGCAGGTCGCGGGCGATTTCGGGGTGTCGATCCCCACCGCCGGCTGGCTCGTGACCGGCTACGCCCTGGGCGTCGTGATCGGTGCCCCGGTCCTGACCGCGCTGGGCACCCGGGTGTCCCGGAAGAAGATGCTCCTGTTCCTCATGGCGCTCTTCGTCGTCGGCAACGCACTCTCCGCGATCGCCCCGAGTTTCGGCGTCATGCTCATCGGCCGGGTCGTCGCCTCCCTCGCCCACGGGGCCTTCTTCGGGATCGGCTCCGTCGTCGCCGCCGGACTCGTCGCCCCGGAGAGGAAGGCTTCAGCCATCTCTCTGATGTTCATGGGGCTGACCGTCGCCAACATCGTCGGCGTCCCGCTCGGCACCTACGTCGGTCAGGCCGCCGGCTGGCGCGTGACCTTCGCCATCGTCAGCGCGCTCGGCGTGATCGGCTTCCTCGGCGTGGCCAGGCTCGTACCCGAGGAGGGCAGGCCGGAGACGTCGAACGTCCGCGCCGAGTTCGCCGCCTTCAAGAACGTCCAGGTCTGGCTCGCGATGGCGATGACCGTCCTCGGCTACGGCGGCGTGTTCGCGGCCATCACCTACATCACCCCGATGATGACCGAGGTCGCCGGCTACACGGAGGCCGCCGTCACCTGGCTGCTCGTCCTCTTCGGCATCGGGATGTTCCTGGGCAATCTCCTCGGCGGCAGGTTCGCCGACCGGCGCCTGATGCCGATGCTCCTCGTCACCCTCGGCGCGCTCTCGCTCACCCTCCTCGCCTTCACCGCCACCGCCCACGACAAGGTGCTCGCCGCGATCACCCTCACCCTCATCGGCGCGCTCGGTTTCGCCACCGTCCCGCCGCTGCAGAAGTGGGTGCTCGACCAGGCGGCCGCCGCCCCCACTCTCGCCTCCGCCGCCAACATCGGCGCCTTCAACCTCGGCAACGCGCTCGCCGCCTGGCTCGGCGGCACCGTCATCTCCGCCGGCCTCGGCTGGACCGCCCCCAACTGGGTCGGCGCCCTGCTCTCCGCCTCCGCGCTGGTCCTGGCCCTCGTCGCCGCCTCCCTCGACCGGCGCACCCGGGCCGCCGCAAAGGCGACCGCCATCACCACCTCATCGGCCGGTGTGCCCGGCGCGGCTCCGGCCCCTGTGGCGGCCGGGCGCCGCTGAACCCCCACCTCGTACGGAAACACCCGGAATCACAGAGAAGGCAGTACGTCCCATGTCCCACGTCCCCACCGTCTCACCCTCAACAACGGCACGGAGATCCCCCAGCTCGGCTTCGGCGTCTTCCAGGTCCCCGACGACGAGACCGCCGCCGCCGTCACCCACGCCCTCGAAGCCGGATACCGCTCCGTCGACACCGCCGCGATCTACGGCAACGAGACCGGCGTCGGCCGCGCGCTCGCCGCCTCCGGCATCCCCCGCGACGAGCTCTTCGTCACCACCAAGCTGTGGAACGCCGACCAGGGGTACGACTCCACCCTGCGGGCCTTCGACGACAGCCTGGCCAAGCTCGGCCTCGACCACGTCGATCTGTATCTCATCCACTGGCCCACTCCGGCCCGTGACCTGTACGTCGACACCTGGAAGGCCGTCGAGACGCTCGTCGCCGACGGGCGGGTCCGCACCGCCGGCGTCTCCAACTTCCAGCCCGCGCATCTTCAGCGGCTCCTGGACAGCAGCGACCTGGTGCCGGCCGTGAATCAGATCGAGCTCCACCCCGCCCTCCAGCAGCGGGAGTTGCGCGAGCTGCACGCCGTCCACTCCATCGCCACCGAGGCCTGGAGCCCGCTCGCCCAGGGCGCCGTGCTCGCCGACCCCGTCATCGCCGCGATCGCCGCCCGGCACGGCAAGTCCGCCGCCCAGGTGGTGCTGCGCTGGCACCTTCAGCTCGGGAACGTCGTCATCCCGAAGTCCGTGACCCCTGGCCGTATCCGCGAGAACATCGACGTCTTCGACCCCGAATTCGTCCTGTCCGACGCCGAGATGCGGTCGATCGAGCGCCTCGACCGCGGTCTGCGCACGGGGCCGGACCCCGACACCCTCAACTGATCCGGACAGGGCTGAAGCCCGAGCCGTACAACGGGCTCGGGCTTCAGGTCGTGCACAGTCGTGCACGAGGCGTGGCGCGCGCCTCCCGGACGGGCGCCCCGCTCACTGGTTTCAGTGCCAGTACTTCATGGTCGTACCCCCTCCCCCGCTCTCGGGCGCAGAGTGACCTCGAAGCGGTCGAGACCGCGAAGGGTCAGATTGCGCCGGTGTTCCGGTTCCGCGACTCCCCGTGCGTCCGGGTAGTCCCTGGCCAGGGCCCCGAGGACCGATCCGGCGAGCCGGATCGCCATGGACGCGCCCAGACAGGCATGGGCTCCGCGTCCGAACCCGAGGTGCGGGTTCGGAGTGCGGTCGAGTCGCAGCTCTGTGGGGTGGTCGAAGCGGAGCGGGTCGTGGTTGGCCGCGCCCAGAAGCAGCGTGACCGGATCACCCGCTCTCATCGTGACGCCACCCAGTTCGGTGTCGGTGACGCAGACCCGGGCGTCCGCCTGGACGGGTGCGTCGTACCGGATGAGTTCGTCCACGGCGGAGGCCGGGGTCGCCCGGAAGGCGGCCGGCGCGCCGGGGGTGGTGAGGAGGGCGGCCGCGGCGTTGCCGAGGAGCCGCGAGGCGGATTCGTAGCCGGCGTGGAGGACCGCGCGCAGACTGTTCCGAAGAATCGTTTCCTCTACGCCGCTGTCCGCCGCGTGCTCGGCGACATGGGCGATGAGCCCTTCCTTGGGCGGATCCGCGAGCCATCCGCCGGCGTACTCGGCGAGCCGGGCCCGGGCCGCGACGGCGGGCTCGTGCTTCTCCGGCCACAGGCCGGCGTCCATGCCGTCGACGACGGTACGGGACATGGGCACGAACCAGTCGAGCTCGGGGGCTGGGACGCCGAGGAACGCGGTGACGAAGCGCAGCGCGACCGGCTCGGCCAGCTCGCCGACGAAGTCGAACGAGGGCCTCTCGGCCAACTCCGCCAGCAGATCGGCGATTTCGAGATCCAGACCGTCGTGCAGTGCCCGCCGGTCCTGGGCCCGGAAACCGTCGAGGAGCAGGTGCCGGATGGCCGTGTGCTCCGGCGGATCGAGGGTCTGCACGCTGAGCAGCGGCGCGGGGATGTCCTCCCCTGCGCGGCGCCAGTCGGAGGCGAATCGGTGACTGTCGGTGAGGACGGCGAGGCAGTCGGCATGCCGGGTCAGCACCCAGGAACCGAGCAGTTCATGCCATAAGACGGGGGTGGACTCACGCATCAGGGCGTACGCGGGGTACGGGTTCCGCAGGTTCGACGGACGGACCAGGTCCAGGATCGGGTCCACAGCATCCACAGCTGCCGCTTGCTCCACGAAACATCTCCCCCTTCGCATACGGCCCTGGTTGAGGCCTTCATAGCCGACGAGTCGAGCTGCACGAGACGCGAATCCACCGGTAGGCGGAGCGTCTCGCTGGTCTACCACCGGCGGTTCGCCGGTCCTTCCCCGTACATCATTCGTACATCATTCGAGCCGAGCGCCGGTGACGCTACCACGCAACTGAGGTGGCTGGTATGACTACCTGCCACAGATCTTTCACAAAGCTTCGGGGAGTTACGGAAGATGACCGGCCAAGACCAGACGATTGTTCACGATGTCCCGGTAAACGTCGCCCAACAGCCCAACCCCTACCCCCTCTTCGAGCGCATCCGCGAGCACGGAGTCGTCCAGCGCGTACGGCTGAATCCCACCCTTGAGGTCTGGATGGTCACCGGCTATGACGAGGCGGTGGCGGCGCTCACCGATCCCCGGCTCAGCAGTAGTCCCGTCGGCGTCAACGGACTTGAGGAGGAGATGGCCCATCAGGAGCGCACCAACGTCCTGATGGCCAGCATGCTCGTCGCCGACGGCGAGGACCACACGCGGCTGCGCAACCTCGTCTCGAAGGCCTTCACCTTCCGTCGCGTGGAGCAGATGGCGCCCCGCGTCCAGGCGCACACCGACGCCTTCCTCGACGCCTTCGCGGCACGCGGATCCGCCGATCTCGTCTCCGAGTTCGCCCTCCCGCTGCCCATGGCCGTACTCAGCGAACTCATCGGCATCCCGGCCGAGGGACAGCCCGACTTCGCCCGTCTCGCCGTCGGTCTCATCATGCCGCCCAACACACCCGAGCGACTCGCCAAGGGGGCGCAGGCGCGGGCCGAACTCACCGAGTTCTTCGAGCCGTTGATCGCGCAGCGCAAGGCCGACCCGAAGGACGACCTGCTGAGTGCGCTGTGCGCCGCGCAGGCCGAGGAGCGGATCAGCGACCGCGCGCTGACGGCCATGACGATCCTGCTCACGCTGGCCGGTCACGAGACGACGGCGAGCCTCATCGCCAACGGCGTCCACGCGCTCCTCCGCCACCCCGAGCAGTTCGCGGCGCTCCGGGACGACCCCTCGCTGCTTCCCGGCGCGATCGAGGAACTGCTGCGGTACGAGGGCCCGGTGAGCCGGGGCGTCGCACGCTTCACCGTCGACACGTACGAGATCGGCGGGGTGACCATCCCGGCGGGCGAGATGATCATCATCGGGCTCGCCGCGGCCAACCGCGACCCGGCCCGTTACGACCGGGCCGACATCCTCGACATCGCACGGCGCGAGGTCCCGCAACAGCTCGCTTTCGGCCACGGCGTGCATTTCTGCCTGGGCGCCCCGCTGGCCCGGGCCGAGGCCCGGATCGCCATCGGCACCCTGCTGCGCCGTTTCCCGGATCTGCGGCTCGCGGACCCGGACGCGGATCTGACCCGGCGCGAGGGCATCCTGCGGGGCATGGCGACGCTGCCGGTCGCCTTCACGCCGGTCGCCCCCACGACGGGGGCTGAGTCCGCGGAGGGCTGAACCGGCGGAAGGCTGAGCCGGTGGGCGGTACGGGGTGCGTCACGCGCGGCCGCGCAGGGCGGCCGCGTAGGCGTCGTCGGGGTCGAGCCGGCGCAGTTCCTCGGCGATCAGCTCGGCGGTGGTACGGACCTTGAGGGCGAGAACCCGGCTGGGCTGGCCGGGGATGGCCAGCCGGGCCACCGGGCCCTCCGGCCGGTCGATGCGGATCTCCCCGTCGGGCGTACCCATGCGGACGGCCGTGACGACCGGGCCGTCGGTGACGATCCGGTCGACGGGGACGCCGAGCCGGACCTCGAACCAGCGGGCGAGGAGTTCGGCGCTGGGGTTCTCCGCCTCGCTCTCGACGGCCGCCGAGGTCACGGACGCCCGGGCCTGGTCGAGCGCGGCGGCGAGCATCGAGCGCCACGGGGTGAGCCGGGTCCAGGCGAGGTCCGTGTCACCGGGGGCGTAGGACGCGGCCCGCGCCTCCAGGGCGGCGAGCGGGTCCTCGACCGCGTACATGTCGGTGATGCGGCGCTGCGCCAGTACGCCCAGGGGATCCCGGGAGGGGACCTCGGGGGCGTCGACGGGCCACCAGACGACGACCGGGGCGTCCGGCAGCAGCAGGGGCAGGACCACGGAGTCGGCGCGGGCGCCGAGTTCGCCGTGGAGGCGGAGCAGGACCGTCTCGCCCGAACCGGCGTCGGCGCCGAGGCGGACCTCGGCGTCGAGCCGGGTCTCGTGCCGCCCTCGGGGCGAGCGGGCATGGCGCTTGATGACGACGAGGATGCGGGAGGGGTGTTCCCGGGAGGCGTCGTTGGCTGCCTTCACCGCGTCGTAGGCGTTCTCCTCGTCCGTGACGACGAGGAGGGTGAGCACGACGCCGACGGCGGGGGTGCCGACGGCCCGCCGGCCCTCCAGGATCGCCTTGTTGATCTTGCTGGAATTGGTGTCCGTCAGATCGATCTTCATGTGCGGCGCCCGTCCCTTCCTCTGCGGCGAGCCTAACGCTCCTCGCCCGGTGCGGCGTCCGCCGGTTCGTCGTCCTCCGCGGGCCCCTGGTCCTGGGCCCGGCGGCCGACCACGGCGGCCGCGGCGATGGCCGTGCCGAGGAAGGCGGTCGCCACGACCCACGGCCGGTCGAGGACGTGGCAGGTGGCGTGGTCCAGGGAGTACCGGCCGGCGCCCGCGATACCGATCGCGGCGGCCGTGAAGCCGAGGAAGGCCGGGTACTCGTACCCGCCGGCGTGGGCGAAGAAGCCGGCCGGGGCGTGGACGGCGACGGCTCCCGCCATGGCACCGGCCGCGGCGGCGCCGGCGGCCGGGGTGGCGAGACCGAGGGCGAGGAGGACGCCGCCGCCCGCCTCGCCGAGACCGGCGGCGATCGCGCTCTCCCGGCCGGGCGAGAAGCCCATCGCCTCCATGCCCTTGGCCGTGCCTTCGAGGCCGCTGCCGCCGAACCAGCCGAACAGCTTCTGCGTCCCGTGCGCGGCGAGTACGGCGCCGGTGCCGACCCGCAGCACGAGCAACCCGAGGTCACGTCGGTTGAGCTGGGTCATGAGGGGGTCTCCGTAACGTGCGGGAAGGCGGACTCGTACGCCGTCCACTCTCGGCCCGCTCCCCCGGCCGCGCCGCCCGGGACCCTGCTTCCCTGCTCCATCGGAGTCATCTTTTGCGGCAATTGTCCCGCGTTGCTTTAGTGAGGGAGCTGTGGCCGTCCCGAAGAGAGTGGGTACGCATGACCGCCGAGTCCCCCGAGACCGCCGCGCTGCGGGAGAAGGTCCGGACGCTGATGCCGCGGGCGAAGGAGGACCTCGCCCAGCTGGTGGCGATGCGCTCCGTCGCCGACGCGCGCCAGTTCCCGCCCGAGGAGTGCGCGAAGGCGGCCGACTTCCTCGTACGGGCCTTCACCGAGGCCGGACTCCGTGACATGCGGCGGGTGACGACCCCGGACGGCACGGACGCCGTGGTCGGCCACGCGCCCGGCCCCGAGGGCGCGCCCACGGTGCTGCTCTACTGCCACTACGACGTCCAGCCGCCGCTGGACGACGCCGCCTGGCAGACACCGCCCTTCGAGCTCACGGAACGCGACGGCCGCTGGTACGGGCGGGGCTCCGCCGACTGCAAGGGCAACATCGCCATGCACCTGACGGCCCTGCGGGCGCTGGGCGGGCCGGAGGGCAAGGGCTTCCCCGTGAACATCACGTTCGTGGCGGAGGGCTCGGAGGAGCAGGGCACGGGCGGCCTGGAGCAGCTGGTGCCGGTGCAGCCCGACCTCTTCGCCGCCGACGCCCTGCTGATCTGCGACACCGGGAACTTCGCACTCGGCCTGCCGACGGCGACCACGTCGCTGCGGGGGCTCACCAATGTGGTGGTCACCGTCTCCACGCTCAAGGGCGAGATGCACTCGGGGATGTTCGGCGGGCCCGCGCCCGACGCGCTGGCCGCGCTCGTACGGATCCTCGACAGCCTGCGCGACGAGCACGGGAACACCGCGGTCAAGGGGCTGCCGGGCGACGGCTCCTGGGACGGCGTGGACTATCCGGCCGAACAGTTCCGGACCGACGTGGGGGTCCTGGACGGCGTGTCCCTCGTCGGTACGGGCTCGGTCGCGGACGAGCTATGGGCCCGTCCCGCCGTCACCGTCCTCGGCATCGACTGCCCGCCGGTCGTGGGCTCCTCGGCCGCGATCCAGGCGAAGGTACGGGCCAGGGTCAGCCTCCGCGTCCCGCCGGGCATCGACGTGAACGAGGCACTCCGCGCGCTCACCGACCATCTGACCTCGGCCGCGCCGTGGGGCGCCCGGGTCGAGGTGGAGGCGGAGAGCGCCGGGCAGCCCTTCCGGGCGCGCACCGACGGTCCGGCCTACCGTGCCCTGGCGTCGGCGCTGCGCGAGGCCTACGGGAAGGAGATGGTCGAGTCGGGGCAGGGTGGGTCGATCCCGCTGTGCAACGTGCTCGCCGACCGGTTCCCGAAGGCGGAGATCGCGCTGATCGGCGTCGAGGAGCCCGGCTGCCTCATCCACGCGCCCAACGAGAGCGTGGACCCCTCGGAGATCGAGCACATGGCGCTGGCCGAGGCACTGTTCCTCAGCGGCTACGCGACCGCGCGCTGACCGGTCTCCCTCCCCCGCACGTAACCGACGCACCTGAACGGAAAGGGACCGATGCTTCCATGACACAGACTCATGACGGACCGGCGCGGCACGACGTACCGCCGGGTCCGCTCGGTGCGCTCGCGGGCGCGGCCTGGCAAGCGCTGCTCGTCGCCGGGCTCGTCTCGGTGGTCCTGGGCATCCTGGTGCTCGTATGGCCCGATGCCTCCCTGAGAGTGGCCGGTGTTCTCTTCGGCCTCTATCTGCTCTTCAGCGGTGTGATGCAGCTGGTCGCGGCCTTCGGTACGCACGCGACCACGGCGCTGCGGGTCATGGCGTTCATCAGTGGTGCGCTCTCGATCCTGCTCGGCCTGTTCTGCTTCCGGGGCGCGATGCAGTCGACCCTGCTGCTCGCGCTCTGGATCGGCATCGGCTGGCTCTTCCGGGGCATCACGCAGACGGTGGCCGCGGCCTCCGACCCCGGGATGCCCGCGCGCGGTTGGCAGATCTTCCTCGGCGTCGTGAGCGCGGTCGCCGGTGTGGTGCTCATCGTGTCGCCGCTGGAGTCGGCGAGGGTCCTCGCCGTGCTCGCCGGTATCTGGCTGATCGTGGTCGGCGTGGTCGAGCTCGTCACGGCCTTCGTGATCCGCTCGCGCGCCAAGGACCTGCCGGTGGGGGCCTGACGCGTCGCCCCACCGCTCCCCGACTCCCGTCGCCACCGCCCGCCGCCCACCCGTTTTCCGGGTGGGCGGCGGGCGTGGTCGACCCGTGCGCTACATTTTGCCGGTCCTTGACCACCGATCCACCGTGATCGCAACCCTTCCGGAGTCGGCATCCCATGAGCGACATCGTCAACGGCCTGGGCCGGGCAGGCGCGTACGGCGCCCTCGGCGTGGTCCTGCTGATCCTCGGCATCGTGCTCGTGGATCTGCTGACGCCGGGGAAGCTCGGCCGGCAGATCTGGGAAGAGCGCAACCGCAACGCCGCGATCCTGCTGAGCTCCGCGCTCCTCGGCATAGGCGGCATCGTCTTCACCTCGATCTGGACCACCTACCACGACTTCGGCAAGGGGCTCGTCTCCACGGCCGCGTTCGGCCTGCTCGGCCTCGTGATGATGGCGGTCGCCTTCCTCGTCGTGGACCTGGTCACGCCGGGCAAGCTCGGCGCCACGCTCGTCGACCCCGAGCCGCACCCGGCGGTGTGGGTGACGGCCTCCTGCAACCTCGCGGTCTCGGCGATCGTCTCCGCCTCGATCGCCTGACGGCCACGCACACGGAGAGGACCCGGCCCGACGGGCCGGGTCCTCTCCGTGTGTCCGGCGGCGTCAGTCCAGCGTCTGGGTCAGTTCGCTGCGCGCCGCCGTGTGGACGAGGCGGCCGCGGGCGCCGTTGACGATCGGCAGGTAAGGCGCCACGTGCCCGCACTCGACGTCGGCCACGATCGGCACGTTCAGCGGCGCGAGCGCGTCGAGCACGGCCTCGTGCTGGCTGAGCGAATCGTGGCCGGGGGCCGAGGTCCGGCCGACGAGGACCGCGTTCGCCTCGTCGAAGAAGCCCGCCAGCCGCATCCCGTGCAGGTACCTGCAGATGGCGAAGGAGTCGTCGCCCCCCGCCTCGACGTAGACGAGGAGTCCCTCAGGGGCCTCGGTCCGTGCGAAGCGCGAGGCGTCCAGGTAGGGCGTCCCCGTGAGGTTGCACAGCATCTCGATGCACCCCCCGATCAGGCGCCCCTCGACCTCCACGTCCCCGTCGCCGTCCAGCCTGGTCCATCTGCCGGGTGTGTCGAGCGTGAACTCGCGGACCTCCGGATGGAGGGTGTAGTCGTCCCAGCCGCCGGCTCGGTAGCGGTTCGGCGGGACCTGCGCGAACCGGTGTCCTCGCGGGGCGGTGACGATGTCGAGCCACGACAGGAGCCCGTCCGGCGCGCGGTAGGGCGAGTCCATGAGGTTGTTCCCGTGCACGGTCGCCGTGCCGGTGAGCAGGGTCAGCGGTGTCATGACGGTCGCCATGTCGGAGAACCCGACCAGCCACGTCGGCTCGGCTTCCCGCAGCCGGTCCCAGTCGAGAAGCGGCAGCAGGTCGATCGCGGTCTCGCCGCCCCACGGCGGCACGACGGCCCTGATGCCGGGGTCCGTCAGCATGGACATCAGCTCGCGCGCGCGGTCGGCGGCCGGGGCACTGACGTGACCGGCGCCGTCCATGCAGTCGCCGACCACCACCTCGTACCCCCGGGCCTCCACGTCGCGGATCGCCACGTCGAGGCGCGCACGCATCTCCTTCGGCACTCCGCTGGAAGGGGAGGTGACGCCTATACGGTCACCGGGGCGCAGGGGGTTCGGGTATCGAATCGACATGCGCCGGATCCTGACATGCCGTGACGACCATGCGGCATCGAATTTCGCGGGCGGTGCGCCCGCTCCCGTCACGGATTCATGGGCTCCACCTCCAGGAAGCGGCGCCCCCGCGGCCCCCGGTAGAGCAGGGCCTCCCAGCCCAGTCGGGCCAGCGCGGGTACGCACGCGGCGAGCGCCTCCGCCTCCTCCTGGGCGGCCCCCGAACCGGGCGGGCCCAGCCACTCCACCACGGCGGTCCCCGGCCGGTCCCCCGCCCTGACCCGGTAGCCGGTGGCGACCCGCGCGCCCGCGGCGTCCACCGAGGAGGGCGTGAGCCCGCCGGACTCCAGGGCCAGGGCGACCGCGCGGACCGGCCTCCCGCGCTCCCAGTCGGCGGGCACCGCTTTCGGATCGCCCCCCTGGCCGTTCGTCAGGCGTCTGATCTGGAGCAGCCCGTCCCGGGCCGCGCGGACCTCGCGCGAACGCTGCTCGGCCGCGGCCCCGGGCAACGGCGGACCGTCCCCCGTGGCCGCCTCGAACGTTCCCCCACCGCTCGTCGTCGTCATGCGAAAACGGTAGGGGCCGCCACTGACAACGGCCTGCTGTGAAGCCTTGGCCAAGGGACTAAAGTCCTCGACATTCGGGACTTCTGTCGTGGCATTTCGGACATTCACCCCTGTGACGATGGTCTTTGAAGATCATCCGACGTGCCGTCATCTCCGGACGGCCGGAAGGGCCTCATGACCGAGCCACAGAAGCGGCCCCTGCCCGTCCGAGTGCGTCGCCATCCGGACGGCATACCGATGGACGACCTCTACCGGTCGGATCCCGCGCGACCGACCGGCACCCTGCTCAGGCCGGACGACCGGTCCACGCCGGCGGAACAGACGGCACCCACGGCGCCGGCAGAGTCTGAGGAAGCCGCGGAACCGGCGGAACGTACCGAACCCGCGCGGTCCGTCCCTCCCGTCGCCGTCCCTCCCGTCACCATCCCTCCCGTCGCCGTCTCCCGACGCCCGCCGCCCTCCGACCCCGGTCTCGTCGAGCGCCCCGGGCCCGCCGTCCCCGGCTGGCTCGCCGTGCTCGTCGGCCTGACCGCGCTCGCCGGTCCTGCGGCGATCCTGTGGCGCGCCCGCCCTCTGAGCGGCATGCAGCCGCTGGCCTGGCAGTGGGCCGCGTTCGCCGGCTGTGCCGTCGTCGCCGTCGTCGCCTTCGGCGGACTGACCCGCGGGCGCACGGGCTCCGCCTGGGTCCTCTCGCTCTTCGGCCGCTACCGCGGGACCGTGCGCCGTACCGGCCTCGCCTGGATCAGTCCCTTCGTGCTGCGCAGCCGGATCGACGTCAGGCTGCGGCACTGGCGCAGCGAACCGATCGCCGTCGTCGACGCCGAGGGTTCGGCGCTGCGCGTCGTGGTCCTGGTGGTCTGGTCGGTACGGGACACGGCCCGCGCGCTCTACGCCGTCGACGACCATCTCGGCTATCTGCGGGAGCAGGTGGAGGCGGCCGCGGCGCGGGTCCTGTCGCAGCTGCCCGCCGACGCCTTCCGGGGTGACGCGCCGACCCTGCGGAACGCCGAGGCGGTCGGCGACGCCCTCACCCGCATGCTCGCGGCCGAGTGCCGGCCGGTCGGCATCGCGGTCTTCTCCGCCCAGCCGACCCGTATCGAGTACGCCCCCGAGGTGGCCGCCGCGATGCAGCGGCGGCAGATCGCCGCGCTCGACGCCAAGCACCGGGACTCCGTCCTGACCGGCGTCATCGACGCCGTGGACGACACGGTGACACGGCTGACCACACGCGGACTCGTCGAACTCGACGACTTCGAACGCCAGGCCCTGGTGAAGGACTTGACCGTGGCCTTCTACACCCGGCGTGGCGGGCCGGCCCCACAGAATCAGGAGTGACGAGGATCGTGGACACCCCCGAATTCACCGCACCCGAACTCACCGCACCCGACTTCACCGACGAGATACCCCTGGACTGCGCCTGCGCGGGCTGCGCCGAGACCGCCCGGGTCCACGGCGCCGGCGGCGCGCGCGCCGGTGCGACCCTGCACGGGGTGCGCCGCGCCGTCGTCGCGACCGTCGGTGCGGTCGCTCTGGTGGGGGCGGGCAGCGGAACGGCTCTCGCCGAGCCCGCCCCGGCGCACGCCGGCTGGGACGGCTCGAAGTACTGGTTCCGGAACGCCGCGGGCGAGTGGCGCTGGACCAGCCACCACTCCACGTACGTCCAGCGCGCGGGCGATTCCGGCGGCGGCACCGGCGGCGGCTCCGGCAACGGCCGGCAACAGGCCGCGGCGGGCGGGGGCCGTACCGGCGAGCCCGTCTTCCGGGGGCGGCAGGGCTGGGACGCCCAGGACCGCGTCTACTGGTACAAGTACCGCGGCCACTGGTACTGGACCAGCCACCAGTGGAAGTACGAGCAGCGGACGGGCACTTCGGGGAACACCTCGGGGAACACGTCGAAGCCGACCGGCCCCACGGACCCGTCCACTCCGTCCTCGCGGGGCTGGACGGCGCCGGTCTCCTCGTACGTCTTCACGGGGTACTACGGGCAGCGGGGTTCCTGGTCGAGGGGCTATCACACGGGCCAGGACTTCGCGGTGCAGACGGGGACCACGGTCCGCTCGGTCGGTCCCGGGCGCGTGGTGACGGCCGGGTACAGCCGCTCGTACGGCTACGAGGTGGTGATCCGTCACCCCGACGGCCGCTACACCCAGTACGCCCATCTCTCGCGGATCGACGTGTCCCCCGGGCAGAGCGTGTCGGCCGGTCAGCGGATCGCGCGGTCGGGGGCGACGGGCCGGGTGACGGGTCCGCACCTCCACTTCGAGGTGCGGACCACGCCGTACTTCGGTTCGGACGTCAACCCGCTGGCCTATCTGCGCGGCCACGGCGTGCCCGTGTAGCAGAAGGGCGGACTCAGCCCGCCACGCGCTCGATCCAGGCGGTGAGGTCGGCGACGACCTCGTCCCGGTTGGTCTCGTTGAGGAGCTCGTGGCGGGCGCCCTCGTAGCTGCGGTACGTGAGGTCGGTGAGCCCGGCCTCGCGGTAGCGGGCGACCAGGAGGTCGGAGAGGGCGAGGCGGGCGTTGAGCGGGTCGTGTTCGCCGACGAGGACGTAGACCGGCAGGCCGGTCGGGATGCCCTCGGGTGCGGCGAGCCGGCCGGCGGCGGCTCCCATGTCCGCCATCCCCCGGTCGTCGGCGGCGAAGCCGCAGAGCGGGTCGGCGAGGTAGGCGTCGACCTGCTTCTCGTCGCGGCTGAGCCAGTCCGCGTCCGTGCGGTTGGGCGCGAAGGCGGCGTTGAAGGCGTCGAAGACCCCGCCGCCCTCGGCGCCCTCGGCGCCCTCGGCGCCCTGGGCACCCTCGCCGCCCGAAGCCGGCCCCGCCTCGGCGGCCTGGCGGGCGGCCTCCACGAGTCCGGTGAGGAGCCCGTCCACGGCCGTGGTGCCGGAGAGGGCGACGCCGTCGACGAGGGCGGCATGGTCGAGGAGGTACTGCTGGGCGGCGAAGGAGCCCATGCTGTGCCCCAGCAGGATCACCGGCACCCCGGGGTGCCGGTCGCGGGCGATCCGGGTGAGGGCGGCGATGTCCTCGACGAGGAGGTTCCAGCCGTTCTCGCCGAAGTGGCCCGCGCCCGCGTGCATGGAGAGTCCGTGGCCGCGGTGGTCACCCGCGTAGACGGCGAAGCCGAGGCCGGTGAGGTGCTCGGCGAGCGGGGCGTAGCGGGCGGCGTGTTCACCCATGCCGTGCGCGATCTGGACGACGCCCCGCGCCTCGCCTTCAGGGAGCCACACGTGGACGTGGATGGCGATGCCGTCCTGGGAGGCGAAGGTGAACATGGCGGCTCCTGATTCCTGACTCTGGGTTCTGGGCTGCGGGCTCCGGGCTGTGGGCAGCGGGCAGCGGGCTCCTGATGCCCGGCCACCGTAACGGTGTTCGACATTGCCGAACACCGTCACGGTGGCGTGATCCCCGTCTCAGCCGCTCAGCCGACCGGGCGGTTCTCCTTCACGGTGATCCGGCCCTTGCGGATGGTGGCCAGGCGGGGCGCGCGGCGGGCGACGGCGCTGTCGTGGGTGACCATGACGAAGGTCAGTCCGTGCTCCTCGCAGAGCCCTTCGAGCAGGTCGACGATCTCGTCGCGCATCGACTCGTCGAGATTGCCGGTCGGCTCGTCGGCGAGCAGCACCTTCGGCCGCTTCACCAGCGCGCGGGCGATGGCCACGCGCTGCTGCTGGCCGCCGGAGAGCTCGGACGGCAGATGACCGAGGCGCTCGCCGAGCCCGACCGAATCCAGCGCCTCGGCCGCCCTGTCGCGGCGGTCGGCGGCCTTGACGCCGAGGGGGACCAGGGCGGTCTCCACGTTCTCCAGGGCGGTGAGGGTGGGGATGAGGTTGAAGCTCTGGAAGACGAAGCCGATGTTCTGGCCGCGTACGGCCGTCAGACGGCGCTCCGAGAGCTTCGCCAGGTCGGTGCCGTCGAGGAGGACGCTGCCGGAGGTGGGGCGGTCGAGGCCGCCGAGCATCTGGAGCAGGGTCGACTTGCCGCCGCCCGTGGGGCCCTGGATGACGAGCCGGTCTCCCTGACCGATGGCGAGGTCGACCCCGGCGAGGGCGTCGACTCTGGTGCGGCCGCGCCGGTACTGCTTGGTGACGCCGATGAGTTCGTACATGGTGCGACTCCTGGGTGAGGTGGTGCGGTGCGGGCGGTCGGCCACTACTCGACGCGGCGCAGCGCGTCGGCGGGGCGCAGGCGCGAGGCGCGCCACGCGCCGAAGGCGCCCGCGACGAGACCGCCGCCGAGGGCGAGGAGCACGGCGAGCCCGACGGTGGTGACGCCGACCGGGGCGGTCAGGGCGATGTCGACGGTCTTGCCGACGGCCGTACGGGCTCCGCCGGGGCCGCCCGCGCCGCCGCCGAAGACCATCCCGCCGCCCCGCCCGCCGAAACCGCTCACGCTCGCGCCCAGTTCGGCGGTGAGGTTCGGGCTGACGGCGGTCACGGCGTACGCGCCGGCGAGACCGGCCGCGATGCCGAGAGCGCCGCCGACGACACCGTTCACGAGGGCCTCGCCGACGACCTGGCGGGTGACCCGGCCGCTCGTCCAGCCGAGCGCCTTGAGCGTGCCGAACTCGCGGACGCGGCGGCCGACCGCCGCGGAGGTGAGCAGGCCGGCGACGAGGACGGCGGCGACGAGCACCGCGTACGAGAGCCACTTGCCCATCGTGGAGGCGAGGTTCGCGGCGGTGTCCAGGGAGCCGGAGACCGTCTGGGCGAGATCGGCCGAGGTGGTGACGGTGGTGCCGGAGACGTTCTTCTGGATGGCGGACTTGACCGCCTCGATCCTCGTCGAGTCGGTGGCCTTCACGTAGATCGTGGTGATCTTGCCGGTGGAGCCGGAGAGCGTCTGCGCCTGCTTCAGGGGCAGGTAGACCTGGGCGGCGGACTGGCCGCTGTCGGCCGTCGCGATGCCGATGATCTCGAACGACACGCCCTTGACCGTCAGCTTCCCGCCGACCGCGAGCCCCTCCTGCTGGGCGTAGGCGCTGTCGAGGACGGCGACCTTCGCGTCGGTCTCGGTGGTCTTGAAGGTGCGGCCCGTGGAGACGGTGGACGTGGTGAGGGGGCCGAGGTCGGGGGCGGTGACGTCGGTGCCGTAGAGCGTGAAGGAGTCGACGTCGAAGGCCGCGCCGCCGCCGGTGACCGTGTCGCTCGGGCCCGATCCGCCGCCGGTGGCTCCGGTGCCGCCCGATCCGCCGCCGGTGCCGCCCGGTTGGGCAGGCTGCGCCTGCTGCGGCTCACCGCGCTGGATCCGGCCGCGGGTGAACTCGCCGTCGATCTTGAGGTTGACGAGGCTCAGTCCACCCACCGCCCGGTCGACGCCCTGCTGCTTCGCGACCGTGGCGACGGTGGAGTCCGCCAGGGTCTGGAAGCCCTGGACCATCAGCCGGTCGCTGCTCTGCTCCTCCGCGCCGTCCTCCTGGCCCTCGAACTCGAACCGGGGCCGCTGCGGCCGCGTGCCCTCCTGGGGCTGCTCCTGGGCCTTGGTCACCGTCAGGTCCGTACCGAGCCCGTACAAGGACTCGAGCACCTTGCCCTGGGCGACTTTCATGCCGGAGGAGACGGAGTTGACGACGATGACCAGCGCGATCCCGAGCGCGAGCCCGGAGGCGACGACGAGCGCCGCCTTTCTGCGGCGGCGCAGCTCGCGCCGGAGGTAGGTGAAGAACATGGCGCGAAGGTAGGAGCGGCACGTGATGGTGGGATAAGGCCCGCGTGAGAGCCTGATGAGAGCACGTCAGCGAGGCAAAGCCTGGGCACGAGGGGCCTCGTGATGGCAGAGTCGGCGCCATGTCGGACAGTGGGGGAACAGTGAGGCCGGGAACGGAGCGGCAGGGACCGGTGCAAGCGGGGCCGGTGCGACACGGGCCGGTGACGGCCCTGCTCGACGCCACCGGGATGTTCTTCAAGTCGGCGCGGGACGCGTTCCCCGGGGCGCTCCCGGCCGACTGGGCGGCCGCCGCCGCCCTCGACCCGGGGGCGGTCGGGCCCGACGGAGCCTGGCGGCTGGACTTCCGGTGCTTCGCCGTCGCCGACCCGGGCGGTACGGGCTGGACCCTGATCGACGCCGGCGTGGGCCCCGCCGAGGGCCCGGGAGCGCCCTGGTGCCCCGTCCCCGGCCGGCTGCCGGACCTCCTCACGGAGGCCGGGATCGATCGGAGAGACGTCCACACCGTCGTCCTCACGCACCTGCACGAGGACCACACGGGATGGGCCGCCGACGCCGCGGGGCAGCCCTTCTTCCCGGACGCCCGGTACGTCGTCCAGGGCGCGGAGACCGCCGCGCTCGACCGGCACGACCCGGTGTGGTCCTGGGTCGTGGAACCGCTGCGGGCCGCCGGGCAGTTGCACGAGGTCGACGGCACGCACCGGCTCCGCCCCGGTGTCACCCTGCTGCCCACGCCGGGGCACACCCCCGGCCATCAGTCGGTCCTCGTCGAACGCGCCGGCGGCCGGGACGTCCTCGTCACGGGCGACCTCCTCGTGCACGCCGTCCAGCTCGCCGCTCCGTCCGTCGCGTACGCCCACGAGCGCGACCCGGCCACGGCGCGGGCCTCCCGCGAGGAACTGCTCGCGCGGGCCGCCGAACGCGGCGCGGTCCTGGCGACGGCCCACCTGACCCGCCCGTTCGTCGAACCGCCCAAGTCTCCCTAAGGGAACGTCAGTTGTCCGTAGCCGCCGTCGCGTAGGCGAGCGGGTCGGTCAGGACGTCGTGGAGGACGAGGGCCGCCGCGCCCCGGGCGGCGTCGGACGCCGGGGAGGCGGCACGGAGACGGGCGGCGTCCGGGGTCCAGAGGCCGGAGACCACCCGGGCGGCGAGCTCCTCGGCGACGGCCGGGGCGAGCCAGGGCATGAGAAGCGGGTAGATGCCGCCGAGGACGACGGCCTCGGGATCGAGGAGGTTCACGGCGCCCGACAGCGCGCGGCCGAGCATGCGGCCCGCCTCGCCGAGCGCGCCGAGTGTGCGGGGATCTCCCGTCTCGGCACGGCGTACGAGCTCCGCGACGTCGGAGGCCGCCGACGCCCGCAGCAGCGCCGCCTGACCCGCGTACTGCTCCAGGCAACCGCGTGATCCGCAGCGGCAGCGGGGCCCCTCGGCGTCGACGGCCAGATGGCCGATCTCGCCCGCGAAGCCGTGCGCGCCGCGCAGGAGTTCGCCGTGGACGACGATCGCGCCGCCGACCCCGATCTCGCCGGTCAGGTGCAGAAAGGTGCGGAGGTCGCCGAGCGTGCCGAACCACAGCTCGGCGAGGGCCGCCATGTTGGCCTCGTTGTCGGAGGTCAGGGCGAGCCCGGCCGGTCCGCCCGTGCCGGGCCGTCGCGCGGTGAGGGCCTCGGCGAAGAGCCGTTCGGCGTCGACCTCGTTCCAGCCGAGGTTGGGCGCCTGCCGGACGGTCCCGCCGGTGACCAGTCCGGGGAGGGCGAGCCCGGCTCCGGCCGGGACCAGCCCTCGTCCGGCCGCGTCGTCGAGGGCCTCGGCGGCGATGCGGGCGGCCCGGTCCAGGACCTCTGCGGCGCCGGCCGCGCGGTTGTCGAGGCGCTCGGTGCGCCGGACGCGGTCGGTGCCGGTGAGGTCGACGACGCAGACCGTCACGTAGTCGATGTTGACCTCGACGCCGAGCCCCGCGGGGCCGGTGTCCGCCGGTTTCAGTACGGTCCCCGGCCGTCCGGCCTGCCCGCTGAACGTCTTGCCCGACTCGACGAGGAAGCCGAGGTCGAGGAGCTGCTCGACGAGCGAGGAGACGGCGGGCCGGGTGAGGCCGACGCGGGACGCGACGGCGGCCCGCGTCGTCTCGCCCGCGTCGTGGACGGTCCGCAGGACGAGACTCAGGTTGTGCCGGCGCACACCCGACTTGTCGGCCTTGGGTTCCGTGGGCTGGTTCATGGTGAGCGAGAGCCTAGTCGCCCCTTTCGCTCACCAGAAAACAGTTCGGTGACCGAACTCTTCTGCGCTAGCCTCGCCCCATGACGCTTCCGCGCGACTACCGCGGCCAGACCTGCGCCCTCTCCCGCTCGATGGAGATCGTCGGCGAGCGCTGGACGCTGCTCATCCTGCGCGACGCCTTCTACGGGGTCCGCAGGTTCGGGGAGTTCGCGGCGCATCTGGCGGTCCCCCGCGCCGTCCTCACGGACCGGCTCACCACGCTCGTCGAGGCCGGCGTCCTGGACCGCCGGCGCGAGACGGACACGGGGCGCCGCGAGGTCTACGTCCTGACGCCCAAGGGCGTCGCCCTCTGGCCGGCCGTCCGCGCGCTCACGGCATGGGGCGAGGAGTTCTACGCGGCGGAGGGCGGCCCGCGCCGCGTCTTCCGGCACGTCGGCGACGAGGCCCCGCTCGACGCCGACGGACGGTGCACCGGCTGCGGCACGGCCGTACCGGTCGAAGACGTCCTGGTCACCCCCGGACCGGGACTCCGGACGGCGTCCGGCTCCCCGGCCGTGGACGCCGACCCGGTGACTGCGGCACTGACCCGCCCGCACCGCCTGCTCACTCCGCTCCTCCCCCTCCCCTCTCTCCACCCTCCCGCCCACCCCATCACCGCGCCCTCAGGGCGCCCCACGAGAGGTCCCCGCCCATGAAGATCCTGGTCGTCGGCGCCGGTGCCACCGGTGGCTACTTCGGTGCCCTGCTCGCCCGGTCCGGACAGGACGTCACCTTCCTCGTCCGCCCCGCCCGCGCCGCCGCGCTGCGCGAGCGCGGGCTGCGGGTCGTCGGCCGGGACGAGGAGTGGGTCCTCACGCCGCGCCTCGTCACGGCCGACGAGCTGACCGGCCCGTACGACCTCGTCCTGCTCTCGGTGAAGTCCACCGGGCTCGACCGGGCCGTCGAGGACATCGCGCCGGCCGTCGGCCCGGACACCGCCCTCGTCCCGCTGCTCAACGGCCTCGCCCACATCGACGTCCTCAACGCCCGTTTCGGCGCGTCCGCCGTCCTCGGCGGGGTGGCCAAGGTGGTCACGACCCTCGATGACACGGGTGACATCCGACGGCTGGCCCCCCTCGCCCATCTGGCCTTCGGCGAGCAGGACGGGACGGTCTCCCCGCGCGTGGAGAAGATCCGGGCCGTGCTCGACGCGGCGGGGATCGACGCGCCGGTGCCGGAGCGGGTCATGACCGCGATGTGGCACAAGTGGGTGTTCATCACGACCTTCGGCGCCGTGACGAGCCTGATGCGCGGCACCGTCGGCGACGTGTACGACACCCCGGGCGGCCCCGCGCTGGGACCCGCGGTCCTCGACGAGGCCGCCGCCGTCGCCGCCGCGGCGGGTCACCCCGTACCGGAGGCGGAGCGGGCGGCGACGCTCGCCGTGGTGTCCGCGTCCGGCTCGCGGATGGTGCCGTCCCTGTACCGCGATCTGACGGCGGGGCAGCCCACCGAGGTCGAGCACCTCTTCGGCGACCTGACCGACCGGGCGCGCGCCTTCGGTGTGGCGACCCCGCTGCTCGACCTGGCGACCCTGCACCTGCGGGTCCACCAGCGCCGGGTCCTGGCGTCGTAGAACCCGAAGGTCAGCCGATGGCCAGCGGCGTACCCGGGGCGAGTGCGGCCGCGATGCGTTCGGCGACCACCTCGGCCATGTTGCCCTCGGGTGTGGTCGCCGTCTTCGTGGCGGAGACCGCGATGGCGAGCCGCTCGGACGGGAGGTACGCCTGGATCGCCGCGTACCCCGAGAACGACGGGTTCTGGAGCAGCCAGCCGTTGATCACGATGACGCCGAAGCCGAAGTGCTTGGCCTCGGTCTGCTTCAGGCAGATCGTGGCGGGGCACTTCGCGGTCGCGCCGCCGAGTCCGACCGTGCCCGGGTCGAGCAGGGTCCGGTAGGAGCGGGGCGAGAGGAGCTCGCCGCTGCCGATGGCCTCGGCGGATCGCGCGAGGTCACAGATGTGGGTCGTGATGACGGCGCCGGGCGCGGTGGTCCACGAGGGGTTCCAGAAGGTCGACTCCTCGTAGAGGCCGCGGTCGGAGGTGAAGGCGTGCAGGGCCGGGCGCGGGATCTCGGGCGTGAAGTTGTTCCGGGTGTCGCGCATCCCGAGGGGCCCCGTGATCCGCTCCTTCATGAACTCGTCGATCCGTACGCCGGTGATCTTCTCGAGCGCGGCGATGAGGAGGACGTAATTGGCGTGGGAGTAGCTCCAGTTGGTGCCGGGCTCGTACCAGAACGAGTGACGGAGGGGGTAGCCGACGAGCTCCGTCGGGGTCCACGCGCGGAACGGGTGGGCCTCCAGTTCGGCGAGGAAGGCCGGGTCGGTGACGTAGTCGTGGAGGCCGGTGGTGTTGGTCGCGAGCATCCGCAGGGTGATCTTGTCGGCCTTGGGCAGGTCGGGCAGCCAGCGTTCCACGGTGTCGTCGAGCCGGACCTTCCGCTCCTCGACGAGCTGGAGGAGGGCGGTGGCGATGTGGGCGAACGCGACGGACCCGGCGCGGAAGTGCATGTCCGGCCGGGCCGGGACGTTCGTCATGGACTCGCCGAGCGCGTCGGTGACGACCTCGCGTCCGTCGACGGTGACCCGCAGCTGCACGGACTTCAGGCGGAGGTCCTTCTTGGCCTTGCGGGTGATGGCCAGGACCTGACGGGCCCGGTCGTCGCGGGGGTTCTCGGTCCGCACGCAGTCGCGTCCGCCGTTCCCGCCCCGGTCGCCGGACTCATCGGCTGACACGGGCGCGGTGGCGGTCGTCTGGAACGTGACGGCGAGGAGGGCGGCGCAGAGGAGGGCCCGGCGGGTGCCTGTCCGAGGACGCGTGCCAGTACCTCTACCGGTACGCGTACGGAAGGGGGTGAGTGTCATGGGCCGCACTATGTCCGGAAGACCGGGGGCGGCCCGCCGGAACACTCCGCGCACGGCGGCGGACGCGCCCGTGCGGGGCAGGCGCCTGAAGCCGTTCGGACGCAGAGCACCCGGGGCGAGTTGCGCGTGACGGCCGGGCCGGAAAAGCGGATGCGGACCGCCCCTGCCGTGATGTGTGATCGGGCGCATGGCGATCACAGGAAGCAAACCGGGAGTCGACGGACTGGGCGAGGCCTTGGACGTGCTGCGGGAGTGGCAGGACGAGGGGGCGCCGGCGCAGCTGCATCCGGGGGACCTGGGATGGTTCTGGCGGTCGGGTGCGGAAGCGACCGCCGCGGCGGTCAGGACGTGGAGCCGGGACGGACGGATCCTCGCCGTCGGACTGTTGGACGGTCCCGGGCTGCTGAGGCTGACGATCGCGCCGGACGCCCGGCAGGACGAGGAGCTGGCGCGGCGGTTGGTCGACGACGTCGCGGAGCCGGAGCGCGGGGTGCTGCCCGGTGGGAAGGCGAGCATCGAGGCGCCGATGGACGCGCTGGTCCAGGATCTGCTGTCCGGGGCCGGATGGCGGGCCGACGAGCTGTGGACGCCGCTGCGGCGCGACCTGACGGAGCCGGTGGACGACCCGGGTGTACGGATCGAGGTGGCCGGGCCGGAGCGGGCGGGCGCGTTCGCCGCCGTCCTCCGGTCGGCGTTCGACGTGTCGACGTTCACGGAAGAGCGCTGGCATGTGATGGCGGCCGGATCGGCGTACGCCGACGCCCGGTGCCTGATCGCGTACGACGACCAGGGCGACGCGGTGGCGGCGGTGACGGTGTGGTCGGCGGGTCCGGGGAAGCCGGGGCTGCTCGAACCGATGGGCGTGCACCGGGAACACCGCGGCCAGGGCCACGGCAGGGCGATCAGCCTCGCGGCGGCGGCCGCACTCCGGGAGCTGGGCTCGTCGAGTGCGATCGTCGGTACGCCGAGCTCCAACGTCGGCGCCGTCGCCACGTACGAATCAGCCGGCTTCGACCGGCGTCCCCAGGTCCGGGACCTGGCCCGGGACGCGTAACACGCGAGGGGGCTCCTGCTCGTGACGACCCGTGGGGCAGAGTAGGGGCATGTCTACGTACGAGACCATGTCGTTCCACCTGGAGACCGAGCGGCTGATACTGCGGCCGTGGGCCGAGTCGGACGCCGCCGAGTTCCGCGCCCTCATCCTCGAACGCGGCAAGGGGGCGTCCTCGGTCGAGCACATCCGGACGGCCATCACGGAGCTGCTCACCGCGACGGAGAGCACGGGGATCGCCCTGCTGCCCATCCAGCGCCGCGAGGAAGGCGACTTCATCGGCTACTGCGGGTTGATCATCGGCCGCACGACCCTGGATGAGCCGGAGATCGCGTACGAGTTGTTCCAGCACGCGCATGGGCGTGGCTACGCCACCGAGGCGGCTGCCGCGGTGCTCGACGCGGCGATCGCGACCGGGCGGAAGCGACTCTGGTCGACCGTCGGCGCGTGGAACGCACCGTCGCTCCGTGTCCTGGAGAAGCTGGGATTCGAGCGGGATCACGATTCCGTCGAGGACGCCGGTGAAGTGGTGTGGCTCACGCGCGCGTTGCCGTGACGCGAGACCGTGCGTGCTCTACCCCGATTCGCCGGTGAGGCAGGCGTGGCACAGGCAGGGGTCCGGGTGCGGACTGCGCGGCGCCGTCTCGGCGCGGTACCGGCGCGCGTACCGGCGCGCGTACCGCTCCAGCGTCGCCGATACGTCCGCTGCGTAGTCGGCGCCGAGGCCGCGTGCGTATCCCGCCTCACGCAGTCGCTCCAGGGCGCGCGGGGTGTGGACGAGCTTCGGCCGGAAGCCGTGGAGGTGGCGCGTCGCCGTGTCGATGACGATCCACCGGCTGGTGTGCCGCTCCCGTCCGGCCGCCGTGACCCGGTCGCCTCCCGGACCCCAGTACACGTGGACCACGTACACCTTCGCCCCGCCCCTGAAGTACTTCGTCCCCGGGCGCAGTTCCTGGCCGCCGACTCCGCATCGACGCCAGGCCACCACGTTCGCCGCCACGGCCCAGACCGGTTCATGCTGCGGGACAGCCGACTCGTTCACTCGCCCCGCCCTCCGGAGATTGGGCGGCCTGGTGCCGCGCGGGAGAAGCCGGATCGTCAGCCGGCCGTCGGGGCGGCGTCGGAGTCCTGCGGGTACCAGCGCAGTTCGACCGTGTTGCCGTCCGGGTCCTTCACGTAGACCGACTGGGCCGAACCGCGCGCGCCCCAGCGCGGGACGGGGCCTTCCAGGACGTCGAACGTCCCCGAATCGATGACTTCCTGCCAGTCCAGCGGATCCACGACCAGGCAGATGTGGTCGACGTTGGACTCGCCTCGGGGACGCGAGAAGAGGTCGATGACGGTGCCCTCGTCGATGCGCACGGACGGGAAGGAGACCTTGCCGGCCCGCCACTCCTCGACCCGCTCGGGCGCGAGGCCCAGCGGGCCGGTGTAGAACTCGAGCGCCCTGTCGACGTCGGTCACGTTGAGTACCAGGTGGTCGAAGGCTTTGACTCGCATGTGTCGGATCCCCGTTCTGGAATTACGTCTGATCTCGTGGTCTTCGGATGATCATGCTCATCCCAGAGCCGGCGATCAAGTGTGCGGGCGGAACTCGGGTGCGAGCCCCCGCCCGCTCAGAGGGGCTGGAGCCGGGTGCGCAGGAGGCAGAACTCGTTGCCTTCCGGGTCGACGAGGGCGTGCCAGCTCTCGGTGCCGGTCTGGCCGATGTCGGCGGGCCTGGCTCCGAGCGCGAGCAGCCGCTCCAGTTCGGCGTCCTGGTCCCGGTCGGTGGGGTTGACGTCGATGTGCAGGGGCAGCTTCCCGGCCCGCGGGTCGCTGCTGGGGCTGAGGATGAGCGTGGGCTGCGGCCCGCCGAAGCCGGCGTCGGGCGGCCCGATCTCGATGCTTCCGTCCTCCCGGCCGAGTTCCACGTATCCGAGGACCTCGCCCCAGAATGCGGCGAGCCGGGCCGGGTCTGCGCAGTCGATGACCAGTTCACTGATGCGGCATGCCATGCCCGCGAGTGTACGGAGGGCCCCCGGAGCCGACCGGCACGACGCCCCTTGACTTCGCGAACCCGCACGAGATCGTTTGCCCGACACGCCCTGGGCGGCGACCCAGGCCGACGCAGGCCGACGCAGGCCAGATGAATCCGGGCTTCCTAGGTAGGCGATGAAATCACGATGCCCCTGCGCCGCATCGTGATAGTGGCCGAGGTAGCGCGGGTCGGCGTTGAAGCCCCAGGGGTGAGCGTCCGCACCCCAGTCGGCGGCGATGGCGACGGCCCATTCCCGAACGCGGGCTCGGTCCCGCCACCAGTCACGGACGGCTTCCACCGTCC
The DNA here is from genome assembly GCF_044456565.1 of Streptomyces sp. NPDC050842. Lineage (NCBI taxonomy): Bacteria > Bacillati > Actinomycetota > Actinomycetes > Kitasatosporales > Streptomycetaceae > Streptomyces > Streptomyces sp. NPDC050842. Next base: position 206,101 of record NZ_JBITGA010000013.1, on the reverse strand, counting down.
AATGGTCGTCACCGTCCCAGTTGTAGCCCCGGCACAACTCCATCCCGCAGCCGTCGATCAAGGCCGCGGTCTCGTGCTCGTCGACCGGTTGGCGATAGATGATCGCGGAGCCGAAACCGCCGCCCAGATCGTGGTCGTAGGCGATGTGATCCGGCGCGTCCAGACGCCCAGTGGCCATGCTGTCGGTCTCACCGGCGTAGAAGGGGCCCGGAACGTTGCGCCAGTTCCGCTGTTCCCACACGCTCGTGAAGAGTTACTCCGCACACTCCCCGAGGTTCTCGATCACCCGTTGAGCCGTGGGTAGCGGATTCCAGTAGCCGATCACGACGCCATCTTGCCCGGCCGCGATGAACAAGCCGAGGCTCACCCCCGATGACGACAGGCCCGGGCTGCCGCTTCCTCTGGATCACGTCGGCAACGGGCGGAGTGTCAGAGCGGCATGCGAGAGTCCTCGACATGACGACGCCGGAGAGTGCGGAACGAGTGCTGCCTGAGATCGTCGGACGAGCCTGTCCGTGTGCGCAGACTGACCGACCAGGAGGGGCCGCGGCTGCAGCCGATCGTGCGCCGGGGCAGCACCCACTCGGTGCGCTATCGGCGCGCGATGATGCTGCTGGCCTCGGCCGGCGGGAATCGGGTGCCGGTGATCGCCCAGCTGGTGGCGGCCGACGAGGACACCGTGCGCGATGTGATCCACCGGTTCAACGAGATCGGCCTGGCCTGCCTGGACCCTCGGTGGGCGGGAGGCCGTCCCCGCCTGCTCAGCGATGACGACAAGGACTTCGTCGTCCAGACGGCCACCACCCGCCCCACCAAGCTCGGCCAGCCTTCACTCGCTGGTCGCTACGCAAACTCGTCGCCTACCTGCGCACAGTCCACGGCCGAGTGATCCGTATCGGCCGCGAGGCGTTACGCGGCCTGCTCGCCCGCCGTGGAGTCACCTTCCAGCGCACCAAGACCTGGAAGGAATCCACCGACCCCGACCGCGAGGCGAAGCTGGACCGGATCGAGCACGTCCTGGACCGTTTCCCCGACCGGGTCTTCGCGTTCGACGAGTTCGGCCCACTCGGGATCCGGCCCACCGCAGGCTCGGGCTGGGCCGAACGGAAACACTCCGACCGGGTGCCGGCCACCTACCACCGCACCCATGGAGTCCGGTACTTCCTCGGCTGCTACTCGGTCGGCGACGACACGTTGTGGGGCGTCAACCGCCGCAAGAGAGGTGCCGCGAACACGCTGGCCGCGCTCAAGTCGATCCGCGCCGCCCGGCCCGACGGCGCCCCCATCTACGTGATCCTGGACAACCTGTCCGCCCACAAAGGCACCGACATCCGCCACTGGGCTACAAGGCACAAGGTCGAGCTGTGCTTCACCCCGACCTACGCCTCTTGGGTCAACCCCATCGAGGCCCACTTCGGACCGCTGAGGCAGTGCACCATCGCCAACTCCAACCACCCCAGCCACACCGTGCAGACACGACCCCTGCACGCCTATCCACGCTGGCGCAACGCCAACGCCCGCCACCGTGATGTCCTGGCCGCCGAACGCAAGGAACGCAACGCGCCCGCATCCGAAGCGAGAAGGGCATCCGTTGGTGCGGACGCCCCCTCAACACCGCAGCCTGATCAACCGCGAACTTACACAGCCACAGCGCACCATCGGTCCGCTCGTGGCCAAGCGCGGACGACCGAAATCCCGGCTGGGCAGACCCGGAGCCCCGAACGGGGCCGGTTCAGGAGGAGGACGGCGCCAGAGGAGAATGACTCAGGAGGCGGACGGCTCGATCTCCCCCGCGAAGACGATGACCTGGTCGATGAGGCTCCGCCGCAGATGGACGACGTCCGTTCCCGCCAGGCGGGGGCCTCCATCCGGCGTCGTGAAGACCCACTGGTACCGGGCCCACTCGTCCGGCATGTCCACTGCCGAACAGCGCACCATCGTGCCGGTCCCCGCGGGGTGGCGCCGGATGTCCAGCACGAACCGCTCGACCGCCTCGATCCCCTCACTGCGGCCCAACGGTCCCCAGAAGACCACGTCCGAGGTGAGGGCCTGGGAGAGCAGCGCAGTCACATAGCTGTCGTCCGAGGCGTTGAACGCGGAGATGAACGTGTCGATCGCGGACCGCGCGGTCTCTTCCTGCTCTTCCTGCATGCACCAGTAATACCAGTCGCCTCGCGGACCGCGCTCGTCCCGTGAGCCGTCTCCCGACCACGGTGAACCATCCCGGTCACAGCACTAGGGGGAGCTGCGTCGGCCGTGGGGACCGTGCGGCGAGCGGGTCAAGAATGACGCCGGGTTGCCGGCGCGGGCCCAATTGGAGGACGGCTTCCGCCTCTCCTAGATCGTCGCTCCCCGGGACAAGAGCCGCCGCGCAGACCTCGCCGGGTCCGTGTCATGGAGTACGACCTCGCCCCGGCTGCACGGTCTACCGGCTGATCACCACGGCCCTGGACCCGAAGCCGCCTTCGCCGCATCCGTGGCCGCGCGACAGGCGGACCACGATCCTGCGGGCGGGCCAGGGCGGTTGGGCCGCCGGCCCGCGGGGCGACGGGTGACGTACACGAGTGGGGCGGCACACTTGCGGGCGACAGCCCCCGTACGTTCACGTTGAGTTCGTGTCGTCAGGCCCGCCGTCGCTGTCGCCGCCGAAGTGTCGGGACGACTTGGATTCCTGGGCCAGGCGGCGGAGGGCCAGCAGGGCGGGTTCGAGGAGGATCGAGACCAGAACGGCCCGTTCGGCTTGGGCCAACAGGTCGCGCTCGCCGTGCATCTGCTGCATGTCCACGTCGGCGATGCTGTCGGCGAGTCGGGCGTAGGGCAGCAAGGCGCGCCAGTCGATGTCCGCGCCCAGGTCGGCGAGTGCGGCCAGGACCTCTGCCAGGGTGTGCGCTGCCGGGTTGCCCCGGGACACGTCCCACCCCATCTCGGCGATCAGCTCGCGTGTGTCGGCCAGGCCCGCCCGCTCCGGCTCCGGCTCGCTCGAGGGCTGTTCCGTAACGGCGTCCTCTTCCTGCTTGGCCGCACGTACGCCCAGCACTATGCCGAACACCTGGTGCAGATCCTCTTGTTCGGCGGTGATCGCGTCCAGGATCTCCTTCGTCGCCCCGGCCGACAGGCCTCGCGTCGCAATGAGGGTGCGGATGAACCGGAGCCGGTGGACGTGGTCTTCGCCGTAGTCGGCCTGGTTGGACGCGGTGGCCCGCCCCGGGGGCAGCATCCCTTCACGCAAGTAGTGCTTGATCAGCGGGACTTGCACACCGGTGCGTCGACTGAGCTCGGAGACCTTCATCTACTCACTTCCTCGGCAATGGATAGCGGATAACGCTATTATCCATTCTGCTGTGGTGCACATCCGCTCGACCTCCCGAAGGGGCCCTTCGCCCTGCCCACATGAGGTTGGCTCACTCCGAACCCCGTTCCACGTCGCACCCCGGGTACTCGTCATGGCGTCCCGGGTCTCCTTCGCCCTCAATCACCCTTCACCTTCCGGGAAAGAACCGACGCCGACCCCGGCGGCCGACCCGTCTGACGTTCGACGCCTTGCCGCCGTCGAGGACGGCGACCCTGCCGACCGTGACGGCTTCTTCGTGCCCGCTCGCCGGACGTACGGCACGGGCCTGTTCCTCACCGCAGCGTGAACACGACCGACCGACCGAAAGGATTCTCCTCTCATGTTCGGCACACTCATGCTCATCGCCGTTCCCACCGTGCTCTTCCGGCTGCTCGGCGCGCTCGGCGTCGGACGGTTCGCGACCTGGCGGGTGTCCGTCCTGCACGGCCTCGCGGTCATGCTGGTGTTCACGGCCGGCGCGCACTTCGTCCCGACCGCCCTCGGCCCGATGCCCGGCCACCACGACCTGGTCGCGATGGTCCCGCCGTTCGTGCCGTTCCCTCGCCTCGCGGTCTACGCGACGGGCGTCCTGGAACTCCTCGGCGCCGCCGGACTCGTCCGGGAGGCCACCCGACCGATGGCCGGGCTCGGACTCGCCGCGCTGTTCGTCCTGATGCTCCCGGCCAACATCCACGCGGCCGTCGAGCAGATCCCGTTCAACGGGGAGCCGGCGACGCCCCTGTGGTTCAGGATTCCTGAGCAGATGATCTTCATCGGTGTCGCGCTGTGGGCCTACGCCCCGGCCCGTTCCGCGGCTGCCCGCCGGGCCGACGGGGTACGTGCTTAGGGGCACGAACTGGTCCGACGAGCCTCGGGAGCCAGTGGGTGACGTCCACCGCCGGCACCAGGCGCCTATCGGCAGCCTGCGGCTGACGCCCAGGTGAGCGAGCCAGTTCGAGAACATTTCGGCTCATCGATAGCCTGCGTCATCATGATGCGCACGTGGATCTTGTCTCTCCTGCTTGTGCTCTGCGGCTCACTCGTCGCGACCGGGCTGGTCTTCAGCGGGAGCCCCGGCGAGGCCGCAGCACTCCTGCTGGTGTTTGTGCTGCTCGCAGGCGTGCACTCACCTCTGGTCTTCCCGAGATCAATCGGTACGCGGGAGGCGCAACGCCGCAGCACGGTCGACGGCCGCCCGGTCGTCTACTGGCGTCCGGGCTGCAAGTACTGCCTGCGCCTGCGCATCCGGCTCGGTCGTCGCGCCCGCCAGTGCCATTGGGTCAACATCTGGCGTGACCCGGCTGGAGCGGCAGCGGTGAGGGCGGTCAACGATGGCAATGAGACCGTGCCGACCGTCGTCGTGGCCGGCCGGCCACACACCAACCCCGATCCTGCATGGGTGCGCGAACAACTCTCGCCTTCCGCGTGATCGGGAGTGGTGTCACATCGGCGAGGCGCCCGAAGGCACGAAAGATCGTCAGGAGGAGGTGGTGTGAGCGACGCAGCTCGGGGGCGTTCGACGTGAAGATCAGGAAGGCTGGCGCACATGGTTTCGGTATTGCAGAACATGGCGATTGGCTGTGCGGATGCCTACGAGCCCGCCGTCCAAGCGGACGGCGAGCTTCAGGCTGGACGCCGCCCGGCGGCTCCTTGGGAAGCGCCCCCTTTGCCGCGCGCCTAAGGGCGGCCGTTGCGGCGGCTGTACGTGTCGCTGGCCGTGGGTACGGAGTTGTGGACCGCGGCGGCGCCGAAGGACACCCGGTCGTGTTGGGCCTGGCGCAGGGCCTGCTGTTCCTGGAGCAGGCCCTCGGCCGTGTCCGTACGACTGCTGCCGCGCCGCATCAGCGTGACCGTCAGCAGCACTCCGATGCCGCCGAGCACTCCGAAAAGGGTCAGTAGAGCTATCACTGCGCCTCCCCCGTTGTTTCCCACCACCGTAATCGTCACGGGAAGCGCGGGGAAGATCGCCGGCGTCCCGGCCGACGCCGTCCCGTGGGCCGAGGGCGCCTTGGGCGTTCCGTCCGGGGCGCCGGCCTCCTGGTCTGCGGGGGCCGTCGCTCCCCCTGATCGGCCGATCGTCGAATCCGTTGACCTTGAAGAACCCCTTCCGCCGCGCCGCTCAGCGCAGGAGGCTCGGGCTCGCCGCCGTCAGGACTCCGGCGATCCGGTCCCACGTCTCCGTCGCGCGCGGCAGCGGTGGCAGGAGTGCGCCCTCACCCGTGCCCCAGGCCGTGGCCAGAGCCACGGGATCGTCGCCGGTGACCGCGCCCCCGGCGAGTGCGGCCGCGCCCAGGGCGACGAGTTCCTCGGCTGCCGGGACGACCAGGGGCCGCCCGGACAGTCTGCGTACGGTGTCGGTCCAGACCCTGCCGCGTGCGCCGCCGCCGATCAGGCGCAGCGGACGGTCGCGTACGGCGGAGTCCGTCAGGTCGAGGCCGCAGGCGGCGAGGAGTTCGTCGAGGGCGCGCAGGACGGTGAAGGCCGCGCCTTCGTAGGCGGCGCCGAGGATCGCACGCGGGTCGGTGGTGTGCCGGATGCCGGTGACGAGTCCGGCGGCGTGCGGCAGGTCGGGGGTGCGTTCGCCGTCGAGGTACGGGAGGACGACCACGTCGCCGCCCGGCGCGGCGTCCTCCCGGTCGAGGCCGAGGAGCGCGGCGAACCGGTCCACGGCGAGCGTGCAGTTGAGGGTGCAGCCGAGCGGAAGGTACGTGCCGTCGGTGGCGGCGAATCCGGCGAGCCCGGGATGGGCCGGTCGGGCGCGGGTGGCGGCGAAGGCCGTGCCGGACGTGCCGAGGCTGACGACCGGGTGGTCCAGCAGGCCCGCGCCGCCGAGGCCGAGGCCCACGGCGGCGGCCATGTTGTCGCCGGTGCCGGCGGCGACGACGACCGTACGGGGCAGTCCCAGGGCCTCCGCGGCGGTCGCGGTGAGGGTGCCGACGTGTGTGGCACCGGTGGGGGCGACGATGGGCAGGAGGGCGGGGTCCAGGCCCAGGACGTCCAGGATCGCGGGGTCGTAGCTGCCCGCGGGGTCGTAGCTGCCCGCGGGGTCGTATGTGGCCGTGGGGACGTGGGTGCCCGTGCGGTCGTAGGTGCCTGTGCGGTCGTAGGTGGCCGTGGGGGTGTCGGTGCCCGTGCGGTCGTGGGTGCCCGTGCGGTCGTGGGCCGCCTTGGGGGCGTCTGCGCCCGTGGTTTCGTCGGTGCCTACCGATGTGTCGGCGCCCGCGCCCCCCGTTCCGTACCAGCATGTGCCCGAGGCGTCTCCGGGGTCGGTCACGGCGTGGCCCGTGAGGCGCTCGGTCAGGTAGTCGTGCGGGAGCCGGACCCCGGTGGCCGCGGCGGCATGCGCCGGTTCGTGCTCGCGCAGCCACTGCCACTTCGCGGCCGTCATGGAGGCGACCGGGACCGAACCGGTGCGCTCCAGCCAGGACTTCGGACCGCCGAGACCGGCTGCGAGCGCGGCGGCCTGCGGTGCCGAGCGCGTGTCGTTCCAGAGCAGCGCCGGGCGCAGGGGCCGGCCGTCGGCGCCGAGCGCGACGAGGCCGTGCTGCTGGCCCGCGACCGCGATGCCCGTGACGGAACCGGCCGGGACGCCCGCGTCCCGTACCGCCGCGCGGACGGCCGTCACCAGGGCGGTCCACCACTCCTCGGGGTCGCTCTCCCGCGCCCCGCCCGTGCCGGTGACGGTGTGCGGCGCGCGGCCGACGGCGAGGAGCTCGCCGGTCTCGGCGTCGACCGCGACGGCCTTGGTGGACTGCGTCGAGCTGTCGACGCCGATCACGACGGAGCGGCTGGTGCGCACGCCCTCACCTCGTCTCTCTCGTGGCTCGTGGCTCGTGGCTCGTGGCTCGTGGCTCGTTGATTCTCTCGGGCGGGTCTGGCGCCGCAGCACTCCATCCCGTATTAGTTATGTCAGATAACAAATCCCGAGAGCAAGGGAAGGACACACCGTGCCGCAGCTCTTCTCCCCCAGCCCCGACGACCTCTTCACCTTCGGCCTCTGGACTGTCGGCTGGCAGGGCCGCGACCCCTTCGGCGAGGCCACCCGCCCCGCCCTCGACCCGGTCGAGGCCGTCGAACGGCTCGCCGCCCTCGGCGCGTACGGCATCACCTTCCACGACGACGACCTCATCCCCTTCGGCGCTTCGGAGGGCGAGCGCGACACCGCCGTCAAGCGATTCCGCGCCGCGCTGGAGCGGACCGGGCTCGCGGTGCCGATGGCGACGACCAACCTCTTCACCCACCCCGTCTTCAAGGACGGCGCCTTCACCGCCAACGACCGGGACGTGCGCCGCTTCGCCCTGCGCAAGACCCTCCGCAACATCGACCTGGCCGTCGAGCTCGGCGCCACCACCTATGTCGCCTGGGGCGGACGGGAGGGCGCCGAGTCCGGCGCCGCCAAGGACGTGCAAGTGGCGCTCGACCGGATGAAGGAGGCCTTCGACCTCCTCGGCCAGTACGTCACCGAGCAGGGCTACGACCTGCGCTTCGCGATCGAGCCCAAGCCGAACGAGCCGCGCGGCGACATCCTGCTGCCCACCATCGGCCATGCCCTCGCCTTCATCGAACGCCTTGAGCGTCCCGAGCTCGTCGGGGTGAACCCCGAGACGGGCCACGAGCAGATGGCCGGGCTCAACTTCCCGCACGGCATCGCGCAGGCGCTGTGGGCGGGCAAGCTCTTCCACATCGACCTCAACGGCCAGTCGGGGATCAAGTACGACCAGGACTTCCGCTTCGGGGCGGGCGATCTGCGCCAGGCGTTCTGGCTGGTGGACCTGTTGGAGACGGGCGGGTACGCGGGGCCGCGCCACTTCGACTTCAAGCCGGTGCGCACGGACGGCTTCGACGGCGTGTGGGAGTCCGCGAAGAACTGCATGCGCAACTACCTGATCCTCAAGGAGCGCGCGGCGGCCTTCCGCGCCGACCCGGACGTCCAGCAGGCGCTCGCCGCGTCCCGGCTGCCCGAGCTCGCCGTCCCCACGGCCGCCGACGGTCTCGCCGCGCTGCTCGCCGACCCCACGGCGTACGAGACCTTCGACGCGGACGCGGTGGCGGCTCGCTCCATGGCCTTCGAGCACCTCGACCAGCTGGCCCTGGAGCACCTCCTCGGCGTCCGCTGAGGGGCCAGGGGCTTCAGCGACCGGCGAGCGTCGAGCGGCGGACCACCAGCTCCGGCTGGAGCACCACGTGTTCGTGCCGGTGCTCGTCCGCCCGCTCGCCGGTCTCCTCCAGGAGCAGTTCGGCCGCCTTCGCCCCGAGCGTGAGCGCCGGCTGCCGTACGGAGGTGAGGGGTACGGTCGCGGCCGCCGCGAACTCGATGTCGTCGTAGCCGACGATGGCCATGTCCTCCGGGACCCGGACCCCGGCCGCGTACAGCGACTGGAGGACTCCGAGGGCCAGCAGGTCGTTGGCGCAGAAGACGGCGGTCGGCCGCTCGGTGAGGCCGAGCAGGCGGGCGCCCGCGTCGCGCCCCGAGGCCACGTCGAGGCGCTCGGCGGGCAGCTCCCGGAGGGCCGAGGCGGGCAGGCCGGCCTCGGCGAGCGCGAGCAGGGCGCCCTCGCGCCGGTCGCGGATCTGCTGGAGGTGGGGCGGGCCGCTGACGTAGGCGAAGGAGCGGTGTCCCGCCGCCGCGAGGTGGCGGATCGCGAGGGCGCCGCCGGCGACGTCGTCGACGGAGACCGAACAGCCGGCGTCCGCGCCCTCGCCCTCGCCCGCGACGCGGTCGACGAGCACGGACGGGATGCCGTGGCGGCGGAACTCCCGCAGGTTCGCGCCGCTGGGGTCGGCCGGGGTGACGAGGACGCCGCGGACGCGCTGCTCGGCGAAGAGGGAGAGGTAGTCGGCCTCGTCGCCGGGGTTCTGGTCGCTGTTGCAGACCATGACGACCAGGCCGGCGGCCCGGGCGGTGCGCTCGGCGCCGCGGGCGATGTCGACGAAGAAGGGGTTGCCCATGTCGAGGACGAGCAGGGCCATGATCCTGCTGCGGCCCGCGCGCAGCTGGCGGGCGGACTCGCTGCGGACGTAGCCGAGGCGTGCGATGACCCGGCGGACGTGCTGGAGCGTCGCCGGCGACACCCGGTCGGGCTGGTTGATCACGTTGGAGACGGTGCCGACGGAGACGCCCGCCTCGCGTGCCACGTCCTTGATGCCGACGTTGATGCCGGTGGTGTTGCCGGCGTTGATGCCGGTGGTGTTGCCGGCGTTGATGCCGGCGTTCCCGGCCGTCCGCGCGGTGTCCGTCATCCGTCCCACCTGGTCCGTCCTGCCCCTGCCGCCAACCCGTCCGGGTCGGCTTCCGCCCCGCGTTTCATCCTATGCGGCCGCACGGATCCGCCCCTCACGCAAGGTGGAAGACCTCGGTCAGCGGGCGCATCGCGGCGTCGGGTGCCTGCCCGTCGAGCTCCTCGAAGAACTCCGCCATCTCGGCCTGCCACCGGGCGTTGACCTCGGCCGCCTCCATCGCGGCGCGCGCCCGGTCGAAGTCCGGCGTCTCCAGGTAGCCGACGAGCAGACCGTCCTCGCGCAGGAAGAGCGAGTAGTTGTGCCAGCCGGCCGCGGAGAGCGCCGTGAGCATGTCGGCCCAGACGTGTGCGTGGCGCGCGCGGTACTCGTCGACCCGCTCGGCCCGGACCTTCAGCAGGAAGCAGACCCGCTGCGCGTTCGCCATCCACTCCTCCGTGAACGCTTGACTGAAATGTTTCATTTCCGTGGGTCGGGACGCTAGGACGCGGACGCTCCCTTGGTCAAGAGTCTTGACGACACCCGGTGCGCTGGCTAGCTTCCCCCACGTAGTGAATCGATTCATTTCAAGGCTCCGAGGTGGACATGCCCGACATCGCTGCCGTGAAGGCCGCACTCGCCGCCCAGCGGATCGAAACGCCCTCCTGGGGCTACGGCAACTCCGGGACCCGCTTCAAGGTCTTCGCGCAGCCGGGTGTGCCCCGGACCCCGTACGAGAAGCTCGACGACGCGGCTCAGGTCCACGCCTTCACGGGCGTCGCCCCCAAGGTGTCGCTGCACATCCCGTGGGACCGGGTCGACGACTACGCGGCCCTCGCCTCGTACGCCAAGGAGCGCGGGCTCGAACTGGGCGCGATCAACTCCAACACCTTCCAGGACGACACGTACAAGCTCGGCAGCGTCTGCCACCCGGACGCCGCCGTGCGCCGCCGGGCCGTGGACCACCTGCTCGACTGCGTCGACATCATGGACGCGACGGGCTCGGCCGACCTGAAGCTGTGGTTCGCGGACGGCACGAACTACCCCGGGCAGGACGACGTCACCGCCCGGCAGGAGCGGCTCGCGGAGTCCCTCGCGGAGGTGTACGAGCGGCTCGGCGAGGGGCAGCGGATGCTCCTGGAGTACAAGTTCTTCGAGCCGGCCTTCTACACGACCGACGTGCCGGACTGGGGCACCGCGTACGCGCACTGCCTCAAGCTGGGCCCCAGGGCCCAGGTGGTCGTGGACACCGGCCACCACGCGCCGGGCACCAACATCGAGTTCATCGTCGCCCTGCTGCTGCGGGAGCGGAGGCTCGGCGGCTTCGACTTCAACTCGCGCTTCTACGCGGACGACGACCTGATGGCCGGCGCCGCCGACCCCTTCCAGCTCTTCCGGATCATGCACGAGGTCGTCCGCAACGGCGGTCTGGAGCCCACCACGAACGTCGCCTTCATGCTCGACCAGTGCCACAACATCGAGGCGAAGGTGCCCGCGGTGATCCGCTCGGTGGCCAACGTCCAGGAGGCCACCGCCAAGGCGCTGCTCGTCGACGGCTCCGCCCTCGCCGCCGCCCAGCGCGACGGGGACGTGCTCGCCGCGAACGCCGTCCTGATGGACGCCTACGACACCGACGTACGGCCCCTGCTGCGCGCGCTGCGCGAGGAGCGGGGCCTCGACCCGGACCCGGTCGCCGCCTACCTCCGCTCCGGGCGACAGGAGCGGATCGCCGCCGAGCGCGTCGGCGGGGACCAGGCCGGCTGGGGCGCGTGACCCCTCTCGACATCCGTTCGCATCCTGCCCGAAGGAAGACCACATGACCCCGGCCACCCACCCCGTCGTCACCTCCCTCGTAGAACGGGCCCACCGGCTCGGCTCCGATCCCCGCACCACCAACTACGCCGGCGGCAACGCCTCCGCGAAGGGCTCCGTCACCGACCCCGTCACCGGCCGCCCCACCGAGCTCATGTGGGTCAAGGGCTCCGGCGGCGACCTGGGCACGCTCACCGAGGACGGGCTCGCGGTGCTGCGCCTCGACCGGCTGCGCGCGCTCGTCGACGTCTACCCGGGCGTCGAGCGCGAGGACGAGATGGTCGCCGCCTTCGACCACTGTCTGTACGGGAAGGGGGGCGCGGCCCCTTCCATCGACACCGCCATGCACGGCCTCGTGCCCGCGGCCCACGTCGACCACCTCCACCCGGACGCGGGGATCGCGCTCGCCTGCGCCGCCGACGGGGAGAAGCTGACCGCCGACTGCTTCGGCGACACGGTGGTGTGGGTGCCGTGGCGGCGCCCCGGCTTCCAGCTGGGTCTCGACATCGCCGCCGTGCGGGCCGCCCACCCGCAGGCCGTCGGCTGCGTCCTCGGCGGCCACGGCATCACGGCCTGGGGCGAGACCTCGGAGGAATGCGAGCGGAACGCGCTGCACATCATCCGGACCGCCGAGGCCTTCCTCGTCGAGCGGGGCCGCCGGGAGCCCTTCGGGCCGGTCGTCGAGGGCTGCGCGCCGCTGCCCGAGGCGGCACGGCGGGAGCGGGCCGCCGCACTCGCCCCGTACGTCCGGGGGCTCGCCTCCCGGGACCTTCCGCAGGTCGGTCACTTCACGGACTCCGACGCGGTGCTCGACTTCCTCGCCCGCGCCGAGCATCCGCGGCTCGCCGCCCTCGGCACGTCCTGCCCCGACCACTTCCTGCGGACGAAGGTCCGGCCGCTCGTCCTCGACCTGCCGGCCGACGCTCCCCTCGACCGGGCGGTCGCCCGGCTGCGGGAGCTGCACGCCGCGTACCGCGAGGAGTACGCGGCGTACTACGCGCGGCACGCTACCGCCGACTCCCCCGCCATGCGGGGCGCGGACCCGGCGATCGTCCTCGTCCCCGGCGTGGGCATGTTCTCCTTCGGCCGCGACAAGCAGACGGCGCGGGTGGCGGGCGAGTTCTACGTCAACGCGATCAACGTGATGCGCGGGGCCGAGGCGGTCTCGTCGTACGCGCCGATCGAGGAGGCGGAGAAGTTCCGCATCGAGTACTGGGAGTTGGAGGAGGCCAAGCTGCGGCGGATGCCGAAGCCGAGGCCGCTCGCGACCCGGGTGGCGCTCGTCACGGGCGCGGGCAGCGGCATCGGCCGGGCGATCGCGCACCGGCTGGTCGCCGAGGGCGCCTGTGTGGTGGTCGCCGACCTCGACGCGGCGAACGCGGCAGCGGTCGCGGAGGAGTTGGGCGGCCCGGACAAGGCCGTGGCCGTCGCCGTGGACGTCACGTCGGAGGAACGGATCGGCGCCGCGTTCGGGTCGGCGCTGCTCGCGTTCGGCGGGGTCGACCTGGTCGTCAACAACGCGGGGCTGTCCATCTCCAAGCCGCTCCTGGACACGACGGCGAAGGACTGGGACGTCCAGCACGCCGTCATGGCGCGGGGTTCGTTCCTCGTGTCACGGGAGGCCGCGCGGGTGATGACGGCCCAGGGGCTGGGCGGCGACATCGTCTACATCGCCTCCAAGAACGCGGTGTTCGCCGGGCCGAACAACATCGCCTACTCCGCCACGAAGGCCGATCAGGCCCATCAAGTCCGACTGCTCGCAGCGGAGTTGGGCGAGCACGGGATCCGGGTCAACGGCGTCAACCCGGACGGCGTGGTGCGCGGCTCGGGCATCTTCGCCGGCGGCTGGGGTGCTCAGCGGGCCGCCACGTACGGCATCGCGGAGGAGGAGCTGGGCGCCTTCTACGCCCAGCGCACCCTCCTGAAGCGCGAGGTCCTGCCCGAGCACGTCGCCAACGCGGTCTTCGCGCTCACCGGCGGCGACCTCAGCCACACCACCGGGCTCCACGTCCCGGTGGACGCGGGCGTGGCCGCCGCCTTCCTCCGGTGAGCGGGCCGATGACAGGGCGGCAGCCACCCGCTCCCGACGCCCGCCCGACGATCCCGCCTCGGGACGTTTTCGCGGCGGTGGATCTCGGGGCCGGCAGCGGTCGGGTGATGCTCGGCCGCGTAGGTCCCGACGACCTCGTCCTCACCGAGGCCCACCGGTTCCCCAACACCCCGATCCCCCTGCCGGACGGGCTGCGCTGGAACGTCCTCGCCCTCTTCCAGGGCGTCCTGGAAGGGCTGCGCGTGGCCGCCCGCTCCGGCGGGGTCGCCTCCGTCGGTGTCGACACCTGGGGCGTGGACTACGGCCTCCTCGACGCGGACGGCGCCCTCCTGGGCGCTCCGTTCCACTACCGCGACCCGCGTACCGACGGCGCCGCCGAGGACGTGTGGGCGCGGATCGGTCAGGCGGAGCTCTACCGGATCACCGGCCTCCAGCACCTGCCCTTCAACACCGTCTTCCAGCTCGCGTCCGCCGCCGGAAGCGCCCAACTGCACGCGGCCCGGACGTTGTTGCTCATGCCGGACCTGATGGTCCACTGGCTGACGGGGACGGTCGGGGCCGAGGAGACCAACGCCTCCACCACGGGCCTCTTCGACGCCCGCGCGGGCACCTGGTCCAAAGAGCTGCTCGGCGCGCTCGGGGTGGACCCCGTGCTCCTGCCGCCCCTCCGCGCGCCCGGCGATCCCGCGGGTCGACTCCTCCCGTACGTCGCCGAGTTCACCGGTCTCGACGCCCGGACTCCGGTGACGACGGTCGCCTCCCACGACACCGCGTCGGCCGTGGTCGCCGTCCCGGCCACCGGCCCGGACTTCGCCTACCTGTCCTGCGGCACCTGGTCGCTGGCCGGCCTGGAGCTGGAGGCCCCGGTGCTCACCGAGGAGGCCCGGGCGGCCAACTTCACCAACGAGCGCGGGGTCGACGGCACCGTCCGTTTCCTGCGCAACATCATGGGCCTGTGGCTCCTGGATGAATGCCGCCGGACGTGGGCGGGGGGCGGTACGGTCGCCGAACCGCCGGAGCTGCCGGAGCTGCTCGCACAGGCGGCGCGAGCGGAGCCGTTCGCGGCGCTGGTCGACCCGGACGCGCCGGAGTTCCTGACCCCGGGCGACATGCCGGAGCGGATACGTGCCCACTGCCGCAGGACCGGGCAGCGCCCGCCCGCAAGCCCCGGCGAAGTGGTCCGTTGCGTCCTGGAGAGCCTGGCCCTCGCCCACCGGCGGACGCTGCGGCAGGCCGCCGAGCTGGCCGGCCGGGAGGTCACGCGGGTGCATCTCGTGGGCGGCGGGGCCCGCAACGAGCTGCTGTGCCAGTGGACGGCGGACGCCACCGGCCTTCCCGTGGTCGCCGGGCCCGTCGAGGCCACGGCCCTCGGCAACGTCCTCGTGCAGGCGCGGGCCGCCGGGCTCGTCGGCGACCTGCCCTCGACGCGTCGGCTCGTCGCGCGGACACAGCCCCTGCGACACTACGTACCGCGGAAGGACCCCGTCGGCCGCGCCGCCTGGGACGCGGCCGCCGCCCGAATCGAACCGTCCCCGAGGAACCCGTGATGCGCGTCGCCCTCTTCGTCACCTGTGTCAACGACGCCGTCTTCCCGGCGACGGGCGTGGCGACGGTCCGGCTCCTCGAACGGCTGGGCGTGGAGGTCGACTTCCCCGCCGCGCAGACCTGCTGCGGGCAGCCGCAGTTCAACACCGGCTACCGCGAGGAGACCGAGCCGCTGGTCCGGCGCACGGTCGGGGCCTTCGAGGGGTACGAGCACGTCGTCGTCCCGTCCGGTTCGTGCGCGGCGATGGTGCGCCACCACTATCCGTCGTTCGGCGCGGAGGCCGCCGGCCTGGGCCCGCGCGTGTACGAGCTGACGGAGTTCCTGGTGGACGTGCTGGGCGTGACGGACGTGGGCGCGTACTTCCCGCACAAGGTGACGTACCACCCGTCCTGTCACGGGCTCCGGATGCTCGGGCTCGGGGAGCGCCCCCGGCGGCTCCTGGAGGCGGTGAAGGGTCTGGAGCTCGTGGAGCTGCCGGGGGCCGAGGAGTGCTGCGGCTTCGGCGGGACCTTCGCGGTGAAGAACCCGGACGTGTCGGCCGCCATGGGCGCCGACAAGATCACGAACGCGCTGTCCACGGGTGCCGGGGTGCTGTGCGGCGCCGACAACTCCTGCCTGCTGCACCTGGGCGGCATGCTGAGTCGGCGCGAGGACCCGCTGAGGGCGCTGCACTTGGCGGAGATCCTGGCGAGCACGGAAGAGGAGCCCTGGCAATGAGTGGAACCTTCGTGGGAATGCCGTCCTTTCCGGAGGCGGCGCACGAGGCCGTCGGCGACGCGACGCTCCGGGCGAACCTGCGGCACGCGACGCACACGATCCGGGACAAGCGGGCGCGGGCGGTGGCCGAGCTCGACGACTGGGCCGCGCTGCGGGAGGCCGGGAAGCGGATCAAGGACGACACGCTCCGCCATCTGGACACGTATCTGGTCCGGTTGGAGCAGGCGGTGACGCGCGCGGGCGGCACCGTGCACTGGGCCGCGGACGCCGCGGAGGCGAACCGGATCGTCACCGATCTGGTGAAGGCCACGGGCGAGACGGAGGTCGTCAAGGTCAAGTCGATGGCCACCCAGGAGATCGGGCTCAACGAACACCTGGAGGCCGAGGGCATCGCCGCCTACGAGACGGACCTCGCCGAGCTCATCGTGCAGCTCGGCGAGGACCGCCCCTCGCACATCCTGGTCCCGGCCATCCACCGCAACCGGGGCGAGATCCGCGACATCTTCACGGAGAAGATGGGGAGTTGGGGACGTCCGGCTCCCGAGGGCCTGAGCGACGCCCCGGCCGAGCTCGCGGAGGCGGCCCGGCTGCACCTGCGGGAGAAGTTCCTGCGGGCCAAGGTGGGGATCTCGGGGGCGAACTTCATGGTCGCCGAGACCGGCACCCTGGTCGTCGTCGAGTCCGAGGGCAACGGCCGCATGTGCCTGACCCTGCCCGAGACCCTCATCTCCGTCGTCGGGATCGAGAAGGTGGTGCCGACCTGGCGGGACCTGGAGGTGTTCCTCCAGACGCTGCCCCGCTCGTCGACGGCCGAGCGCATGAACCCGTACACGAGCATGTGGACCGGCACGGCGGACGACGACGGGCCGCGGACCTTCCACCTGGTGCTCCTCGACAACGGCCGCACCGACGCCCTCGCCGACGAGGTCGGCCGCCAGGCGCTGCGCTGCATCCGCTGCTCGGCCTGCCTCAACGTCTGCCCCGTGTACGAGCGGGCCGGCGGGCACGCGTACGGATCGGTCTACCCCGGGCCGATCGGCGCCATCCTCACCCCCCAACTCCGGGGCACGACGAGCGAGATCGACGCGTCGCTGCCGTACGCCTCCTCACTCTGCGGCGCCTGCTACGAGGTGTGCCCGGTCGCCATCGACATCCCCGAGGTCCTCGTCCACCTGCGCGAGAAGGTCGCCGGGGAAGGCGGGAAGGGCCACCGCCTGGAGAAGGCCGCGATGAAGGCCGCCGGCTGGGTCCTCGACCACCCGAACGCGCTCGCCGCCGGAGAGCGGCTGGCGTCCGCGACCCGGAAGCTCCACCCGAAGCGCCTGCCGGGCCCCGGCGCCCGCCAGTGGTCCGACCACCGGGACCTGCCCGACATGCCCGCCGAACCGTTCCGCGACTGGTGGAGGAAGAACCGCACGTGACGCCCCAGCCCTCAAGCCGTGACCGGATCCTCGCCCGGGTCCGCGCCGCCGTCGCCGACGCGCCAGAGGCGCCCGCCGTCGCCCGCGACTACCGGACGAGCCACACCGCGGACGACCCGGCGGCCGTCCTCGACCTGCTCCACGAGAACCTCGCCGACTACCGCGCCCACGTCCACCGCACCCATCCGGACGGGCTTCCCGCGCTGATCGCCCGGAGGCTCGCGGAGCGCGGCGCCCGGAGCGTCGCCTTCCCGCCCGGGCTGCCCGCCGGCTGGCTCGCCGCCACCGACGCCGTCCGGCGGCCCGACGAGCCCCGGCTGACCCCGTACGAACTCGACGGCGTCGACGCCGTGGTGACGGGCTGCGCCCTGGCGATCGCCGAGACCGGCACGATCGTCCTCGACGGCGGTCCGGGTCAGGGCCGCCGCGCTCTGACCCTCGTCCCCGATCTGCACGTCTGTGTGGTCCGGGCGCCGGAGCAGGTGGTGGCCTCGGTCCCCCTGGCGCTCCCCCGGCTCGCCCCGACGCGTCCGCTCACCTGGATCTCGGGGCCGTCCGCGACGAGCGACATCGAACTCGACCGGGTCGAGGGCGTCCACGGCCCCCGGACCCTCGAAGTGATCCTGTTGACCATCGGCCCGACATGACGGAGGAGCGGTCGGTCCCTCGTCGGGGACCGACCTCTCATCGAAAAGTGCCGCTACGCCGATTCCCGGCGGACGAGCTCCGTGGGCAGGATGACCGTCGCCGGGTCCTCGCCCGCTATCCGGGCCAGGAGCGTCCGCACCATCTCGGTGCTGATCCGGTCCCACGGCTGACGGATCGTGGTGAGCGAGGGGCGGCTGGAGAGGGCCGCCGGGGAGTCGTCGAAGCCGCCCACCGCGATGTCCTCCGGGACCCGCCGGCCCGCGCGGGCCAGGGCGTCGAGGACGCCCTGTGCCATCAGGTCGGAGGCGACGAACACCGCGTCGATGTCGGGGGCCCGCTCCAGGAGGGCGACGGCCGCGTCCTCGCCGCTCGCCCGGCTGTAGTCGCCGGTGGCGACGAGGGTCTCGTCGACGGGGAGTCCGACCTCCGCGAGCGTCTCGCGGTAGCCGGCGAGGCGCTCGACGCCGCCCGGGGTGTCCAGCGGGCCGCTGACGGTGGCGATCCGGCGGCGCCCCGACGCGTACAGGTGGCGGACCATGTCGCGGGCGCCGTCGCGGTCGTCGGCGGCGACGTAGCCGATCTTGGCGGTCTGGCCGAGCGGCTTGCCGCAGGCGACGACGGGCACGCCGGCCTCGTGCAGCCGGGCCACGACGGGGTCGCCGGAGTGGCTGGAGACCAGGAGGACGCCGTCGACGTGGCCGGCCTCGATGTAGCGGAGGTTGCGGCGGCGTTCGTCCTCGGTGCCCGCGATCATCAGGAGGAGCGGGATGTCCTGGGCGGCGAGGGCCTGGGTGCAGGCGCGCAGCAGGACGTTGAAGTTGGGGTCCTCGAAGAAGCGCTCCTGCGGCTCGGTCAGGAGGAAGGCGACCGAGTCGGACTTGCCGGTGATCAGCGAGCGGGCGTGCCGGTTGACGACGTATCCCGTTCTGCGGATCGCGGCGTCGACGGCGGCCTTCGCCGACGGGCTGACGTAGTGGCCGCCGTTGAGGACGCGGGAGACGGTGCCGCGCGAGACCCCGGCCTCGCGGGCCACGTCGTGGATGGTCGCCGGGCGGCGCCTTGCCGCTGCTGTGCTCATGCTGTGTGTTTCCCCTCGATCCCCTGTGGTTCAGGACTTTACGGCGCCGGAGAGCAGGTCGAGGCTCCAGAAGCGCTGGATGAGGAGGAAGAGGGCGATGAGCGGGACGATCGCGAGCAGGGCGCCCGTGATGACCAGGGTGTAGAGGGCGGGCTGGCTCGCGCCCTGCTTGAGGAGGGTGAACAGGCCGACGGTCATGGGGAACTTCTCGTCGTCGCCGAGCATGATGAACGGCAGCAGGAAGTTGTTCCAGATGGCGACGAACTGGAAGAGGAAGATCGTCACCAGGCCCGGGGACATCATGGGGACGGCGATCCGGACGAAGATCCGCCACTCGCCGGCGCCGTCCACGCGGGCCGCCTCGACCAGCTCCATGGGGACGGCGGCCTCGGCGTAGATGCGGCCGAGGTAGACGCCGTACGGGGAGAGGACCAGCGGCAGCAGGACGGAGGCGTACGTGTCCGTGAGGTCGGCCTCGGCCATCAGCAGGTACTGCGGGATGGCGAGGATGACGGGGGGCATGAGGACGCCCGCCAGCATGATGTTGAAGAACGCCTCTCGGCCGCGGAAGCGGTAGACAGCGAGGGCGTAGCCGGCGAACGCGGAGACGATGGTGGACAGGATGCCGCCGAGGCCCGCGTACAGCACGGAGTTGGCCATCCAGCGCCAGTAGATGCCGTCGCGGTATCCGGTGAGCTCGCCGATGTTGTCGCCGAGGCCGCTGCCGGGCAGGAAGGTGAAGGTGGAGAAGAGTTCGTCGTCGGCCTTGGTGGCGGCGACGAGGACCCAGGCGACGGGCAGCAGGCAGTAGAGCGCGCCGAGGACGAGTGCGGCGGTCGGCAGCAGGGCGGTGCGGCGGGGGCGCGGGGGGCCTTGGGAGGTGCCGGGGGTGCTGCCGGCCGCGGGGGCGGCCTTGCGGAGCGTCGGGGAGGCGAGCCCGGTCATCGGCCTGCTCCTTGTGTGGTGCGGCGGTTGGAGATCCTGAGGAGGGCGAAGGAGAGCGCGAAGGTGGCGAGGGCGAGCACGACGGCGGTGGCCGAGGCGGCGTGGATGTTCCCGCCGGTGAAGGCGTCGCTGTAGACCTTCATGAGGGGGCTCCAGGTGGACGGGATGCCGTTGGTGAGCGGCTTGAGCGTGGTGGGCTCGTTGAAGACCTGGAGGGTCGCGATGATCGAGAAGAAGAAGGTGAGGACCAGCGAGGGCACCACCATCGGGATCTTGATGCGGAGCGCGATCTGGAGCTCGGAGCAGCCGTCGAGCTTGGCGGCCTCGTACACCTCGGTGGGCAGGGCGCGCAGCGCGGTGTAGATGACGATCATGTTGAAGCCGGTACCGCCCCAGACGGCGATGTTGGACATCGCCAGGTAGAGCGGTCCGCCGTCCATGAGGTCGGGCTGTGGAAGACCGGCCTTGTCGAGGAGGTAGTGGAAGGGGCTGACGTCGGGGAGGTAGAGGAAGCCCCAGAGGACGGCCGCGATGACGCCGGGGACGGCGTACGGGAGGAAGATCGCGAGCCGGGCGAAGGAGCGGGCCCGGACGCGCTCGGAGTCGAGCAGGAGCGCGAAGAAGAGGGCGAGGCCGAGCATGACGGGGACGACGATGGCGCCGTAGCCGAGGACGCGCAGGGCGCTCGCGAGGAGTTCGGGGTCGGTGAGGGCGGAGGCGTAGTTCTCCAGGCCGGCCCAGACCTCGGACTTGGCGCCCTTGCCGAGGCCGAGGCCCTTGATCTCGACCTTGTGGAAGCTGATCCAGACCGCGTAGCCGATGGGCAGGGCGAAGAAGAGGGCGAAGAGGACGGCGGCGGGGAGGAGGAAGAAGTAGGGGGCGCTTCGCGCTCGTTTGAGGGTGGTGGTGGGCGACGGGAGGGCGTACGGGGCCGCCTTGACCCCGTACGACCGGCGCGCGCCCTTGGGGGGCTGCGTCACTGGCCGTCTCCTCGGAGGCCCGGGCCGTCAGGCCGGCGAGGAATGGGGACTTGAGGCGGAACCGCATGGTGGCGGAGTCTGCTGCGCATCTGTGGTGACCTGTGCATTCTTCCGTTGTCAGTGGTGGCCGTTAGCTTGATCTGTATGACGACGGCGGGGGTGGACGGAGGCGGGCACGCCCGGTACACGTACCGGCTGCGGGTGTCGTCCACCGCGCGTACGGCTCTGGAGGGTGAGTGGGCGCGGTGTCGGTGGGTGTGGAACGAGTGTGTGGCCATGTCCCGCAAGGTCCACGCCCTCAACCGGACGGCGGGGGCTAACACAACCTGCGGTCCGGCGCAGTTGGACAAGTTGCTGACCGACGCCCGCCGGTCGACGGCCTTCGCTACCAGCGGATGACGGCCCGGCGCGCCACCCCGAAGAACCGTCCCGACACCGCGGGGTACCGCAAGGCTCGCACGGCGACTGCGAAGGCGCACAAGAAGGTCGCCCGGCAACGGCAGGACACCGCCCGTAAGTGGGCCAAGCGCGTCGTCCGCGACCATGATGCCCTCGCCGTGGAGGACTTCCGGCCGAAGTTCCTCGCCAAGTCCGCCATGGCGCGGAAGGCTGCCGATGCCGCCATCACCGCGACCAAGACGGCGCTGGTCGAAATGGCACGAAAGCACGGCCGGGCCGTTCATCTGGTCCACCCCGCGCACACCACCATGGAGTGCGCACGGTGCGGAGCGAGAGCCAAGCACGCACTTCCCCTTTCCGAGAGAACCTTCACGTGCACCGCGTGCGGAGCGGTGTCCCCCAGGGACAAGAACTCCGCCCGCGTAATGCTCGTCCGGGCTGGTCTCAACCCGGCTGGTGTCGATCTTGTAAGACCTGCCACCTGCTAGGTGGCAGGCAAAGTGAGCCAGGAATTCCCCTCGTTCACGAGGGGAAGGAGTCAATTGGCGACCTCGAAGCCCTGCTTGTCCAGGTCCGTGACGGTGGCGGCCTGCATCGCGGTGAGGGCTTCGGGGAAGCCGCTCTTGGCCTTGGCGGCCTTGCCGAACTGGTCCTTGAAGGAGGTGTAGGCCACGTTCACGTTGGGGCCCCAGGCGGCCGGCGCGGTGGTCTTCGCTATCTCGGCGGCGCGGGTGTAGAAGTCGGGCTGGTTGGCGAAGTAGTCGGGGGCCTTGGCGAGGGCTCCGCTGGTCTGGGCGGCGGTGGCCGCGGGGTAGATGCCGCTCTCCTTGACGAGCGCGGCGAGGGCCTCCGGGTCGGTGTTCAGCCAGGTGGCGAACTGGGCGGCGGCGGCCTTGTGCTTCGAGTCGGTGGTGACGGCGGTGGAGGAGCCGCCCCAGCTGCCGGTGGAGTTGTCGCCCTCGTTCCACTGCGGGAGGGGGGCCATGGCCCACTTGCCCTTGGTGTCGGGGGCGGCGGTGGTGAGGGTGCCGGGGGCCCAGACGGCGCTGACCCAGGCGAGCTGCTCGCCGGTGTTGAGGGCCTTGTTCCAGGCGGGGGTGTACATGGGCTGGTTGTCGATGGCGCCCTCGGCGACCAGGCCGCCCCAGAAGTCGGTGACCTTCTTGGTGGCGGCGTCGTCGATGCCGACCTTCCAGGTGTCGCCCTCGAAGGTCCACCACTTGGCGCCGGCCTGCTGGGAGAGGCCGGCGAAGAGGCCGGAGTCGTTGGCGGAGAAGGTGGTCAGGGCCTTCTTCGGGGCCTTCTTCCTGACGGCGCGTGCGGTCTCGGCGAACTCGTCCCAGGTGGTGGGGACGGTCAGGCCGTACTGCTTGAACAGGTCCTCGCGGTAGAAGAACATCAGCGGCCCGGAGTCCTGCGGCAGGGCGTAGACGGCCTCGCCGCCGAAGGTGGTCTGCTGCCAGATGCCGGGGGCGAACTTGTCCTTGACGCCCTGGACTTCCTGGGCGATGTCGGCGAGGGCGTCGTTGCTGACGAGCGTCGGCAGGGCCTGGTACTCGGCCTGGACCAGGTCGGGGGCCTTGTGCGCCTTCGCCGCGGTGATGATCTTGGTGACGAGGTCGTCCCCGGACGCCTGCTTCTGCACGGTGACCTTGATGTCGGGGTGCTTGGCGTTCCAGAGGGCGGCGACCTTGTCCATGCCGGGCGCCCAGGCCCAGTAGGTGAGCGAGACGGGGCCGGAGGCGGCGTCCGCCCCGTCGCCGGAGCCGGCGTCGGCTGACCCGCAGGCGGTGAGTGCGGTGGCGCCGAGGAGGACGGCGGTGGCGGCGGCGAGGCTGCGGCGCGTGATGTGGGGCATGGGGTACTTCTCCCTGACCGAAAGGGGCCTCTCTCGCAGACGGAGAGGCCGACCATGCATCTGTGAGCGTTCACAGTAGAGAAACGTTCCGGACACTTGTCAATGGTTGTTCGTGTGCGGTTATGTTGCGTTGCCACATCGAGATCGGGTGTGTGCACGTTCCCAATCCAACACAGCTTCCATCGTCCGAGATTTCAGGAGAGACTCATGCCGCAGACCACTCCCAAGGGCCTGCACCGGCTCGCGTTCGGCGGGGACTACAACCCCGAGCAATGGCCGGAAAGCGTCTGGCAGGAGGACGTCCGGCTGATGCGGGAGGCCGGTGTCACCATGGTGAGCGTCGGCATCTTCTCCTGGGCCCTGCTGGAACCCGAGCGCGGCCGGTACGACTTCGGCTGGCTCGACCGGCTCCTCGACCTGCTGCACGCGCACGGCGTCCGCGTCGACCTGGGTACGCCCACCGTGGCACCGCCCGCCTGGTTCTACCGCGCCCACCCCGAGGCACTGCCCGTCACCGCCGAGGGCGTGCGCCACTCGTACGGTTCACGCGGGGCGATCTGCCACAGTTCGTCCGCCTACCGGGCGGCCGCCACCGGGATCGCCACGGCACTCGCCCGCCGCTACGGCAGCCACCCCGCGCTCGCCCTCTGGCACGTCCACAACGAGTACGGCGTGCCCGTCAGCGCCTGCTACTGCGACAACTGCGCCGCCCACTTCCGCCGCTGGCTCCACGAGACCCACGGCTCGGTGGAGGCCGTGAACGAAGCCTGGGGCACCGCCTTCTGGGGGCAGCGCTACGGCTCGTACGAGGAGATCGACCCGCCCCGCGTCACCCCCACCGTCGGCAACCCGGCCCAGCAGCTCGACTACCGGCGCTTCGCCGACGCCACCATCCGGGAGAACTTCCGGGCGGAACGGGACATCCTGCACGAGCTGGCGCCCGGCATCCCCGTCACCACCAACTTCATGACCGCGCTCAGCCAGTGCGACTCGATCGACTACTGGGCCTGGGGCCGTGAGGTCGACCTCGTCACCAACGACCACTACCTCATGACCGACGGGCGCCGCACCCACGTCAACCTCGCCATGGCCGCCGACCTCACCCGCTCCGTGGCGGGCGGCGCGCCCTGGCTGCTCCTCGAACACTCCACGTCCGGCGTGAACTGGCAGGCCCGCAACCCCGCCAAGCGCCCCGGCGAGATGGCCCGCAACTCCCTCGCCCACGTCGCCCGCGGCTCCGAGGGCGCGATGTTCTTCCAGTGGCGCCAGTCCCGGCGCGGCGCCGAGAAGTTCCACTCCGCGATGGTCCCGCACGGCGGCACCGACACCCGGGTGTGGCGCGAGGTCGTCGCCCTGGGGGCCGGCCTGGAGGCCCTGGAGGAGGTACGCGGCACCCGGACCGTCCCGGACGTCGCCATGCTCTGGGACTGGCACTCCTGGTGGGCGCAGAACCTGGAGTGGCGGCCGAACGCGGCCCACGACGCCCGCGAGCGCGCCGACAGCTTCTACGAGACGCTGTACGACCGGCACCTCACGGTCGACTTCGCGCACCCCGAGGCCGACCTGTCCGCCTACCCGCTGGTCGTCGTGCCCGCGCTCTACCTCATGACCGAGGCCGCCGGGCAGAACCTCCGCGAGTACGTCGAGAACGGCGGCACGCTCGTCGTCTCGTACTTCTCCGGGATCGTCGACGAGCACGACGCCGTGCACCCCGGCACCTACCCGGGCGCCCTGCGGGACGTCCTCGGCCTGACCGTCGAGGAGTGGTCCCCGCTCCTCGACGAGCAGCGCGTACGGATCGCCGGGCCGGACGGCTCCTCGCTCACCGGCGACGTGTGGACGGAGTTCGTTCGGCCGCGCGGCGCCGAGACCGTCTGGACGTACGCCGACGGGCCGGCCGCCGGCGGTCCCGCGGTCACCCGGCACCGGCTCGGCCGGGGCACCGCCTGGTACGTCTCCACGCGGCTCGACGCGGCCTCGCTCGACGCGATCGTGGCCGTGGCCTGCGAGGACGCCGGAGTCGCGGCTCGCGCCGCGCTGCCGCACGACGTGGAGGTCGTGCGCCGCGCCGGGGACGGCGGGCAGTACCTGTTCGCCCTCAACCACTCCGCCGAGGACGCCGAGGTGCCGCTCGACGGCTCCGGGACGGAACTCCTCGGCGGTACGCCGGTCGACGGGACGTTCACCGTCCCGGCCGGGGCCGTCGGGGTCGTCCGCCTGGACGCCTGACGCCTGACGCCTGACCGCACCTTCCCGCTCCGGCGCCTGGCGCCTGGCGCCTCACCGCACCACTCCCCCTCCGGCCCCCTGCCTCCGGGCCGGACCCCCTGATCTCCCCGGGGGCGGCAGCGCCCGCTGCGCCGCCCCCGGGTGAGCCGCACCACCCGTAAGGAACCACCCGCACCACACCTCACATTGGCCACCGTCGAAGGGACTCGACGATGCACCCCACCACCAGAAGCCGTTTCCGTCTGAGCGGCCGTATCCGCCTGCGAGCAGCCGCCGTCGCGGCGGCTCTGGGCGCCCTGCTCCTGGCTCCGCTGCCCACCGCCCCGCAGGCCGAGGCGGCCGCCACCCTCACGAACGCCGGGTTCGAGAGCGATGCCACCGGGACCACCACGCCCACCGGCTGGTCCACCTACTCGGCCGCCGGCCAGAACGCCGCCTCGTTCACCGAGGCCGGGGGCCACGGCGGGAGCTACCGCCTCAGCCACTGGTCGGCGTCCGCGTACAAGGTCGAGACGTACCAGTACCTCTCCGGGCTCGCCGGCGGCACGTACACGCTCAGCGCGTGGGTCCGCTCCGGCGGCGGGCAGAACGCCGCCTACCTGGCCCTGCGCAACTGCGGCTCCGCCGAGCAGCGCACCGACCTGCCGGTGACGTCCAACGGAGCCTGGATACGGCTCGTCACCTCCGTCACGGTCACGGGAGGCGCCTGCACCGTCAGCGTCAACTCCGATGCGAGCGCCGGGAACTGGCTCAACGTCGACGACCTGACCTTCACCTCCGGCACGACCGGACTCGCCGTCAAGGGCGTCGACCTGTCGACCCTCAAGAAGAGCGAGGATCTCGGCGGGACCTACCGCAACGCCGCCGGCGTCACCGGTGACCCGGTCGCGATCCTGAAGAACGCGGGCGCGAACTACGGCCGCCTCAAGGTGTGGGTGAACCCGGCCGACGGCTACAACAACAAGGCGCGCGTCCTCGCCACCGCCCAGAAGATCAAGGCGCAGGGCATGAAGCTCCTCGTCGACTTCCACTACTCGGACATCTGGGCCGACCCGGGCGCCCAGACCAAGCCCGCGGCCTGGTCCGGCCACTCGTACTCCCAGCTCACCACGGACGTCTACAACCACACGTACGACGTCCTCAACGCCCTCAAGGCGCAGGGCACCACGGCCGACATGGTGCAGATCGGCAACGAGATCAACACCGGCATGCTCTGGCCCGAGGGTTCGACGTCCAACTGGTCGCAGCTCGGCGGGCTGCTCAAGGCCGGTATATCGGCGGCCAAGGCGGTGTCGTCGAGCACGCAGATCGCGCTGCACCTCGCCAACGGCGGCGACAACGCCCTCTACCGGACGTGGTTCGACAACGCGACCGCACAGGGCGTGAGTTACGACGTCATCGCCTTCTCCTTCTACGGCTACTGGCACGGCGCTCTCTCCGCGCTCCAGACCAACCTCGACGACATCTCCGCCCGTTACGGCAAGAAGGTCATGGTCGCGGAGACCGCCTACCCGTTCCGCCTCGACAGCGAGGACGGCCACGAGAACATCATCGACCTGTCGAGCGAGCTGGTCTCCGGTTACCCGGCGAGCAGCGCCGGCCAGTCGGCCTGGCTGCGGGACGTCATGAACGTCGTCGAGGCCGTGCCGAACGGCCGTGGTCTCGGGGTCGTCTACTGGGAGCCGGCCTGGACCGCCGTGACCGGCAACGGCTGGGACCCGACGGACAAATCGTCCGGCAACGGCTGGGAGAACCAGGCCCTGTTCGACTACGACAGCAAGCTGCTCCCGGCGGCGAGCTGGTTCGCGCACCGCTGACGGACAACTCGACGAAGGGGCGGGCTCGTTCACGAGCCCGCCCCTTCCTCACACTGTGGCTACCACTCGGCGAGCGAGCCGTCGTCCCTGCGCCACGCCGGGTTGCGCCAGCGGTGGCCGACCTCGGCGGCCCGCTCGACCGCCTTCTCGTCGACCTCGATGCCGAGCCCCGGTCCGGTCGGCAGGGCCACGTGCCCGTCCTCGTACCGGAAGACCGTCGGGTCCACGAGGTAGTCGAGCAGGTCGGAGCCGGTGTTGTAGTGGATGCCGAGGCTCTGCTCCTGGATCAGCAGGTTCGGCGCGGCGAAGCCGACCTGGAGACAGGAGGCGAGCGCGATCGGCCCCAGCGGGCAGTGCGGGGCGAGGGAGACGTCGTACGCCTCCGCCATCGCGGCGATCCTGCGCACCTCCGAGATGCCGCCCGCGTGCGAGAGGTCGGGCTGCGCGACCGCGATGCCCTGGTCGAGGACCTTCTTGAAGTCCCAGCGGGAGTAGAGGCGTTCGCCCGTCGCGATGGGGATGGAGGTGGACCGCACGATGTCGCCGATGTGGTCGCTCATCTCCGGGACGACCGGCTCCTCCACGAAGAAGGGCAGGTACGGCTCCAGGAGCGGCAGGACCCGGCGGGCCATCGGCGCGGTGAGGCGGCCGTGGAAGTCGATCGCGATGTCGAAGTCGTCGCCGACGGCCTCGCGGATGGAGGCGACCCGGTCGACGATGCCGTGGACGGCCGCCGGGGTGTCGATGAGCCGCAGCTGCGCCGAGGCGTTCATCTTGATGGCCGTGAAGCCCTCGTTCTTCCGCGCCAGCGCCTCCGAGGCGACCTCGTCGGGCCGGTCGCCGCCGATCCAGCTGTAGACCCGGGCGCGGTCGCGGACGTTGCCGCCGAGGAGCTGCCACACGGGAACACCGAGGGCCTTGCCCGTGATGTCCCAGAGGGCCTGGTCGATGCCGGCGACGGCGCTGGAGAGGACCGGGCCGCCGCGGTAGAAGCCGCCCTTGGTGAGGACCTGCCAGTGGTCCTCGATCTTCATCGGGTCCTGGCCGATCAGGTAGTCGGAGAGCTCCTCGACGGCGGCGGCGACGGTGTGCGCGCGGCCCTCGACGACGGGCTCGCCCCAGCCCGTGATGCCCTCGTCGGTCTCGGCGCGCAGGAAGCACCAGCGCGGGGCGACGAGGTACGTACGCAGGGAGGTGATCTTCACTTGGAGTCCTTCTTCACGGTCCAGCCGCCGTCGACGACCAGGTTCGTTCCGGTGATGTAGGAGGCGTCGGCGGAGGCGAGGAAGGCGACGGCGGACGCCACCTCCTCGGGTCGGCCGAGCCGGGCGAGCGCGGTGGCGTCGGCGGAGATCCGCCGTCCTTCCTCGTCGACGTCGTTCCACACGTCGGTGAGGATCGGCCCGGGCAGGACGGAGTTGAACCGCACGTCCGGTCCGTACTCGACGGCGAACTGGCGTACCAGGGCGCACATTCCGCCCTTCGCGGCGGCGTAGGCGGGGTAGCCGGGCAGGCCGAAGTCGGCGTGGACGCTGGAGGTGGCGATGAGGCTGCCGCCCTCGGCGCGCAGGTCGTCGAGGAAGGTGCGGGTGGCGAGGTAGAGGGCCCGGAGGTTGACCGCCATCTCCCGGTCCCAGACGGCGACGGGGAGTTCGTGGGCGGCGGCCGTGGTGTGGGTGAAGGCGTTGCTGTGGAGGATGCCCACCGGCCCGAAGCGGGCGTGGGCCTCCTCGCGCAGCGCCGTCCAGTCCTCCTCGGAGGAGACGTCGCAGCGTACGTAGGCGGCTCGGCCGCCGGCGGCGCGGATCGCCGCGGCGACGGCTTCGCCCGCCTCGTCGGCGATGTCGGAGACGAGGACCGCGGCGCCCTCGGCGGCGAGTCGGGCGGCGCTCGCGGCGCCGATGCCCGAGGCCGCGCCGGTGACGACGGCGGTCCGTCCGGAGAAACGGTTCATAGTGGTGGGTTCCTGTGCTGGGGCGGTACGGGGACGGGGGACGGCTCGGGACTCGGGGGCACTCAGCGGCTGATGTCCTGCGCGGCGAGCAGGCCGAGTTCGGCGCGGCGCGGAAGGCCCTCCCAGTCGCCGGGGACGGAGACGGCGAAGGCTCCGCAGAGCGCGGCGAGCCGGAGGCGTTCCGCGGCCGGGGCGTCGTCGAGGACGGCGGCGAGGTAGCCGGAGACGAAGGCGTCGCCCGCGCCGACGGGGTCGACGGCCGTGACGGGTACGGCGGGCTGGACGTGGAGCTGGTCGTCGACGACCGCGAGCGCCCCGGCGGCGCCGAGCTTGAGGACGGCCTGCGCGGGGCCGAGGCGGGTGAGGGCGCGGGCCGTCCGCTCCGGCTCGTCCTCGGGGACCTCGGGCACGAAGAGGGAGGCCTCCTCGGGTCCGGCGAAGACGATGTCGGTGTACGGGAGGAAGCGGGCGAGGGCCTCGGCGGCCTCGGTGCGGCTCCAGAGGCGTTCGCGGTGGTTGACGTCGAAGGAGACGGTGACGCCGGCGGCGCGGGCGAGCGCGACGGCGTGCTCGACGGCGGCGCGGGCGGTGGGGCTCAACGCCGGGGTGATGCCGGTGACATGGAGGATCCGGGCGCCGGAGATCCGAGCTTCGTCCAGGTCCTCGGGGGTGAGCCGGGAGCCGGCGAGTCCGGCGCGGTAGTAGGTGACGCGGAGCCGGTCGGCGGTGCGCCGTTCGCGGAGCATCAGGCCGGTGGGTGCCGCCGGGTCCGTACGGGCGCCGGAGATGTCGACGCCCTCGGCACGGAGTCCGGCGAGGACCATCGCGCCCGCCGCGTCCTCCCCGACGCGGCCGGTCCAGGCGGCGCTGTGGCCGAGGCGGCTGACGCCGATGGCGACGGTCGCCTCGGCGCCCGCCCAGCCGAGGCGCAGGGGCGCTCCCGTGGCGAGCGGCCCGGGCGAGGTGGCGGCGGCGACCGCCATCGCCTCGCCGAGGGTGACGAGTTCGGGCCCCGGTGGTGTCATCGGCGTATCCCGTCGAGGAAGGCGGTCGCGCGCTCGGCGAGGGCCGCCAGGGAGCCGCCCTCGCAGGCGTCCCCGACGAGGGGGCCGCCGACGCCGAGGGCGGCGGCGCCGGCGGCGAGGTAGGCGGGGGCGTCGGCGGCGCCGATGCCGCCGGTCGGCACGAGGGGGATGTCGGGCAGCGGGGCGCGTACGGCGCGGAGGTACTCCGGTCCGCCGGTCGCGGCGGGGAAGAGCTTCACCATGGTGGCGCCGGCCCGCCAGGCGGTGAGGATCTCGGTGGGGGTGTACGCGCCGGGGAGCACCGGGACGTCCAGCCGGACGGCTTCGGCGATGACCTCGGTGGAGGTGGTCGGGGTGATGAGGTAGGTGGCTCCGGCCTTCACGGCGGCCTGGGCCTCGGCGGGCGTGGTCACCGTGCCCGCGCCGAGCGCGAGTCCGGGCGGGGCGTCGGCGGCGTACTCGCGCAGTGCGTCGAGGACTCCGGGCGTGGTGAGGGTGAACTCGGCGGCCCGGACGCCGGACGCCCGGAGTGTGTCGGTGACCTCGGCGAAGCGGGTGGCGGAGGTGGAGCGGAGGATCGCGATGACGGGGGCGGCGTCGAGCGCGGCGCGCAGCCCTTCGTGGGCTGCGCCGGGGGCGGGCGGGGCGGCTGTCTCGTGCGGGGTGGGCATGGCGCGGTGCTTCCTTGTGGGTCGGAGCGCGTGCGGCCGGGGCGGCAGACGGGCGTCGGCGGAGGTCGTGCGGAGTCGGCGTCGGCGTATGCCGGTCAACGGCCGGCGTGTGGACGGCGCCGTCCGGCGTCAGCGGGCGGCATACGGAGTCGGTGGGCGGCGTACGGAGTCGGCGTTCGGGGGCCGCGGAGGTCGTGCGAAGTCGGCGCGCGCCGTCAGCGGTCGGCGTACCGGTTCGTGGGCAGGCCCGTGGCGCCGGGGCGGCAGGCGAAGAGGCGGCCGGCGTCGGGCTCGGCGCGCAGGCGCTCCTCGTCGAGGCCCTCGGTGGCCGTGGTGATGACGAGGACGTCGAGGGCCGGGCCGGCGAAGGCGCAGCTCGTCACGTGCGAGGCGGGCACCTCCACGCGCGCGTGGAGGGTGCCGTCGGCCGTGAAGGCGAGGACTTCGCCGCCTCCCCAGACCGCGACCCAGACGCGTCCCGCGCTGTCGACGGTGAGTCCGTCGGGGACGCCCCGGTCGAGGACGGCGAAGGGGCGCCGGTCGCTCAGGCCGCCGCTCTCCGGGTCGTAGGCGAAGACGTCGACGCGGCCGGTGGGGCTGTCGGCGTAGTAGAGGCGGCTGCCGTCGGGGCTCCAGCCGAGGCCGTTGGAGATGGTGACGGAGTCGAGCAGGGTGACGAGTCCGTCGCCGTCGAGGCGGTAGAGGGCGCCCGCGCCGGGGCTCTCGTCGTACGCCATGGTTCCGGCGAGGAGCCGGCCCGCGGGGTCGACGGCGGCGTCGTTCATGCGGCGCGGCAGGCCGTCGTCGGGGAGGGCGGGCGCGGCGAGTTCGACGGCCTCGGCGACCGTGCGGCCCTCGTCCAGGCGGAGGAGGGAGGTGCCCGCGGCGGCGAGGAGGCCTCCGGAGGCGCAGAGGGCGACGGCGCCGACGGGTCGGTCGAAGCGGAGGGCGGCGACGGGTGCCAGGTCCGGGCCTTCGGTTCCGTCGGTGAGCGCGGCTCGGCGCACGAGCCCTTCGGGGATGTCCACCCAGAGCATCTCCTGGCGTCGATCGTCCCAGAGGGGACCTTCCGTCAGGCGTCCGGGCAGGGGGGAGCAGGGCACGGCCCTGAGGTGCAGCATCTGTCCTCCTCGGTTGGCTCCTCAAAAACTAGGGCTTCGTCTAACGGTTGTAAATAACCCCTCCACCGCTTCTTCCAACCCTTCGAATAACATCCTCGGGACAGCGTGGCCGATCGGAGGACAGCACAGATGATCAAGCGGACGTCGCAGGACATCCGACGGCTCAACCGCTTCGAGGTCCTGCGGCGCGTCTACGCGGGCCCGGGTGCGATGAGCCGTCAGGACATCGCGACGGCGACCGGGCTCTCCTTCGCCACCGTCGCCAACCTCACCGCCGAACTCCTGGAGGCCGGGGTACTCGTCGAGGCGGGCCACGAGGACTCCAGCGGCGGCCGCCCCCGGGCGCGCCTCGCCGTGAACGCCGAGCGGGGCGCGCTGATCGGCGTCGACATCGCCGAGACCTCGGTGCACGCCGAGCTCTTCGACCTGGCTCTGGAGGTCCGGCACTCCGTCGAGCGCCCGCTCCCGCCGGGTGACGTCCGCCCCTCCGACGTCGTCGACGTCCTCGCCGGCTGCGTGGAGGAGCTGCTGAGCGTCTCCGGAGTGCCCCGCGAGCGGGTGCTCGGGGCCGGGGTCAGCGTGCCGGGCATGGTGGAGCGCGAGGGCGGCGTCTCGTCCTTCTCCCCGTACTGGTCGTGGCACGAGGTGCCCCTGCGCGCCCTGCTCGACGAGCGCCTCGGGCTGCCCCTGTGGCTCGACAACCCGCTGCGGGCCAGTACGGTCGCCGAGCTGTGGTTCGGCGCCGGGCGCGAGGTCGACGACCTGGTGGTGCTCACACTGCGGGCCGGTGTCGGCGCCGGGATCGCGATCGACGGGCAGCTGTACCGGGGCTTCACCAACAGCGCGGGCGAGTGGGGCCACACCTGCCTCGCGCTCGACGGCCGCCTGTGCACCTGCGGCAACCGGGGCTGCGTGGAGGCGTACGTGAGCACCCGGGGGATCGCGCGGACCTGGCGCGAGCTGGCGCCGGGCGACGAGCGGGCGACGGGCGCGGACGACGCCGCCACGGTCGCGGCCCTGGCGCGCGCGGCGGCGGAGCAGGACCCGACGGCCGCCGCCGTCATCGACAGGACAGGGCGCTACCTGGGCGCGGCCGTCGCCAATCTCGTCAACCTCTTCAACCCCCGGGTGCTCGTCCTCGGCAATCAGGTCGTCGACCTGCTCGGGGAGCGTCTCCTGACCGCCACGTACGAGGCGGTGACGCGGCACGCCCTGCCGCTGCCGCACCGGGCCGCGACCCTGCGGCGCAGCGCGGTCGCGCACAACGCGGTGACGCGGGGGGCCGCGACCTTCGCGCTGGAGGGCTTCCTCAACGACCGAGAGGTCTTCGGGCCGGTCAGCCGGACGCGTCAGCCCCGGGAACGCCGGGGCGGCCGGCGCACCGGATCCGCCGATGCGGAGGCCTGACGGACACCGGCCCTCACGTGACGCCCACCGGCCCTCACATGACGGACATCGGCCCTCAGTGGCGCACGCCCCGGTGGCCGAGCCGTGCCGAGAGCTCGTCGGCGCCCTTCGCGGCGAGGGCGGTGAGTTCGTTCTCCCGGTCCTCGCTCCAGCGGTGGACCGGCACCGAGACGGACAGCGCCGCGACGACCCGGCCGGTCCGGTCCCGTACGGGCGCGGCGACACAGCTGACGTCGGGGTTGGACTCCTGGAGTTCGACGGCGACGCCGAGGATCCGGATCTCGGCGAGCGCGGACCGCAGCACGTCCGGGTCGCTGAGGCTGCTCGGCGTCATGGACTCCAACGGCCCTTCTTCGAGCCGCTCTTCGAGGCGCGCTTCGAGCTCGTCGGCGGGGAGGGAGGCGAGGAGCATCTTGCCGACGGCGGTGCAGTGGGCGGGAAGGCGGCGGCCGGTCGCGGAGACCATCCGCACGGCGTGCGTCGAGTCGACCTTGGCGATGTAGATGACGTCCATGTCCTCCAGGAGGGCGACGTGGACGGTCTCGCCGCAGGTGTCGGCCACCTCGCGGGCGACCTGGTGGCCTTCGGCCGCGAGGTCGAGCTGCTCCGCGTACCGGCTGCCGAGCTGGTACGTGCGGACGCCGAGCCGGTAGCGGCCGGGCTGCTCCGGCACCTGGACGAGGTAGTTGCGGGCGGTCAGGGTGGCGACCAGCTCGTGCGTGGTCGTGCGCGGCAGCTGGAGCCTGCGGGTGATCTCGGGCGCGGACAGCGTCCCGTCGCCCTGGAGGAACAGCTCCAGTATGTCGAATGCCCTGGTCACCGCCGGAACGAGTCGTCCCACGAGACCCACCCCACCCTCTGCTCGATCGAGATCCCGGGCAGCGTCCGCGTGGACGCGCTCCCATTGACACGTCGACGGGCCGCTGCCTACGGTCTCGCCGATCCACCGAACAGTATTCGATATCTCGAACATCACGCCAGCGCCCCCGGGGAGCAACCACCGTGCGCATCACGGGAATCACCACACATGTCGTCGGAACGCCCTGGCGCGATCTGACCTACGTCCTGGTCCACACCGACGAGGGCCTGACCGGTGTCGGCGAGACCCGGATGCTCGGGCACACCGATGCCCTGATCGGCTATCTCCGCGAGGCCGAGGCGAACCACATCGCCGGCTCCGACCCGTTCGCTGTCGAGGATCTCGTACGCCGCATGAAGTACGGCGACTTCGGACGGGCCGGCGAGATCGTGATGTCGGGCATCGCCGTCGTGGAGTTGGCCTGCTGGGACATCAAGGGCAAGGCCCTCGGCGTGCCCGTGTGGCAGCTGCTCGGCGGACAGGTGAC
Organism: Streptomyces sp. NPDC050842; assembly: GCF_044456565.1. Taxonomy (NCBI): domain Bacteria; kingdom Bacillati; phylum Actinomycetota; class Actinomycetes; order Kitasatosporales; family Streptomycetaceae; genus Streptomyces; species Streptomyces sp. NPDC050842. The sequence goes on along the minus strand of NZ_JBITGA010000013.1, from coordinate 171,530 downwards.
CGACCGGGTCCCGGCGTACGCGAACGGCTGGTACACCACCGAGCGCACCCCCGAGGCCTATCACGCGGCGGCCCGTACGGTCGTGGCCCGTGGCTACCGGGCGCTGAAGATCGACCCGTTCGGCAACGGCCGGTTCGAGCTGGACGCCGAGCGGTCGCGGGACGCGGTCGCGCTCATCGAGGCCGTACGGGACGCCATCGGGCCGGACACCGAACTGATGGTGGAGATGCACGGCCGCTTCTCCCCCGCGACGGCGGTCCGCCTCGCCCGTGATCTGGCCCCGTTCCGGCCCGCGTGGCTGGAGGAGCCGGTGCCGCCGGAGAACCTCAAGGCCCTGCGGAAGGTGGCCGACAAGGTCGACCTGCCGATCGCGACCGGGGAACGGATCCACGACCGGATCGAGTTCCGGGAGCTGTTCGAGTCACAGGCCGTCGACATCATCCAGCCGGACGTCGGGCACATCGGCGGCATCCTGGAGGCCCGGAAGCTCGCCGCCACCGCCGAGACCCACTACGTGCTCGTCGCCCCGCACAACGTCGGAGGTTCGGTCCTCACCGCCGCCTCCCTCCAACTCGCCGCCTGCACGCCGAACTTCAAGGTCCTGGAGCACTTCAACGACTTCGCGGACGCCGAGATCACGAAGGTGGTGCGCGGGGCGCCGGAGGTCGATCCGGAGACCGGGTGCTTCGCCGTCTCGCACGCGCCGGGCCTCGGTGTCGAGCTGGACGTGGACGCGGCGGCCGAATTCCCGCAGCAGCGCGCCCGGTTCGACCTGTGGGCCGAGGGCTGGGAGAAGAGGCGGCCCCGATGAGCGGCCGACCGGCACACGGACCGGCCCGTCGCAGCCGCGCGATCGTCGTCGACGCACCCGGCGAACACCGTCTCGTCGAACGGGAGGTGCCCGAGCCGGGACCGGGCGAGGTCCGGATACGGATCGCCGCCGCCGGGATCTGCCTGAGCGACCGCGAACTGTATGACGGCCACCGCGCCCCGGGTTACGTCCGCTATCCGGTGGTCCCCGGGCACGAGTGGTCCGGCACCGTGGAGGCCGTCGGTGCCGGGGTCGACCCCGCGCTCGTGGGCCGGCCGTGCGTCGCCGAGGGGTTCCGGTCCTGCGGCACGTGCGAGCGGTGCCGGTACGGGGAGACCAGCCTCTGCACGGCCGGGTACGCGGAGACCGGCTTCACCGAGCCGGGCGCCTTCGCCGACCACCTGGTGATCCCCGCACGGCTGGTGCACCCGCTCCCCCGCGGCGTGGACCTGCGGGCCGCTGCGCTCCTCGAACCCGCCGCCGTCGTCGCGGCGGCGGTACGGGCCGGGCGGCCGCGCCCGGGCGAGCGGATCGCCGTCGTCGGCGCCGGCACGCTCGGCCTGCTCGCCGTCCAGTGGCTCGCCGCCTCCTCCCCCGCCGAGCTCGCCGTCGTCGACCCCCGTACGGAACGGGCCGCGCGGGCCCTCGCCTTCGGCGCCGACCGGACGCTCTCCCCGACGGAGGCGGACGAGGTCTCCGGGCGCTACGACCTGGTCGTGGAGACCGCCGGAGCGCCCACGACGGCCGCCTCCTCCTGCCTCCTCGCACGGCGGGGCGGACGGGTGGTGCTGACCGGCATGTTCGCGGCGGGAGCCACTGGCATCGACCCGGTCCATCTCTCGGTGAGCCAGCTGGAAATCCGCTCCGTCTTCGGCGCCTCCTCCGCCGCCTGGGCGGACGCGGTACGCGCCTTCTCGGCCGGGCTGCTCGACCCGGCACCGCTCGTCACCCACACGTTCCCGCTGGAGCGGTTCGGCGAGGCGCTCGCCCTGGTGGGCGGCAGCGCGCCCGGGACCGGCAAGGTCCTCCTGCGTCCCTGATCACCCCGTACCGCCCCTCGTCTGCTCCGCATCTCGTCCGACCTCCCGAACAGAGGATCCCGATGACCACGCGCCCGGCACCCCGACGTCCCGGCGGCGACGCGCTCCGCCGCATCGGCCACCCCGTACCGGCGGGCGACCTCGCCGACGCCTCCCCGCACGTGTTTCCCGACGGCGGTCTCTGGCGCACCGAACTCCCCTCCGTCGAGGGGCCCGAGGCGCTCGCCGTCGTGCTCGCCGAGAGCGCGCGGCTCGACGTCCCCGTACACCGGGTCAGCCAGGGCAGCGGCGTCTGGATGCTCACCGACGCCGAGATCTCGGAGATGGTCGACGCCTGCGCCGAACGCTCCGTCGAGCTCTGTCTGTTCACCGGTCCGCGCGGCACCTGGGACACCGGGGCGGCCACCCGGACCGACTCCGGCGGGGCCGGGCTCCGCGCCCGGGGTCACGACGCGCTCGCCGGATGTGTCGAAGACGCCCTGCGGGCCGCCGACTTGGGCGTGCGGTGTCTGCTCGTCGCCGACGAGGGCGTCCTGTGGACCCTGCACCGGCTGCGTACCGCGGGGGTGTTGCCGAGCGACACCACCTTCAAGGTGTCCGCGCTGATCGGCCCGGTCAACCCCGCGGCCTTCGCCGTCCACGAGCGGCTCGGCGCCGACTCGCTCAACGTGCCCTCCGACCTGACCCTCGCGCACCTCACGGAGATCCGGCGGGTCAGCAGGGCGCCGATGGACCTGTACGTCGAGGCCCCGGACGACCTCGGCGGTTACGTCCGGATGTACGAGGCCGCTGAGTTGATCCGGCGGGGCGCGCCGCTGTATCTGAAGTTCGGGCTGAGCCGGGCGGCCGGGATCTACCCCTACGGCGCGCACCTGCGGGACCAGGCCCTCGCCACCGCCCGCGAGCGGGTCCGGCGCGGACGGCTCGTCCTCGACCTGCTCGCCCGCCTGGGGGCGGACGACGGGATGTCCCCGCTCGGCTCCCGGCATCCGGGCGAGCTCCGACGCTTCCCGGTCACCGACGAGGCCCACTCGCGCCCGCCTGCTGTCGAAGCGCTTCGATCTTCCTGACCCTTCGCTATGGACACGTCAGCACGGTCACGTTACGGTCTCGCTGGGTCGCCGAAGCGATCACTCGGCGGTCTCCGTCGAAGCGTTTCACCACTGTCACGGGCCGCGGGGAGAACGGATGGTCACCCTTGTCGAGGTAGCCCGGCACGCCGGTGTGTCGGCGAGCACGGTCAGCTACGTGCTCAGCGGCAAGCGTCCCATCTCCGACCCGACCCGGCGGCGGGTGCGGGCCAGCATCGAGCAGCTCGGCTACCAACCCCACGCGGGTGCCCGGGCGTTGGCGAGCAGCCGGTCGCGGATCATCGCGCTGATGGTGCCGCTGCGGACCGACATGTACGTGCCGGTGATGCTGGAGATCGCGGTCGCCGTCGCCACCACCGCCCGGGCGCACGGCTACGACGTGTTGCTGCTCACCGGCGAGGAGGGCCCGTCGGCGCTGCGCCGGGTCACCGGCAGCGGTCTGGCCGAGGCGGTGATCCTCATGGACGTCCAGCTCGACGACGAGCGGCTGCCGATGCTGCGCGCGGCGGGCCCGCCCGCCGTCCTGGTCGGCCTGCCGGCCGATCCCGCGGGGCTGAGCTGCGTCGACCTGGACTTCACGGCGGCGGGGGCGCTGTGCGTGGAGCATCTGGCCGGCCTCGGGCACCGGGAGATCGCCGTGATCGGGGAGGCCCCCGGGGTCTACGCCCGGCACACCGGCTTCGCCGAGCGGACCCTGCGCGGTCTGCGTGACCGGGCCGCCGAGCTCGGCGTCGGGCTGCTGCACCGGCCCTGCGAGGGCGGTCACGACGCGGTCGCGGGGGTCCTGGCCCGGATCTCCGACGAGCGGCCAGGGGTCAGCGCCTTCGTCGTGCAGAACGAGACGGCCGTCGAGCCATTGCTCGCGCTGCTGCGGCGTACGGGCCGGGCCGTGCCCGAGGACGTGTCGGTCGTCGCCGTCTGCCCGGACCCGATCGCCGCCCAGGCCTCGGTGGCGCTCACCTCCGTGGCGATCCCCGCGCAGGAGCTGGGCCGCCGGGCGGTGGAGCGGCTGATCACCGGCCTCTCCGGGCGGCCCGGCGACGACGGGACGGAGGACGACCGGCCGGAAGGCGACCGGACGGAAGGCGACACCGCCCAGACAGCGGGCGTCGAGCTCCTCACGCCGGTCCTGACGGCCCGGGACAGCTCCGGCCCCCCGCCCGCGCGACCGGTCAGGAGCTGACGACCCGCGCCTCGCCCGCGCGCAGGACGAGCCGGGTCGCCCCCGCCGGACACCTGAGCTCGACCTCCGCGTCCCGGTCCGGCCGGACGACCGCGCGGTACTCCCCCGGTGACCACTCCAGGTCGACGCGTGCGCCGAACCGGGTCCGTACCCCCGTGAGCCGGCCGCGCGGGCAGCGGGCGGGCGGCGCGGGCAGGAGCACGAGCCGGTCGGGCGTCGACTGCACGAGGGCCTCGATCAGGAGCGCGGGCAGGGTGTGCGCCGCATCGGCGTTGTAGACGTCTCGGGCCGGATAGTGCGCGCTCATGAGGGAGGCGTGGAAGTAGTCCCCGGTGAGCACGCGGGCGAGGGCGTCCTCGGTGCGGACGGCGTCCCCGAGCCGGGCGGCGACCAGGCCGTGGTGGAGGTGGCCGTGGGCCGAGTCGTTCTCGCTGTCCCGGAGTTCGAGGGCGCGCCCGGCGGCCCGGGCGAGGTCCGGGGTGTCGTACGGGTTGATCTCGTCCAGCGGCCAGACCGGGTAGAGGTGGCTGAGGTGCCGGTGGTCGTAGCGGTCACCGAGCCCGGGCCGGGCCCATTCGGCGAGCGCCCCGTCGTCGTTGACCCGGTAGGACGGCAGCCGGTCGGCGAGCGCCCGGAGCCGGCCGGCGTCCAGGTTCGGGGCGCGGTCGGCGGCGGCGCGCAGCGCGTGCCGGGCGGCGGCGATGTCCATGGTGGCGTCGACCGCGCCCCAGCTTCCGCCGTGGGGGCGGTTCTCCGGGGAGTAGGAGGGGACGATCACGATCCGGCCGTCGGGTCCGGTGCGGGTGAGGAAGTCCTCGTAGAAGGCGGCGAGTTCGCGGAGGATCCCGGTGACGCGACGGTCGCACCGTCCGCTCGCCTCCTCGTGGGCGAGGAGCGGGACGAGCAGCCAGTCGGCTCCGGCGGTCCACAGGTGGAGGGGGTACTCGCGGCTGAAGTGGTACGTGTGCCCGGAGGCGCCGTCCGTGTGGGCGGGGGCGACGATGCCGCGGGCTCCGAAGATCTCCCGGGCGTTGTCCCGCCAGTCCGCCAACTGTCTGCGGATCAGCCTGATCTGAGCCTCGGTCACCTCGGGGAGATCCGCGGCGACCGCGGACGCGGTCTGGAGGTTGAGGTTGGCGTTCGTCGTGAACGCCCCCGACCAGGCGGTGTTCCAGTCGCCGGTCCACAGTCCGGTCAGCCGGGGAGGCAGGAGGCCCGAGGAGGAGAGCAGGTGGTAGCGGCCGGCGGCGAAGAGGCGTTCCAGGAGGGCGGCGCTGTCGGGGCGGCCGAGCAGGGCGGAGCCGGGGAGGGCCCGCTCGGTCGCGTCCGCGCCGAGGTCGAGGGCGACGCGCCCGTACGCGGGGCCGTGCAGCGCGGTGTGCCGGGCGAGCAGCCGGGCGTGGAGGGCGGCGAGGTCCGGGAGGGACCCCTCGGTGTCGACCAGGGCGCGCAGCCCCTCGGTCTCCCCGTCCATGGCCATGCCGGCGTCGGCCTCGTGCCGCCGTACGCGGGTGAGGAGCAGCAACTGCCGAGCGCCCTCGATGCGTACGCCCGCGGCGGTGATCGTGGTCCGCCCGGCGTCGGTGAGGAGGAGGGTGAGGCCCGTGTAGCCGAGCGGGCTGTCCGGGTAGCGGGCCCGCAGGGTGAGGACGGTCTCGCGGCCGGCGGTGGCGATGCCGCGCCCGGTCGCGAGTTCCGCGGGGACGCCGGGCAGCCGGTGGTCGAGGTCGACCTCGACCACCGGGCCGGGTTCGGAGACGTACTGGACGAGGACGTCGTCGGCGCGGGAGACGAAGACCTCGCTGCGCCGCTCCCCGGACACGCCGGCGACCACCCCGGTGGTGAAGTCGACGGACCGGCGCGTCGCCGCGCCGGTGCGGAAGGGTGCGCGCCGGACGCGGGTCTGGAACGCGGGGTGGAAGGGCCGGACCCAGCGCAGCGGCCGGTCGTCCGTGAAGCGTTCGGCGGCGGTCGTGTCGCCGGAGAGCAGAGCGTCCTGAAGGGCGGGCAGCGCGTCGGCTAGGCGGGGCGGCAGGGTGTCGGCGGGGGCGTTGTTCGGCCGTACGAGGGTGTGGTGGGTGACGATCACCCGGTCGTCCTCGGGGTCGCCGAAGACCAGGGCGCCGTGCCGGCCGTTCCCGGTGAGGAAGGCGTCCTCCCAGCGGGCCGCGGGCGCGGGCTCCCAGGTGCCGTGGGTCACGGGCGGTCCTCCCCCGGTGTGGGCGGGAGTTCCTCCAGGACGACGACGCCGAACCGGTCCAGTTTCACGGTCCCCTCCGTCACGGTGCCGGTGAGGAGGTCGCGGTGGCGGCCGGGCAGTGGCACGGAAGCGGCGTCGCTGCCGTGGTGGAGGAGGAACAGCAGCTCGCCGCGGCGGACGGCCTCGACGCCCTCGGGGAGGCCGTCGAGGACCGGCCGGACCCCGGCCTCGCGTGCGACGGAGGCGAGCAGCACGCTCAGCGCGGCGGGTTCGGGAAGGGTGGAGACGTACCAGGCGCGGCCGTTGCGGAGGATCGCGGGCAGGCCGTCGAGTTCGCCGCCCCGGTAGGCGGCGACGGTCTCGGCGCCCGGTGCCGGGGTGAGCTCCTCGGACCAGAGGGTGCCGTGGAAGGTGCCGCAGTCGACGTGCTCGCCCTCGTCGAGCGGCCACCACTCCTGGAGCAGGTCGATGCCGAGGAGTTCCCTGAGCCGGGCGTCCATGCCGCCGGGGCGGACCCGGTCGTCCTCGTCGGCGATGCCGGTGAGGAAGCCGCAGACGAGGGTGCCGCCGCCGCGCACGTACGCGGTGAGGTTCTCGATCGCCCGGTCGTCGAGGAGGTGGAGGTGGGGCACGAGGACGAGGCGGTGGCCGCTCAGGTCGTGGTGGGGGTGGGCGAAGGAGACGGGGAGGTGGGCGTCCCAGAGGGCGCGGTGCCAGGCGCGGACGAGCGCGGCGTGGTCGACGCGGGTGGAGAGCGCCCCTTCCGGGGACTCCGTCCACCAGGAGTTCCAGTCGTGGAGGAGGGCGATCTCGGTGGTCACGCGGCTTCCCGCGACCCGGGGGCCGAGGGTGGCAAGGTCCTCGCCGATGCGGACGGTCTCGCGGAAGACCCGGCCGCGTTCGCCGGCGTGGCCGAGCATGCCGGAGTGGAACTTCTCCGCTCCCTGGCGGGACTGGCGCCACTGGAAGTAGCAGACGGCGTCGGCGCCGTGGGCGACGGACTGAAGAGCCCAGAGACGGTTGAGGCCGTACGGCTTCGGGTGGTTGACGGCCCGCCAGTTGACCGCTCCGGCGGCCTGCTCCATCACCATCCACGGCCGTCCGCCGGCCTCGGAGCGGGTCAGGTCGCCGGTCATGGCGTTGTACTGGCCGGCGCCCGGGTCCCGGGGGTCCGGGTAGACGTCGACGGAGACGACGTCCTCCTCCGCCGCCCATGCCCAGCCGTCCTGGCCGGACCAGAAGGGCATGAAGTTGGTGGTCACGGGGAGGTGCGGGGTGTGGCGGCGGACGATGTCGCGTTCGGTGCGGTAGCACTCCAGGAGCTGGTCGGAGGTGTAGCGCCGGAAGTCGAGGACGTGGGTCGGGTTCTTCAGGTAGTGGGCGCGGCGGGGCGGCAGGACCTCGTCCCACGCGCCGTACCGCTGGCCCCAAACATCGCTGCCCCAGGCGGTGTTGAGGGCGTCGAGGCTGCCGTACCGGTCCTGGAGCCAGCGGCGGAAGGTGCGGGCGGCCTCGTCGCCCCAGTCGTGGGTGCAGTACTCGTTGTTGATGTGCCACATGGTCAGGGCGGGGTGGCGGGCGTAGCGGACGGCGAGGTCCTCGGTGATCGCGGCGGCATGGCGCCGGTAGGCCTCGCTGGAGTGGGAGAAGTGCTGGCGGGAGCCCCACCATTCGGTTCTGCCGTCCTCGTCGCGGGGCAGCGTCTCGGGGTGGCGGTGCCCCAGCCACGGCGGGGGCGAGGAGGTGGGGGTGGCCAGGACGACGCCGATGCCGTGGGCGTGCATCAGGTCCATGACCCGGTCGAGCCAGTCGAACTCCCGCGCTCCCGGGGTGGGTTCGATGCGGGACCAGGAGAAGACGCCGAGGGTGACGGAGGTGACTCCGGCCTCCCGCATGAGCCGCGCGTCCTCGGCCCAGGTCTCCTCGGGCCACTGCTCGGGGTTGTAGTCGCCGCCGTAGAGCAGCCGGGGCGGCCGGCCGGGCGGGCGGGTCAGGTCGTCGAGGCTGGGAGGCATCGGGCGGTCTCTCCGTATGGGGGGTGGGGTGGGGACGGGTCGACCGTTGACGACGCCGGCAGGCGTCAGCCCTCGGCTGCTGCGCAGACGGGGTCAGCCCTTGACGGCGCCGGTCAGCATGCCCTTTCTGAAGTGCTTCTGGACGAAGGGCGAGAGGACGGCGACCGGCAGGAGGGCGAGGACCATGACGGCCATCTGGACGGCGAGTCCGGAGAGGTCGCCGGCCCTGACCGCCTGGCCGAGGCCGACCGGGATCTCCTGTTTCTGCACGAGCTGGATGAGGACGTTCTGCAGCGGCATCATGTTCTGGTCGCTGAGGTAGATGGAGGCGTTGAACCAGGCGCTCCAGTAACCGACCGCGTAGAAGAGGGTGATGACGGCGATCACCGCCCGGGAGAGCGGCATGACGATCTGCCAGAGGATCCGCAGGTCTCCGGCGCCGTCGATCCGTGCGCTGTCGACGAGTTCGGGCGAGATGCCCATGAAGAAGCCGCGCAGGACGAGGATGTTGAAGACGCTGACGGCGCTCGGCAGGATCAGCGCGAGATAGGTGTCGGTGAGGCCGAGGGTCTGGACGAGCAGGTACGTGGGGATGAGTCCGGCGCCGAAGAACATGGTGGCCATGAGGGCGAGCAGGATGAAGCGGTGGCCGAGCGAGCCCGGCCGGGACAGCCCGTACGCGCAGAGGACCGACACGGTCATCGAGAACAGGGTGCCGGTCAGGGTGACGAGGACGCTGACGACCGCCGCCCGGGTGACCTGGCCGCCGCTCAGGAGCTCCTGGTAGGCGATGAAGGTGAGGTCCCTCGGGACGACCACCAGGCCGCCGACCTCTGTGATCGTCTTCTTCGACGAAAGGCTGGTGACCACGACGATCCACAGCGGTACGAGGACCGCGAGGCAGGCTCCGGCGAGGAGCAGGCCCTTGGCCGCGAGGCCGGCACGGCCGGGCGGCTCCTCCCAGACGGGCCGGGCGGGCGCCGCCCACCACGAGGTGTGGCGCCGGGACGTCTTCGCTTGGACGGCGGTCATTTCCGGTACACCCCCTGCTCGCCCATGAGGTGGGCGACCTTGTTCGCGGAGAGCACCAGCACCAGGCCCACGACTCCCTTGATCAGTCCGGCGGCGGCCGCGTAACTGAAGTCCTGGCTGCGCAGGCCGGTCCACCACACGAAGGTGTCGAGGACCTCGGCCGCCCCGGGTCCGACGGCGTCGCGCTGGAGCAGCAGCTGCTCGAAGCCGACGGTGAGCGCGTCGCCGACGCGCAGCACGAGCAGCAGCGCGATCACGGGCCGGAGCGCGGGCAGGGTGACGTGCCACATGCGGCGCCACCGCCCGGCCCCGTCCATGGCGGCGGCCTCGTACAGGTCCTGGTTGACGGCGGCGAGCGCGGCGAGGAAGACGATGACCCCCCAGCCGGCGTCCTTCCAGATGCCCTCGGCGGTGACGAGGAACGTGAAGACCCCCGGGTCGGTCATGAGGTCGAAGCCCTCGTGGCCGTACTGCCGGAGGGTCTGGGCGATGATGCCGGCGCCGCCGAGGATCTGCTGGAAGACCGTGATGACGAGGACCCAGGAGAAGAAGTGCGGCAGATACAGGACGGCCTGGACCAGGGCCCGGACCCGGGGCCGCAGCACGCTGTTGACGAGCAGGGCGAGCGCGATGGGCACCGGGAAGAAGAGCACCAGCTGGAGCAGGAAGAGGACGAAGGTGTTCTCCACGGCGTGCCAGAACGACGGGTCGGAGAAGACCCGTTCGAACTGGGCGAGGCCGACCCAGGGGCTTTCGAGCATGGCGGTGACGCCGTTGGTGGAGACGTACGGGTCGTAGTCCTGGAAGGCGACGACGTTGCCCAGGATCGGGATGTAGTGGAAGACCAGGACGAGGGCGAGCGCCGGGGCGGTCATGAGGAGGAGGGTCCGGTCGCGCCGGAACCGGCGGCCGAGCGGTACGTGGCCGTCCGCGCGGCGCCGGTCGTGGCGCCGGCCCCGCCCGCCTGGGACCTGCGGGGTCGGGCCGTCGGGCGGCCGCGCGGCCTGTTCCGCCGCCTTGGTGTCGAGCGTGCTCACCGTCAGCTCGCCGCGGATCCGGTGGTGTCGAGGAGCTTCCTGTACCAGTCGCGCAGCTCGTCCCCGCCCTTGGTCTTCCACTCGGAGACGGCCTGCTGCATGTCGGAGACCTTCTTGCGGCCCCGGACGATGTCCTTCTCCAGCTGCTCGAAGTCGTTCATGAGGCCGGTCCACTGGGACGGCTCGGTGATGGTCATCCCGTAGAAGGAGGACTTGGCGGTCACGGCGCCCATGCGCTGCTGCCACTCGACCATCGCCCGGGTGACGTCGGGGGTGTCGGGGTGTGCCACGTAGGGGGCGGGGCTGGCGACGAACAGCCAGGAGCTGCTGACCTCCTGGTTGCCCTTGTCGGTCTTGACCGGCAGGCCGTCCTTGATGGTGTGGTGGACGCCTTCGACGCCGTAGTCCGTGAGCATCCGCTCCTTGGTGCCGTAGGGCGCGGCAGTGAAGTCGGCGATGGCGAGGGCGTCTTCGACGATCGCCTTGGAGCTGCCCTTCCGCACGAAGGCCCAGATGTTGGCGGGGTTGGTCGCCCACAGCTTCGGTGTGCCGCCCGCGTGGCCGGGGATGTCCATGGCGGCCATGGCGAACGACGGGTTCTGCGCGGCCTGTTCGGACGTCTTGGCGTACCAGTGGGAGAGGTCGTTGTTGTAGACGAGGCACTGGCCCGCGGTGAAGCGGAGGCTGGTGTCGCCCTGGTTCTGGGTCTTCTCGTCGGGGTGGACGACTCCGGCGTCGTAGAGCTTGCGGGTCCACTCCAGGGCTTCGAGGTACTCGGGGGTCTCGATGCGGTTGATCAGCTTGCCGTCGACGAGGTGCCAGCCCAGCGCCTTGTCACTGCCGGGGAGCACGCCGAACATGTTGTAGGCGGTCCAGGTCATGTCCCCGCAGGCCCAGACCTTGGCCTTGGCGCTGGTGATCTCCTTGGCGAGGGCGAGGAACTCGTCGGCGCTCTTGGGTAGTTGCCAGCCCTTCGCGTCGAAGAGGTCCTTGCGGTAGAAGGGCGCGATGTTCGTGACGTACGAGGCGGGCATGGGCAGGCCGCGCAGTTTGCCGCCGAAGAGGGAGCGCTGCCAGGCGTCGGTGGGGATGGCCGCCAGGTTCGGGTAGGCCTTGACCTTGTCGCCGGAGAGGTACGGGCCGAGGTCCTCGAACTTGGCGTTGATCGCGCTGGGGATCTTGCCGCCGAGGTTCCAGCCGGGGACGACGACCACGTCGGGTATCTCACTGGAGGCGAGGACGGCGCCGAGCTTCTGGTCGTAGACGTTGCCGTCCTGGTTCTGCCAGGTGGCCTGGACGCCGATGGCCTCGTTCATGGCCTTGTAGTACGGGTTGTCGGAGGCGGGCGGCGGCCCCCAGAACGGGGCCATGACGGTCAGGGCGCCGCCCTTGCCCTTCTTGGCGGTGACCGACGCCTTGAGCTCGGCGCTCGCGATGGCCCGCGTGAAGCCGGCGGCGGAGCCGTTCTTCGGCGCGATGTCGGGGGTGACGACGGTGCCGGCCACGAAGGCGGGGAGGAGCTTCGCCGCGTCCTTGCCGGTGGTGGTGCCGTCCTTCTTCCCGGTGTCCGAGTCGCCGCCGCCGCAGGCCGCGAGGAGCGGGACGCCGCCGGCCACCGCCGCGGCGGCGACGGCGGTGGAGGCGAGGAAGCCCCTCCGGCTCTGCCCGGCGTCGCTCCGGCTCTGCCCGGCGTCGCTCCGGCTCTGCCCGGCATCGCTCCGGCTCCGCTCGGAGTCGCTCCGGCTCGGGGTGGATCTCCGGGAGCCCGTGGAGACGGCGTTCGGCGTCATTGCGTCAACCCTTCATGGCACGCGCCAGGACATACGGCGACCGCGGGGTCGCCGGTCGGCTGCGGGGGTGGAGGTGGAGCGGGCGGGGCGGAGCCCCGGGGCGCCGGCGACCATCGAGTCGAAGCGCTTCGATATTGCTGCGAGGTTAAGTGAACGTCACAGGCGCGGCAAGAGCCGTTCCCGAGTTTCTCGGGCTTCTCTCCGGCGCGTCGTCCCGCCAAAGCGCCCTGGGGGTAAGGGAAGTGGGTCACCGTGTCTCCTTGACACCCACTCCCCGCGCGCAGAGCATCGAAGCGCTTCGAATATCTCCCTATCCTCCTCTGCCAAGGGACTCGCACGTGACCGCACACCGGCCGCCCTTCCGTGACCCGGCCCTTCCCGTCGCCCGGCGCGTCGACGATCTCCTCGAACGGCTCACCGCCGACGAACGCATTGCCCTGCTCCACCAGTTCACGCCCGGCGTCGACCGCCTGGGCCTCGCCCCGTTCCGTACCGGGCAGGAGGCCCTGCACGGCGTCGCCTGGATGGGCCCCGCGACCGTGTTCCCGCAGGCCGTGGGGCTCGGCGCGAGCTGGCACCCGGAGCTGGTGCGCCGGGTCGGCGAGGCGGTGTCCCGCGAGGCACGGGCGATGCGGGCCAAGGACGACCGGGTCGGCCTCAACGTCTGGGCGCCGACGGTCAATCTGCTCCGCAACCCGCTGTGGGGCCGCGGCGAGGAGGGGTACGCGGAGGACCCGGCGCTGACCTCCGCGATCGCGACCGCGTTCACCCGGGGGCTGCGCGGCGACCATCCGCTGTACTGGCGTACCGCCCCGGTCCTCAAGCACTGGCTCGCCCACAACAACGAGGCGGCGCGCGACACTTCCTCCGCATCCGTACGGCCCCGCGTCCTGCACGAGTACGACCTGCGGGCGTTCCGCGGCGCCGTCGAAGCGGGCGCGGTGGCCGGGGTGATGCCCGCGTACAACCTGGTCAACGGCCGCCCGAACCACCTCTCCCCCTACCTGGAGGAGGAGTTGCGGCGCTGGACGGACCAGGAGCTGCTCGTCTGCTCCGACGCGGGCGCCCCGTCCAACCTGGCCGACTCCCAGGGGTACTTCGCCACGCACGAGGAGGCCGTGGCGGCCGCGCTGCGCGCCGGGGTCGACTCCTTCACCGACCACGGGACGGACGCGTCGCCGATCCTGGGCCGGCTGCGCGGGGCCCTGGAGCGTGGTCTGATCGACCGGTCGGACGTGGACCGGGCGGTGCGGCGGCAGTTGACCGTGCGGTTCCTCCTCGGCGAGTTCGACCCGGAGCTCGATCCGTACGCGGACGAGAGCCGGTTCGACACCCCCGAACACCGGGAGCTGGCCCGCGAGGCGGCCGAGGCAGCGGTCGTTCTCCTGAAGAACGAGCCGCCGGCCGGCGAGGAGCGCCCGCTCCTGCCGATCGCGGCGACGGAAGGGGTCCGGATCGCCGTCGTCGGCCTCCTCGCCGACGCCTGCAAGCTGGACTGGTACAGCGGTTCGCTGCTCCACCGCTCCACCCCGCTCGCCGGGCTGCGGGAGCGGTTCGGGCCGGAGCGGGTGAGCTTCGCCGAGGGCATGGACCGGATCCGGCTGCGTACCGCGTCGGGCACGTGGCTGCGGGTGCCGGAAAGCGATACGGAGGTCGAGGCGAGGGACATAGAGGTCGCGCTCGATCCGGCGCTGCTCGCCGGCCGCACCGACCTGCCCCCACTGACCGCCGGCACGGAAGGCTCCGAGCTGGCCCTGATCGACTGGGGCGACGGCGTGCTGACGCTGCGCGCGCCCGACGGCCGGTACCTCTCGGTCGCGGAGGACGGTTTCGTCCGCGCCTCGGCGGACGAGCCCGGCGGCTGGGTCGTCCAGGAGACGTTCCGGCTCGAAGCCCATGGTGACGGGCACGGGGACGGGCACCTCCTTCTGCACCTCGGGACGGGTGGCTACGTCTCTGTCGCCGCCGACGGCGTGAAGGTTGCCGCCGACCGCGAATCTGCCGAGACGTTCACCGTCGAGACCGTCGAGCGGGGCGAGGAGGCCGTCGCCCGGGCCGCCGCAGCGGCCGACGTGGTGGTCGTCGTCGCCGGGAACGACCCGCACATCAACGGCCGGGAGACCGAGGACCGTACGACGCTCGCCCTCCCCGCCCACCAGGACCGGCTGTGGCGGGCCGCGCACGCCGCGAACCCCCGGACCGCGCTCGTCCTCGTCTCCTCCTACCCGTACGCGGTGCCGGAGGCGGCCGCCACGCTCCCGGCCCTGCTGTGGACGGCGCACGGCGGCCAGGCGGCGGGCACGGCGCTCGCCCGGATCCTGGCCGGCGACGTCTCCCCGGCGGGCCGACTCCCCCAGACCTGGTACGCGGCGGACGCCGACCTGCCGGGGATGCTCGACTACGACGTGATCGGCGGCCGTCAGACGTACCTGTACTTCGACGGCACGCCGCTCTACCCCTTCGGCCACGGCCTCTCGTACACGACCTTCGGGTACGAGGAGCTGACGGCGGCGGTCGACGGGGAGACGGTCCGCATCTCCTGCACCGTGACGAACACGGGCGCCATCGCCTCGGACGAGGTCGCCCAGGTGTACGCGCGGGCCATGGCACCCTCCGTGCCGCGCCCGCACCACGAACTCCTCACACACGAACGAGTCCACCTCGCACCCGGCGCGTCGACCACGCTCCGATTCGCGGTGCCACTGGAGGCGCTCGGCTTCTGGGACGTGGCCCACGGCCGATGGGCCGTGGACCCGGGGCCGTACGAGATCCTCGCGGGCGCGTCCAGCGCCGACGTGCGCCGTACGGTCCGCGTCGAGGTGCCGGGTACGGCACCCGGGCCGCGTCCGGTCGTGGAGACGGGCCTGGAGGCCGTCGACTACGACGAGCAGACCGCGACCATGATCGTCGACCGCTCCCGGGTCTCCGGCGACGCGGTGACCCCGGCCGATCCGGACGTACCCGGCACGCTCCTCTACCGGTCCTGCGACTTCGGCGACGGGGTCACGGAACTGGCCGTGACGGCCGCAGGGGCGGGCGAGGTGACGTTCTTCGCCGGTACGGGGACGGCGGAGCTGGCCCGCGTGACGGTAGGGCCCACGGACGACCCGTACGACCACACCACCGTAAAGGCGCCCTGTCACGTCCGGGCCGTGACGGACCTCCGCGTCGAACTGCGCGGACCGCTGCGCCTCGCGCACGTCGCCTTCTCCGGCTGAGGGACCGGAAGCGCTACGCCCCCCGGGTAGGCTCGCGTGATCGTCTACCTGGGGGGCCACCATGACCCGCACGTCATCCGTACGCCGCGTCGCCCTGCTCGCGGCGGCGCTCGCCGCGCTCGCCGTCTCTTGCGGCACGGCGCCGGAGCCCGACGGCACCCCCACCACGTCAGGCTCGACGGCGCCGTCCTCCGGCGAGGATGTCCGTGGCGCCTTCGCCACCCTCCAGGCCACGCTCTACGACTCCTGCGCGGCGGACTGCGGCCCCTTTCTCGGCCGCGTCCACCAGGAACTCCAGGAGCTGGACGGGGCGATGAAGGCCGACCCCAAGGGGCCTGGGCACTTCCCCGAGCCGATCCAGAAGATCGCCGAGCTCAACAAGACGCTGGCCGGGGACAGTTCGTCCGAGAACCTGAAGAAGCACGAGAAGGTGATCATCGGCACCCGCGACTTCGTCAACACGTGGATGCAGGGCCACCCGGACGACTACCGCTGACCACGACGAACCCTGACCGAATCGGTCCGAGTTGCGCCGGCCGACCGAGGACGAGCGCGCGCTGATCCGCGTACTCACCACCCCGGTAACGGCGGCGCCCCGCCCGCAGACCTGTCCGGAGCCTCCGGTGGTGCTCTCCGTGGATCCCATGCCGCCCGCCGTACCGGCTCCGGGGTGCGCCACGTGCGCGATCGCCGCCGAGCGGGAGCGGCACCATCTCCGGACGCAC
The DNA here is from genome assembly GCF_044456565.1 of Streptomyces sp. NPDC050842. Taxonomy (NCBI): domain Bacteria; kingdom Bacillati; phylum Actinomycetota; class Actinomycetes; order Kitasatosporales; family Streptomycetaceae; genus Streptomyces; species Streptomyces sp. NPDC050842. The sequence continues at coordinate 155,388 of NZ_JBITGA010000013.1, read as the reverse complement.
GACCATTCGGCGGCGGCGGACTTCCGGGTAGAGATCCGGAACCACCCGCACGACGAGCCGAAGTTGACGCTTCCCTGGAATGTGCCATGACCACGGTGGCGGCCGTGACCGCGCCGCCGGTCTATCGCCTGGGCCGGCACCCCGGACCGGAGTCCGAGCTCACCATGACCGCGCGCTGCATGAACGGTGGATGCCCATGGGAGTCGGAGCCGACACCGCGGCCCGGGACCGGTGCGGTCGGGTGCGAGTCGCACACCGCAGCCACGGGGCACACCACCTTCGGCGTCCGCCTGGAGTACATCGCGCTGGTGACCACCGAGGCCGCGGGCGAGGAAGGCAGTGGCTGACGACGGCCGCCGACGCCACCTCGCCGATCACCGTCCCACCACCCCAGGCCGCGTCAGTCGTCTTCCGGCAGGTGGTAATAGACCGTGCCCGATCGCCAGGAGCCGTGCTCGGTCATCTCCTCATGGAGCACCAGGTCCTGGATCTCGACGGGCCCGAGAGCCTCGATCGTGTCGGCGAGGCGCCGCAGGAGCGCCGGGACGCTGTCGCAGCCCGGACCCGATGGGTTGGCCTGGGAGAAATGGCGGACGGTCCAGTGCTCAGGGGTGTGGATCACGGGACGAGCGTAGGCCCTCCCCGAACTGCGGAGGAGGGCCGTTCCGCGTCACTCAGCAGCCGCCGCCCCGGCGGTCGGTCGCGAGCACCGGCCGGCAGGCGACGGCGACGACCGTCGCGACCGCGACGAGCAGGGCGCTCGCCCAGAGCGGCCCCCGGTCGCCGGCCGCGGTGCCGAGGGCGATCGCGGCGACGAGTGGTCCGAGGGCGGCGCCGGTGTTGAGCGCGGCTGTCGCGAACGCGCCGGCCATGGTGGGGGCTCCCGTCGCCTCGTACAGGACCCGCGTGATCAGGGTGGCGCCGACGGCGAACGACAGGGCGCCCAGCACGAACACGAGGACCAGCACCGCGAACGGCCGCTCGGCGAGAACGGCGAGGACGGGCCAGCCGAGGAGCAGCAGCGGTCCGCCGGCCGCGAGGACGAGCCCGGGGCGCCGGTCGGCGAGCCGTCCCGCGACGGTGACCCCGGCGAAGGAGCCGGCGCCGAAGAGCACGAGGACGACGGGGAGCCAGAGCCCGCCGAGACCGGTCGTCCCGGTCACGAGGGGCGCGAGGAAGGTGAAGCTGCCGAAGGTCGCGGCGTTCACCAGGGCGCCGAGCAGCATGGCCAGGAGCAGCCGGGGGCTCCCGAGCCGAGCGAGTTCGTCCCGGAGGGCGGGGCGGCCGGCCCCGTCTTCCTGCTGCGCGGGTCGGGCGGGGACGCCACGGACGATGCCTAGTGCCGCCGGGAGGCACAGCAGGGCGACGGCCCAGAAGGCGGCCCGCCACCCGAAGAGCGCGCCGAGCAGCGCGCCGCCCGGCACTCCGGCGATGGTGGCCACGGTCGTGCCGGACAGGAGGACGGCGAGCGCGCGTCCCTTCCGCTCGGGCGGTACGAGCGCGGCGGCGGTCGTCAGGGCGACGGCGAGGAACCCCGCGTTGGCGAGGGCGGCGACCACCCGGGTCGCGAGCAGGACCGGAAAGCTCGTGGTGAGGGCGGCGACGACGTGGGCGGCCAGGAACAGGGCGACGAAGGCGAGGAGTCCGGTCCGGCCGGACCGGCCGCGGGCGAGCCCGGCCATGAGCGGGGCGCCGACGACCATCCCCGCGGCGAAGGCGGAGGTGAGAAGACCGGCGGTGCCGACGGTGACGTCGAGCTCCGAGGCGATGTCCGGCAGCAGGCCGGCGAGCATGAACTCGGAGGTGCCCATGGCGAAGACCGCCAGGGCGAGCAGATAGAGCGGGAGAGGCATCGAGAGGGCTCCGGGGTGAGGAGAAGTACGAGCGGACTCGTCTCGTCACCGCGGTCAGCACCCACGAACACACGCCTCGCCGCAATGCGGCGGACGGCGAACGAGCTGTGGACTCAGCTGCGGACTCAGGGGTTCAGGGGGCTGACGGCGTGACCGAAAGCCCCCACCCTGGATGCTTCGGGGCTCGACATGCGGAGCACGCTACCCGACCAACGCGAGCGTGGACACGCCGCTTTCCGCATGGCACGGCCGGTTGCGCGGGCAGCGTGAGCTGTTCAGTCGTCGGTTTCGGACGACTCCCGAGGGTGGGTGGCATAGATCTGGTGCCAGTGCTCGGCCGAGCGGGCCAGGTCGTCGATGACGTGGAGGAGGAACTGGCTCGTGCTCTCCAGCCGGGCGCCGGCGGGGGTGTCGGTGCCGAGATTCCGGGCTGCGACCTTGCAAGCCTCGGCGATCCGGGTCTGGCTGCGCACGCCGGCCATGACGGACTGGAACGCCACGTCGTCGTCGATGGCGTAGCGCTCAGCGCGGCTGTGGGGGTCGCGTTCGCGTTTGATGAGTGCCTGGGTTTCCAGGTATCCGATCGCCTTGGAGATGGAGGCGGGGCTGACGTGCAGGCGTCGCACGAGTTCCGCTGAGGTGAGGCTGCCGCTGTCGGTGGTGAACACCGCGGAAAGCACCCTGGCCATCATCTGTGGGAGCCCGGCCTGAACCATCAGTTCCATGCTCTGCGCGTCCACCTCGTCCATGAGCCGTGGATCGCGCCCGCCGGGGTCGGCCCTTCCCGGTGACGGTGTCGGCTCAGTGGTCCTGCGCCGGCGCGTGTCTCGTCTACTGGCCCGATGGGCCGCCTCGGCCTGGTAGCCGCGCGGCCCGCCGTTGCGCATCACTTCGCGGGTGACCGTTGAGGTCGGCCGCCCGATGCGGCGGCCGATGGCGGCGTAGGTCAAATCCTCGCGCAGTCCCGCGGCGATCTGCTGTCGGTCCTGGAGGGTGACTCTTTCACCAGGCATCGCGTGTCCTCCGCTGTCGGGCGTTTGAGGCCAGCTTAATGCAACGACCATCGTTGCATTACTCGACATCGGTCATGCAATGACTCATCACATCTACCTGCACGTATGTCGTTGCTTCACATATGAGTGATTGACGGTCTTGTGTATGCAACGTAACTTTCGTTGAGCCGTAAAGGTGCTCGTACGGCGCCGGATCTCACCAACGGGAGTGATGCCCATGACTACCGATCCAGGTCGACCCGCGGTCGCGGCGACTGCGGTACGCAAGGCGTACGGCGACCATGTGGTGCTCGACGGCATCGACCTCGACATCCCTGCGGGATCGGTCTTCGCGCTGCTCGGCCCGAACGGCGCCGGCAAGACCACCGTGGTGCAGATCCTGTCGACGCTCATCCGCGCCGACGCGGGGGAGATGCGGGTCGCAGGCCAGGACGTGGTCCGGGATCCGGACGCGGTGCGTGCCGCGATCGGCGTCACCGGCCAGTTCTCCGCGGTGGACGGCTTCCTCACCGGCGAGGAGAACCTGCTGTTGATGGCCTGCCTGAACCACCTGCCCCGCCGGGAACGGCGGCAGTGTGCCGCGGACCTGCTGGCGCGGTTCGATCTGGTGGACGCGGCCCGAAAGCCTGCGATGACGTACTCCGGCGGGATGCGCCGCCGCCTGGACCTCGCGATGACGCTGGTCGGCCGGCCTCGGGTGATCTTCCTCGACGAGCCGACCACCGGGCTGGACCCGCGCAGCAGGCGGACCATGTGGGAGATCATCCGCAGGCTGGTGACCGACGAGGGCGTCACGATCTTCCTCACCACCCAGTACCTGGAGGAGGCCGACGAACTCGCCGACCGGATCGCGGTGCTGCACCGGGGAAAGCTGGTGGCGGAGGGCACGCCGGAGGAGCTCAAGCGCCAGGTCGGCGGCGGCCATGTCACCCTGCGGTTCGCCGACCCACGCGGTTATGACCACGCGGCCCGGACGCTGGACGTGGTGTCCCGCAACGATGAGGCCCGCACCCTGCAGATCCCCAGCCAGGGCGATGTCCGGTCGCTGCGCGCGCTGTTGGACTGGCTCGATCACGCCTCGCTCACCGTGGACGAACTCCAGTTCCACACCCCCGATCTCGACGACGTCTTCTTCGCCCTGACGGGCAACCCGGTCACGGAACAGGAGCCCGCCCGATGAGTGCCGTTTCAGGCAGCGCGTCCAGTACGGTCTCCCACGCCTTCGCCGACTCGGCGACCATGTTGCGCCGCCAGTTGCGGCACATGCTGCGTTATCCGACGCTCATCCTGACGGCCGCCGGGGTTCCGGTGGTCTTCCTGCTGCTGTTCGTCTACGTTCTCGGCGGCATCCTCGGCAGCGGCCTCGGCGGGCCGTCGGGCGGCCGGGATGCCTACGTGAACTACGTCGTCCCCGGCGTCGTCCTGATGGCCGTGGCCACCGCGGCCCAGGGCACGGCGATCTCGGTCGCCATCGACATGACCGAGGGCATCGTCGCCCGGTTCCGCACCATGGCCATCGCCCGGGTCTCGGTGCTCACCGGTCATGTGCTGGGCAGCCTGATCCAGACCCTGCTGAGCATCGCCGCCGTCCTCGGCGTCGCGCTGCTGGTGGGATTCGAGCCGACCGCGGACTTCGGCGAATGGCTCGGCGCGATCGGCGTGCTCGTCATGATCATCCTCGCGCTCACCTGGTTGTCGGTCGCCCTGGCCATGGCCGCCAAGAGCGTCGCCACCGCGAGCAACATGCTGACGCCGCTGATGATCCTGCCCATGATGGGCAGCGGGTTCGTCCCCACCGACTCGATGCCGGCCGGACTGAAATGGTTCGCCGACTACCAGCCGTTCACCCCGTTCATCGAGACCCTGCGCGGGCTGCTGATGGGCACCCCGATCGGCAACAGCGCAATCCTGACCACCGGTTGGTGCGCCCTGATCGCGCTGGCCGGCTACCTATGGGCCAAGAAGCTCTACAACCGCGAGCCCACCAAATGAGTGTCTTCGTCGCGTCAGCCCGTGGACTGCACGAACTCCTCGGCATGCCCACCGACGAGGCGACCGTGCCCTGCGCTCACAAGCCGGGCGACTCCCCCGGCTCCGTCCCCAGGCTCCTCACCTCGTACGGCAGTTCCGTACCCGTCGCCTCCGCGCGCGGGCCCTCCGGCGTGTGCGTCACGCGGTAGACCGCCGCCGGAGCGCCCCGGTGGTCCGGGACGGTGACCGTGGTCGTCGTGTCCAGGGCGGCGCCCGGGGCCACCAGGAGGGTCAGGCCGTCGAGCCACGCGCCGTCCGGGCGGGAGTCGTCCGCGCCCAGGGGCAGGACGGTGCCGGGGCGGACGTACAGCGGGAGGCTGTCGAGTGCGTGGGTCTCGTGGCGCCAGCCCGGGCCTGTGACCGTCTCGCCCGTGAGGAGGTGGGTCCACTCCCCCGTCGGCAGGTACACCTCCACCTCGCCGCCCGTCGCGAGGACCGGGGCGACGAGCAGGTCGGGGCCGAGCATGTACTGCCGGTCCAGGGTCCGGCAGGCCGGGTCGCCGGGGAACTCCAGGAGCATGGGCCGCATGACGGGGACGCCCGCGGCGTGGGCCTCGGCGGCCGCCCCGTACAGGTACGGCATGAGCCGGTGCTTGAGCCGGGTGAAGCGGCGCGCGACCGCGACGGCCTCCTCGCCGAACTCCCACGGCACCCGGTAGGAGTCGCTGCCGTGCAGCCTGCTGTGCGAGGACAGCAGGCCGAAGGCGAGCCAGCGCGTGAAGACCTCGGGGTCCGGCGTGCCCTCGAAGCCGCCGATGTCGTGGCTCCAGAAGCCGAACCCGCTGAGGGAGAGCGAGAGTCCGCCGCGCAGCGACTCCGCCATCGCCTCGAAGGAGGCCCAGCAGTCGCCGCCCCAGTGGACGGGGAACTGCTGGCCGCCGGCGGGCGCCGAGCGGGCGAACAGCACGGCCTCGCCCGTACCCCGCTCCTTCTCCAGGAGCTCGAAGACGGTCCGGTTGTAGAGCTGGGCGTAGTAGTTGTGCATCCGCTCGGGGTCCGAGCCGTCGTGCCAGACGACGTCGGTGGGGATCCGCTCGCCGAAGTCGGTCTTGAAGCAGTCGACGCCCTGCGCGAGCAGCGGCCGCAGCTTGTCCTGGAACCAGGTCCGGGCCGCCGGGTTCGTGAAGTCGACCAGGGCCATGCCGGGCTGCCACAGGTCCCACTGCCAGATGTCGCCGTTCGGCCGTTTGAGTAGATAGCCCCGCTCTCCACCCTCCTCGAAGAGCGCGGACTTCTGCGCGATGTACGGATTGATCCACATGCCGACGCGCAGGCCCCGCTCCTTCAGCCGGGCCAGCATGCCTTCGGGGTCGGGGAAGGTCTCGGGGTCCCAGCGGAAGTCCGACCACTGGTACTCGCGCATCCAGAAGCAGTCGAAGTGGAAGACGGAGAGCGGGATGCCGCGCTCCGCCATGCCGTCGACGAAGGAGGTGACGGTCTCCTCGTCGTAGCGGGTGGTGAAGGAGGTGGTGAGCCAGAGGCCGAAGGACCACGGCGGGGGCAGGGCCGGGCGGCCGGTGAGCGCGGTGTAGCGGGCGAGCACCTCCTTGGGCGTCGGGCCCGCCACGACGAAGTACTCGACGCTCTGGTCCTCGACGCTGAACTGGACCTGGCCGACGGCCTCGGAGCCGACCTCGAACGAGACCCGTCCGGGGTGGTCGACGAAGACGCCGTAGCCGCGCGAGGAGAGGTAGAACGGGATGTTCTTGTAGGCCTGTTCGCTGCTGGTGCCGCCGTCGGCCTGCCAGATGTCGACGCTCTGGCCGTTCCTCACGAAGGGCGTGAAGCGCTCGCCGAGGCCGTAGATCTGCTCGCCGACGCCGAGCGCCAGCTGGACCGCCATGTGGTGGGAGCCGTCGGCGGTGGTGACGAAGGCGGTGCCCTTGCGGCCCGCCTCGGTGAGCGGGCGGTCGTCGGCGTCGCGGAAGTCCAGCGTCCAGGGCTTCGAGCGGTCCAGGCGCAGCCGCAGCGGTCCTGAGGCGAGTTCGACGACAGGACCGTCGACCACGACGGTTCCGCAGCCGGAGCCCTCCGCCAGGGCGAAGTCCGGGCCCCGGTGGACCTTCCCCGCGTGGTGGGTGACGCGGACCCCGATCACCCCGTCGGCGGGCGACCGGCACTCCACCGTCAGGAGCGCCGAGTTCAGGGTGTCGCCACGGGTCGCGACCCGCTTGACGGAGGCGTAGGCGGTGAAGCGGTCGGCTTCGGCGCGCAGATCGCGGACTTCGGTGGCGTACGAGGCGTGGACGCCCTCGCGCATCAGCCAGAAGCCGTCGGTGAACTTCATGCGGGTCCTTGGGGGTGGGGTGAGGCGGGTGGGGGCTGCGCCGAGGGAGGAGGGGCGCACCGAGCCCCCAATAGTTATCCCAGAAAACAAAACGGTGGACCAGTCCCGTAGAAAGCGTTTGCGCGAAGCATTGACGAAACACGAACGCCCCCATAGCTTCATGCCCGTTGCACTTCGTACGTCATATATGAGACGCGATACACGAGATCTGAGAGTGCTCCATGGCCTTCGCCCCCAGCCCCATCCCGTCCCGCACCCAGTACGTCCTGGAAGCGATCAAGCACGACATCCTCACCGGAGGGCTCAGACCCGGCCAGGCGCTCGTGGAGACCGAACTCGCCGCGCGCTTCGGGGTGTCGAAGACTCCGGTGCGCGAGGCGCTCAAGACCCTCGCGGGCAGCGGGCTCGTGGTGATGAGCCAGTACAAGGGCGTCACGGTCCGGATGGTCGACGCGGACATGGCCCGGTCGGTCTACGACGTGCGCCTGCTCCTGGAGCCCGAGGCGGTCCGCCGCGCGGTCGCCTCCGCCGCCCCGCTCGACGCGGCGCACGAGGCGCTGCGCCGGGCCGCCGGGGCCGAGGACCCGGCCGAACGGTCCCTGGCGAACCGGGACTTCCACCGCGCGCTGTATCTGCCCTGCGGCAATCCGCTGCTCGGCCGGATGCTCGACGAGGTCCGCGACCAGGCCGCCCTGGTCTCCACGGTCGCCTGGGCCGCCGTCCCCTCCTGGGAGCGCGAGGCCGCGGAGCACGAGGAGATCCTGCGGCTCGCCGCCGCGGGCGATGTCGAGGGTGCCGGCCTGGCCGTACACGACCACATCGCCTCGTTCGTCGAGCGCGCCTTCCCCCACTCCCCTCTGAACAGCGAGTGAGCACCGAGTGAGCATGGATTTCGAGACCCTGAGGGCCGCCCTCGCCGATGTGGTGGCCATCCCCGTCACCCCGTTCGCCGAGGACGGTTCGGTGGACACCGCCGCGCACCGGACGCTGCTGCGCCGGCTGCTCGACGGCGGTGTACGCACCCTCACGCCGAACGGCAACACGGGCGAGTTCTACGCCCTCGCCCCCGAGGAGCGCCGCTCCCTCACCGAGGCGACCGTCGAGGAGGCCGGGGACCGCGCCGTGATCCTCGTCGGCGTCGGCCACGACGTGCCGACGGCCGTCGAGGCCGCCCGACACGCCCGCGCCACCGGGGCCCACATGCTGATGGTGCACCAGCCCGTGCACCCGTACGTCTCCGAGAGCGGCTGGGTCGACTACCACCGGGCCATCGCCGAGGCCGTGCCGGAGCTCGGCGTCGTCCCGTACCTCCGCAACCCGCTCCTGAGCGGTGCCCGGCTCGCCGAACTCGGCGCCGCCTGCCCCAACGTGATCGGGGTCAAGTACGCCGTCCCGGACGCCTCCCGGTTCGCCGGCTTCGCCCGGGACGCGGGCCTCGACCGCTTCGTGTGGGTGGCGGGGCTCGCCGAGCCGTACGCCCCCTCCTACTTCGCGAGCGGCGCGACCGGCTTCACCTCCGGCCTCGTCAACGTCTCCCCCGCGCTCTCCCTGGAGATGCTGCACGCCCTGCGGGCGGGCGACTACCCGACCGCGATGAAGGTGTGGGAGCGGATCCGCCGCTTCGAGGAGCTGCGCGCGGCGAACGGCAGCGCCGACAACGTGACGGTGGTCAAGGAGGCCCTCGCCTCCCTCGGCCTGTGCCGCCGCGACATCCGCCCGCCGAGCCGTGAACTCCCCGAGAGCGAGCGGGCCGAGGTCGCCGCGATAGCCGCCGGGTGGCCGATGTGACGAGGAAGCCCGAGGACCTGCGCAGTCATCAGTGGTACGGCACGGACGGGCTGCGCTCGTTCAGCCACCGCGCCCGCACCCGCCAGCTCGGCTATCTGCCCGAGGAGCACCTCGGCAAGCCGGTGATCGCGATCCTCAACACCTGGTCCGACATCAATCCCTGCCACGTCCATCTCCGCGACCGCGCGCAGGCCGTGAAGCGGGGGGTGTGGCAGGCGGGCGGCTTCCCTCTGGAGTTCCCGGTCTCCACGCTCTCGGAGACCTTCCAGAAGCCGACGCCGATGCTCTACCGCAATCTCCTCGCCCTGGAGACGGAGGAGTTGCTCCGCTCGTACCCGGTGGACGGGGCGGTCCTGATGGGCGGCTGCGACAAGACGACTCCGGCGCTGCTGATGGGCGCGGCCTCCGTCGACCTGCCGACCGTCTTCGTCCCGGCCGGTCCGATGCTGCCCGGCCACTGGCGCGGGGAGACCCTCGGCTCCGGTACGGACATGTGGAAGTACTGGGACGAGAAGCGCGCCGGGCGGATCGGCGACTGCGAGATGTCCGAGCTGGAGAGCGGTCTGGCCCGCTCGCCCGGCCACTGCATGACGATGGGGACGGCCTCCACGCTCACCGCCGCCGCGGAGACCCTGGGCGTGACCGTGCCGGGCGCCTCCTCGGTGCCGGCGGTGGACTCGGGCCACGACCGGATGGCCGCGGCCTCGGGGCTGCGGATCGTGGAGCTCGTACGGGAGGACCTGCGGCTGTCACGGCTGCTGACCCGGGAGGCGTACGAGGACGCGGTCGCCGCCGTCCTGGCGCTCGGCGGCTCGACCAACGCGGTGATCCACCTGATCGCGATGGCCGGGCGCTCCGGGGTGAAGCTCACGCTCGACGACTTCGACCGGATCGCGCGGACCGTCCCGGTCCTGGCGAACCTCCGGCCGGGCGGCCGGTACCTGATGGAGGACTTCCACTTCGCGGGCGGGATGCCGGGGTTCCTCTCGCGGCTCACGGACGTGCTGCACCTGGACCGGCCCACGGTCTCGCACGCCACCCTGCGCGAGCAGCTCGCCGGCGCCCTCGTCCACGACGACGACGTGATCCGGGACCGGTCGAGGCCGCTGGCGGCCGAGGGCGGGGTCGCGGTGCTGCGGGGCAACCTCTGCCCGGACGGCGCGGTCATCAAGCACATCGCGGCCGAGCCGCGGCTGCTGAAGCACACCGGTCCCGCGGTCGTCTTCGACGACTACCGGACCATGCAGCGGACCATCGACGACCCGGCGCTCGGCATCACCGCCGACCACGTCCTCGTGCTGCGCGGGGCGGGCCCCAAGGGCGGTCCGGGCATGCCGGAGTACGGGATGCTGCCGATCCCCGCGTACCTCCTGGAGCAGGGGGTGAAGGACATGGTCCGGATCTCCGACGCCCGGATGAGCGGGACGAGTTACGGGGCCTGTGTGCTGCACGTGGCGCCCGAGTCCCATGTCGGCGGACCCCTTGCCCTCGTCCGTACGGGCGATACGATCACCCTCGACGTCGCGGCCCGCTCCCTCCACCTGCACGTCACGGACGAGGAGCTGGACCGCCGCAGGGCCGCGTGGACGCCTCCGCCGGCCCGGTACGAACGCGGCTACGGCGCGCTCTACATGGAGCAGATCTCCCAGGCCGACACCGGCTGCGACTTCGCGTTCCTGGCCAGGCCGGGAACCACCCCAGATCCGTACGCGGGCTGACCCCGCCACCCGCAGCACCGCCCTGAGCACCACGCCCAGGGCACCGTCCAGTCCACCCCGAACCCCACCCCGAAGCCCACCCCGCCCCACCTGTCCGAAATCTCGAACGTCGTTCGCGAAGCGCTTCACCGAGAACGGAGCCGCCGTCATGGCCTCAGCTGTGACCTCACCGCCCCAGGCCGACACGTCCCAGGCCGAACCGGCACGGAGGCGCCGCCGCACGGGAGCGGCCCCCCGCCGACTGCCGTATCTCCTGATCGCCCCCGCCGGACTGCTGATGCTGGGCTTCATCGCCTACCCGGTGCTCAGCGTCTTCTACTACAGCCTCCAGCACTACAACCCCACCAAGCCCTGGCGGAACGGCTTCGCCGGCCTGGACAACTTCACCCGGATCTTCACCGACGACCCGCATTTCTGGGGGACGCTGTCCTTCAGCCTGAAGTGGGTCGTGGTCGAGGTGACCCTCCAGCTGCTCTTCGGCCTCGCCCTCGCCCTGATCGTGAACCAGACCTTCGTGGGCCGCGCCCTGGGCCGGGCCCTCGTCTTCTCGCCGTGGGCCGTCTCGGGCGTGCTCACCTCCGCGATCTGGGTGCTGCTCTACAACTCCCAGACCGGCATCACGCGGTACCTCGCGGACCTGGGCCTCGGCGAGTACGGCACGTCGCTGCTCTCCGACACCGCGACCGTCTTCCCCGCGGCGATCGTCGCCGACCTCTGGCGCGGGGTGCCCTTCTTCGCCATCCTCATCCTGGCCGACCTCCAGTCCGTACCGAAGGACCTGTACGAGGCGGCCGAGGTCGACGGGGCGGGCCGGATCCGCCAGTTCCTGCACATCACGCTGCCCCACATCCGGGACGCGATCGTGCTGTCCACGCTGCTGCGCGCGGTGTGGGAGTTCAACAACGTCGACCTGCTCTACACGCTGACCGGCGGCGGCCCCGCGGGCGAGACGACCACCCTCCCGCTGTACATCGCCCACACCAGCGTCGACGCCCACAACTTCGGATACGCCTCCGCCCTCACCACGGTGGCGTTCGTGATCCTTCTCTTCTGCTCGATGGTCTATCTGCGCCTGAGCAAGTTCGGAGGCGACGGCAAGTGACAGCCGAGTCCACCCTGACCGCCGCCCCCGCCCCCGGGGCCGCGCAGGCACCCCCGCCCCCCGACCGGACCCCGCCGGCCGCCGGCCGCAAGCGCCGCCCGGCCTGGGACGAGGTCCCCCGCTGGCAGATCTACCTGCCCCTCGGGATCTACCTGATCTTCACCCTGGTCCCCTTCTACTGGATCCTGCTGTTCGCGGTGCGGCCGGCCGGTTCCACGTCGCTCCTGCCGTGGCCGATGACCACCGAGCACTTCGAGAAGGTGTGGACGGAGCGCAGCTTCGGCGTCTTCTTCCAGAACAGCCTGCTCATCGGCGTCGCGGTGCTCGTCATGACCACGGTCGTCGCGCTGGCCGGGGGGTACGCGCTCGCCCGCTTCGACTTCCGGATCAAGAAGGGCTTCATGCTGGCCCTGCTCTGCTCGCAGTTCGTGCCGGGCGCCCTGCTGCTCGTCCCGCTCTTCCAGATCTTCGCCGAGCTGCGGATGATCAACTCCCTCGGCTCGGTCATCATCGCCGAGACGGTCTTCCAGCTCCCGCTGTCGATGATCCTCATCAGCGGCTTCATCAGGAACGTGCCGTACTCCCTGGAGGAGGCCGCCTGGGTCGACGGCTGCAACCGCTTCAGCGCCTTCCGGATCGTCGTCCTCCCCCTGCTGCGGCCCGGGCTCGTCGCCGTCGGCTCCTTCGCCTTCGTCCACGCCTGGAACCACTTCCTCTTCGCCCTGATGTTCCTGAGCAGCCAGGACAAGCAGACGATCCCGGTCGGCCTCAACACCCTCATGGGCGCCGACAGCGTCGACCTCGGCGCGCTCGCGGCGGGCGGGGTCATCGCCGCCGTCCCCGTCGTCATCGTCTTCGCCTTCATCCAGAAGTGGCTGGTCACCGGCTTCAGCGCCGGGGCGGTGAAGGGATGAGCGGCCACCACGTGAACAAGGAAGACATGAACACCGTACGCACCCCGCTCCCCGTCGTCCTGGCCGGCGCCCGCGGCCACGGCCGCAGCCACCTCCTCAACATCCGGCGCCTCGAAGAGCGCGGGCTCGTCCGCCTCGCCGGGGTCTGCGAGCTGCGCCCGCTGGACGCGGCCGAGCTCGACGGCATCGGGGACCCGGAGCAGTCCGCCGACTTCGAGGCGCTGCTCGCCTCCACCGGCGCCCGGATCGCCGTGCTCAGCACGCCCATCCAGACCCACACCGACATGACGCTCGCCGCCGCCCGGCACGGCGCGCACATCCTCCTGGAGAAGCCGCCCGCCCCGTCGTTCGCGGAGTTCCGCAGGATGGCCGACGGCGTCGAGGCTGCCGGGGTGGCCTGTCAGATCGGCTTCCAGTCGCTCGGCTCGCACGCGGTGCCCGCGATCCGCCGGATGGTCGAGGAGGGCGCGATCGGCGAACTCCTCGGCGTCGGCGCCGCCGGTGCCTGGGTCCGCGACGAGGCCTACTTCCGGCGCGCCCCATGGGCGGGTCACCGGCGCCTCGCCGGGGTCGACGTCGTCGACGGGGCGCTCACCAACCCCCTGGCGCACGCGGTCGCCACGGCGCTCGCGCTCTCCGGCTCCACCCGGGCCGAGGACGTCGAGCACATCGAGGCGGAACTGCTCCACGCCCACGCCATCGAGTCCGACGACACCTCCTGCGTACGGGTCCTGACGGCGGCCGGCACCCCGGTGACGGTGGCGGCGACGCTCTGCGCCGAGAAGTCCTCGGAGCCGTACGTCGTCGTCCACGGCAGCCAGGGCCGCATCACCTTCTGGTACCGGCAGGACCGGGTGCTCGTGCAGCGGGCGGGGCACGGCCCGGTCGAGACCGAGTACGGGCGGACCGACCTCCTGGAGAACCTCGTCGCCCATGTGACGGACGGCGAGCCGCTGTGGGTGCCCCCGGCGGAGACCGGCGCCTTCATGCGGGTCGTCGAGGCGGTCCGTACGGCTCCGGACCCGCGCGGGATACCCGCCTCGCACTGGCACACCGAGCCCGGCGAGAGCGCGCCGCGCCGGGTCGTCGACGGGATCGACGCCCTGGTCGACGCGAGCGCCGACGAACTGCGGCTCTTCTCCGAACTCGGCGCCGCCTGGGCGCCTTCGACCCGGGCGGAGGCCCGATGACCACCGAGGCACCGACCCTCCTGCGCTGCGCGGGCCGCACCGTCGCCCGCTACACCACCCGGCCCCCACTGGCCCTCGACCACGCGCCCCGGCCGTATCTCCACCCCGTGACGACCCTCGCCGGTCGGGTGGTGACCGAGACCGTGCCCGAGGACCATCCACACCACCTCGGGGCGGGCGTCGCCGTCCCCGACGTGGCGGGCCACAACTTCTGGGGCGGGCGCACCTTCGTCCGCGACCGCGGTTCGGTCGAGCTCGACAACCACGGCCTGCAGCGGCACGACGGGTTCAAGCTGTGCGACCCGGACGGCTTCGTCGAGGAGCTGACCTGGTGGGCGGCGGGCGAGCGGCTCCTTCGCGAGCACCGGACCGTGGCGGCCACCGCCCTCACGGACTCCGCCTGGGCGCTCGACCTCACCTTCTCCCTCGCCAACGTGTCGGGGCGGGACCTGTCGATCGGCAGCCCCGCGACGAACGGACGGCCGGGCGCGGCGTACGGCGGGTTCTTCTGGCGCGCGCCCAAGGAGGCGGCCGCACCCGTCGTCTTCGGGGCGGACGCCGACGGCGAGGAGTCGGTGCACGGCGCCCGCTCCGACTGGGTGGCGCTCTCGGGCGACGGCTGGACCCTGGTCTTCGCCGGGGCGACGGAGACGACCCGCCGCGACCCGTGGTTCGTACGGGCCGCCGAGTACCCGGGCGTGGGTTCGTCCCTCGCCCACGAGGGCCGGCTGCCGGTGCCGGCCGGGGAGACGTTCGTACGGCGGGTGGTCACCGTCGTCGCCGACGGCCGACTCGACCGGCCCGGCGCCGCCGCCCTGGTCCGCAAGGCGGTGGCCTCGTGAGCGGGGCGGCCGCCGCCGGCGTCGCCACGGGCGACCTGGGTGACGGTACGTACCGCAATCCGGTCCTCGCGGCCGACTGGTCGGACCCCGACGTCGTCCGGGTGGGCGAGGACTACTACCTGACGGCGTCCAGCTTCGGCCGCGCCCCCGGGCTGCCGCTGCTGCACTCCCGGGACCTGGTCAACTGGACCCTGGTGGGCCACGCCCTGGAGCGGCTCGAACCGGCCGCCGCGTTCACGGCGCCCCGGCACGACCGCGGGGTCTGGGCGCCTTCCCTGCGGCACCACGACGGCCGGTTCTGGATCTTCTGGGGCGACCCCGACCACGGGATCTTCCAGGTCAACTCCCCCTCGGTGCGCGGCCCGTGGACCGCACCGCACCTGGTGAAGTCGGGGCTCGGGCTGATCGACGCCTGCCCGCTGTGGGACGAGGAGTCCGGCGAGGCGTACCTCGTCCACGGGTGGGCGAAGTCCCGCGCCGGGTTCAACAACCGGCTCACCGGGCACCGGATGAGCCCCGACGGCACGAAGGTCCTCGACGAGGGCCGGGTCCTCGTGGACGCCGACCTGATCCCGGGCTGGTTCACCCTGGAGGGCCCGAAGCTGTACCGGCACGACGGCTGGTTCTGGATCCTCGCCCCCGCCGGGGGCGTGGCCACCGGCTGGCAGGGCGCCTTCCGGTCACGGTCGTTCCACGGCCCGTACGAGGAGCGGACCGTCCTCGCGCAGGGCGACACCGACGTCAACGGCCCCCACCAGGGCGGCTGGGTGCGCACCCAGCGCGGTGAGGACTGGTTCCTGCACTTCCAGCAGTCGGGCGCGCACGGCCGGCTCGTCCACCTCCAGCCGATGCGCTGGGGCACGGACGGCTGGCCGGTGCTCGGTGATTGCGGCGCGCCCGTCCGCGTCCACCGCAAGCCGGACCTGCCGGATCAGCCGCCCTCGCGGCCCGCGGTCGACGACACCTTCCCCGGCGGGCGGTTCGGCCGCCAGTGGCAGTGGACCGCCAACCCGGACGAGGGCTGGGCGACCCAGCACGCGGGCGACGGCCTGCGCCTCGGTTGTGTCCGTACGGAGCGGCTCGACGATCTGCGGAGCGTGCCGCACGTGCTCACCCAGCGGCTGCCGGCCGGGGCGTGCACGGTCGAGGTCGGGCTGCGGCTCGACGGCGAGGCGGTCGGGGCCCGCGCGGGGCTCGTGGTCCTCGGCGACGCGTACGCCTGGATCGGTCTGGAACGGGCGCCGGACGGCACGGTCGGGCTGACGCACCGCTTCGCCCCGGCCAACGCCGACCGCGAGCGGGACGCCGCCCACTCCCGGCCGGTGGCCGGGGACCGGGTCCTCCTGCGGATCGACGTCACCGCGGACGCGCGCTGCCGGTTCTCGTACACCGAGGAGGGCGCCGGAGGTCCGGTCCCGCTGGGCCCGGAGTTCGCCGCCACCCCCTGGCGCTGGGTCGGTGCGCTGCTCGGCCTGTTCGCGGGGGCGCCGGAGGGCGCGGGACACGCCGGGACGGCCGTGTTCACCGCGTTCCGCGTCACCGCCTGAACACCCCAGCCCCCTACCCCCTGCCCCCCCTGAGCTCCCCCACATCCCCATCCCCGCAAGACCCCGAGAGAAGAGAGCCGACGATGACCATCTTCCCCGGCGGACGGCGCAGAGCCGCCCTCGCCCTCGCCCTGTCCGGCGTCCTCGCCCTGACCGCCACCGCCTGCGGTGACGACGGCAGCGGAGGCGGCGACAAGGGTACGGAGGGATCGGGCACAGGCAAGATCACCTTCTGGGACAACAACGGCGGCGTCCGCACCGATGTCTGGAAGGAGATCATCGCGGACTTCGAGAAGGCGAACCCGGACATCGACGTGGAGTACGTCGGCGTCGCCTCCAAGGAGGTGCAGTCCAAGTACGACACCGCCATCCAGGGCGGCGGCCTGCCGGACGTCGGCGGTGTCGGCGCGGCCATGCTCGCCGGGATCGCCGCGCAGAACGCCCTGGAGCCGCTGGACGCCCGGGTCGAGGACAGCGCGCTCAAGGGCAAGCTGAACACCGGGATGGTCGACAGCGTCAAGGCCGCTGGCGGCCAGGACAAGCTGTTCACGGTCCCCACCTCCGCCAGCAACGGCGTCCTCTACTACCGCACCGACCTGTTCAAGGCGGCCGGTCTGGCCGAGCCCACCACCTGGTCGGCGTTCTACGCGGCGGCCGAGAAGCTCACCGCCAAGGACAAGAACCGTTTCGGCTACACGATCCGCGGCGGCGCCGGCTCCGTCGCGCAGGCCCTCGACGCGATGTACGGCCAGAGCGGCATCACCGGCTTCTGGAACGGCGACAAGACCACCGTCAACGACCCCAAGAACGTGGCGGCCCTGGAGAAGTACGCGGGCCTGTTCAAGAAGACCACCCCGGCGGCCGACGTCAACAACGACTTCACCAAGATGGTCGCCCAGTGGGACAGCGGCGAGATCGGCATGCTGAACCACAACCTGGGCTCGTACCAGGACCACGTGAAGGCGCTCGGCACGGAGAAGTTCCGGGGCATCCCGAACCCGACCCTCGACGACGGCACCCGGGTGCAGGTCTCCAACCCGGTCGACGGCCTCGGCCTCTTCTCGTCGAGCAAGAACAAGGCCGCCGCCTGGAAGTTCATCGAGTTCGCGGCCTCCCACGAGTCCAACAGCAAGTGGAACAAGTCGGCCGGCGCGATCCCCGCCAACACGGAGGCCGCGAAGGACGCGTGGATCCAGGAGGCCGAGCCGACCAAGCTCGCCGCCGACGTCCTCTTCAGCGGCAAGGCGTCGATCGTGCAGCTGCCGTACTACCTGCCCGACTGGAACACCATCTCCAAGGCCGACAACGAGGCCGCCTTCCAGAAGGTCCTGCTCGGGAAGGCCACGGCCAAGGAGTTCCTCGACGCCCTCGCCGAGCAGCTGAACGCGGCCCAGGCCGAGTGGAAGCAGCAGAAGAAGTGAGCGTCGGCCGCCGCGCGGTGGTCACGGCCGGGGCGGGCCTCGCGCTCGCCCTGGCCGGGGCGCCCGCCGCCCGCGCCCAGGGACTCCCCACCCGAGGTCACCCTCCCCAAGGACACCCCCGTATGCGCACCGTCTTCCTCGCGGGCGACTCCACGGCCGCCCAGAAGTACGCCGACGCCGCGCCCGAGACCGGCTGGGGCATGGCGCTCCCCTTCTTCCTGCACAAGGGCCTGACCGTCGCCAACCACGCGGTCAACGGACGCAGCACCAAGAGCTTCCTCGCCGAGGGCCGGCTCGACGCGATCCTGACGTCGATACGCCCCGGCGACCTGCTCCTGGTCCAGTTCGGCCACAACGACCAGAAGACCGCCGACCCCACCCGCTACACCGAGCCGTGGACCACCTACCAGGACAATCTGCGGGTCTTCGTCGACGGAGCGCGGGCCCGGGGCGCCCTCCCGGTGCTCGCCACCTCCGTCGAGCGGCGGAAGTTCGCCGCCGACGGCACGGCCCTGCGCACCCACGGCGCGTACCCGGCGGCGATGCGGGAGACCGCCCTGGAGGCGGACGTCCCGCTGCTCGACATCGAATCGCTGTCCCTGGCCCTGTGGCAGCAGCTCGGCCCCGAGGCCACGAAGACGTACTTCAACTGGACCGCGACCGAGCAGGACAACACCCACTTCAACCCGCCCGGCGCGATCGAGGTGGCCCGGCTCGTCGCCGCCGAGCTGCTCCGCACCCACGTCCTCACGCCGCGCGAGACGCGCCGCCTGGACGACGAGATCCCCACCGACCGCATCACCTGGCCCGTGCCCGAGCCCGTTCTTGAGGAGAGCTGACCGTGAACAGACGCAAGAAGCTGGGAGTCGTGGCCGCCACCGCGCTGGCCCTGACGGTGACCGCGCCCGCCGCAGGCGCCCACTCCGGCCACCGCCCCGCCGCCGACCCGGCGAGGGCGACCCTGCCGGCCGGCGACGGCTGGGCGTCCGAGGGCGCCGGCACCACCGGCGGATCCGCCGCCGACGCCTCCCGGGTCGTCACCGTCACCACCTGGGAGGAGTTCCGCGCCGCGCTCGAAGCGCCCGGCACCGAGCCCCGGATCGTCAAGGTGGTGGGCACGCTGAACGCGACCGCCGACGGCTGCGCCGCCTTCGAGGCCCCCGGTTACGACTTCGCCCGCTACCTCGCCGACTACGACCCGGCCGTCTGGGGGTACGAGAACGGGGTCAGCGGCCCCCAGGAGGATCTGCGGGCCGCCTCCGCCACGGCACAAGGGCAGGCCATCAAGGTGAAGGTGCCCGCGAACACCACGATCGTGGGCGTCGGCAGGCACGCGGGGATCACCGGCGGCAGCCTCCAGGTCCAGGGCGTCGACAACGTCATCGTCCGGAACCTGACCCTGGAGAGCCCCCTCGACTGCTTCCCGCAGTGGGACCCGACGGACGGCGCGACCGGGGCGTGGAACTCCGAGTACGACAGCCTCGTCGTGTACGGCTCCACCCACGTCTGGATCGACCACAACACCTTCACCGACGGGGCCCACCCGGACAGTTCGCTGCCCTCGTACTACGGGGAGGTCTACCAGCAGCACGACGGCGAGCTGGACGTGGTGCGCGGCGCGGACCTCGTCACGGCCTCCTGGAACGTCTTCACCGACCACGACAAGACCCTGATGATCGGCAACAGCGACAGCGCGGGCGCCACCGACCGGGGCAAGCTGCGCGTCACCCTCCACCACAACCTCTTCGACAAGGTCGTGGAGCGGGCGCCCCGGGTGCGCTTCGGGCAGGTCGACGCGTACAACAACCACTTCGTGGTCGCGGGTCCGTCCTACGTGTACAGCCTGGGCATCGGCCAGGAGTCCCAGCTCGTCGCCGAGAAGAACGCGTTCACGCTCGCCGCCGACGTGCCCGCCGGGCAGATCCTGAAGAAGTGGAAGGACGCGCCGGTCACGACCTCCGGCAACTACGTCAACGGCCGCCCGGTCGACCTGCTCGCCGTCCACAACGAGCAGTTCCCCGGGGAGGTCCTGCGCGCGGACGCGGGCTGGACGCCGGCCCTGCGCACCCGTGTCGACCACCCGCTGGTCGTCCCGGTCCGCGTCGCCCTCCACGCGGGCGCCGGCCGCGCGCGCTGAGCCTCCCGGCTGGAGGCCGGGGTATCGCCGCACCCGGCCTCCCTCCGTTCCCTCCCTCCCCAGCAGCGAAGGAGCACCCGCATGCCCTCGCACCACCCCGGTGCCGATGCCCTCGGCCGCCGTACCCTTCTCACCGCCGGTGTCGGCGCGGCTCTTGCCCTGGCACTGCCCGCCGCCACCGCGGCCGCAGCACCGAACAGACTCTTCGGACGCTTCGGTTCGCCGTCCGCCCGGCTCACCGGGCGGACGCTGTACGTGGACCCCGGCGGCCTCGGCGACCACACCACCCTCCAGGCCGCGGTCACCGCCGCGAGCGGCACCGGCCGGACGCTGGTGCTCGCCCCCGGGACGTACCGGGAGACCGTCGCGGTGAGCGCCGCCCGTACGGACATGACCTGGATCGGCGCGAGCGGCGACCCCCGGGACGTGGTCGTGGTGTACGACAACGCGGCCGGTACGCCCCGCCCTGAGGGCGGCACCTACGGCACGAGCGGTTCGGCGACCACGACCGTCCAGGCGGACGGCTTCACCGCCCAGGGGGTCACCTTCGCCAACGACTTCCTCCGCACGGACCTCCCCGGGAACCCCGGGACCCAGGCCGTCGCGCTGAAGGTGCAGGGCGATCGCTCGGCGTTCCTCCACTGCCGTTTCCTGGGTCACCAGGACACGCTGTACGCGGACTCGACGTCCCTGACGTCCTTCGCCCGTCAGTACTTCGCGCACTGCTACGTCGAGGGTGACGTCGACTTCGTCTTCGGCCGCGCGACGGCGGTGTTCGAGCACTGCCACTTCCGTACGCTGGTCCGCACCGATCTGACGGGCGCCCCGTACGGCTTCGTGTTCGCCCCGTCGACGGCGGGCGCCAACCCGTACGGCTTCCTGGCCTCCCGCTGCCGGATCACCAGCGAGGCGCCCGACGGCTTCCACAAGCTGGCCAGACCCTGGGTGCCGAGCTCGGACCTGACCGCCTGGCCGTCGCTCGTGGTCCGGGAGAGCGCCCTCGGCCCCGGGATCGACGCCGCCGCCCCGTACGCGAACATGCGCGACGCCCACCCGTGGCAGGCGCAGCGCTTCGCCGAGTACCGCAACACCGGCCGGGGCGCGGCGGTCACCGTCCCGGAGAACCGTCCCCAGCTCGCGGCGGCGCAGGCCGCGACGGCGACCCGGGAGACGTATCTCGGCGACTGGTTCCCCCGGAGGCCCTGCGCCTGACGAGGGGGCTGCCCGTTCACGGGCGCAGGACGGGAAATTCCGCGTCGGCCCACAGAGCACGTTCAGCCGTGGGCAGGTCGTCGTCGGGATCGTCGTCGGTGGTCCAGGTGTGGGCCTGCGCAGCGGAGCCGTCGACCGACGGCCAGCCCGGGTCTCCGGTGGCGGCGAAGTCGGCCCACGCGCGCACCATGCGGCGGGCCAGTCCATGGTCCGCGGAGGTGGGGGCGCCGCCGATGAGGAAGGCCACGCAGTCGCTGTCGACGTTGCCGAAGGCGAAGGGGACGTCCGCGCAGTGCCAGGCCCGTACGACTCCGTCCGGGCCGGTGCGCCGACGGTCGAAGCGCGACAGGAACGCCCGGCCGCCGGCTCGTGCGTGCAGGTCGGCGAGCCGGTTGCTGTACTCCCCGAACAGGAGGTCACCGAAGACGGCGAGGTAGACGTCGAGCACCGGAGCCTGGGGCATCGCGGCGCGGTAGCCGGCCACCAGGCCGTCGGGGAGCCCGAAGTCCTCGGCGAAGCGCGCCAGTTGCTCCTCGGTGGTGACCTTCGCGCTGCTGCCGACGGCGTCGAGCAGCCAGTACTCCTCCGTGGTGTGGCAGACCAGCAGGTCCACGCCCCGGGCCGCACCGGCGGCCAGCCCGGTGAGGGGGTCGGTGGGCAGGACGTCGCCGTCGAGGACGGGGGCGTAGAGCGAGGGGTCGTAGTGGCGGGACCCGGAGGCGGGGTCCCGCCGGTAGTCGTCGACGACCCGGTCGGAGGCGACGACCAGGGCCTGCGGGGTCGCGGAGGTGAGGCCTTCCGCCGTGGCGGCGCATCCCGCCGCCGCGGCGACCTCACGGGTGGTCGCGGCGGCGATGTCGAGGGTGTAGTGCGGGCTGACGGCGCTGTGCGCGATGGCGCGGTGGAACAGGCCGCGGGCGCGGTCCATCACCATCAGGCAGGCGACGGAGGCGGCTCCGGAGGACTGGCCGGCGACCGTGACGTTCCCGGGATCGCCGCCGAACGCGCCGATGTTCTCCCTGACCCAGCGCAGGGCCGCGACCTGGTCGAGCAGGCCCCGGTTGTCCGGGTGGGCCTTGTCCGGGTGGGCCGTCGCTCCGGCGGCGGGGACGTGGCCGAACCCCTCGAAGCCGAGCCGGTAGTTGAGGGTGACCACGACCAGGCTGGCACGGGCGAGCGCGGTGCCGTCGAAGTCGGGCTGGGCCGAGGATCCGAAGGTGTAGGCACCGCCGTGGATCCAGACCAGGACGGGCAGACGACCCCCGTCCGGGACCGGGGTCCATATGTTGACGGTGAGGATGTCCTCGTCGCCGGGCGACCACACGGGTGAGCCGGGCAGCTCCGCCGACTGCGGGGAGACGGGGCCGAACTCCGTGCAGTCCCGCACTCCGGACCACGCGGGAGCCGGGAGAGGCTCCCGGAAGCGGTTGGCGCCGAACGGCGGGGCCGCGTAGGGGATGCCGAGCACGGCGACGACCTCGGCGGAGGCCCGGAAGCCCCGCACCGCACCGTGAGACGTATCGAAGATGACCATGGTCGCAGCTTGGCATCAGGGGCATCGGCGGCACCAACACCAAGATCATGACGATTCACACACCCTTGATGTCAATGCGAGGGCCCGGGGCGGGACTTCGGCCCACCCAGGGCACCTGTGGTCAGGGGTCAGGGCAGCAGGTCGACGCAGTCGATCGCGGTGCCCGGGCTCAGGAAGCCCGTGCCGGAGGATCCGCTGACGACGTTCAGCCGGAGCACGTTGTACTGGCTCGGGTCGGTCTTCCAGGCACTCGCGGGGACGACGTACGTGAAGGTGTGGTTGTTGCCGCGGTACGAGCCGTTGGTGAGGGAGCGGGTCGCGGGCTGCGCCGGCGGCGAGGGGATCGCGGAGACCCAGTCGTTGACGGTGACCTGGGGCCGTCCGTTGAGGAAGGCGGTGGTGACGCCGATCCGGAGGGTGTGCGCGGCTGCGGCCAGGGCGGAGGTGAGCCTGAAGTACACGAGGACGCCGTCGTTGACGCCCTTCCAGAGGTAGCAGGGGAAGGAGGCGGAGACGTCACCCGCGCCGAGCACGACGTTCCCGGTCCAGGACGCGGCCCGTACGTCGGCGGGGTGGGCGTACGTCATGAGGGCGGCGTTCTTGAACGCGCCGGGCGTGCCGTCCCAGTCGCCGATCCGCCAGATGGCGGGGGCGGTGGCCGGGTCGTTGGTGAGGGTGAGGGTGTGGAGGGCGGTGGCGGCGCCTGCCGTGACGGTCACCGTGCCGGTGAGGACGGCCAGTTCGCCCTTGTAGACGGTGAGGGTGTACGTGCCGGGGAGCATCCCCCGGCACGAGAAGGCGCCCGTGCCGGCGGTGGCACGGGTCCAGTACTGGGCGTCGGCGTTGGCGAAGCCGACCGTGTACGGGTGGTCCGCGTCCATCCCCGCGAGGCCGACGCCCGCGACCCGGCCGCGGCCCGCCGCGCCGACCCAGCCGGGGATGCCGAGGCCGTCGACCCAGGACGTGTCGTGGTTCGCGGCGAAGAGCGCCGGGGCGGGCGTCCCGCCGTCGGTGAAGGCGAGCGTGTAGGGGCCCTGGAGGCCGAAGCGCATCGCCTCCGTCTGGGACTGGTTGTAGTGGAGGATCTCGTACAGGCCGACGCCGAGTTCGTTGGAGTGGCGGAGGAGCGAGCGGTAGAACGGGCCGCCCGAGGCCTTCTCGTGGTTCGAGCGGATCATCCAGAGGCCGACCGAGCCGGTGGTGTAGCCGATGTGGTCGTAGTCCATGACGCGGACGCCGGAGTAGTGCTTGGAGCGGGTGTGGCCGTCGGCACGCTGCCAGACGTCCCCGGCCTCGATGACGGTGTCGGCGCCCTCGACCCAGGAGTCGGGGCCCTCGTTCGGGAAGATCCCGGGCTTGAGGCGGGCGATGAAGCGGGTGGCGGTGAAGGACGTGTCGGCCTTGTCGGTCCACAGGTAGACGTTGCCGAGGCCGGAGCGGGCCGCGATGTAGTGGCGGAGCGTGCCGTGGACGACGGTGACGAGGACGGTGGAGCCGGTCTGGGCGAGGGTGACCGTGGAGGCGCCGAGGCCGGACTCGACGTGCGAGTGCTTGCCGCCGTACCCCTCGTACTCCGTGCCCTTGTAGACGAGGGACGTGAGGTCCCCGGTGGCCTTCGCGACCTTGAACACGAGTCCGGCGCCGGTGTCGACGACGTACTGCGTGCCGTCGTCGCTCCAGCCGAAGCCGGCCGCGGCGGCGGTGCCGGGCGCGAGGCCCGCGGTGACGGCGGCGGCCGTGCCGGCGACGGCGGCACCGAGGAGGGCACGGCGGCGGAGCGGGTGCGGGGCGGCGGTGGTGTCGGTGTCGTCGGTGCCTGTGTCGTCGGTGTCGGTGCCTGTGTCGTCGTACGAGCGCATCGGCGTGCGGCTCCTTCGGTACGGGGGGGTACGGGGCGGCTCCCGGTTGTTCCTAGGTCGCCGCCGTGCCGCGGAAGGGTTGCCCCCGTACGAGGCGGAACGTCAGCCGTCAGGCATCAGCCGCGCCGTCCTGGTCACCGGCAGGCGGGCGCAGCGGCGGCAGGCCCGGGCCGAGGTCGCCACGACCGCGTGCGAGGCGGCCGCGAGGGCTCCGGCGAAGGCGAGCAGCGGCCAGTTCGTGGCGAGGGCCGAGGCGATGGCGAGCGCGAGCGTCGTGACGGCCATGGCGACGCCCGCGGTGGTCCCGGTCCAGGCGACGAAGAGCGGCAGCCGGGGCGGGATGGGCAGTCGGCGGGCGAGGGTGCCGGTGACGGCGAGCGCCGCGGCGGACAGCAGCGTGGCGACGATCGCGACACCGGCCAGGTGGGCGGCGAGCAGCTGAGCGGCGGCCTGGTCGGGGGCGGGGGTCCCGGCCAGGTACCAGCAGGCGATGAGGAAGGGGGCGGTGAGCGCGACGGCCCGGGCGGTGTGCCGGGCCTGGGCGAGCGTCAGCTCCCGCTGGCAGCTCGGTACGAGCTCCTCGACCGACCCGAACTCCCGTACCGCCGCGCGGATCGCGTCCGGATACGGGCTGCCCTGCTCGGCATGGGCGTCCGCGGTGTCGACGAGTCCGCCGCGTATCTCCTCGATCAGCCGGGCCTTGGCGCGGGCCGGGCCGTGCAGGGCGGCGGTCAGTCCGGCGACGTACGCCTCCAGGGGATCGGCCGTGGGCGCGCTCACGTGGCCAGCCCGGGCGGCGGCGTGGTCGGGTTCAGGACCGAGCCGATCGCGGCGGTGAACTCGCTCCACGCCGTCCGCTCGCCCGCCAGGGTCTGCCTGCCCGCCTCGGTGAGCTCGTAGGCGCGCCGGCGCCGCTCGCCGGACGACTGCCAGCTGCTGCTCAGGAGTCCGAGCCGCTCCAGCCGCTGCAACGCCGGATAGATCGTGCCCGTACGCAGTTCGAGCACGCCGCCGCTGCGGTGCTGGACCGCGGCGATGATCGCGTACCCGTGCAGCGGGCCCTGTTCGAGCACCGCGAGCAGCAGTCCGTCCAGGTGTCCTCGTACCGCATCCGCCTTCATGAGTAGGCAGCCTACCCAAAGGATCGGTAGGCAGTGTATGTATTGGCAGCCAACATATTGGCAGTCAATGGACCGAGTACTGACGCGGAGGCATGCGCCGTGACCGAATTCCTGTTGTCCGTCCACGTCCTGGTGGCGATCGTCACCGTCGGATCGATCACCGTGGCCGCCTCGATGTTCCCGCGCGTCGCGCTGCGGGCCTGCGGCGGCGGGAAGCAGGACGGCCCGTCCGAAGGGAGCGAGGAGACAGGAGGGGCCGGGGGGACCGGGACGGCCGTGGTCCTCCACCGCGTCTGCGCCGGTTACGCCGTCGCCGGTGTCGTCGTCCCCGTCTTCGGGATCGCGACCGGCGCCCAGCTCGGCGTCCTGACCGACGCCTGGCTGATCGTGTCGCTCGTGCTGACCACGATCGCCGCGGCCCTCCTCGGCCTGGCCGTCCTGCCCGGCCAGCGACGGCTGCTCGCCCTGGCCGAGGGCGCGGCCTCCGAGGCGGAGGCGCGGCCCCTGGCGTCCCGACTGGCCATGCTCACCGGGGTGTTCAATCTCCTCTGGGCGGTCGTCGTCGTCCTGATGATCGTCCGCCCCGGCTCCACGACGGGGGTGTGACGCCCGGCGGCGGCGTCATCCGCGGGCCCGCGGGCGCCGGTTCCCGTACGCGACGGTGAGGACGGCGAGCAGCGGCCCCCACAGGACCAGCGGGGCGTGACAGAGGGAGGAGAAGCCGGCCTCCCAGCCGCCGCCCCGGCTCGGGAAGTCGGCGGACAGGGCGTCGCCCCGGATCGTGGTGCCCCTGATCTCGGTGACGAAGCCGAGCACGGTCGACAGGAGCGTGAGGGCCGTGGCGCCGAGGGCGGCCGGGGCGAGCACCGCCGCCGGAGGGATCCGGCGGCCCGGCAGGACCGGGACCCAGCCGGGAACCACCTCGCCTCAGCGGGCGATCAAGCCCGTCACTTCGTGGGGACTGCCGCCCCGAAGCCGCCCCGGAGGGTGGCCCGGCCGCCGTCGCCGCCGGTCAGGACGACGGTGTACGTGTCGGCCGAGGCGTCCCGTACCCCCTCGGCGTGGTTGTACTGGACCGCGAAGACGTGGCGGCCCGGCGGGACCGTACGGCCCGGCTTGAGGGTCCACCGGTAGACCAGGGCGCCCGGCTCCTCGGTGGCCGTGACGGTGAAGTCCTCGGCGGGGCGCGTGCGCCAGTGGCCCGTGCTCACGACGCCGGCCGTGCGGGCGACCCGCACGTCGACGACGAGGCCCGACACCGGTGTCTCCGTCGTCACGGCGAGATCGCCCTGCGCCCACCAGCGGTTGCTGCCGGGGTCCATGGTGCCGGCCGCCACGGCCACCGGCCCCGGCGCGGGCAGCTCCGACGCGGGTGCGGTCCTCCCCCGGTCCAGCGTGGTCACGGCGAGTCCGCCGACGCCGACGACCCCGGCGACGGCCACCGCCACGGCCGCGGCCACCGCCCAGCGCCTGCCGGTCCACGGGACGGCCGCGCGGGCGCGCAGGGACGCCTGCGGCGGTGCGGCGAGGCCGCGTTCCACCCGGGCGAGCATGCGGGCGTGGTCGGGCTGGTGGGCGAGCCCGGCCTCCCGCAGCTCGCGGCGCAGCTGGTCCTCGTGCATCAACGCCTCCCCGCGACGAGTTCGGTGGCGGCCCGATCGCCCAGGAGGCGCTGGAGCTCGGCCATCCCCTTGGCGGTCTGGCTCTTGACCGTACCGACCGAGATCCCCAGGGCGAGTGCGGTGTCGCGCTCGGAGAGGTCGAAGGCGTGGCGCAGCACGACGCAGGCGCGCTTGCGGAAGGGCAGGGCGCGGAGCGCCGCCCGGACGTCGACGACGGCCGGGACGTCGGGGTCCTCGACGTGGTCGGGGCGCCGGTCCCAGAAGGCGGCGATCCGACGCCGCTCGCGCACGGTGCCCCGGATGCGGGTGCGGACGAGGTTGGCGACGACGCCCCGGGCGTAGGCGGCGGGGTGGTCGGCGGCACGGACCCGGTCCCAGCGGTGCCAGAGGGCGAGCATGGCGTCGGCGGCGAGGTCGTCGGCGGCGTCGGTCTCGCCTGTCAGCAGGTGCGCGAGGCGGGCGAGTTCGGCGTAGTGACGCGCGAAGAAGGCCCGGAACTCCGTCGCGCTGTCGTCGCCCTCAGCGTCCACCGCGACCACGGCGGCCCTCGGTGGCTCCGACCGCCGAACCGGTCCCGGCGGACGTGGCAGCGGTCCCGGCGGACGTACCCGCAGGCCCGGCGGACGTGCCCGCGGGCCCTGCCGACGCGGACGACCCGGCCGACGCGGACGGGGACTTGGCGGGCCTTGCCGACGCGGACGACCCGGCCGACGCGGACGGGGACTTGACGGGCCCTGCCGACGCGGACGACCCGGCCGACGCGGACGGGGACTTGGCAGGCCCTGCCGACGCGGACGACCCGGCCGGCACGGACGGGGACTTGGCGGGCCCTGCCGACGCGGACGACCCGGCGGGCGCGGACGGGGACTTGGCGGGCTCGGCAGGCACGGACGACCCGGCGGGCGCGGGCAGCCCGGCCGGGTTGCCCCCGGGCCCGGCGGGCTCGACCGGGACGGACGGACCGGCATCTGCCGCCGTACCCGCGCCCGTACCCACCCCACCGGCGCCCGCCGCCCGGCCCGTGCTCGCGCGCTCGGTCAGGCGGGGCGCGATCAGTTCCGTGCCGCGTGCGGGCTCTCCCCCGAGACGGGCGACGAGCCGTTCCACGGCGAGTCGCCCCATCTCCTGGGCGGGTACGGAGACGGCGGTGAGCGGGACCGAGGCGTGGACCGCCACCTGGTCGGGGCAGATGGCGACGACGGAGACGTCCTCGGGGACCGCGCGACCCTGGTGGCGCAGGACCGCGAGCAGCGGTTCGACGGCGGCCTCGTTCTGGACGACGAGGGCCGTGGTCCCGGGGCGTTCCTCGAAGACGCGGGTCACGGCGGCGGCGACGGCCGCGTAGGTGCCCTCGACCGGCCGGTGGAGCAGGCCGACGCCGTGCGCGTCGGCGGCGGCGCGCAGCCCGGTGAGCGTGCGCGCGGCGAAGCCGGTGCCCCTCGCGTAGACGGCGGGAGGCTCGCCGAGGACGGCGATACGGGTGTGGCCGAGGCCCGCGAGGTGCTGGACGCAGCGCGCTCCGGCCGCCTCGAAGTCGAGGTCGACGCAGTCGAGCCCTGCCGAATCGGCGGCATCGCCGCCGGCATCGGCGGACGCGGCCGGGAGTCCGATGAGGACCGCGGGCCGTTCGGCCGCCAGGAGGCAGGGCAGCCGGGGGTCGTCGAGCTCGACGTCCATGACGATCATGGCGTCGGCGATGGCGCTGCCCTCCACGCGGCGGACGGCCTCGGGGCCCTCCTCGCCGGTGAGGAGCAGCACGTCGTAGCCGTGGGAGCGGGCCGTCGTGGTGACGGCCATCGCGATCTCCATCATCACCGGCACGTAGAGCCCGGTGCGGAGCGGCATCATCAGGGCGAGGATGTCGGTGCGGCTGCTGGCGAGCGCGCGGGCGCCGGCGTGCGGCCGGTAGCCGAGGGCGTCGATGCTGTGCTGGATCCGCTCGCGCGTGGGGGCGGATATGGAGCGTTTGCCGCTGAGCACGTAGCTGACGGTGCTGGCCGACACCCCGGCGTGGCGGGCGACATCGGCGAGGGTGACCACGTACGCGCTCCTGGGCAATCTCGATGTGGACCCCGACCCTAAGCGGCCGCTCGTCGAGCTGTCCAGGTCGGCGTGGAAGAGTCCAAGGGTCCGGCGGTCGCGCGGGGTTGTGCGCGGGCCACCGGCGCGATGGGATGAACTCCGAACAGAAAGCGCTTTCTGCACCCTTGGGCTCTCCTTCCCCTCCCTCACTCCGTCAGGAGGACCATGTCCGCCCTCCCCTGGTACGAAGACGTCTCCCCCGGCCGCGGCACGCTGCCGCCCCGCGCCTGGTACGCCGCCTCCGACGCCGCCGCCCTGTCCCTGAACGGTTCCTGGGGCTTCCGTCTCTCCCCCACCGCCGACACCGAGGACGACTCCTTCGCCGCCCCCGGCTTCGACGCGAGCGCCTGGGACGCGATCACGGTCCCGGGCCACTGGGTGCTCCAGGGCAAGGAGCGGGAGTACGGCGGACCCGCCTACACCAACGTCCAGTACCCCTTCCCCGTCGATCCGCCCCGCGTCCCCACCGAGAACCCGACCGGCGACCATCTGCGCCGCTTCGACCTGCCCGACGCCTGGCCGGCGGACGGCGGGACCGTCCTCCGCTTCGACGGGGTCGAGTCCTGTGCCCGGGTCTGGCTCAACGGCACGGAGCTCGGCGAGTTCAAGGGATCGCGCCTGGCCCACGAGTTCACCGTCGGGCACCTCCTGAAGGCGCGGGACAACGTCCTCGCGCTCCGCGTCCACCAGTGGTCCTCCGGCTCCTATCTGGAGGACCAGGACCAGTGGTGGCTGCCGGGCGTGTTCCGTGACGTGACCCTGCTGCACCGGCCGACGGGCGCACCCGGCGACTTCTTCACGCACGCCTCGTACGACCACACCACCGGCACCGGCACCCTGCGCGTCGCATGCGACGTCCCCGG
This sequence comes from Streptomyces sp. NPDC050842, assembly GCF_044456565.1. Taxonomy (NCBI): domain Bacteria; kingdom Bacillati; phylum Actinomycetota; class Actinomycetes; order Kitasatosporales; family Streptomycetaceae; genus Streptomyces; species Streptomyces sp. NPDC050842. The sequence continues at coordinate 125,252 of NZ_JBITGA010000013.1, read as the reverse complement.
CCGGGTCACCGTGCCCGAGCTCGGCCTCGACCTCGCCACCGGGGAGTCGGCGACGCTGCCGGTCGAGCCGTGGAGCGCCGAGACGCCCCGGCTGTACGAGGGCGAGCTGACGGCCGGCGGCGAGCGGATCCCGCTGCGGATCGGCTTCCGGACGGTCGCCGTCGAGAACGGGGTCATGACGGTGAACGGCCGCCGGATCCTCTTCCGCGGGGTGAACCGCCACGAGTTCCACCCGGAGCACGGCCGGACCCTGGACCTCGCGACGATGCGCGAGGACGTGGAGCTGATGAAGCGGCACAACATCAACGCCGTCCGCACCTCCCACTACCCGCCGCACCCGGCCTTCCTCGACCTGTGCGACACGTACGGGCTGTGGGTGATCGACGAGGGCGACCTGGAGACCCACGGTTTCGAGGACCTGGCCTGGCGGGGCAACCCGGTCGACGACGAGCGCTGGACCCCGGCCCTGCTCGACCGGGCGGCCCGGCTCGTCGAGCGGGACAAGAACCACCCCTCGGTGGTCATCTGGTCGCTCGGCAACGAATGCGGCACCGGCGCCGGCCTCACCGCCATGGCCCGGTGGATCCGCGACCGCGACCCGTCCCGGCTCGTCCACTACGAGGGCGACCGCTCCTGCGCGGACACCGACGTCCACTCGCGGATGTACGCACCGCACGCCGAGGTCGACGCGATCGGCCGCCGGGCCGACGAGGGCCCGGAGGCCAGGCGCCGACTTCCGTTCATCCTCTGCGAGTACGCGCACGCCATGGGCAACGGACCCGGCGGACTCTCCGAGTACCAGCGGCTCTTCGAGACGTACGAGCACTGCCAGGGCGGCTTCGTCTGGGAGTGGATCGACCACGGCCTCGTCCACCCGGTGTACGGCCACGGCTACGGCGGCGACTTCGGGGAAGAGGTGCACGACGGGAACTTCGTCTGCGACGGGCTGCTCTTCCCCGACCGGACACCGTCGCCGGGACTCCTGGAGTACAAGAAGGTGATCGAGCCGGTCAGGATCACGCCCGACGGTCCGGGCTCGGTCCTCGTGGCCAACGGCCACGATGTCGTCGATCTGGCGCATCTCGCCTTCACCTGGTCCTTCCTGGCCGACGGCGAGACCCTCGCCACCGGTCCGCTCGACGTGCCGCCGCTCGCCGCCGGAGAGAGCGCGCGGGTGACGCTGCCGACCGCGCCCGCGCATCCGGCGGGGGCGGAAACCCTCTGGACCGTACGGGCGTTGCTCGCGCACGACACGGCCTGGGCGCCCGCCGGGCACGAGGTGGCCTGGGGCCAGATCCCGGCATCCGCCCCGGCCCCCGCGCCTCGCGGGGCGACCGGTGCGCGGCCCGTCCGCACGGCCGACCGGATCGCCCTCGGCCCCGCGGTCTTCGACGCCCGCACCGGCGAACCCCTCACCCTCGGCTCCCTCCCCGTCACCGGTCCGCGACTCGACGTCTGGCGGGCGCCGACGGACAACGACGAGGGCGCGCCCTGGCAGCCCGACGAGCGCCACGGACCGCTCTGGCGCGATCTCGGCCTGCACCGGATGCGCCACCGCGTCGACGAAATCGCCCTGGACCACGACTCCTTGACCGTACGGACACGGGTGGCGCCCGCCGCCCGGGACATCGGCCTGCGCACGACGTACCGCTGGACCTCGGACGGCACCGCGCTGCGCCTCGGCGTCGAGGTCGCCCCCGAAGGCGAGTGGCGGGTCCCGCTCCCCCGGCTCGGCGTCCGGCTCGGTCTGCCGGCCGCCCTGGGCCGGGCCGTCTGGTACGGCGCCGGTCCCGGCGAGGCGTACGCCGACACCCGGGCCGCCGCGCGGCTCGGCCGCTGGGAGGCCGCGGTGGACGCCCTCCGGACCCCGTACCTGCGACCGCAGGAGAACGGGGCCCGGATCGACACCCGGTGGCTGGAGCTGACTTCGGCAAGCGGGAGGGAGGGCGTACGGGTGGAGGGCGAGCCTGTCTTCTCGTTCACGGCCCGCCCCTGGACGACCGAGCAGCTGGACGCGGCCGCCCACCGCACCGATCTGGTGCCCGGCGACACGCTCTGGCTGCACCTGGACCACGCCCAGCACGGCATCGGCTCCCAGTCCTGCGGACCGGGTGTCCTGCCCGCGTACCGGCTGGACGCGGTCCCGGCCGCGTTCACCCTCACCTTCACCCCGGTGGACAGGGCCTAGCGGAGCTGCCGGTCCGGGACGATGTCCCGGGCCCGCAGCTCCTCGGCGACGAGGGCCGCGTACTCCGTGGCCCCGCGCACCGAGGTGTGGGTGTTGTCCCGCTTCTCGGTCGTCAGGTAGAGCGCCTTGGAGGCCTCGGGCCCCAGCTGTTCGACCCGTGCCTTCGTGAGCGCGGTGAGGTCGATCAGCGGGGTGCCGAGGGAGGCCGCGAGGGCGCGGATCTCGGCCGGGTGGTCCACGCCGAGGCCGTTGACGAGCAGGGCGGTGCCGTTGTCCAGGGTGCCGTCGGTGTTGAACCAGCGGCGGACGATCGGGGTGACCAGGACGGGTTCGCCGCCCCGGGCCCGTACCCGCTCGACGAGGCTCGTGAGGTTGGCGCGGTAGGTGGCCGCGTCCGTCTGCTTGTCGTTGTGGGCGAGCTGGATCAGGACGGGATCGCCGGGGCGGATCGCGGCCTCGACCGTGTCGAAGAGCGCCGGGTTCGCCAGGAAGGTGACGGTGCTCTCGCCGGAGTCGGCGTGGTTGGCGACCGCGATCCCGCGCGCGAGGTGGGCCGGGAGCTGCTGTCCCCAGCCGGTGTACGGGTCGCCCGGCTGGTCGCAGACGGTGGAGTCGCCCACGAGGAAGAGGCGCCGGGCGGCGGGTGCGGGGGTGACCCGGACCGCGGTGACGCGCGGCGCGGCGCCGCCGAGGACCAGGTCGAGGCCCGGGCTGCCGGCGGGACCGGTGGGCTCGCCCTCCGGGTCGCGGACGTCCACGGTGAACGAGCGCCGGACGGTCTCCCCGGCCCCGGTGACGGTCTCGGCGAGCAGGGCGCGCCGGGTCTCGCCGCCGACGGCGGTGGAGCCGGCGGTCTCGCCGCCCAGCGTGACGGTGACGTGGTACGTCCCGGGGGCGACGTCGAAGTGGCAGGCGAGGGCGCCGCCGGCGGTGGCGGCGCAGTGGTCGAGGCCCTGGCCGTACGGGCCGTCGGCGTGGGCGGCGGGGGCCGCGGCGAGCGACCCGAGGAGGGTCGCGGCGGCGGCGAGGAGTGCGGTCCTTCGCATGGTCCTGTTCCTCTCGTTCCTCTCGGTTCTCACGTCGACGCTCACGCGGGGAGGTGGTCGCCGACCAGGGCGAGGTTCTGGATGGCGGCCAGACCGTACAGGGCGGTGGTGTTGGTGCTGATCCAGAGGTGCTCGTAGCCGGGTTCGAGGGCGGCGGCGCCCTGGACGGGGGTCTTGCCCCAGACCATGGCCGCCGTGTAGCCGTCGCTCTTGTCGAACCTGGCCCAGGCGCGCTGGGCGAGCGCGGTGTCGTTCAACTGGGCGGCGGCGTAGGCGTCCTGGCGCGAGTGGCCCTGGAAGAGGAGGAGGGTGCCGAAGTTCTTGCCGTAGCGGGCGGCCTGTTCGGTCTTGGAGGCGTTGAAGTAGCGGCAGTAGTCGAGCCAGGCCGTCTTGAACTGCGGCATGTCGACGAGGTCGATGAGCTCGGCGCACATCTCGACCAGGCCGAACATCGCGGAGAGGTGGGAGACGCCGACGACGGGTTCGGTCGCGACGGCGAAGCGGCCGGTGTCGAGGTCGTAGAGGCCGGTGCCCTGGACGAAGCCGTTCGGCTGGGCGGCGATGGTCTCCATGGTGGAGTGCAGCCGGGCCTCGGCCTTCGCCGCCTTGGGGCCGCCGCGCTCCCACTCGGTGAGCCAGGCGGCGGCGAGGCCGCTCCAGTCGGTGCCGAAGCCGATGGAGAGGGCGTGGCGGTCCGGCGTGTACGGCTCGGTGCGGATCTTGCGGATGGGGTCGAGGACGAGGAAGGTCTCGTCGGAGTCGACCAGGTCGTGCATGAGGTCGCCGACGCGTTCGTCGGCGGTGAGGAAGTAGTAGGGACGCCGGTAGACGGCGGTGGAGATGCGCTGCTGCTTGGCGCTGTCGGCGAAGTGCTGGACGCCGTGGCGGGTGCCGAGTCCGGCCCAGGTGCCGAGGTGGTAGACGTCGACCTCGCCTGTGTGGCGGGTCATGGCCTCGGCGAAGCGGAAGACGTCGGAGCGGCCGGAGCGCAGGTAGGCGTACCAGAGCCACAGGTCGGGCGAGAGCTCGGAGTTGTCCCAGGCGTAGCCGCCGACGTCGTACCGCCACTGGTGACGGTCCTCGTCGTAGGTGTGCATGATGTCGCCGTAGTCCCAGAAGCCGTACCAACGGCGCTGTTCCACCTGGTCCTTGTAGTAGGTGAACAGGTAGTCGAGGTGGTCCTCGATCTTCGCCTTCGCGGGGGTGGAACGGTCGACGGGCGAGAAGAGTCCGCCGAACACCCGGGCCCGGACGAGGTCTTCGGGGCCGACGGCGAGCTGCGGAGGGGTGCGGACGGCGGCGGCCTGGGCGACGAGCGTGTCGGCGGAGGGGGTGGCGGCGTTGGCCCAGAACATCAGCTCGCTGGTGCGGGCGATGCCGTAGGGGGTGCCGAAGCCGGGCTCGTGGTCCTCGTAGGTGATGTTGAGGCCTTCGAGCTGCTCGGGGAAGGTGTCCTGGCCCATGCCGTCGTGGTAGAAGCGCAGGTCCATGGGCTGGGCCTCGGGCGACCACAGCCAGAGGGTGACCTCGGCCTCGTCGCCGGCGGCCCCCCGGATGTCGAGCTGGGCGGGGTGCTTCTGCCAGAAGTCCCGCAGGCCGAAGGAGAGTCCGCCGCTCACACCGCCGACGTAGCCGAAGCCGCTCGCGCGGCGGCCGCCGCCGGCCGGGATCCAGCCGTGGCCCGGCTTGGTGCGCTTGCGCAGGGCGAAGCCGTCGGCGGAGAGCTGGGAGAGGGTGTAGTCGCCCCAGGTGGGGACGTACCGCATGCGGGTGGTGACCCGCTGGTCCCAGGTGGCGGGGTCGGGCAGCTTCTCGCCCTTGACCTGGGCGGTGCGGACGGCCGCGCCGGGGTCGCGGCGCAGGCCGGTGATGCCCTGGACGGCCTCGGTGAGGAAGCCCGCGCCCTCGCCGGCGATCCGGACGTGCCGGTCGTAGGCGGCGTCCCGCATCGGGACGGTGAAGCGGACGCCGAGGCCGCGGATGAAGTCCTTGGCCTGGTCGCCGTCGTAGGTGATCGTGTGGACCATGCGGAACGACTCGGAGCCCGCGTAGAAGTAGAGACGCACGGAGAACGGCAGCCAACTGCGGCTGCCCTTGCGGTGCTTGCCGTCGATGCGGACCACGGCCCGGACGGGGCCGCGCTGTTCGACGGTGGCGCCGGAGATCTCGCCGTCGAACCGCTCCCACTTGGCGTCGCCCTGGTCGCCGTCGTCGAGGTCGCTCTGCCGGAGCAGGACCAGCCGGCCGTCGGTGGCGATCTTCACTCCGTCGCGGGTGACGGACTCGACGAGCTTCCCGCCGTCCTTCCGGATGACGGCGCGGACGGTGCCGGTGTCGACGGTGATCCGGCGGTCGGTCTCGGTGACGGAGACGGTCGTCGCGGCGGTGGCCGGGGCCCCGGGGGCGAGGGTGAAGCGCTCGGCCCCGGCTGCCTCGGGTCCGACGGCGTGCGCGGTCCACTTGAGGGAGCCGTCGGGCCATCGGGCGGTGGTCCAGGTCTGCACGGGGACGTTCGCGCCGTCGGCGGTGGTCAGCGCGAAGGCCTGGTCGCCGGGGTGGACGCCCTGGGGCCAGGCGGCGCCGAAGGTCGAGCCGGCGGCGGCCCCGAGGCCGCCGGGCTCCAGCCAGGTGACGGTGGAGGGCCGGTCGGCCGCCGGGGGCTCGGCGGGCGCGGCGGCCTGGGCGTCCCCGCGCCCGAGGACCCAGCTGAACTGGGCGGCGGCACCGGCGACGGCGGCGGCCTTGAGGAGGGAGCGGCGAGGGAGGGAGGTCACAGGAACTCCTTTCATGGGCATACCGTCGGCACGCCCTCGGAAGCGGGAGAGTGCGGGGCCGGACCGCACGACCGGACACGGCACGGCTGATGCCTGATGGCCGATGGCCGATGGCCGGGGTCGTGGCCCGAGGCCCGGGCCGTCGGGCCCTGCCGGGTGGGACCCCGGGGCCACGAGCCCCGGCGCGACGCGAACGGGCCGCGGCCCCGTGTGGATCAGGCGACCGCCGGGGCCGCCAGGCGGCGCTCCGCGGCCAGGGTCGACGCGACGAGGATGCCGATGGCCGGCAGAGCCAGTGGGGCGGAGAACCAGGCGGACGCGGCGATCACCGCCAGGCCGCAGACGACGAGGAGGGAACCCGCCGGGTCGCGCAGCGCCCGGCGGGCCGCGGGGCCGAGAAGTTCCCGCCAGCGCAGGTCCGGGCGCCAGGCCGTGGCCGCCCGCAGGAGGGTGACCGTCAGCCAGATCGCCGTCAGGATCGCGAGGGTCCCCGCCGCCCGCCCGCCGGGCACGGGCAGCGCCCGGACGAACACGAGGTCGGCGCCCACCAGGGCGAGCACGCCCCCGTAGCCGAGCCCCGCCGACCAGCCCCCGCCCCGCAGGGCCCCGCGCAGGTCGGCGGCGAAGAGCCGCAGACCGGCCTCCTCGTCGCCCGTCCAGCGCCGCAGGTGGGAGGAGCCCGCCGCGAGCGCCGCCGGCAGGGTGACCAGCGGGAGCGCGGCGACGGCGATCCACACCCCCACGAGGAGGCACTCCGCGAAGATCCCGAAGCGGGCCAGGAAGCGTGCTCTCATCTCGCCTGCCACCCCCTCAGCCCTTGAGGCCCGAGGTGGCCATGCCGTCGATGAGGTATCTCTGGAAGGCGAGGAAGAAGGCGACCACCGGGAGCAGTGCCACGAGCGACATCGCGATCATCCCGCCGTAGTTGGCGACGCCGTCCTGGTCGACGAACATCTTCAGGCCAAGGGAGACCGTGTACTTCTCGGGTTCGTTGAGGTAGATCAGCGGACCCATGAAGTCGTTCCACGCGTTGATGAACGTGAAGATCGCGCTGGTGATGAGGGCCGGCCTGCAGAGCGGCAGCACGATCGACCAGTACGTCCGCAGGTGCCCGCAGCCGTCGAGGCGGGCGGCCTCGTCGAGTTCCTTCGGCAGCCCGCGCATGAACTGGAGCATGAGGAAGACGAAGAAGGCGTCCGTGGCCAGGTACTTGCCGAGCAGCAACGGCGTGTAGGTGTTGATCAGTTCGAGCTTCTGGAAGAGCACGTACTGCGGGATGAGCAGCACGTGGTACGGCAGGAGCAGCGTGCCGATCATCAGGGTGAAGAGCAGTCCGCGTCCGGCGAAGCCGATCTTGGCGAAGGCGTACGCGGAGAGCGAGCTGGAGATCAGCACGCCCACGACCGAACCGACCGCCAGGAAGAGGGAGTTGCCGAAGAAGGTGGAGATGGGGATGTCGGCGATGCCGTCGGCGAGCCGCCGGTAGTTGTCGGTGATGGGGTCGGCGGGGAAGAGGGTCAGGCTGCCGACGATCTCGTCGTTCGGCTTGAAGGAGCCTCCGATCACCCAGACCACGGGGTAGAGGATGACCGCGAGCACGGCCAGCGCCCCGAGGTGCCAGGCGACGGAGCCGCCTCTGCCGGTGCGTGCCACGCTCATCGAGCGCTTGCCGGTGCGTGCGAGGCTCATCGCGCCCCCTCCTCGTAGTGCACCCAGCGCCGCTGGGACCAGAACAGCACCGCCGTGACCAGGCCGACGGCGAGCAGCAGCATCCAGGCCATCGCCGAGGCGAGACCCATCCGGCTGTTCTCGAAGCCCTGGATGTAGAGGTAGCAGGTGTAGACGAGCGTGCCGTCGGCCGGCCCGCAGGCGTTGCCCTGGCTGCCGATGATGTAGGCGGAGCCGAAGATCTGGAAGGAGTGGATGGTCTCCAGGAGCACGTTGAAGAAGAGCACCGGGGAGATCATCGGCAGCGTGATGTGCCAGAACCGCCGCCAGGGGCTCGCGCCGTCGACCTGTGCCGCCTCGTACAACTCCCGGGGCACCTGCTTGAGTCCGGCCAGGAAGATGACCATCGGGGCGCCGAACTGCCAGACGGTCAGGGCGACCAGGGCGTAGATGATGCGGTCGGGGTCGCCGATCCAGCCTCCGGCGTCCATGCCGAAGAGCTGCTGGGTGCGGTCGACGGCGGCGCCGTCGGAGAAGATCGCGCGCCAGACGATGGCGATGGAGACACTGGCCCCGATGAGCGACGGCGCGTAGAACGCGGCCCGGTAGAAGCCCTGGCCGCGCCTGCTCTGGTTGAGCAGCAGGGCGACGCCGAGGGCGGCGGCGAGTTTCAGCGGGGTGCCGATCACCACGTACCAGCCGGTGATCTCGACCGAGGTGCGCCAGCGCGGGTCGCCGAACATCTCGGTGAAGTTGTCGAGGCCGATCCACCGGGGTGCGTCGAAGAGGTTGTAGTCGGTGAAGGCGAAGTAGAGGGAGGCCACCATGGGCCCCGCGGTCAACAGGAGGAAGCCCGCGATCCAGGGGGACATGAAGAGGTAGCCCGCGAGGTTCTCGCGGCGGGCCCGGCGGGGGCGGGCGGCGCGGCTCGCCGCCCGGGGCGGGCGCCCGCCGCCGGGCGGGGAGTCCGCGGGTGCGGTCTCCCCGTCCGGGCGGGTGTCCCGCACAGGGTGCGGTGCGGGAGTCGGTACGGAGGTCACGGCGGCGTCCATCAGGCGGAGAGCGCCGTCTTCGCCTCGGTGAAGTACTGCTTCACCGCGTCCCCGACCGGCCGCTCGCCCAGGGACATCTCCTCGGCGAGCCGCATGAAGGCGGCCTCGCAGACGTCGGCGCCGGCCGGGTGCGGGGTGATCGGCTCCAGGACTCGGGACTCGACGAGCTGCTTCTCGTAGGCGGCTATCTGCTTGCCGACCTCGTCGGTCGGCACATACGCCTGGTACTGGGCCTCGGTGGCCGGGACGCCCCGGTCGTAGCCCATGATCTTCCCGACCTCGGGGTCGTGGACCATGAAGTCGATGAACTGGGCGGCCTCCTTGGGGTGCTTGGTGCGCTTGGAGGCGCTGAGCATGAGGGAGCCGAGGTACTGACTGGTCTTGCGGCCGTCCGTGGTGGGGATGGGGGCGAGCCCGTACTGGCTCTTGCCCTCGGAGGTGTAGCGGACGGCGAAGTTGTCCCAGGTGAACTCGCAGCCGGCGAGTTCGGCGGTGACCGCCGACTTGGGCTTGGCCGGGATGGTCTTCTTCGGGTCGGCGTAGACGCCGGACTTCACCCGCTCGAACGCCTTGGTCCACCAGTCCGTCAGGTCCGCCTCGGTGAAGCCGAGGCCGGAGGTGGTGAAGAACGCCTTGCCGTGCTGGCGCAGGTAGAGGTCGTACAGGTACATGATCCCGTACGGACCCGCGTCGCCGGCCCTGCCCTGGGTCTCCTGGATCCGGGCGAGGGCCGCGTGGTACTCGTCCCAGGTCCAGCCCGGCTTCGGGGTGACCCCGGCCTTGGTGAAGACGGCCCGGTCGACGACGAGGGCCATCGAGTTGCTGCCGACGGGGACGCCGAGGAGCTTGCCGTCGACCTCACCGAACTTCTCCAGCCCGGCGCGGAAGCCGTCGAGGCGGAGGTTCCCCGCCCCGGCCTGCTCACGCAGGTCGAGGAGGACGTTCTTCGCGTCGTACTTGCGCAGGAAGCCGATGGCGTTCTGGAAGACGTCCGGCGCGTTGCCGCCCGAGGCCTGGGTGTTGAACTTCTTCCAGAAGTCGGCGTAGGGCTGGAAGTCGGTCTTGATCTTGATCTTCGGGAACTTCTTCTCGAAGAGCGCGATCGACTGATTGATCCGCTTGGCCCGGTCCTCCGAGCCCCACCAGCTGTACCGAATGGTGACCGTGCCGTCTCCGGAGCCCGAGCCGGAACCGCAGCCCGCCGCGGTCAGGCCGAGAGCCGCAAGGGAGCCGCCGGCGACCTTCAGCATGCTCCGACGGTCAACAGTGCCTTGAGTACGCACAGTTCGTCCTCCGCGCGTTAATGGAACGTTTCAGGAAAGCGCTTGCTGGGCCAAAGTAGGGTCGTCCGCCAGCCACGTCAACGCTTCGGACCGGATCTTTCGAAGCGCTTCGAACCGCGTGACAGGGGGACCCTTGTGAAAGGATTCAATATCGGCCTGGTCAGGCAGGTCGGTCAGGCCAGCCTGATGACGTTCCAGGACATCGGCTCCAGGACCGCCCGCAGCAGCCCGTCGTCGAGCGTCGAGCCGTCCACCGGGTGCGGCACGACCCGCTCCGGCTCGTCGAGCGTGTTGCGGGCCTCCGGGTCCGCGTCGGCGAGCGCGCTGTGCTCGACGACCCGGTCGAGACCGAGCCCGCGCAGGGTCACCTCCAGCGGCAGGGGCGCGTCCCGCCCGCGGTTGACCGCGAAGACGGTCACGGTGCCGTCCTCGGCGCGTACGGCCGTGGCGTGCAGGAGGGGCACCTCCCCGTACCGCGCCGTGGGGTACGCGGGCGAGTCGACCCGCACGTCGAGGACCGTGCCGCGGCCGTGCCGGGAGGCTTCGGCGAAGGGGAAGAAGGTGGTCTGCCGCCAGGCGGGGCCGCCCGGCTCGGTCATGATCGGGGCGATCACGTTGACGAGCTGGGCGAGACACGCCACCGCGACCCGGTCGGCATGGCGCAGGAGCGTGATCACGAGGGTGCCGAAGACGACCGCGTCGGTCACGGTGTAGATGTCCTCCAGGAGACGCGGGGCCTCCTGCCAGTCCTCCACCGCGTGCGGGTTGGGCCGGCGCTGGTACCAGACGTTCCACTCGTCGAAGGAGAGCGTCAGCTTCTTCGCGGACTTCAGGCGGGCGCCGACGTGGTCGCAGGTCGCGACGACCTCCTCGATGAAGGCGTCCATATCGACGGCGGAGGCGAGGAAGGAGTCGCGGTCGCCGTCGACCTCCTCGTAGTAGGCGTGCAGCGAGACGTGGTCGACGACCTCGTACGTCTCCGCGAGGACCGTCGCCTCCCAGGCGGCGAAGGTCGGCAGGCCGCGCGCGGAGCTGCCGCAGGCGACGAGTTCGAGACCGGGGTCGATGCTCCGCAGGGCGCGCGCGGTCTGGGCGGCGAGCCTGCCGTACTCCTCGGCGGTCTTCTGGCCGGTCTGCCAGGTGCCGTCCATCTCGTTGCCCAGGCACCACAGGCGGATGCCGAAGGGGTCCTTGTCGCCGTGGGCGACGCGGCGGTCGGAGAGCTCGGTGCCGCCGGGGTGGTTGGCGTACTCGACGAGGTCCATGGCCTCGGTGATGCCGCGGGTGCCGAGGTTGATCGCCATCATCGGCTCGGCCTCGGGACCGGCCTTCCGCAGGAAGGTCATGAACTCGCTCAGGCCGAAGCGGTTGGTCTCGGTGGACCGCCAGGCGACGTCGAGCCGGCGCGGCCGCTCCTCCACCGGGCCGACGCCGTCCTCCCAGCGGTAGCCGGAGACGAAGTTGCCGCCGGGGTAGCGGATCGCGGTGACGCCCAGCTCGCGGACGAGCTCCAGGACGTCGGTGCGCAGGCCGTCCTCGTCGGCGGCGGGGTGGCCGGGCTCGTGGATGCCGGTGTAGACGCAGCGCCCGAGGTGCTCGACGAAGGAGCCGAAGAGGCGGGGATCGACGGGGGCGACGGTGAAGTCGGGGTCGAGGGTGAAGCGGGCGGTGCGCTCGGGGTCGGGGGTGAAGCGGGCGGTGCGCTCGGAACGTGACACGCGAATCCCTTTCGTTCGAAATATCGACCACTGGTCGTGTATCCGAACGCGAAGGTAGGATCCGGAACTTCGGGCGTCAATGGACCACCGCCTGGCCGGGCCCCGCCGGGCCCTGCCCCGGAAACGCGTGAAGCCCGGGCGGGCCCCTTTCGGGGTCCGCCCGGGCTCGTCGTACGCGAAGCCGGCTCCATGCGGGGCGGGCTGTTACTCGAGCAGCTCCGCGTACGAGCCCATGGCCAGGGCGATGTCCGCCTGGGCCCAGAACCGGTGGTAGGTGAAGACGGGGGCGGCGCCGCCCGCCAGATAGGCCTCGATCTTCGGCCAGGCCGGGTCGTCCTGGTAGAAGGTGCGCATCGAGGCGAAGGTGGAGGTGGTGTTCACCGTGTCGCCGTTCGGCATGACGCCGGTCCAGCCGCTCGGTACGAACACGGGGTCGTCGAAGCGGTGGTAGTCGGCGCGGGTCTCCTCGACGGCGATGCCCAGCGGGTCCTGGTGGTGGTCCCACATGCCGTCGAGCAGGGCCTTGGCGACGCGCTTGGCCTCGGCGTGGCCGGACTTGGCCGCGTAGTACGTCAGGGTCTTGGCGTAGGCGGCGGCCACCCCGACGTCGTTCGTGTAGTCGGCGACGGTGACGTGCAGCCCGGTGTTGGCGCCGGGGTTCGCCGCGTTCCAGGTGTCGGGCGCGCCGGACCACTGGAGGGTGGAGGGGATGCGGTAGGTGCCGTCCGGGTTGATCGTGGTCTTGGACAGCGCCCAGGAGACCCACTTGTCGAGGACGGTCTTCGCCCCGGCGTCACCGGTCTGCTGGTAGTACTCGGCGACCCGCTCCATGGACCAGGCCTGGAAGCCGAACCACTGGTTGGACGCGGGGTCGTGGTAGACGGGCTTCTCGTCGTAGAAGAGGCCGTGGAAGGTGGGCGTACCGGCCGGCGGGGTGGCGTAGCGGCCCTGCCAGCTGTTGGTGGCGCCGCCCGCGATGGCTCCCTCGTCGGACTGGAGCCAGCGGTAGAACTCCAGCTGCCGGTCGAGGCTGGTCGCCCAGTCCGCCGCGCCCGTCGCCGACTTGGGCTTGAGCGGGGCGTACTCGCTGAGCGCGTACGCGGCGAGCGGGTTCTGGTAGCCGCCGTGGGCGTGGCTGGAGCCGATGCGCCAGGACCAGCCGGCCGAGGTGTCGGTGGCGCCGCCCCAGGCGTAGTACCAGGACATCAGGTAGTGCGCGCTGTCCTTGCCGGTGCCGGCCGGGCAGGTGGTCGGGCCGACGCAGTTCCCGGCCTTCTTGAAGTACTTGTCGAACATCGAGTAGCGCAGGTAGTCGCCCATCTTGGCGGCCTTGCCGACGGTCGTGGCGACCTGGGTGCCCTTGCCCTGGCCCTTGGCCCAGAGGTCGGCCCAGTAGGCGGCCTGGACGGCACGGGCGTCGGCGTCGGGGGCGTTGGTGAACTTCCACTGCTTGGCGTAGGAGGCGTCCCCGGTGAAGAGGTCCAGGTAGCCGTTCTTCCCGCCGTACGAGAAGTTGTCGCAGGTCGGGTGGGTGACGGTCTCCCAGACGGACTCCTGCGGTCCGCGCTGGAAGGTGTTGATGTAGGAGGGGCCGGTCGCCGTCGGTCCGGCGGAGCACTTCCCGGGCTCGTTGCCGAAGCCGTAGACGTTGTCGACGTCCTGGAGCCAGTGCATGCCGTAGACGTCGTCGGTGCCGTAGGCGCTCTTGAGCTCGGCGGCGATCGGGTCGGAGCCCGAGGTGACGCCGGAGTCGAGCCGGGCCGGGTACTGCGACGGCAGGTCCCACTCGGGGGCGTAGGTGGCCGGCTTCGAGGCGTTGTAGGAGGAGCCGGTGGGCTGGTCGGCGTGGGTGGGGATCATGAATTTCTCCATGGTCTCCCAGGCGCCGTTGAACTTGGTCCAGTCCCCGGTGATCTTCCCGTACATGGCCTGGAGCCAGATGAGGTAGCTGTACGCCTCCGAGGTCGTCTCGTGCCCGTGGTCGGGGGCCTCGACGATCAGGGTCTCGACGGAGTGGTACGGGATGCCCTCGGGCGAGAAGTAGCCGTTGGCCGGGTTGGTGATCTTCCCGTGGAGGTCGAGGAAGCGGGCGTCGTACGTGGAGTCGGCGGCCAGCTGGGCGACGGTGACCTCGGCCTTGGCGTGGCCGGGTGCGGTCGCGGTGAAGACGGCCGAGCCGGTGCCGGTGGCCGCGGCGGCGACGGTCACCTTCTGGGCGGTGTTCCAGTTCGCCGGGGTGAAGGTGAGGGCGGCCGGGGTCGCGGTGAGGTTGGTGTTGCCGGAGGTACGGGCGACGCTCACCGTGACGTTGGCGGTGGGAGCGGTGGAGAGCTTCAGGTCGAAGGTGCCGGTGGCACCCTGACGGACCCCGAGCTGGCTCGGTGAGGCGACGAGCGCGGGCCCCGCGGCGACGGTGACGCCGACGGGCGCGGACTCGGCGGAGGCGCCGAGGCTGTCGTAGGCCTTGGCGTAGAGGGAGTGGGACCCGGCGGCGAGGCCGGCCGCGCTGAAGGCGAACGGCGCCGTCGTGTCCGTACCGAGGAGGGTGGTGTCGCTGTAGAACTCCACCTTGCCGACGGCGGCGCCGTCGGCGGCGGCGGCCGTGGCGGCGAGCGGCACCGCGTCGCCCTCGGTGAAGACGGCGCCCGCGGTGGGACTGGTCAGGACGGCGACCGGCGGCTGGTGGGCGCCGGTGCAGGAGGTGCCGTTGACCGCGAAGCCGGTCGGGGCGGCGTTGGTCCCGCTGTAGGTGAACTGGGCGCCGGTGGTGGTGGCGGCACCCGCGGCGAGGGTGCCGTTCCAGGACGCGTTGGTCACCGTGACGTTCTTGCCGGACTGGGACCAGGTGCCGCTCCAGCCGTTGGTGAGCTTCTGGTCACCTGCGTAGGAGTAGGTCAGCGTCCAGCCGTCGAGGGCTTCGGCAGCCCGGTTGGTGAGCGTGAGTTCGGCGGTGAAGCCCGAACCCCAGTCGTTGGTCTTGTAGTCGACGCTGCATTGCACGGCGGCGGCCTGGGCGGTCGAGACGGCGCCGACGGCCATGAGGCCGAGGGGGAGGGAGAAGGCTGCGGCCAGCGCTGTCAGCGGCCGGCGTGGTCGTAGTCGCGTCATACGGGTGGTTCTCCTCGCGGCTCGGGAGGATGGGGGTGCGAAGAGCGGATGAGCGAAGAGCGGATGAGCCCGTGGGGACAAGCCCTGAACCAGTGGGAGCGCTCCCACTGTGCAGTTGGGCCGCATCGGCGTCAAGGTCTGCGAAGAGTCGAAGGCGGATGACAGGGAAATTTACTCAACCCCTCTTTTGCTTGGCGGCTGTTGACGCTACGGTCTGCCCGACCAGTGGGAGCGAATCCGTCCAGTCGGCACATCGTCAGAGGTGTGCCCTCGCTGTGAGGACTCGCTCATGCGACATCCCCCACGTCTTTCCGCGCTGCTCGCAGGAGCAGCGCTCACGATGGCGAGCACCGCGCTCGCCGTCACGGGTACGGCCTCAGGAGCCGCGGCCGCACCCGTCTGCACCGTGGAGTACTCGGTCGTCGGCCAGTGGGCCGGCGGTTACCAGGGTGCCGTCACCGTCACCAACAACAGCGCCGCGCTGAGCAGTTGGAGCCTCGGCTTCGACTTCCCTGCCGGTCAGGTCGTCAGCCAGGGCTGGGGCGGCAAGTGGTCCCAGTCCGGGACCTCGGTCGCGGTCGTGAACGAGAGCTGGAACGCGACGCTCGGCACGGGCGCCAAGGTGACGGGCGGCTTCATCGCCTCCTGGACGGGCGCCAACACCGCGCCCACCGCCTTCACGCTCAACGGCACGCCGTGTGACACGGGCGCGCCGCCGACCCCGACACCCACGCCGACGCCGACTGCCACGACGCCGACTCCCACACCCACTCCCACCGACCCGACGACTCCCCCGACCACGCCTCCGACCACACCGCCCACCACTCCCCCGACCTCACCGCCGCCGACTCCGGTCACCGGCGCGCCCGAACTGGGCGTCACCGGGAACAAGTTCACCGACCAGAACGGCGCGGTCCGCCGCCTCCTCGGCGTCAACCGCTCCGGCGGCGAGTTCATGTGCGTCCAGGGCTACGGCATCTGGGACGGTCCCGTCGACGACGCCTCCGTGAAGGCCATCGCCGACTGGAAGGCCAACACGGTCCGCATCCCCCTCAACGAGGAGTGCTGGCTCGGCCTGGACAACATCAAGCCCGAGTACCGGGGCACGAACTACATCAACGCGGTCAAGGACCTGGTGACCAAGGTCCTCGCCCACGGCATGACCCCGGTCGTCGAACTCCACTGGACGCACGGGCAGTACACGGGTAACTCCGCGGGCTGCTCCGACGTTCACGCCTCCTGCCAGAAGCCGATGCCGGGCGCCCAGCACACCCCGGCGTTCTGGACCTCGGTGGCGAACACCTTCAAGAACGACAAGCGGGTCGTCTTCGACCTGTTCAACGAGCCCTATCCGGACCGGGCCACCTCCACCGCGACCCAGGCCTGGTCCTGCTGGCGCGACGGCGGCACCTGCCCCGGCATCGGCTACGAGGTCGCCGGCATGCAGGACCTGCTGGACGCGGTCCGCGCCACGGGGGCGAAGAACCTGGTTCTCGTCCCGGGCATCGCCTACTCCAACGACCTGAGCCAGTGGCTCACGTACAAACCCACGGACCCGGCGGGCAATCTGGCCGCCGCCTGGCACGTCTACAACTTCAACACCTGCGCCGACGAGACGTGCTGGAACAACACCCTCGCCCCGGTAGCCGCCGAGGTTCCTCTCCTCGCGGGCGAGATCGGTGAGAACACCTGCGGACACGCGTTCATCGACCGCGTCATGAAGTGGTTCGACGACCGCGGCCTCTCGTACCTGGGCTGGACCTGGAACACCTGGAACTGCAACTCGGGTCCGGCACTGATCAGTTCGTACGACGGCACCCCCACAGCATTCGGCATCGGGCTGCGCGATCACCTGCGCGCCCTCACGCCGTGAAGCCCCCGAAAGTCCTTGAAATCCCCCTGAAAGGAATCCCCACCCGCATGAGCCGCACCAGAAGCACCAGCCGCACCGCCCTCCTGGCAGCACTCGGTCTCATCACGGCCACCGGCGCGACCGCCACCGTCCTGAGCACCGCCACCGCCGGCGCCGCCACCCCCGGCTGCAAGGTCGACTACCAGGTCACCAACCAGTGGAACACCGGCTTCGGCGCCAACGTGACCGTCACCAACACCGGTGACCCGGTGGCCTCGTGGACCCTCGAATGGTCCTACGCCGGAAACCAGCAGGTCACGCAGGGCTGGAACGCCACCATCACCCAGTCCGGCGCCGCCGTCACCGCCAAGAGCCTGTCCTACAACGGGACGCTCACCACGGGCGGTTCGACCTCCTTCGGCTTCAACGGCTCGTACAGCGGCACGAACGCGGTACCGGCCACCTTCAAGCTCAACGGCGTCGTCTGCAACGGCGCCACCGAGCCGACGGAGCCCCCCACCACCCCGCCCACCACACCCCCGACCACGCCTCCCACCACGCCGCCGCCGGCCGGGACCAAGGCCGACAACCCGTACGCCGGCGCCAAGGTGTACGTGAACCCCGAGTGGGCCGCGAAGGCCGCCGCCGAGCCGGGCGGCACCAGGATCTCCGGCCAGCCCACCGGCGTCTGGCTGGACCGGATCGCCGCCATCAACGGCTCCGCCACCTCGATGGGCCTGCGCGCCCACCTCGACAAGGCCCTGGAGCAGAAGGGCTCCGGCGAGCTCGTCGTCCAGCTGGTCGTCTACAACCTGCCCGGCCGCGACTGCGCCGCGCTCGCCTCCAACGGCGAGCTGGGCCCGACGGAGATCGGCCGCTACAAGACCGAGTACATCGACCCGATCGCCGCGATCCTCGCCGACCCCAAGTACGCGGGCCTGCGGATCGTCACCACGGTCGAGATCGACTCGCTGCCCAACCTGGTCACCAACGTCTCCGGGCGCCCGACGGCCACCGCCAACTGCGACGTCATGAAGGCCAACGGCAACTACATCACCGGTGTCGGCTACGCCCTGAACAAGCTGGGCTCGATCGGCAACGTCTACAACTACGTCGACGCCGGCCACCACGGCTGGCTGGGTTGGGACAGCAACTTCGGCCCCTCCGCCGAGCTGTTCAAGACGGCCGCCACGGCCGAGGGCTCCACGGTCGACAAGGTGCACGGCTTCATCGTCAACACCGCCAACTACAGCGCCCTGAAGGAGGACCACTTCAAGATCGGGGACTCCGTCAACGGCACCTCCGTGCGCACGTCGAAGTGGATCGACTGGAACCAGTACACCGACGAGCTGTCGTACGCCCAGGCGATGCGCGACAAGCTGGTCTCGATCGGCTTCAACAGCAACCTCGGCATGCTGATCGACACCTCCCGCAACGGCTGGGGCGGCACCGCGCGGCCCACCGCCCCGGGTGCGCTGACCAGCGTCGACACATACGTCGACGGCGGACGCTACGACCGTCGCATCCACCTCGGCAACTGGTGCAACCAGGCCGGAGCCGGCCTCGGCGAAAGGCCCCAGGCGGCGCCCGCCGCGGGCATCGACGCGTACGTCTGGATGAAGCCCCCGGGCGAGTCGGACGGCGCCTCCAAGGTGATCCCGAACCCCGACGGCAAGGGCTTCGACCGGATGTGCGACCCGACGTACACGGGCAACGCCCGTAACGGGAACAGCATGTCGGGCGCGCTGCCGGACGCCCCGCTGTCGGGCGCGTGGTTCTCGGCCCAGTTCCAGGAGCTCATGAAGAACGCCCACCCGGCGCTGTAAGCCCCTAGACCGTGTCCGGACAGGAGCGCCGTCTGCCCGTCGCGGCTCAGGCGGGACTTTACGGACACGGCCTAGAAGCGGAAGCCGGCCGGACGGGCCCGAACACCCCGTCCGGCCTTTCCGCTTCCGCGTTCCCTTACGCTGTGCGCGGTTCGGGACAACGGGTCCAAGGGTGGGGGGAGACCATGACAGAACGAACGGACGAGGGTCGGAGCGGCGCGGTACGGCGCTACGGGTGGCGTGGACGGCTGGGCTGCCTCGCCGCCGTCGTCGTCCCGCTCGCGCTGGTCGTCGGCATCGCCTGGGCTTTCCTCCACCCCATGGGCTGGGTGCCGGGGTGGTCGATGACGACGACCTGGGTGGCGAAGAGCGACGCGGCCGAGGCCGCGCCGGAGGACGCTGCCGACCGCACCTGGGTCGCCGGAGACCTCGTCGTCCGCGGCCGCCCCGACGGCGTCCGGGCATTCCACGCCGGTTCGGGCGCGAAGCGCTGGGAGTACACGCCTCCCCGCCTCACCGACATCTGCGCGCTCAGCGCCACGGCCGACGACTCGGTGGCGCTGGTCGCCTACACCGGGCGGGGCGGGGGCTGCGCCACCGTCGCCGCGCTCGATCTGAAGGACGGCCGCGAGCTGTGGCACGCTTCCCGCGTCCCGGCACTCGACGCCGTCGCCGACCAGGGCCTCCTCCCCGGTCAAGGCCCCCTCACCGGCCGTGGCTTCCTCGGCGTCGGCGGTGCCCTCGCGGTCGCCGACGGACTCGGCCTGGTCCTCGAAGCCGGCGGCGACGCGCCGGCGCTCCGCGCGCTGGAGCTGCGCACCGGCGCCCCCCGCTGGACGGCCGCCGTGCCCAAGGGCTGCGAACCCGGCCCGACGGCCACCGCTCCGAAGCAGGTCCTCACCGTCCTGACCTGCGGTGGCGAGATGAAGCTCGCCGCCTTCGCGCCGGCGGACGGCACGGCGCTGTGGACCGTTCCCCTCGACGCCCGGCGCGGCGTCACCGCCGGCACGGCCGTGTCGGTCGTGTCCGCCGAGCCGATCGTGCTGCGGGTCGACGGCCGCGACTTCCTCGCCTTCGGGCCGGACGGCCGCCCCGGGCCGCGGATCAAGCCCGGCGGCGCGCCCTCCCGGTTGGACGGCGCCGACGTGGCCGTCTCCGACGGGCGGCTCTTCGCTCTCACCAAGGGCGGCCGGTGGGGGCGCATCGTCGGGTACGACCTGACGTCGGGCGACCAGCTGTGGCAGGAGGGACTCGGCGGCGCCGGCTACACCGTCGGCGGGCTGTACGCGGGGGGCGGCCGGGTCATGGCCCTGCGGACCTCCACCAGGTCCGGGAACATCCTGCACACCTTCGACGCCGCCACCGGCGACGAGGAGCAGCGCGTCTTCCGTGAACTCGCGTCCCCCGCGCAGGAGGTGATCCCGCTCGGGGAGCTGCTCATCGCCGTCCACCCGGGCGACGACAACCGGCCATTCTCCGCGTACGAGCGCTGGTGACGCCGGCTCCGCCCGACGCCGCCAGAACCCGGCGGGCCGTCAACAGGACCCCCGTACCACCAGCTCCGTCGGCAGGACCCGCTTCGGTGCGTCCTCCGGGCCGCCCGCGATGTGCCGGAGCAGCATCCGGGCCATGGTGCGGCCCATCTCCTCGATGGGCTGCCGGACGCTCGTGAGCGGCGGATCCATGAGCCGGGCCACCGGGGAGTCGTCGACGCCGACGAGGGCCACGTCCTCCGGGACGCGGCGGCCCGCCTCGCGCAGGACGCTGCGCGCACCGGCCGCCATCACGTCGGAGGCGGCGAAGACGGCGTCCAGGTCCGGCCTGCGGTCGAGCAGCAGCCGCATGGCCCGCCGGCCGCCCTCCTCGGTGAAGTCACCGGCGGAGACGAGGGCCTCGTCCGGGGCGTGGCCGGCCTCGGCGAGCCCGGCGCGGTAGCCGCCGAGCCGGGCGCGGGCCACGTACATGTCGAGCGGCCCGGTGACGGTCGCGATACGGCTCCGTCCGCTGCCGACGAGGTGGGCGACGGCCGCGCGCCCGGCCCCGATGTTGTCGGAGTCGACGTACGGCACGGGCTCGGCCTCCGAGCGGCGCCCGTTCATGACGACCGGGAGCCCGAGCTCGCGGATCCGCTCGGGCAGCGGGTCGTCGCCGTGGACCGAGGCGAGCAGCACCCCGTCGACGCGCTGGGCGGCGAGGTACTGCTCGAAGCGCTGCCGCTCCTGCTCGCTGCGGACCAAGGTGAGCAGCAACTGCTTGTCGGCGTCGGCCAGTTCGGCGCTGACACCACGGATGAGGTCGAGGAAGTACGGCTCGGCGAAGAGTCGGGCCTCGACCTCGGGGATGACGAGCGCGATCGCGTCGGTGCGGCTCCCGGCGAGGGCGCGGGCGGCCTGGTTGGGGACGTAACCGAGTTCGGCGACGGCTCTGGCGACGGCGGTTCTGGCCTGTTCGCTGACCCGGGGAGAGCCGTTGATCACCCGGGAGACCGTTCCCCGGCCGACCCCGGCCCTGGCCGCGACCTGCTCCAGGGTCGGTCTGCCGCTCTGCCGTCCGTTCACAACCGCCGAACTCCCTTCGTAGGACATCGTGCCGCTCACCCACGCCGCAAGGGGATGGGAGCGCTCCCACACTAGTCCACCCACCGCACCCCACGCCACGAGCATGCGTTCAGGAGATGACGACCCCACCCCCGCGCGGCCCCGGCGAAACCCCCGGAAAACCTTCCGGTAACGAATCCGCGTTCATGTCTTGACACCCGCACCCGCCAGGCAGCAACCTTCCGGCAACGACGTGGGAGCGCTCCCATCCGGGGCGCACACAGCCTGTATCAGGTCCTGGCGGGCAGCCGCCGAGCCGCGATCAGCCGGCCGGACCTCTTGGCGCACAACGAGCACCACCTTGGACGAGGAGAGTGGAATGCGCACTTCCAGCAGCAGACGCGGACGCCGGGCGGCGATCGCGGCGGTCGCCGTCGTCGTGACCGGTACGACCCTGCTCACCGGTTGCGGCAGCGACAGCGACGACAACGGCGGCGGCGACGCCCAGGGCGGCGGCAAGATCACCCTGCGGGTCGGGACCTTCGGTTCCTTCGGCTACGACGACAAGACCGGCGCCAAGCTCTACGCCGAGTACGAGAAGTCCCACCCGAACATCAAGATCGAGGAGACGAACGTCTCCGACGGCCAGAAGTACTGGGACACGCTGAAGCTGCGCCTCGCCCAGAACAACGGCCTCGCCGACGTCCAGGCCGTCGAGGTCGGCTACATCGCCGAGGCGACCGGCGAGACCATGGCGGACAAGTGGGTCGACCTGAGCAAGGAGGGCGGCGCGGACATCGGCGCCTTCCTCGACTGGAAGGTCAAGCAGGCGACGACGGCGAGCGGCAGCGTCATCGGTCTCGGCACCGACATCGGCCCCATGGCCATCTGCTACAACAAGGAGCTCTTCGCCAAGGCCAAGCTGCCGACCGAGCGTGAGGCCGTCGCCAAGCTGTGGGCCGGCGACTGGGCGAAGTTCATCGAGACCGGGAACACGTACAAGAAGAGCGCGCCCGCCGGCACCGCCTTCCACGACTCGGCGAGCGGCCTCTTCAACGCCGTGATCTCCAGCGACCCCGTCCAGTACGCCGACGCGAGCGGCAAGCTGGACTGGGAGAACAGCCCCGGCGTGAAGAAGGCCTGGGACACCGCCGTCGCGGCGAGCAAGGGCGGACTCACCGCCAAGCTGCGCCAGTTCGACGAGAAGGGCACCTGGAACGCCGCCTTCAAGAACTCCAAGTTCGCCACGGTCGCCTGCCCGAGCTGGATGACCGGCATCATCAAGGACCAGGCAGGCCCTGCCAACCAGGGCAAGTGGGACATCGCCGCGCCGCCGGTCGCCGGCAACTGGGGCGGCGCCTTCCTCGCCGTGCCGAAGTCCGGCAAGCACACGAAGGAGGCGGCCGAGCTCGCCGCCTGGCTGACGGCCCCGGCGCAGCACGCCAAGGTCTTCGGGGTCAACGGCAACATCCCCTCGTCCAAGGACACGCTCACCTCGCCGGCGGTCCAGGACGCCAAGCTGCCGTACTTCGGCGACACCCCGGTCGGCAAGATCTTCTCCTCCGCCGCCGCGGGGATCACGCCCGCCGTCATCAGCCGCTGGGACGGCCAGGTGAAGACCTTCCTCACCGACAACGGCATCCTCGACATCGAGCAGCGCGGCACCGACCCGGCCAAGGCCTGGGAGAACGTCAAGAAGCTGGTCGACGACAAGATCGACCAGTAGCGGGGGCCGTGTGCCGGTCCGCCGCAGCCCGCGGGCGGCGGACCGGCACCGTCCGCACCACCGCACGCATCGACCCTGGAAGGACGCCCCCGTGGCCACCTCCGTTCGGGCGAAGCCGGACGGCTCGCAGCCGCCCGCCGCACCGCCCGCCTCCCCCGGCCCGCGCGGCCGCCGCCGCTCCTCCACCTCTTCCGGCGGCTGGCGCAGCACGCTCTACCGCTGGGACATCAAGGCGATCCCGTACGTCTTCATCGCCCCCTTCTTCCTCACCTTCGCCGCCTTCGGCCTCTTCCCGCTGATCTACACGGGCTGGCTCTCGCTCAACCGGGTCGAGCTCGGCGGTGACCCGCAGTGGAAGGGCCTGGAGAACTACACCGACCTGGCGACCAGCGAGTTCTTCTGGAACGCGCTCGCCAACACCTTCACCATCGGGGTCATCTCGACCGTCCCCCAGCTGCTCATGGCCCTGGGCCTGGCGCACCTGCTCAACTACAAGCTCCGCGGCCGCGGCTTCTTCCGGATCGCGATCCTCGCCCCGTACGCCACGTCGATCGCGGCGGCGACGCTGGTCTTCGCCCAGCTGTTCAACACCGACTACGGAATGATCAACTCCGTCCTCGACTGGTTCGGCGTCGGACCCGTCCAGTGGGAGTCGTCCAAGTGGCCGGCGCAGATCGCGATCTCGGTGATCGTCACCTGGCGCTGGACCGGCTACAACGCCCTGATCTACCTGGCCGCCATGCAGGCCGTGCCCCAGGACCTGTACGAGGCCGCCTCCCTCGACGGGGCGTCGCGCTGGCGGCAGTTCATCAGCGTCACCATCCCGTCGATCCGGCCGACGATCCTCTTCACCGTAGTCGTCTCCACCATCGGCGCCACCCAGCTCTTCGGCGAGCCGATGCTCTACGGCGGCAGCGTCGGCATCAGCGGCGGCAGCGGCAACCAGTTCCAGACGCTGAGCCTGCTGATGTACGAGAAGGGGTGGGTGAACAACGCGCTGGGCCAGGCCTCCGCCATCGCCTGGATCATGCTGCTGCTCCTTCTGCTCGTCGGCGGCGTCCAGGCGCTCGTCTCCCGTCACAACCGCAAGAAGCTGGGAGGCTGACCCCATGGCCCGCACGCTCGACACGACCATCGAGGCCAAGGCCTCGCGTCGCCTCCCGGAGCCTCCCCGCCCGGGGCGCCGATTCCACCGGACGGCCGGCCGCCAGCACCACGCCGGACCCCTGACCTACGTCCTGCTGGCCGTGGCCGCCGTGGTCTCGCTCTTCCCGCTGTACTGGAACCTGGTCGCCGCCTCCCACAGCGGCGAGCGCGTGGTCCAGGCCCCGGCACCGCTGCTGCCCGGCCCCCGCCTCCTGGACAACCTGAGCTTCGCCTGGAACCAGGTCCACATGGGCGAGGCGCTGATCAACACCACGGTGGTCGCCGGTCTGGTGGCCGCGTCCACCGTCGTCTTCTCCACGCTCGCCGGCTTCGCCTTCGCCAAACTGCCCTTCCGGGGGCGCGGCATGCTGCTCTCGCTCGTGGTCGCCACGATGACGATCCCGCCGCAGCTCAGCGTCATCCCGCTGTACCAGATCATCACCGACCTCGGCTGGTTCGACCAGCTCCAGTCGGTCGTCCTGCCCTCGCTCGTCGCCGCCTTCGGCGTGTTCTTCATGCGCCAGTTCCTCGTCGAGGCCCTGCCCATCGAGCTGGTGGAGGCGGCCCGGATGGACGGGGCGCACAGCCTGCGGGTGATCTGGCACGTGGTCTTCCCGGTGGCCCGGCCCGCGATGGCCGTGCTCGGCATGCTCGTCTTCGTCCAGGCGTGGAACGACTTCTTCTGGCCGTTCATCGCCCTCACCCAGGACGGCAACCCCACCCTCCAGGTGGCCCTCGCCGGCCTCGGAGCGGGAAACCACACCGTGGACCACGCGGTCGTCCTGACGGGCGCCCTGATATCCACCGTGCCGCTGCTGCTCGTCTTCGCCTTCCTCGGCAAGCACATCGTGGGCGGCATCACGGCCGGCGCCGTCAAGAGCTGAGCAGCCGAAAGAGCTGAGCAGCCGCGCCCGCTTCGCCCCGCACTCACCGAACGTACCGACCCCGTACCCGCGTTGGGAGCCCTCTCCTATGACCGCGTCCGAAACCCGGCCGCTCACCGCCACCCGCTCGTTCCCGTCCGACTTCCTCTGGGGCGCCGCCACCGCCGCGTACCAGATCGAAGGGGCGGCAGCGGAGGACGGCCGTACGCCGTCCATCTGGGACACCTTCTCGCACACTCCCGGCAACGTCTTCGAGGGCCACACCGGTGACGTGGCCGTCGACCACTACCACCGGTTCCGCGAGGACGTCGGCATCATGTCCGAACTGGGCCTGAACGCCTACCGGTTCTCCGTCTCCTGGTCCCGTGTCCAGCCCACCGGACGGGGTCCCGCCGTCCAGAAGGGCCTGGACTTCTACCGGGCGCTCGTCGACGAGCTGCTCGCCGCCGGCATCGCGCCGGCGCTGACGCTCTACCACTGGGACCTGCCCCAGGAGTTGGAGGACGCCGGCGGCTGGCCGGAGCGGGCGACCGCCGAGCGGTTCGCCGAGTACGCCGGGATCGTCGCCGACGCCCTCGGCGACCGGGTCACCCGGTGGACCACGCTCAACGAACCGTGGTGCAGCGCCTTCCTGGGGTACGGCTCCGGGGTCCACGCCCCCGGCCGCACCGACCCGGTCGACTCCCTGCGGGCCGCCCACCACCTCAACCTGGGGCACGGCCTCGCCGTCCAGGCCCTGCGGTCCGCGCTCCCGGCCGACCGGCAGATCGCGGTCTCCCTCAACCTCCACGAGGTGCGCCCGCTGACGGAATCCGCCGAGGACCGGGACGCGGCCCGCCGCATCGACGCCGTCGGCAACCGGATCTGGCTGGGCCCGATGCTGGACGGCGCCTATCCCGAGGACCTGCTCGCCGACACCGCGCACCTGACCGACTGGTCCTTCGTGCGGGACGGCGACACGGCCGCGACGCGGCAGCCGCTGGACCTCCTGGCGATCAACTACTACACGCCGACGCTGGTTTCGCACGTACCGGAGGGTGCGGAGAAGCCGCAGGACGACGGTCACGGCAACAGCGAGCACTCGCCGTGGCCGGGCGCGGACTCCGTAGCCTTCCACCGCGCGCCCGGCGAGCGGACGGCGATGGGCTGGCCTGTCGACGCGAGCGCGCTGTACGACCTGCTGAGCCGGGTCTCCGCCGCGTACCCGGACCTTCCGCTGGTGATCAGCGAGAACGGCGCCGCGTACGAGGACGAGGTCGACGAGGACGGATCGGTGCACGACCCGGAGCGTGCCGCCTACGTGCACGCGCACCTGGAGGCGGTGCACCGCGCACTCGCCGACGGGGTGGACGTGCGCGGCTACTTCCTCTGGTCGCTGCTCGACAACTTCGAGTGGGCGTACGGCTACGCGAAGCGGTTCGGCGCCGTCCGGGTCGACTACGACACGCTTGAGCGCACCCCGAAGTCCAGCGCCCGCTGGTACGGCCGCGTGGCCCGGTCGGGCGAACTGCACGCCCCGTACAGCGACTGAGACGGCAGCACGGGCGGGCCGTACCGGATCACCGGTACGGCCCGCCCGGTCGTACGCCGCCCACGCCGGCTACCTCTGCGCCATGTCCTTGACGAACACGATGCCGTCGCTGTCCGCCAAGTGGGCGGGGTCGAAGGGGGCGTAGCCGAACCAAGGGGATTCGCGCGGTGCGGGCCGTTCGTCGCCGAGGACGGCTGCCAGGCGCGGGGCGTCGATGACGCAGCGGTCCTCCGGGAGCGCGTACAGAAGGCCTTCGAGGGTGTCCGGCGGCGGTGTGTCGACCCCCTGGTGCCGGATGGTGCCGAGGGCCGTGGCCACGAAGGCGTACTCCTTGCCGAGCCGGCCGCTCACCAGCGCACCGGCGCTCCACCACTCCAGCAGCTGCCCTCCCATGCGCACCGAGCTCTTCTCGCGCTGGAGATGGGAGTTGTGGGTGTGGACGAACACCGGGCCCCGAGCGACGACGGCGAAGAGATTGTGGGCCATCATCTGGTCCCGCAGGCCCACCAGCCGGCTCAGGCGGCCCGGTGAGGCGTCGGCCATCCAGTGGTGGTACCGCAACAGGCCGACGGCCGTGCGCCCGTGGAGGCGCGCCCGGTCCCACTCCTCCGGCGAGGAGGCAGCGCGCAGGTGAGGCCGCTGCGCGTCGAGGAGCGCCGTCAGATCGTCGGCGAGCAACCGCAGTTCACGGGCCTCGGCGGACTGCCCCACGGATCGGGCCGGGTCCATCATCGCGGCGGGATCGGTCCACCGGTCGTCGGGGCCGAGCAGGCGGTCGAGTGTGTCCGCGGTGCAGGGGAACAGGTCCGCGTCGAGCCGGGCCGCGAGATAGGCGTGGAGCGCGGTGAGGGCCTGCCGAGGGCTCGCGGCGGCGGCGATCTCCAGCGGCCCGTCGAAACCGGCGAAGCGGAGGTGCTCGGACGCGGGCCGTCCTTCGTTGTGGGCGCGCATCCAGCGCACGAGCTCGCGGTTGGCCGCGGACGTGCCCCACCCATGGCTGAATCCGTGCTCCATGACCTCGTCGAGGGTGCCCGTGCCCGAGGTGACGTAGTCGTCCACGAGCAGGCCCGCCAGGCAGTCGCTCTCGATCGCGATCGTCCGGTAGCCCTCCTGCTCGGCGAGCTGCCGGAAGAGGTCGTTGCGCAGGTCGAGGAGGGTGTCCTCGCCGTGGGTGGGCTCGCCCAGGGCGAGGAGCCGGGGCCGGGTCGAGAGCAGCCGCAGGACGGCGGCGGCGTCGACGGCATGGGCGGTGTCCTTGATGTCTGTCGCCATGCCTTCAACGCTATCGTTGAAGCTACGGTGGAGACTTTTCCTCGATATCGTCGGACCCATGGGGAGAAACCTTCAAAGCCGGGAGCGGCTGAGGCCGGTCGATCTGGCACGCGGGCACGGTCTGTCCACGCAGGCGGTCAGGAACTACGAGGAGGCCGGGATCCTTCCGGCCGCCGGTCGCACACCCCACGGATACCGCACCTACACCCCGCTGCACGCGGGGGCCCTGCGCGCGTTCCTCGCCCTGGTGCCCGGCCACGGCCACCGGACGGCGGCGTCGATCATGCGGGCCGTGAACCGGGGCGCGGTCGACGAGGCGTTCCGTCTCATCGACGAGAGCCACGCCCAGCTCCTCGACGACCGGCGGACCCTTCAGGCCGTGGAGCGCGCCCTCCGCGACCTGGAGCCCGGCACGACACAGCCCGGCACCGCGCCCGAGCCCGGTGCCACGCCCGAGCCCGGCGGCACGTTCATCGGGCCGCTGGCGGGGAAGCTCGGCATCCGGCCCGCGACGCTGCGTACGTGGGAGCGCGCCGGGCTGCTGCACCCGCGCCGCGACCGGCTGACCGGGTACCGCGTCTACGACGAGGCGGACGTACGGGACGCACGCCTGGCCCACCAGCTCAGACGGGGTGGCTACCTTCTGGAGCAGATCGCCCCGGTGATCGCGCAGGTACGGGCGGCCGGCGGGCCGGGGCCGCTGGAGGCCGCGCTGGGCGACTGGCATGGTCGGCTGTCCGCCCGCGGGCGGGCGATGCTGACCGGGGCGGCGGAGCTGGAGGCGTACCTCCGCGCGCGTGCGTGAAAGCCCCGGTCGTGTCGGGGTGGTGTGGTGTCGGTGTCGACGATTCGTCACGCGCGGGCCGGTGTGTGGTCCCTGGCGCGTCACTCTCCGTACCTATGCTGTGCGTTCATGAATGACGGACGATCGACCGCGCCCCGGTCCCGGCGCCCCGGACGCGTCGCTTACGGCTCGGCGGCGCTCGCCGCCGTTCTCGTGCTGGCCTCTCCCTCCGCCCTCTTCGCCGAGCCGGTGGAACATTCCGCGGGGAAGGCGGCGGCCCCGGCGGCGCCGACCGTCATCGCCCATCGGGGTGCCTCCTCCGCCGCCCCCGAGAACACCCTGGTCTCCGACGAGGTCGCCCGGCGGGGCGGGGCGAAGTGGATCGAGAACGACGTCCAGCCCAGCAGCGACGGCGTGCCGTACATCCTGCACGACGCCACCGTCGACCGGACGACCGACGGTACGGGCCCGATCCGCTCCCTCACCGCCGCCCGGCTCGACGAGCTGGACGCCGGCTCGTGGTTCGCCCCCGCCTACGCCGGGGCCCGGATCCCGACCCTGGCCGCGCAGTTGGCGGACCTGCGCGAGCGCGGCGGGTACCTCCTCCTGGAGATCAAGGGCCGCCACAGCCACGCCGAGGTGGCCCGGATCGTCCGGGACGTCCGGGAGCAGTCCATGAGCAGCCGGGTCTTCGTGCAGAGCTTCGACATCCCGACGCTCGAGCTCACCCGCGAGCTCGCTCCCGAGCTGCCGCTCGGGCTGCTGCGCGCCACCCTCGACGCGGACCCGGTCGGCCTCGCCGAGGACCTGGGCCTGACGGCGTACAACGTCTCGGACAGCGCGCTCGCCACCCGCCCCCAGGTCGTCGGTGACCTGCACGCCGCAGGGGTGGCCGTGAACGTCTGGACGGTCGACAAGCCCGCCCGCTGGAAGGCGCTGGCCGCCCTCGGAGTGGACGGGATCATCACCAACCGGCCGGCGGAGCTCACCGGATGGATCGCGGGGCGCTCCCCTACGGGGTGACCTTCATGTCGTCGACGAAGGCCCTTGTCACGATCGCGTGGGTGGAGATCACGGTGCCGGGCTTGATCAGTCCGTCCTCACCGCTTTCGCCCTCGACCTGGACCGATCGCTCCCCGAGGAAGGTGAGGGTCTTGCGGTCGAAGATCCACTCGGTGCGCGCGCCGCTGGTCTCGTCGAGTCGTGCGACCGCGACGCCCTGGCGGCCGACGGCGTCGGTGGCGCTGTCCACCGTGACCACGCCGGGGATCTTCGCGGCGGCCCGGTAGAGCGCGGCGGTGAGCCGGGGCGACGGCCAGCTCTCGCCGAGCAGGTCGCCGATGGTGGTGAAGGCCTGCTGGTCCGGGCCGTTGCCCTGTCCCTCGGTCTCCTTGTAGATCTTCCGCAGCAGGGCGTCGGGGTCGGTGGGGAGCGTGGCGAGGTAGTCGTGCGAGGGCGCGCCCAGGTGCGGCTTCGGGTCGTTGCCCTGCTCGTCGGGGCCCGCGAGGGTGATGCCCTCGGGCGCGGTGTTGCCCGGTTCGATCAGCCAGCCGTCGCTGCCGTCGGGGGACTTCCAGGCCTGCCGGGTGTGCAGGGGCACGCTGACGAGGCGGCTCACGCCGCTGTCGGTCCGCACGTGCGTGCCGGCGGAGCGGGACTCGATGTAGACGTACTGGCCCGCCGCGGCGGGCTTCGGAGCGTCCGCCTCGGCCGCGGCGAGGGAGATGCGGTCCAGGAGCTGGGGAGCTCCCTTCGCGTCGACGGCACCGATCCGGGTGGTGAGGGCGGGGCCGGTGGCGCGGTCGTCCCGGGTGCCGGACGGGTCTCCCGGCGTGAGGACGAGGACGCCGACGGCGAGGGCGCCGGCGAGCGCGGTCGCGGCGGGCAGGAGGAACACCTTCCGGAGGAAGGGGTTGCGCTTGCCCGGGCCGCTCGCGGTGGCGTTCGCGGTGGCGAGGCGGTCGTCGTGGATCTGGCTCATCAGGCGCTCCTTGTGGAACTGGTGACGGCCCGGAGGAAGCTCGCGCTCCTCGATCACCGGAAGGTCACCGGCCTCGTGCCGGGGTGCCGTGCGGGGGTCGGTCGGGTCGAGGTTCATCGGGTTCCCTCCTGTGCGGGCCGGACCGCGTTCATGCGATCACCTGTTGTCTGTCGGATGCGCGGGGCGGGTTCCCGGATTTCCCGAACTTCTCGAACTTCCCGCATCTCGCGGGCGAGTTCCTCCTCGGCTCCGGTACGGAGCTTGGCGCGGGCGCGCGAGAGCCGGGAGCGGACGGTGCCGACCGGGACGCCGAGGGCGGCGGCGACCTCGGTGTAGGCGAGGCCTTCCCAGAGGCAGAGGACGAGGACCTCGCGTTCGCTGCGGCGGAGCGTGCCGAGCGCCCGCAACGTGGCCGCGATGCGGCGCCGGTCGTCGAGCCGGCCCGCCACCTCGGAGGCGTGGTCGGGCATCGCGGCGTCGGCGGCGCCGGCCGCGGCGTACGCGGAGGCGGCCCGGCGATAGCGCCGGTTGCCCCGGCAGTGGTTGCGGGCGACGTTGGTGGCGACGCCCAGGAGCCACGGCCGGAGCGATCCCCCTTCGGGGTCGACCTTCTGCCGCAGCCGCCAGGCCTCCAGGTAGGTCGCCGCCATCACGTCCTCGGCGACCGACCAGTCGCCGGTCAGCCGGAAGGCGTGGTTGTAGACGCTCCGGGCGTGGGAGTCGAAGAGTTCGGCGAAGGCCGAGGGGTCCCCGGCCCGGATCCGTGCGCGCGTGTCGGTGTTCACGACTGTCGTCTGTCCGGCTCACGGGACGGGTTCCCGTGAGCCGGGTCACATCCGACGGGCGGTCCGGGCGTGGAGTTCCGGCAGGAGGTCGGGGTTGACGACCGTGAGGATCGTCGCGATGCGCTCGGCGTCGACGTCCGCCCACAGGATGTCCCGCGCGCCGCGGTACTTGGCGGCGAGCCGCTCACGCCGCTCGGGCGACAGCTCCGCGGCGCGGTCCGTGCGGCTGTTGTGCGCGTTGTCGGCGATCTTGACGAGGGTCGCGTCGGGGTCCTGGGCGATGAGGTGGAGCTTCGCCTCGTAGGACAGGTCCGGCCGGTTGGTGACGGCTTCGACGACGGCGACGACCCGGTCGGGGACGCCGGCGGCCCTGAGCCGCTCGGCGGTCCACGGGGTGTCCTCGATGATGTCGTGCAGGAGCCCGGCCATCACCAGCTCCTCGCCGAAGGGTTCGAGTCCCGCGGCGACGGCCCGGACGTGTTCGACGTACGGCACGCCGATCAGGTCGACCTGATCGGCGTGCGCCCGTGCGACGACTTCCTCGACCTCCGCGAGCGTCCTCGCGCGCTGCCTCACCGCTCGCCCAGGAACAGCTTCGGCAGCCGCATGGTGCGGTTCTGGTCGCCGGGGAGTGCCTGGGGGCTGTTGGCCCACTCCAGGGTGACCATGGGGGTGGCGCCGCTGCCGGAGTCGACGGTGGCTCCCGCGAACCGCTCGCCGGAGCCGGAGGCTTCGGCGGTGGTCTTGCGCAGCGTGTCTGCCGTGCGTGCGGCGGCCTCGGCGGAGACGGTCAGCGCGCACAGCCGCTCGCGTGACGTGCCGTCGGCCTGGGCGGTGGCCCCGATGGCGTACAGGGTGACGTCCGGCGTCTGGCTCTCGCGGCCCTTGCCGTAGAAGGTCGCGTAGTACGTGGCGTCGCCGACGCAGCGCGCGACGGCCTGGTAGGCGGGGTCGTCCGCGACCGACGCCTTCGGCGCGGCGAGGGCGGGCGGGGGTGTGTCCGGTGACATGGACAGGGAGCGTACGGACGTCGAGACGGCGACCTGTCCGCCGTTCGGGTCCTTCAGGAGCACTCCGCCGTCGGTCGCGCCCTCGGTGTACCCGAGCTTCTTCATGCCGGCCGTGACGGCGTCGACGTCGAAGGCGCCGGTGAGCCGCCATCGGTCGGAGTCGATCTGGAGCGAGGTGTTCACGTCGTTCTCGTCGAACCCGTGGGTCTCCTTGAGGGGACGGCTCTCGT
This sequence comes from Streptomyces sp. NPDC050842, assembly GCF_044456565.1. Taxonomy (NCBI): domain Bacteria; kingdom Bacillati; phylum Actinomycetota; class Actinomycetes; order Kitasatosporales; family Streptomycetaceae; genus Streptomyces; species Streptomyces sp. NPDC050842. The sequence continues at coordinate 92,851 of NZ_JBITGA010000013.1, read as the reverse complement.
ATCCCGCCTGTGCCACCTCGGGGATGCCGTACGTGGCGAGGCCGCCGTACAGCTTCTTGTCCTGCTTCACCAGCCGTCGGGTCGCCGCCACGTCCGTGTAGGTGAGGAGCGCGCCGGCGTCCGCCGCGGGTGCGGCCCCGAGCGCGGCGGTGAGGCCGGTGGCCGACCCGCCGGCCGCGTCCTCGGAGTCGCCGCCGCAGGCGGCCGCTCCGGCGCCCAGGACGCCGACGAGCGCCGTCGCGGCGAACCCCCGCAGGACCCTTCGCCCGTTCCCCGTCATGCACAGCCTCCGATGCCGGCTCCAGCGATCCGGGTGGTAAGGATCGCCACAGCAGGGTAGTGGGTCCGCCGGGCGGCCCGTCCGGGGGCCGTCCGGCGGTACGAGGGAAAGGGAAACGGCGTGCGGGAACACGGTGCGGAGCAGCGGGCCTTGTCGGCGGCGGAGCTGTTCGACGATCTGGGGATCGGCTACGAGCGGGCCTTCGCTCACCTTCCGGCACAGCTGGAGGCGGTCGGGTGGCTCAAGGGCCGGCTGGGCGCGGGGGCCCGTGTCCTGGACGTCGGCAGCGGCACGGGCCGGCCGGTGGCCGATCTGCTGGCCCGGGCCGGCTGCGACGTCACGGGGATCGACGTGTCCGGGACGATGGTCGAGCTGGCCCGCGCCCAGGTGCCGGGGGCCCGGTTCGAGCAGTGCGGCGTCCACGACTTCGAGGCGCCCGAGGGCAGCTTCGACGCCGTGTGCGCGTTCTTCCCGCTGCTCGTGATGGACCGGTCGGAGGTGTCCGCCGCGCTGAAGCGGATGGCCGGCTGGCTGGCCCCCGGCGGCTACCTGGTGTCGGCGACCGTCCCGGCGGACGTCGAGGACGTGGAGATCGTCTGGATGGGACGCCGTGTCAGGGTCTCCAGCTTCTCGGCCGAGGAGTACGTGCGCCAGATCCGCGAAGAGTGCGGGCTCGACGTCCTCCACCATGCCGTCTCCGTCTTCCAGCCGGACGACGAGCAGGCCGGCCCGGAGGAGCACGTCTTCTGCTACGCCCGCCGGGCGAAGGAACTGCCCGGCGGGTGACCCCGGTTCCGGTGCGCGCGGCACCGGTCCCGGGGAGGGGACGTCACTCGTCCCAGGGCGGCTCGAACTCGTCCATGTCGGCGGGCGGCTCGTCCAGGTCGAAGGGCGGCCCGTCGTCGTACGGCGTCTGACGGCCGGCCGTCGCCGCCCGAGGCGCCGGGGCCGGCGCGGCGGCGGTGACAGCGGGGCTCGCGGGGGCGGTCTCGGCCGCCGGGGCGGGGGCCCCGCATTCCGCCAGGGTGGCGAGGACGCCCTCGGCGTACTTCGTGAGCTTGGCCTCGCCGACTCCGCCGACGGTGCCCAGCTCCGCGACCGTCGTGGGGAACAGCGTCGCGATCTCGCGCAGCGTCGCGTCGTGGAAGACGACGTACGCCGGGACGCCCTGCTCGCGGGCCGTCGCCGCCCGCCAGGCGCGCAGGGCCTCGAAGACCGGCGCGGCGGCGGCGGGCAGGTCCACCGGCACACGGGAGCCCTTGCCGGAGCGCGCCCCGGACTCCTTGCGGGCGGGACCGGCGGGCGCCTTCTCCTTCCGCATTGGGACGGTGCGCCGGCCACCCAGCACCTCGCCGCTGTTCTCCGTCAGCACGAGCGTGCCGTAGTCGCCCTCCACCGTCAGCAGGCCCTGCGCGAGGAGCTGCCGGACGACGCCGCGCCACTCCGCGGTCCCCAGGTCCGACCCGACGCCGAACACCGAGAGGCCGTCGTGGTCGAACTGGATGACCTTGGCCGTCTTCTTGCCCTGCAGGATGTCGATGATCTGCCCCGCGCCGAACTTCTGGCGCCGCTCCTTGGCCAGCCGCCACACCGTGGACAGCAGCTTCTGCGCCGCGACCGTCCCGTCCCAGGACTCGGCCGGGGTCAGGCAGGTGTCGCAGTTGCCGCACGGCTCGCCCTTCTGCCCGAAGTACGCGAGGAGCCGTACGCGGCGGCAGTCGACCGTCTCGCAGAGCGCGAGCATGGCGTCCAGGTGCATGCCCAGGGACCTGCGGTGCGCCTCGTCGCCCTCGGAGCCGTCGATGAGCTTGCGCTGCTGGACGACGTCCTGGAGGCCGTACGCCAGCCACGCCGTGGCCGGCTCGCCGTCACGGCCGGCGCGGCCGGTCTCCTGGTAGTAGCCCTCGACCGACTTCGGCAGGTCGAGGTGGGCCACGAAGCGCACGTCCGGCTTGTCGATGCCCATGCCGAAGGCGATCGTCGCGACCACCACGACCCCGTCCTCGCGGAGGAAGCGGGACTGGTTCGCGGCACGCGCTCGGGAGTCCATGCCCGCGTGGTACGGCACGGCGTCGATGCCCTGCTCCACGAGGGCCGCCGCGGTCTTCTCCACCGACGAACGGGAGAGGCAGTAGACGACGCCGGCGTCCCCGTCGTGCTCGGTCCTGATCAGTTCGAGGAGCTGCTTGAGCGGGTTGTTCTTCGGCACGATGCGGTACTGGATGTTCGGCCGGTCGAAGCCGGCGACGAAGTGCCGGGCGTCCTCCAGACCCAGCCGCGCCGCGATCTCGGCGTGGGTGGCCTCGGTCGCCGTCGCGGTCAGCGCGATCCGCGGCACCTTGGGCCAGCGCTCGTGGAGCATCGAGAGCGCCAGGTAGTCGGGCCGGAAGTCGTGACCCCACTGGGCGACGCAGTGTGCCTCGTCGATCGCGAAGAGCGACACCGTGCCCCGGTCGAGCAGCCGCTGCGTGCCCTCGGTCCGCAGCCGCTCGGGGGCCAGGTAGAGCAGGTCCAGCTCGTCCGCGAGGAACGCCTGCTCGACGGCCTGACGCTCGTACGTGTCCTGCGTCGAGTTCAGGAATCCGGCCCGCACCCCGAGGGCCCTGAGCGCGTCCACCTGGTCCTGCATCAGCGCGATGAGCGGCGAGATCACGACGCCCGTACCGTCTCTGACCAGCGCCGGGATCTGGTAGCAGAGCGACTTTCCGCCGCCGGTCGGCATCAGGACGAGCGCGTCGCCGCCTCCGACGACCTGCTCGATGATCTCCTGCTGCACCCCGCGGAAGGAGCTGTAGCCGAAGACGCGGTGGAGCACCTCTGAGGCGTCGGAGAGCTGGGCGGATTCGTCGGAAAGGACCATTCGTGAAGCCTAGCGGCCGCCGCCGACACCCTGGGACCGTCCACCGGAACCTGTGGACAACCGCCCTTGCCGCCGGTCTCACGGGCGGGTGATTCGACGGCGCCGTCCATCCGGCCGTAACCCCTCCGCCACCCCTGCCTGCGAGGCTCACGCCCGAACGAAAGTTGTCTGTACAACTTGGAGACCTTCATCGTGTCACTCGCCTCCGCCTCCCCCCTCTGGCTGCGCGACAACTGCCCCTGCGCGGATTGCCGCGACCCCCGCAACGGCCAGAAGCTGTTCCAGATCACCGAGCTCCCCGGCGCACTCGCCGTCGACGCCGTCCACGACGCCCGCACGCCCGACGGCGCCCCCGCGCGCGAGGTCGTCTGGGCACCCGACGGACACCGGTCCGTCTACCCCGAGACCTGGCTGGGCGACCACCTCCCCGGCTCCGCCGCCGCCCCCGGCGACGGCCGCACGGAGGACGACAAGGAGCTGTGGGCCGCGAGCCGCTTCGACGGCGGGCTCCCCGAGGCCGACTGGGACGCCTACCGCGCCGACCCTGCCGTCCGGGCCGCCGCACTCGACTCCGTCCTGCGCCTCGGCTTCGTCCTGCTGCGCGGGGTCCCCGTCGACGACCGCCGGGTCCTCGACGTGGCGCGGACCTTCGGTCACGTACGCGAGACGAACTACGGCGAGCTCTTCGAGGTGCGGGTCGAGGCCGACCCCAACAACCTCGCCTTCACGGGCGCCCGCATCACCCCGCACACCGACAACCCCTACCGCGACCCCGTCCCCACGCTCCAGCTGCTGCACTGCCTGGTCAACGCCGCCCAGGGCGGCGACTCCGGCCTCGTCGACGGCTTCCACGCCGCGGCCGTGCTGCGCGCCGAGGCACCGGAGGCGTACGAGACCCTCACCCGCGTCCTCGTCCCCTTCGCGTTCGCCGACGAGCGCACCGAGCTCCGCGCCCACCGCCCGCTGATCGGCACCGACCCGGCCGGCCGGATCCGCGAGATCCGCTTCAACAACCGTTCCATCGGCACGCTGCGGCTGCCCGCCGACCAGCTCGACGCCTTCTACGCCGCCTACCGGCGCTTCGGCGAGCTGCTGCTCCGCCCCGAGCTCCAGCTGGACTTCCGGCTCGCGCCCGGTGACTGCCTGATCTTCGACAACACCCGGCTGCTGCACGCCCGGACGGCCTTCGCCGAGTCCGGCGACCGCCACCTCCAGGGCGCGTACGCCGACATCGACGGCCTCGCCTCGACCCTCGCGGTCCTGCGCCGGCAGGAGAGCACCCGGTGAACCCGCTCGACACCCTCGCCGGGCTCTTCGCGGGCGAAGGCAGCGCCGAGTACCTCGGCGAGGCCGTGACCCAGGCCGAGCACATGCTCCAGGCCGCCGCCCTCGCCGAGGCCGCGGGCGCCGCGCCGCATCTGGTCGCCGCCGCGCTCCTGCACGACGTCGGTCACTTCCAGGGCGCGGTCACCGGTCGCGACCTGATGGAGAACGGCACCGACAACCGGCACAGCCACACCGGGGCCGACTGGCTCGACCAGTGGTTCGGGCCCGAGGTCACCGAGCCCGTACGGCTGCACGTCGCCGCCAAGCGGTACCTGTGCGCCGTCGAGCCCGGCTACCTCGACCTGCTCTCCGAGGCGTCCGTCCACACGCTGGCCGTGCAGGGCGGGCCGATGAACGAGGAGCAGGTCCGCGCCTTCGAGGCGCACCCCGGGGCCGCCGACGCCGTCGCCGTACGCCGCTGGGACGAGCAGGCGAAGGACCCGGACATGGACACACCGGGGTTCGCGCACTTCCGGCCCCTACTGGCCGGGCTGCTCGCCCCGTAGCGCGGATCAGCCACAAAACTCGAAGGGGCGCCGGTTCAGGAACCGAGCCGGCGTCCCAGCGCGGGCGCCGGTTCAGGAACCGAGCCGGCGTCCCAGCGCGCTCGTCGCCGTCGAACTCTGCATCGTGAAGGCCACCGTCCCCGGCAGGTAGCGGTCCTGGGACCACTCCACCGGGTTCCCGGCCGGGTCGGTGGAGTGCCGCCGCTCCCGCAGCAGCGACTCCCCCGCCCGGCAGCCGAGCAGGTCCGCGTCGTCGGCGTCGGCCGGCACGAGGTCGATGGTGTGCCGGGCGTCGGTGAACAGCACGCCGTGCCGCTCCAGTTGCTCCGAGTGCGAGACCGTGTCCAGTGGCATCGCGGCCACCAGCTCCCCGATCCGCTCCGGATACGTCGTCCGCTCCACCATCACCGGCGTGCCCGCGAGCGTCCGCAGCCGCCGCACCCGGTAGACGGGCGCGCCTTCCGCGACGCGCAGCTTCTCGGCCTCCTCCGCGTCCGCCGGGACCCGGTCGACGGCCACGATCCGGCCTCCCGGCTCCTCGCCGAGCGAGCGCGCCCAGCGGGTGAAGGAGCGCAGTTCGCCGAAGCTGTGCAGCCGGGGCCCGCCGAGCACCACCCGGCGCGAGCCGCGCCGTGAGGTGATGAGCCCGTCGGTCCGCAGCGCGGCGAGCGCCTGGCGGACCGTTCCTCTGGACACGCCGTAGCGGCGGGCCAGTTCGTCCTCGGCGGGCAGCTTGGCCCCCGAGCCGTACTCGCCCGCCGAGATGGCGGTCCGCAGATCGGCGGCGACCGTCAGATACAGCGGCGTCCTGCCCCGTGCCTCACTCACACGCCCACCCTGTCACGGACCGGGCTCAACGGACCAGGGAGATCAACATCTCGGCGTCCACCTCGGTCAACGAGTCGGCGAGCGTGACGCCTTCGGTGCCGGCGAAGGCCACGAGCGGTTCCGTCGAGGGCACGGCGAGCACCCGGCAGCCGGCGGCGACCGCCGAGGCGACCCCGGTCGGGCTGTCCTCGACGGCCACGCAGCGGGCAGGTTCGACGCCGAGCGCCACGGCCGCCGCCAGGTACGGATCGGGCTCGGGCTTCGTGCGTACGGTGTCCTCGGCGCCGAACAGGACGTCGAAGCGGTGTCCGTCCAGGGTGCCCGCGACCTGGGCGACGACCGCGCGCGGCGAGGCCGACACGAGGGCCGTCGGGACCCTGCGGGCGCGGAGCGCGGCGAGGAGCCGCAGGGCGCCCGGCCGGGGCACGGCGGCCACTTCCAGGCGGGCGGCGAAGTCCGCGCCCAGCTCGGCGGCGAGCTCCGCCGCCGGAGCGTCCAGGTGCCCTTGGAGGAGGGCGGCCGTGTCCTCCACCGAGCGCCCGGTCACGGCCGTGCGGTGCCCGGCGTCGAGGGTGCGGTCCCGGCGTGCGGCGGCCGCCTCGACGACGTCGAGCCAGACGCCTTCGGTGTCGACGAGCGTCCCGTCCATGTCGAAGAGGACGGCCTGGAGCCGGGTCATCGGGCACCGCCCGCGGCGGCGAGCACGACGGGCCGCCGCCGGGGCCGTACGGTGACGGCGGCACCGGGCGTCAGCGGGGCGGCGGCGTGCGTCGGCACGTCGGCCTTGACGTCCGTACCGTCGGCCAGGGTGACGCGGACGCGGGTGGTGGGGCCGTGGAACGCGGTGGCGACGACGCGTCCCGTGCCGTCCTCCGCCGCCTCGATCTCCAGGGCCTCGGGGCGGACGAGTGCGGTGACCGGGCCGGAGCCGGCGGGCCCCTCGACCGGCAGCCGTACCCCGAGGACGTCCACGGAACCGTCGCCGTCGGCGTGGCCCGGCATCCGGTTCATGGTGCCAATAAACTCGGCGACGAAGTCCGTCGCGGGACGCTCGTACAGCTCGGTCGGCGAGGCGCACTGTTCCAGCCGGCCGCCGTTCATGACCGCGACCCGGTCGGCCATGGACAGCGCCTCCTCCTGGTCGTGGGTGACGAAGACGGTGGTGATGCCCAGCTCCAGCTGGAGCCGGCGGATCTCCTCGCGCAGTGTCAGCCGCACGCGCGCGTCGAGCGCCGACAGCGGTTCGTCGAGCAGCAGCAGCCGGGGGCGCAGCGCGAGCGCGCGGGCGAGCGCGACGCGCTGCTGCTGGCCGCCGGAGAGCTGGTGCGGGAAGCGTTCGCCGTGGCCGGCCAGGCCGACGAGTTCGAGCAGTTCACCCGCGCGCGCCCGCCGCTCGGCGGTCCTGACCTTGCGCATCCGGAGCCCGAAGGCGACGTTGTCGGCGGCCGTGAGGTGCGGGAAGAGGCTGTACGACTGGAACACCATCGCCGTGTCGCGGCGGTCGGCGGGCACCGGCACGATGTCCTCGCCGTCGAGCAGGACCTGGCCCTCGTCGGGCCGCTCGAAGCCGGCGAGGACGCGCAGCGCGGTCGTCTTTCCGCAGCCGGACGGGCCGAGCAGGGCGAGGAGTTCGCCGGGGGCGACGTCGAGGTCGAGGCCGTCGAGCGCGACGGCGGAGCCGAAGGACCGGCGCAGGCCGCGGATCCGGAGGTCGGCGCCGGTGCGCACCGGCTTGTCGAGCGCGGTCACGGTCGAGGTCATCGGGAGGTCTTTCCTTCGGAGGTACGAGAGGTACGGGAAGGGCGGGACGTACGGGAAGGGCGCGGTGTGCGGCGGCGGTTGCCCAGCGTCGTCAGCGCGAGCAGCAGCACCCAGGTGAGCAGCAGGCTCAGCAGCGAGACGGCCACGGAGAGCCGGGCGTCCGAGCCGGACGCCTGCACGATCCACACGGCGAACGGCTGGAAGCCGAGGAGCGAGGCGACCGTGAACTCGCCGAGCACCAGCGCGAGCGTGAGGAACGAGGCGTTCAGGAGGGTGCCCCGCAGATTGGGCAGGACGGCCGAGATCAGCGCCCGCGGCCAGGACGCGCCGCAGTCCCGCGCGGCCTCGACCAGGGTGCGTACGTCGACGGAGCGCAGCCCGGCGTCGAGCGCGCGGTAGACGAAGGGCAGCGCCATCACGGCGTACGCGAGGACGAGGACGAGGGGGAAGTCGGGGTTCTGGACGGCCACGAATGTCTGGTAGAGCGGGGTCGTGGACAGCTTCTCGGGGCCCCAGCGCAGGACGGTGCCGAGGCCGGCGGTCAGCGCGACGGGCGGCACGACCAGCGGCAGGGTGCAGACGACCTCCAGGACCGCGCGCAGCTGGGGCGCCGAGAGGCGGGCCGCGACCGCCGCGGGGACGGTGACGAGGAGGACGAGGGCGACGGTCGCCGCCGCGAGCCCCAGCGAGAGGAGCAGGCTGCCGGTGAAGCCGGGCGCCGTGAAGATCCGGGTGTAGGAGGAGAGGGTGAGCCCCTGTCCGGGGATGTTCACGGTGAAGACGGTGGAGGCGAGCAGCGGCACCAGGAAGTAGACCCCGGCGAGCAGGAGGACGAGGGGGCGTCCTAGGCGAGCCATCGGGTGCTCCTTCGCTGGAGGGGAAGGTGGACGGCCATCACGAGCGCCGCGACGACGACCATGTCGAGGCTGAGCGCGAGGGCGACGTTCTCCTGGCCGACGAGGACGTTTCCGGAGAGCGCGTCCGCGATCTGGAGGGTCACGAGGGGTACGGAGCTGCCGACCATGGCGGCGGCCGTCGCGTACGCGGCGAAGGCGCTGCCGAAGAGCAGCACGAAGCCGCCGAGGAGGGACGGCAGCAGCACCGGGAGGCCGACGTGGCGCCAGTACTGCCATGTGGAGGCGCCGCAGTCGCGGGCCGCCTCCCGCCACTGGACGCGCAGTCCGTCGAGCGCGGGTGCCACGGTCAGCACCATCAGCGGCACCAGGAAGTACAGATAGGTGAGGGCGAGGCCCCAGAAGCCGTACAGCGACCAGCCGTGGTCGGCGAGGCCCAGGCTCGTGGTGAGGACGCCCGCGTTGCCGAGGGTCGCGACGAACGCGAAGGCGAGGGGGACGCCGCCGAAGTTGGCGAGCACGCCGGAGGCGGTGAGCACGGCCTCGCGGAGGGCGCGGCCGCGCGAGGAGACGACGGCCTGGGCGAGGAGCAGCCCGAAGAGGGTGCCGGCGGCGGCGGTGAGCGCGGACAGCTCGATGCTGCCGATGAGGGCGGTGCGGTAGGCGCCGTCGACGGACCGGGTGAGGTTGTCGATGCCGTACGAGCCGTCGGCGACGGTGAAGGCGCCGTCGGTCATGGCGAGCGCGGGCAGCCCGAAGGCGAGCCCGACGACGAGGAAGAGGGGCAGGGCGGCGAGCCAGCCGCCCGCGCGCGGGCGACGGCGGGCCGCCCGCCGCGCGGGAGCGGATGACGTGGCCTGGGCGGAAGACGTGGCCTGGGCGGAAGACGTGGCGGGGCCGTCGGTCATGGGGGAACCGGCGGTCCCGCCCCGGACCGCGCCGGACGGGGCCGTATCGGGCCCGGCACCCGCCGGGGCCGGCCGCGCGTCGTGCGCGCGGACGGCCCCGGACGGGGCGGTGGAGGAGTGCGGAGTCATCGACGGGTCACCCGGAGACGGCCGCGGACCAGCCCTGCGACAGGGTCTCCTTGGCCTTCGACGTCTGCTGCTCGGTGGGGAACTTCGGCGTGCCCGTGACCTTCGGCAGCGCCGCGGCGGCCGTCTTGTCGAGGGTGCCGTCGGCCTCCATGGCGGGCATGAGGACGGGACGGGCGTAGCCCTTGAGCCACAGGTTCTGGCCCTCGGCGCTGTAGAGGTACTCCTGCCACAGGCGGGCGGCGGCCGGGTGCGGGGCGTCCTTGTTGACGGCCTGCGAGTAGAACTGGGCGTAGACGCCGTCCGTGGGGACGGCGACCTTCCAGTCGACGCCCTTCGACGCGAACTGCTCGGCGTAGCCGGCGTTCAGGTAGTCCCAGTCGATGGAGATGGGCGTCTCGCCCTTCTCGACGGTGGCGGGGGTCGACTCGACCGGGTTGTAGTTGCCGTTCTTCTTCAGCTTGCCGAAGAAGTCGATGCCCGGCTTGATGTCGTCGAACGAGCCGCCGTTGGCCAGGGCCGCCGCGTACACGCCGCCGAAGGCGGAGCCGGACTTGGTCGGGTTGCCGTTGAGGGCGACCTGTCCCTTGTACTCGGGCTTGAGCAGGTCGGCGAAGGTCTGCGGGCAGACCTTGACGCGCTTGGCGTCGCAGCCGATGGAGACGTAGCCGCCGTAGTCGTTGAACCAGCGGCCCTGCGGGTCGCGCTGCGTCTCGGGGATCTTGTCGAAGGCGGCGACCTTGTACGGGGCGGTGAGGCCCTGCTCGCCCGCCGCCTGGGCGAAGGAGGCGCCGAGGTCGAGGACGTCGGGTGCGCGGTCCTGGCCCTTGCGGGACTTCACCGCGTTGATCTCGTCCTGGCTGGAGCCGTCGGGGTTCTCGACGTTCACCTTGATGCCGTACTTCGCGGTGAAGCCGTCGATGAGCGCACCGTAGTTCGCCCAGTCCCGGGGGATGGCGATCGCGTTGAGCGTGCCTTCCTTCTTCGCGGCGGCGACCAGGGCGTCCATGCCGCCGGCGTCGGCCGCGGAGGCCGCCGTGGCGAGGTTCTTGCCGTCGGCGCCGACGGCGTCCTTCGTGGGGGCGGCGCCACAGGCGGTGAGGGACAGGGCGGTCAGGCCGAGGGCACCGACGAGGATCGCGGCGCGGGCAGCGGAGGTCACGCGTACTCCATGGGGGAAGGGGCGAGGCCAAGCTGTATGAACAACTGTTGTCCATACAACTCCTGCATTACGGGGGGCCTCGATGTCCCGCCGGTGAACGCGGGGCGACACGCGCCCGACCATTCCCCGGCGGATAGGGCCCGGCGGGCCCGGCGAGCGCCGACCCTTGCCCGAAACATCGAGAGAGCTATAGTGCTAGGCAACTAGATAAATGGAGGAACCGGTGATTGAGTTCCACCTGAACAGCCGGTCCGGCCTGTCCCCGTACCAGCAACTGGTCCAGCAGGTTCGGCACGCACTGCGCCTGGGCCTCCTGAAGGAGGGGGACCGGCTGCCGACGGTCAAGGACGTGGCGAAGCAGATGGCGGTCAACCCGAACACGGTGCTCAAGGCGTACCGCGAGCTGGAGCACGACGGCCTGGTCGCCGCCCGCCCCGGCGTCGGGACGTTCGTCATCCGGACGCTGGCCGACGGCACGCTCGCCGCGCACGGGCCGCTGCGCAAGGAGCTGCAGCGCTGGCTGACCAAGGCCCGCCTGGCCGGGCTCGACGACGAGAGCATCGAGGCACTGTTCGTGAACACATTTCGTCACGCCGCCGGAGAGGACGTCGCGTGAGCACTGTCCTGCGAGCCCAAGGCCTGGGCAAGAAGTACAAGCAGCGCTGGGCACTGCAGAACTGCGACCTCGACGTCCCCGCCGGCCGAGTGGTCGGCCTGGTCGGCCCCAACGGCGCCGGCAAGTCGACCTTGCTGAACCTGGCATCCGGCATGCTCACCCCGACGGCCGGCACCATCGAAGTCTGCGGTGGCCGTCCCGCCGAGGGCGTGGAACAGCTGGCCAAGGTCGGCTTCGTGTCCCAGGGCGCTCCGACCTACTCCACGCTGAGCGTCGCCGACCACCTCGACTTCGGCAGGCGCCTCAACCCGAACTGGGACGACGGCCTGGCACGCGACAGGATCCGTCGCCTCGGCCTGGACCCCAAGCAGCGGGCCGGCAGGCTGTCCGGCGGCCAGCGCGCGCAGCTCGCTCTCACCCTGGGCATCGCCAAGCGCCCGGAGCTGCTCATCCTGGACGAACCGGTCGCGGCCCTGGACCCGCTCGCCCGACGGGAGTTCATGCAGGACCTGATGGAGGCCGTCGCCGAACAGGAGCTGAGCGTCGTGCTCTCCTCCCACCTGGTCTCCGACGTGGAGCGGTCCTGCGACTACGTCATCGTGCTGGTCGACTCCCGGGTGCAGGTGGCCGGCGACATCGACGACCTGATCGCCAGCCACCACCGGCTCACCGGACCGCGCCGGGACCCGGACACGCTCCCGGCCGGTCAGCACGTCATCACCGCCAGCCACACCGAACGGCAGACCACCCTCCTGGTCCGCAGCGACACCGCGCTCCACGATCCGTCCTGGACCGTCGGCCCGCTCGGCCTGGAGGACATCGTCCTGGCCTACATGACCCGGCCGGCCGACGCCGCCCGTGACACCCGGCCCGCACTGGAGGTCATCCGATGATCTGGCTGACCTGGCGCCAATTCCGTACCCAGGCCGCCGTGTTGTTCGCCGCGGTCGCCGCCTTCGCCGCCACCCTCGCGGTCACCGGCCCCCACCTGGCCGACCTCTACCGGACGGCCGGCAGCAGCCTGGTGGACCGGGTCTCCGGTTCGGACCAGACCCTCTACTACACCGGACTGCTGGTCGTGCTCGCCGTACCGGCGGTCATCGGGATGTTCTGGGGAGCGCCGCTGATCTCCCGCGAACTGGAGACCGGCACCCACTACCTGGCGTGGAACCAGGGCGTCACCCGCACCCGCTGGCTGGCGACCAAGCTGGGCCTCGGCACGGCGGCCTCCATGACCGCCGCCGGACTCGCCGCACTCGCGGTGAGCTGGTGGAGCAGCCCCATCGACCGGGCCGTCAACGGCGGTGGTGCGACGGACACGTACTTCCCGCGGCTCGACCCCATGGCCTTCGCCGCACGGGGTGTCGTCCCCATGGCCCATGCCGCCTTCGCCTTCGTCCTGGGCGTCGCCCTCGGCCTGGTCATCCGCCGCACGCTGCCCGCGATGGCCACCACGTTCGCCCTCTACGCCGCCGTCCAGATCGCCGTGCCGACGTGGATCCGGCCCTACCTGGCCGCCTCGGACCGGACGACCGTGCCGATCGAGCCCGGCGGCGCGCCCATCAGCATCCAGGACGACGCCAAGGAGATCGTCGCGCACCTCGAAGAACTGCCCGGGGCCTGGGTGGTCTCCCAGCAGACGTTGGACACCGCCGGTCGCCCGGCCTCGGTGCCGTCGTCCTTCCCCGACTGCCTGCGGACCGATTCGGGCCCGCCCACCCTGGAGCAAGTCGAGCGCTGTGTCGGCGAGTTCGGCGCGCTGGGCTACAAGCAGCAGGTGACGTACCAGCCCGCCGGGAACTTCTGGGTCCTTCAATGGGCGGAGACCGGGCTCTACGTCGGCCTCGCCCTGGCCCTGGCCGGGTTCTGCACCTGGTGGATCCGCCGCCGAGTGACCTGACGGTCGCCGTCCTCCTACGGAAGCGACGGTGAGGGGCAGCCGGGAGGTCGGCGCAGCCGCGATCCGGCGGCCGGCGTCATGGGGAGGGTTCGATTCCCCAGGCGGCGGCCCGGGCGGCGGCGGCCGCGCGGTTGGGGAGATCGAGCTTGGCGAGGATGTGCTCGATGTGCGTACCCACGGTGCGCGGCGTGACGTACAGCCGTTCGGCTATCTCCTTGTTGGTGCGGCCGGCGGTCAGCTCGGCGAGCACCTGGAGCTCCCGTGGGGAGAGCCCGCCCGGCCGCCGCTCGCCGCCCCCGGCGGGCGCGGCGAGCTCGTGGGACGGCGCGGCCGTGCGGGCGTCGACGGCCGCGGCGAGGGCCTCGGTGAGCAGGGTGACCACGGCGCGCGCCGGATCGGGCGTGCGCCGTGGTCCGCGGGTGCTGACGTTGAGCATGCCGACGTACCGGCCGTCGGCGGCGAAGAGGCACTGGGCCACGCCGTCCTCGATCCCGAGGGGGCTCAGTACCTCCTGGAAGCCCGGCGACACCGCGAGGAGCCGCCGGGGGACGTCCCTGAGCCAGAGTCCGCCCCGGTCCGGGCCGCGGAGCACGGGGAACACCGGGTCGTGGTGGAGGCGGGTCTCGATGTAGGCCGTGGCGTCGTCCGGGTAGCTCCCCGCCAGGGTGGTGTGGCACCGGCGCAGGGGGTCCCAGCGGGCCAGGGACGCGTGGTCGTACGCGATCACCTCGGACAGCGCGGCCAGGACCGTGTCGACGCCGGCCGCGCCGCTCGTGGCGCTTCTGGCGGCCTCACGGACGTGGACGGCCGCGTCCAGGATGTCCGTCGTGCTCCGCTCCGCTGCCATCCCCCCAGGATGATCATCTGCCCGGAATACGTCAATCGCGCAGGGTGTCGTGCACGACACGTCCGTCCACGACGGTGAGGACGACGGGCATGTCCGGGATGTCGTGCGGGTCGGCGGTGAGCAGGTCCCCGTCGAGCACGCAGAGGTCGGCGGCCTTTCCGGGCTCCAGGGAGCCCTTCCAGTCGTCGGCGAAGTCCTGCCAGGCCGCGTCGATGGTGTACGTACGGATGGCCTCGGCCAGGCCGATGCGCTGCTCGGGCCCGCTGACCCGGCCGGTGGCCTTCGACTCGCGCAGCAGCATGGTGGAGACGCCCTGGCGCCAGTCCGGGTGCGTGACGGGGGCGTCGGATCCGCTCGCGACCCGCACGCCGGCGTCGAGGGCGTCGCGGTAGGGCCAGGCGTACGCGGCGCGGCCGGTGCCGACGAACTCCTCCTCCATGTCGGCGACGGTCCACTTGATGGTGGGGTTCATGTTGACGCCGAAGCCGTGCGCGGCGAGGACCTTCATGCTGTGCGCGGTGAGGAAGTCGCCGTGGATGACGTAGTGGCGGGCGTCGGGCCGCGGGTGTTCGGCCGCGGCGGCGGCGAAGGCGTCCGCGACGGTGTCGCCGGCCCGGTCGCCGGTGACGTGGACGCCCAGCTGGTACCCGGCGGCGTGGGCGTGCCGGATCATGGCGCCGATCTCGGCGATCCGGTCGGCGTCGGTCTCGCCGCCGACGCAGAGGGAGCCGCAGCCGCCGCCGACGTACGGCTCGTGCATCCAGGCCGTCTTGTTGGGGACGATGCCGTCGCCGAAGATCTTGACGCCGTGGATCGCGAGGAGGCGCGGATCGGGCTCGCCGGACTCGCTCGAACCCCCGATTTCGGAGAGGGTGCGGGCGAACTCCTCGGCGGTGCTCGCCATTCCGGTGGGCAGGAGCAGGACGCCGACGCGGGCGGTCAGTTCGCCGTCGGCGAGCAGCCGGCGGTAGACGTCGAGGGTCTCCCCGCCGAGCGCGCCCCGCATGATGCCGTCGCCGCCGGGGCCGAGCCCGGGCTCGGTGTAGCTGGTCACGCCGAGCCGGGCGAGTGTGGCGAGGGCCGACCTGATCGCGTCGGTCCGCTCCTGCCGGCTGAGCGGCGGCAGCGCGTTCTGGACGAGGGCCTGGGCGCCCTCGTGGAGCAGCCCGGTCGGTTCCCCGGTCTCGTCCACGACGATGGCCCCGCCGGGCGGCGCGACGGTATGCCGGTCGATCCCGATGAGCTCCAGCGCCTTGGAGTTGACCCAGGTCGCGTGCCCGGAGAAGGAGTAGAGGACGACGGGGTGGTCCGGGCTGACGGCGTCGAGGTCGTGCCGCGAGGGCTGCCGCGTCGGGTGGGAGACGCACTCGTCGAGGTAGCCGGTGTCCCAGCCGTGCCCGGTGATCCACTGCCCCTCCGGAACCCGTCCGACGGCTTCCCGTACGACCTCGGCCACGTCCGCGAGGGAGGACACGGCGGGGTGGGCGACGTCGAGGGAGAGCGGCGGCGTCGCCATGCCGAAGGCGCATCCGTGCAGGTGGGAGTCGTTGATGCCGGGAAGCAGCGTCGCCCCTCGCAGGTCGACGACGCGGGTGGCGGGCCCGACGAACGGCGCCACGTCGTCCCGCCCGCCGACGGCACTGATGGTCCCGCCGGTCACCGCCAGGGCCGAGGCGACGGAGAACTCCGCGTCGACGGTGAGCACCCGTCCGCCGAGAAACACCAGATCCGCATACGTGTCCACAGAAGGTCCTTTCCACAACCGGGCGCGCCACGGCCGCCCGCAAACGATCTCCCGAGGACTATCGCCGCGCGCCCGCTCCCCGCACATCGGTCATTCCACCGATACGCGCGGCCGGGAACCGGCCGCTCGCTCGACACCTGGACGGCCCAACTCTCCGTATTCCCTGGGGATTTGTTCACCTGGAATTGACCCCGCCGCGCGTCGTCGGCCACCGAGGCGGCACAGGATGCCATCCGAGGGGCGGAGCGGACGAGGGGGTACGGGTGGTCGCCGGGGAGAGATCGGTCGTCGAGGAGCCCCGGCTGGCCGTGCGGCGCCGGTCGCCCGGGTCCTGGTCGCGGCGGAGTCTGCTGCTGTTCTTCCTCCCCGTACTGGCGACCGCGCTGACGGGACTCGCCACGCTGGCGGTGTCGGGCAATCTGCTGCTGCCCTTCGAACGCGTCGTCGTCCTGGAGGGCAAGATGGCCTCCAAGCGGGACTTCTTCGAGGACGAGGAGGTCCAGCGGATCCTGCTGAAGCACCACATCAGGGTGCACATCACCAGCTCGGGCTCGCGCGAGGTCGCGATGCGGGACATCGCCGCCTTCGACTTCGTCTTCCCCTCCGGCCAGCCTGCCGGCGATCTGATCACCGGCCTGCGCGCGACGGACGGCCGGTACGCCAAGGTGCACCGGCCCTTCGTGAGCCCCATCGTGCTCGCGACCTACCGGGAGTACGCCGAGACCCTGCGCGACGCGGGCATCGCCACCCCGCTGCCGTCCGAGGGCGCGGACCGGCCGCTCTACTACTCGCTGGACATGCGGAAGTTCCTCGACGGCATCGACCGGGGCAAGCGCTGGAACGACCTGGGCATCCGCCGGCACGGGATCGCCAACGCGAACCGGATCGTGGCGCAGAGCCCCGACGTCTGCGGCTCCAACTCGGCGGGCACCTACCTCGCGTTGGTCTCCTTCACCCGGCGCGGTGACGGACCCGACGTCCCCACCACCGACCAGGAGGCGAGCAGCCGGGCGCGGTCCGTCAAGCACCTCATGGAACAGGGCCTGCCCGCCGCCGACGTGTTCCGTACGTACATCTCACCGGACGGCAAGGGCATCGCGCCCGTGGTCGTGGCGTACGAGCACCAGTACCTCACCTACCAGGTCCGGCACCGCGCCGAGACCGGGCGGCTCGACGCGGAGCGCGTCCTGCTCTACCCCTCCAGCCAGTTCGTCACCCAACCCCAGTTCATCTCCCTCAACTCCAAGGGAGACCGGCTCGGCGAGCTCGTCACCACGGACCCCGATCTGCGGCGCCGCGCCATGGAGTTGGGCTTCCGGATCCTGGATCCGGCGGGCGAGGTCGCCGGCGACCAGCTGGCGCGGTTCCTGACCGAGCGGAACGTCCCCGTGCCGGCGCTGCGCGGTGACGACACCCGCTCCCCCATGCCCCGGATCCGCTACCTGGAGCAGATGATCTCCATCGTCGGCGACTGCCCGCCCGCCCAGCTCCCGGACCAGCCGCGGTGACGGGGCCCGGCGGCTCCCGACCGCTCCGCCCGCCCGGACTGCCCCTCCCACCCCGGAGCAGGGCGGTCGCCGCCCTCGCCCTGGCCTGGTTGTGCGTCGTCGTCCTGGCCGGCCTGGCCTCCTGCACCGCGGGCAGGCCCGAGCCGGTGACCCTGCGGGTCCTCGCGAGCTCCGAACTCGCCGACATGGAACCCCTGTTGGACGACCTGCGACGCGACACCGGCATCACCCTGGAGATGGAGTACCAGGGCACCGTCGAGGCCGCCGCCTCCCTGGCCGCCGGCAGGTACCGGCACGACCTCGCCTGGCTCTCCTCCTCCCGCCCCTTCCAGCTCCTGCTGAAGAAGCACGGACGCCAGACGGAGAGCCCGCTGTCGACGAGCACGATGCGCTCCCCCGTCGTCGTCGGCATGAAGCCCGAGGTGGCGCAGCGGCTGCGCCGGACGACCCCCGACGGGCAGCTGTCGTGGGCGGACCTGGCCGACGCCGCGGCGGCCGGCACGCTCACGTACGCCATGGCCGACCCCCGCAGCGCGAACAGCGGGCTGTCCGCCCTGGTGGGCGTGGCGACCGCCGCCGCGGCCACCGGCGGCGCCCTGCGCCCCGAGGACGTGTCCTGCGACCGGCTGCGCGGCTTCTTCGCCGGGCACGCGCTGACGGTGGACTCCTCCGCCGGCCTCGCAGGCGCGTACGCGCGGGGCGAGGAGGGTATCGACGCGCTGATCACGTACGAGTCCGAGCTGCTCGCCCTGAACCGCGCGGGCACCCTCCGCGTACCCCTTGAGGTCGTCTACCCGAAGGACGGCATCGTGGTGTCCGACTACCCTCTGATGCTGCTCGACCCGACCGCGCGGGACGCGTACGACCGGCTGACGGCCTGGCTCCGGAGCGAACCCGTACAGCGGAAGATCATGGAACGGACGCTGCGCAGGCCGATCACCCCCGACCTGCCCCGTATCGAGGGCCTGCGGGCCCCCCTCGGCAACGCCCTGTACTTCCCCGACAGCCAGGCGGTCGTCGACCGGCTGCTCGCCGACTACGCCGGGGCGCGGAACGGCGGCCCCGCGCGGGTCCTGTTCCTCCTCGACTTCTCGACGTCCATGCGGGGCGAGCGGATCGC
The DNA here is from genome assembly GCF_044456565.1 of Streptomyces sp. NPDC050842. NCBI lineage: Bacteria > Bacillati > Actinomycetota > Actinomycetes > Kitasatosporales > Streptomycetaceae > Streptomyces > Streptomyces sp. NPDC050842. The sequence continues at coordinate 74,505 of NZ_JBITGA010000013.1, read as the reverse complement.
GGGCCTCCGCGCCACGATCGCCGGGCTCAGCGGTGCGGACGACTCCCGGTCGGGAAAGTTCGCCCGGTTCCACCAGGGCGAGACCGTCACGGTGCTGCGCTTCGGCGGCCGCGTCCTGGACGAGCGGAGCGTGACGTACACGAAGGCGTCCGACCTGGACCGGCTCCGCGACTTCGTCGCCGACGACGGCTTCGACCCGAGCACCGCCGTCTGGTCCGCCCTCGACCACGCCTACCGGTCGGCGGCCGCCGCCGTGGCGAAGGACCCCCGGCAGCGCGTCTCCATCGTGCTCATGACGGACGGGGAGAACAACGCCGGGCTGAGCCTCGACGCGTTCCTCGACCGGTACGCGGCCCTGCCGCCGGCCGCCCGCGCGGTCCGTACGTACACCGTCCGGTACGGCGACGCCGACCCGCGGGAACTCGACCGCGCGGCCAGGGCCACCGGCGGGCACATGGCCGACGCGACCGGACAGTCCCTTCTGCATGCCTTCAAGGAGATCCGTGGGTGTCACGAGTGAAGCGTGGTGGGCCGTGTGGTGGCCCTGGATGCTGCTGTGGGTGTTCACGGGGGCCGGGCTCGCGACGCTCCTGGCGATGACACTCCTCCGGCTGGTCCGCGCCCGGCGGGCCGTCACCCCGGACATCGCGGACGGCATCTGCTTCTACCTGCACGACAAGATGGTCATGGACCACTACCAGATGCGCAGTTACACCGCCGCCCTGCGCAAGGAGGTCGAGCAGCGCACCAGCGACAGCAAGGACGGCACCGTGCGCGCGAAGGTCTTCGGCGTGGGCGCGGACGGCGGCCGCAAGGAGAACACCGAGGTCGTCAGCCGCTACCTGGAGGTCGCGGAGCCGATCTCGGTGATCGGTCTGATCATGAAGGTCCTGGAGGAGAAGCGGGTCATCGTCCACGTCGACCTCCCGAGCCGCTCCGTCACCCGCAGCACCGCGCTGCTGCGGACGGCCTCCGGCCCGCGGGACACCGTCCGTCTGCGCGACGTCGAGGGCTTCGTCCTGATCCGGGGCCGGTTCCGCGCGACGGATGACGTCACGGCAGGAGGCGTCCCGGCGGGAGGCGTCTCCACCGTCTTCCTCGCCCCGTACGGAGACCCGGCCGACCCCACCTGGGGGCCCCGCGTCCGCGTCACCTGCGCCACGGAGGGCCTGCGCAACCAGGTCCCCCAGGGCACCTTCTCCGCCCGGTGCCTGGGCAAGGTCCAGGAATGGGACGCGGCCGAAGGGGTCCTGGAGGTCCAGGCGATGGCGATCTTCCGCTGAGCCGACCGGGTCTGCTCGCGGTCTCCGGCGAGACGTGGGCCGACAACCGGGAGCGGGTGCGACGGCTCGTCGCGACGGGCGCCGACGGCCTGCTGCTGATGCCCCGCGCCGGACTGGAGCACGTCGAGCGGACCGAGGAGTGGCTGGCCGGCCTCGACGTCCCGGTCGTCCTCGTGGACCGCCGGGCCGACGCGCAGGCCGGCCGGCTGGAGCGGGTCGCCTCCGATCACGCCCACGGCGCGGGCCTCGCCGTCGTGCACCTCGCGTCGCTGGGTCATGAGCGGATCGCCCTGGTCGCCCGGGCGGACAGCCCGAACACCCCCTTGATCCGCGACGGCTACCTGGCGGCCTGCCGGAGGCTGGGGCTGACGCCGGGCCCGGAGTACCGCATCGGGCCGACCGACGGGACGGCGCCCACCGAGTGGTTCGAGGAGCTCGTACGGGCCGTCGAGGCGGGTGACGTCCGGGCCGCCCTCGTCCACACCGACCTCGACGCCGTCACCCTGGTCGGCCTCCTCCGGTCGCGCGCGCTGCGCGTTCCCGAGGACCTGGCCGTCGTGACGTACGACGACGAGGGCGCCGAGCTGAGCGACGTACCGCTCACCGCCGTGGCGCCGCCTAAGACGGCCCCTGCTGGGGCCGGGGAACGCGGCGCGCACGCCTAGGAGCAGGAGGCGCCCGCCCGTCAGAGGGGCAGCCCCCTGCCCCTCTGACGGCCCGACCGTGGACCCGAACCCGGCTCAGCCGCGCCAGAGGTTGGCGAAGGCCGAGTTCTCGATGGTCCGCCTCTGGCGCACGGCCTCCAGTTCCATCACCGCGTCGTGGACGGAGGCCACCACGGTCGTCACCGCCTCGTCGTCGAGGCCGGGCTCGTCGTCGGAGCGCGCGGCGCCGAGGCCCAGGGCCGAGGCGAGGGCGACCAGGACGGGTTCCTGCTCCTCCCAGCGGTCCGCCGCCCGGCGGCGGCCGGCCGAATCGACCGGTTCCACGACGTGCGGGCCGAAGGACAGCCGGCCGCTTCGCTTCCGCGTCAGCTCGCCGTCCTCCTCCAGCGCGGTCTGGTACGCGGCCGAAAGGTCTCGGCCCCGGCGCCACAGCCAGTCCTCGATCCGCTCGTAGGGCGGCTGCCGGACGAGTCGTGCCGCGGCCTCGCCGAGGAGCCGGTCGTCGAGCGTCGGCGCCCCGTCCGGCAGAAGGTGCTCGTCGTCCACGGTGACGGCTCCGGCACCGACGAGATCGATCAGCTCGGCTCCCGCGAGCGCGAGCGACAGGTCCCCCTGTCCCACGGCCTGCTCCGGCTTCAGGTCTATGGCGATGATGAACAGGTCTTTCGCCGTGGTCATGAACGGCTCCCCTCGAAGACATCGACAGATGGACAGATCGACAGAGTGCATGCCCCACCAGCCCAACCGGCCCAACCGGCCCAACGGCAGGCGAGTGCCACGAGCAGTATCGCCTCCGCCCGGGCGCGGAATGGGGCACACTTCGCCCGGTGATCGTGATGCAGCCCGTCCTGGAGATCTACACCCCTGACGGCTTCGACCTCTGGCCTGTCGCCGACTTCGAGCAGTTCGGCCTCCTGCCCCTCAGCGGCGGACTGTCGACCGCCGAGGTCGGGACGGCGGTGATGCGCATCGCCGGCTGCAATGACATCGACCCCGACGGCGACCGCCCGCCCCGTCCGGCCGACGCGATCGACTCGTTCCTGCACGGCCTGCTGACCTTCGACGACCTCTTCGCGGCCGGCGGCCTGTGCGTCACCGACGCCTCCACAGGCGTCAGCTTCCAGCCCGGCTGCTGCGACGGACTGGAGGACTGGCGCGACTGGCACCGGTTCATCCAGAGCGGGGACGTGCTCGGCTTCGGCCACGACCCCGTGTCACCGGTCGCGGAGCGCGTCGGCGACACCGTCCGGCTCACCGTCAACGCCGACCAGAGCGACAGCCCGGTGATCGAACTGCCCGTCGCCGAACTCCGCCACCTGCTCGTCGGCGCCGAGCGCGACCTCACCGGCTTCCTCGCCCTGGCGGCCGACTGGGCATCCCTGCATCTGCCTGACCACGCCGCATCCGTCACCGCCGCCCTCGTCCGCGTCCTCGACCTCTCCGGCCCGCGGGAGTCGTAGCCCGGCGCGTGGATGTCAGGGGTGACGCGGGGCGACGAGGCCGGATTCGTAGGCGAGGACCACGAGCTGGGCGCGGTCGCGGGCGTGGAGTTTGGTCATGGCCCGGTTGATGTGGGTCTTCGCGGTCAGCGGGCTGATGACCATGCGGTCCGCGGTCTCGTCGTTGGACAGGCCCTGCGCGACCAGCACGACCGCCTCGCGTTCACGGCTGGTCAGTACGCCCAGCCCGCTGAAGGTGTCGGTGGGAGGCGGCTGGGTGACGTACCGGTTGATCAGCTTGCGCGTGATCGACGGTGCCAGCAGCGCGTCACCGCGCGCGGCGACGCGTACGGCGTGCAGGAAGTCCTCCGGGACGATGTCCTTGACGAGGAAGCCGGCGGCGCCGGCCCGCAGGGCGTTGAAGACGTACTCGTCCATGCCGTAGTTGGTCAGGATGACGACGTGCACCCCGGCCAGGGCCGGGTCCGCGGCGATCCGACGGGTCGCCTCGATGCCGTCGACGACCGGCATCTGGATGTCGACGAGCGCGACATCGGGCAGGTGCTCCTTGGCGAGATCAAAGCCCTCCTCCCCGTTGGAGGCCTCGGCGACCACCTCGATGTCGTCCTCGAGGTCGAGGAGCGCGCGGAACCCGCTGCGGATGAGCGGCTGGTCGTCGACCAGCAGGACACGGATCACGAGGCTCGCTCCAGGGGAAGTTCGGCCTGGACGGTGAAGCCGCCCCCGCTGCGCGGTTCCGCCCGCAGCCGGCCGCCGAGGGCGGTGACGCGTTCACGCATCCCGAGCAGTCCGATGCCGGGCTCGGGCACGCTGTCCGGTGTGGCCTTGCCGTCGTCGTCGACGCGTATCGCGAGGGCGTCCGGCTGAAAGTCGATGCGGACCGACGCCGTGCCGGCGTCCGCGTGCCGGGCGATGTTGGTCAGCGATTCCTGGACGACCCGGTAGGCGGTCCGGCCCACCGCGGCCGGCACGTCGTGCCGCTGTCCCTCGATGGTCAGCGTCGCCTCCAGGCCGGACTTACCGGCCCGCTCGACCAGTTCGGGAACGTGGTCGAGCCCGCACGGCGGGGACTTGTCGTCGTCGCGCAGCGCTTCCAGGGTCGCCCTGAGCTCCCGTGACGCCTCACGACCGGCCTCCCGGATCGCCAGCAGGGCATCCGACACCGGTTCCCCCCGCTTGCGGGCGACGTGCACGGCCGCCTCGGCCTGCACCTTGATGACCGAGATCTGGTGCGTGAGCGAATCGTGCAGCTCCCGCGCGATGTGCAGCCGCTCCTCGTCGGCGCGGCGCCGCGCGGTCTCCTCCCGGGTCCGCTCGGCCTCGTCCGCCCGTCGCTCGGCTTGCCGCAGCGCCTCACCGGCCGCACCGGCCGCGATCAACCAGGCGATCTCCAGAGCACCTCTGGCCTGCGCGAACGCCTCGCCGGTGTCGTGCAGACCCGAGACGAGGGCCGCGAGGGGAAGAACGGCCAGCACGGCCACGCTCGCCACGACCGTGACGACGCGATGTCCCGCCCGCATGGCCGCGTACACCGCGAACAGGTACGCGACGGCGGCCACGTCGAAACCGGCCGCCTGGTAGCCCACCGCGCACACCCCGGTGACGGCCAGCACGAGAACCGGAGCCCGTCGGCCGGCGGCCAGCGCCAGGCCGCCGGCCACCAGCAGCCCATGGCCGAGGAGGTCGAGGCGGGTGGCGGTGGCGGAGTGCTGCCCGAACACCCCGGTGACCAGCAGCGCCGCCGCCACGCCGACGGCGATCAGCCAGTCCCTGACACCGGCACGCACAGCGAACCGTCCTTTGCTCATGCGCGCACCCTAGCCGGGACGTCTCCGCGGGCGGATCCCGCCGACGGACGAGCAGCCGGCTACCACGTACGCAGTAGCTTCGCGGCGCCTGCCGCGTCCGTGGTAGTCGGATGCCGCATCGGTGGAAGGGCGAAGTGCCTGCGTCTGAGGGACGACCGGCGGTGGGCCCGGCGGACATGCTCGGACGACGTCCAGCCGCACGAAGAGAAGGAGCACCTTCATGTCCGTTCGTCACCTGTCCGCGGTCCAGTCGCTTGCCGCCGGCGTCTCCGACTTCAGCCTCGGACGACTCGGGGCCAGCACGGGCGGGCTGCTGGGGCTGGTCGCCGTGGTCGTCGCCGTCCTGGCGCTGGCCCGGCCGGCCGGTCGTCTCGGCACGGCCAACGGGGCACTCGGGGCCGTCACGGCCATGGCGGCGGGCCTGACCGGCATGGCCCTCGGCGGGCTGGTCGCGGCCACCGCCGACGGCGGTCTCGGCACCGGCAACGGACTGGGCGGAGCGTACGTGGCCCTGCTGCTGGGGCTGGCGGGTACGGCCCTCGGCGGGCTGGCTCTGTCCCGCGCCCGCCGCACCGTCCGACCCGGCATCGACTCCCACCACGCGTGATCCGCGCGGCGGGAGCCGACGGCCGGACTACGGGGCGTCCAGCTGAGCCTTGCTGTGGGCGTAGAGAACGCGCTCGCACACGAGGCTCAGGCACCGCGCCGACGAGCCGTCTTCGAGGGCCTCGGCGTTCACCGCCGGACCGTAGTGCTCGGAGACCGACCACAGACGCTGCGCGCCGCGTTCGTAGTAGAGGTCCTCGGCGCCCGTGGCGGTCTTGATGGCGCTGCCGTTGGACACCAGCTCACCGTTGCTCCACCGATAACGCCACAGGTTGCCCGGGTCGTTGTGACCGGCGCTCTGGTTGACGTACAGCTTGTCGCCCATCGCCAGCGCACCCTGGGCGCCGCCGTTCGTCATCGGCAGGTAGTTGGCCCAGCCTTCGGCCGCCACCTCGCCGGAGCGGTTCTCCAGGGCCTTGACGGGGAACGAGGCGATCCGGCCGGGCGACGGGTAGCCGCTCTCCGGACGGCAGTACTCGCCCATGATCAGCCGGTCCGGGGTCGTGCTGCGGTCGAGCGACACGTAGGACGCCTTCGGGGCGCCCGTGCTGACGCACTTGAACGTACCCGTGGGATTGGACTGCGGGGCCTTGAACTTCCAGGCCGCCACCTGCGGCATCACGTAGCGGTAGCCGAAGCTGTACCAGACGTTGTCGTGGCGGCCGACCTTGGTCTTCACCTCGACGTTCGACGTGGTCTTCACCCCGTCGGTGTCGGCACCCATCTCGTCACCGGCCTTGCCGTCCCCGTTGGGATCCAGGTCCATGATCTTCTCCATGTCGAAGATCCGGATGCCGTTGCGGGTGTCGGCGACATAGAGATAGTGGCCGTACCAGACCATGCCGCCTGCGTGCAGGCCGTTCTGCATGTCCTTGTTCGGGTCCGGAACGGTCGAGCCCTCGGCGGCGTGCACTCCGTCGATGGAGACGTGCTGGGAGTTGTTCATGTACGCCCAACCCAGCAGCACATGCCGGTACTTCACCGTGCCGTCGGCGCGGCGCTGCACGAAGGAGACCCGCACACCCTTCTGGTTGCAGGCGTCGTTCGCTTCCAGCTCGTCGGGGTTGCAGTCGCCGACCTCGTTCCCGTTGCTGTCGCGCCCCGGGTCCCAATTGTCGTAGGACGCGTAGAGCTGGATGTTCGTGTCGTTGCCGACGCCGTACTGCTCGTTGTCCGCGGCGTCCGAGACGCCGGTCATGGCCTGCGGGATCCACTCGCGCGAGGTCGAGTCGTCGTTCTCCAGGCACCACTTGAGAGCCGGAGCGGGCGCCGTGCCGAACGGGTCGCGGGTGCACGACGTGTCGACGGTGCGATTGGCGTCGGCGAGGAGCTTCGATACGCCCGACTTGGGGAGTACGCCGTCGAGGCGGGCGACGCGTTCGGCGGTCGTCCCGTTCATCGCGCCGGCCTGCAGGGTGAAGTCCGAGGGGTCGGCCTTCCCGCCGGGGCTGGTCCACGCCATGGTGCCCACGGGCGTCTCGGCCTGAACCGGGGCCGCCAGGCCGGTCAGTGCCAGCGAGACCGCGGCGGTGACGGTCAGCCACGCCCGTCGCATTCGGATGTGGGACATGCGCATTGCCTCCGTTGTTTGCTGCTGCGACAGCTGAATCGAACGAAGGCTTTCAGGACGCTTGCACGGATTGCAAGGGGGATCGGCGGGTCAACCGCCCGCGCCCGAACGGGATGTGGCGTGTTGCCCCGGAACCTCCGATTCCGAAGTAGCGGCTGCAAGCATCTCGATTTGCCCGTGCGACCTTGCCCACAGGAAGTCGGCGTGGAGTGCACGGCGGCCGAGGAGTGAGCAGTCGTCAGCCACCTCGGCGGCGTGCGGATAGCATCCTGCGACCAGGCTCGAATGTCGCCTCCGACGGGTGGGTTCAGCCTCACGCACTCCCTCGCACCAGAGAGATGGATGCCCCGTGAGCGTTGCTCGTCCCGGCGGGCGTGTGCACCCCGGCCGGCCCGGTGACCCCAAGAGGGTCGGCCCGTACCGCATCATCGGGCGCCTCGGCTCGGGCGGCATGGGCACCGTGCACGCCGGCCTCGACGCCGCAGGCCGCCGGGTCGCGGTCAAGGTCGTCCACCCCGCGCAAGCCGACGACCCCGAGTTCCGGGCACGCTTCCGCCGCGAGGTCCAGCTCTCCGCCCGCGTCCAGGGTCCGTGCCTCATACCGCTCCTCGCGGCCGACCCGGACGCGGACACCCCGTGGCTGGCCACCGCCTTCGCTCCCGGGCTCACCCTCGACCAGCACCTCGCCGTGCACGGCCCTCTCACCGGCGCCACCCTGATCGCCTTCGCCGCCGGCACCGCCCAGGCACTCGCGACCATTCATGCGGCCGGCGTCGTCCATCGGGACGTCAAACCGCAGAACGTCATCCTCGCCGCCGGCGGCCCCCGCGTCCTCGACTTCGGCATCGCCCACGCCACGGACGGCACTTCCGTGACCCGTACCGGAGTCATGACCGGCACCCCCGGCTGGGTCAGTCCCGAGCACTACCGCTCCGGCGCCGCCGGGCCCGAAGGCGACGTCTTCACCTGGGGAGCGCTCGTCGCGTACGCCGCCACCGGCCGCCCGCCCTTCGGCACCGGCGCACCGGACGTCATCGCCTACCGCGTCATGTCCGACGAACCCGACCTCCAGAGCCTGCCCGACGCGCTCCACGAGATCGTCGGAAGAGCCCTCGCCAAGACCCCCGCCGATCGGCCGACCGCGAGCGGCGTCGCCGGGGAATGCGTGGCCCTCCTCGCAGCCCAGACCACTCTCGTCGTCTCGCCCGCCACCAACCCGAGCCTCGCCGCCGACCTCGTCGCCACCCAGTGGGGCGTGCCCACGCCGGAGGACCCGGCCTGGCATCCTCCCGCCCGCTCACGCAAGCGCGTGTTCGGAGTCTCGCTGGCCGTCGGCGCCGTGATCGGCGGACTGGTGGGAGGAGCGATCGTGCTGCGGAGCGGCGATACGACGCACGGGTCGAATTCCCTGCCCTCGCGCGCGGGGACTTCCGCCACCGCGCTCGCCGACACGCCTGCGGCACCCTCGCAGGCGGCCGGCCCCCCGGCGTCGGACCGCCCGACGCCGTCGTCCGTCGACTCCGCCGACTCCGCCGAGGCGTCCATCGCCACCTGGCACGGTGCCCGACGCCCGAAGGGCGAGGCGGAACTGGAGACCTCGGCGGCGCTCGGCCACGACGTCAGCATGGGCGTGGGTTCCGACTACGACTACATCGGGCAGTACGACTTCCGGTTCGCCGAATCCCGCCGAGAGATCTACATCTCGGTCAACGGCCCCGCCCTCGCACCCCACATCATCCAGTCGATCGCCAAGGACGCCTGCTACAGCCTCCGCATGATGGCGGACATCTACAAAGGCCTCCCTTACGACGAGTACGTCCTGGTGGACGACACCACGCCCACGGCACCCGCGATCGTCTGGGAGGACGACTTCCGCACCAACACCGGCTGCGTCACACAGGCGGCCGAACGCAACACCGCCGAGGACGGCCAGGAGTCCGACTGGCAACCCACCGAAGGCGGCCTGGAGGCGGCCCGGATCCCCAGCACCGACGAGGAGGAGATCCGGGTGGCCACGGAGGCGGTCCACGAACTCTTCGTCGAGTGGAACGGAAACTCCCGGCTGGTCCACAGCCCCCGATACCTCAGCGACGAGAACACCAGCATCGGCTTCGCCCCGCACGAGAAGACGATGTACGTGTGGACGACCAAGCCCGAATGGAACCAGTCGACCCGGCAGGAGTGGGCCGAGCAGGCGGCCACCGTGGCCTGTCGGGCCGTCCTCACCGAGTCCCGCGCCCGCCAGGAATGGGCCTACTTCCTGTACGCGGTCGCGATCCTCGACGATGCCGGCGACGCACAGTTTCTCCGCTGGGGCTCAGCCGGGAGCTGCGAGACCTGACCCACCCCGCACTGACCGCCGAGGTTCAGTGCTCACAGAGGGAGAATTCGCGTTCGTAGAGCTGCTCGTTGTGTTCGTCGACGAAGAACTTGCGTTCCTGCATGAGCTGTTCGCGGTAGTTCTCGGCCTGTTCGAGCGTCATGGTCGAGGTGTCGGACCACGGTTGCTGCGGGGGCACATCGGATGTCGAGACGATCTTTTCCGACGGGTCGACCAGGAAGAACGCAAGGATCTTGCGGTGTCCCGGGCGGGTGGGGTCCACGAGGCGGAAGTCGCCGACGCGGTGTTGCAGGACGTTCGGGAACGCCAGGCAGCGACCCGCCGGCGTCGGTGCCGATCCCAGCATCTGGTTCAGCGCGTCCTCGTTCTCCAGGCCGTACACGTCGCGCATACCGTTGTCGTCGTTCTGCTCGTAGTGCGGGTCGTCGAGCGCCGCCCGGAAGCTCAGCCGGCTTTCGGTGATGTTCTCGCTGTCCCAGTAGTAGATGCCGGTCGAGACGATCCGCTCGTTCAGCATCCCCTCGACATGCCAGGAACCGCCGGCGTACTCGGGCTTGTCCGGGGTGAGATGAATCGTGGCGAGCTTGACGATGACCTGGAGACCGCGGCCGCGCAGGTCGACTCGGGCGGACTCGTCGGGCGACTCGGGCGCGGTGAAGTCCGGGGCGTCCGGGATGACCGGGCGGCGGTTCTCCCACCAGTCGTCGTGAGCCTCTTCGTATGCGCTGACGGCTTCGTCGTACGCCGCAGCATCACCGTAGGAGGCCTCGTCCGGACACTCCGGTTCCGAGTCGTACCACCCGTAAGGATCGGCCGTGATCCGCAGGGGCCGCGGATGGCGCAGATCGGTGAGCACGTTCTCCAGCAGCGGGCGCATGCGCGCGAACAAGTCCGGCAGGAGGGAGGCCAGTGCGTGATGGGCCTCGGGGTGGACGTTGTTGACGTACGAACGGAAGGCGACATCGCCGTCGTCACTGACGTCGACATCCGTGGGCAGCCACTGGAACTTCTCCGAGAACTCGTACTTCGAGTAGCGGCTCGTCGGGTTCTGCCAAGCCCGCTCGGGCGCGCCGCTCAACTCTCTCACCAGACAGAAGAGTGAGGGATGCACCAGATCCAGTACCTGCCCGTCGGATCCGGGATGCCAGTCCTGCTCGGCTTCGGGGACCTCTTCCAGAACCCGAACCGCCTCACTCAGCCGGGACCTGAGCTTGTCGTCGACCAGCGTGTCCGACTGCCACACCCCGTCGACGGCGGACACCTCCATGCCGGTTCGTCCGTCCCGCAGCCCGGCGTAGTGCGCGAGCTCGGCGAGCACGTAACGAACCTGCGCTTCGGTGAGGCCCTGGGCGACCGCCTCTTGTGTCCACCGGGCGACGATGTCGGCATCGTTCATCTTGTCGAACCACCCCGGCTTCTCCCGGAGGTGCGCACTGCACTGCATCATCTCGAGTTCCCGCAGCGTTCGGGGTGTCGCGAACCCCATGGAACGGGAAGCGTGGAAGGGCAGCGGGAAAGCAGACAGGCCGGTCAATTCTCGTGGTCCCTACAGTCGGTGTGCGGTGGCCGGAAGGATAGCCCAGCCGTCTGACACCGCGGCCGCGGTCCGTGTCCCTGTCCCTGTCCCTGTCCCTGTCCCTGTCCGCATGCTCGTCGCCCCTCTGCCGCTACCGCTTCACGCGGCTGCGGACCGCGAGGACGGTGAGGCCGATCAGGGCGGGTTCGAGGATGCGGGAGGTCATCTCGATGTAAGTTCGTACCCGCCGACCCGGCCTCCGTACCCGCCGACCCGGCCTCCGTACTCGGCTTCATCGCCGACGAGCCGGAGGAGCGCTGGTCCCCCTGCGCACCGGCCCTCTTCTACCTCGCCCTGGTACGCGGCGCCGTACGCCGCGCGGGGGGCGACCCCGCCGCACGCTTCCTGGTCGAGAGGCCGAACAGGAGGTCATCGAGACCAGGAACCTGTGAGCGGGCTGCGCGCCCGAGTGGGACGAGGCCCCCAGGAGCATCACGCCGACCGCTCCCAGAGCGCGGGGCTCACGGAAGGCTCCCAGCCCGGCTGTGAGGTGTGGGCCTGCAGGCAGCGGTAGCCGGTCCCGTCGTAGGTGACCTGGGCGCCCACCGCGTAGGCGACGCCGGCCTGCCAACTGCCCGACGGTGTCGGGGTCGGTGACGGGGTGGGGGTGGGCGCCGGGGCCGGGGTGCCGGTGGTCCCGGTGGTGCCGTACACCTTGAACTCGTGGAGCGAGTAGCCGTACGGCGTGCCCCGCTGGGTGCCGTACATCCGTACGTAGCGGGCGTCGCCGCTCACCGTGAGTTCGTCGGTGCCGCCGTCGCCTCCCGTGACGGTGGCGAGGTCGGTCCAGGTCGCCCCGTCGACGGAGGACTGGATCCGGTAGGCGGAGGCGTGGGCGGCCTCCCAGTCGAGCCGTACGCGGGAGAGCGCGGCAGTGGTCCCGAGGTCGACGCGGAGCCACTGGGGGTCGATGCCCTCAGCGGAGGCCCAGCGGGTGGCGCTCTGGCCGTCGACGGCTTTGTCGGGCTCGTAGCCGGTGGACTCCGTGGAGGAGGCGGTGGTCGGCCTGCCCTGGGAGAGCAGGATCTCGGTGCCGGGAGCGGACGCGGTCGTGACGGAGAGGGGCGCGGAGTTGGCGGAGCGGTTGCCGGCGGCGTCCTTGGCCCGGACGGTGTAGGTGTACGGGGTGGCGGCGACGAGACCGGTGTCGGTGTACGCGGTGCCGGTGGTGGTGCCGACGAGGGCGGTGCCGCGGTAGATCTCGTAGCCGGTCACCCCCACGTCGTCGGCGGCCGCGTTCCAGGCCAGGGAGACACTGCCGGACGTGACGCCGGTCGCCCGCAGTCCGCCCGGGACGGTCGGGGCCTGGGTGTCACCACCCGGGGCGGTGCCGGTCTGCTGGTAGGCGCGCATGTCGCGCAGGAGCAGATAGGTGTCGCGGAGGGAGCCCGAGGTGTCGCCGAGGGACCGGTAGATGCCCCACTTGGGGCGGACCCGGTCGGCGAGGAAGGTGTCGACGCCGGTCTTCGTCGCGTCGACGACCGTCGTGCCCGCGCTCTTGACCACCCAACGGACGGCGCCTGCCGTGCCGTCGCCGATCTTGATCTCGTACTCGATGTCGATCCACTTGTTCTGGAGGGGCTCCAGGTTCGTCCGGCCGACCAGGACGTCCCCGGCGATGACCTTGTGCTCGATGGTCTGGACGCCGCCGACGCGCCGCAGCGACGTCACGGTGATCGGGGAGGTGCCCGTGCCCGGCTGCTTGGTCTGCATGATGTGGGTGAAGCTGGTCGTCGCCATCAGCGAGCCGGGGATGTACATGGAGTACGTGACCCGCCAGGTCTCGCCGAGCCTCCACTGCAGGTAGCTCGACGACGAGGTGCGGTTGCCGGTGACCTCGTGGCGCTGCCGGTCGGTGGAGGTATCCCGGTCCGCCGTGTGCATGTCAAATCGATAGGCGCCGTTCGCGACCTTGATGTGCGGAGCGGCACCCGGGTGCGAATCGGCCCGGTCGTCCTCGACGGTCTCGAAGGCGCCGAGGCCCTGGGCGGCCGGATCAGGGGACCAGCGGAGCGTCCAGACGGGAGCCGCTTCGGCGGGGGCGGAGGGAAGGCCGAGGCCGAGCAGCCCCAGGGCAAGTGCGGCCAGCAGGGCCACCGTTGAGCGTCCGTACGTCATACGTCACCCCTCGATGAGGTTGTCAGGTACGGACCATGCTGCCCGAGGAAGGGGTGTCAGTAAAGCTTCCTAACAAACGAGTTGAACCCGGGACGTACGGCCTCGGGACGGCGCCACGTCGGCTCGGCAACGCCCGCGAACCACCAGAGTCCGGGCGGGACCAGTCGGCCGCGACGCGAAGCTGTAGTCAGATGGACAGGGTGTCCGGGAACCACATACACGCGCGCTCTGAACAGAGGGACAGAGGGATAGATTGATAATGGATGCCATTTTCATCTACTCTCTCCTGCGTACCCTCCCGCATCCCCAGGAGCTCACGATGGCCGTCCCCAAGCGCAAGATGTCCCGCAGCAACACCCGCCACCGCCGCGCCCAGTGGAAGGCGACCACGCCCCAGCTTGTGCCGGTCACCATCGACGGCTCCGTCCACCAGGTCCCGCAGCGCCTGGTGAAGGCGTACGAGCGCGGCCTCATCCACCCCGAAGGCTGAGCGCGTGACCTCACACGACCGCCTGCCGGTGACCGTCCTGTCCGGCTTCCTCGGCGCCGGCAAGACCACTCTGCTCAACCACGTCCTCAGCAACCGCGAGGGCCTGCGCGTCGCGGTCATCGTCAACGACATGAGCGAGATCAACATCGACGCCGCACTCGTCCGCGGCGGCGAGGCGGCGCTCTCACGCACCGAGGAGCGGCTGGTCGAGATGACCAACGGGTGCATCTGCTGCACCCTGCGCGACGACCTCCTGGCGGAGGTCGACCGGCTCGCCCGCGAAGGCCGCTTCGACCACCTGCTCATCGAGTCCAGCGGCATCTCCGAGCCCATGCCGGTCGCCGCCACGTTCTCCTTCCCCCGCGACGACGGAGCCACCCTCGACGATCTCGCCCGCCTCGACACCATGGTCACCGTCGTCGACGCCGCGAACTTCCTGCGCGAACTCGGAGACGGGGACGAACTGGCCACGCGTGGACTCGCCGCCCACGAGGACGACGAACGAACCATCAGCGATCTCCTCGTCGACCAGGTCGAGTTCGCCGACGTCATCGTCATCAACAAACTCGACCTGGTGGACCCTGACGACGCCAGGCACCTGCGCGCCGCACTCACCCGACTCAACCCGGCCGCCCGCGTAGTGCCCGCCGTGCGCGGACACGTCGCCCTCGAACACATCCTGGGCACCGGCCTGTTCGACGTGGAGAAGGCGCAGCAGGCACCCGGCTGGGTCCAGGAGCTCAACGGCGACCACGTCCCCGAGACCGAGGAGTACGGCATCTCTTCCGTCGTGTTCCGCTCCGATGCCGCCTTCCACCCCGCGAGGCTGTGGACGTTCATCACCAAGGGCCTCGACAGTGGCACCTTCGGGAACATCCTGCGTTCCAAGGGCTTCTTCTGGCTCGCGAGCCGCCCCCACATGACCGGCCTCTGGTCCCAGGCCGGCAACGTCGCCCGCTTCGAACCCTCCGGTACGCGCGGACCCGACACCACGCAGTGCCAGGAACTGGTCTTCATCGGCACGGACCTGCGCGCTGAAGCCCTCCTCGCGGCCCTGGGCGCCTGTTCGCTCGCCCCAGGCGAACCCGTACCGGGAGGCGACGAGTTCCCCGCCTGGGAGACGTACGGCACCGCCGCCGCCTGCGACGTCCACGAGCACGCGGCAGAGGCGGCCTGAACACTCCGGGCTGGGCGGTGGTCGCAGCCACGGCACCGCCCAGCCCGGCCATCACTGAAGCACGGCGTCCGGCGGGTCCCCGTCGCATCGACCGACCCGACCGACCGCAGTGGATAGCCGTCTCCACCCCATGCGATCACGCCCCGCGGGCATGCACCACGCGACCTACCTCATGGGCGGCCGGAACGGCGGCGCCGGAGGTCACCGAGGAGGGCGGGATGGCGAACCGCAAGGGCGAGGCAGCCGGCCGGCCCGAGCCGGAACAATCCGCGCCGACCTGCCGCCTACGGCTCGCCCTGCACCTCCAGACGCTCCACCGCACGGACGGCCCGCTCGGCCACCCGGCGCGCCTCCCGCAGGGCACTCTCCGCCGCCTTCACCGCCGTACCTGCCTCCGTCACAAGGACCCCACTCTTCGTCTTCGCCTTACGGGCCGCCTGCAGCTCGTGTTCCATGCGCACCACCCGCGCCTCGGCCTCCTCGGCCTTCGCTCCGGCGGCCTCCTGCGCATCACGCGCATCGCCGAGCTCCCGCTCGCGCTTGCCCACCTCGGCGTCGGCCTCCTCCGCCTTCGTACGAGCGCGCTCGAGATCACGCAGCCGCCGCTCCGCCTCACGCCCGGGCTTCTTCTTCGGCTCGGGCCGCTCGGCCGGATCCGGGTGGGCAGACTCCGCCTCCGGGGCGACAGCAGCGAAGCCGACCGTGGCCTCGGGCACCCTCACGAGTCGGCCCTTCGACCACCGTTCGGCGACGCCTTGGTCGGCGAGAACCCCTTGGAGGGTCTGCTCGATCTCGTGCAGCACCGTGTCACTCACCGGCTGCCCGGCCTCGCGGGCCAGGTCTGCGGCGGTACGGGCGAGCGCGGTGACGAGCTGGTGCCGTTGCCGACTCGCCACACGAAGCTGCTGGGCGTCGAGCGTCCGGTGCGCCTCCCGCAGAGTGTCCCCCACCGTCAGGAACTGCTCCGCCTCCCGCCGCCGCTCACGAGCCAGAAGGTTCGCCGCCCACGCCGCGAGCGCCGGCCGACGCAAGGCGGCGATCGCCTTCGCCGCCGCCGCGTCCTTCACCTTCCGCGCCTCCGCGACGTACGCGTCCCGCGCCGCCACGAACTCGGCCGGCTTCAGCCCGTACAGCTCCTCGGCGACCTCTTCGACATCCACACCACCACTGTGCGCCACCCCCGGCGATCGACGGCAGCGAACCTCCGCCGACGACCTGGCCTTCACCTGCTCGGTGCGGGGCAAGCGTCCGATCCGGCCGAACGAGGTGGCCGGTGATCCGGTGCGGAGCCGGCTTCGGTGCCGATCCCGGCGGTCTGTACGCCGATCCGAGCGGCCCCGGTCATGTTGCCGGTGCCGTATGGACACGGGCTGCACGGGCGAGGTAGACGCCCCTGTATCCCAGGTGCGAAAGCAGAAGGGGACGATGGCTCCGTCGTCCCCACGCGACCGAGAAGAGTGAGCGCGGTGCCGTCGTAGCGGTGGACTTCGGGACCGTCTCCGAGTCTGGCGTGCGAGTGAGCCCCGTACAGGACGGCGATGGCTTCGAGACGGCTGCCGGACCGAGCGGTGCGCCGGGAAGGCGTAGCAAGACAGAGGGCGTCGACGGGATGACTGGTGTCGACGGCGAACTGGGGCCTTGCGGCCGAGGATGCACGCGGCGAGGCTGGTGTCGCCGGCGCATGGGAGGGTCGAGGACCTTCGCCGTGTAACCGCGCGCGCCCGGGGATTCACCTTTCGGGCGGGGACCAAGGGGCGCCGCCCCATCTCGTCACGGCAGGTTTCCCCCTACTCCAGAAAGCCTCAGCCAGGCGTCCGATCGGTTCCGAGCCACACGAACATGGAACTCGCCCTACGGGGACTGGAATTGAAGACGCGCGATCCCTATCTCGCAGGATGGCGAGTGCGCGTAGTGCCGGCCCTCGGGCACCTGCCGGTCCGGATGATCACCAACGGGGCCATCGGCCGAACCGTTCAGAACTGGATCGCCGACAAGCACGGTCGCTCGACCGTCGAGAACACCATCACCGTCCTGGTCCGCGTCATGGAGCAGGCGGTCCGGTACGGCAACATCAAGGTCAACCCGGCCCGTGTGACGGGCTGGCAGAAGCTCTACAAGCAGGCCGAGGATGAACTCCTCGACCCGCGAGCACTCGCCCTGCCCGGCTGGGAAGCGCTCGTCGAGCTGGCCGACGCACTCGTGGCCGCCTCCCATGACAAGTACGGAGCCTGGGGCGATGTCGTCCGCTTCGTCGCCTGCACGGCCAAGCGAATCGGCGAGGTCTCCGGCTGCCGAGTCGGGGACATCGACACCGACACCTGGATCTGGACCGTCCGGCGCCAGACCACCCCGGCGCCGGGTGGCCTCGTCGACAAGGGGACGAAGGGCAAGCGAGCCCGCCGGGTCCCCATCATCGAGGAGATCCGTTCCCTCGTCGCGCAGCACATGCCGGCCGCCGGACCAGCTCCCGGCGCGCGCATGTTCACCGGCCCCCGAGGAGGCCGCATCTCCACCGCGGTCCTGCGCGACGCCACCCACTGGGCGACGTCGTCACGGAACTCGGATACGAACACCTGCGGCGCCACGACCTCCGGCACACCGGACTCACCTGGCTCGCCGACGCCGGGGTCAGGTCCACGTCCCGCGCAAGATCGCCGGGCACGGCTCGCTGACCACCACGCAGCGGTACCTGCACCCCGACGTCCACAAGATCACCGCCGCTGGCGCTGCCCTCTCGGCGCACCTCAGCGCGCTCCGCGCGCCGCGCTCCCTGCCGAGCCCGATCGTGGTCGCCCGCTAGGCGGGTTGGTCCCCAAGTGGTCCCCAGAAACGATCAAGGGGCCGCTTCAGATTGCTCTGAAACGGCCCCTGACCTGCGACTTCGAAAAGTCGGGACGACAGGATTTGAACCTGCGACCCCTTGACCCCCAGTCAAGTGCGCTACCAAGCTGCGCCACGTCCCGATGCGCGTCCCCCGCGGGTTTTCCCCGCGTCGGCGTGCAGGAGAAACACTACCTCACTCCGGGGGGTGGGCTGACGCACGGGCTGTCACCGCTGTCGCGGCGAGGGCGTCTGCGCCGCAGGTCGCGGCCAGGGTGGCCGCTCGGGCGAAGGCCGCCGGGGAGCCGGTGACGTGGCCGAGGTCGAGGTGGGCGCGGGCCTCCTCGTAGCGGGACGGGGAGGCCGCGAGGTGGGTGACGGCCCGGGTGAGGAGGTCGCGGGCCTCCGGCGGGTCCGCGAAGAGCGCGGCGCAGCGCAGGGCCTCGCCCAAGGCCGTGGGGGTGCCGAGGCGTTCGGCGTGGGTCAGGGCGTCGGCGGCGATGCGCGCCGCGCGGTCCGGGTCCTCGGAGGCGAGGGCCCTGGCGAGGTCGAAGGGCCAGGGGGCCCAGACGACGTGGTGCCGGCCGCGGGCGGTCAGCGTCTCGGCCGCCTCTTCGAGGGTGCGTACGGCGTCCTCGGTGCGGCCTTCGGCGAGCAGCAGCCGGCCGAGGACGCTGGGGCCGTCGGGCAGCACGATCGCGCCCGGCCAGGGCGGGCCGAAGGCGTAGCGGTCGGCGATGCTCCGCGCCTCGACGGTACGGCCGCGGGCGAGGAGGGTGTCGACGAGGAGGCAGGCGGTGTCCCAGTGGACGGGGAGGCCTTGGCCGACCCGGTCGGCCAGGCGCAGGCCCTCCTCCAGGTGGTGCTGGGCGCGCGGCAGGTCGCCTCGGCGCCGGTGCACCAGGCCGAGGAGGGTGCGGGCGAAGGCGAGGTGGGCGCCGCTCCAGCCGGAGATCTCGAAGGCCCGGACCGCCTCGGTGAACAGCGTCTCCGCCCGGTCGGGCCGGTCGGCGAACACGTACGCGATGCCGGTGAGGGCCGGGATCTCGAAGCCCCAGGTGGAGTTCGTCCAGCCGAGGCCGCGGGCGGGCAGCCCGTCGACGAGGGCACTGTCACAGAGGCGTACGACCTCGGTGGCTGGTTCGCCGCGGAGCATCGCGTCGAAGCCCCGGACGGCGAGGAGGGCGCGTTCGGAGTTGTCGGCTCCGGTGAGGGCGGTGGTGAGGTCGGCCAGGCGGCGGGAGCGGCCGGGGCCGTCCTCCTCGGTCGCCTGGAATCCCTCGTACATGAAGTGGGCCGCCTGGAGGCGGCGTCGGCCGGTGCCTGGCGGGGTGCGGGCCGCCTCGGCGGCGACGGCCCGCGCGGCCTCGTGAAGCTGGTTGTTGTGGGCGAGGGCCTGCGCGAGCCGGTAGGTCGCGTCGGTGCGCAGGGCGTCGTCGAGGCCGGGCAGGTCGAGCGCGGAGCGCAGGTGGAGGACGGTGGCGGCGGGCGCCGTGAGCAGGGACGCGCAGCCGAGTTCGTACAGGACCCTGGCGTACGTGTCGGGGCCGGGCGGCTCCGCGAGGGCCCGTTCCAGGCAGCGGCGGGCCGCGTCGGGGGCTCCGACGGCCAGGTGCTCGACGGCGGCGGCCCGTAGCCGGCGGACGACGTCCTCGTCGTCGTCCGGGTGGACTTCGAGGAGGTGGCGGGAGGCGGCCGCCGGTCCGTGGCCCGCTTCGGTGAGCGCCCAGGCGGCGCGCCCGTGCAGGGCGGTACGGACGGCCGGCGGCACCGAGCCGTACACGGCGGTTCCGATGAGCGGGTGCGCGAACTCCAGCGGCGGGGCGGCGAGCGGGGTCCGTGGCGGCGGCGTCGTGACGATCCTGGCCCGGCGGAGCCGTTCCGTGTGGTCGGCGAGTTCCTGCGTGTCCATGCCCGTGAGTTGCGCGAGGAGGTCCGGGGTGCTGTCCGCGCCGAGGACGGCGACCGCCCAGGCGAGGCGGGTCGGGCCGCTGCCGAGCGCTTCGAGGCGGGTGACGAGGCCGCCGCCGCGGGCGCCCGCGGCGAGGCCCCGGAGCAGGCCCGCCGTGCCCGCGACGGGTTCGAGCGTCCGGTCCCTGACCTTGGCGAGGAGTTCGACCGTCTCGTACGGGTTGCCGGCGGTCACCGTCCAGAGCTCCCGGCAGAACGGCTCGTCCGCGTGGGCGCCGAGCGCCTCGCGGGCGAGCTCGTCGGTGGCCTCGCGGGTGAGGGCGTGCAGCCCGAGCGTCAGGAGGGCGCGGTCCGCCAGTGCGGCGAGCGGGTGCGTGTCGCCGTCCCCGTCGCCCGCGTCGCCCCCGTCGCTCGGCAGCGGGCGGTGGGCGAGGACGACGAGGACCGGCAGTCGGCGGTCCTGTCGCGTGCGCGTGAAGGCGTCGAGCCAGGTCAGGGTCTCCGTGTCCGCCCAGTGGGCGTCGTCCACGAGCAGCACGAGGGGCCGGTCGCGCAGGCCGTCCGCGAGGCGGTCGAGGAGCCGGACCAAGCCGTCCCGTACGCCCTGCGGGTCGGCGGGCGCGGCCGACGGCGGGGGCGGCGGGGCGAGACCGAGGGCGGGTGCGACGAGGTCGAAGTGGTCGCCGAAGAGGTGGTGGACGCCGTCGGAGCCGTAGCCGTCCAGGGCGGGCTGGAGAAGCTGGCGCGTGAGGTGGAAGGGGACCGGGGTGAGGGTCTCGCCGCCGCGGGCGGTCAGGACCGTGCACCGGTCCCGGGCCACGCGGTGGATCTCGGCGAGGAGGGTCGTCTTGCCGACGCCCGGGTCGCCCCGGAGGACGAGGACCCCGCCCCGGGCGGGTCCGCCGGCCGCGGCCCCGGCGACGAGCGCGTCGACGGCGTGGAAGGCCGCGGCGAGCTCCGGGGCGCGTTCGAGCAGGACGCCCCGCTCCGGTCGGGCAGCCGCGGCCAGGGCCGTGAACGCCCCTACGGGCAGTGGCTGTTCGGGTTCCGACAGCACCGGTGACTCACTCCCCCACAAGAGCTACGGGCACGACGCGACCCGCCTTGCCCGTGCGACCCACACGGACCCGGGAAACGTCGGACCGACGAGCCTACCGCCCCTGATCGTTCCGGGGGCGACAATGGACGGGTGAACCGGACGACGAGGGATCGCGACGAGGAGGGGCGGGCGCGGAGCGCACGCCCCCGTGACGGGCTCGGCCGCCCCTTGCCCTACGGGGCCGAGGGAGTGCCACGGCAGCCCGAGGGCGTCGTGCGCACCTCCGCCGAGACCCTGCGCGAGGCGCAGCGGCTCCTTGACGCCGGGATGCCGTTCCACGCCCACGAGGTCTTCGAGGACGCGTGGAAGTCGGGCCCCGAGGCGGAACGCGACCTGTGGCAGGGGCTCGCGCAGCTCGCGGTCGGTCTCACGCACGCGGCGCGCGGCAACCGGGAGGGCGGGGCGCGGCTCCTGCGCAGGGGCGCCGATCGGCTTGCTGCACTGGGGAGTTCGCACGACGGCTCGCATGACAGCTCGTATGGCGGCTCGCATGACGGTTCGCATGACGGTAGGCATGAAAGCTCGGACGACAGTCCGTACGGGATCGATGTCGGCGGACTCGTGGCGTGGGCGAGGGAGTTGGCCGACCGTTCCGAAACGTCCCGCACGGAGGTCGACGCGACCGCGGAGGCGCCGCGGTTGCGCGGTCCGGGCGCGTGACTCGCGCTACTCCCCTGCCTGCGGGGCGAGTTCGCGTTCCAGTACGGACGTGTGGCTGGCCGAGGGGTCCTTGGCGGCGGTGAGCAGCGTGACGGTGTCCCGCGCGGCCAGCTCCCGGAGCCGGTCGAGGGCCGCCGCGGCCTCGGGGGCGGCGAGCTCGGCCTCGTACCGCCGGCAGAACTCCGCGTACTCCCCCTCGGGGCCGTGGTACCAGCGGCGCAGCTCGGTGGAGGGCGTCAGGGCCTTGGGCCACTCGTCGATGCGGGCGTCCGTCTTGGCGAGCCCGCGGGGCCAGAGCCGGTCGACGAGGACACGGATGCCGTCGTCGGACGACGGGGTCTCGTAGATCCGGCGGACGCGGACGTGGGCGTGGGCATGGGGGGTGCTCGGCGGCATGTATCCAGGGTGCCGGACGGGCCGGGTCGTCACCTCTCGGCGCGCAGCGCCGGAAGGAGGACGGCGTCCACGAAGCCGCGCATGGTCGAGGTCTCGGCGAACCGCTCCTCGAAGATCCGCTCGATGCGGAGCATGCCCATGAAGCACGGGGCGACGAAGGCGATCGCGGGATTGTCGGCGGCGATCTCGCCCCGCTCGACCGCGCGCGCCACCACGGCGTCGATGGCGGCGACCTCGGGGGCGATGACGGTCTCGCGGAGCGCGGCGCGCAGGTCGGGGTGCTGGATGAAGGCCTGGGCCACGGCCTCCATGAGCTCGGCGTCGCGTTCGCGGTGGGAGGCGGCGATCCGGGCGGCCTCGCGCAGGTCGCCGGCGAGGGATCCGGTGTCGATGCCGGTGAAGACGGTGCAGCGGCGCCGGGCGAGCGCGGCGGTGACGAGCTGCGGCTTCGTGCCCCACTGGCGGTAGAGGGTGGCCTTGCCGCACTTGGTGCGGGCCGCGACGCCCTCCATGGTCACCGAGTCGTAGCCGCCTTCCCTGAGGAGGCAGATCACCGCGTCGTACAGCTCCGTCTCGCGCTCCGGCGTGATCTTGCTGCGACGGGCTGCGGCGGTCGCGGCCTGTGTGGACATCGAATCCTCCCGGACACCTCTGCCTCTGCACATACGAGAGTAGGGGGTGCACAATCGAGACGCAAACGTATCGAGACGCTTGCGTCTCGATGAAATCGGATCTAGGCTCACTCCGTTTGCTACCGGTTTGACGGATTAGAGGGGCCGCGCGATGGCTGCCGGGATACGCGGGACACGAGGACGACGTCCTCCAGGACCGGGGACGACGGCTACCCCCGGCCCCGGCGAGCCCGAAGGCCGCGAGGGTCACGAGGGTGACGCGGGCCGATCGGATTCCGGCGATCGCGGCACCCCCGAAGCCCGCGAGGCGGCCGCGCGACCGCCACTCCTGCGCGAGTTCGTGCTCGTCACCGCGCTCTTCCTCGTCTACAAGCTCGGCCGGCTCGTCGCCAACGGCCACGAGACCCGCGCCTTCCACAACGCCGACCTCGTCTGGGACGCCGAGCGCGCGCTCCACCTCCCCGGCGAGGGAACGATCCAGCAGCTGCTGATGCACGCCGAACCGCTGATCCGGGCCGCCAACACCTACTACGCGGCCGTGCACTTCCCCGCCACCATCGCCTTCCTCGGCTGGCTGTACTGGCGACGCCCCGCCCACTACGTGTGGTCGCGCCGCGTCCTCGCGCTCCTCACCGGCGCCGCGCTCGCCCTGCACCTGCTGATGCCGCTCGCCCCGCCGCGCATGCTCGCCGCCACCGGCCTCGTCGACACGGCGCGGGTCTACGGCCCCTCCGTGTACGGGGCCACCCCCGAGGCGGACTCGATGGCGAACCAGTTCGCCGCCATGCCGTCGCTGCACTTCGGCTGGGCCCTGATGGTCGCGATCGGCCTGATCGTCGCCACCCGCTCCCGCTGGCGCGTCCTGTGGCTGCTGCACCCGCTGCTCACCCTGCTCGTCATCGTCGGCACCGCCAACCACTACTGGTTCGACGCCCTGGCCGCCGCCGCACTCCTCGGCCTCGCGCTGCTCGCCTTCCGGGCCCCGGACCGCCGCGGTGCGCCGCCGCCGCCGACCGTGCCGGGTCAGCGCCGTACGAGTGCCCTCCCGGCCGGGGCCCTGCGATGAGCCCCGTCGCCGGCACCGTCCTCGCGGTGCTCCTCTCGCTCGTCTCCGCCGCCGGGTACGCGCTCGCCGCCGTCGCGCAGTCACGACTCGCCGCCTCCTCGGCCGCCCCCGCCGGGCGCGGGGCGCTCCGCGCGCTCCTCGCCCGCGGGCAGTGGTGGTGGGCGGTCGGCCTGAACGCCGCCGGGGCGCTCGCCCATGTGGCCGCCCTGCACTACGGGCCGCTGACGCTGGTTCAGCCGCTCGGCGCCCTGACGCTCGTGGCGGCGCTGCCCCTGGGCGCGTACTGCGCGCGCCGGCGCGTGACCCGGACCGAGTGGCGCGGAGCGCTGCTGACCCTGGGCGGGCTCGTCGGCCTGGTCGCGATGACCGGACCGGCGGAGCCGGGCGAGGCGCTCAGCCTGCGCGAGGCCCTGATCGTGGCCGCGGCGACGGCTCTCCTCATCGCCGCACTCGCCTCGGGCCGCGTGTCGCGGAGGCGCGACGACACGGGAGGCAAGGGCGACGGCGCGGACGGCGGCACCGGGACCCGCGGGCTCGGGCACGCGACCGCCTCCGGCATCGCGTCGGGCGTCGGTTCCGCCCTGACGCAGACCCTGACGGCGGCGCTCGCGCTCGAACTGCCCGGCAGGGAACCCGTCTGGTGGCAGACCGCCCTGCTCGCCGTCCTCATCTCGGGCTTCGCCGTGGGCGGGCTCCTGCTCTCGCAGACGGCCTACCGGGGCGGGCTCGCGGCGCCGCTGGCCGTCGTCAACCTCTCCAATCCGGCGGCCGCCGCGATCATCGGCGTGGCCCTGCTCGGCGAGACCTTCCGGGCGGGCGCATGGGGCTGGCCGATCGCGGCCGCGGCGTCGCTGGTCGCGGCGCGGGGCGTGGTGCTCCTGACGAAGGGCGGCCCGCAGGCCCCCGAGTCGCCCTCGACCTCCGCCACTTCCGTCCCCTCCGCCACCTCCACCCCCACCTCCACCTCCACCGTCGTGGCGGGTTCCCGGCCGGTGCCACCGCCCCGGGCCACCGACCACCCCGCGCCGCTCACCCTTCCCCTCCCCCTTCCCCACTCCGTTCCGGAGGTGGAGCCGGCTTCCGCGTCGCTCTCCGGGTGATCACTTTCGTCATATTGACGAAAACCGAAGGAACCCCCTATCGTCAACATGACGACAAGGGGGTTTCCATGGCAGACATCACCCGGCGGTCCGGCTGGCGCCATCTGCGCTCCGCGCCCACCGCCCACATCCGCCACCAGCGCCGCGGACAGCTCGTCCACGACGGCGAAGGGCTGAGCTTCTGGTTCCGGCCGCGTACCGCCGCACTGTCCGAAGTACCGGTGAACGACCGGGAGCTGGCGATGGCCTTCCACGCCCGCACGGCCGACTTCCAGGACGTCAGCGTGCAGTCCACCGTCACGTACCGGATCGGCGACCCGGGCGCGGCGGCCACCCGGCTCGACTTCTCGATCGACCCGGACACCGGCGCCTGGCGCGGTACGCCGCTGGAGCAGATCGCGACCCTCCTCACCGAGACCGCCCAGCAGCACGCCCTCGACGTCCTCGCCCGTACGACGCTGGCGGCGGCGCTCGTCGACGGGGTGGCGGCCGTACGCGACCGGATCTCGGCCGGCCTCGCGGACGAACCGCGCCTGCCGGACACAGGCATCGAACTGGTCGCGGTCCGGGTGGTGGCGATCCGCCCCGAGCCGGAGGTCGAGCGCGCCCTGCGCACCCCCGCCCGTGAGCAGATCCAGCAGGAGGCGGACCGCGCCACGTACGAGCGCCGGGCCGTGGCGGTCGAGCGCGAGCGCGCCATCGCCGAGAACGAACTCGCCAGCAAGATCGAGCTGGCCCGCCAGGAAGAGCGGCTCGTCGAGCAGCGCGGCACCAACGCGCGCCGCGAGGCCGAGGAGAGCGCGGCCGCCGACGCGGTACGGGCCGAGGCCGAGGCCGTACGGAAGGTCCGGCTCGCCCGGGCCGAGGCCGAGGCGGCGCACCTGGTCGGCGAGGCGCGGGCCGGCGCGCAGTCGGCCTGGCTGCGGGCGCACGCGGAGGCGGAGCCGGCGACGCTGCACGCCCTGGCGGTGAACCGGGCCGCGGAGAACCTGCCCCGCATCGAGCACCTCACGCTCTCCCCCGACGTGCTGACCGGGCTCCTCGCGAAGCTGGGCGGCGGCGAGGGCGGGGCCAGGTCGTGAGCCTCGCGCCGCGCGCGGTCCTCGTGCACCGGACCACGGAGTACGAGGAGCTGCTCGCCCGGCACGGTACGCACGGCCAGGCCGCGTTCTTCCTCTCCGCACGCGGCCGCTCGGTCGAGGCCGTACGGGAGCGGCACGAGCGCGCCCACCGGGCGCTCGCCGACGTGGCGGGCGCGGTCCCGCTGTCGTGGCGGCAGACCCGGGTGGAACGCGCCGATCTGGACCGGTTCCTGTTCGGCCCCGAGGACGTCATCGTGGTGGTCGGACAGGACGGACTGGTCGCCAACGCGGCGAAGTACCTGACGGGACAGCCGGTGATCGGCATCGACGCGGACCCCGGGCGCAACGCGGGCGTCCTGGTCCGACACCGCGCGGCCCACGCGCGGCGGCTGCTTCCGTACGCGGCGGGGGACGGAGCGACGGTCGACGAGCTGACGATGGTGGAGGCGGTCACCGACGACGCGCAGCGGCTCCTCGCGCTGAACGAGATCTACGTCGGTCCGCCCGGCCACCAGACCGCGCGCTACACGCTGGGGCTCGACGGCGCACGCCTCCCACCGGAGCCCGAGGCGCAGGCCTCGTCGGGCGTCCTCGTCGGCACCGGCACCGGGGCCACGGGCTGGCTGCGCTCCCTGTGGGAACAGCGCTCCAGCGCGCTCGCCATGCCCGCCCCGGCGGACGCCCGGCTCGCCTGGTTCGTCCGCGAGGCCTGGCCGTCGCCGACGACCGGCACGAGCCGCGTCGAGGGCCTCCTCGACGCGGGCCAGGGCCTGCGCCTCACGGTCGAATCGGACCGCCTGGTGGCCTTCGGCGACGGCGTCGAATCGGACGCGCTACACCTGACCTGGGGCCAGACGATCCGCCTCACGACAGCGGAAACCCGCCTCAGGTTGGTGGGTTGACGGGCGGGTGGGGGGGTCCGGAGCTGGGGCCGTATCGGTCTCAGGGCCCGGGACCGGGGCCGGGGCCGAGGCCGAGGCCCGGGCCCGGGCCGGAAGGGGCTGCCTCTTCCGTGCCGTTCCCGGCGTCGGTGCAAGCCCGGTGGTCTGCGCCGGAGCGCGCGGACCGGCGCGGCCGGCGTTCGCCGGTCGCCGGGCCTCCGGAGGCCCCTCCCCCGCCGCCGAGCACCCCGTAGGGACGCGCGGCCGGAATCGATCGGCGTGTGCCGGAGGAGCCGTACGGCGGCACTATGCTCGGCGCCCTCCGCCCCGTCCTCCGATGCCCGCCCGGCTCCGGCTGTTGAAGGAACCCCATGGCCACCGCCTCCTCCGGTTCGCTGTCCGTCGCCCCCGCCACGCCCGAGGACTGGGCGCTCGTGTGTTCCTGGGCCGCCGAGGAGGGGTGGAATCCCGGGCGCTCCGACGTGCCCGCCTTCTTCGCGCAGGATCCGGGCGGTTTCTTCCTCGGCCGCGTCGACGGGGAGCCGGTGTCCGCCGTCTCGGTCGTCAACTACAGCGACACGTACGCCTTCCTCGGCTTCTATCTCGTCCGCCCCGCGTTCCGGGGGCTCGGCCACGGTCTGGCCACCTGGCGGGCCGCGCTCGCCCATGCCGGTGACCGGTCCGTCGGGCTCGACGGGGTGCCGGCCCAGCAGGACAACTACCGTCGCTCCGGCTTCAGCACGGCGTACAGCACCGCGCGCTTCGTGGGCGAGGTCCCGGCGCCCGACCGCCCCGTGGCCGGAGTCGTGCCGGGCGAGCTGCTCGACCCGGCCGCCATCGCCGCGTACGACAGCGCCTGTCACCATGCCGACCGGCCGCGTTTCCTCGCCAGGTGGCTCGCCACGCCCGGCCATCGCGTCCTGGTCCGGGTCGTCGACGGCCGGCCGACCGGGTACGGGGTCGTCCGCCCCGCACAGGACGAGGCGCGCGTCGGGCCGCTGTTCGCCGACACCCCTGCGGACGCGGCGGCCCTGCTCGACGCCCTCGCCGCCGAGGCACGGGACTTCGGCGCCACGCGGATCGCCGTCGACATGCCCGAGGCCAACCCGGCGGCGGCACGTCTGGCGCTGGAGCGGGGTCTTGAGCCGACCTTCGAGACAGCCCGTATGTACACGGGTCCGGTCCGGCCCGTGGCGCGGGAGCGGGTCTTCGGCGTCACGACGCTCGAACTCGGCTGACCGCCCCCGGATTCACGCCGCGCGCCTCCGCACCACCGCCCCACCTGCTGAAACACCGCCCCGCCGCGCCTCCCGATCGGCCGGTTTCCGGGCTGGTCACCGGACCGGTCCCTGGGCTGAGCCCGCGCAGAGCACCGGACCGATCCCCGCGCCGAACGCCCGCCGGACCCGGACCGATCCCCGCGCCGAACGCCCGCCGGACCCGCGCCGAACGCCCGCCGGTCCCGCGCCGTTCCCCCGCCGTCCCCCGTCACACCTCTCCCGGACCCCCGCCACCCGGTGAGGGGTGACAAGGGTTTTCCCCGTATCGGGTTCACTCCCCCGTTCCCTACTGTCCTCCGCACCGGCAGATATCATCCCCCGAGCTGTACCTGACAGGTGCATGCGGAGGGTGGTGTTCGCCGGGGACGGCCTTGACCCGGGCCGTCGCGCCGGTGGCGGCGCACGGGCTTCCCCAAGCCCAGGGACCGACGGACAGCGACCCCACTTCGCCCCGTGAGTCCCGCGCCGCCGCCACTGCTCCGCAGTTACGTCGTACTCGAAAGGGCCACACCTTGAACGGTTCCAGGCGGAGAGTCATATCCGTGGTCGCGAGCGCCGCGATCCTCGGCGCCGCTGCCACCACCGGGGCGTTCGCCGCCGCCCCGGGCGCTGCCACCCCGAAGCCGGCTCCGGCTTCGCAGACGATGGGGGCGCTGCCGAGCGCCCCGGTCGAGAAGGTCATCGTCACCTACAAGAACCAGGCCGCCGAGGCCGGTTCCAACACCGCCGCGAAGAGCGACACGGCCGAGAAGGCCGCGAAGACGGGCGAGACGCTCTCCTTCGAGCGCCGCCTCGCCGGCGGTGGCGCCCTGGTCGACCTGGGCGACAGCGCCACCAAGCAGGACGTGACGGAGGTCATGGACGCGTTCCGCGCCGACCCGTCCGTCGCCTCGGTCGAGCCCGACATCCGTGCCTACGCGATGGCGGCCGCGCCGAACGACACCGACTACGCCAAGCAGTGGGACCTCTTCGAGGCCACCGGCGGCATGAACGTTCCTGCGGCCTGGGACAAGACGACGGGCTCCGGCGTCACCGTCGCCGTCATCGACACCGGCTACGCGGCCCACTCGGACCTGGCGACCAACGTCGTCTCCGGTTACGACTTCATCTCCACGTCCGCCGACGCCCGCGACGGCAACGGCCGTGACGCGGACCCGAAGGACGAGGGCGACTGGAACGCCACCGACGGCGAGTGCGGCACCGGCTCCCGGGCCTCCAACTCCTCCTGGCACGGCACCCACGTGGCGGGCACCATCGGCGCCGTCACGAACAACACCAAGGGCATCGCGGGCATCGCGTACAACGCGAAGATCCAGCCCGTGCGGGTGCTCGGCAAGTGCGGCGGCTCGTCCGCCGACATCGCCGACGCCATCACGTGGGCCTCCGGCGGCACCGTGCCGGGCGTCCCCGCCAACGCGAACCCGTCCAAGGTCATCAACCTGAGCCTGGGCGGCGCCAGCTCCACCTGCCCGAGCGTCTACCAGACCGCCATCAACGGCGCCGTCTCGCGCGGTACCACCGTCGTCGTCGCCGCGGGCAACAGCAACGCCAACGCCTCCGGGTTCACTCCCGCGAACTGCGCCAACGTCATCAACGTGGCGTCGACCAGCCGCGAGGGCAACCGGTCGTACTACTCCAACTTCGGCACGATCGTCGACGTGGCCGCGCCCGGTGGCGAGACCCGCCGCGCCACCGACACGCCCGGCACCGTCACGACCCCCGAGAACGGCATCTACTCCACGCTGAACTCGGGCACGACGACCCAGTCGGCCGAGAACTACAAGCCCTACCAGGGCACCTCGATGGCCGCGCCGCACATCGCCGGCCTCGCCGCTCTGCTCAAGTCGGCCAAGAGCACCCTCACCCCGGCCGAGATCGAGTCCGCGATCAAGACCAACGCCCGCCCGCTGCCCGGCACCTGCACCGGCGGCTGCGGCACCGGCATCGCCGACTCCGCGAAGACCGTGGACGCCGTCACCGGCACCACCACCCCGCCGACCGGCACCGTCTTCACCAACGCGACGAACGTGACGATCTCCGACAACACCACCGTGTCGTCCTCGATCGCCGTCACCGGCCGCACCGGCAACGCCCCCGCCGCCCTCAAGGTCGGCGTGGACATCAAGCACACCTGGCGCGGGGACCTGGTCATCGACCTGGTCGCCCCCGACGGCACCGTGCGCAACCTGAAGGCGTCCTCCTCCTCGGACAGCGCCGACAACGTCCTCGCGACGTACACGGTCGACGCGTCCAGCGAGGTCGCGAACGGTACCTGGAAGCTCCAGGTCCGCGATGTGGCTTCGGGTGACACCGGCTACATCGACTCGTGGAACCTCACCTTCTGATCCACCGCTGAATCCCTTCTGAACCACCCCCCACATCAGCATCCTTGCTGGTCAGCGACGCGCTCGTGGTCTACACCACGGGCGCGTTCTGGCGTGCCGGGAGGGAAGCGGCCGGGGGCGTCCCGTCCGTATGCCGGACAAGGGGCCTGGACTCCACGGGTGGGCTCCGTATTCTCTGCCCACGGGGCTCATGGGCCAGGGCCCGAGCGCCGGAGGTGGTGGACAGTGACGACAGCACCGCACCGCCCCCTGCGCCCCGCCGGTGTGGGCGGACCGCCGGCACCCGTCGGCCGGGAGGAACTCCTCGCCCGACTGGAGCGCGTCCTCCACGCGCGGGGCCGCGCGCTGCTCACCGGACCCGCCGGTGTCGGCAAGACCGAGCTCGCGCTCGCCGAGGCCGCCCGCGCCGAGGCGCGCGGCGAGACCGTCCTGTGGCTCGCGACCCTGCCGTCCGACCGCGACATACCCGGCGCCGCGGCGGCCGCGCTCGTCGCCTCCGTGGCGGCGACGGTGAACTGGCCGGGCCTCGGCGCACCCGTACCCGACCCGTCCGCCCCGGACCCGCGCCCCGCGCCCTCCGCCTCCGGACCCGCGTCCCTCGCAGGGCCGTCCTCGCTCGCAGGGCCGTCGATTCCCGCCGCAAGGGCGTCGAGTCCCGCAGGGTCGTCACCCGCCGGGCAGTTCGGCTCCGCCGGGCAGTTCGCGCCTGCTGGACCGTTCGCTCCCGCCGGACAGCTCGCCCCCGGCGTGCTCGCCTCCGGGGTCTTCGACGAACTGCCCGGCCCCCAGCGCACCGCCGTCGCCATGCTCTGCCGCGAGGCCCCGATCGACGCGGGCGGCTGGGACCCGATCGCCCTGCGCCTCGGCATCGCCCGGATCCTGCGCGCCCTCGCCTGCCGCGGCCCCGTCCTGCTCGTCGTCGACGGCGTGCAGCACATCGACGCGGACAGCGCGGACCTGCTGCGCTTCGCGCTCCATCTGGCGCCGCCCGCGCTGCGGGTCGTCGCCGTCGAGACACCGGAACCGTACGGCGAGATCCACGAGCCGCACGGCGAGAGCCACCGGGCGGCCTTCCGCCCCGAGGACCCGCACGCCACGCACCTCTGGGTGCCGTCGGAAGCGGACGTGCTGCTCGTCCCCCCGCTGCACGCCGACGAGATCGCCGAGCTCCTCATCCACCACCGCCTGCCCTCCCGGATGGCCGGCCGCATCCACCGGGCCAGCGGCGGCAATCCGCGGCTCGCGCTCGCCGTCGGCCGTTCGCTCGCCGACGCCCGCACCCCCGTCCACCACGCGGAGGCGCTCACGCTCTCCGGGCGCGCCCGCGACCTGGCCCGCCAGCTGCTGGGCGCCGCGCCCCTCCCCGTACGCGAGACGCTGCTGCTCGCGGCGCTGGCGCTGCGCCCCTCGGCGACCCTGGTGCGCCGGGCCGGGCGGCCGACCGCGGAGGCGGACCTGGCGGCGGCGGAGCGGGCCGATCTGGTGTCGCTCGCCGAGGACGGCTCGGTGACGTTCACCGCCGGGCTGCTGCCCTCGACCCTGGTGCACGACGCCTGCTGGGCGGAGCGGAGCGCCGGGCACGCGGCCCTCGCGGAGGTCGTCGACGACCCGGTGGAGGCGGTACGCCACCGGGCGCTCGCGACCGACAGCCCCGACGAGGAGCTCGCCGCCGAGGTCGCGGCCGCCGCCGATCTGGCCCGGGGGCGCGGAAACAGCGCGCTCGCCGCCGAACTGGCCCTGCTCGCGGCCGAGTCGACGCCGGGCAGGCACGGAACGCGGCGGATCGCCCGGCTCGTCGACGCCGCCGAGGAGGCCGCGCGTGCGGCCCGCGCCGACCTCGCGATCCGGGCAGCCACCGACCTCCTCGCCCGGGACGCCGCACCGGCCGACCGGGTCAGGGCGCGCCTCGCCGTCCTCGACACGGCC
Organism: Streptomyces sp. NPDC050842; assembly: GCF_044456565.1. Classification (NCBI taxonomy): domain Bacteria; kingdom Bacillati; phylum Actinomycetota; class Actinomycetes; order Kitasatosporales; family Streptomycetaceae; genus Streptomyces; species Streptomyces sp. NPDC050842. Next base: position 42,213 of record NZ_JBITGA010000013.1, on the reverse strand, counting down.
GGCCAGGGGCTGACCGGGCTCGACGAGATGTACGTGCACGCCATGGAGGACTCGGAGGGGGACACCGCGCTGCGGGCCGCGGTCCAGCTCCGGCTCGCCGTCAAGTACGTGCTCGCGGACGGCGATCCGGAGCGGTCGCGGGCGGCCGCCGCCGAATCGGCCGCACTGGCCGCCTCGACGGGCGATCCGCGCACGGCGGCGCAGGCGCTGACCGTCCAGGCGCGGATGGACCGCGCCCTCGGTTCACCGGACGCGGAGGTCGTGCTCGCCCAGGCCCGCGCCCTGGAGCTGGCCGAGCGCCCGCTCGGAATCCGTAACGCCGCACAGATCCTGACGATCCGCCATGCCCTCTTCGACGGTCGCCTGACGGACGCCCGTGACGAACTGGGCGCCCTCCTCCCGCTGGTGCAGCGGCGCGGCTCGGTGGAGGACGCCATCGAGCTCCTCAGCACACTCGCCGAGATCGAGTCCCGGATCGGTCCGTGCCCGGCGGCCATCGCGCACGCCGGGCAGTCGCTCGCCCTCACCCTGGAGGCGGGCCTCTCCCCCGGCCCTGCCTGGTACGCGCTGGCGCTCGCGGAGACCGCGGGCGGCAGCTTCGCGCGGGCCGCGAGCTATGCCCGCCGCAGCGTCCAGGCCTCGGAGGAGGAGGGCGACCGGGTCTTCCTCTCCCGCAGCCGGTACGCGCTCGGCCGCGTCCAGCTCGTCAACGGTGACGTGGCCGCAGCCCTGGAGACGCTGCGGCGCGTCCAGGCCGACGAACGGGCCCAGTCGACCGTGGATCCGTCGATGCTGCGCTGGCACGAGGAGCTGGCCGAGGCCCTGCTCGCCAACGACGCAGGCGACGAGGCCCTCGCGCTCCTCGCGGAGGTACGGCCGGTGGCGGAGCGGCTCGGCCGTACCACCGTGCTCCTCGGCTGCGACCGGGTGCACGCCCTGTGTCTCGCGGCGGAGGGGCGGACGGACGCGGCGGCCGAGCTGCTCACGGGGACGGCCGAGCGCTTCGGTCGGGCCGGGCTGCCGCTGGAGCGGGGCCGGGCGCTGATCGCGCTGGCCCGGGTGGAGCGCCGCAGGCGGCGCAGGTCGGCGGCGCAGGCCGCCTTGCACGAGGCCGCCTCGGTGTTCGAGCGGGCCGGAGCGGCGCCGTGGCTGGCCCTGGCGGGCGAGACCCCGGCGGGAGCGGTGGGCGAGAGCTCCGGCGGCGGCTCGGGCGGCGAGGAGACGCTGCCCGCGCTGTCGGCGCTCACGGAGGCGGAGCTGCGGCTCGCCCGGCTGGTGGGCCAGGGCGCCAGCAACCAGGAGGCGGCGGCGAAGCTGTACCTGAGCGTGAAGACGGTCGAGGCCCGGCTGACCCGGATCTACCAGAAGCTCGACGTCCGCTCGCGCGCCCAACTGGCGACGGCGCTCAGGCCGTGAACCACAGGCCGTGAACCTCAGGCCGTGAAGCTCAGGCCGTGAAGCTCAGGCCCGTGAAGATCGCGCCGTGACGTTCAGACCGTGAAAGGCCGCTGGTCGAGGAAGTCCGGGGCGGGCGCGCCGGTCAGATGGAGGTTCGGGCTCTGGGTCGGGGGCAGTCTGCGCTGGATCGCCCGGTGGAAGTCCCGGTAGCCGCCCCGGAAGGCGCCCCCGTCCCACGCCTCGAGGAGGGCTGCGGTGAAGGCTCCGTTGACGTCGCCGTCGGCCGCGGTCTGGTTGTCCTGGCAGGCCGAGACGAGCAGGGCGTCGGGGTCCGCCCCGTCCGCGGACGCCTCCTCCGCGAGCGACTGCCGCAGCTCGTCCAGGAAGCTCCGGTCGCGCTCGTACAGCTGCCGCTGCTGCGGTTCGGGCAGGTAGCGGCCCCGGTCGCCGTCCGTGACGCCGGGGAGCTCGATGCTGCTGCCGCTGTGGCAGCAGTCGAAGAGGGCGACGATCCGTACGTCGTCGGCGAAGGCGCGGAAGGTCCGCTGCACCTCGTCGTCGAGGAACTGGCGGTCGTAGAGGACGAGGGTCTCGTCGAGGGCGTCCGGCTCGTCGTCCGTACCGGACTCGTCGGGGACCTGTCCGCCGTGGCCCGAATAGGTGAAGAGCAGGATGTCGCCGGGGGCGAGCCGGGCGGCGGCCTCGCCGAGGACGGAGGTGACGTTGGCGACGGTGCCGTCCGGGGTGAGCAGGACGGTGGTCTCGAATCCCGCGGTGCGGGCGATCCGTGCCATGTCGTGGGCGTCGTTCTCGCAGGCGATCAGGGTCCCCGCCCAGCCCTCGTAACGGGCGGGGTCGACCTCGTTGAGTCCGACGTGCAGGGAGAGTCCGGTGGCCATGGGGTGCCTCCTCGTACGGAGGGGAGGGGATGCCGGGGCGGCTGCCGGGGGCGGCTGATCGAGTGGCCTGCGGTCCGGCGCCGAGCGCGACCCTCTCCACGCGGTACTTACATCGTATGAACCCATCCGATGCCCCGCGCTCCGCGGGCGGCCCTCGCGGCGACGCGCTCGCCGACCGCGCCGGCTACGACGAGGCCTTCCTCGGCCCCGTCGTACCGCTCCCGCTCCCGGTCCGCGACACGATCGGGACGGTGGTCCTGCCGTACACGCACTTCTCGGTCGTCTTCCGGCCGGACCGGCGGCTCGCCGCCTCGACGGCCGTGTGCATCGAGGGGCGGGAGCTCCAGGAGGACGTACCCCGGGACGACGTCTGGGAGTTCGACCCGCGGCTGCCCGAGGAGCAGCAGGCCGGCGACGCGGTCTACCGGAACAACAGCCTCGACCGGGGCCATCTGGTGCGCCGCCTCGACCCGGTGTGGGGGCCGGCGGCCGTGGCGGCACGAGCGAATACCGACACCTTCTTCTTCACCAACGCCGCGCCGCAGGCGGACGTCTTCAACCAGGGCAAGCAGCTCTGGCAGGGACTGGAGAACCACCTCCTGGACCACGCCGCCGACTTCGACCGGAAGCTGACCGTCCTCACGGGCCCGGTGCTCCACGACTCCGACCCGCCGTACCGGGGGATCCAGGTGCCGCTGCGGTTCTGGAAGGTCGCCGCGTTCCTCCAGGACGGGGTGCTCGCCGCCGCCGCGTACGTCCTCGACCAGAGCCCCGACCTGAGCCGGGACGCCGAGCGGGCGCTCGCGGGGGCGACGGCGGGGGCGCCGCCGCCCCTGGGTCCGTTCCGCACCTACCAGGTGCCGGTCTCGGACATCGCGGAGCTCACGGAGCTGGAGTTCGGGCCGCTGCCGGACGTGGACGTCCTGCCGGCGGCGCGCGGGCCGGAGGATCGCTGGCGGCGGCTCGAGTCGTACGGGGACATCGTGCTGCACGCCTGACGCCCGCCCCCCCCTGGCGCCGCCGGGGCGCCGGGCCGCCGGGCTCTCGGCCGCCGGGCCTCTGGGCCGCCCGACCGCCCACCACCGGACCAGCGATTGCGACGGGTACGGCCCGGTGAAACGATGAGAAGGACCAGCCAGTTCGCCGGACAGGTGCGGTATGCCGCTCACCGAGACGGAGTGGGGGCTCGTCGCCAGTTGGGTACGGGCCCATCTCCTGGACACGCCAGAGCCACGGGAGAGCCTGCTGCGCGCGGGGCTGCCCGCCGACTTCGTCCAGGACCTGCCGCTCACCCCCGACCCCGACCGGAACGCCCTGGTCGTGGTCGGGGCGGCCCGCAAGGACATCGCCCACCAGCGCCGGCTGCTCGCGGTCCTCGCCGGGCTCGACGCACTGGCCGCGATCGACGATCCGCACTCCTTCGAGCAGGGTGCGGAGGCCCGGAACCTCCTCACCCGGCTCCGGGACGACGAGCGGCTCGACCGCTCCCCGCAGGACCCGTTCCAGAGCCTGCTCCTGAAGCACGGCACGGTCGCGTTCCTCGACCGGTCCGAGCTGCGCGAGAAGCTCCGGGGCTTCCTGGCCGACCCGGAGCAGACGGTCCTGGTCGTCGACGGCCCTCCGGACAGCGGTCGCTCCTATACGTACGAGCTCATCCGCCACCTCGGCCAGCACTGCGGCTTCCGGCCGGTACGGGTCACCCTGTCCCGCACGTCGACGGCGGCGCGGCTCATGGAGCGCCTCGGCGCCTTCGTCGCGGAGCCCGGCGTAGGCGGAGGCGCCTTCGTCGGCGCGGGAGCCGGCGCCGGCTCCCGCGCCGACGAAGGCTCGTTGAATCCGACACGGTTGAACGATCCACTGCCCTCGTACGAGGACGCCGCGCACCGGATCGTCGGCCGGGCGACCGCCGCCGAGGAGAGCTTCTGGATCGTCCTCGACGACTGCGACCGGCTCGACCCCAACTCGGACGTGTGGGACTGCATCGGCGTCCTCGCCCGGGCGGTCTACGAACACACCCCGGTACGGCAGGAGACCGCACCCCGGCTCGTCCTCCTCGGCTATTCGACGTCGATGCGCCAACTCCCGTACGAGATCCGCAAGAACGAGTGCCGCGACACCACACGCCTGCTGGACGAGGACGATCTCCGCGCGTTCTTCCGGGAGTTCTTCGGCGAGTTCGTCGCCGTGACACGGGACCCGGAGGACGAGGGCGTCGTCCGCGACCTCACCGAGACGGCCGTCTCCGAGGTCCTGTGCGCCGCCGACAGGCCCGGGGCGGAGGACAGTTACATGCGGCGGGTGTGCAACGCCGTGGAGGACGTCGTACGGCTCCACCGGGTGTTCCCCCCGCTGCCTCCCGCACCCGGGGACGCCGGCCGGCTCCTGCGTGACGCCCTGCGCACGAGCCTCGCCGCACCCGCGCCCGACCTGCCCGACCTGCGCAAGTCCTACCGCGAAGCCGCCTGCCTCCTCCAGGAGTTCGACCCGGCGCTGCTGCGGCTCCCCGGCGAGGAACGCTCCACCGGCCGGGCGGTCCTGGAGCTCGTCGACGACTGCACGGCCCTGCCCTCCCCCGGGGCCGCGGTCTGGACACTGAAGCCCGAGATCCGCGAGACGGCCCTCGCGAGCCTCGCGGGACCCGACGCCGCACTGCGCGCCCTGCTGACGAACATCGGCCTGCGCCCCGAGGGCCCCGGCCCCGAACGCACCGCCCTCACGCTGCTCACGGGCGCGGGAACGGGCGCCGTCGACGGCATCGGCCTCCGCACCGGCGGAGCGGACGCCGACGCGCTCTGCGACACCCTCCAGGCCGTCCTCTGGCTCGGCCGGGTCCCCGGCGTCACCGGACTGCCGCCCGTCGACGACGTCCAGCACCGGCTGGAGGAGGCGCGGCTGCTCCAGCCGATGCACCGCCTCCTCCAGGGGACCTTCCACGGCCGCGCCGCCGAACTCGACTCCCTGCACGCCTATCTCGCACTCCCCGAGGAGCCGGCGGAGCCCCCCGTCCTCATCCACGGCGTGGGCGGCATCGGCAAGAGCATGCTGCTCGCCCGGTTCGTCGTCGACGCGCTGGCCGCCGCCCCCGCCCGATTCCCCTTCGCCTACCTCGACTTCGAGCGGCCGACGCTCTCCATCCACGAACCCGCCACCGTGATCGCGGAGATGGCACGCCAGCTCGGCATCCAGCACCCAGGACACCGCGCCGCCTTCGACGCCCTCGCGGACGAGTGCGAGCAGACGGCGGCGGTACAGCGCGGCGAACGCAACGAACTCGACGAGCTCTACCAGCTCTCCACCACGCGGGCGACGATCGGCCGTGACTACTCGGCGGACTTCCACGCCCGGGCCAGCGCCCGCGAGCAGGAGCTCGCCCGCAGGATGGCGGCCCTGGTCGCCGAGGCCGTCCGGCCTCCGGCCGGGGGTTCGGTCCCGGCGGGGGGTTCGGTCCCAGCGGGCGGCTCGGCTCCGGCGGGCGGCTCGGCCTCAGGCGGTTCCGCCCCGCCCCTCCTGATCGTCATGGACTCCTTCGAGGAGGCCCAGTACCGGGGTTCGCCGGTGATCGCCCGCATGTGGGCGATCTGGACCGCGCTGCGCGCCGCGTACTCGCGCCTGCGCTTCGTCGTCGCCGGACGCGCACCCGTCGACCACCCGGCACGCGTCCTCACCCCGCGGACGATGGAGCTCACCGAGCTGGACCAGCAGGCCTCCGTCGACCTGCTGATGTCGTCCGGGGTGGACGACGAGACGGTCGCCGAGCGGCTCGTGGACCGGATCGGCGGCCATCCGCTGAGCCTCAAGCTGGCCGCCCGAACGGCGGTCGCCCTCGGCGCCGACTCCGCCTCACTCGGCGAGCTGCTGCGCGGACTCCCGTACCGGCGCCGCTACTTCGACAGCCAGGTCGACCAGATGCTCATCCAGGGCACGCTGTACGACCGCATCCTCAAGCACATCGCGGAAGACGACGTCCGGGCCCTGGTCCAGGCGGGCCTCGCGCTCCGCTTCATCACCCCCGACCTGGTACGGCACGTCCTGGCCGGACCGGCCGGGCTCCGGGTCGACACCCCGGCGGAGGCCCGCCGTCTCTACGGGCTGCTCACCTCCAGGGTCGACCTGATGGAGTCGGCCGGCCCGGAGGCGATCAGACACCGGACCGATCTGCGGGCGATCATGCTCCGCCTGTCGGACCGCGCGCGGACCGATCTGATGCGGGCCGTCGACCGGAGCGCCGTCGCGTACTACGCGGCCCGCGAAGGGCCCAGGCACCGTGCCGAGGAGATCTACCACCGGCTCCGGCTCGGCGAGAACCCCCGTACGGTGGAGGCGCGTTGGGAGACGGGCGTCGCCACGTACCTGGGAGGCGCGACCCACCGCGAGATGCCGGACCGGTCGGCCGCCTTCCTCCTGGGCCTGATCGGGGGCCACGTCCCCGACCAGATCATGACCGGGGCCGAGCAGGAGGACTGGGAGCGGATCGCCGCGCGCGAGGTCGAGGACCTGCTCACCCAGGGGTACGTGGAGGCCGCGGCGCAGCGGCTGTCCGAGCGTCGGCCGTGGACGCCGTGCAGCAGGCTCCACGCGCTGCTCGCGGAGACCCTCGCCCGCTCGGGGCGGAGCGCGGACGCCCGCGAAGGCGCCGAGGCGGCCGTGGGCCGGGCGGCGGAGGCGGGCTGCGCGGAGACCCAGCTCGAACTGCTCCAGCTGTCCGCGCGGCTCGCGCAGGACGCGGGCGACTTCGCCGACGCGGACCGGGACCTCCAGGAGGCCGAGGAGATCGCCGACGGCCTCGGCCTGCGGTACGAGTCCCTGGGCGTCCTCGTCGCACGGTCCCGGCTCGCGGCCCTGGCGGACGGCGACGCCGCTCCGGCGGAGGCACGGCTCGCCCGGACCCTGCGCGGGATGCCCGACGCGGAGCTGGCCCGCCAACCGTCCCTCGCCCGTACGGCGGCCGCCACGGCCTGCCGGGCGGACCCCCAGCTCCTGGAGCACACGCTGCGGCTCGTGGGGCTCCCGGCGGACGAGGACGCGGTCGTGAGCGAGCTCGCCCACTGGATCGACACGACGATGACCGACGAGCCCCGGCTTTGCGAGCCGCTGGCCCGCATCCTGGACACGGCGGCCGGCGAACCCCCGCGAGCGGAACCGCGGGCCGGGGCGGCGGGGACGACCGCGCTCCGCATGGGCCGCGAGCGGATCGAGGGGGCGCTGCGCGAGGCACGGCGGCGCGGCACGCTGGACAGCGTCGCGCGCCAGGCGCTCATGCTCCGCGACGGCAGCGGGGACCTGCTCCTCGGCGTCGCCTCCGCCATGGACGCGGGCCCGGCCGCGCACGGCTCCACCCCGTACGCACCAGTCCCGCACGACCCCGGCGCGTACGACCCTGGCGGGTACGAACCCGGTGCGTACGAACCCGGTGCGGACAACCCCGGTGCGTACGAACCCGGTGCGGACAACCCCGGCGCGTACGACCCTGCCCCGCACGGCCCGGCCCGGCACGCCACCCTCACGGCTCCCGTCCCGCCGCCTCCCGACCCGCCCTCCCCTCACCCGCCCCCGCCTCCTCCTCCCACCGGCCACACCCTCCCCGACTCCGCGACGGGCTCGTGGGCGACGCCCCGCATGGCCGCGCGCCCCCGGCGCGGGAGCGTCGGTCTGTGGACGCAGCCGCCGCCCGACGCCGCCGGCGCCGCGCTCCGCAAGGAGCCCTTCCTGCCCCAGGAGGAGCTCGTCCGGGTCCGCAACGCCGCCCTGGAGGCGGGACTCGCCGACCCCGTACTGCGCCCCGCCCTCCTCAAGGGCATCCCGGCGCACTTCACGGCCACCCTGCAACGGCCGATCGGGCCCCTGCAACAGGTCCACACCGACCTGAACGCGATGAACCAGGTGGAGCGCCTCATCGACGGCCTGGTGCCCCTGGAGATCTGGCTGCACAACGCGATCGAGCAGACCCCCGAGCAGGGTCCGCGCGCCGTCCTGCAGGGCGCGCTCGACACCGTGGCGCGAGAGATCACCGGCGAGGCGGCCCTGCCGGCGGACATGATGCCCGGCGAGTTCAAGGAGGAGATCGTCCTCCAGGACGACACCGTGCCGTACGAGTTCCTCCACGGCGGCATCCGGGCCGGCGCCTCCGTCGCCCTGCTGAGGATCCCGCCGTACGAGTCGGGGACCCCGCTCCTCCCGTCGTACCCGCACGGCGGCACGGGGTGGATGGTCGCGCCCGGGCTGCTGATCACCAACCACCATGTGGTGATGGCGCGTTCGTGGGAGTCGGGCGTCCGGCCGTTCGTGAGCGACGAGGACCTGCGACTCCAGGCGCTGATGTCCCGGTCCCGCTTCGACTTCGTCGAGAACGCGTCGGCCTCGCCCGAGGTGACCGCCGGCGAACTCGCCGCCTGGGACGAGGCGCTGGACTACGCCATCGTGCGGCTCACCGCCGAGCAGGCGCCGCGGCCGACGCTCAAGGTCGCCACCCGGCCGCTGCTCGTCCGGGAGCGCCAGCGGGTACCGGTCAACATCATCCAGCACCCGGGCGGTCTGCCGAAGCGGGTCGCCCTGCGCAACAACCTGGTCTACCGGGCGGACGAGCGGGACATCCTGTACTTCACCGACACGCGCGGCGGCTCCTCCGGCTCGCCCGTGTGCCTCGACGACTGGACGGTGGTGGGACTGCACCGCGGCACACAGAAGGTGGACGAGGTCGAATTCCAGGGCGGGAAGACGAAGTTCGTGAACGTCGGCACGCAGATGAGCAGCATCATGACCCATCTGCGGGAATCCCGACCGGAGTTGTACGACGAGATCGTGGCCGGCCAGTCGGGCCGGCCCGCCCCTGGGGGACGGACGCACGGGTAGCCGAGGTGAGTGACCATGCCGAACAGATCACGCAGCGGGGCAGGGATCGGATCGCCCGTCGCGACCGGCGCCGAGCAGATCTTCGGGGACCTGCGGGAGGTCGCCGCCCGCGTCCGGGCGGATCTGGAGGCGGAGATCTCCGAGTCGTCGCTCGAACTGCCCGCGGACGTGGCACCCGCGACCGAGATCTCCCGCTTCGCCCGCGAGGAGCGGGCGCGGGTCCTGGAAGCCGGGGTCACCGGCCTCGAGAAGCTGGCGGCGCACCGCGAGGACGAGATCGACGAGGACGAGTCCTTCGGTGTGGAGGCGATCGTCCTCCTCCAGGGCCGCCCGGCGATCCTGGTCCAGCGCCAGGACTTCGCATCGCAGCGGGACGAGTGGGCGGTCCTCGACGGCCAACGGGCCGCCATCAAGGAGACCTTGGCCCGGGTCGGGCGGGTCGAGGTCACCGGCCATCCCAGCCTGGACTGGATCGGCACGGCCTTTCTCGTCGGCCCGCGTACGGTGATGACGAACCGTCATGTCGCGGCGGAGTTCAGCAGCTTCGAAGCGGGCCGCGACAGCTGGACCTTCGCGTTCGGCATGTCGGCGCGGGTGGACCCGGCCGAGGAGCTTCCCCTGGAAGGCGACGCTGTCGCCGCTCCGTCCTCCGCCCCGTACGAGATCACGGAGATCATCGGCATCCACCCGGACGTCGACATGGCCCTGCTGCGGATCGAGCCCTCGGCCTCCGACGGGCTTCCGACCCCGCTCGCGGTCGCCGCTGACGCCCCCGCGAGCGTGCCGGGCCGCCCGGTGTACGTGGTCGGCTACCCGGCCTGGGACGGCCGGCGCAACGAGCCCGAGTCGATGCGCCGGATCTTCATGGACGTGTACAACGTGAAACGGCTCCAGCCGGGCGCGGCCACCGAGTTCACCCCCGGCAGCCTGGTGATGAAGCACGACTGCTCGACGCTGGGCGGCAACAGCGGCTCCCCCGTCCTCGACCTCGCCGACCACCGCGTCCTCGGCCTGCACTTCGGTGGCCGCTACCGCAGCGGAAACCTCGCGGTCCCGCTGTGGGAGCTGGTCGACGACCCCCTGCTCGCCCGCGCGGAGGTCAACTGGGTCTAGAGCGCGCCCTCCACCACGGTGAACGTGCCCCGGGCGGTCGTCCCGTCCGGCCGGGTCCACTCGGCGGTGACGCCTCCGAGCTCGGAGACACCGTCCGAGCCGTCCGAGCCACCCGTGGCGCGCAGCACGCGCCGTACGCGCAGGGCCAGTCGGGCGGTCTCGTCGCCGGACGTCCGTACCACCACCTCGGTGTGATCGGCGCCCTCCGTGACCCGTACGAGCTCCGCGCCGTCTCCCGCGCCCTCGGTACCGCCCAGGGCGAGGGAGGCGGAGACCGTGAGGTCGGGCGTGTCGTTCACGGACTGGGCCTGCGCCACCGCGCGCCCCCGCAGCAGGGCGTACAACTGCCCGACGAGGACGGGGTCGTGGGCTCCGTCGTAGATCCAGCGGGTGCCCAGGACGCCGTGCTCGGACGTGCCGATGAGTGCGTGGTCGGCGCCCTCCAGCGGAGCCCCGCGGTAGGTCATGGGCACCAGGTAGGCGGCAGCCCCCTCCTCCGCCCCGTCGGTCACCACCATGAACTCGATCCCCACCTCGCCGGCCGGGTCGTCGAGCCGGAACCCTCCGGCCCTCGCCGGGCTCGGCCCGCCCTCCCGACCGGCGTACCAGTCACGGGTGGGCAGCCACGAGGCGAGCAGCTCCATCTTGGTGGGCTGCATCGTGGTGTGGTGGATGACGGCCATCGTGCGACTCTTCCTCTCGACCGGGCGAACTCACGGGCCAACGGAACCTAACAGACGGTTCCCGGGTCACCGCGCGGGGCCGCCCGGCCGGACCTGGCCCGGGAGGTCGGGTGGCGTCCCCGGCTGCTGACGGCCGACGGCCCGTCGGTCAGCGGTAGTACCCCTCGACGACGGCCCGGACCTCGTCGAGCAGCGCGGGGCCGTCCTGCGGTACGGGCGGCTTGCCGCCGGCCGGCCTGATGTCCAGGAGTTGTTCGCCGGAGAGGGCGAACACCACCCGCCGCAGCCCCGCCAGCCGGATGACGGGCTCGCACATCCCGCAGGGCTCGCAGCTGGTGTACATCGTGGTCTCCGCCGCCGTGGCCGCGTCCAGCTCCCGCGCGGCCCAGCGCGCCAGCTTCAGTTCGGGGTGCGCGGTGATGTCGCGGTCGGTGAGGGTGGTGTTGTACTCCTCCGCCAGCACCGTCCCGTCCGGTGCCGCGAGCAGCGAGCCGAAGGGCGGGTCGCCGCCGTCCTTCGCCTTGGCCGCGAGCGCGATGGCCCGGCGGAGGAGGGTGTGGTCGTCGTGAGTGATCATGCGATGGCTCCGTTCAGTCGTGGGACAGGGAAAGGGACCCTGCCACGGCGGTGAGTACCTGCCAGGCCTTTTCCGGGTGGTGTGTCTCACTCGGATTCCCTGCGTACGGGTCGAGGACGACGGACTCGGCGCCAAGCAGCCGCAGTCGGTCGAGGTCGTCGAGGATCTGGTCGAGCGTGCCGTGCCCCGCGAGCCGGTCCGCGCCGGTGACCGGTGCCGCGGTGACCTGGAGGGCGATCCGCGGGGCCAGCGCCGGCACGGGGAGCCGCAGCTCCTCCGCGGTGGCCTTCAGCCGGTCGGCGCCCTCGCGCAGCCACGGCAGGGTGGGGCGCAGCGGATGCCAGGCGTCCCCGAGCCGTACGGCTCGCCGCACCCCCGCGTCGCTGTTGCCGCCGACCCACACCGGAATCCTCCTCTCCCCGTAGTCCGCGGTGTTCGCCCACGCCTCCCGGACGCCCCGCAGGTGCTCGTCGGTCAGCCGGCCACGGCGCTCGAAGGGGATCCCGAGGGCGGCGAACTCCTGTCGCGCCCAGCCCACGCCCACGCCGAGGACGAGCCGTCCACCGCTCAGCTGATCGAGGTTGGCCGCCATCCGGGCGGTGAGCAGCGGGTGCCGGTAGGGCGCGATGAGCACGGTCGTGCCGAGCCGGACGCGGGTGGTGAGGCCGGCCAGCCAGGAGAGGGTGGTGAACGGCTCGTAGAAGGGTGCCGGATAGCGCTCGGCGACGTCGGGTGTGACGGCGATGTGGTCCGAGACCATCAGGAGGTCGTAACCCAGGCCTTCCACGGTCCGGGCCCAGTTCCGCAGGACTCCGGGGTCGGTGCCGGGTCCAAAGTTGAGGATGTTGACTCCGATCTTCACGAGAACGAGGCTAGCCAGGCGGCCGGGGCCCGCAGAAGGGCTTCCCGCCTGTTCCGGGGCCCTTCGGCCGTGGATCCGCCGGTAATCTGGCCGGATGACCGAGACCCTCGACGCGACGGACTGGGCGATCCTGAGGGAACTCCAGAAGGACGGCCGGATCGCGTACACGGAGTTGGCGCGGCGGGTGAACCTGAGCGCGTCGGCGACCAAGGAGCGGGTGCGGCGGTTGGAGGACGCCGAGGTGATCACGGGGTTCCGGGCGGAGGTGGACCTGGAGCGGACCGGCTACCCGGTGCTCGCGGTGGTCCGGCTGAAGTACCCGGGGACACGGCACGAGCCGTTGCGCCGGCTGCTCGGTGAGCGCCCGGAGTTCCTGGAGTGTCTGCGTACCACCGGGGACGACTGCTACGTCCTGAAGGTGGCGGCCACGTCGATGTCCCATCTGGAGGAGCTGGTCGACGCGCTGGCGCAGTTCGGGAGTACGACCACGAACCTCGTCCTCAGCCGGACGCTGCCGTTGCGCGGACCGGCCGAGCCGCGAGCGGACGTGCGCGCGGCTCGCTGAGATCCGGAAGGGGCGCGCGATACCGACCGCGCGCCGTCCACGTCCGACCGCACGCTCCGGCGAACGGGGCACAGGGCACTGGGGACTTCCCGACCAAGATCAATAGCCTGACGTCCGGCGCGTGACCTCGCGTCTGTCGGACAGAGAAGGCAAGCGACTCCCGTGAAACTCCCGATGTTGCAGCGCATGGCCTGGCTCACCGCGGCGACCGCGCTGCTGACGACGCTCGGCTCCGCCCCGGCAGGCGCCGCCGGGGAATGGCAGAAGGTCGGTGCCGACGCCCGCAGCGGTGTCAGCGGTCTCGCGTACGAGGGCACTACCGAGGACGGAACCGGCGTGCGCGTCCTGGCCGTGCACGACAACAAGCGCTCGGGCCAGCAGCGGCTTTCCCGGATCACCCACCGGGAAGGCTCCGACACCGTCTCCCCACTGACCTGGGACGGGCCGGAGCCGGTCGACCTCGAGGCCATCGAGGCCATCCCCGGGATGCCGGGCGAGTACCTGGCGCTGACCAGCCGCGGCGTCCTCTTCCGTGTGAAGGTCGCCGGGTCCACGGCGACGGTCGTCGACTACACGCCGCTGCCGGCGATCGGCGAGGGCGACGACTTCGAGAGCTTCGCGCTCGTCGCGCAGAACGGGAAGCTCGCCGCCCTGTGGGCGGACCGGGGTACCGGCCCGGACCGTCCCGCCACCCTGTACGCGGCGCCGCTGACGTTCGCCGCGTGGGGGCAGCCGCTGTTCGGCGCGGTGACGAACCGGACCTACCGGTCGACGCACCCGGACGACGCAGGCACGCGGCACATCTCCGACATCGCGGTGACCGCCGCCGGCCGGCTCGTCGTGGGTTCGGCGGCGGACGCCGGCGACGACGGCCCGTTCGACTCCGCGGTGAGCGACGCCGGCCGGGTGACGATCTCGGCGACGGGCCGGGTACGGGTCTCGCTCGCGGCCTCCCCGACCGTGCTCGGGACGTACCCCCAGTACAAGATCGAGGCGGTGGAGTGCCTGCCCGACTCCACGGACACCCTGCTGGGCACGGACGACGAGAACCTCGGCGGCTACGTACGGACGGTGTCCCTCTGCGGCGCCTGAGCACGACGTGACCTGACGGACTCCGGGGCCTGATGGGGCCCCGGAGTCCCCTTTGCGTGCACAGACCGCGAGGACCGGGCTACGCTGCGGGTGCAGCTGGTTCGCCCCCGTCAGCCGGACGGGACGCGTCGTAAGAGGGAACCCGGTGGGAATCCGGGACTGCCCCGCAGCGGTGAGCGGGAACGACCGCCGTCATCAGCACTGGGCCCGGGAAGGGTCTGGGAAGCGACGGCCATTAGGTGTCCTCCCCCGTGAGGACGTGCCCGCGAGTCCGAAGACCTGCCCGTTGCCCGCACGCGGACGATTCCGCGCGCGGATGTTCCGGTGACCTCGTGGGCGGGTCGGCGTACAGAGCGAGAAGGACGACCGCGTCGCACCGCGCCGGGTCGCGCCGTCCGTTCCGTCACCCCTTCGTGCCCTCGTCCCGTCACCGGGATCTCAGGGATTCATCTCGCGAAGGAGATCTCCGTGACCACCAAGTCCGCAGCCGCGGCAGCGCAGGCCACCCTGTACGGCTACCCCCGCCAGGGCGCCGACCGGGAACTGAAGAAGGCCGTCGAGGGCTACTGGCAGGGCCGCGTCACCGCCGACGCCCTCCGGACCACCGCCGCCGACCTGCGCCGCACCACCTGGCGGCAGCTCGCCGCCGCCGGTATCGACGAGGTCCCCACCGGCGACTTCTCGTACTACGACCACGTCCTCGACACCACCGTCATGGTCGGCGCGATCCCCGCCCGCCACCGGGCCGCCGTCGCGGCGGATCCGCTCGACGGGTACTTCGCCATGGCACGTGGCACCCAGGACGTCGCACCGCTGGAGATGACCAAGTGGTTCGACACCAACTACCACTATCTTGTCCCGGAGTTGGGTCCTGACACGGTCTTCGCGGCCGACTCCTCCCAGCAGGTCACGGGCCTCAGGGAAGCCCTCGACCTGGGCCTCGGCGCCCGGCCCGTCCTGGTCGGACCCGTCACCTACCTGCTTCTCGCCAAGCCGGCGCCCGGCGTGGCGGCCGACTTCGATCCGCTCACCCTCCTCGACCGGCTGCTTCCGGTGTACGCCGAGGTCCTCGCCGACCTCCGCGCGGCGGGCGCCGACTGGGTGCAGCTCGACGAGCCCGCCCTCGTCCAGGACCGCACCCCGGCGGAACTGAACACCGCCGCACGCGCCTACCGCGACCTCGGCGGCCTCACGGACCGGCCGAAGCTCCTGGTCGCCTCCTACTTCGACCGGCTCGGCGACGCCCTCCCGGTGCTGGCCAAGGCGCCGGTCGAGGGGCTGGCCCTCGACTTCACCGAGCGGGCGGCCGCCAACCTGGACGCGCTCGCCGCCGTCGGCGGCCTGCCCGGCAAGCGACTCGTCGCGGGAGTGGTCAACGGCCGCAACATCTGGGTCAACGACCTGACCGCGTCGCTCACCACGCTCGGCACCCTCCTCGGTCTCGCCGACCGCGTCGACGTGGCGGCCTCCTGCTCCCTGCTGCACGTCCCGCTCGACGCCGCCGCGGAACGCGACATCGATCCGCAGATCCTGCGCTGGCTCGCCTTCGCCCGCCAGAAGACCGACGAGATCGTCACCCTCGCGAAGGGACTCTCGCAGGGCACCGGCGCCATCACCGGCGAACTCGCCGCCAACCGCGCCGACCTCGCCTCGCGCGCCCGCTCCCCCATCACCCACGACCCGGCCGTTCGCTCCCGCGCCGACGCCGTCACCACCGCCGACACCCGCCGCTCCCAGCCGTACGCCAAGCGGGCGAACTCCCAACACGCCGCCCTCCGGCTTCCGTTGCTCCCCTCCACGACCATCGGCTCGTTCCCGCAGACCGCGGAGCTGCGGACCGCGCGGGCCGACCTGCGGGCCGGGCGGATCGACACCGCCGGCTACGAGGAGCGCATCAGGTCCGAGATCCGGGAAGTGATCGCCTTCCAGGAGAAGACCGGCCTCGACGTCCTGGTCCACGGCGAACCCGAACGCAACGACATGGTCCAGTACTTCGCCGAACAGCTCACGGGCTACCTGGCCACGCGCCACGGCTGGGTCCAGTCCTACGGCACCCGCTACGTCCGGCCGCCCGTCCTCGCCGGCGACATCTCCCGGCCCGCACCGATGACCGTCCGCTGGACGGCGTACGCCCGGTCCCTCACCGCCAAGCCCGTCAAGGGCATGCTCACCGGACCGGTCACCATGCTGGCCTGGTCCTTCGTCCGGGACGACCAGCCCCTCGCCGACACGGCCCGGCAGGTAGCCCTCGCCCTGCGCGACGAGGTGAACGACCTGGAGGCAGCGGGCACTTCGGTCATCCAGGTGGACGAGCCGGCTCTCCGCGAGACCCTGCCGCTGCGCACCGCCGACCACAGGACGTACCTGGCGTGGGCGACGGAGGCGTTCCGCCTCACGACCGCCGGAGTGCGCCCGGAGACCCAGATCCACACCCACATGTGCTACGCCGAGTTCGGCGACATCGTGCAGGCCATCGACGACCTCGACGCCGACGTCATCAGCCTGGAGGCCGCCCGCTCCCACATGCAGGTCGCCCGCGAACTCGCCGCGCACGGCTACCCGCGCGAGGCGGGACCCGGCGTCTACGACATCCACTCCCCGCGCGTCCCGAGCGCCCACGAGGCCGCCGAACTGCTCCGCACCGGCCTCGAAGCCATCCCCGCCGAGCGGCTCTGGGTCAACCCCGACTGCGGTCTGAAGACCCGAGGTTGGCCCGAGACCCGCGCCTCCCTGGAGAACCTGGTCGCGGCGGCCCGCACCGTCCGCGCGGAACTCGCCACCCCCTGACCGTGCCGTAGGGCCAGGGAATCCCCGCGCCCCCGCCCGAGCGGCGGGGGCGCGGGGATCACGAGCAGCACAGGCAGCACACACAGCACGGGGATCACGGGGAGACCGTGGCGGCCGGTGGCGTCCAGCGGCGAGTACGGGCCGAGGCGGACGAGAGGCCGTACTCCTTCCTGAGGTGCTCGGGGATGGCGTAGTGCATGACGCGTCCGCGGGTGAGGGAGGACAGTTCGAGGACGGTGGTGAGGTGGCCGAGGCGGTCCAGGGCCCACGCGCCGAGCGGGGAGCGGTCCTCGATGGTCTCCAGGACGCCGAGGAGGTGGGGGACGGACTTGACGAGCGTGTCCCAGCGGGTGCGGGGGACGTCCAGCCAGTCGGCGCAGGTGTCGCCGACGAGGTAGCGGATGAGCGCGGAGACGACCGGGTCGAAGAGGGTGCCGGGCACGACCTCCTCGTAGAGGTCGATCAGCTGCCGGGTCAGATGGGATCCCTCCGGGGAGGGGCCCATGTGGCGGATCATGTACTGGTCGAGGAAGCGGCGGGCGTCGTCGAGGGTCTTCGGTACGGCGTCCTGGTCGACGCCCAGCATGGCGCCGACCACGCGCCAGGCGTAGTAGTAGGCGTCCGCGCCTTCGGAGGTCATGTGGATGCCCAGGCGGTGGAGACTGTCAAGGACGAGCATCGAGAAGAACATCTGCCCGCCGATCATGTCCTCCTGACAGATCGGCACCCCCAAGGCCCCGGTGTCCCAGCGGTCCTCGCGGGTGAGGTGGTGGCGGATGGAGGCGTGGAGCAGGCGGACCTTCTGCGCGGCGGGGATGAAGCGACTGCCCGCCTCGAAGGCGTCGGGCCGCATCAGGTAGACGGTGAACTGGCCCGTCTCCGCCATGCGGTTGGACGGGTAGCTCAGACCGTGTGTCGTCGACAGCAGCCTCGCCACGTGCGGCACGAGGTAGCAGGCGGGCATGGCGGCGAAGGACAGCGCGGTGGAGATGTGCACGTTGTTGTCGATGAAGAACAGCCGGGCCTTCTCCATCTCCCCCCAGTCCACCCAGGCCGGCGGGGCGCTCGTGGCCCGGAGGTACTCCCGGGCGACGTCGGGCAGCCCGTCCGGCAGTGGAGCGCCGACGGTGGAGACGTACCGCATCAGGGTGTTGAACGTACCGACCTCGCCGCGTTCGAAGAGCGCGGCGACCGTGGCGTCGGCGAGTTCGTCGCCGGTCTTCCGCAGGGCGTCCGTCGACGCCTCGGTCCGGGTCATGGCAGGGCTCCTTGTTCTCCTGGTCGTCCGTCGGTCCGCCGGTCCGTCAGGATCGGCGGGCCGCCGCCGAGTACGCCAGGGCGGTGAGCGCGGCGGCGGCCGGCGCGGGCAGGTTCAGCGCGTCGAGGGCGCGGAGCGCCTCCTCGACGCGCGAGGTGATCATGGCCTCGACCCGTTCGGGTGCCCTCAGCCGCCGCATGACCGCGCGTACGGCCTCCAGGGCGTCGGGGTCGTCCGGCCGGCCGAGCAGGTCGCGCAGCCGCCCGCGGTCCTCGTCCCCGGCGAGCCGCCAGGTCTCCGCGAGGAGGGCGGTGGGCCGATGGCCGTGTACGTCGTCGGCGCCGGCCTTTCCGGTGACCTCCGGGTCTCCGAACAGGCCGAGCAGGTCGTCCCGCAGCTGGAACGCCTCGCCGAGCGGCAGTCCGTACGCCGAGTAGCCCTCGCGCAGCCGCCGCCCGGCCCCGGCCAGGGCGCCGCCGATCGACAGGGGCTGTTCGACGGTGTACTTGGCGGTCTTGTAGCGGATCACCTTCAGGGACGCCGCCGTGTCCGGGGCGGCGCCGGTGTGCAGGATCTCCAGGCACTCGCCCGCGATCAGGTCCCGGGCGAGCGCCGCCCAGAGCGGACGGGCCCGGCCGAGGTAGGCGGCCGGCAGTCCGCTGGTGACGAAGAGCTGGCCGGCGAGCGACATGAGCAGGTCCCCGACGAGCATGGCCAGCGACCGGGCACCCGCGGCGGGCCGCGGGTGGTGCTCCACCGCGTCGCGCAGGGCCAGGTGCGCGGTGGGCCGGCCGTGCCGCAGGGGACTGTCGTCGATCAGGTCGTCGTGCACGACCGCGGCCGCGTGCACGATCTCCATCGAGGCCGCCGCCCGCAGCAGCGCTTCGCTGTCGGGCTGCCCCACCGCACGCCAGCCCCAGTAACAGAACGCCGCCCGCAGCCGCTTGCCGTCCGCGACCGCCGCCTCCACCTGCTCGGCCACCGGGCCCAGCGCGGGATCGACCTCGGACAACAGGTCGGCCTCCTGGGCGACGTACCGCCGGAGTACGTCGTCGACGCGTGCCTTGAACGCGGCGGCATCCCAGCGCTCAGACGTCATCGTCGGCCCGCCGGGCCAGCACGTGCCGGGCGAGAACCTCCAGGTGGGCCGGTGGCGGCGACGCGTACCTGTCGAGGACGAGGCGACCGCGCGCCTCCAGGTCCCGCTCGGCCTCCACCGCGACCTCGGCGGCGTCCGATCGCCTCAACAGGCCCCGGACGGCCCCGAGTCCCGCACTCACGGTGCTCACCGCCAGGTCGGCGAGCCCCGCCGCCAGCAGCACCGCCCGCTCGTCCAGGCCCGCCTCGGATCCCGACTCCCGCGTCATACCGTCCCCCGCCCGCGGCACGTCCAGAGCTCCGTGCCCCGGCCGCGCTCTCACCGCCACGTCTCCCCCAGCGTCACGCCCGCCCGGGGAACGGCGCAGGTGAACTCACCAACGAGTGATCACTTCGCTGGAGCGTACGAGTCCTCACGCGCGGGCGCGGTTCCAGTGCATCCGGGACCACGGCAGGACCAGCTCGCTCCGGTCGGTCACGTCGCGCGGGGCGAGGCCCGCGACGGGCGCCGCCTCGCGGTGCCGTGCATAGACCGTGTCGACGTAGCGGTGGCCGGTGTCGGCGGCGATGAAGAGGACCGTCCGCGAGGGGGTGCGCTCGCGTTCGTGGCGGGCGGCGAGATAGCCGGCGCCGGTCGAAAGGCCCGCGAAGACCGCGTGCCGGCGCAGCAGGTCGACGCTGCCCGCCAGTGCCGCGTCGAAGGAGATCCAGTGCAGGGTGTCGTACAGCTCGTGGGAGACGTTCCCGAAGGGGATGGAGCTGCCGATCCCGGCGATGATGATCTCGGGATCGGAGACGTGCTCGGCGCCGAAGGTGACGCTGCCGTACGGCTGGACGCCGACGAGCTCGACGTCGGCCTCGCCATCGCGCGGGTCGTCGGCCGGCGCGCGCAGGTAGCGGGCCAGGGCGCCGGTCGAGGCACCCGAGCCGACTCCGCCGACGACGGTGAGCGCGTCCGCTCCGGTCGCCTCCCGGATCCGGTCGGCGATCGCGCGGTAGCCGAGGTAGTGGATGTCATCGTGGTACTGCCGCATCCAGTGGTAATCGGGATGCTCGGCGAGGATCTCGTGGATCCGCTCGACGCGCCGCTTCTGGTCGAGCTTGAGATCGCTGGACGGCTCCATCTGCTCCAGTGTCGCCCCGAGGACGGCGAGTTGTGTGCGCAGTGTGTGGTCCACCGTGGACGAGCCGACGATGTGACAGCGCATGCCGTACCGATGACAGGCCAGCGCGAGCGCGTAGGCGTAGATGCCGCTGGAGCTGTCCAGGAGGGTGTCCCCGCGCCGTACGACTCCGGTGGCCAGGAGGTGGCGTACCGCCGCGAGGGCGGAGACCACCTTCATCGTCTCAAAGCGCAGGCAGACGAGCCGCTCGTCGAGACGTATCAGGTCCGGCCGGCCGATCGACTCCGCGATGTGCTGGTCCATTCCAGGGCTCCTTGGTGGTGGTGACGGTCGTGAAGGTCCGGGTGGCGGGGATGCCGTGGGCGTCCAGGGCGCGCAGGCAGCCGCGGACGCGGTGCCGCACGCCGGGCGCGGCCGGGTCGAAGAGCACGCCCGCCACCGCGCCGCTGTGCGCGATCTGCACGCCCGCCGCCCCGACACGGCGGGCGATGGCGGTCAGGGCGTCGAACTCCGGGTGTCCGAGCACGTGTTGGCCCCGCCGCGCGCTGGCGGTGGCGACCTGGCCGAGCAGTCCGACGTCGCCGGTGGCCAGGGCCCGGCGCAGCCGCGCGCGCAGCAGCTCGTAGGCCCGTACGTCGCCGGCGTCGGGCTCGTACGCGGGGAGGGCCAGCGTGTCCACGGGCGCTCCGCCGCCCAGCACGCAGCCGACCACGACCAGTGGCGGCAGGGACGGACCGAGGACTTCCAGGACGCGCCCCTCCCGCTGGGCGAAGAGCACCGGACCGCCGTCCAGCATCAGTGGATCGCAGGCCAGCTCCGCGCGGACCGCCAGCCGGGCGACGGTCTCGGGCGTCAGGCGAAGCCCGTACGAGTCCGCGACCGCGCGTACGGCGGCGATCACGTCGCTGGTGGAGCTGCCCATGCCCAACCCCACCGGTATGTCGCCGGTGAGGCGCAACTCCCCTCCGCAGGGTGGCTGTCCGGCCCGCTCGGCGCAGGCGGCCACGGCGAGCGCCGCGGCCCGCACGGCCTTCCTCCGGCCGGCGGGGACGACGGTGAGCTCCTCGGCCGGCGTGCCGGGGGTGCGGACGAACTCGGCTCCGCTGCCCGGGCCGGCCATGGGGAGGGTGACCAGTCCGGCGCACCGGCGCCCGTCGCCGTCGAGGAAGACCCCTTGGAGGATCTCTCCGTGGTGACAGGGCGCGTACCCGGTGCCGATGCCGGAGCGGGCGGCGGGGATCATGCGCCGTCCACCGTCCGGTAGCGGTACAGGACCGTCTCCTCGGCACTGAACTGGGAGAAGGGGAAGGGTTCCGCGGAGAGCGCGGTGACGCCGGAGCCGAGGAACGCCCGGGCGACGGCGCTGCCGGTCTGCGCGTAGACGACCAGCGGGATGCCGCGGGAGCGGCAGCGGTCGAGGATCGTGTCGAACGAGCCGTTGCTCAGGGTCATTCCGGTGGCGACGACGGCCTGGGCCCGGTCCAGCACCTCGTGCATGTCGGCCGTGACGGGGTCGCCCCACTGCGTGGTCCTGAGGTTGAGGTCGCAGGGCAGCGGTCGGCCGCCGCGCGCGCGGATCGCCGCGACGAGCGGATTGACGACGCCGATGAGACCCACCTCTGCACCCTCCTCGATGTCCAGCAGGCCCGCGATGGCCGCGTCGCGGGCCTTCGCGCGGACTTCCGGGGTGCCGGCGGGGAGGGTGACCGGCTCGGCGTCGCCCGCCGCGCCGGCCGTCCTGTGCGGTCGGACCTCGGAGAGGTAGGCGTCGAGGGCGGCGATCCGCAGCGGACGCGGAGCCTCTCGCAGGAGCACGTCGAGCGGGGTGCCGGAGGAGTCACGGCAGATCGACGGGTCGATCTCGCCGACCTCGAAGGCGCAGCCGCCGAACGAGCCGCCGAGGCGGACGAGGACGTACTGGTTGAGGTAGGTGGTGTCGCCGCCGGCCAGGCGGGTGCCGTGGTGGATCCAGAACACGCTGGTCGCGACGAGCTCGGAGGGAAGCGGTCCGTGCGCACCGGCCAGGACGGCCTCGACGAGGCCGTCGACGGACGTCGGGGCGGGAGGGGTGGAGGAGGTGGAGGTGGAGGTGGTGGAGGAAGCGGGAATCGTCCGGGTCATGGCTTTCCTTTTCACAGGGCGGGTTGGGGTGTCGGTGCCGGCGCCGCGCCGCCGAGCGGCCCTCGGTACGTCACGTGGGGATGTCCCAGGGCGTCGGCGGTGAGTTCGGCGTCCACCTCGAAGACCTCGGCGAGCCGGTCGGCGGTCAGCACGGCGGCGGGCGGGCCGGAGGCGATCAGCCGGCCGTGGTGCAGGAGCAGCAGCCGGTCGCAGTACCGGGCGGCGAGCGACAGGTCGTGCAGCGCGACCAGGACCGTCCGGCCGGTGCCGGACAGCAGCTCCATCAGTTCCAACTGGTGTTTGACGTCGAGGTGGTTGGTGGGTTCGTCGAGCAGCAGCGCGTACGGCTGCTGGGCGAGCGCGCGGGCGATGTGGGCGCGCTGCCGCTCGCCGCCGGACAGCGCCTTCCAGGAGCGGTCGGCGAGCGCGGTCAGGCCGAGCCGTTCGAGGGCGGCGGCCACCACGGCCCGGTCGGTGGCGTCCGGACCGCGCCAGCGGTCCCGGAACGGCGTCCGCCCCAGGCCCACGACGTCGCCGACCCGCAGGTCGCTGTCCGCGCCCGAGTCCTGTTCGACGAAGGCGACATGGCGGGCGACGCGACGCGCACTCCAGTGCCGTACGGACTCCCCGTCGTAGCGGACCTCGCCCGCGTCGGGGGCCCGGAGGCCGGCCAGGCAGCGCAGCAGCGACGACTTGCCGGAGCCGTTCGGACCGAGCAGCCCCACGGTCTCGCCGGGGGCGATGTCCACGCTGACGTCGTGGACGACCCGCGTGCCGCCCACCGACCAGCTGAGCGCTTCGGCGGTGATCCTCACAGTTCCCCCCTCCTGCGCAGGACGAGCAGGAAGAGCGGTACGCCGAGGAGTGCGGTGATGACACCCACCGGAACCTCGCGGGGCGCGAAGGCGATCCGTGCCAGCGCGTCCGTCCAGACCAGGAACACCGCTCCGGCGAGCGCCGCGTAGGGCAGCAGGACCCGGTGCAGCGGCCCGACCAGGAACCGCACCCCGTGCGGGACGATCAGTCCGACGAAGCCGATGGCTCCGACAGTGGCCACCGCCACCGCGGTCAGCACGGCCGTGACGACGAGGAGCAGCATCCGTGTGTGCCGTACGCCGATCCCCAGGGAGGCCGCGGTGTCGGTTCCGAAGGAGAGCCCGTCGAGGGCGGTGGAGCAGAACCACGCCACCGCGAGGCCCAGCGGCGTAACGATCGCGCAGACCACGACGGTGTCCCAGCGGGCCGGTGCCATCGAGCCCAGCAGCCAGTGGGTGACGGCCCGTGTGGTGTCCGCGTCCGCCGAGGCCATGAGGACGAGGGAGGTCAGGGCCGTGAAGAGATGGCCGACGACCACGCCGGTGAGGACGATGCGGACGGAGTCGAGCCCGCTGCGCCGGAGCAGCAGGAGGAGCAGCGCGAAGGACAGCAGGGCGCCGACGAGCGCGCCTCCGGTGACGCCGAGCGCGCTCGCGCCCACTCCGAGGACGACTACGGTGACGGCTCCTGTCGACGCGCCGGAGGAGACGCCGAGCAGGTAGGGGTCGGCGAGCGCGTTACGGGTGACCGCCTGGAGCACGGCGCCGCAGACGGCGAGCGAGGCGCCGACGAGGGCGGCCATCAACACGCGCGGCAGACGCAGGTCCCAGACGAGGGAGTCCACGAGCGGGGGCAACGGCTCGACGTCCAGGCCGAGATGGGTGCCGAGGACACGGCCGAGGCCGGTCCAGCTGACGTCGGCGGTGCCGATGCGTACGGCGGCGGCCACCGAGCCCACGAGAACGCCCAGGGCGAGAAGGAGGAGCACCACCCGGGCCGCCACGGGCCGGCGGCCGGCGACGGGCCGACCGGCGGCGACGGGCGGGTGGGCGGCGACCGAGCCGCCCCCGTCATCACCCGTCCGCGGGCCGCGGGCCGCGGGCAGCAGGAGATCCGCCGCTCCCCTCCCGCTCCGGCCGACCGGGTCAGCGGGCATACCCGAGGTCCTTCATCCCGTCCGCCAGCAGTCCCAGGGTGTGCACCGAGCGCACGGAGGGGTCCAGCTCGATGCCCGGCACCTCGAGGATCTTGTCGTCGCGGACCGCCGCCAGCCGGGAGATCACCGGGTGCCCGGTCATCGAGGCGCGCTTCTCGGCGGCGCTGTCGCCCGGCCGGCCGCGCTCGGACAGGTCGCCGATCACGATGAAGTCCGGGTCGCGCCGGGCGACTTCCTCCCAGGAGACCTCCGGCCAGTCCTCGTCGACGTCGTCGAAGGCGTTCTTCGCGCCGACGATCCGGCTCATCTCGCTGGGCAGGCCGGTCCCGCCCGCCACGTACGGCATGCCGTTGAAGACGGAGTAGAGGTAGACGACGGTCGGCCGGTCCGCGCCCTGCGGGGCCTTGGAGGCGTTCGCCCCTGCCTTGGCGACGGTGGCCCGCTGGTCGGCGGCGAGTCTGCCGGCCCGCTCCTCGGCCCCGAAGACCTTGCCGAGGTTCTCGTAGTCGGAGAAGAGCAGCTCGAAGGGGGTCGTGCCGGACGGGTTCTGCTGCGGGCAGTCCACGGCGCTGACGAAGGTGGGGACCTTGAGGGCGTCCAGCTCCTCGCGGGTGCCGGCCCGGTCCTTGGTGAACAGGTCCGCGGAGCCGGCGACGACGAAGTCGGGTGTGGCGGCGCGCAGTTGCTCGCCCGTGGCGATCTTCGGGGCGATGACGGGGATCGTGGCGTACGCGGCCGCGTACCGGGCCGGGATCTT
Source organism: Streptomyces sp. NPDC050842 (assembly GCF_044456565.1). NCBI lineage: Bacteria > Bacillati > Actinomycetota > Actinomycetes > Kitasatosporales > Streptomycetaceae > Streptomyces > Streptomyces sp. NPDC050842. The sequence continues at coordinate 17,058 of NZ_JBITGA010000013.1, read as the reverse complement.
CGTCTTGAGGTTGGCCGTTCCCGCCATCCGGTCCTGGAGCCCGAGGGCGAGCAGGGTCTCGGTCGAGGTCTGGTCCAGGGCGACGGCCCGCTTGGGGGCATCGGCGAAGGACACCTGGCGGCCGCAGCTGGTGACGGCGGCCGCAGCGGCGGACGGCCGGTCGGTGGACTTGGCGTCCGGCGTGGAGGTGTCGCCGCCCGCCGTGGAGCAGCCCACGGTGGCAAGGAGGACGGTCAGGGCGATGCCGAGGCGGCGGGTGGGGTGGCGCATGGGATCTCCGGTCTGCGGGGGGCCTGGATAAGGCATGGGTGTTGTCGTGCACCGGGCAGGAGTGCCGCGTTCGAAGGGTACTGTAATGGTATTCATTTTCATTAATGACCCCGGGGGGCGTCCACCGAACCGCCCCGCCCTCCTCCCATGCCTCCAAGGAGCACCCACACCGTGGCGACCACACCCGCGACCACAGCGGCCAAGTCCGATACCCCACCCCCGCGTTCGATCCTCCGCGACACCGCGTTCCTGCGCCTGTGGGCGGGCACCACGGCCTCCGGCCTCGCGACCTGGGCCCTGCCCTTCGTCCTCGGACTCGCCGTGCTGCACCGCGACCTCGGCGCCGCCGGCCTCGGCCTGGTCCTCGCCGCGCGCACCGCCGGCTTCCTCGCCGCCGTCGCCGTCGGCGGCGTGCTCGCCGACCGGCACTCCCGCCGCGCGGTCGTCCTCTGGTCGGCCCTCGCGGCGGCGACGGCCGCGCCCCTCCTCGCCGCCGGGCTCGGCGGCTCGCTCGCGCTGATGACGGCGGCCGCCGCCCTCGCGGGCGCCGGACAGGGCGCCTGCCGCCCGGCGTTCCAGGCGCTCACCGCCGAGACCGTCGACCCGGAGCGCCGCCAACAGGCCAACGCCGCCATGACCATGGCCGTACGCGGTTCCACCCTCGCCGGCCCCGCCCTGACCGCGCTGCTCGCCGCCTTCCTCGACGTCCGGACGCTGCTGCTCGGCATCGGCCTGCTCTGGCTGGTCGCCGCGCTCGTCCCGGGCAAGGGCGCCGCCATCGCGGCGGACCCGGACGCCGCGCCGGACCCGACCGCGACGCCGGACCCGGACGCCGAGCCCGCGCCGCGCGCCGGTTTCCGCGCCGAGTTCCTGGAGGGCATACGCGAGGCGCGGCGCCACCCGTGGTTCCTCGCCGGACTCGCCGCGCTCGTCGCGGTCATCGCCCTCGGCTACTCCGCCACGAGCGTCGCGCTGCCCCTGATCAGCAGGGACCGCTACGGCACCCAGTGGGTGCTGGCCGCGGCCATGACCGCGTACACCGTGGGCGCGCTCGCGGGCGCCCTCGTCATCGCCCGCTGGCGCCCGCGCTCCCAGGGCTGGGCCGCCTTCGCCGGGCTTGCCGCGTACGGCGTCGCGCCGCTGAGCCTGATGCTGCCGGTGCACCCGCTCGTGGTCGTCGCCGCGTACGCCGTCGCCGGGATCGGGATCGAGCTGTTCAACGTGCCCTGGTTCACGGCCACCCAGCGAGAGGTCGCCCCGGACAAGCTGGCCCGCGTCTCCTCGCTGGACTTCCTCGTGTCCTACGGCCTCGCGCCGGTCGGCCTGGCCCTGATCGCCCCGGCGATCGACGCCTTCGGGGTCACGCCCGTACTCGGCGCCTGCGCCGCCGCCTGCTTCCTCGTACCGGCCGCGGCGGCGCTGACACCGTCGGCCCGCCACTTCGCACGCACGGCCCCGGCCCCGGCCCCGGCGAAGACGGACTGACGGACTGACGGAAGGCATCGAACGGAGATCGTGTCGGACCCCTCCGCTACGGTCTCCGTTCGACGACTCTCTCGAGTCGGGACGACGACACACGGGGGCAAGGATGACCATTCACCGTCCGGGACTGCCGGAGGACCTTCCGGCGGGCGAGGCCCTGTGGGCCCGGTGGGCGCTGCTCGCCTCGCTGAGCGCGACCACGAGGGAGGAGGGGCGCGCGAGCGGCCACCGCACCGGCCGCTGGATCGACGACGAGGGGCTCCACCACGACGACGCCGGCTGCACCTGGTGGACCATGTCCCGGATGGGCGAGGGCCGGTTCGTGCTCTACGGCGAGGACGAGGCGAGCGGCGTCAAGTGGCACGAGCCGCCGATCGACATGCTGGCGGGCGGCCCGGACTGGCTCCCGTACGACGAACTGCACGACCGGCTCAAGGGCTACGAGCTGGGCTGCGTCTACTGGTACGAGAACGGGTCCTGGGCCCGCGCGCCCTACCCCGACGACCTCGGCGACGACGGCCTGGAGTGCGGCATGAGCGACTTCGTCGACCGGGACCGCACGCTGAGCGAACTGTCCGACCACATCGACGGCACCACCGACGGGCCGAGCGCGGACACCCTTCTGGCCGAAGCCGAGGCACACCGGCTGGAGCCGGGTCTCCTGCTGGAGCGGCTGCGCCCCACCGACCCGGACGGCGAACCGCGGGACCGGCCGGCCGTGGCCAGAGCACTCGCCCTCGCGGGCCTCACCGCGCCCCGGTGAACCACGTCGCAGGCGGAACCCCGCGGGCATAGCGTGAGGACATGACCTCACCGACGATCTGAACCCTCGGAGGCCCCCACATGTCCAAGATCCTTCTCGTGATGACCGGTGCCGACCACTGGACGCTCGCCGACGGCACCAAGCACCCCACCGGCTTCTGGGCCGAGGAGGCCGTCGCGCCGTACGAGGCGTTCAAGGCCGCCGGCCACGAGATCGTCGTGGCCACCCCCGGCGGCGTCGTCCCCACGGTCGACCGGGGCAGCCTCGCCCCCGAGGTCAACGGTGGCCAGGAGGGCGCCGACAAGATCGCCGCCACCCTCGACTCCCTCGCCGAGATCAAGAACCCGATCACGCTGGAGGACGTGGACGTCGACGACTACGCGGCCGTGTTCTATCCCGGCGGCCACGGCCCCATGGAGGACCTCGCCGTCGACCCGACCTCGGGCCGGATCCTGGTCGACGCGCTCGACTCGGGCATGCCGCTCGCGGTCGTCTGCCACGGCCCCGCCGCGCTGCTCGCCGCCACACGGGCGGACGGCACCAACGCCTTCGCCGGCTACAAGGTCGCCGCCTTCACCAACGCCGAGGAGACCCAGGCCGGCTTGGCGGACAAGGCCAAGTGGCTCCTGGAGACCCGCCTCGTCGAGGCCGGCGTGGACGTGCAGGTCGGCGAGCCGTGGGTGCCGAACATCGTCGTCGACCGCAACCTCGTCACCGGCCAGAACCCGTCCTCCTCCGCCCCGCTCGCGGCCGAGGTCCTCAAGAAGCTGACCTGACCCGCGAAGGACGGTCAGAGGCCGTATCGGATCACTCCGATACGGCCTCTGGCCTGGCATGCGCGAGCAGCCCGTCGACGAACGTGCGAAGTCCCTGAGGGTAGATGTCCCGTGCGGCCAGCGCGGCCCATCGGACGCCGATGGCGGCCAGGCGGGGCACCTGGGACGGGTCCAGGTCGTCGCGGTAGGCGAAGGGCGCGCCCTCGGCCTGCCGACGCGCGGAGTGGGCGCGGACCAGGACCTCGCCGACGGTGAAGTACCAGATGCTGCGGAAGACGTCGACGCTCTGCTCGGGCGTGCATCCGTGGTCGTCGGCTCCGGCCACGATGGCTTCGACCATCCACATCGCCGATTCGTCGAGGAGACCGACGAAACCGTCGGCCGAGAGGACTTCCGCCGCCCACGGCCAGGCCGCGAGGGCGTCGTGCAGCGCGGTGGCGGCCATGACGATGCGCTCCCGCGGGTCACCGGGCAGTTCGGGGCGTCCCACCTGCTCGATGTGGTGATGGAGCAGGAGGAGCAGCAGGTCGTCCTTGTTCCGGATGTGGTGGTACAGGGTGGTCGCCCCGACGCCGATCTCGGCGGCCAGGCCGCGGATCGTCAGCCTCTCCCAGCCGTGCTGATCGATGAGCCGGCGGGCGGCCACCAGGATCTGCTCACGGGAGGTCAGGGGCGGCCGGCCGGTGCGGCCGTGCGGTGCGGGCGCTCGGGACATCGTCCCATCATGCCGCCCCGCCGCCCTCCGCCTCGAAACGGGTGCGCATGCGGATGAGGTCTTCATGTTCACGCCGCCCTGCCCCGTGCTACTTTCGGAACACGTTCGAAAACCCAAAGGGCAGTGAGGAAACCGGAGTTCGTGATGATGAAGAGCCGGGAGCAGTCCACAGCACCACCCGATGCGGATTCCGCGGCCGGGCAGAGCACGGCCGGGCTGCTTCGCCCCTATTACTGGAGTTTCGCCGCCGTGGTGATCCTGCAGGTCATCGGCGCCCTCGCGGGGCTGATGCCGTTGCTGGCGGTCGTCGAACTGGGGCGCACGCTCCTGGCGTCCGGCCCGATCGATCACGGTCATGTCCGGTTCCTCGTGATCACGGGTGCCGTCGGCCTGTTCCTTCGGCTGCTGTTCACGGCCGCGTCGTCAGGCATCGGGCACATCGTCGACGGCCAGGTGCAACTGACGCTCCGCCGGCAACTGGCCGCGCGGCTGGGGCGCGTACCGATCGGCTGGTTCCTCCGGCGCCGGACCGGCGAGCTGGCAAAGGTGGTGGGTGAGGACGTCAGCGCCGTCCACCCGTTCATCGCCCACACCCCCGGCGAGCTCGTCTCCGCCTTCGTGGTTCCGCTGACGTCGCTGATCTACCTGTTCACCATCGAGTGGCGGCTCACACTGATCACGCTGATCCCGGTCGTACTGGCAGTGGCGCTGGTTCCCCTGATGATGACCCCGACCCGGCTGCGCGAGCAGGAGGAGTTTGACGCCGCCATGGGACGGATCTCGAGTTCCGTCGTCGAGTTCGTCCAGGGCATCTCCGTGGTCAAGGCGTTCGGCGCGTCCGGGCGCGCCCACCGTCGGTTCCTCACGGAGGTGGACGGTTTCGTCAGCAGTTTCTTCCGGATGGTGCGCGGTCTCGCCGGGATCGCCGCCGGGATGCAGGTGGCGCTGTCGCCGCCGTTCGTCCTGTTCGTCGTGCTGATCGGCGGTACGGCTCTGATCACCACCGGTGGCATGGCTCCGGCCGACCTGCTGCCCTTCCTGCTGCTCGGACTGGGCCTGACCGCACCCGTGGCGGCCCTCGGCCACGGCTTCGACGACATCCAGGCCGCCCGGCGCGCGGTCGGCCGGATCCGGGACGTACTCGCGGTGCAGTCGTTGCCGGAGCCCGCGCACCCGGTCGCACCACGGGGTCACCGGGTGGAACTGCGTGATGTCCGGTTCGGCTACGAAGCCGATCACGAGGTCCTGCGCGGGATCGATCTGGTCCTCGAACCGGGGACCACCACCGCGATCGTCGGTCCGTCCGGAAGCGGAAAGTCCACGCTGGTCCAGCTGTTGCCGCGGTTCTTCGACCCGACCCACGGTTCCGTCGTCCTCGGCGGTGTCGACCTGCGTGAGCTCGGCAGCCGACAGCTCTACCGGACGGTCTCCTTCGTCTTCCAGGACGTTCGCCTGCTGCGCGCGTCGATCGCGGACAACATCGCGCTGGCAGTGCCACACGCCGACCTCGACGCCGTGGTGCGCGCCGCCCGGCTGGCGAACATCCACGAGCGCATTCTCGAACTGCCCCGCGGATACGAGTCGGTGATCGGCGAGGACGCCGGCCTGTCGGGTGGCGAGGCGCAGCGCGTCGCGCTCGCCCGCGCACTGATCGGCGACGCGCCCGTACTCGTGCTCGACGAGGCGACCGCCTTCGCGGACCCGCAGACCGAACAGGCGGTTCGCCGGGCATTGGCGACGCTGGAGGGTGACCGGACGGTCCTGGTCATCGCCCATCGCCTGGAGACGATCGCCGACGCCGACACCGTCGTGATGCTGGACGACGGGTCGATCATCGAACGCGGCACGCCGTCCGAACTGCTGGCGCGGCAGGGAAAGTTCGCCGCGTTCTGGCGATCCCAACAGTCGGCTCTCGCCGATGACCGGACCGAAACCCATGGTGACGTACCGCAAGGAGGCGAGCCCCGATGATTCGCATGCTGCTGCGCGTGCTGGGCCACGAGTACGCCCCGCCGGTGCGTCGCACCGTGGTCCTGATGACGACGACCGCGGTCGTCGAGGGGTTGTCCTGCGCACTGCTGGTTCCCGTACTGCGTGCGCTGTTCGGGAGTACGCCCGAAGACGCCTGGCCCTGGCTGATCGCGTTCGGGGCCGCGGTCGCCGTCTACGCGGCCCTGCGCTATGTCAGCGACCGGTCCGGATTCCATGCCGGGACCACGCTGCTGCGCGGTACCTACCACCGTCTCGGCGACCATCTGGCCCGACTGCCCATCGGCTGGTACGACGCGGGCCGCCTCGGAGAGGTGTCCGTCCTGGCGGGCCGCGGCGTCCTCCAGGCGATGGGCGTGATCGCGCATCTGTTGGCCCCGTTCATCTCCGCCTGCGTGACCCCCCTGACGATCGTCGTCGTGATGCTGGCCTTCGACTGGCGGATGGGTCTGGCCGCGTTGGCCGCCGTACCGATCGTGGCGGCCGTCCAGATCCGGACGGGACGCTCGATGGCCGCCACCGACGCGGAGCGACACGAACGCGACCACGAGGCCACCGGGCGGGTCATCGAATACCTCCAGGCCCAGCCGGTGCTGCGCGCCGGTGGCCGGACCGTCGAACGCTTCCGGGTACTCGACGACTCGCTGCGGGAGGTCCAGCGCGCGTCCCGTCGTTCCACGCTGTCGGCGCTGCCCGGCGTCGTGGGGTCGACGCTCGCGGTACAGATGGCGTACACCGTCGTGCTGGCCCTCGGCGCCTACCTCGTGCTCGGCGGGGACATCGGTGCGGCCGAGGTCTTGGCGATCCTGGTGCTGGCCGCCCGCTGCGCGGACCCGCTGCTGTCACTGGCGGACATCGCCGGCCAGATCCGGGGCGCACGGTACGAACTGGCGAGGCTCGACACGGTACTGCGCACCGAGCCGCTGCCGGAAGCCGACGAACCGATCCAGCCGGTCCGCCATGACCTGGACTTCGCATCCGTCGCGTTCCGCCACGGCGACCGCACGGTGATCGACGACCTGTCGTTGTCCCTGCCGCAAGGACAACGACTCGCCGTGGTCGGACCCTCGGGTTCCGGCAAGAGCACGTTGCTGCAGTTGCTCGCGCGGTTCTACGACGTCGACGCGGGCGCGGTGCGTGTGGGAGGTGTCGACGTACGCGCGATCGACTCCGAGGTGCTGATGGCGCAGTTCGCCATCGTCTTCCAGGACGTCTACCTCTTCGACGGCACGATCGAGGAGAACGTACGCCTCGGCCGCCCCGACGCCGACGAGGCGGACGTGCGGGCGGCAGCGACGGCGGCGCGGCTGGACGAGGTGATCGAGCGGCTGCCCGACGGATGGTCGACGCCTGTCGGCGAGGGCGGCGCGAGGCTGTCGGGTGGTGAACGCCAGCGCGTCTCGATCGCGCGAGCACTGCTGAAGAACGCGCCCATCGTGCTCCTGGACGAGGTGACCTCCGCACTGGACCCGGTGAACGAGGTAGCCGTCCATGAGGGCGTCGAACGCCTGATGGCGGGCCGGACGGTGGTGATGGTCGCGCATCGGATGCGCACCGTCCGACGCGCCGATCGCGTCGTCTTCCTGGACGGCGGCCGGATCGTGGAGGAAGGCACCCACGACGAGCTGCTGCGCCACGGCGGCCGCTACGCCGATTTCTGGAACATCTCCCTGACACCGGTAGCGACTGAATGAGTCGCGTCGCTTCCGTTGCCTCGCCGGCCGGGGGTCCGTACTGACCCCCGGCCACGCGCGTGGGCCGGGCGGGCATGACTTCTCAGATGATGCGCATGCCGCCCGAGAAGGGTCCGCCGGCTCGGTAGTACTGGCTGATCTCCTCGCGGTACTGCCGGTCGGCGAGGTGCTTGTCGGAGACGAACTCGGGTGCGTCCTTCACCTGTTCCTTGGACAGGGCCAGGTGGACCGTGTGCTCCTCCAGATCGACGCGGGTCACCGCGCTCGCCGGTATCAGCACCTCCTTGCCGAAGATCCAGACGCCCGTGTCCACGACCAGATAGGCGTCGTCGACCTCGTCGGAGTGCTTGTCCACCTTGCCGATGTGACCGTCGGACGCCTCGACCCGCCATCCGGTGAGGTCGGTGCCCGCCAGGTGGCCGGACTCCGTGCTGTAGGACCAAAGGTGATCGGTCATCGCTGTCACTCCTCTGTCGCTGTGCGTCGTGTACGTCGCGGCACCGAACCGTGCGTGCCACCTCAGAGCAGGTCACGCCGGTCGCCGTCGGTGACCGTGGGTGCCACGGGCGGGACCACCATCCGGCGGCGGCGAAGAACACTCGTGTAGACGGCGGTTCCGAGGAGGCCGACCGCCATCAGGATCAGACCGACCAGATCGAGGTCCACCGATTCGAGCTCCCAGTCCGTCGCGAAGGTGAGGACGGCGCCGACGGCGATCATGATGATGAACAGTCCCAGACCCATGGTTGCTCCCTCCCGTACGGGTTGGACAGTGTCCGGCTACCCGGGTCTCCAGGGATCATGTCGGCTCGTCAGTGACGCGCGCTCAAGCACCGGCCGAGGACTGCGCCTCGGCCTCCGACCGGTACAGCCGGCGCAGGCGGACCACGCCGAGGTCGTGCTGGTAGAGGTTCTCCCGCTGGTCGGCGTCGGCCGGCATGGCCTCCAGCATCACGCGGTCCTGCTCCAGGACCTCCCAGTGCCGCTTCTCGATCAGCGTCTTGTACAGGAAGCGCCACGACGCGCGCTGCCAGTCCTCGACACGGCGGTAGCGCCAGAAGAAGACGCCGGAACGCTGCTCGTCGACGGGGCAGACCATGCCCACGATCCCGAACGGTCCGCCCGGGCCGGCCGACGGCGGGTACGGGATGGACAGGTCGACCCAGTCGACGCCCGTACGGCACAGCTCAACCCAGTCGAAGTTGACGCCCCGCTGGTCGGTCTTCTCGAAGAAGTAGCCGCGGTCGGTCTCCCGGATGCGGAACTTGGCGGTCGTGTCGCCGGCGAACATGGTGTGCGACTCGTGGTGGAGGAAGGCACCGTGCATGGGGTCGAGCAGGTTCTCCACGGCGTACCGCCACGGCACGTTCCACTCGGCGTAGCAGAGGAACGCGTCCACCGCCGGGTCCGTCAGCGGATCCGGGAGCGTGAGCTCGGCCGGCTCGGAGTGTTCCTCGTCGCCGAACCAGGCGAGGATCGCGCCGCCGACCTCGCGTACGGGCGGCGACCTGGAGGTCCTCGCCCGCCTCCACCGCTCCTTCCTGCGCTACAGCACCCGGCTCACGGCGTCGATCGAGCGGCACGGCCTGTCCGTGGCCGGCTTCGACGTGCTCACCGCGCTGCGGCGGGCGGGGCACCCTCACCGGCTGACCGCGGGGCAGCTCGCCGACTCCGGTCTGGTGTCCTCGGCCGGCGTGACCCTGCGCATCGACCGCCTGGAGAAGGACGGCCTCATCGTCCGCGAACGGGACGCCGACGACCGCCGGGTCGTCTACTCGCGCCTCACCGACAAGGGCCTCGCCACGGTGGACACCGTGTTCGCCGAGCACCTCGACAACGAGCGCCGGATGCTCGACGGCATGTCTCCCTCGGAACGCCGACAGCTCGCACGACTGCTGCGCAAGCTGGAGGAGTCCATCCTCGACTCCGACGACAAGCCCGCCTCCCCCACCGAGTAGAGGCTCACGGACGGGCGCCCGAAAACGCGTCAGGCGCCGGCCCGGCGCCTGCCCCGCACGCGACGCGGGTACGGGAAGAGCCGCGGAGAGCGCTTCGCGGCCACGTCCTCGACCCAGCCGAAGGTCAGCACCAGGAGGCCGGTCAGTGGGATCGCCACCATCAGCGGAAACCACTGGCTGGTCAGCAGCCACTGGAAGTGCTCGTAGAAGAAGCCGACGGACCAGAGGGGGTCGATCAGCGGGATGGCGGCCACCAACGCGGCCTGGTGCCAGAGGTAGACGCTGACAGCACGTGTGTTGAGCAGGCTGATCAGGCCGTTCCAGCGTTCCAGCGGTCGGGGCCACTGTTCCCAGGAGGGACTGACGTGGAGCAGCATGGCGACGAAGCCGAAGGACCACAGGGCCTGCGCTATCGGCCAGCTCTCGATGTCGGTGGGCACGGTCGGATCGACCGGTCGGGTCTGCAGGTACCACCAGCCGGCCACCATGATCAGCGGCGCGACGGACGGCACGACGTACTGCGGGATCTTCTTGAGCAGGCCCTCCTGGTGAGCCATGCCGAGGATCCAGCAGGAGCCGAACATGGCGAAGTCGCTGAGGTTCTCCCAGACCCGGCCGTAGAGGAACTCCTGGTCGATGAAGAACGTGTTCATCACGACCGTCACCGCGAGGGGGACGGACAGCGTCACCACCGGCATCCGCCGCAGCGCCCACAGCATCAACGGTGAGAGCAGGACGTACCAGAGGTACGCGCGGAGGTACCAGAGCGGGACTGTGACCTGCACCGCCCAGCCCTGCCCCACAAGATGGTCGAAACCGTTCAGTGATTCGGCGTACGGCGGAGTGCTCAGCGGCACGAGCCAGAACAGCAGCTTGCCCCACCACCAGTGGGGATGCCCCTCGGCCTCGGGCCCCCAGCCGTCGACGATCTCGAGGGTGAGCACGACCGCGCCGAACAGCCACATCGGCGGCAGCAGCCGACGCAGACGGCCCCGGATGACGCCCAGGGCGGGACGGCTGAGCGAGCGTGCCATCAGCGACCCGGCCAGCGCGAACATCACGCCCATCGAGGGGAAGACGACGGGCAGCCAGAACCAGCCGAAGTTGTGGTAGATCACCACACGGACCAGCGCCAGCGCGCGCAGCAGGTCGAGATAGCGGTCTCGGCCGCCCTTGCGCGGGGACGGTGTCGACGGCTCCGGCTCCGGCTGGGACTCCCGTCGCAGAGCGGCGGGGATCCTCAGCCGGACGGTGTCCTGGGTTCCCCCGAACTCGAAGGATGCGGTCATGGTCAGGCCTCCACCGGTGCGGCGACCTCGCCGGTGCGCCGGAGCTTCTGCCAGCGCAGTCGGCCACCGGTCAGCGCCGTGATCGTGGACTGCAACAGGACGATGTACATCAGCTGCCGGTAGACCAGTTGCTGGATCGGCAGGCTGATCAGATGCAGGGGCTTCTCGCCGTCGAGCCGGAAGGCGTACCAGGACAGCACGGCCTGGAGCAGGATGAAGCCGCCCCAGCTGGCGAGCGTGATCGGGGCGTCCGCGAACAGCACGCCGTACAGCAGGAACATGTCGACCAGCGGCGCGAGCAGCGGGGCGACCACGCCGAACAGCACGACGAGGGGCAGCCCGATCCGGCCGAAGCGCCCGGCCGGACCCCGGGAGGTCACGGCGCGCCGGTGCTTCCACATCGCCTGCATGCTGCCGTAGCTCCAGCGGTACCGCTGGGACCAGAGCTGCTGGATGCTGGCGGGGGCCTCGGTCCAGGCGCGGGCGCGCTCGGCGTAGACGATCCGCCAGCCGTCGCAGAGCACCGCCATGGTGATGTCGGTGTCCTCGGCGAGGGTGTCGTCGCTCATCCCGCCGACCCGCCGCAGGGCCTCCTTGCGGAAGGCGCCGACCGCGCCGGGGATGGTCGGGATGACGTTGAGCATGTCGTACATCCGGCGGTCCAGGTTGTGGCCGAGGACGTACTCGATGTGCTGCCAGGCGCCGATCAGGCTGTCGCGGTTGCCGACCTTGGCGTTGCCCGCGACCGCGCCGATCCCCCGGTCGCCGAAGGGCTGGACCAGCTCGCGCACGGTGGACGGCTCGAAGACGGTGTCGCCGTCCATCATCACGATGATGTCGTGCGACGCGGCCGCTATGCCGGTGTTGAGCGCGCTGGACTTGCCGCCGTTGACCTTGCGGATCAGCCGGACGAACGGCAGATTCATCTCCTCGACGATGTCCGCGGTGCCGTCCGTGGAGCCGTCGTCGATGACGATCACTTCGATCGGATGGTCACTGGCGATCAGGGAGTTGAGGGTGTTCGCGATGCACTCGCGCTCGTTGTAGGCCGGGACGAGGACGGTGACCGGCTCGGTGACGGGTGGTCCCCACGCGTCCCGCCGCCGGGAGCGCCGAGCGTGGAGCGGCGCGAGGACGAGCATCAGCGCGAACCGGCCGAAGTTGAGGAAGCCGACGACGGCCAGCAGCGCGACCAGCACCGGCAGGGTGAGCACGGCGGCCTCGCTGGCCCAGATGAAGCACTTGCCCGCCCACAGCTGGTAGCCGTGCACCGGCACGGTGGCGTTGGTGGCGCCGAGCGCCTCGGAGACGGTGGTGAAGCGGTACCCCTCGCCCCGCAGCTTCACGATGATCTGCTCGAGCGCGGCGATGGTCTCGGTGCGGTCGCCACCCGCGTCGTGCAGCAGGATCAGCTCGCCCGCGCCGGGCTTGCGCGGCATCGCCGCCTTGACGATCGCGTCGACGCCGGGACGCTTCCAGTCGTGGGTGTCGCGGTCGATGAACGCGGTGAGGTAGCCGTGGGAACCCACGTACTTGATCACCGGGTAGTTCCAGTCGTCGAGCGCCGAGGCGTCGGAGGAGTACGGCGGGCGGAACAGCGCGCTGTGGACGCCCGCGACGCCGGCCAGCGCCAGCTGCGTCTGCGCCAGCTCCCAGCTGATCCGGGCGTGGGACTGGTACGCCAGATCGGGATGGGTGAAGCTGTGCACGCCGATCTCGTGGCCGCCCGCGACGATCTGCCGGATCAGCTCCGGGTGGCGCGTGGTCATCGCGCCGGTCACGAAGAAGACTGCGCGGACGTCGTGGGCCGCGAGCACGTCCAGGATCTTCGGCGTCCACTCCGGCGAGGGGCCGTCGTCGAAGCTCAGGACCACGGTGTGGTTGGGGATCCGATAGCTCACCGGGTGCTCGTTCTTGGTGCCGCGCGCGTCGATGATCGGGCCGCCCTTGAGCAGGTTCTCCGGCACGGTCGTCTTGTCGACCGAGGTCGCGATCCGGGTGTCGTGGAACGCCTCGTTGGTGGCGAGGCCGCGCAGGACGAGGAGCGCGAGCAAGCAGGCCAGCAGGGACAGCGGCATGAAGAAGCGCAGCGGCGGCGCAGCCAGTCGGCGCGGCCTCAGCAGGGACTGCCGACGACGCTGGTGGCGGGACAAGGGCGCTCCTGGAGACGGGTGGTGCGGACGATCAGGCGCGCTCGGCCGGCCCGCGGGCGTTGCTCCGGGCGGCATGATGGTCGCGGTATGTCATGGAATGTCGCGATGTTCGGCGCGATGGCCGAACTTTTCGGGTGGGGTGTCGCAGACCGCGCCCTCTACGGCCAGGAGGGTGACAAGGGGCCCCCGGCGGGCAAGTACGAGGGCTTCGGCGGTATCCCCATCACCGGGGCGTCCGACTGCATACCGATCAGGCTGCCGCCCATGGCGGCCGCCAGGATCGCGCCGACCACGGAGACCGGCCAGCCGAAGCGCCGCAGCAGACGGCTGCGCAGACCCGACTGGTCGACGAACACCGGTGCCGGAGCAGGCTCCCCGTGACGCGATTCGGCCACGCCGGGCTGTGCCGAGTGGACCGATCCGCGCCCGGAGGATGTGGCGACTTGGCGCATTGTTCGTGGCCTTTTTGTGCAGGGTGTGGAGACCGCTGGAGCGTAGAGCGGACCGTAGCGCATGGCCTGAATCGATTGGTGTGCGATGTGCGTATTTGACGCAGTCCGATCGGGTGTCGTAACCGGATCGGTACATCAACGGGCGCTTCCCGCCCCTCGGGTGACCGGGTCGCGAACACGAGGCGGGATGGCTTGAATCCTTCGCTAGGATGACCGCTCGATTCATGCGATCAGCGATCGTTCCGCATGCAACGGGCGTGTCCAGTCACCGCCTCTACGCCCCAAGGAGCCTGTGTGAGCCAGCCCCGCCGCACCTCTCGTCGCCGAACGTGGACCGCGCTCACGCTGCCCGCCCTCCTGTGCGTACTCGCCGCGTGTTCCGCCTCCCCCGCGACCGGCGGGGGCGCCGACGACGCCGGGCCCGCGCGGGACGCCTCGCCGACGCCCACCGGACCGCCGGGAACCCTGTTCGACAACTTCAACTACACCGGCGCCGACGACCCTTCCCTCGCCGCGCACGGCTGGGAGATCCGTACCGGCGGGGGCGGCCCGGGGATCAAGAGCACCTGGAGCGCCGACGGCGCCGCCTTCCCCTCCGACCCGACGGCCGAGGGGGGCAAGGTCCTACGACTGCGCTCCTCCACCGACGGCACCGAGCAGGGCACCACGCAGGTCGAGGTGCACACCACGAGCCGGAACTTCTTCGAGGGAACCTTCGCCGCCCGGGTCCACCTCAGCGACAAGCCCACGAACGGACGCGACGGCGACCACGTCGTCCAGACCTTCTTCCCGATCTCCCCCTCGGACTCCTCGGAGAACTACAGCGAACTCGACTTCGAGTACCTGCCGAACGGCGGCTGGGGTTCGGTGGGTCCGCAGCTCGACAACGTCAGCTGGTACAGGGCCGACCCGCCGGACCGGGTCCACAACACCCTCAAGCGGCGCCTCGAGGGCTGGCACACCATGATGATCACCGCCCTGGACGGAAAGGTCACCTACTCGCTGGACGGCAAGGAGCTCTTCACCAGTTCCGGCAAGTACGTCCCGCGCGAGCGGATGGACATCCACTTCAGCAACTGGTTCATCGACCTCCCCTTCACCGGTGGCCCGCGCATCTGGGACATGAAGGTCGACTGGGTCTACTACAAGGCCGACGAGGCCGTCTCCCAGGCGGACGTCCAGAAGACGGTGGACGGCTTCCACAGCGCCGACACCGACTACGTCAACACCGTCCCGAAGCCCTGACCCCACCCGCCGCCCCTCAACGTGCTGCTCACAGAACGGGGAGATCACCTACCACCTGGGGGACCGCCGGCGGACTTCACCCGTGACGTGCCCGCCGAGTGGGGCGTGGAGGTACGGGTCCCCCGGAGCGCAACGTGATCCAGTCGAAGTGCGCTCCGGTCGGTCAAGTGCGCTGGTCCCCACATGGTCCCCAAAAACGATCAAGGGGCCGCTTCAGATTTCTCTGAAACGGCCCCTGACCTGCGACTCTTTCGAGTCGGGACGACAGGATTTGAACCTGCGACCCCTTGACCCCCAGTCAAGTGCGCTACCAAGCTGCGCCACGTCCCGATGCCCGTCTGACCTGGGGTTTCCCCGGGCCGAACGCGCATGAGAACGATACCGCACTTTCGACGGTGGTCACGAACCCTTTCCGGCGCCCGGGCGGGGATACGCGCTGGGGGTGCGGCGCTCACTCTCCGTAACGCTTCCGCGCGCCCCTCAGTGCGCCCGCACGCCCGTGGCGAGGGCTCCCGGAGTGGGGAGGGCGGGGGCGAGGCCCGTGTTCTCGGGGCAGGGACGGGGTGGGGAGGGTTCCGGAATGCCGCTCCTATGGTGAAGAAGGGGCTCATGTGGACACCTCGGGAGCCTCATGGCCATATGCCCCTGGATCCGTTGCCGTTGGCATGTGGCAGAAAGATGCCCACGGGGAATGGACTCCGGATCGACGGAAGGGGGCCAAGACCACACGAAACACAGTCAGATTCAATCGTCAACAGCTCCTGTTTCGGACAAAAGTCGTGGCGATATTGCTCCGTCCCGGAAAGATCAACACCATGAAGAGGTCGGCCTGTTCGGGACGGGACCACTGCCGATGCACCACCTGCTCGATCGACTCGGCGAGCAGGCGTTTCGCAGGGGAGGACTCGAATGGACGGCTACTTCAGCAGTCGACTGCATCATCAGCTCAGGGAGACGGTCCGGGACTTCGCAGAGCGTGAGGTTCGGCCACGGATAGCCGAGATGGAAGCATCTCGGACAGTCCATCACGAGCTCTCCCGGCTCATCGCCGAGCAGGGCTGGCTAGGCGCGACAATCAGCCAGGAATACGGCGGTATGGGCGCCGGCCATCTTGCCAAGACGATCATCATCGAGGAGCTCTCCCGGGTCAGCGGCGCGATGGGCGCCATGGTCCAGGCCTCGCAGCTGGGCACCGCCAAGATCGTCCACTTCGGCAGCGACGAGCAGCGCAAGACCTGGCTCCCGGCCGTCGCCGCCGGTGAGTGCCTGCCGACCATCGCGGTCACCGAGCCCGAGTCCGGCGGTCACGTCCTCGGCATGAGCGCCAGCGCGGTCCGGGACGGCGACGACTACATCCTCAACGGCAGCAAGGTCTTCGTCGGCAACAGCCACGTGGGCGATCTGCACGGCGTCGTGGTCAGGACCGGTCCCGGTTCGAAGGGGCTCACGGCCTTCCTGGTCGAATCCGATCGCCCCGGGTTCAGGACCGGTCCGCAGCAGCCCGCCATGGGGCTCCACGGCTTCAGCTTCGGCGAGCTGATCTTCGAGAACTGCCGCGTACCGGCGTCCAACCGCCTCGGCGACGAGGGCGACGGCCTCGCCGTCGCGTACTCCTCCAGCGTGCTGTACGGGCGGGCCAACCTCACCGCCGTCTCGCTCGGCATCCACCAGGCGATCCTGGAGGAGACCACCCGGTTCGCCTCCGAGCGCATCCGGTACGGCAAGCCGCTCCACGACCTGCCCACGGTGAAGCTGAAGCTGGGCCAGATGCAGTCCCGGCTGATGACGGCCCGGCTCGCCGCGTACCACGCCGTGCACCTGCTCGACCAGGGCATGTCCTGCGACGCCGAGCTGATGAACGCGAAGCTCGTCAACGTCGAGTCGGCGATCGACTCCGGACGCAACGCCATGGAGATCCACGCCGCCGCCGGCCTCTTCACGGACCGGGCGATCGAGCGGTACCTCCGGGACGCGCACCACATCTTCGCCCCGGCCGGCACCTCCGACATCCAGCTCCTGCGCCTGGCCGAGGTCGCCCTCGGCCAGGACAAGGGAAGTTGGTCGGAGCGGCTCTCCGAGCTGGTCCGCACCCCGGAGCTCGAACCGGTGCACGCCTGAGTGGGCACGGCTGAGCAGCCACGGAAGACGGCCGGGGGGCCCCCCCGCGGGCCCCCCCCGGCCCCGGGGCCCCCGCCGGCTGACCCCCGGGGCCGGGGGCGGGCCCCCCCGGGGGCTCATCACCAGCCCGGCGGCCGGCCGGGGGTGGTCGGCG